>CAZUXC010000004.1:0-205080 GCA_964624045.1 uncultured Methanospirillum sp. | reverse complement strand
TTGCAAGCATTCCTGCATCGCTGACCAGGAGATTAACCGCATCGATGCAGGTGTTCAGGTTGTTCTTGATCTCGTTGAAGTCCCCATTGTATGAATCGGTGATCTTTTGAGGAATATCTCCCTTGGAGATCCGATCCACATATTCAGCGGCAACATTGAGGGGTCCTATGACTGAATCAAGCGTCTGATTGACTCCTTTTACTACTTCCCTGAAGTCTCCCTGATGTTTGGTATCATCAGCCCTTGTATCAAGTTTCCCTTCTACTGCGGCTTTTGCAAGCATTCCTGCATCGCTGACCAGGAGATTAACCGCATCGATGCAGGTGTTGAGATTATTCTTGATGACGTTGAAATCCCCGTTGTATGAGTCAGTAATTTTTACGGGGATGTCTCCCTTACTGATACGATCTACGTAATCTGCTGCGACATTGAGAGGATTGATTACTGAGTCAAGGGTATCATTCACTCCTTCTACAATCTTCCTGAAGTCTCCCTGATGTTTTGTTGCGTATGCCCTGGTCTCGAGTTTTCCTTCCACTGCGGCTTTCGCGAGCATCCCCGCATCACTGACAAGGAGATTAATGGCATCGATACAGGTGTTGAGATTATTCTTGATGACGTTGAAATCCCCGTTGTATGAGTCAGTAATTTTTACGGGGATATCCCCCTTACTGATACGATCTACGTGATCTGCTGCGACATTGAGAGGATTTATTACTGAGTCAAGGGTATCATTCACTCCTTCTACAATCCTCCTGAAGTCTCCCTGGTGTTTTGTTGCGTCTGCCCTGGTCTCGAGTTTTCCTTCCACTGCAGCTTTCGCAAGCATCCCTGCATCACTGACAAGGAGATTAATGGCATCGATACAGGTGTTGAGATTATTTGTGATGACATTGAAATCACCTGAAAAAACCGTTTCTATTTTCTCAGGGATTTTCCCATGAGCGATATCACCGATGTATTCTGATGCGAGATGGATGGGAGTATAGAGATCATGAATCATCTGATTCACTGCGTCTCCGGCTGACTGCAGATCAGACAGGTATTCACTGGTATCCATCTTCACCTGCAGATCCCCCTCACTGCAGGCCGTCGTAAGCTGGTGAATATCACGAACAAACTGTGAACGCTCATAGCGTAATGCCGCTATGTATCCTTTCATCTCATCTGCGCTCATGTTAGCGATTTGATCATCTGAAAGGTCAAATCGTGAAATTTCCTCTTTATTTACCATAATGGTTTCAATCCCCCGCGAATATATGGGCACTATGAATGCACGGCAATAGAACGTTCGCACTTTAGTATGGAATATTCAGTATTATATCAATTGATATTACATGCATCATCGCGTGGCACTTAGGTATGTTTATATTATGTTGATCACCACTAATCCAATATGCGTTCCCGGAATGATGACATGGGTCCCACTCCGGTTCTCATCGAATATCTGAAAACTCAGATTCATGGAGCCAGCATCCAGGAAATTGCTCATGACCTGGATCTGAATAGAAACCTGGTGGCGAAATATCTGTCAATTCTTCATATGCAGGGAAGACTGGAGCTTCGTTCCTATGGCAACATCAAAATATACCGATTATCAAACAAAATTCCCTTTCAATCTTTATCCCTTCTCAATGAAGATATCGTTTTGGGAATAGATAAATCCCTGAATATTCGTCACTGTCATGGATGCGGAGAAGAAATTTTTGGCATTAAAACGGAACAAATCCTGGGAAAACATCTATTGGATGTATCTGCTCACTCAACTTTCAGCCCCGAATTATTACATCAGATCCGATCTATTCTGGATGGATCTCTCAACAACACATCAGAGGAAGAATACAATATAAAGGGTTTGCCTGTTCGGATCCAGTTGGTTTCCTGTATTTTTGATGATGGGTCAACTGGTGCCGGCCTCCTGTGCTCGCAAATCCGTATGCGAAAAGAACGATTCATTGAATATGATCGCCTTTTGTCCCGACATACGGCTCTCCTTGATGAAATGCATGAATTCTATGTTGAACTCTCCTTTGACTGGCAGGTAGTGACCATAAACAAAGTTCTTTGCGAATACTGTGGAAAACCCCCTGAAATTTTCCTTGGCACCCGGGGAATTCCGTTAGTTTCTTCTGAAGATCAGGAATCCATCCTAAAAAGCATCAGTAAATCCCGGAGTCTGATATCAGACAAGTTTCCTGTTCGGGTGATAAAAAATGATGGTTCCCTCTGCTGGCAGGAATGGATCTTCCATACCCGGAAAAAAGGTGAGGAGATACTTGGGTACCATGGTTATGGGTGGGATATCTCTGATAAAAAATCCGATGAAAGTAAAATCGAGATGTATCAGTCAGGAGTTGAAAGCCTTCTCCATCAAAAAACTGAAGATCTCCGGGAAGTTACCAGTCAGCTCCGCAAAGAGATCGATGAACGAAGGGTGCTGGAAAAAGAATTAAAACAGCGGGAGGAACTTTATCGAAATCTCACGGAATCAACAAGTGACATCGTCTGGGAGATTGATAATGAGAAAAAATTCGTCTTTGTGAATGGTCGTGTTCGCTCGTTACTCGGGTATGAACCAGAAGAGATTATTGGAAATATTCCAAAAGATTTCCTTCCTCCAGATGAATATGAGCAGGTGAGAGAAGCATTTGAGAGTTCCCAACTGAATAATATTCCTGTGGACTCCCTGAGATTTCGCATTATTAAGAAGGATGAAACATATGCCTGGTTAGAGATAACCGGAGTTCCTGTCTTCAAATCCGATATATTTCAAGGGTTCCGGGGAATTGCGAGAGATATCACCACAAAGATCGTGGCAGAACTCCAGCAGAAACAACTCCTCTCCATTATTGAGTATACTCCGGACCTCATCTCAATGGAAGATCCGGATGGAAACCTCATATATCTGAATCGTGCCGGGAAAGAAATCCTGGGAATTTCTGAATATACAGATATTACGACCTTAAATAAAGATTTGTTTATTAAACCAGAGTACCTGGAGAACAGCAATATTGGTCATATAACTGCACAAAACCAAGGCTCATGGATGGGGGATACCGTTCTGATATCTGCTGACGGAACCGATATTCCGGTATCACAGGTAATTCTTTCACATCAGGGAATGCCTGGACAAATGCCAATTATTTCAACAATTACCCGTGATATATCTGATCGACTCAAGGCTGAAAAGGAACTTGCCCATGCAAGTGCATATAATCGGACCCTGATTGAAGTCAGTCCAGACCCCCTGGTTACGATAGGTCCTGATGGAAAAATCACCGATGTGAATAAAGCTACAGAAATAGCGACAGGATACTCTCGCAATCAACTGATCGGCACTAGTTTTAATTCCTACTTTACTGAGCCTGATAAAGCAGATTCTGGATACCAACAGGTTTTTTCAAAGGGAGTTGTCAGGGATTATCCCCTCGACATGATCAATAAGGATGGTCACACCATCTCGGTATTATATAATGCCGTGGTATACCGGGATGAACAAGGGAGGGTGCAGGGAGTATTTGCCGCAGCTCGTGATGTAACCGAAATTAAAGGCTATCAGGATATGATCTCCCGATCCCTTTCTTATTACCTGAATGTGCTGGATAAATTCCCCAACCCGATCTGGCGATCAGGGGTTGATGGAAAATGTGACTATTTTAACCTCTCATGGCTGGAGTTTACCGGGAGATCCCTTGAAGAGGAACTCGGGGATGGATGGGTGTCAGGGGTGCATCCGGATGATTGTGATCGTTGTGTATCGCAGTATCTGAAATCCTTTGAAAAGAGAGAGTCTTTTTGCCTGATGTACCGTCTGCATCATAATGATGGTTCCTATCACTGGATCACCGACTTTGGTAACCCATTATTTAATCATAATGGTGATTTTCTTGGGTATGTCGGTTCTTGTTATGATATTGATAAATATCTTCTTGATACCGGACTATCCTCAGTAGAAGAAAACCATAATGATGCCGGTTTTCATACAAAAATATCGGCAGGTGAAAAAATTAGACACGGTGCGCAATCTCCAAATACTCCATAGACAATTAGAAGATATAGAGAAAAAAGTTAGATAGATTTCTCTCTATAATCACAGAACACAACCCCCGGCTTTGCAATCCCCCCGGAGAAATTATGGTATCATTTCAATATATTGACGATTTGCGAATTGGAAAAAAACTCATTGGAGGATTCATTATTGTGTGTATCCTCATGCTTTCGGTTGGAATATTTGGTTCTATTCAGATGGAACAGATCTATGGCAATATGGATAAGATGTATACCGAAAACACGGTCCCGATGCTTGAGATCGCTAATACTGAGGTATCATTAAATTCAATTCGTTCTCTGGTTTTTCGCTCTGTTGCCGTCCCTGAAGAACGTTCATCTGATGAAAGCAGGATGAAAAATGAAACTCAGAATATTGAAAACCTTCTGATAAAGTTCAAGGATCACCAGTTATCTCCTGAAGTGCAGGACGATTTTACGCTTTTCCAGAAACAATGGACCGACTACAAAGCTGCAGCACAGGAAGTCTTTGACCTTCAGAACGCAGGAAAAATAGACGAAGCGAAAAAATCGATTTCAAATGGCGGGCGTCACGCAAATGCCCGAAGAGCTACGGCTGATACGTTTCTCAAGTTAAAGAATGCCAACCTGCATGAAGCCGCAGATAAGGCAGCCAGTTCAAAAGCAACCAAAGATGCTTCAATCCTGATTATGACCGTTCTGGCAGTGCTCGTGTTTGCTATCTCCCTTGCCTTCGCTGTATTCTTAACCCGAAGCATCACCAGCCCGCTCAACCAGGTAGTTACCCAGTTTACCCGGATGAATAAAGGGGAGATAAACCAGCGTCTGAATTTTCAGAGAAAAGATGAGATCGGCTATCTGGCCAAGATGTTTGATAATTTCTGTGAATTCCTGGAGCATGATGTTGTCGGCACGATGAAACGGATTTCCCTGGGTGATGTATCCATGGAAATCACGCCAAAAGGTGACCGGGATCAGATCAGTCCGGCTTTGATGGGTACAGTCAGTGCACTCAGAAAGGTCATTGACGAACTGCAGGGAATTTCGGTGAAAGCTTCTGGTGGAGAGCTTTCTTTCCGTGGGAATACTCAGGGACTTCAGGGTTCATACCATGATATCATTCTCGGATTTAATGCCACACTGGATGCACTTATCCAGCCACTCGATGAAGCGATCAGACTTTCCAAAGAATATGCAAACTGTAATTTTGATGCCCGGTTCTCGAATCAGGTTATTGCAGAAGGAGACTTTATCGCATTCAAGGATGCTCTCGATGCAATCGGCAGAGAAATTTCTGTCGCCCTCAAAACGGTAAATGTTCAGATGACTGAGTTATCTGAAAATGCCCGGATGGCTACCTCCGGGATCGATGATGTGAAAAGAGGAGCTTCCCTGATTGCAAATAATGCGGAAAAAACGCAGAATATTGCAGAACGCAGTGAAGAAGGAATTGTTCAGGTTCTCAAGGCTATGGAAGATCTGACGATCACGGTCTCCTCAGTCTCAGCGAATGTAGAATCAGTGGCACAATCAGGATCTCATGCAAACTCTCTTGCAAAGTCGGGGGTCATCCAGATTGCTGATGCACAGCAGGGGATGGAGAGTATAATGCGAACTTCTCAGGAGGCCGGAGTCATTATCGCTGAAATTAAAAACCAGATGCATGAGATTGGCAAGATCATCAATATTATCACCAGTATTTCTGATCAGACAAACCTTCTTGCCCTGAATGCTGCAATCGAAGCGGCACGGGCAGGTGATGCAGGTCTGGGGTTCGCTGTGGTTGCTGATGAGGTGAAATCTCTGGCAAATCAGACTGGAGATTCTGCTCTGAAGATCACATCGATGATTGAGACTCTTGATAAAAAGACCCAGTCTGCAGTCGAAGCGATATCAGAAGCAAATCAGGCGGTTACGGAAGGGACAAAATCCGTGCATAATACCCTGGAGATCTTTGATGATCTGACCCGGGCTGTTGAATCGATCAGTACGAATATGGAGAGTGTCGCTGGTGCAACCGAAGAGCAGGCTGCATCATTTGAGGAGATTACTGCAAGTGTTCATGAGATGAGCGATCTCGTGAAAGAAACTGCAAAGGGAGCTCTGAGTTCATCTGCAACTGCAGAGGAAGCTCTTGCAGTCGTAACCCAGATAACCGAGATCATCGAAGAGATTGAATCCGTCGTTTCGGTAACCAATAATGAGATGAAACGGTTCTCGATTCGGGAATAATCCCTCTTTTCCTGGAGAAAATCGGGGACCAAATCCTCCAAAACCTTTAGGTTACTTTTTTCCTTGCTCGAATAGAACTGTTCAAAAGGGCATCTATCACGGTTTTTTGGTATCTGATGATGAGGTGAGATGAATCTGATGATGTTTTCGTAAATAGGAAAGGATCTTTTCAGACTCTATCCATCGCCTATCCAGTTGAGTAACCATCGTATCAATTCGTTGTGTCTGGTCCCGAATCTGTTCGTTCACAAGAGCATCATCGATCAAATCTGCACATGACGAAATGATAGTGAGCGGATTTCGAATCTCATCGTTGAGTATGGAGAGATAGGCTAGATTTTGCATCACCTGGGTGAGTGCAGCATCTTTTTCCTGCTCCAGATTTCTCTCCCTGGTAATGTCCTGACCCTGAGCAATGGTTGCAACGGGTGTTTTTCCATCTGGTGCATAGATGGTAGATGAGTTCCACAGAAGGTGACGAATCGTGCCATCCTTGTGGACAATATCAATTTCGGTGGTATCCCATCTGCCCCCGGTCATCGTAGTCCTGAGAAGCTGAATCGATCGCTCGGCTTGTTCTGGTGAAAACATGAGTTCGAGGGATGTTCCCATTACTTCATCAGCAGATCTTCCAATCAGGAGTTCAAATGCCTGATTCAGCCGGGTGATGCGAAACGAGGGATCCCAAACAATGATTGGGACATTTGCGTTGTGAATCAGGTTTTCAAGGTATGCAGTAGTTTCCAAAAGAGCGATTTCAGAGTTCTTTCGGATGGTGATATCTTCAAAAATGGTAGCAAAACTTCTCTGATATGGGCAATATACTGATATGGCGAAATACTTTTCCATTGGAGGGTAATATGTCTCAAATGAAACGGGTTCCCCTGTCATTGCAACCTGAACAAATATATCCAAATAAGGAGGTTCCGTGACACCGTATGCATCCTTACTTGTTTTTCCGATGACCGAGTCTCTTGATAACCCGAGATTTCTCTCAAATGCCGGGTTGACTTCAATGATTCGATAATCTTCAGCCACTCCTTCACTCGTCAGGATCATTTCATGCAGAGCTGCTCCTTCAACCATATTATCAAAGAGCGATTGAAATCTTTCCTTACTCTCGCGAATGAGATCCTCCTGTCTGATTATTTCCTCCAGATTTGCCCGAAGTTCTTCTTCAGATGCTGCAATCTCTTCATATGCCGCCTGGAGTTCAAAATTCTTCTTCAGAATTTCATCATTTGCGAGTTTTTGATCAGTAATATCCTGAACAACTCCAATTAACCGGATAGAGTCACCATTTAAATCGACTTCAACCATCCCATCTGCATTTACATAATGAAGAGATCCATCCGGATAGATGAGCCGATATTCTGCAGGCTCATAGTAGTGAGTAGTAATGGCAGTACTGAGGATCCGATCATGTTTCTCCAGGTCTTCAGGGTGGAATGTCGTCTTGATGATATCCAGTTTGAGCAGCAACGACCCGGGTTCATGCCCGAATATCCGGAATAATTCATCTGACCAGGTGATATGATCAGATTTCAGATCGTAGGTCCAGCTTCCAATCCTCCCGATTTTCTGAGCTTGTTTAAATGCCTCATTGGTTTCTTTCAGAAGAAGTTCAGCCGTTTTCTGCTCGGTGATATCCTGAATGACCCCGAGAACTCGTATGGGATTTTCCTGTGAATCTTTTTCAATACGGGCTATTGAATGGATCCATTTTTGTTTTCCTCCGTCGGCAGGATGGATAAGATACTCCAGATTATACTCTATTCCCTTGGTCAGGAGATCGACGAGAGCCTGGTGAACTTTTTCTTTTTCCAGAATACAATCTTCAATCTTATCTATGGGAAAATCTCCTGCTACTTTAGGAAATCCAAAGATATGGAGTCCCTGGGCAGATCCCCAGATCGTATTTTCTCCAATACTGTATTCCCAACAACCAGTCCTGCCAATATCCTGTGCCATGAGGAGACGTTCTTCATGGATTTTAATTATCTGTTCCTGCTTGCTTAATCGGTTAAAATTCGATCGGAGTTCTTCTTCCGAGGCAGAGATCTGTTCGTATGCAGCCTGTAGCTCATCGTTTTTCTTCTGAATTTCGTTCTTTGATGCTATTTGCTCTGTAATATACCGTGCCTGCTGGATGTTCTGGTAGGCGGATCTGGATAACTGGTTTGCAAAGGAAAACAGGGTTTTTGCTATGTCCTGAAATTTCCCTAATGACATCGAAGGAACTTCCCGGAATGCTTCGATGGCATTCTGTTCATCAGCACCGATCTGGTTTGCATACGAACGAATCGTTTCCTCGCTCTGGGTTTCGTTTCGCACTTGTCCGATGAGCCAGTTTGCGATATGCTGGTTCCCGATGATGATGCTTGCTCCGGCATCCCAGAGCCCGCCACTCAGACACGGCTGAACGATTGGGCCGTCATGGTTTGGTCGTCCAATGATCGCATCAGATTTAAAACAGTTTGCACAACCCCGCTCGGTTTTTCTGATGATATCGCTGCAAAGACGGGTAAAGTTACTCGGTTTTGTTATCGGAGTTCCATCCGGATAGGTGATAATCGATGCAACTCCGGTAGCGTTTGCAAAATCATCCTGGATCTGCTGGATTTCCTGTATATTGAAGAGATCTTCAAACGTGATCCCCCCGGTCTCCAGAGGCTGAGTGAGGGTGAGCAGTCTTTTTTCCAGGGCTTCTTTCGCAGTCTTCAGATCAGTGATATCTATCACAAATCCGTCCCATATTGAGGATCCCCCAGGTAATTCCCTGGGTATTGATCGAATAAGTGCCCATCTGATGAGTCCCTGCGGATTATAAAACCGAACTTCCGAGGTAAATGGACAGAAATTCTTCCAGGATTCCTCTTCTACCTGAATCAGCCGGTTTTTATCTTCTTCCAGTATCTGGTCGTATAATAGGTTTGGATTTTGCAAGGCATCAGATATCGAAACTCCATGGTACTTCTCTACCCCTGCACTCACATACACAAACTGCCTTGTACCATCAGGCTTGATTATCAACTGGTACATCATCCCGTTCGGGAGATTGTCACTCAGAACCCGGAGCCGTTCTTCACTTTCACGGGTCTTCTGTTCCTGAATGGTGAGTTTTTCAAGGCTTACCCGAAGTTCATCATCTGCTGCTGAAATCTTCTCATATGCTGCCTGCAGCTCGGCATTTTTTCTGGCAAGCTCCTTTTCAAAGGTTCTTTTGGATAAGATCTGGCATATGTTGGTAGTAAGATAATCAAACTGAGCCTTTACGTCTCCACCTTTCTGCAGATAAAAATCCACACCATTATTGAAAGCTTCAATAACAACCTCTTCCCGTCCTCTTCCGGTAAAGATGATAAACGGAGTTGTGTTCCCCGTTTCTCTTAAACGTTTCAGAAATACATTCCCATCCATATGGGTCATCTGATAATCTGAGATGATCACATCAAATGTTTGGGTTTTGAGAAGATCCAAAGCCTGGGCTGCTCCGGCTATGATGGTGACCGTGAACTTTTCATATCGTTCAAGTAATTTTTTGCCTACGGTCAGATGATCCGGGTCATCGTCAACATATAATATGTGAATCTTTTCACTCACGTTCACTCACCAGACATAGCCCCTTATTGCAATCATATGAAGGTCCTGCATTATATCTGTTCCTGACCTGGAAATGATTTCCATCATTTCAGCATTTCCTGCAGTTTTGAAATATCATCCGACGTGAAAAGTAATTAGACCCGATTATTCGTGGGAGTTGAAATTTGGGCTTTTCTACCCTCGTAATCTTCACACTGAACCTTTCCCCCTGATATTGATAGAGATTATAAGAAGTACCTGTTTCCAATATGTACTACGATAATTATGCCAGGGCCGTATGATGACTTTTGCCAGGTTCTTGTCGTCAGATCCAAAGCCCTGTCTCTGGTAATTTTTATTCTTCTCGGGGTGGTTCTTGAATATATTGTCCATTACACCCTGAAGATTTCCATCGTTTACACTCACTTGTTTTATATTATCATTGTGATAGCCGCTATATGGTATCAAAGAGGGGCAGTCTGGGTTGCTTTGTTCTTTGGATTTTTGCATATTCTGGTAACCTATCTGATAGATGGATCCATATCTCCTGATTCAATCTTTCGGGCAATCATGTTCTGTGTGGTCGCCCTTATGGTGGGTTGGGTTGTCTATTGTATGAACTGTTTTCGGGATGAAGAAGTCGAACAAAAGCAGGAACTGGAAAAAGCTCAAAAGGCTTATCAGATTGCAAATCGGAAACTCAATCTTCTCTCAAGTATTACCAGGCATGATATTTTGAATCAGCTTACTGCCTTGCTTGGGTATCTGGAAATATCTAATGATATGTGTAAGGATCCGGCCCTCCTGGGAATAATACAAAAAGAGCAACATGCTGCAGATACAATACGGAAACAGATTGAATTCACCCGGCATTATCAGGACATTGGCATTAAATCACCGGTCTGGCATAATCTCCTGGCAAACTTTGCGAAAGTTCAGTCAGATTCTTCCCATGATAATCTGACATTTTCCTTCAGCCTTCAAAATATTGAAATTTACGCTGACCCGCTCTTTCCTCTCATTTGTCAGAATCTCATTGATAATTCCATACGGCATGGAGAACAGGTAAAAACGATCTGTTTTTCCTCCGAGCAGGATGAAGAAGACCTGCTTCTTATTTATCAGGATGACGGAATAGGGGTACCTGATAATGAGAAAGCGATTATTTTTGAGAGAGGATATGGAAAGCACACCGGTATGGGCCTGTTTTTGGCTCAGGAAATTTTAGCGATTACCGGCCTTACCATGCGGGAGAATGGGGTGTATGGGAAAGGAGTCCGGTTTGAGATTCGTATTCCGAACGGATCCTACCGGGTTGTTGATGGACAAAAATGATTCCTGGTAACCAGATCCAGTTTTAAGGGTGAGTTCGGAAATCTACTGAGATGGAGTCCAGATCTTATCCCTCTCTTTCTGTAAACATGCAGTCTTCTCCTCTCAGAACCCGTCCGGATTCTTCACTCATCCGGGAAAATTGCCTGTCTCTTCTGGCATTTCTGGCTTCAGCATCCCCGTATCAGAGATGAAAAATTCTCTTCCAAATCGAATCCTTCCGTAGAGATAATTCCGGCTATTGATACCCGGTATCCGGGCTCTCTGTTCTGTCCGGCGGTACCGGGAGATCTTCCCCTCTGATCCCTGATGAGGAATCAAAATGGGGGGGTTTATTCCTGGATATTCAGGCTATGGCTGATTGTACCGGGCATTCAGGTATCCGATAACGGGATAAGCGATAAGGCCGGAGATGATGTTTGAGAGGTAAAATCCGGTAGGATATGTCATCGAGGTGAAGATTACCCACATGTTCGGGATAACAATCAGAAGGAAGAGTACCGCACCATATCGAACACCTCCCTGCACCGGATCAGCAGGAAAAGAACCACGGATTATTGTCCATGTCCATGCAGCGATGAATGCGAAGACAAACGGGTAAAGGAAATAGAGCATCATCACCGGATCATTCATTTCCCGCATCCCGGGAACATCAAAAATGGAATACGGGGCAATCAGCTGTGCAAGCAGATCCGCAACAAAAGTCAGAATAAGATAGAGCATACCTCCGGCAAGTCCGGGAATAGCTAGTGATTTTATCGTGCTGTTCATGTCATATCCTCTGTTCTGTCACCAAAAAAAGGATCCGGTAATCCTTAGAGGTTCCTCCTGAATCTGTCTACTTTTCCCGATTCAGGTGGATCCATTTATCATATGGGGTTTTTCAACAACATCTCATGGCTTTGTGCACCCGCAGGAACCATTGGGAAGACATTCTCTTCACGTTCAATCCTGAAATCAATCAAAAACGGACCTTTCGTATCGAGTGCTGCACGTAGGGCTTGCTCAACTGCATCAGGGGTCTCAACTTTTATCCCGTCAATTCCGTATGCTGCAGCAATCCGGGTAAACTCGATGGATGGAAGTTCAGTAAATGCATACCTCCGGTCATAGAAGAGCTCCTGCCATTGCCTGACCATCCCCAGGTACTGGTTATTGAGCACAAATATCTTGACCGGAATCTGATATTCTGCAAGAGTTGCAAACTCCTGAATATTCATCTGAAGAGAACCATCTCCGGCTATCACACATATATCCTGGTCCGGTCTTGCAAAATGAGCACCCATTGCAGCAGGGAGTCCAAATCCCATCGTACCAAGCCCGCCGGAAGTGAGAAAGGATCGAGGCCTAAAAAACCGAAAATGCTGGGCAGTCCACATCTGGTTTTGTCCGACTTCTGATACGATGATACCGTTTCCCTTCAGCAACGTTGAAAGGGTTCTGATGATATGCTGAGGATAGAGGATTCCATCATTGGGATCCAGATAATCGGATGACTGTCTTCGCCATTCATCAATCTGTTTCATCCACATCCTGGTTATAGGTGAATGTGCAAGTCGCTGGATGATTTTCTGAAGGACGGGTTTCGCATTTCCGATACATCCAAGATCTATTGACCGGTTTTTTCCAATTTCCTTTGGATCGATATCGATCTGAATCACTGAAGCATGCGGGGCAAATGTCCCACTCGTACCGCAGACACGATCCGAGAACCTGGCTCCAATAGCGATGAGCAGATCACACTCCGCAACTGCACGATTTGCCGCTATGGTTCCATGCATTCCTATCATTCCCAGATTCAGGGGATGGTCTGATGGGATAAGTCCGAGACCCAGAAGTGATGTAGTAACGGGAACTCCGCACATTTCTGCAAGGATACGAATTTCATCAGATGCACCTGCATGTATTGCTCCTCCTCCGGCATAGATAAGGGGCTTTTCTGCATCGGCAATCATCGTTGCAGCCCTGATACTGAAGTCCTGATAATCAGCAGAGACTGAAAGCCGGTAATGGGAATTGCATTGCATCTCAGAGGTATCTTTGGGAATCATACCGGTTGAGACATCCTTGGGGATATCAATGAGAACCGGGCCAGGTCTTCCGGATTTTGCAACCTGAAAAGCTTCAGACACAATTCCGCAGAGATCAGACGGGTGTGTTACCTGGTAATTCTGCTTGACAATTGGTCTTGTGATTCCGGTGATATCTGCCTCCTGAAATGCATCATTCCCCATCATATGGGTGGGGACCTGGCCCGTAATAGCGATCATCGGGACTGAATCCATGTATGCAGTAGCAATTCCGGTCACCAGATTACATGCACCTGGTCCTGATGTTGCCAGACATATACCAACATCTCCCCCGGCTCTTGAAAACCCGTCAGCTGCATGAGCTGCTGCCTGTTCGTGCCTTACCAGAATGTGCTGAATATCAAAATTCTGAAGTTCGTCGTATATCGGGAGAACTGTTGAACCAGGATACCCGAAAATGGTTTTTACTCCCTGAGCGGTAAGACTTGCAAGAAGAATGTTCGCCCCGGTTTTCATCGATATTCCTCCTGGTTGGATAGGAAATTCGAGACTTCAAAAACCCGGAGATATGTCGTATCAGGAAAGAATCCAGAGAAAAGTTTGCTCTGCTTGACGGAGAAAGAATCGTACTTAGAACCTGAATAAAGCGGGTTCAGTTCCTTCGTCTGGAAGGTTCGTAGAGTAATGTCCTTTCGGACTAACAAAACACTCAGTCATGGTTGTCCATCACATATACTGATGGATTTTTAGGAAATATGAATGTTTAGCCAGATAGACCGGGTATATTTCTCCTGGTGTTATGAATCGTATGCGGAGTTGCGATCCTTCCGGTCAGGGTTGATCGCCTGACGGGATATCCTTCTCTGGGTTTATTCGCCTCGGGAAATACCTACACCGGATCACTTCTGCCTTTTGGAGATATTTCATCAATTACCAGTTTTTTCCGTATTTCTTTTAAGAACACAGTTGTTTCAATCAGTTCCTTTTCCAACCTTCTCTTCTCACTGGTATCGATGAAGTGGACAAGATACCCTACCGATGTCTGTTTCACGGTGAGCAAGGGGGTAATGGTTACATCAAGGATGGTAGTCCCGGTTCGAGATGTCGGCAGCAGACCTGACTCCCTGAGATGATCCAGGGACACATCACACTCTTTTTTGACAATATTGCCGGATAATATTTCGATTTTATCTTCAGTTGATAAATTCATGCAATTCCAGACATGATGGTTTTCGAGATCTGAAGAAGAATGTACTCCTAATATCTGCAGTGCTGCCTGATTTACCGCAGTAATCACCCCATAATGATTACAATGGATGTGACCAATGGGAGATTCAAAAAATATTCCACGAAATGTTGCTTCACTCGTCTGGAGAGCCTTTTCATCATTTTTCTCCCTGGTGATATCCCGTGTAACCCCGGTGATATGCAGAATACGCCCATCCGGACCGGGAATGAGGGTCGTGGATATTTCGACATCAACAGGGTGACCATCCCGGTGTTTGAATACCAGTTCCGTTTTTTCATACGTTTTGGATAGATCTCCTGATTCATAAGCCTGAATTCTTGCCTTGAGATCTCTTGATATTGGCACAAACATTTGAGGGGAGAGGATATCTGAGAGGTATTTCCCGATGATCTCTTCTTTTTCTAATCCGAATATTTTTTTCACTGAAGGGCTGATATAACTGAACCTATCTGTTTCTCTCTCCAGAATCCAGATTACATCAGATGCACTTTCAGAAATGAGCCGGTATTTCTCTTCACTTTCCCGGAGTGACTCGAACATTTTCTTCTTCTCGGTAATATCCCGGGTCATGCCGATAATCTCTGGTTCAGTTGAACCTTCTGTCATAGAGACACAGGATATCACTTCACCCCATACTAATTCACCATTTTTGGTCAAAAACTGAATTTCATCAGTGTAATGGCGGTTTTCATGAGGACCTGATAAAAATTCTGAACACCGTGCATGAGCTTCATGAATCAGATCAGAAGAGAGATATGGAGGAACCATTTTAAAGACAGGGATCCGGTCAATCTCTTCAGGGGTGTACCCGATGAAGCGGGTGATAGAGGGACTGATATACTTAAAATGCATGGTCCTGGGATCCAGAATCCAGACAATATCCATTATGGATTCTGCAAGAAGTCGGTATTTTTTTTCGCTTTGTTTCAGTTTTTCTTCCACTTCAAGCCGTTCGGAGATATCCCGTGATACTCCCAGAACTCTGGTTACCTTTCCCTGCTTGTCTTCTAGAAATGATCCGACAGCTTCAGTAGGGATGATAGATCCATCTTTGCGATACTGATCAATGCGATACAGCCTTCTTACCCGGGAACCGTTCTTATAATCTTCCAGATGTTGTACTAATGCTGCAGCAACAATCTGGTATGATTCATCTGTCATCACTTCCTGAACAGGTTGTGAATATACCTCCTCTGGAGTGAAACCTCTAAGCGATTGCACTGATGGACTTACATAGGTAAATTTTCCTGATTGAATATCAAGGATCCAAATAACATCACTGGTATTGTCTGCAAGAAGACGGTACTGCTCTTCACTCTTTCGTAACTTCTCTTCAGCCTGTTTTCTTTCGGTGATATCCCGGGTTACGGAGAGAAGGTAATCGCAACCGTCAATCTGTATTTTGCTTGCCGATAAGGATGCATAAAAAATGTCTCCTGATTTTCGTCGCATCTTTAGTTCAATGCCTTTTTCAGAGGCCTTGTTCATCAGGCTCTGGACAATTTCATTTCTTTTTGCCGGAGATTCAAGGATAGAGAGTTCAGCCAGTGTTTTTCCGATAAGTTCTTCTTTTGAGTACTGGAGAATGGTACAGGCAGTCGTATTTACATCAATGAGTACTCCTGTCTCAAGTTCGCTGATAGTGATTGCATCAGGAGATCCTCGAAATGCCAGGGAAAATTTCTCCTGGGTTATGCGGAGTGCCTCTTCAGTGCGTTTCTTTTCTGAAATATCAGTACAAATAATTGCGATCTGGTTTTGGGCCTGCAGAATTGAGAATCCAAGGATAGTTATCTCAAACCAGGTCCCCTCTCCTGCCTGATGAATTAGTTTTATGGGTTTTTCAAACGAGAAGGTTTTGAGTTCACTGATAATTTCCGGGATAGTGATAAGGGGGAGATGCAGATGATCCAACCGTTTTCCCACAGCAGAGGATAATGCAATATTGAGGTAATTTACTGCAGAAATATTGAGATACTGGATGATCAGTCGGGTATTTACCACAATTATCAGATCAGAACTGATATCGATCAGACCTAACACCGGTAATGATGTGGTTAAAACATACTTCTTTGCTGTTCCCTTCTCAAATTTTCTCACCTTTCCAAGTAGTTCAAGCACATCAAGATGACGGGCCACGGCATGGCGGTCTATTCCGGTTTTCCTGGAAATTTCCGTGATCGTTGCTGATTTTTCATCACCTGAGAGGAAGGAAATAATTCGTTCTTTTGGGTCGTTAGAAGAGTCTGGCATAGATGGGTGGGGTATCAGAGAGACATATGCGATTGTTTGATTTTTACGCCCGGGTAATCGGATCCGGTCTTTTCGGACTTTTTTTGGTTGTATGAATTATTCAGGTTTTGTGAACCGCTTAGGGTGGTGTATCCTGGTCTAATCCGGGGTGGCTACTTGACGGATATCTTATGGTTAGACACTCTCATATATACATTTGTATGTTGGCGCCGGTGAATAAGTCGTTTTTTTCAGTTCTTTCTTCAAACAGGATCCGGTTTACCAAAGGATATCCGATGTACTGTCAAAATGATCCGGGTATCGTTCTGTCTTCATCATTTGCTTATCTGCCAGGGGTTTAGAAAATTATCTGATGGTTCCAGGGGCATGAGAAAACTTTTGAGACAAGAGTTTATAGGCCCTGCATATATAATGTCGAGAGGTGATGGCGCCGGCTAACCCCTCTTTAAATGCTCTTCCTGTGTATAAAATGAGTAGAATGCGATGCTTTTCTTCATGGGCCGTGATAGGTGATCTTCTGGTCTCTCAATTCCCGGTGAAAAAGTTACCCCTCTTCGGACACAATCCAGATTCCTCTCTATTCTCATTCCATCCGCTGCATTCGCTAAACTACTCCCTCTCTCTGTGATAATGATACTATGACTCATACTGACATCAAACCTGAAAGATCTGCATATTGGGAGAATGTACATGTCGGTATTTGACTCTCTTCAGGTAGCATCCTGCAGAATTCTACCGGTTTTTCCTTCCCGGATCATTTTTCCCTGCACGGATATTGAGAAGATAACCGGGTATAGTGCTGAGATATTGGCGGTGAGCGGGGTGTATGAAACCTATATTCACCCGCAGGATCTCTCTCCCCGGGAAATTGCGATTCACCATGCTATCTGGAATAGTGACTCATATACTGCTGAATATCAGTTTCGTCATGGTGACGGAACTCTCCATCGGTTTATCGAAAAAGGAAAAGCCTGCAACAGTTGTGGCGATGTCTGGATAGATCTGATAATTATCGATGTAACACCTCTTGATCGTCACCTGCAATCATTGCAACAGGAAAAAAATCTCTTCAAACAGACATTTGATGCTTTTCCTGATCCAGTCGCGGTTATGGATCTGAATCGCTGTCTTTTGCAGATTAACCCTGCGATGGCTTCCCTCATGGGTTCTTCTCCTGAAGAGTGTATTGGACTGTCCTGTAATTCTTCCCTCCCTGAATCTGATTGCCTTTCCTCCACTTCACCTTCTTTTCTGTGCACTTCAGATCTGAAAAACCAAAGACAAGAGGTCTTCGAGCCCCGGATAAATGCAACGTTTCATGTTACTACCTCCCTGATTCCGGATACACAAGGGAATCCCCTTGGTTGTGTATATACAGCTCATGATATCTCTGAAACGAAAAAATATGAACAGTATCTAGTCCATTTGCTTTCTCAGGTAAAAGAGAAGGTTGAAGAATGTAATTCGATAATCACCGTCCTGAACGGAGTAAATGATGAGCTTGATGATGAAGTAATAAAGCGTGCATATGAGGTTGAGCAATTATCAGGCAAACTTCAGGAACAAAACCGACTCGTTGAGCAATTAATTACCCAAAAGGAACTCTTCATCACTCAGCTGGCTCATGATCTCCGGACTCCTTTAACTCCGGTTATGGTGATGCTTCCGCTTCTCAGTGAAGGAATTGCGGATCCCGACTCAAGAGAACTCCTCTCTATCTTTCAAACCAGTATTGAGTATCTGCAGATGATGGTTGATGGAATTATTCAGTATGCAAATCTCAATCAGATGAGCGTTATTGAAGATTATGAGATTTTTGATCTCAGTGACCTGATCTCTGCCTCTCTCAAACAACACTCGTTCCTTCTGATTCAAAAGGAAATAACCGTAATCGATGATATTCCTGAAGGTATATCGGTAATGCTTTCAAAGAGTCAGGCACCGGTATTGTTTCGGAACCTTATCACGAATTCGATACAATTTAACGCATACCGGGGAAAAATCCTGATTCACGGAGATATGCAGGATGACTGGGTTACCCTTTCCTTTACTGATACGGGAGTTGGAATTCCCCGTGAGATGCTAATCACGATGTGGGATGAGTTTTCTACCGGTGATACATCAAGAAGAGATCCGTTATCGAAGGGACTTGGTCTTCCCCTGGTGAAACAGATTGTCAACCTGCACGGCGGATCCATCATCGGGATCAGTGATGGTATCGGGACCGGAGCTACCTTTACCCTGACCCTCCCGAGATATCCCGGGAATCAGGGGATGAGTAGGGAATTGTGCCAGGAAACATAGATAATGCGGGTATTTCCTTCGGATCAATTCAGATTCAAAACCGGAGCTTATTTTATTGCTTCTCTGATCGAATGGGAGATGTATCGAAAACGAGAATCCTTTTCAATGGAGCTGAAGGGGCATGGCAGATTCTGATATGATGCGATGTGAGAATGATATTCTGGATACGATTCCTGCAGCGATATTTTGTGCAATCTTTCAGGATGAAACCATAATTACCCGGATGAGTCAGCCGATTGAAACCATTACCGGATATCTGCCTTCTCATTTCATCACCTCCAAAAATTCCCTTGAGTCTCTCATCCTTCGTGAAGACAGAAAGCATCGCCTGAATTCCATCCTGAAGTGCAATGATTTTCACTCATCATATTTCTCCGAGTATCGGTTGATGAGAAAAGATGGAACCATCCGGTGGGTATCTGAACAAGGCCGAATAACGATGAGAGGGGATAGGGGAAGAGTAATATCCGGGATTCTTAGTGATATTACCGAGCGAAAGGCTGGTGAATTTGCTTCATTGATACGGGCTGAGCGGTTTATCAAATCTTTTGATGCAGTACCGGATCTTATCGCCATTCTTGGTCCGGATCATCGGATTCTTGAGATGAATAAGCCTATGGCTGACCTTCTGGGATGTAAACCTGAAGAATGTCTTGGGGATTTCTGTTTTACGCATATTCATAAAACCGCAACATTTCCTGAATTCTGTCCTCACTGTAGATCTCTGGCAGATGGGAAGGTACATACCGAAGAAGTAGAGGGGTCTGCCCTTCCGGGAATATTCCAGGTTACGACAACGCCATTTTTTGATGAAAACAAAAAAATTGCCGGATGTGTTCATATTGCCCATGATATTACGGAAATCAAAAATCAGCAGAAAAAACTCCAGGAATATGTGCAAGAGCAGGAGTTGCTGAATCTGAATCTCAAAGAGACTCAGGATGAGATAAGCCGCTTTACCACGATGCTTGAAGGAAAAGTGGTTGCACAAACCCTGCAGTTACAAAAATTGTCTGAAGAAACCCTTGAACGAAACCGCATGGTTGAGCATCTGTTGAAGCAGAAAGATCAGTTCATCAATCAACTTGCTCATGATCTTAGAACACCGCTCACTCCGGTTATTGGTCTTCTCCCCACCCTCCGGGAGAATATCGCAGATCCTCATCTCCTTGAGATCATTCAGTTGTTTGAGGTGAGAATCGGGTATCTTCGTGAGATGATGGAGGAAGTTATCAGGTATGCTCATCTCAATAGTCAGGTGTATATTGATGATTACGGTTTTTTTGATCTTCAGGATCTGGTAGAGAAGACCTTTGAGATGAATCTGGGTTTTGCCCAGCAGAATCAGGTCCGGATGGTTCACAGCGTTCCACCGGGAATATCCATCATGCTGTCAAAGAGTCAGGCACCTCTGTTATTCCGCAATGTAATCATCAATGCTATCCAGTTCAATAAACCCGGGGGAATGATAACCGTTGGATCAAAGGTGCATGCCGGATGGGTTACCATTCCGATATCTGATACCGGCAATGGGATACCTGCCGATCAAATTGAGCACATCTGGGATGAGTTCTCGACTGGTGATCCTTCCCGGAAAAATCCTCAGCTGAAAGGAATGGGACTTCCTATCGTGAAACGGATTGTAACGATGCACCGGGGGTATATTATTGTATCAAGTCTTGGAGAGGGACAGGGAGCTACGTTTACTTTGACCCTTCCGCTGGTGCCAATCCCAAGTACTTCTCCCGAATAATGTTCGTCTGATATTTCTGGCATCAGGTCATTTTTTTCCAGAAAAAATTGTCTTGAAGATTTTTCACGTTTCTGCAATGTTGCCGGATTTATGGATATCTCGATAATTATCATGTATGTTCTGAGTCAGGATATCCCGGTATTATGTGCTCAGTACCTCATGAAAAAACAAGGCTTTTCTGGCCGTATTTCTTCTCATCATCGAATAAAAAACCCCGTATATCCGGTTTTTTGTATGAGTAATCTATCTGGGGCTTATAATCGTTTTATTTGCATAAAAACCGGTAAAAACCGTATCACTAAATTGCCTTAACGGGTCTTTTACCACCCTTGCGTATTCATCCGGTTGTTGGCCTGTCTGGTCAGGAAAAAGCCAATAGCATTCTTCTATGAGATTCATCCTACGTGGACATAAAAACCATAATTATGTTGAAAAGAAAGGAATACGGTTTTAAAATCCCAAATCCCCAGGTTTTGGTAATTTGATGAAAAAAGGCGTCTTTGTCTGTTCAGTGTTGATCGAGTAGTGTGCCAGTTTCCTGCCTCAGCTGGTAATACTGATGTGTCGGCGACTGTTTTTTTCCTGGGGTTTGCATCCGATCCTGGGGTAACCTTTTTTTGCAATGATAACTGATTATCCAGTACGAGGCAAAAGTCGAAGATCCTCAGGAAACTTGAGAGATCTGAAACAAATTGTACTGAATAGCTTGTATGGCGATAGTTCCATCTATGAAATATGAGGAAGATCCCCAAGACCTTTCATAAATGATTCATATCCTGCTGGATTCTTGCATACCTTTTCTCTTCGTAGAAGTCCGGCAGATTCGCATCTGATTGTAATCAGCCTGAAGTACCTGGACAAAGAAAATGACCCTTGAAAAAAATGAACCATCCCCATCAGACCGGGATACTTTGTATCAGGTTGCTTTTCTTCATTCCAGTGTCGCTATGGCTGTTCTTGAAGATGATACCACCATCAGTCTGGTAAATCTTCAGTTTGAGCACCTTTCAGGATATTCGCGAGTTGAGATTGAAGGAAAGAACAAATGGAAAGATGTTATTCTCACTGAAGATTCCGACCAATTGAATGATCCTCTCAAACTTATATCCGGGAATCAGAGTGGGCCTTCGCGGGAATATCTGGTTGATTTTATTACAAAATCCGGAAATGTTTTGGTTTTCACTTGTGTTGTTTCGGCCATTCCCGGAACAGAGAAATGTATTGTCTCCCTGATGGACAACCCTCCTGAACAAATTCCCGGAAAATCGATTGAGTCCTCTTCCCGATTTATTGAAACTCTGATAGATGCTCTGCCGGTTCCGGTATTTTATAAGGATGCTTCAGGAAGATATTTAGGATGTAATACGCATTTTGAGGATTATATCGGAATATCGAGAAATGAGTTACTGGGAAAGTCTGCATATGATATCTCTCCCCGGGAACTTGCAGATAGATATGTTGCAGCAGATGAGGAGGTTTTCAAAAATTTCGCATCTCAGCAGTATGAGACACAGGTCAGGTATGCAAATGGGGTATTGCATGATGTGATTTTTTGCAAAGCCCCCTTATTCAGTGAAACTGGTTCGATTTGTGGTTTGATAGGGGCATTTATCGATATATCTGAACGGAAAGAGGCTGAACGCAGGATTCGTGAATCAGAAAAAAAATTCCTTACGGTTTTTTTACACAATCCGGTATCTCAGACTCTGGTTTCTGTTCTGGATGGAACATTTGTAGCAATTAATGAAACGTTTTTACAAAATACCGGATATTCCCGGGATGAAGTCATCGGATGTACTTCTGACATGCTGAACCTTTTTCCTGATATGCAGGAATACCAACAGATGGTATCAGAGCTCCGGAAATATCAGAACATTTCTGGAATGGAGCTGCATACCCGGATAAAATCCGGAGAAACCCGTATATGTCGGTTTTCCTCCCGGATCATCATGATGGAGAACAAACCTCATATCCTTTCATCCATCGAAGATATTACTCAGCATAAACTGGCTGAAAAGCGAAATCTGTCAATGACAAATGCATTTCTTGCATTCAGCCCTGACCCGATCCATAACATCACCCTTCTGACCCGTCTTGCCGGAGAGATGCTGAATGCAACATGTGCCCTATATAATCGTCTTGAAAGTGGAATGCTCTGTTCCCTTGGACAATGGCACACTCCTCCGGATTTTTCTCCGGTTGATACGCCGGAAGGGCATATCTGTTATGATGTGATTCAAAAAGAAGATAGTACCCCTACGGTAATTTCTGATCTTCTTCACTCTTCCTATGCCGAATCTGATCCAAATGTCAGACGGTACCAGCTGGAGACCTACATCGGTATCCCGGTGAAGATTGGAGAGAAATTTCTGGGTTCACTCTGTGTCGTTTTTCAAAACCCCTATCTTCCATCCACACAGGATCTGGAGTTCCTCATGTTCGTGGCAAAAGGGATTGCGGTTGAGGATGAGCGAAGGGTTGTGGAAACCGAGCTAAGGGAGAGAGAAGAGTGGTATTCAGCTTTGGTAAACCATGCTCCCGGTCCGGTTGTTACGCTGAAAGGTCAGACGATTGTATTCATAAATGATTTCGGGCTCCGACTGTCCGGGTACTCCACGGACGAGATGGTGGGTAAGAATATTCTTGGTTTTTTACCCGAGGATTCCCAAAGAAAAGTCCTCATCTCGATGCATACCGGAAGGGAAAGTGGAAAGATAACTGATTTGGAAATTGAATTTATCCGAAAAGACGGCAGGATCATTCAGTTGTATTTGAATGCGGTTGATCTCGTATCTCGTGGAGAAAAGACGACTCTTGTTTTGCTTATTGACATCACCGAACGAAAACGGGCTGAAACAGCACTTCTTGAGAGTGAGATCCAACTTGCAAATGCAATGGATCTGGCGCAAGTGGTTAAATGGGAACTGGATATTGCATCAGGCATATTCACCTTTGACGAGCGGTTTTACTCTTTGTATGGTACCACGGGGATGAAAGAAGGGGGATATTCGATGCCTGCACTGAGATATGTTCAGGAATTTATTCACCCGGATGATATTCCCATGGTAATAGACGAAGTGCATCGAATTCTGCCGGATCCCTATATTGATTATCCTCAGCTTGAACATCGAATCATCCGCCGTGATGGAGAGGTTCGCCATATTATCGTCCATCGGAGAGGGATGCGGGATCCGGATGGTCAGATGATAAAGATATTTGGAGCAAATCAGGATATCACTTCCCGGAAAAAAGCGGAAGAGACGCTGAAAAAGAGTGAAGCCAGACTTCAGCTCGCTCTTGCAGGATCAGAAAGCGGTATGTGGGAGATGGATGTTCCGTCATCTCATGGTTCATTTGATGAACGAGCTGCCCATGTTTTAGGTTATGAGAACTCTGAAGTTCTCAAAAGAAATACCAATGACTGGTTCGCTCTTTGTCATCCGGATGATGTTTCCCGGATTGAGAACAGATTGACCCGCTATCTCAAGGGTGAATCTCCATTTTTTGAATCTGAACAACGAATGCTTCACGCTTCAGGTGAATGGAGATGGATTGCATGCAGGGGAAAGATAACCGATCGACTTTCTGACGGTTCTCCTTTGAAGATCACCGGAACCATGCATGATGTCACGGGAAGAAAGATCATCGAAGAGGCAGTTTTGGAGAGTGAGATTCGTCTTCGTTCGGTTATTGATAATATTCCCGCCGAATTCTGGGCAATGGATACTGCCCAGCGATATGAGATGCAGAATAGCATAAGTCTTCTGAATTATGGTGATCTGTTGGGAAAGTCTCCGGCTGATCTTGGTCTGCCTGAAGATCTGACGGTTTTTTGGATGGAACAAAACCGCCGGGTATTACTGGGAGAACATATCAAGGGGGAATATTCCCGGGAGTTACATGGAGAGACCCGGTTTTATGAGAATTATCTTGCCCCGGTGATGGTGAATCAGAAAGTGGTGGGAATTGTCGGTGTCGGAATCGATGTTACCGACCATAAACGGATAGGAAATGCCCTGAAACTGGCAAATAAAAAATTACATCTCCTTTCAGGAATTACCCGCCATGATATGAATAATCAGTTATCCGCTCTTGAGATCTATCTGGATCTCTGCGAGAAAAGCATTGATAATCCCACAGAATTACAAAATTATCTGACCATTGAACAACAGATATCCAGAACACTTGCTCATCAGATTGCTTTCACCAAGGATTATGAGGATCTTGGCATCAAATCACCGGTCTGGAAGAATATTCATTTAATAGTTTCTGCTGTTTTCAAAATGTTTCCGGTTGAGAATATCAGGGTCGATCCAGGTGATCCTACTCTGGAGGTATTTGCAGATCCCTTGCTGGAAAAAGTGTTCTACAATCTGATTGGAAATGCTCTCCGGCATGGTGGTGAGAAACTAACCGAGATCAGGGTTTCTCACCGGAAAGAAAAGCGAAATCTGGTTATAATGGTAGAAGATGATGGCATCGGGGTACGTCTGGATGAGAAAGATCAGATTTTTGATAAAGGATTTGGCTCCCATACGGGCCTTGGTCTTTTCCTTTCCCGTGAAATTTTTTCTATCACCGGGATTACGATAATCGAGAATGGATTTTTTGGAAAGGGAGCCGGTTTTGAGATCATGGTGCCCCCGGGAACGTTTCGGTTTGTCCCGGAAAAATCCTGATGGAGGTATTGGGACCTCCTCAATCTTAAATATTTATCCGGATTTGCACACGCTGATTGCATCTTTAATTTTTTTGCATGAAAACCCCAGATAATGAAAATTCAGGTTTTTCCATCCTGCATACTGATGGTTTACGATTATAGATTTCGAAGGGTAAAAAGAAATCATATGGAAATTTTTCTGAATAAGAATGTTCCAATTACCGTCATCAGGCAGGCAAATCCTCCGATAACACTAAAACTTATCACTGGACTTATCTGGCTTACTCCGGTCAGACCATATCTGATTCCTTCAACGCCATACGTAAGAGGATCTAACATCGTAATCGGCGCTAACCAGGAGGGAAGTGAACTGATCGGGAAGAGCGCTCCGGAAAGACCGAATATTGGAAAAATCACAAAGTTCATGATGAGTTGAAACCCGGTCATATCATCCATTCGTGATGCAATTGCAATGCCAAAGGCAGTAAAGGATATACCGATGAGTACCATGAATCCAAGGGAGATCAGAAATCCCGCTACAGTTTCGACCTTTAATCCCAGGAACAGGGAGATAACCATGATCATGATTCCCTGGATCACTGCGGTTGTCGCACCACCAAAGGTCTGCCCAAGCATAATCTCAAGCCGTGAAACCGGAGCAACAAGGGTTTCTTTGAGAAATCCAAACTGTTTATCCCAGATTATCTGAATCCCGGAAAATACCGAGGTGAAGAGGACGCTCATGGCGACCATTCCTGGGATCAGGAACTGGATATAATTTTCTCCTAATTTGGGAATGTTTACCACTGAATTAAGTCCGAATCCAAGGAAGAACAAAAAGAACAGGGGCATACTGATACTTCCGATGATCCGGCTTTTGGATCGGGTGTACCGGATCATATTCCGAAGCCAGATGGTATAGATAATATCCATTTAATGCCTCCTTATCCGGAGATGTCTTCGCATCATCTCTTTCTTATCGCTCTCTTCTTCCCGGATCCGCTTTCCGGTATAGGAGAGAAAGACATCTTCTAAGGTTGGTTTATGAATTGAGACTGAGGTGACTGGAATCTGATACTGATTGAGCGTAGTAATTATCTCACTGATATGCTGGTTTGCGTTTTGGAGGCTGATCCTGACCTCATCGGTATAGACTTCGAGTCTGGTTATCCAGGGTTTTGTCAGGACCTCTGATGCTGACTTGCAATCAGGTGTGGATATCGTGATTATATCTCCACCGATTCCATTTTTCAAATTTTCCGGAGTGTCGAGTGCGATAATAGTTCCACGGTCAATGATTGCGATCCGGTCGCACAACCGGTCTGCCTCTTCCATATAATGGGTGGTAAGAATAATCGTGATATTCTTCTCTTTACTCAGGCTTCCGATATACTGCCACAGATGGTTTCTTGTCTGTGGATCAAGTCCAAGGGTCGGTTCGTCAAGAAAGAGCACTGAAGGGTGATGAAGCAGACCCCGGGCTATCTCTAATCTTCTTCTCATTCCACCGGAGAAAGTCTTTACGATGTCATTCTTTCGCTCGTTGAGTTCTACCAGCTGGAGCAGTTCATCGATGCGTTGTTTTCTGATATCTGGGGGAATCCGATAGAGTCGTCCATGAAAATCCATGTTTTCTGCGGCAGTGAGTTCTTCGTCAAGACTTTGATCCTGAAACACAATGCCTATCGCTTTTCTCACGCCATCTTCATCTTTTTCAATGTCTTTCCCGTTCACGATAGCGGATCCGGAAGTTGGCTTCTGCATGGTCGCGAGCATGGAGAGGGTTGTGGTTTTTCCTGCCCCGTTCGGACCGAGAAGACCAAATATCTCTCCTTGTTGTATCTCAAATGAGATGTGGTTTACCGCAACAAGGTCATTGTATGTTTTTGTCAGGTCTTGTACCTGAATCGCGGTTGTCATTGTTAGGTATTCCTTTATGTTGGGGGATGGTTAGGTTCTGAGTTAGTATCCTGAGTAATGTGATAAATATCGGTCAATCTCATGTGCGAATGAGAGTCCTGATTTGTGATTATCTTATCCGTTCAGTATTAATGATGTCAGTTCTCATTTTCCGGAGAATTGATAGCCTTATTTATCCGATTAACTTTTTGACTGATATTTTCGAGCAGTTGTGTATGAGATTTCAGTTTCTCATAAGAAAGATCTTCCAGATACGAAAGATTACTGTCAATTTCATGTAATATTCCTTCTATTGAATCAGGGTGGCTCGTAAATCCGGTTTTAAACATACTGATCTCCTCTATTCCTGCTTTGGTAAGCTCATATTTGCGGTCTTCTCTTTTTGTTACCAGGTTTTCTTCAACAGCTTTACTGAGTAATGGATAGATGGATCCCGGGGAGGGTTTCCAATGCCCATGACTCATAATATCGATTGCATCCATCAACTCAGCTCCATTCTTTGGACCTTCACTCAGGATATGGAGGACTAGTGTTTTGAGGCCTCCATATCCTCTAAAACTCCCGAGTCGATGAAATCGTCTCATGAATGATCGCATATCTTCACGATTGTCTCTCATAGATATCACGCAATCGATATCGACAATACGATATCGACAATACGATATTTATGCTCAATGCTATATGAATCTTTTTCATCAGCAGGATCGATTCATGATGTTCTTCCTTGTCATAAGTTGGGAGGGGTATAGTTTCGGATAGAATTACTCGTCCAAAATTCATGAGAAAATTCTGTTACCTAGGATTGTGAAGAGAAGCTAACTGATATCAGGGAGTCTCACCGGAAAGAAAAGGGAAATCTGGTCATTATGGTAGAAGATGATGGCATCGGGGTACGTCTGGATGAGAAAGATCAGATTTTTGATAAAGGATTTGGCTCCCATACGGGCCTTGGTCTTTTCCTTTCCCGTGAAATTTTTTCTATCACCGGGATTACGATAATCGAGAATGGATTTTTTGGAAAGGGAGCCGGTTTTGAGATCATGGTGCCCCCGGGAACGTTTCGGTTTGTCCCGGAAAAATCCTGATGGAGGTATTGGGACCTCCTCAATCTTAAATATTTATCCGGATTTGCACACGCTGATTGCGTCTTTGAGATTTACCCCTGAAAACACCCAACATAGAATAATGCTTTCTTGATTGTTTCTCCCTGAGAATTCGGAATGCCGTGTTTGGAAAAATTCTGATGCTGGTGAGATTTTTTATCAAAAACAGGTTTTTAGGCGGTTTTTCTCTCCTGGTTAGCAGGGTAAAGGATCTCATTTCTTCGATCTGTTATTAAAACTATCTCTCTATCCTGTCTTTATTTTGACAGCATCACTCGAGATAATGGTGCATTGAGCCTACAGATAGTATAATAACGAGTAAGCAAATTATCGAGTATGATTTCTCTTGAGAGGAGAATCCCGAGAGTCATCACACCCTTTCATATATCAAGCAATATCGAAAAGAATCGTTTATGGATGCTAATTCATACATTATGGTTCCGGGGAGAAAGGTTTTCAACTCCATATAATCTTATCAAGTCTCCATCATGTCCGGATGGCACCATGAAAACCATATCCACATCAACAAGACTGGCTTCGCTGGTATCTGACTCAGAAGGGGAGGAAAAACAGGATTCATCCCATCAGGTTACCCGGAAAAAACCACCCCCCGGGAGGATACATTGAGCAGAATATCGGGATCAACGAGGTGTGATGCCGATCCGGGTTTCGGAATGGTTTGCGGAAAAAAATTCGGTGATATCATGAAAAAAATTGAATTCAAATCGATTAAGACGAAACTTATCGTATCAATGGTAGCCCTTGTGCTGATCAGTTGTGGAATCCTTGCAACGGTGAGCATTATGAATGCCAGGAGTACGCTTGAAGGGGAGATGGATGGAACCTATGATGCGGTTGGTCTGAATTCTGTGGGTCAACTGACCCTGATATTTCAGGAAGGTACCGACCTGGTGAATATGTTAGCTACCCGGCCTGCAACGGTTGACCTTCTCTCAACAGAAATTGCATCTGGTGTCAATCAGGAGAAGCGGACGACGAACAATCAAGGTCTTATTCAGTCTGCTGAAAGAACCAGTGATGCGCTAAACAACGCGATGATTCTGAATCTGGAGGGTGAAGTAATCGCTTCCAATTCTCCGGAAAACATCGGAAAAAGTTATAAAAATAGTTCCCTGTTTACTGAAGGTCAGAAAGGAAATTACATCTCTGATCCCCATTTAAACGATAAAAAAGAGGCGACGATAGGTTTTTCCACAAATGTCCTGAATTCAGATAAAAAGGTTATCGGAGTCGTCATATCCACCACGGCAATGGAATCTGTGGAAAAGATAGTCCTGGATCCCTCTGGTCTTGGATCCACCGGTAAAGGGATGATTGTTGACACAAACCGGGACGGATTGATCATCAGTCATGTAAAAGGATCAGATGATGCATTCCTGAATAAAAAAGCAAAGATCAATTTGATCCAGGAGGGAAAACTGAGTTATTGGACGAACTTTATGGGCGAAAACGTCCTTGGGAGTCGGTTTGCGGTCAAAGAAAAACCCGGATGGTTCCTCGTCTACATGGAAGACCAGGGAGATGCCCTTTCTGCAGTAAATGCGATGATTCTGATGATGATCATCCTTACCATTGTGATAATCATCGGTGGAGCAGTGTTTGCTTATTATCTTGCCCGGAGTATTGCTAATCCGATTATCGCCCTCTCAAAAGCCTCAGATGAGATCGCTCTTGGTGATGTAAACCAGATGGTCACCTATACATCGAAAGATGAACTTGGCACGCTGGCTGATTCATTCAGACGTATGATCGATAACTTCAAAGGAAAAGCTGAAGTTTCTACTGCTCTATCAAAAGGCAACCTGAATGTCATGGTTCCGGTAGCATCAGATAAGGACACCCTTGGGCAGGCCATGACCCAGATGAAAGAAGCCATCACCGGCATGGTGACCACGGTTAAACAAATTGCTACTGCTGCCGAGGCCGGCCAGTTAAAAACCCGTGGCGATGCAACCCTTTTCCAGGGAGAATACCAGAATATCATCACGGGTCTGAACAACACTCTGGACTCTGTGATTAATCCGGTAAATGAGGCAATGCGACTCTCCGGATCCTTTGCACAAGGTGATTATACCGACCGGGTCAGTGAACAACTCTCGGTGAAAGGGGATTTTGTCCCATTCAAAGAAGCACTGAATCAGATCGGTATAGCAGGAAGTATTGCTATCGGTGGGGTGAAGAACGAGGTAGAAAGTCTCACCGCAGGGATGGAAGAGACTAATGCCAGTGCGGAGGAGGTGTCAAGCACCACGAGTATGCTTGCACAGAGTTCAAACTCAGTCAGCGTCCTGGCGGATCGAAGTGGAAGTGGTATCAAACAGACCCTAACTGCGATGGAAGATCTTTCTCAAACCGTTAGTGCGGTGGCAACAAAAGCAGAGCAGGCATCCACTATGGCAAAGCAGACGGTGGATCTCTCAGAAAAAGGAGTTATTCTTGCAGGGAAAGCTGAGAAAGGAATGGAAGGGATTATGCACTCGGTTGATGAGACGAGTGTCATTATTACCGACATTACCGGTCAGATGGAAGAGATCGGGAAGATCGTTGATGTTATCACCGGGATTGCAGAACAGACCGGCTTATTAGCTCTCAATGCAGCGATTGAAGCAGCACGGGCAGGCGATGCGGGTATGGGTTTTGCAGTGGTAGCCGACGAGGTCAAATCACTGGCTCTTGAATCGCAGAAATCTGCTGAAAACATCGCCACCATCATTGGAAACCTGCAGAAAAAATCTCAGCTGGTATCAGACTCCATGAAGTCATCTGCAACAGAGGTAAAAGCAGGAAATGAAGCGGTGAGTGAGACCTTAGGTGTCTTTAACCAGATCGTTGAGGCGATCAACGTTGTCCATAGTAATATGACTGAAGTTGCCGGTGCCACAGAAGAACAGGCTGCAGCAGTAGAAGAGATCACTGCTAGTGTCAATGAAGTCGGAAGTCTTGTGCAGCAGACCGCAAAAGAAGCGGTGGATTCAGCAGCAGCAACCGAGGAGGTTACGGCCTCCATTGATCAGATCACGAGAGCGATATCTGATGCTGCAGCATCAGTCCAGAAAATCTCTACTGAAATGGGGAGATTCACTACCTCCTGAGGATATCTTATGGCAACATTTCTTATGAGCGAAGAACCTGAACTTCAATATCCGGTAGAAGTCCCGGAAATGCGAAGGGAGCGGACCCATACCACCCGCTCCCGGATGAGTGGTGCCGAGCAGGTGGTCGAATTTGTGATCGGTGATGAACAGTTTGCGGTTGATCTTTTTGACACCCGTGAAGTGATTAATACTCCGGAAGTGACCCCGCTGCCAAATGCTCCGCCGTTTATTACCGGGATGATTGATCTCCGGGGGGTTATCACCACGATAATCGATCTCCGGGTGATGATGCATATAACCCGGGAGTCAACAGGAAAGAAACGTTCCCGGGTGATTGTCCTGGATAAGACGGTCAGTGCGAAGATGATCGGAATTCTGGTTGATGATGTCTACTCGGTCACGACATATTCGAAATCTGACATTGATGAGAGTGCTCACTCCTCAAATGAAAGCCACCGGGATATTCTCGGCGTTATCCGAAAGCATAAGAAAGATGCAGAAGGGAAGGAGAAGAGTGTTCTGGTCATCTGGCTTGATATTAAAAAGATGGTGGAGCGGGTGGAAAAAGATCTGTAAGGGAAAATACGGACTGAAAAAATTGGTTAATAGTTTTGATCAGTTACAATTTTCATTCTGATCCAGGTAACCTGACTGTTCCCGGGAACTCTCCCGGTTTTTCCCCCCTCATATCTGTTTAGAGCATCCTTTCGTTCTTTTTCTCATATCCGGTATGACTGGTTTTCCCTGGTTTTCAGACTGGAGACTGGTTTATCCCGAAGAACATACATGCAGATTCTCCGTACTGGACCGGTGCGAAATGATATCCGGTATGGGGGAGGCCTTTGAACCGAACAAGCCAGGAACCATTGATCTGCCCGGCCATCTGTATTGAAACGGTATCAGGGGTAAGGACGTCTCCGGTTCCTACAACCAGCATAACATCCTTATGGATTTCGGAAAGACCGCTGTAAGATCTATTCCAGATGAGATTTGCCTTTGCTTCTTCCTGAATGCCTCTGGGCAGAGAAGCATTACCGGCAGTCGCTTCGATGACTTCATACAGATTTCTGGTTTCTGGTAACCGGATACTGTAGGTGTTGGAATCGAGGATGAGTTTTTTTACTCGTTCAGGGTGGTCAATTACCAGCTGCTGGGAAGTAGAAGAACCCATGGAAGCACCGTAAACATGCATGCTCTCATAACCGAGAGCCGATATCAGTGCCGCAGCATCGTCAGCATACATGGGTATCGTGTGGGTATCATTGGTATCACTGCTCTTTCCCATCCCCCGGTGGTCATAGGTATACACATGATAGTGAGAAGCAAGGATGCCAATGAATGTCTCATTCCAGTTCTCCATCGTGGCACCAAATCCGGGGATCATCAGAACGGGTTCTCCGGATCCGAATTCGCGATACCCAAGGGTAACCCCGTTGACATCTACATACTGTACCGGGGTATTTGTGAATGATACCGGTGAAATGTTCTGATGTAGGGCTGGAGTGATCTGAGTGCTACCATCGGTATCAACACACCCGGACGTGGTGAAAAAAACGATGGTAAGAGAGAAAAGGAAGAGTATTGCGAATAGGTGTTTCATAAAAAACCTCTCCATATGTCTATTGGAAGTATTCCGGACCTTGATGTATTTTCGTCTTGGGAACATTCAGTTCATCTGAGCCCCACGAAACGTCAAAGAGTCATATTTCCCGGTACCCAAGGGTTATCAAACAGAGAGGAGTAATTATTGAAGAGCACGATTACACATATCTTTGACACTTCCGGTAATTACTGCCTATGATCTGGATAATTCCCGCTTTGATTGGTGCACTGACCCATACGTTTTCTGATATTATAGCAAAATCGCTCCTTACGGATGATAACATCTGGTGGGTTGCTTCAGTTCCTTATCTCATCGCGGGGAGTCTTCTTTTAGGGATATCATTCCTGATCGGGGTTCCCCGGATCGATTCCGGTTTTCTGCCTGCATTCATCATGACGGTTGCCCTGAATATTGTGGGAACGTTCCTCTACTATCGATCCATTCATATCTCTGATCTCTCTGTTACTGCCCCTATGCTTGCCTTCACTCCGGTATTTCTCATTTTATCCGGGACATTGATCCTTCATGAAACCCCAACAGCAATCGGAATAATTGGGATTATATCGGTTGTTATCGGTTCCTTTCTGGTTACCGGCTTTCGATTGTCCAAACTTACTTCAGTCAGATTATTTCCGCTTTCAGGCCCGACAATCATGATATTTGTCGCCATTTTGTATAGTGTCTCCACAACTTTTGACAAACTGATCGTACAAAATTCGGATCCGTTCTTTGCCACTGGTGCCACCTTAGTGGTGTTAGGGATGATTTTTCTGGTAGTTCACCAGAGAAGTGAACCCCGGTATCAGATGACGAGAACGTCTACTCTGCTCGTAATTGGAATCAGTATTACTATTGCCATCGCTGCGGTGAGCATTTGCATAGCCTATACCACTACCCTTGTGGCGTATGCAATTCCCATCAAACGTCTTTCGATTTTATTTTCCGTCATTGCCGGAGGTCTGGTCTTTCATGAACCTGCTTTTGGCTGGCGATTGGCAGGGGCAGGGTTCATGGCTATTGGGGCAATACTCATATCTATTGCAGGAATATAATCATGAAAACCGGATTGGATGGGAAGGAAGCACAGATTGAAAAAACCGGATGAAGGTTATGGTTTTGATTTTTTCAATAATCGCATGATAATCAGAAATAGCATAATAAAAAACGTAATTTGAATAGCCTTCTGATTCATCAAACAACATGATAAAACGATTACTCATTGTATCGAACAGATTGCCGATAACCATCATCCAAAAAGGGTCTGAATATCGTGCCCAGGATAGCGTTGGTGGCCTTGCTACTGGGCTTGGATCCATCTGCACGAAGAGAGATTCGTTATGGATCGGATGGCCAGGAATCATTCAAAAGGAGATAACTCCTGCAAATATGGAGAAGATCTCAAAAATTCTTCAGAAAAAACAGTGTAGTCCGGTATTTCTTACTGAATATGAATATGACCATTATTACAACGAACTCTGCAATAATGCGATATGGCCTCTTTTTCATACCTTTTATCAATATGCCCAATATCATTCATCTGACTGGAAAACCTACGTTCAGGTAAATCAGAAGTTTTGTGATGAGGTATGTTCTTTTGCAAATCCGGGGGACATTATCTGGGTCCATGATTATCACCTGATGCTTTTACCCGGGATGATCCGGGAAAGAATACCCGATGCTACCATAGGATTTTTCCTTCATATCCCATTTCCTCCCTATGAACTTTTCCGGTTGATCCCAGAGTGTAAGGAGTTATTAGCAGGCCTTATCGGAGCAGATCTCATCGGATTTCATACGTTTGAATATCTGCACTATTTTCTGAATACCGTAAGAAGGATCCTTGGATATGACCATGAGATGATGGAGATTTCCACTGAGAAAAGAAGGGTGAAAGTGGACATCTTTCCCATGGGAATCGATTTTCAGAAGTTTAGCACTTCTGTCAACAATCCTCAGGTAAAAAGAGAGATCAAGCGGATTAGAGATGAGATTTCCAAAGGGAAGATCATCCTCTCTATCGACAGATTAGATTATACCAAAGGAGTACCTCTTCGACTGAAGGCTTTTGAGAAGTTGCTTGAAGATCATGAGGAACTGAGAGGAAAGGTCACCTTAATCCTGGTTGTTGTTCCTTCAAGAATCCACATAGATCACTATACCCGGTTAAGACATGAGGTGGATCATCTGGTCGGAAAGATAAACGGGATATTTGGGGACATCTGCTGGACTCCGGTCAGATACATGTATCAGGTTATTCCCTTTCACCAGCTGATCGCTGCATATGCTATTGCGGATCTGGCTTTGATCACTCCCCTTCGTGATGGGATGAATCTTATGGCAAAAGAGTACCTTGCAACAAAATCGAATGGTTCAGGCATGCTGATTCTCAGTGAGTTTGCTGGTGCTTCGAAGGAGCTTGGAGAGGCTATTCTCATAAATCCGAACAATATACAAGAATTTTCTGGGGCAATATATGAAGGTCTCATGCTATCTGAAGCAGACAGGCAGAAGAGAATCACTCCCATGCAAAAGCGCATACAAAGATATGATCTGAACCGATGGACCTCAGATTTTATTGTAGCACTGGATACCATAAAGCAACACCAGGATTCACTCTCCCCAACCTGGATGGATGAGAGTTCTATCTCCCAATTATGTTGTTCCTATCAGAACGCAAAATCCAGAATTTTTTTCCTTGACTATGATGGGACCTTATTTCCTCTCGTTCAGACTCCTGATTTGGCAAGGCCGGATTCGGAAATTATCTCGTTATTAGAGGATCTTTCTCGTGACGCCGGAAATCTTCTGGTAATCGTGAGTGGGAGGGAGAGATGGGTTTTGGACTCATGGTTTGGTCAACTGCCGGTTGGTCTGATTGCAGAGCATGGGGTATGGACAAAAGATCATGGAAAGGAATGGGAGATGGAGAGGGCGGTCTCCAATGAATGGAAAGATGATCTCATACCGATCCTTGAGATCTACATGGACAGAACTCCGGGTTCTTTTGTTGAAAAGAAGGAGTATTCAATAGCCTGGCACTTCAGGAATGCAGACCCGGATCTCGCTCTTATCAGGGTCAGAGAACTCAGGGAAGATCTGCTACTGAGGACAAAAAACCTGAATCTTAACCTGCTCGAAGGTCACAAAGTCCTTGAGATCAGAAATGCTGAGATAAATAAAGGGATTGCGGTTTTAAAGACCCTTCAAAAAGCATCATATGAGTTTTGTTTCGCTGCAGGGGATGACAGGACAGATGAAGACATGTTTTCTGTCCTTCATCAGGGAGCATATACAATAAAAGTTGGATCGAGCCCGTCACATGCTGTATACCATGTTCGATCCGTCGATGAAATCAGGAATTTACTCAGGTCCTTCGTGCCCTGATTTCAATGCGTATGCCATTCGCGAAATAATAAGAAAGATTACATCTCATTCGTCTGTTCATCCGGACACGGGATTATTTGTCCACCCGGGAAGATTCTGTAGACAGCCTATTATTTATGCATGGATTACACAAAGGATATATATCCCGTTATTAGGGAGGTTTCATGACTAAAAACTTAACCTGGCTCATTATCGGAACCCTTCTGGTATCCGGTCTCATTTCATGCGCAATGGCTGAGACTCCGGCAGTCCTCAAAAAAGTACAATCAACTTCTTCTGATGAAAAATTTGCGGAAATCTGTCACAAACCCTATGCCCTCTGTAACACTGCCTTCTGTGTTCCGGATGTGAAAGATCCATCAAAGATGCGGTGTTCATGCACGGTTGAAAATGGCAGTTCCCTGGCAGGCCCTTGTTCAGAGTGGGACCCGGTTGGCATCTACCAGGATGAAAATGGTGAGTGGATGATCAAGGCCGGATATGCAGTCGGACAGATATACTCGACGTACTCATTTGCCCATGCAGCACCGGTTGAAGGTAACGAGATTGATCCAAATAACACTCCTGCTGATTATTCCGGAGATGTGTACCTGAAGGGCTGCACGAATGCAACCGGTGAGGGGATGTATGCAGACTGCTGGAACGCTCCCTGCACTGTTCTTCCGAAGGATATTGTTGCCGACATAACTCAGGATCGCCCTGCCCAGACTGATGCAGTCTGTGATTGTGGCCTTCTTCTGAACCAGTCTGAATGGCTTATCGCTGTGCACGGAAATGAGAAGTGTGAGGATGCAACCCTTTGCAATGATTATATCATCTCCGGTGCCAGTATGGTTACAACACCGCCCGGTGCTCTCATGCTGGCCAAGGACTTAAAAGAGAATCCAGATCCGACAGAACCCTACAAAGAGGGATACTGTAAAGACTGTGCCGATTGCAATATGACTGCATCGACGAATTAATCCCCTCTTTTTTCCTGACTATTGGATATGGATGAAATAGCCCTTTCCCTCTAAGACCGATCTATAAAGAACTGATGCGGTATCAGAAAGCTCGAATTGTCGCTCATCGGAGCTATATAAGTACCGGTACCATTCTTCTCAATTCCCTGTACTGTCTTCCTTATCGAATAAGGGAAACGACCTCTTCAATTCGATTCTCTCACAATCAGGTTTATTCAACTTGATCAGGTACGTGTCCGGATACTTCCCAAGATGAGATCTGCTGGGCGGGAGAGCGGGATATCGGAGGACAATCTATCGTTTAAGCGGGAGTTCCCGCCTAAATTTCCTCATCAAATTTGCTTCCAAATCTAATTTCTCCTTATTATTCTAAGATTTAGTACCTGCCGGCGGGAACTTTCAGGTATATGGAAAAAAAAAGATCATCTTCCTTCTCTTCGGGTGTTTCTGTGATTTCCACTCTCCCGCCTGTACACCGATCCCCGGATAATATGGCGGTCATATGCAAAACCCGCTAAAATAATTACGAGGGATGCTCCCGCTATTTGATCTTACCTCCCGCTTTCCCACTCTGAGACAGGCCCGCAAAAAGGGAGAGCCTTCAGCAATACTATCGCCAGAAAAAAACACCGGAGGGATTATCTCATGACACGAATGGGACCATCCGGCTCTTCCATCCAATAACTGCCCGGACCCGGGCAACCGGAGTTACCTCCCTGGTTCCATCAATATCCAGATTGAGCCCTTTCTCGTTTTCTGACAGTCTGCAGATTCCTGGAATCTGACCCGATACTTCTCCTTCTCCAAGACCCAGGATCGTATTCATGACCATCCGGACAGGAATCGAAAACCGCCCTACATCATCAACAAAGATCACTAAATCTTCCTTATCCCGAAGCATCCTGCCATAGAGTTTATATCCCGGATCTCTTCGAACCGTTTCAAGAAACAGATTCAGCGTTGCATCCTCCCCAGTTGCCATGTCTCCCCCTCCTGAGGACACCTGTTCATAACTCCCGGAGTCTTTCCGGTGAGTTTCCAAATTCTCCTCCTTCTTCATTGATTAGGCGGATTTTTTACCTGATACCATTCCCATTCCAACTGGTCACAATCTTTCTCCTGATATCGTTCGGTATAATGCCGTCTAATTACTCCAGCACACAGCCATTCGCCCTTCCCCCACCTGAAAATCTATCTGTGATTCCCGATCATAGCAGACCCCACAGAGATTGACCCGGCCATGTGGATCTGACCATACTTGCTGAACGAAGACTACAGACATGACACAGACCAATTGCATGTTCCCGTCGTATCATCGGTTGATATTGATCAGTCCTGGAAGGGGAATGATAGCCGCTGTATTTAGTTGATATTGAATTCATGCGGGAGGAAATATGAGTGAATGGATTCGAAAGGTATCAGGCGAAAATTTCAGTTATATGGATGTCATCTCCGTATGAAATCGGGAACATAGGGTTCTGGTTCACTGGGTCGGATTTTATCTCCTGATGAAAGTCAGGGGATATGTAACCCGATACCATAATGTTTCTGTAAAAAGGTTAGCGTTTTTTCAGATTCTGCCCATCTTTTATCCAGATTATGGATGATATCATCAATTTCCTGGACACACGAGGTAATTAATTCACCTATCTCCGGAGCATTCATCTCGACGATGGTGGAGATAACGGTGAGCGGATTTCGTATTTTGTCATTCAATAGAGCCAGCTCGATGAGATTCTGTTCCAACTGAAGGATAAGCCTTTTTCGCTCTTCCTCAAGGGCTTTTTGATTGGTAATATCAATTGCAATACCGATAGTCCCGGTAATTGCGTCAGATACATCACGAAGAGGGGAGGTGAATAATATAAACCTCCGGTCTTCAAATGATCCTTCCACAGTGGAAACAATACCATCGAGAGCCTGATACTGAGCATTGAGTAGAATTGGATCTGCCTGGTGAAAGACATCTTCGATTTTTTGGCCGGATCCCTCATTTGGAAAACGACCCATGAAATTCAGCCCTTCACCATAGATGCTTCTTATCACCATATCAGCATCTGTTGTCAGCACAATCCCCGGAATATGATCGACTATCATGTGGAGTTTTTTTTCTTTTTCAAAAAGAATATACTCCTGATCGATTAGTTTTTCATAATTTTGCCGGAGTTCTTCTTCGGTAGAGATAATCTCTTCATATGCTGCTCCAAGTTCCTCATTCTTTCTCCGAAGTTCATATTCAGCCAGTTTTCTTTCAGTAATGTCTGTAACATATATACGAGCTGTCCGGTACTGTTTTGTGATGTAGATATATTCATAAAAATACCGGTTCGCTAATAAAATCTCCCGGTGAAATGTCGTTTCTATTCCGGATGTAATTGCATGCAGAATTTCCTCAAGATTATCCGGAATAAATGGTGAGAGATCTGTTGCTTGGGTAAATTTCTCAATAACGGTAATTGTTGCGTTATTGTATGAAGTAATAACGCCTTCTTCATTCATTTCTAAAATAGGATTCGGATTTAATTCAATGAATGATGCAAGGGACCAGATTTTCTCCTCATATTTGATAACATCAGTAATATCCAGAGGAATTGACAGCATATAGGGTCTGTTATTGATGGTGACCATCACTCCGGAGAACAGGATCTCTTGTATCTTCTTGTCTTTTCCCCGCATTTTAACGGGGACAAGGCTAAATGACCCGTCTTTTTTCATCAGTTCTACGATAGTGTTTCTTTGCTGGAGATCAACCCAGAAATCAAGGTCAATAGAATTTTTCCCGATAACTTCCTCTCTGGTATATCCCCATTGTTTTGTGAAGTGCTGATTTACTTCAAAGAATTGACCGGTAATGAGATCACTGATAGCAATACCCTGCGGAATGAGATGAAATACCGATTTGAATAATCCGTCTTCATGTTCTGAACTTGTGAGGCACTGAGATGTAGGTGAAATATCTGATATTATCCAGATTCTTCCGATTATCTCTCCATGGGTTCCAGGAAGAGGCCTTGTATAGAGCCTTTTCTCTCCTTCTGTACTGGAATATTCAAAAGAGATATCGAGATATGTATTTGTTGAAATTTGATCTAATACATCAAGAAAAGGTTCCGGCTTGATTTCCCGTTCAGCAAATCTGATAAAAATGTCCTCAACATGTGTAGAAAGGACACTCTCATCAAGATTGAACATCCGTCTTCCTGACTGATTAAAAAATACTATGAAAAGATTTGCATCGGTTATGAGTATCCCATCTGGTAATGCCTCATATCCGGCCAGGAGAACTTCATTGTTTGGTAACAATACAACCCTCGTTTCAGGACAATCCTGCGTTCTTTTTTTCCTAGCATCAGAACCGGTATTATGCTACCGTAAAGTGATCCATCTCATTGGTTATACGCTGAACTGCAGCGGTGGCCTCAGATATTGCCCGTGAAATCTGATCGATTGTGGCAGTTACTTCTTCTGTTGCCGCAGCCGAATCCACCGCTTCTTTTGTCGTCTGCAAGACCATGTTTTCGATTTCATGGACACTTGCAGTTATCTCTTCAACCGTTGCAGCCTGTTCCTCTGAAGCACTTGCTCCTTCTGCAAGTTGTTCATGAATAATATTTATCGCGCTTACAATCTCGTTAAAAACGCTTAATGTCTCTTTTACAGCCTCTCCTCCCGATTGAACTTCATGTATGGATCCATTCATGGATTCAGAAACGATCAGGGATTTTTTCTGCAGGTTTCCAATAATCAGTGCAATATTTTCTGCAGATCTTTGTGATTCCAGAGCCAGAGTTTTAACTTCATCAGCTACTACGGCAAATCCTAAACCCGCATCTCCAGCTCTTGCTGCTTCAATTGCTGCATTTAATGCGAGAAGACCGGTCTGTTCCGCAATTCCGGTTATTATACCCACTATCTTTCCGATCTCCTCCATCTGATCATTGATATCCTGAATATTCTTTCCGGTATCTTCAAAGGATACCATTATCCCGTTCATTCCGGTTTCTGCTTTTCCTGCAAGTTTTAGTCCATTCTCAGAGAGTTCCACTGCCTCCATTGCTTTAATTGATGCCCCTTCTGCAGCAGAAGCAACGGCTCCGACTGCTTTTGAGAGATCGTCCATTGCTGAAAGAACCTGCGATACACTGGAACTGCTTCGTTCTGCCAGGACACTCACCGATGAAGAATTCTTTGCCAGGGTATTTGTGGTTCTGGAAACTTCCTCTGAACTGGCATTAGTCTCTTCCATTGCGGAGCTTAATGTATCGATTTCGACCTTAATCCCCTTTATCGCATCAGATACACAAATTCCGCTATTATCAAGAGCCTGTTTGAATTTTTCGAAGTCCCCCCTTACCAGGGCCTCCTTATCATATCTGATGGCAAAATTACCTGTTGCAAAATGATTTACGATGGCCATTGCTTCTTTCAGCGGAAGCACAAATGCATTTACCAGGTCATTCACACTCTGAACGGTGACAAAAAACTCTCCGTCATAGTCTGATGTGAGGATCGTTGCCTCAATATTTCCTGCCTTAATCTCTTCAGCCATATTCATAATGGCGCTATTGGCACGCTTTGATTTCTCAATATTTTGATTTATCACATCTGATTGTTTTTCAAGATTTATTGCCATTGAATCAAATGATGAACCAATCCGGGTTATCTCGTCTTTCCCGGTCATTGCAATCCGATATGACAGGTTTCCTGTTCCCACTTCACCCATACCGGTAATGAGCATATTGATCCTCCGGGTAAGATTCCGGATGATGAACCAGGAGATACCAAGAAGAATAATTGTACAGATGATGGTGAAGATAACGGTAATGAGTATTATTGATTGATAAGCGGCCTGTGCATTCTGATAATATTGCTGGGCACTCTGCCGGTTGAGTTCAATTATTTTGGCTAACCCATCATAAGTTTCTTTTCGTTTCGGAACCAGAACTTCAGTTCTGAGTTTTGTTGATTCTTCGGTTTTCCCGGCAAAATTTAATTCGTTGGTTTGCTTGGCAACATCAAAATAATCAGCGGACCCTTTTTTAAGGGCGGTAAAAATTTCTTTTTCTTCATCACTCATCGGTATTGATTCATATTCTGAGAGTTTCTTATTGAATGACGCAACAAATGGATATTGTTTTGAGTCCTGGATCTCCTTTTTCTTGACTGGATCCTGCTCCAGGGTGAGCATGTATCCTCCCACCGCAAAATTCATCATATCGGAGTATGCTTCAAGAGCCAATACGGAATGAGCATATTTATTTTGATATAACTCTCCGAGCTGCGAGTTGATCTGTTGGGTACTCGCTATGCCGATGCCTCCAACAACAATAATCGCAGCAATTCCAACAATAATTAGGATAAGGAGTTTCTTGCTTATTGTCAGGTCATCTAACCGAATCATGATTATCTCCAAGGTTATACAGGTTCTATTACGTATATCATTTTTTTGGTTTGGATATTCTCGAGAAGTATTACGTAAAACCTTCAGATTCCATATAGGAGAGATTTTACCAAAATGATCCCGGAATCAACCTATATGAATTTTTTGGGAGTGAGGAATGTCCATAAGGGGAAAAAGGAAACATCTGTGGTGGTGGTGAAGAGAGAACACTTTCTCATCTGGAAAAGAATTTTTTACGGGTAGAATGAAATCAAACAGATTCACGCCTTATTACTATGAGTCATGATATTTCAGGTATGGTCATCCGTATAAAAAAAAGGATTGGTGAGCCGTGGCTCTATAGGGGATAAAAAATCTGGATACCGGATGGCTTATTCAACCGGTATAAAATGATACTCTGATCTATCCACTCACCAACATCAGAATCCCGACTACAAACATCACCACGGCAAAAAATTTCTGCAGGGTACATGCAGGACACTGATGTGCATATTTCACTCCGATCATCGAAAGGGGAATAGTGGTGCAGACGAGAATTCCCCATTGGATGAGATCGACATAGCCCAGACAGTAGGGTGGAAGACCGACAACCCCTATCCCATGCCAGACATACGTGATCACCGCTCCTGCTGAAGAGAAGATCAGACAGGCAGCTGATGTGCCTACTGCGATATGCACCGGATAATGGAGGAGTATAACAAGGATCGGGATTAGAACCACTCCTCCCCCGACTCCGGCAAGGCCCGTGATATTTCCGATACCAAAACCGAGAAGAAGCAATATGATGAGGGATTTGCGGGCAGGGCAGACATCACATTCCTGAATGTCCCACACCATCCGGATTGCCATCAGAATTACCAGAACCGCAAAGAATATCCGCAGGATCTGCCCCGGAAGCCACGCGGCAATGGTTCCCCCGCTGACTGCACCCAGCATTGCTGCCAGACCCATCGGGACTGCGGTCTTCCAGTCAACTGCCCCCCGCCGGTGATGACCGATGGCAGAACTTGTCACCGTAGGAAGAGTTACTGCAAGACCCGTCGCAAATGCTATCCGGATTGCAAGAGTGCTGTCAAGCCCGGTGGAAACATGGAGCCAGTACTGCACCGGCACCATGATGAAGCACCCGCCAACACCGATCATCCCAGATGCAAATCCTGCGATAATGCCTGTTCCTGCAAGAATTATAAAATTGAGAATCGGATCCATATTCAGGCCTTCTAGCTATCAGATTCGTACAAAAAGAGAAGCAATTCCCTGCAGATATACCTGTGTATTCATCTGGAGAATGTACCGGAACACGCCTAAAGAATGAAGTTCTACCTGTGTATATGAAGAGACCGGCACTTCTCATCATCGATATGCAGAATGATTTTGTCCTGGAAGGAAAACCTCTCCGGGTCAGTGGAGCGGAGGTAATAATTCCTCATCTCCAGGAAGTTCTTCGTCAGTTCAGATCCCGTGTTTTACCGATTTTTCATATTGTCCGGGTACATCGTCCGGATGGTTCAGATGTGGAAATTATGCGGCAGAACCTTTTTGCTAAAACTCCCTTTGCCGTTGAAGGAACCCATGGGGCTGCAGTAATTGACGATATTGCTCCTCTGCAGGGGGAATATGTTCTCCCGAAGATTCGGATGAGTGCCTTTATTGGAACCGGCCTCGATCTCACGCTGAAGACGCTCGGTGTTGACCACCTTGTTGTTTCCGGAATTCAGACGCCCAACTGTATCAGAACAACCGTCTTTGATGGGATGGCATATAATTATCCGGTCTCGCTGGTTGAGGATGCCACAGCGGCACAAACCCTTGATATTCACTATCAGAATGTTAGGGATATGGCAAATATCGGGGTCAATATCATCAAAACCGGTGATATCGCCGGACTCCTGTCAGAAATTGATTGTGTCACCTGATTATGCATCAGGAAGTTATTTTTTCAGGATATCCCTGACCGCTTTTATAAACTCAACTCCGGTGTAGGGTTTGATGATGTACCCATCCGCACCTTCCTTCAGTGCAAGGTCTATTATCCGGTAATCATCCGTAGCGGTGCAGATGAGTACCTTTGCCCCTGGCATCTGGCGTTTTATCTTTTTTAATGCCTGGATCCCGTTCATATGAGGCATAATGATATCCAGTATCACCAGGGCCGGGTGAAGCCGGGTAAATTTTTCCAGTGCTTCATCCCCATCTGATGCTTCAATAACCTCATATCCCTCTCTGGACAAAAAGGCATACTCCAAATCCCTGGCTATCTTTACATCATCAACAACCAGAACACATCCGTTGCAGTGCTCTTCTTCCATTCGGTGTTACACCACGCGGTATCCGGTCTCTGTAAGCTGTTCTTTAAGGATTGTCTCTATCTGCTCGCCTGAACCAGGATTTGCTCTGCGCAGATCATTCCAGGTTCCTCTGAGCTTTTCATCATCGGTATGAATCGCGAGAGTTCCGGTTATCCTGCCGATCTCTTCCCCGTCCTCCTGAAAAATCCGCATGATCACACACCGGTAATATTTACATTGTGCCGGACTGTCCCGATGGATGGTGCATCCAATCCGGTCTTCCCCAAGGGGCCGTAAAAATCTGCAGGCTGTCGGATGAGTATCAGGAAAAGAAAAATCATCAAAAAACTTTCGTTTATCCGGATCAATTTCAGCAGAAAATTCCGTACCAGTGCTCACACAGCAGCAGTTGAACGTATATTGACTGGTTTGTTTTTCAATTTCAATATAGTCGCCAAGATACATACAGCAGGATCCACAGATCCGGCAATCAAACCCCATATCCCTATATTGCGTGGGTCTCCGGTATGCATCTACCTGTATCCTGTGTGGTGCATTTCATCCCCGATATGTGCACCACTGTCCCCAATTATTGATATCCTCAGCACCCCTATGAACTATACGATTTCTATGCGAAGCGATGATGTCAAAACGGGGTATGCCCGTGCACCGAACCGGTCTCTCATCCGATCCCTGGGGATCACCGAAGAAGAGATGAACCGGCCGTTTATCGGGATAGCAAATTCATGGAATACTATCGTCCCCGGACACACCCATCTTCGTCAGCTCGCAGAACGGGTCAGGGAAGGTATCGCTGCAGGCGGGGGCACCGCATTTGAGTTCAATACCATCGGGATCTGTGATGGTATCGCGATGGGACATGAAGGGATGCGGTATTCTCTCCCGTCCCGGGAGAATATTGCAGATTCTGTTGAACTGATGATCAAATCCCACCGGTTTGACGGGATCGTCTGTATCTGTACATGTGACAAGATTGTGCCCGGGATGCTCATGGCTGCTGCCCGGTGTAATATTCCTGCAATTGTCCTGACCGGGGGAAACATGCTCCCCGGCCACCATCAGGGTTGTGAAATCTCCCTCACTGATATTTTTGAAGGGGTGGGAAAAGTTGCAGCCGGAACAATGGATGAGGAGGAGCTCAAAGAGATTGAAGCCGCAGCGATGCCCGGATGTGGGAGTTGCCAGGGATTATATACGGCAAACACCATGGCGTGCATGACCGAGGCCATGGGAATGTCCCTGCCCGGATGTGCTGCAGTTCCGGCAGTCTATGCAGAAAAACTCCGTCTTGCCTATCTGAGTGGTGTTCGTTCAGTAGCACTGGTGAACCAGCAGATCCTCCCCCATGATCTCATCACTCCGGTCAGTCTGCGTAATGCTATCAGGGTTGACATGGCACTTGGAGGATCTACGAATACTGTTCTGCACCTGATGGCAATTGCAGAAGAAGCCGGAGTTCCATTCAGTCTTGACGAGTTTAACCAGATCGGCAATGAGGTTCCTCATATCGCCGCGATGCAGCCAGGCGGTCCGCACTCAATGCATGATCTCTTCAAGGCCGGTGGTATTCCTGCCGTCTTCAGACAACTTCGTACTCTGTTGGAACCGGCTACGACAGTTTCCGGCCAGAGTGTCTTTGAGATTGCGGATCGGGTCCGGTATATTGATGAGAATGTTATCCAGCCGGTATCAAGGCCGGTTCATGCAGCCGGAGGTCTTCGAATTCTGAAAGGCACTCTTGCCCCGGATGGTGCCGTCGTCAAGTGCGGAGCGGTCCGTGATGAGATGTGGCGTCATACCGGCCCTGCACGGGTCTTTGATGGTGAACAGGCAGCAATGACAGCGATTCTTGCCCGGTCAATTCAGGAAGGTGAAGTCGTCGTGATTCGGGGAGAAGGACCGAAAGGTGGTCCGGGAATGCCAGAGATGCTCTCCCCGACTTCGGCGTTGATGGGATTTGGTTATACCCGGGTGGTACTGGTCACCGACGGCAGATTTTCCGGAGGAACCCGGGGACCATGCATCGGTCATGTTGCACCGGAAGCAGCAGCAGGAGGCCCCATTGGTCTGGTCCAGAATGGTGATCAGATCCAGGTAGATCTTTTTGAGAGACGAATCGATCTGCTGGTGGATCCTGCCATTCTCTCTGAACGAAAGAAAAATTATAAACCGGTTACGAAAGATCTGACCGGAATTCTTCTTCGGTATGCTGCTGCCGTCGGGCAGGCAGATAAAGGCGCAGTAATGCGCTAATCCCCGTTTTTTTCCGACATCTTCCGGTCTGGCATATTCATAATCATACCTGCTATCACCCGATGAGAAGCCTCATATTCTCACCGTCTGATAGAGTCTCATGAAACATCTGATCTATGCTTTTCTGATCACTCTGATTCTCATTCCTACTCTGACTCTGGGAGTCACGACTATCATTGCTCCTGGCGGGGATGTCTTTCTTGGGGAGGAGGGGCTTGATGTCCGCACGGCGGTACCTCCCCCTTATGACTCGATTGCCTTTTATCCTCCCGGCTCATCTGTTGGTCGGGAAATGCCCCTGGATGTGAGGAGGATAGAAACCCTGCAGTTTTCAGCGAGTCCTACTCTGTACTCTGACCGGGTGGGAACCTGGTACCAGTGGGACAGCCGGAGGGCAGCACCGGGCTCAGTAGCATTTACCATTCGTGAACCAAGGATCAGTGTCCGGGTTCTTCAGCAGCGGACAATGGAAGATATCTCTGCGGGAACGATCCCCCGGGGCACTCCTCTGTACTTTCAGATAGATACGAATACGGGATCTGTCGCCCAAAGACCCGGGTACAATCCTGCAGTTGATGGTGTCTATGATCTCCGCATCACCACTCCGGGAGGAGGAGTTCTCACCGGGATTGAGACGATGAACCGGGGAACGATATCCCTCTCCCGGATAACTCCGGAGGGAAGCCTCCAGTCAGTTCCTTCAGTCTCAACCGGTGGATGGAATACCGGGGCATCAGGAAGTGGGAACTATCTGTACTCTGACGGAACTTATCGTATTCAACCGAAATTCTCCTTTAACCGGGTTGATGAGAACCTTCGTTCTGATAGCCGGACCTTTATCATCAACGAGGCCTCGATCACCCTGGGCTCGGACAGGACCCGGATTACCGTCCGTGAAGAGAAGATCACCCGGGGAAGTTCATTTTCGGTGACGATATCCGGCACGCCCGGAGTGCCGGTGTATTTCTGGGTGGATGCTGGATCCAAGAGTGGAAGTCCGGGAGATCAGCCTCCGATGATTCTTTTTGCCCAGGAAGGAGTCAGCCAGGATAATCCTGATGGTCCGTATGGGATTGGATCCTATCGTCCGAGCTCGGAAAGTGGTCGGAGTATCAGGGACCTGGTGCCACATGATCCCTATAATGGAGTAAAATATTACGCCATGGTTAATCCGGACCGGGATGGAAAGAGGACGGTGGAACTTCGGACCACAGATCAGACGGATGATACCCAGTATACCCTCAAAGTAGAAACCCGGATTTCAGGCTCTCAACCGATATCTGATGATACCCGGATAACGGTGGTAAAAGGTGAGGTGACAGTAATTTCCGGGGAGAATACCTATGCAATCGGGGAAGAGGTCAGACTATCGGGTTCAAACTCAGAATCCTGTGATACCTATCTCTTCATCACGGGTCCAAACCTTCCTTCAGGAGGAGGCCGGCTTGACCGCCCAAGGCAGGATGTCAGAACCGGCGTTCCCTCTTCCTTTACCATCGCTTCAGGAGACTGTGATACCTGGCAGTATACCTTATACACGGGAGAGTTAGGACTGGATGCCGGAACCTACACAATTTACGCGGTTCCTTCTCCGGTAGACCGGTATAATCTGGGTTCTGTTCCTTACCAGACGATCCCCCTTACTCTGAAGCGGCCATATATTACTCTGAAGCAGCAGGAGACTGAAGTAGCAAGGGGAGATTCGCTCATCCTCACCGGACAAAGCTCGGGAAATGGCGGATCTGATGTTGCTATCTGGATGTTTGGAAAGAATTATTTCTGGTATGATCAGGTGCCTGTTGAGAGGAGCGGGTATTTTGAATATGAAATTCCGGGGTGGCAGACGAGCACTATGGTTGCCGGTCAGTATTCGGTCATCGTTCAGCATCCGATGGCAAACGGAGAATTTGATATCTGGCCTGATGGATCCCGGCAACTTGTACTGGGTCGATATCCGTACTCTGGTGCTCCCATCTTCCGGGTGAGCGGGCCAGGGTCTCTCAAAGGTCCGGATGCAGCAAATGCTCTGCTTACTGCATTAAACAGTCCATATATCGATGATACCTACAGCCGGTGGGACATCAGGGTAATGAGCCCGAAGATCGAGATAAATGCGTCGTCTCTCAGCCAGTCAGCAGGCCAGCCGATAGTGATCGAAGGAACTACAAATCTTGGTGCAGGAAAACGTCTTCTGGTGGAAATTACTGATAACCGGTTTGCTCCAACGAGTAAGAATGATCGGAGTGAATCATACGGATATTCGGGAACCGCAGAAATATATCAGAATAATGGGGTTCGCACCTTTTCCCTGATGGTACCGGCAGGCACCCTGGCTCCGGGAGAGTACCGGCTGATGATACAGGCAGTGGAATCAGATGCCATGACATCCGGTCTCTTAGTGGTGACTCCCCCTGCTCAGGCACCGGTGCAGACAAATGTCAGTCCGACACTCGTCACTGCTGTGGGTACTCCGATTATGCTGGAGAATACTTCTGCGATACAGATGCCCGCAACACTTTTAACTACCATAGTTCCCACGATGACACCGGAGAAGAATGTGAGCACTCCTCTGACCACTTCCATTCCAACGCCGGTTTCCACTCCGGGTTCTGTTGCAGCTTCAGATGACCGGATGATTTCCCTCCTTACGGGAGTTGGAGTGGGATTACTCATTGCAGTCCTCGTTGGGGGGATCGTATTCCTTTTCAGGAGAAAAGAAAAGGAAGAGGAAGAGGTGGATGAAACCGGGGAAACCATGAAAGAAGATGATGTCAAAGATGAAGGAGATGAAGAGTAAGAGTTTGTGATTTCAACTTCTGTATGAAACCGGTTAGAATTTATCGATTCGCCGTCTCATGGCAGATCATTCCCTTTCTTCCTCTTTCTCTCTTCTTTCTTCTTCTGTCTCCATTCTTTGACATATTTAGCCTTCTTGCTTTTCAGATCATTTTTGGAGATTCTGATTGATTTCGGTCAGGCAGAGAATTATTCTCCATGGAAAATGGTTCTCTTGCGATGGGTGGTATTAAAATAAGAAACGTTCAATAATATTCTCAAGGGGTTCTTGATGATATGGGTACTTGCTGTCGATGATAATCCGGAGATTTTGTCCCTTGCAAAACAGTTTTTGGAGATAAATCCAGACTTTGTCGTCGACACTACTGAATCACCCCTGGATGGTCTGACTCTTCTCAAAAAGAATCCGTACCAGGCGATTATATCTGATTATTCTATGCCTGAAATGGATGGCATAACGTTTCTGAAAAAAGTCAGGTCCAATCATCCGACAATACCATTCATTTTTTTCACTGGTAAAGGGAGTGAATCAACAGTCATTGAAGCCCTCAATAACGGTGCAGATTTTTATATTAAAAAATCATATGAACCAAAGACACAATTTTTTGAACTTGCCCAGATCATCAGATTGTCTCTATCCCGCCTCAACTCTGAAGAATTACTTCGAAAAAGTGAAGAAAAATTCCGGACTATTGCCGATTATTCTCATGAATGGATGTACTGGATTGACCCTGAAGGAAAGATGCAGTATGTATCCCCCTCATGTAAACAGATCACCGGCTATACTCCGGAAGAATTCTACCTGAATCCTGACCTTATTAACCAGATTGTGTTCCGGGAAGATCAGGACCTCTGGTTGAAACATCTTTATGAATCACCGTTCGATTCGGATATCATCTCCCTAGACATTCGAATTGTCCAAAAGAATGGAAAAATCCGATGGATCCGTCATCTCTGCCAGTCTATCATCACTGGAGGCAGGTATGAAGGAAGAAGAATTACGAATCAGGATGTAACCAGTCAGAAAAATACTGAAGCCATGTTGCTTCACGAGCGGGACAATTTTCTGAAAATTTTCCGGGCTGCCCCAGTCGGACTACTTCTTCTTGATACCAATACGGAAATAACCCAGGCAAACGAAGCCATATCAACTATCGTCCTTCGTGAACCCTCTGAGATCATCAGAAACCGGGGAGGAGGAGGCCTTGGGTGTATCCATAGTACGGAAGACCACCGGGGGTGTGGATTTTCGTCTTCCTGTCCTGATTGCCCGCTTCGAAAAGGAATTGAGGCTGCTATCCGGGACAAGGTTCGTATTCATGGGGTAATTATCTCTCTCACCTTACTGGAAGAGAATATCCCCCGTCTCCGATGGCTGAAAATCAGTACTGAACCGGTGGATATTGACGGTGCAGATTATGTGATTGTCGCGGTTGATGATGTCACCGAGCAGCACGAAATAGAGACTGCATTGGAAGAGAGCGAGAAGAAGTTCCGGGCTCTTTCTGATTCCACAGCAGCAGGTATCCTGATGTATCAGGGGGATCACTGGACCTATGCAAACCCTGCAGCTGCTCTCATTTCCGGATATTCTGAGGAAGAATTGCTCTCCATGAAGTGGGAAGACCTTCTTCAGATAGAGAATCTGAAGCAGATGAACGGTATGCAACTTTCACCGGAATCCGTAGATGATGTTTTTTCCCAGCATAATGAGGTACGAATCATCCAAAAATCCGGAAATGAACGATGGGTGGATCTTGTCATACGTGTTATCCCTCTTGGAGCGAAGACTGCAAGTCTGGTTACGGCAATCGATATCACGGATCGAAAAATTGCAGAAGAAAAACTTCGGATCAGTGAAGAAAAATACCGGTCAATATTTGAAAACCATATTGATCTCATCTTCCAGACTGATTTGGATGGAAAAATTCGCGATTTGTCTCCATCATGCAGAATACTGACCGGATATGAAGTATCAGACCTGATTGGAAGATCTGCCCGGGATCTCTACCAGGTTCCAAATGAACGAAAAGATCTGATTCTTCTCCTGCTTTCTCAGGGTGCGGTCTATGATTATGAAACCCGGATGGTGAACAAGGGAGGGGATCAAATCTGGGTTTCGATCAATTGCCATATTATTCGGGATAAGGACAACCTCCCGATATTAATTGAAGGAACCATCCGGGATATCTCTGAACGAAAGAAGATAGAAGATGACCTTCGAAAGAGTGAAGAGCATTATCGCTCGCTCTTTGACAATATGCTGGAAGGGTTTGCCTACTGCCGGATGTTGTATGACAGCGATAATAATCCGACAGACTGGATATACCTTGAGGCGAATGCAGCATTTGATCGAATCACCGGACTTTGTGATGTCGTGGGTAAACAAGTGACTCAGGTTATTCCAAACATCCATAAGCAGACTCCTGAACTCTTTGATATCTATAACCGGGTTGTGGTTTCAGGAATTCCTGAAACATTTGAGATCAATTTTACTCCCCTGAATACCTGGATGAAAGTTTCTGTTTACCGGCCGGAGAAAGGACATTTTGTAGCCGTTTTTGAGAATATCAGTCAACAAAAAATCGCTGAAGCAGACCTTCAGAATATTATTGCCGAGCACCAGACCATTCTTCAAAATGTCAGGGCAATGATCTGGTACAAGGACATCAATGATACTTTTATCAAAGTAAACCCTGCTGCAGCACGAGTCTTTGGCAAACCGGTTGAAGCCATAGAAGGTAAGACATTTTCTGAATTATTCCCGGGAGTTCCGGATCGGTTTTCAGTGGATGATCGGGATGTCGTGAGAACGAAGACACCAAAGATCGGTATCGTGGAAAAGATCAGGGATGAGAAAGGACATCCCATATGGGTTCAGACAGACATCATTCCCTTAACCGCCCCGCAAGGAGTAGTGACCGGGGTACTTGTGGTCAGCACCGATATCACCGAGAGAAAGATGGCGAAAGATGCCCTTGCTCTGACCAATAAGAAATTACATCTGTTATCCAGTATCACCCGGCATGATATTGCCAATCAGCTCCAGGGGTTATTTTTTGCTCTTGATCTGGCACATGAAGATTATCCGGATCCTGCTGCGAAAAATTACATCATAAAGGCCGGTACCTTTGCACACAATATTGAACGGCAGATTGCATTTACCCGTGATTACCAGGATATTGGAGTAAATTCTCCGATATGGGCGACTGTGAAGGATGTGATTGCATTATCAGCAAAATCTCTGGCTCTCGGATCCATCGAAATCAGGATTATTTTGGATGAGGTGAAGATCTATGCCGATCCCCTTCTTGAACGGGTATTTCATAATCTGATTGACAATTCCATCAGATACGGAAAAACCATCACGGAAATCCGGTTTTCCGGACATGAAGCGGATGGAGGATATGTTATCCTTTGTGAAGATGATGGGGAAGGGGTGCCGGAGGAGTTCAAACTGAAAATTTTTAACCGGGAATATTTTCAGCATACCGGATTTGGCCTAAACCTCTCCCGTGAGATTCTGGGGATCACCGGAATTACCATCAGTGAAACGGGAACTCCGGGAAAAGGTGCAAGGTTTGAGATTCATGTCCCCAAAGGGATGTGGCGGAACAGTTCATAACTTCTCACTCAAATCCCGGTCACCGGGAAAAACAGAGAATGACACATCTATTATTCTGTCATCACCTTTGTTCGTTATCCAAATTCTGCAAGGGTAGTCTGATTTTTTCGTCCAAGACTTTTCATCAGCACCCCGGCCTCTTCAAACCGGTTTAGTGGCAGAGTAAAGGCATTTCCAAGATGTGCCCGAACTGCCTTCGCATCCTCGAATTCAAGAGCCGGTTGTCTCATGGCATTTCGTACATTCTCTCTGACATTGAAGACCCCGAGGGGTACATACCCTGAGCTGGCCTCCCGGAGGATGATTGCACCTGCCTGTTTCTGTTGCTCAGCGAGGGACTCAAGCACTGCCATTTTACAGGAGTAAAAACATCCTCCAAGGTGCGAATACGTTCGTTTGGGTTTGTGATTTTCATAATCTGAAAAAACCACTTCCTCATCGCCAAGCACCCGGACAAATGCCTCTGTCCATTCATACTGCCAGGGGGTAGGCATGAGAATTACCGCGTACCGGTTATTCAGACTGGAGAATTCATGCACTTTCCAGGTATCGATAGGTGAGCACTTCTTTACCTTCGAGAGGAGCTGATTCCCGATGATGGTATCACAGGCAGTAATTGACCAGCGGGTGGGAACGAGATGTCTACCTTTCCCGGTTCCCATTACCCCCACTGAAAAGGCTTTCTGGATATGGGAGAACGGAACTTTTTGCCGGTGGAGATCAATGACTGCTTCTGCTGCTCGAAGATCCGTGTCATAATACACTTTCTCCAGATCCCGGTTCCATCGCTGGGGATCTATCTCAAGAGATTTGATAGGAGCCCGGGGGCCGTAAGGGGTATGCTCTTCGCTAAAGGAAAAACCAGCAGGGGCAGTCGTAAATTTCGCTTCACTCTCGATGGATTTATCTGAAAGTGCAATCTCCTGAAGTTTACCGATAAACGGGTCATTCATGTCAGTAGCACTCACCTGGTGGGTTCCTCGTACCAGGCTGAGACGGTACCGGATGATCTCTTCTTGTGGGATCTGCCCGGGAATCCACTCTTCAGGCCGATCCATTACTGATGTATCCCCATGCATCGGGGCTATCATCGGTCCTGCTGATACCTTGGGGTAATGAGAGGATCCTATGAAGACCGAAGGGGGGGAACTTCCCGAGAGGTCTGTCCCAATCGGGATAGTCTTCATCTGAACTGTAGCTGCGGTAAGGGTTCTCAGATATTCGCCTTTTCCAATTGCCATAACCGGATAATTAAACGATGGGGGTGATAGTTCGTGAAATGACGCTTCCTATGCTTTTCAAGTCTGCATGCAAATCATGGGGAATCTACTCATTACCTATGGGTGGTCAGAGGTAATAGTTCCCGTGAATCATACGACTGATTATATTTGTCACAGATCCGGGTATTACCTGCTTCGGCATGGTTCATATCATATCGATGATACATATGCTCTATGGGTTCCCCGCTCCGGATTACGCTCATCCTTCTTATCCTCTGCATTCTTGCTGGTTCTTTTGGAGGTCCGGCCTGGAAGGGAGGAGAAGGGTTCAACGGATACAGAGATACAGATCTGAATCCGATGGGTATTCCGATCTCCCCCGGAGCAATCTCCCTGCAGATAAACCAGTCCATCGCCCAGACCCGTCAGGGTCTTGACGAATTCTCTGCGATCCCGGATACCTTACGGACAACAGAAAATACCCTTATCAGATTTGAACATCTGATGAATGCATTTGATGACCACACCCGGGTGCTTACATTCCTCTCTTATGAATATCCTGATCCAATAATCGCTGCCGAGGCTGAGGAGGCCCGGTTTTTCCGGGATTCCTTTCTCAATGATCTCTATCTTGACCCGGCAATTGCAGATACTATCTCCAAGGTGCATCCGGATACTGTCCTGGATCAAAGACTCCAGTCCCGAATCCTTGAGATGTTTCAATATGCACATCTCTCTCCTTCAGAAAAAAGAAATTTGACCCTTCTTGGAGAAGATCTCTCTCACCTTGAGTCTGCATATCTGCAAAATCAACGAACTAATCAGGCATCAGCAAACCTGATGCTGATGCCTCAAATACTCTCACTCCGGCAGCAGATTGTGTCTATCCTGGGATACTCCTCGTTTGCCAGTTATCAGATTGCTACGTCCGGAATACCTGTTCAACAGAGTGAACTTGAAGCATTTCTTCTCAATCGCTCTATGGTTCTGCGTCATGCCTCTCATACAGAGGCTGTAGATCTACTCCGGGAAAAACAAAAGAACGACCCAATCGCAACTCAGGTATTTGATTATGAGATTGCTCCCCTTCATGCACGACTCAAAAACCAGTCTGTTCAGGAGCCTCGCCAGCTAATAGCTTCGTATTTTCCCATTGAATCAGTTCTCCCCCGAATACATAACACCCTCTCCGATATTCTTGGTATAAGGATTCTTGAGGTGCCCGGGCCATGTACCAAAATCCCTGATATCCACTTGTACCGGATGATAAACTCCAGTTCATCAGATACCCTGGCGTGGTTTTATCTCTGGCTGTTGACAGACCCTGACTCAGGAAGTACTTCGGGAAGATCGTATCTGCTCCGGGCAGGCAGGTGGGAGAATGGGAGCTGGATTTCTCCGGTCTCATTTCTCATAATCCCTCTGCAGTCTGATAATCAGATGGGGAAAAAGAATTTTTCTCTAGACGAGCTCCAGATTCTCTTTCATGAATATGGCCACCTGATGCGCCAAAGTCTGGTTACCAGTCCGTATCGTACCCTCTCTGTAAGCGATCCATCCGGGTTTACTGAAGTTCCCTCGTTATTTTTTGAGCGATTGCTTTTCACCCCTGAAATGCTGGATCGCCTCGCCGGATTTGATTCCGGGTATTCACCCAAGACTGCAGATCCGAATTGGATACGACTGAGAGATCATAGTCTGAACGCCAGGGGGGAAGAAGAATCATACGGTTCAGGATATATCCGGGTGTATCAGGTGCTTCTTGCATCCATGGATCTTGCTCTTCATGGCACCAACACTTCCATTTCCCGGAGTTTTCTCCCTGTCTGGAATGATCAGTACCAAAACTTTACCGGCTATGCCTCATCCGGGAGTGGATCTTCGCTCCTGTTGAATCCCTCCTTTTTTCTGGGTAACGAAGGAACATACTGGCATTATATACTGGATGATGCGTATGCCGGGTATCTTTTTGAACGGTTTCAAAAAGAGGGTATTCTGAATCGAAGCACCGGAATAGCTTTTAAAAAAGATCTGCTGGAACCTGCCGGGACACAGGATCCAATTGTTTTGATGCATGCATTCCGGGAGATGGAACCAGGCTCTCTTTTGGGGATATGAAAAACTGCATTTATGAAAGGGAGGCATTTCTCCTATGACATGGTAAAAATCGCTTCGATACTGAGGTAAGGTCGTACGGTGTCTTTATTGAGTGATGAAATTGGAAAATATGTTGTAAGATCGCTTCCAGGTTTCCCCCCCTTTATTCCTCTGGATACGATGGTGATACCTGGCTGTTATTCCTCATGCAGGATTCATAATTCCCGGATTTTTATTTTTCGGACATTGAGTTCGCTATAAATAGGATCAAGGCACAGATCGCATTTACCAAAATCGGTGAGTTGGGAAAAACCGTACTCTGGCATAAACTGAACTTGAAATCCGGATCCTTAACCGTTCCAGATAAAAAAACACCCTGGATCGGTGTGTGTCTGTATGGTATCATGGTCATAGGGACCTGTAACAGAGATCCGTGTAATAGGTTTTGGTTCAGAGTTGATCGAATGATCATGCATCCGGATGAGAAGATCAGTATTCGGGTAAAGATATTGAGGATGTCAAACCATGGGGGATAATCAGGATTACCGATTCTGGCTTTTCCTTTTCCGGGAGACTCTGATGCCTGTAGGATGTCGCGAAATATCGTGGGGGTGGATTAATGCCTGATAATCTCCATGTCCTTTATGTTGATGACGAACCCGATCTCCTGGAGATATCCAAACTCTTCCTGGAAAAAGCAGGATTTAATGTTGACACACTCACTTCCGTTGATAAGGCCCTCACTCAGATACAAACAACCCATTATGATGCCATCATCTCCGATTACCAGATGCCTGGGAAAGATGGTATTGCATTTCTGAAAGCCCTGCGAAGTTTGGGCAATACCATCCCATTTATTCTTTTTACTGGCCGAGGCCGTGAAGAGATCGTTATCCAGGCACTGAATGAAGGTGCTGATTTTTACCTTCAGAAAGGGGGTGATCCAAAATCTCAGTTTGCTGAACTGGCCCACAAGATTATACAGTCAGTACAAAAGCGTAGAGCTGAACAAGCGCTTTCTGATCGTGAATCGCAGCTTCACACCCTTATCAATGCAATGCCGGATATCGTCTGCTTCAAAGATGGCAAGGGTCGTTGGCTTGAAGCTAATACCTATGATCTTGACCTTTTTCAGCTCACGGGAGTCGATTATGTTAATAAAACTGATTGCGACCTCGCTGATTACAGCCCTTTTTATCGAGACGCATTTCTTACGTGCGAAGACTCTGATGAGATCGCCTGGTCAAAAAAAGCGGTGAGTCGGGGAGAAGAGACCATTCCACGACCTGATGGTACCAGGAAAGTATTTGACATCATCAAGGTACCCGTCTTTAACCCGGATGGTTCGCGGCACGGGCTCGTGGTCGTGGGCCGGGATATCACGGAGCGAAAGAGAGCAACAGATGATCTCCTCTTTAAAAACCTCGTTCTTTCCACCCAACAGGAGATGTCACCGGATGGCATTCTCATCGTTGATGAGCGGGGGAAGATTCTCAGTATCAACCGGAAATTCATAGATATCTGGGGTATTTCTCCTGATCTCTTCACACAAGGGAGTGATGAACCTCTCCTGAAGGATGTGGTATCAAAGGTTTTGGATCCGGATAGGTTCCTCTCACGTGTCCGTTATCTCTATGAGCATCCTGATGAGAAGAGTTTTGAGGAGATACTGCTCAGAGATGGCCGGGTTCTGGAGCGGTTTTCTTCCCCGATGCGGGGGGAGGATGACCGGTATTATGGCAGGGTATGGTTCTTCAGAGACGTTACCGAACGCCGGATGTCTGCTGAAGCGCTTGAAGAAAGCGAAAAACTCTATCGCAGTGTGATTGAGAATATTCAGGATATCTTTTACCGGACTGATAAGGGTGGCAAACTCATCATGGCGAGCCCGAGTGGGGCCACCCTGCTCGGATATGATTCTCTCGATGAGATCCTGGGAAAGCCAATAGCAGAAACATTATACTTTGATCCTGAAGATCGCAAAGTATTTTTGGATGAGTTAAAAAAATCCGGTATCGTAAGTAATTTCACAACACGGCTAAAAAAGAAGGATGGAACAGCCCTTCATGTTTCGACCAACAGCCAATATTATTATGATGAAACCGGTGCTGTAGCAGGTGTAGAAGGGATTATTCGGGATATCAGTGAATACAAACGGGCAGAGATAAAAGTTACACAAAAGACAAAAACTCTTTCGATCCTCAATGAGATTATATCCATAGCGAACCGTGCTGAGAACCTCCATTCACTTCTGCAGGTCGTTCTCAAAGCAACCCTTGATCTGATGGAGTATGATGCCGGGGGAATTTATCTCACCGATCATTTGGCAGGAACATCTACGGTTACTGTTTCTGAAAATCTCCCCCCGGATTTCCTTGAACAGATCAGGAATGTCTCCATTACACAGCCACCCTATGACAAACTGCTAGTTGAGGGTGTCCCCACCTTCACAGAGCATTATGAGAAGTTATCTTTGGATCGTTCACGGCAGACGGGATTTCTTTCACTTGCCAGCGTTCCTCTTTTGTCCAAATCAAAGATCGTTGGAGCATTGAACGTTATCAGCAATCAGCGCCATGTCGTAACCGAAGAGGAGCGGGAGACCCTCGCGTCCATCGGAAAGGAACTGGGAACTTCTATCGACAGGCTGGCATCAGAAGATTCGGTAAAACAATCTGCTGCCAATCTTGAGATCCTGTTCAACACCATAGATGACATGGTCTTGCTCCTCGATATGGAAGGAAAAATCATCAGAACAAACGATGCCGTGAAGAAAAATCTTGGATATTCTGATGAAGAACTCATCGGCAACAGTATTCTGATCCTGCATGTTCCAGACCAACAGGAAAAAGCAGTGCAGTACATTCAAGGCATGATTGCTGGGACAATTAATACCTGGAAGGGTTCTTTTTTAGCCAGAAATGGTATGCACATTGAGGTTGAGACAAAGATTACTCAAGGGTTTTGGAATAACCATCGTGTGCTCATCGGGGTAAGTCGGGATGTCACGGAAAGCAGGAGGACAGAAAAACTTCAAAAAGAGCAAGAAGCACGACTCAGGGTTCTTTTAAATGCTCCCCAAGACTCAATTGTGCTCCTTGATCGCCAGGGAAAAATTGTCAGTATCAATGATGCCGGGGCGAAGCGTCTCGGGGGAAGTGTCCAGGAGATAACCGGTCGTTGTGCGTACGATATGCTTCCGCCGGAGATTGCCAAAAAAAGAAAAGTGTTTATCGATCGGGTCTTTGAGAGTAACAGACCGGATGTGCTTGATGATGAGCGTGCTGGTATGACGATTCACAATGAAATCTTTCCCATATTGGATGTGGATCAGGGATCTGTTGCATACGTAGCGATATTTGCCCGGGATATGACCGAGTACCAACGGTCTCAATCTGCTCTCCGGGAGAGTGAGGAGCGGTACCGGGCAATATTTACCGATAGCAGGGATGCAATCATGATCCTTTCACCAGATTTGGAGATTCTTGCTGCAAACCCGGCGGCTGTACTCCTGTTTGGTTTTGAAAACGAAAAGGATTTGATTATGCAGAATCCGGTACTGATGTCACCCCTGTATCAACCAGATGGTCCATTGTCTGTTGATAAATTCCATGAAATCGTGGGCTTATGTATGGAGAAGGGCTCGCATATTTTTGAATGGCTCCTTCGCAGATCTGATACATCAGAATTCACTGCATCGGTCCTTCTATCCCGGTTTGAATCAGGAAACCGGTCCCTCATGCAGGCAACGGTACGTGACATCACTGTACAGAAAAAGGCAGAGGAGGCCTTGTGGGAGAGCGAGGCCAGACTTCAGTCTATTCTTCGTGGCTCGCCAGTCCTCCAGTTTGTTATTGATAGAGATCATCAGGTCATCTCCTGGAATAAGGCAATAGAGGAGTACAGTGGTATTCGGGCTGAGGAGATCATCGGAACCGATCATCATTGGAAGGCCTTTTACCCGGAGAAACGTCCGGTTCTTTCTGACCTCCTCGTTGACGGAAATCCGGAAGCGTTAGACCTGTGGTATGCTGAGAAGGTAAAAAAATCCCGATATGTTGAAGGGGCGTATGAAGCTGTTGATTATTTCCCTACCATGGGTACATCTGGAGCCTGGCTCTCTTTCACAGCAGCACCGGTCCGGGATGCCGCCGGGACTATCATTGGTGCAGTGGAGACTCTTGAGGATACTACGGATCGGAAACGGGCGGAAGCAGCTCTCCGTGAGAGTGAGAGAAAATACCGAAGTATTATTGAGAATATGCAGGATTTCGTCTACCAGACTGACATGGATGGAAAATTTACCATGGTCAGCCCATCAGGGGTACGCCTGCTGGGTTTTGATTCGATGGACCAGCTGGTGGGAATGCACATAAGGGACATATACGCCAATCCCGATGACCGTGAAAACCTCATGGCGGCTATGAAGGAAAAGGGTTCGGTATATGCGTATCCGGTCATGCTTCGTTCACATGACAACAGGCTTCTTCATATTCTGACAAGCAGTCACTTCATGTATGATGACAATGGGATTGTCCGGGGTGTAGAAGGGATTTTACATGATGTCACCGAACTTCGTCAGATTGAAGAGACATTTCGGGAGGCAAATAAAAAACTCAATCTCCTCTCCTCTATTACCCGGCATGATATGAACAACCAGCTGACTGCCCTGACCGGGTATCTTACGATAACCCGGGAACTGGCACAAAATAGCGACATTGCGGATTATCTAGACAAAAGTCTTCGTATCGCTGATATTCTTGAACGGCAGATCCGCTTTACCCGTGATTACCAGGATATCGGATTGAATGCACCACGCTGGCAGAATGTCAGCATCCTTACTAAAAATGCGATATCCGCACTTCCGATGAGAGGGATTGAGGTGGTTATTGATCGTTTTGATCTCGAAGTACTAGCCGATCCCCTCCTTGAAAAAGTATTCTATAACCTCATTGACAATGCCCTTCGGTATGGAGGCGAGAAGATGCACCTAATCCAGATCTTGTCTCGCGAGACAGAGAGTGGGATTGTTATAACCGTTATGGATGACGGGGTGGGCATCAGTGCCGAAGATAAACAAGGGCTTTTTGAGAAAGGTCATGGAAAGAATACCGGCCTTGGTCTCTTTCTCTCCCGTGAAATTCTTTCATTGACACGTATCTCGATAGAAGAAACCGGAATTGCAGGAGTAGGCGCTCGTTTTGAGATAACGGCTCCCCGGGAAATATACCATTTTGTCAGTCCCTAAAGAAAAATCATATCAGATTTTGGTTCAATCTTCCGATTGATATTAGTAAGGCCCTTCATATTGACCGGCAACGAGGTACATTTGAATTTCGTATCGGTTTTTCCCTGATAAAAAAATTTCAAAAATCTGTTTTTTTTTTGAAATTTTCAATTTTATCTGGCTAAATGGGAAAAAGAAACCGAGGTTATATATGCGAAAATGGATAAATAGATCGATTTGAACACAACGCTCCAGCCTATTCCTACCCCATGATCAATCTGCAAAAGCAAAGAATACGAACGGATAGTATGCTTACGTTCCTCCCAAACGTGAATCGGAGAGGATACCTCCGGGTGGATAATTGACAGATCCGGTACATATCCTCTATGTTGATGATGAATCATCTCTTCTGGAAATTGGGAAGATATACCTTGAGCGAATCGGTAATTTTTTTGTAGATACGACGACTTCTCCTGCTGATGCATTAGACATGCTATCCCGGATATCGTTCGATGCGATTATATCAGATTATGAGATGCCTGATATGAACGGGATTGAACTCCTCAAGGCAGTGAGACGGATGGATAGGGACTTTCCCTTCATTCTTTTTACCGGAAGAGGACGGGAGAGTGTCGTGATTGAAGCTCTCAATGCCGGTGCGGATTTTTATATTCAGAAAGGGGGAGATCCAAAACCCCAGTTTACCGAACTTGCCCATAAAATCACCCAGTCCGTATCACTCCGCAAAACTGAATCATCCCTTCAGAAAACGGTAGAAGAACTCAGGGAGTCCGCCTGCCGGTATGAGACGCTGATAACTGCTTCAAACACGGGTGCATGGGAGTATCATATGGACTCCGGGTTCCTATGGTGCAGTCCTGAATATTTTTCCATGCTGGGACGCGATATTCATGACTATGAGATGTCCGGACAGAGAAATATTGAGGAGACCTGGATTGATCTGATTCATCCCGATGACCTGAATCAGGCCCTCCTCAATGTAGAAGCCTATATGGAAAACCCTGAGGGCATGTATGAGCAGTATTTCCGGATGCACCATAAAAAAGGCCATTTTGTCTGGATATGGTCAAGGGGCAAGCTCATCACGGATGCAGAGGGAAATCCTTCATCGGTTATCGTGGGTACCCACATTGATGTTACGGAACGAAAGCAGCATGAAACCGAGATCCTGAGAAGTCACCAGGACCTTCAGGTTGCATATGATGTCATTTCAGCGACCGGTGAAGAACTGCGTGCGAACCTGGATAAGTTATCCCTGAATGAACAGGCACTCCGGGAGAGCGAAATAAAATTCAAGACGTTATTTGAAAGTGCAGGTGACGCGATCATCATCCTGGATAATGCCATCATTACTGACTGTAATAAACGGACAGAGGAGATCTTCAAAAGGCCCAGAGATCAGATCATCGGTCATTCCCCGGTGGAGTTCTCTCCGTTGCTCCAGTCTGATGGTGATTTTTCCTCAGAAAAAATGCAGAAGTATATCCATGGGGCATATCTGGGTGAACCGATATTCCTTGAATGGGTGCACAGTCATCCGGATGGGGATCTCTTTATCTGTGAAATCACATTACGACGCATTCTGGTAAACGACAACTGGTTCCTTCAGGCTATTGTGAGGGATGTAACTGAGCGGAAAAAGACTGAAAATGAACTTCTGAGAAAGAACGAGGAACTTCATGCAGCATATGAGGAGATCTCTGCAAATGAAGAGGATCTACGTACAAATCAGAATGCTCTCCTTCGGCATGAACAGGAACTGCGGGAAACGAAAAATGAACTTTTAAACATTATTAATTTTCTTCCTGATGCAACATGGGTGATTAACCGGGATGGAGTAGTAATTGCCTGGAATCATGCGATTGAAGAACTTACTCGGATTTCTGCAGAAGAGATGATTGGTCAGGGAAACTATGCATATGCTCTTCCTTTTTATCAGGAACGCCGTCCAATTCTGATCGATCTCATTCTGCAATACGATCCAACCATTGCAGCAAAATATTCATCCATTCAAAGGAAAGGGGAATTTCTCTTTTCAGAAGTCTTCCTTCCTCACTTTAATCAGGGAAAGGGCATGTATGTCTGGTTTACTGCCTGCCCGCTGTATGATACTGAAGGGAATCTGACCGGGGCAATTGAGTCAATCCGGGATATTACTGAAAGAAAGAAAGTCGAGGAAACTCTGAAAGAGGATGATTTTCATCGCGAAACACTTCTGAAGTTTTATCAGATGGACTCCTCCTCCCTCCAGGAGCTGATGAACTTTGCTCTTGAAAAATCCGGAGAATTTACCCGCAGTCCACTGGGATACCTGGCAATTGTCAGTGATGATGAGTCTCTTCTTACCATGTATGCATGGTCTGCACAGGCGATGTATGAGTGTTCAATCAGGGAAAAACCCATTCAATACCCTGTCACCTCAACAGGATTATGGGGAGAAGCAATCCGTCAGCGTCGGCCGGTAATCACCAATGCATATGCAGAGGAAAATTCCCTGAAAAAAGGATATCCAAAAGGACATGTCCCTCTCATCAGGCATATGAATATCCCGGTTTTTGATAAGGATCAGATTGTCATGGTAGTCGGAGTGGGGAATAAACCGACCGGGTATGATGAACGGGATGTCAGGGTTCTGACGCTTCTGATGAATGGATTATGGACTGTAATAAAACAACGGAGAACAGAAGAAGAACTGATACGAAAGAGCGAAGAGATTCAGACGGCGTATCAGCAGATCGTCGCCGTGGAAAAAGAACTCCGGTCAAATCTTTTCGCCCTGACTCAGCAGGAAGCAGAACTGAAAGTTCACGAAGAACGTCTCCTCAAATCGCAGGAGATCAGTAAGACCGGAAGCTGGGAATATTCCCTGTATGACGGAAAGATATGGGGTTCTGCTGAGTTCAAACGCATTTTCGGGCTCTCCCCGGAGATCCGGGAATTTACCTCTGATGATATTAGTGCAGGTATTTTGGAAAAAGACCTGGTTAACCAGGCTCTAACGGCCCTGGTGGATCATGGTGAGGAATATGATATTGAATACCATATCCATCCTGCAGCTGGTTCTGCAAAAAAACTCGTTCATTCGGTCGCCTGGATACAGAGGGATCCCAAGACAAATCAGCAGAAAGTCATGGGTATCATACAGGATATCACCAAACGTAAACAATCTGAATTGGCACTGCAGGCGAGTGAACAGAAGTTCTCCTCTCTTTTCATGCATATGGCCGAGGGAGTCGCCATCCATGAGCTTACCTATGATGCAAAAGGAAATCCGGAAGATTATCTCATTGTGAATACGAATCCCGCTTTCGAGACACACCTGGGTATTTCAAAAGATGCAGTGGTTTTAAAGACGAGTAAGGAGGCTTATGGTGTGTCTGAACCTCCGTATTTTGATATCTATTCTCATGTGGCTATGACCGGGGAGCCATATCGATTTGAAACGTTTTTTCCTCCCCTGAATAAATATTTTGCAATATCAGTATATTGCCCGGGGATAGGGAGCTTTGCCACAATATTTGAAGATATCACTACTCGTAAACGGGCTGATATAGAGTGTGAAGACCTGATTGCAGAACTGGAAAAAACCAACGAAAAACTCGGGGCTGCATACGAGGAACTCTCTGGTTCAGAAGAAGAACTCAGACATCAGTACCAGACCCTGGCATATACCGAGGAAAACCTTCGCAAGTCAACGGATCTGCTTGAAAACCTGATAGCAATCGCAAATGTTCCGATAATTATCTGGGACCCTTCATTTCACATCATCAGGATGAATCATGCATTTGAAACTCTAATCGGGAGATCAAGCGATGAAGTCGTTGGTCACTCTCTTGAATTTCTGTTTCCTCCTGACCAGGCAGAACATTCAATGCGATTATTCCTGACAACCATGGAGGGTGTCAGATGGGAGACGGTGGAGATTGACATTCAGCATAAGGATGGTTCCATTCGAACGCTGCTCTGGAACTCTGCCACGTTGTACACTCCGGATGGTCTCAATCCAGTTGCCAGTATTGCCCAGGGTCATGACATTTCCGGGGAACGCAGATTAGAACGGGAGAAAGATGCTGCTCTGCTTCAGATTCAACAAAATCTCTCCTATTTAGCGATATTAAACGATGAAATTCGTAATCCCCTGATGATCATCCTGACTCTTGCAGATATGCTTGATGATGAGAAGGTATTTACTGAAATCAACTTACAAGCCCGTCGGATTGATTCGATGGTCAGTCAGCTCGATAAACGATGGATAGAGTCTGAGAAAGTTTTGAACGCGATCAGAAAACACTATCAGATACAGGCTGCCAAACCAGAACAGAATTTGATTTCTGTAGATGTATGTGCTCCCGTTTCAAATAGGAAATTCCTCATTGAAGAAGTTCAGGCTCAACTGTATACAATTCTCGACAGTATTGATGCCCTGGTATATGTTGCTGATATGGAGACTTACGAGGTCCTTTTCATCAATAAAAAAGGCCGTGCCTGGTTTGGGGATCCGGCAGGACTGAAGTGTTATCAGTATCTTCAGAAAGATCCGGATGGTCCATGCCCCTATTGCACGAATCATCTTCTGGTTGATGAATTTGGTCCTACCGGAGTAAAACATGGAGAACATCAGAACACTCGAACCGGCTGGTGGTTTGACTGCCGGGACCGGGCTATTCGGTGGAGTGACGGGCGGCTGGTCAAACTGGAGATTGCAACCGATATTACTCACCGAAGACAGGCAGAGGAAGCATTACGGGAGAAGACTGAAGAGTTGGATCAGTATTTTTCCACCTGCCTGGATCTCTTTTCCATTGCTGATACTGATGGATATTTCCGACATCTCAATCCGGAATGGGAAAAGACCCTTGGGTATCAGCTTAATGAACTTGAGGGAAGCCGGTTTCTTGATTATGTTCACCCGGATGATGTTCCTGCCACTCTTGCTACCTTAGGTGATCTGGGGAATAAAAATGAGGTGCTCAATTTTACCAACCGGTATCGGCATAAAAATGGAACGTACCGCTGGATAGAATGGCGGGCATCCCCAAGTCCACAGAATAACAAAATCTATGCATCAGCCCGGGATATCACCGAAAGAAAATTAGCCGAAGAAGCTCTTTTGGAGAGTAAACGGCGGTATGTAAACCTATACCGGTATGCTCAGGTTGGTTTGTTTGAAACCAGTCTTAAAGAAGGAACTGTCGTTGCATGCAATGAACGGTATGCAGCACTTGCAGGTTTTTCTTCGATAGAAGAGGCCATAGGACAGGATGTTATCCACCTGTATGTGAACCCTGAGGATAGAAAAGATATAAGCCGGATTCTGCATGAGCAGGGGCATATTGATGATTATATTCTGCAGCTGAAAAAACATCTGACAGGACAACCTTTTTGGGCGCAGTTTTCAGCTCGAATCAACCTGGCTGAAGATATTGCTGAGGGTACTATCATTGATATCACCGAACTGAAACTGATTGAGCAGGCCCTGCGGGAAAGCGAATCGCAGTTCAGGAGTTACATTGATAAATCCCCTGAAGGGACGTTTCTTGCAAGTGAAAATGGTGAGTTTTTGTTTATGAACGCCGCTGGCTGCACCATGACGGGATTTCCTCTGGCAGAACTGCTCAAGAAAAACCTGGCAGATATTATCCACCCTGATGATCGCGAAAGGGCACGGGATCATTTTCTGCAGGTAGTTCATGAAGGGAATTCATCAGGAGAATTCCGGTTTATTACTCATAATGGGGATATTCGTTCCTGGGTGGTGTATACTTTCAGACTCAGTCAAACCCGAATCCTCGGGTTTACCCGTGACATCACCGAACAGAAGCAGGCTGAAGAAGCATTACGGGAATCAAACCGGAAACTCCGTCTTCTTACGGGTCTGACCCGACATGATATTTATAACCATATTTCAGCCATCCAGATATTACTGGAGATGGCTCTTTCTTCGTCAGATCTTACCAAAATTCATACCTACATCACCCGGACTCAGGAAGCAGGGTCAAAAATTGAAGCAACCATTGGATTTACCCGGGAGTATGAAAACTTCGGTATCGTGTCGAGTGGATGGCAGAAGATCCATCCCATTATTGAATCAGCTAAGATGGAAATATCCCTTCACGGCATTACTATTGATAATCTGGTTCCGCAGGATATCGAGGTCTACGCAGACCCGATTATCCGGAAAGTCTTCGCAACCCTGATGGATAACGCCGTCCGGCATGGGGGGGACATTACTCACATCAGGTTCCTCTGCTATGAGGGTATACATGAGCTCCTGATCATCTGTGAAAATGACGGGGATAGTATTCCTCAAAAAGAAAAAGACCGCATTTTTGATCACGGGTTTGGAAAAAATACCGGTATCGGGCTCTTCATTTCAAAAGAAATTCTCTCCATAACCGGTTTATCTATTCGTGAATGTGGTGCAGATGGAGAAGGAGTTCGATTTGAGATTTCTGTTCCGGAAGGAAAATTCCGAAGAACGGGCCTTACAAATCCTCTCAGATAAGAACCTTGATCTTGTTATTCTGAATCATTTCTTTTTGACATCTATCTTATACACGGTTCAGGTTTTTTTGGGACCTGATAGTTCAATCGATCAGGCATAAAAGTTCTGGAGTGAAGCTCTTGCAGGATCAGATCAACCATTTCCTCTCCATTCCCGGCGTTTGAAAGATGGCTCCCTCTTTGATATTGAGGTGTGTGTAACCCTGATAAAATGGGAGGATGACCCTCTGATTCTAGCCAATATCCGGGAAAACTCACCAACCGGCCTACCCAAAAAATAGCATTTTTTGGTGAGTTCCCGTTTTGTGATATTCCAAACCGATCAGACCATGATCAGATCATTGTCCGGGATGATTGGGTTATGGGGCTCTCTGAAGTTCGCAAATGAGCTCCGGGGGAACCAGTTTGTCAAAGAGATTATGTATCTCTGCATGGGCTGCATCATACCATTCAACAATCTCCTCTTCTGTGGCAAACCAGGCAGTGTCTGTCTCAATGGTAAAGACATATACGAATACTTTTCTCCCATGATCTGTCCTGATCTCAACTTCTGCTGTGGATTTTGGAGTATCTGCTGCTTTATGCCAGGGTTCTGCATCCGGGGCAATCAGGGATGAATAAGCACTTGGATCTTTTTCCCTGGCCTGAAAAGAGAATTCATCTGTATATCGGAGCATGCAACTGACAACTCCCTTTGTCTGGATAATTCCTGCAATAACTCTTCTGATATCTCCCTGTATACTTCTCCATCCGGGATAGGGTCCTGGAATAGAGAAGGTGATAATGGATCCGGATTCAAACTCCCATCGACAAAATACTTCTGCTACGGGAGACCGGGAGAAGTTATGCGGCTCTGGCTGCATCATAAAAACAGGATTTTAAAAGATCCGGGTTAGTCAGAATTCTTTGCTACCGTGTATGCATCAAACATACTGTATAACCAGACGATGAGGTAGAACGGGATACCGATGAGGATCGTAGAGAGAGCTCCAAAGATTATCGCAGCCACAAAGAGCAGGATTGCCTTCATCAACTGTCCGGTGTAGAACTGTCCGAGTCCGGGGATGAAGAATGATAATACTACAGCGACAAATGGTGATGCCATACTCAGACCTTATTGCTCCTTGTGGAAATAAGTTCGGATCTGATGAATCCTGCTCTCCCTGGATTACCGGAAGTATCCATCTGATAGAAGAGTTGAGATCCTTCATCGTTCCTGATTTCCTTACCTTCCCCCATATCGCCTCACATGGTTCCAGGCTGATTCAAGTAGTGATCCTTCGCCTTTCTCTCCGTATATCCCGATATCTTCACGGTTAAATTGCTCCCGGTCTAATCCTACCGGGCAGACCTTGATACAGATACCACACGGCGAGATATATCGCCGGTTCAGCTCAGCACTCTGAGCAGCACAGGCAAACTTATTAGTCAGCGTTTCCGGATATTCTCCTTCTTCCAGGGCATGGACCGGACAATGATGTACACACTGATTACAACGGATACAGAGTTCATCAGATAGCACCGGATCAGGGGATATCTCTGCGTTGGTAAAGATTGACCCAAACCGGACCCGGGGGCCATACTCCTGAGTCAGCACCATATTGTTCATCCCAAATGCCCCAAGACCGGCAAGAACTGCGGCATGCCGGTGGGAAAAAAAGGCTACCGGGTTTTTCTGAAGAACATCAATCCCTCCATACCCATCCCGGGGGACAAAGACTGCCTGGTATCCCAGATCGCAGAGGATGGAAGAAATTTGGTACGTGTACTGATCCAGGAGAGTATTAACCGTCTTGTAGAGCTCGTGATACCAGATAGAAGGAGAGGTTTCCAGAACCGGAAGCTGGATGGGAAGCCCGATGACAATAACGGTCCGGGTACCCGGAACAATTGCATCAGGACAGAATTCTTCCGGGATCCAGGGATGAAAGAGGGGCTCATGCCACCGGGATGCCGGAGCGAATCCGACCTGGACAATCCCCCTCGTCCGGCACTCTTTTATAACTCTCTCTTTCAGATCCATACCAGTTTCACATCTGGACCGTGAAATCACAGGATGATGAGATTGAGAGGATATCTTTCTCTTTCAATTCGTACCATTTATCCGGTGCGAGTTTGGTTTCGTTGATGTAGGTACCGTTGGTGGAATTTTCATCCCTGACCAGCCACCTTCCATTATGATATTTGAACGTTGCATGATGCCGCGAGATGGCACTAAACTGGTTGAGAATTCTTCCTCCCACTCCATCTCTTCCGATGGTATCACCATGATGGACCGTGATTATCTGGGTGGGTGATAGAACCAACAGCAGGGGTGCTACTTCGCGTATGGTTTTATCCTGATCAAGCTCAAGTTTCTCCACCTTCCTGATGGTGGATCGTATTGGAGCGGGTTTTGCTACTGGCTGCTTCGCAGCATTCCGATCAATGGGTTTCTTCCGGGAAATATCAGAAAAACACCGCTGGCATATCATCTCGGTCACCGGGTTTGCCATCCCGCATACATCACATATCTTCTCGAGTGTCATCTTTTTCGGTATCCGGCATCTGGTAACATCTTCAGAAATCTCACCCTGGAGATCAGATACATATCTGGTATCTGACAACATCCCGTCATGAATATGATATACTTCATCTCATCGGTATTGAGCATTGCGACAGTTATCTTTGATGCACATCTTCAGAAGAATCTTCAGATATATTGAACCAGGGGTCAAGAGAATGGATAACTGGTATCATTTTTTCCGCTTCATTCGTATATCCCATCGCTCTCAGGATCAGAAAAGTATGGTAAGGGATACAGGGATCCCGGTTGGTATTTACTGATACGGCCTGCCTACTCAGATCAAGAGCGGCTTTGTGGTCATTTTTTTGGATGAAATACATACCTGCGCATTGATCCAGAAAGTACGGACGTTTGGGAAACCTGCTCATTCCCTGTAAAAACAGGGTTATTCCCTGATCGATATCTCCTTTCAGGATGTGCATTACCGATAGGTTCGTTAAAAATGCAGGCTCTTTTTCATTTGATTGGACTGCCTGCTCAAAGAGTATCTGTGCTTCTCCATAATCACCCAGAAGTGTTGCAACGATTCCTTTCCGGTTCCAGATGAGCGACTCCTCTCCCCCTTCTGCCAGAGAACGATCATACCAGTCGGTTGCTTGTGCGAGTGCCTCTATCTCTTTGGGGGTGATATCATGAGTATCCCAGATATCGAGGTATAACTGGGACGTTCTCCACTTAGCATTCTGATTTCCTGGCTGCGATACACAATCCTTCGCTGATCCATATCGGGAAAAACCTCCGTGCCTGATTGCGTCTCCGTACTGGGCGAATATTTCTGCAGATCTTCTCCCCCTGTCTATTGATGCCCTGAAACTGGTTGCTGCATCCTGATAAAATCCAAGCAGAAGGAAAATCTTTCCTTTTTTTTCTAGCATCAAAATGTTTTGGGGCTCAATCTCCAGAGCCTGGTTAATGCAGGCAAGGGCCGGGAGGTATTCTTTGAGAGAGAGATGTGCATCTCCTTTGATTCGCAGGGTCCAGACATCTTTTGGTTCGGTCTTCAGAACGGTGTTCAGATAATCTATCGCTTCCTGCACATTACCGTGAATTAACAGAAGATAGGCCTTCAGACGCAGAACCTCCGAATCTCTCACCCCCTTCTCAAGCAGGGCATTTACCGATCGCTGTGCGTCAGAATTTTTGCGGAGTTTGATCTGACATCTGGCAAGGCATTTAAGAACATTGGTATTTTCCGGGGCCATTGTGAGATATTGTTCATATGTTTTGATAGCTTCGGATATTCGTCCTAATGCAAAAAGGGTGTCAGCTTTTCGCAGGACTATCTCTTTGTCTGAAGGATCAATCTGAAGAGCGTTCTCACAAAGTTCAACAATCTCCCGGTGCCGCTTTTGCGAGGAATATAAGTCAATAAGACCCAAAATCAGATATTTGTTATTTTTATCCCTGGCAAGACCTTCGCGAAACGTTTTTTCAGCATCGTCAAAATTCTTGGTGGCAGCATAATATTCTGCAACGATGCGGCGAACCTGTGGATTATTTGACCCCTGAACGGCCTTATGGGTAATAAAAAAGTCTGCTTCTTTTACTCTGCCAAGTCGGGCAAGACTCACTCCTCTCATTGCATACCCTTCACCACTGGTCCGCTCCATCCCAATGATCCGTTCAGCAACTGACAGAGCATGGGAATACTCTTCTTTTTTGAGGAGGGTAAAGAACATCTCTCTCCAGAAATCTATTGTTTCTCTCCATGGATCCGGAGTTAGGGAATAGAGGCGGGTTTCATAATCTGACCTGAGTCGTTTATATAACTGAAACCGCTGAACACCGGTCTTCTTATTGAAAAGAAGGCTGATTACCCGGATGTCTGCCTCGGCTGCTTTTTTCAGGCATGGCGTCAGAAACTCTTTTTTTCCGATCTCTTCTGACACACTGGCAAGAGCTACCAGGAGATCCGGGGGAGTTTTTTCGGCTTTGAGCGCCTGCATACAGGCATCTTTGAGATCCTCCTCAATGAGTGCTGCATCAGCATCGTATCCCAGTTTTTGAAAAAGTTCGCGAATTTCTGCAAGTTTCAGAATTATCCGGGTATCCCACTCTCCGGGAGATCCTATCTCTTCGCGTTCTTTTAATACCCTGAGATAATCATACAGACGCCTTTTTTCGTCAATGCCCCGGGTATTTGCAACAAGCCATGAAAACATCTGGCTGATGAGGGATCCTTCATCCTGATGGCCGGTGATGCTGGTAAATATCTGGTATATCCGGTGAAGATCCCCGGAGAAGAGCATGGAGATGATCCGCTTCTCCAGTTCATCGTTTTTGTGGTTCAGATATTTTCCCAGGTATTCAACGATGCCTGATACATCCAGGAGTTTTCCATAAAATGAGAAGGGAATGTCTGAATTAAACCTGGCAGCGATGTAGAGGATACGTTCATCTTCCTGGGGATAGAGTTCCCCGTATTTTTCAATCTCTACGGCTGCACCCCACTGTTCGGTCTTCTCCAGCCAGCGTGTAAGATATCCGCGACCAATATGACGTTTTGCATCTTCCCAGGACGCGGGATCCCTGATAAATGCATAACAGAGATCTGACAACTGATAAAATTGTTCATCCCGGAATTCATAAGGAGCAGTCTGTCTTCTGTCTATTGCCTGTTCTTCTTCGTAGTGAACCGGAATATTCTGCCTTCCGGCAAGCCACCAGGAGACTTCGCGAATTCCCCAGCGTTTTTTCGGATTACGGGTCAGAAGGCCTTTGAGAAGAACTGCTGTCTTGGGCTGGATATCGGAAGGAACCAGGATTCCTTTGGTAGAGAGAGTTGCCAGAATGATATTATGATTCATTCCTTCAAACGGGTGGCGTCCTTGTTCTATCTCAAGTGCAATCACTCCGAGTGACCAGAAATCCGCTTCTTTCCCGACAATATTTCCGAGTTGCTCAGGAGACCAGTACATCGGGGTCCCTTTGGTTGAGGTGATCTGTCGCGATAGTTCTGTATCCAGAAGAGTGGAGATGCCGAAATCCGTGAGAATAAGGTTCAGGGGCCTGACACTTCTGACAAGAATATTTGATGGTTTCAGGTCAAGATGGAGAATATTCCCCCGGTGAAGAGCATCAAGGCCGGTAGCAATCTCTTCAATAATAGTTCTGAACTGAACGCTACTTATTTTATGGGCCTGGATGAGTTCTTTGAGTGAGCCGTTCTTTGCGTACTCCTGGATCTCATACCATCTCTGTGTCTCCTCATCAAATCCGTGACTATAGATTCGGACAAGATGTTTTGGATTGTGCAGTGAAATGTTGCTGACCTTTTCCAGTACTTCTAGTTTAGGCTCTATTCCGAGACGATAATGCTTGAGAATTCCATATTCCTTATCTTTCAGGATGAGCCAGATATCTGCTTCTCCTCCAGCAGCGGGAAACTGTCTGACTAACTGATATCCATGAAAATAGGGTCCGGTAAGTTTGGGCTCAACGTACTCCTGAACCGGCGAAGCCCTGCCGGTATCTCTTCTCGTGTCCGGGATGGTACTCTCCCTGATAGTTGGATGCTCGTCAGCCTGGCGGGTCATTCAATGGAGGAAATATGGAGGAGGATTGCAGAGATATTATCAGAAGCTTTTCTGGCAATGGCAGCGCCGAGGAGTTTTTCACAAAATTCAAAGCCCTGAAATCTTTTATAAATTACTTCGAGTTCATCATGGGAAAAGCAGCCCCATATTCCATCTGAACAGATAAAAAACCATTCATCTGTCCGAAGATGCAGGATCTGAATATAGATATGTACGGAGTGAGGGTTTCCATCCCCTGATACCGATGAAGTGACAACATTTCTGCGGGGATGGGTTCTCATCTCGTCTTCGGTAATCCTGCCTTCATCATACAGGGTCTGCACAATAGAATGATCCCGGGTGACCTGCTCGAAGAAATACCCGTTTATCCGGTATACCCGGCAGTCACCGATATTAAATGTCAGAGCATCTTTTCCCGCAATACTGATACCAGCAAGGGTACAGCCAAGATTGTACGCATCCGGATGCTCAATTACATACTGCTCCAGGTTGTCTTTTGCCTGAGAAATCACGTCTTCAAATGAAGATTCGTTCAAATCAGGTGTCGCTATTTCTTTGAGCGTGGTGAGTACAATCTTTGTTGCCACCTCCCCCTTCTCCTGACCGCCGATTCCATCAGCGACACAGAAGAGATACCCTCCCTCTCCTTCCTTCAGGCAATCCGGGTGTAGCATGGAAGTGTCTGATACCAGAACCGATCCAACCAGCAGCCCGTCTTCGTTGTTCGTTCTGATACCCCCGTTATGAGAGAAAAAGTACGCTTCTATCTGTGATTCCATGTAATCCCCCCGAAAATATTGCGAATGTGTCCGGATACCGGCATCCTGGTATCTGCCCGATATCAGGTAATTTCCATTACCATCGTGTCTGATACATTTCAGAGAGATGGTTTTTCGTCTGGTAGGGTTTAAAGGTTTCAGGAAAGGATATTCTGACAAAAAAAGGGGAATGGATTATCCCAGGAATTTTCGTATCTGTCCTGCCCGAAGGATAAGGTCGGTAAAACTTTCCATCTGACATACAGCCATCCCTTGTTCAATACGGCGGGCAATCTCCTGATGTCCTGGATGGGGATTGATGGAAACCAGATTACTGACTGCATCAATTACTCCGTCAGGCAGATATGCTGAATCAGGATTGAGATACCTGACTGCATCTGCAATATCCGCTTCAAAGTTAACATACGTTGATTTGAGATACGCAATGTCATCTTTTGATAATGCATTCATCCCAAGAATTTCAGGCGGGATCCCGATTGAATAGAGGGCGGCGGTTACGGTGATCGCCCGGGGAAGGGATACAGCACCCATGCTGCGCGAGTACCCAAACAGGCCAATATGCAGTTTTCTCTTTCGTCTTCCGGGAATGTGTCCTGCAATCCGGTTGATCACCGGAGCTAATGCAATGAGCTGTCTCTGGTATTCTGCAGAATACCGGTCAAGCAGTTCCAGCGACCGGCTTTCATCAATCTCCCGGGCCGGTTCAATCTCGCGTTCTTCGAGGAATTTTATCGCTTCAGCTGCTTCTTTTAAGGGGTAATCGTACTTGAAGGCTGACTGTATGGTGAAGGTATATGCACCCTGGTACTCTTTGACCACCCGTTTTACCGTATCCGGCCTGAGGTTTCCTCTGAATGGTGCTGAACCTGCTCCGATGATGGGGCAGATGGGAACTCCTGACTCCTCTGACAGACAATAGAGTTTCCATAATGCGATCTTGTTGAGAAGAATGGCTCCAATCTGCCCGTAGTTAACGGCGGGATCTGAGCGGGCCAGAAACACTCGCTGATACGAGAGTTTCTTGTCCTGGATATACCTCCTGATGATCTCTGCTGAATGCAGCATCCCTTCCCGGTCTTCAAACAAGGGAATTACATTGATTCGATCAGGATGGAACGAACCAATCCAGTCGGCTATAGTCTGGTCTCTCCCGCCAAGACGCTGGTTCTGTTGTCCAACCACAAAGTCACGATAATACTGGTAAATGTTATCTACCGATGAGTATGAGGTGGTCATCGGTAGAATAACTTCAAATATCGGGGGCGTTTCATCCCCGTAGAAAAGCGAAGCAATGTCATAGGAACGAGGTATCGACCCGAGAGTTTCAAGCAGGATTTTTGCCTCAGCTCGTTCAAATTCCGGATTTGGAACCCGCAGGGTGAGGAGTCGTTCTCTGCCTAGCTGGTGCTCTTTAAAATACTCGGGATATCGGGAGAGAAGTTTTTTTACGACAAAATTGTCCACTTCTTTCCCTTCACAATCCCACATCTGCTCACGACAGCCCAGGTGAGAGAAGATGTAAAAGGCTTCTCTGACTTCGTCTTCTCCACTCAGTTCCGGATTTTCTGCAAAGAAGGGAGTAGTCACATTGTCAGGATGCTGAGTGCTCATAGTCCGGGGGATAGTCCCGGTAAATTCGTTGTTCATATACGAACCTCCAATAAACGGATCATTGGAGCATAATCTGGTGAAAAGAAGATGGTTCCCGAATTTCGTTATCTGAAACCATATATTTTTCTCATTCTATGGTATTAATGCTGATCCTGCTCTCTCCCGGATATGGTGAATGTGCAGTGATCAAACCCGGATGAATAACATTCGACCTCACATACCTGCGGGGCATTTTCAAACTCTTCTGCGAAGAGTGATGAGAGCACACCAATATCAAAGGCACAGGATCCATGGCCGGTAACCGGGAGATCCTGACATTCAAAACATCCCTCGACCCGAAGGGTTATCGGTTTCTCTGATATCAAGGTGATATACCCAAGCCCATATGTCTGCCAGAACTGATTCATTTTTGAGACTTTGCCGGTCAGGGTATTATCAGCAACCAGTGGGGCAAGGATGAGTCCGATTCTCATTCCTGCCCGCTCCAGAATAGGGTCCAGATTCATCCCCAGGTTCATCGCTTCAGTCCGGAAGACCCGGAGGGTATATCGAAAGAATGATGCGATATCGCCTTCAGTAAATGGGAGAGATTCCGAATGCCGATGAATCTGTTCTCCTGCCGGACGTCGGTCGGTATTGGTAAGCCATCCTATGGGCTCTGATATCACAGAAAGAATTTTTTTTCGCTGATCTCTTGGATCAGGTTGTGAAGAGATCAGACCGAGTGATTCCAGATCCCGAAGATGCACTGATATGGTAGATTTGGCTTTCCCTGTCCGGGTCACGATCTCATCAAAAGAGATTCCATCCGGGGGGATCATATTCAGAATCATTCGCTTAACCGGACTGTCAATAGCAACAACACTCGTCCGCGTTGAGTACAACGAAACATCTCCGCTATTTTCCTCCCCCTGGAGGCCTTCTCCGGATTTCACATACACATATGGTATCGGAACCTTTATACTTGTTCGCATACAATAGAATGTTCGAAGTATTACGAACGGAGTCAATAAGATGAAAGCAGAAGCATACAAGATCGCTGATGGGGTATACTGGGTGGGAACTCTTGACTGGGATATCAGGACTTACCACGGATACACCCTTGATGGAACATCATACAACTGTTATCTCCTCTTTGGTGAAAAGACGGTCCTGATTGACAACGTCTACCCAGGTCAGGCAGCACAGATGTGGGGTCGCATTGCTGATGCATGTGCCCGTGAAGGCAGAGAGATGAACATCGATATCATCGTTCAGAATCATGCAGAAAAGGATCATTCCGGTGCTCTTCCGGAGATCTACAAAAAGTTCCCAAATGCACCGATATACTGCACTGAAATATGCAAAAATTCTCTCATCAGACATTTCCCTTCTCTGAAAGATGCGACATTCAAGCCGGTTAAGACCGGAGAAACTCTGGACATCGGAGGAAAAACTCTTGCGTTTGTTGAGGCTCCACTTCTGCACTGGCCTGACTCGATGTTCACGCTTTATGCAGAGAATGGAATCCTGTTTCCCAACGATGCATTCGGACAGCATCTCTGTTTCGCCGGACGCCTGGACACTGACATCCCTGAACATGTTCTCATGGATGGAGCCCAGAAGTTCTATGCAAACCTCATCGTCCCGCTCACTCCGCTCTTCCTCAAGAAAGCAGAGCAGCTTACCGGACTTGACCTGCTCAGTAAAGTGAAGATGATCGCACCTTCTCATGGTCAGATCTGGACCAATCCGGCAACCATCATTAATGCCTATGTCGGATGGGCAACCGGAGCCGGGATGAAAAACAAGGTCACCATCATCTACGACACGATGCATGGATCAACCAAGATGCTTGCACATGCTCTTGCAGAAGGAGTCATGGCAGGGGGTTGTGATGTAAGGGTATTTAACCTCCATGAGGATGAACGGTCAGAAATTGTCAAACACATTCTGGAATCAAAAGCAATCATGGTCGGAGTTCCCACCATAAATGATATGCCATACCCAAGCATTGGGGATATCCTCTACTATCTCAAAGGTCTGCGGTTCAACCGGACCGGTGAACGATATGCAATTACCTTTGGATCCATGGGTGGGAAAGGTGGAGCTCCAAAGATGGTTGCAGATGAATTGAAGACTGCAGGATTTACTATCGTAGACTCGATGGAGGTTCTCTATGTGCCTGATGACAGTGAAATGAACAAGGCATATGACACCGGACTGGAGATGGCAAAAAAGATTACTGCATAACCGTCGGATTCCTCCACACCACCACCTGAAATCAATCTCCAGAATTCCCGAAAACCTTTCCCCTTGATCATCATGCATGATCATCCCAATATTCTCTTTTTTTTTCATATCGCACCCGAATACCTCTCAGACTTGCGCCCTTTATCTTGTATCTCATCATACCTCTTAAGGATGACATCGCGTCTGGATCCTGAGTTGTTTGGTTTTTTAAAAATTCAGGCGGTCGAACAGGGAGCAACTGAAGCGGTTCTTCTTCAAGCAGACCAGATTGTGGTAGAACATCGTATCCCCCTTCGTTGCCGGACCGGATGCGTTAATTATGGAAAGAAACTGACCTGCCCGCCTCATGTTCCTGATGTGCATGAGTTCTCCAAAATTCTTGCAGAATATGAAATTGCCCTCCTGGTTCAGTTTACTTCTTCGGCATTTCTGGACGCTGATATCTCCGGGTGTACCTACCGCTCTCTGCTCGATCCTACCATGCCTCATGAGATTTTTGAAAAATCTGCATCATTTTGGAAAGAGTATCATGAGTACAGCGTAACGATTCTGCATACCATGCTTGCACTTGAGAGATCCGCTTTTCTCGCCGGGTATCCGAATGCTCTGGCCCTCTCCAATGGTTCCTGTCAACTCTGCACAACATGCGATCCTTCTGGCCAGTGTCGATTTCCTCATCTAGCCCGGATACCTGAACATGCCGTTGGAATTAACATGCAGAAGACTGCCCGTAACGCAGGCATAGAATTGACTTTCCCTGTATCCGGCCATCCCCATCCGATGGCTGTTCTCCTCATCGAATAACGGAATACCTCAAATGACACTTACATTACGTCCAGTTGACCGGGTAGAAATCACCGTTCTTGTTGATAATTACACTGATATTCTTCTGACTGAAGAGAATCACCTTGTGAGGCGCTCAACCCTCGCGCCTGATAAGACTTTGTTTGCAGAGCATGGTCTGTCATTTCTGATTCGGGTTGTTTCAGGAAATGTTTCCCATACGATTCTTATGGATGCCGGTGCATCAGATACGACTCTCCTGCATAATGCAGAAATTCTTCAGGTCAATCTTGATGAGATTGAAGAGATCGTTATCAGCCACGGGCATTTTGATCATATAGGTTCCCTGATTCCTGTCCTCCGGTCGCTCTCCTGCCGGACTGCGGTTCATCTCCATCCGGGTGCATTTTGTGATCGAAGGAAAAAAAGACCGGATGGTTCGTATGCAGATTTCCCCACGCTGAATCAGGATCTTCTCACCCATGCCGGGGCGATTCTGAATATGTCAGTGGAGCCTTCACTGATTGCCGGAGGTCATATCATGCTTACCGGTGAGATAGAACGGACAACCGCATATGAACAGGGTTCTCCTACACTCGAATCCAAAGAACAGGGAGCCTGGGTTGCTGATCCTTTCCGTGATGATATTTCTCTGGTTCTCAACCTCTCTGACCTGGGCCTGGTGGTGATCTCCGGGTGTGCCCATGCAGGTATCATAAACTCAGTCAGGTATGCACAGAAGATAACCGGTATTGATAAGATCCATGCGGTTGTTGGTGGATTCCATCTCTCTGGTCCTCATTTTGCACAGGTAATTCCCCAGACTACAAAAGCGCTTCAGGAGATGGAGCCTGATTGGGTAATCCCTGTTCACTGCACGGGATGGTGCGCAATACAGGAGATCGCAAAAGTACTTCCTGAAAAGGTGGTGATCAATACGGTTGGAACACGGTATTCATTTGGATCCTAACCTTTATCCTGGCATTTTCAGAAATATATAACGTTGATGCCGATACCTGTCCGGGTAAAATAAGGGTGAGTGGGGAGAATGTTCCTGTATAAAACTCTGTTTTCTATTGATCTTTCCACCGGGGAAGAGTTGCGGTAAAGTTCCGCACCATCTCTTCTGCTTTTTGAACCGGTATTTCAAATTGAGCTGATAGAAATGGTGAGTATTTTTGGATCATCTCTTCCTTTGTCAGATCGGGATCCGTAAATGAACCATTCTGGTAGCAGTGGGTGCAATATCTGCTACTGGGCGCTCCGTCACTCTCTGTCCCTGCATCCTGATCTGAGCATAAAGGCATACCGCAACTTTCACAAAAGGGAATCATCTTTCCAGTCCATCGGTATAGATTCTGAATCTGTGCTTTTGCAAACTCAGACGCTTTGTCTTTCTGCATCTCAAACATAGGGCCGATGATCTCTGCAGCTTTTTCAACCATCTGGTCCATTGTTGCATCAGGATTGGTGAAGGATCCGTTCTGGTAACAATACTTACAGTACATCGAAGAAGGCTGACCTCCGCTCTCTGTCCCAAAGTCAGATGCAGTATTCATTGGCATTGCGCAGCTCTGGCAAATTCCGGTATTTTGTGTCATAATTCCTTAGTTTTTCTCATCTGGGTTGTTCGTTTTCGGGTCCTGTTCACCAGCATCCTGTTATGTGGATTGTTCAAGCAGGGATCTGATGATTTCAACAGGCATGAATGTCAATGCAGAGACTTCATCAGGGGTGTGTCCTTCCCTGGCGATTCTTCGGATAACCTCTTCCATGGATTCACCCACTTCGATGAGGTGCCGGTCCGGATCATAAAACCGGATGGTTTTTTGTTGCCAGGGGGTTTTCTGGATAGGGTGCATCAGGGGTACGGATCGCTGACTGAGTTCCTCTGCAAATTTTTCGATGTCATCAGTCTCAAAGTAAATTTCCTGTCCGGGGAACTCCTGGGGAGCTGAAGGCTCTGCTCCCAGGTACATCAGCTCGGATGCAATCTGCTGTTGCCAGAGTGAAATCCCCTCTTTAAAACTGGTGAGTCCCTCAATGCTCAGTTCAATCTCCAGGCCAAAGAGATCCTGGTAAAATGTCTTGGATCGGTTCATATCAGAACATAAAAGCACTACAGAATGGTATCGAATCATAGGTACTCCGGGGTGAGGAGTGGTCCTGGTCGGACTCATGCTCCCGCATCACCATGTCGCAAATGATCCTATTTATAGATTAAAGAAGCAGGGTGAAAGTATTCGTACATTTTATTTTTCTTTTTAAATATTAGATCCTACAAGGATAGCCTTCACGAAATCCTCAAATTCTCTCTGAACGATGTACTGATCATATTTAGTGAGAACATCTCATGATCAAACGAGTACATACCACACTGGAAGATAAATTCGAGGAGACAGTTCTGAATCCCATCGAATCCTGGTTATGGAAGTTCAGATATATCACGTTTCTTGCGGTATTTTTTTGTGCAGTAGCATCTGTGGCCCTGTTTATCATGGGCTCAATGGAGATCATCTCACCCATCGTTCAGATCTTCCTCACTGCCATTGGCATGTCGGGAGCAGATCATGAAGTCCTTTCCAACGAAGAAACGTTAAAAGTATTCATTGGCGCTCTGGATCTCTATCTAATCGCAGTATTTTTCTTAATCTTTAGTTTTGGTCTCTATGAACTCATCATCTCAAAAATAGATGTCGGGAGAGGAGAATCGGGTGAAGCAGATCACCAGTTGCTTCAGATAACATCCCTTGATGAACTCAAGAGCAAGATCATCAAGGTGATCATCATCATTCTCATTGTTGCGTTCTTTAAGGGTGTTATCTCCTTACATCTTACCAAGATGGATGATGCATTGTATCTTTCCATATCAATTCTGGCCCTTTGCATCGGTTCCTATTTCCTGACCCGTGAACACTAAAACCCAATTCCTTTTTTACACTTTCATCAGACCAGGATCTGATCCGGTTATGGATACTCCTCCTGACCGGGTTACGAGGAAGGTATTTTCAATCCCCACCATCCCCACTCCTTTCACTCCTGCCTTGGGTTCAAGTGCGATCGTCATCCCTTCCTGTAATGGTTCATCAAATCCTCTTGCAATGACTGGAATCTCATCAACCAGAAGTCCGGTTCCATGACCCAGGAATGATGCCCGGCGGGATTCATATCCCATGAAGTTCTCCGGAATCTGAACGGAGTCCCCCTGCATGATTGTGGTGTAAATTTCCGATGGTGCTACTCCGGGGCGAAGCATATCTGCCATTGCATTCTGAATATCCACGCACTGTTCATGAATGTCATACACGGCATTACTGAGAGTTCCTTCAAATACATACGTCTGGGTTTTATCAGTCTGATATCCTTCCACTCCACATCCGTTATCGACAAAAACCAGGTCTCCCTTTCGCAGTTTTCTCTCTCTGCTTCCAAGGGTTGGAACCGCCGGACACATCCCATAACATCCCCCTGGCCCGTCAAAACTTGTGGGATATATCGAACTCTCACCAAATCCTACCTGCCCGACAAGAATTTCAGTGTTGAACATTCCAAATCTGATTATCCCGTGATGCCCTTCATCGATCATACTGGAGTAAATGTCCCGGGAGAATTCTGCCTCACTCATCCCCTCAAAAAGCATGGAAGGAACCAAATCCTCCAGGACCTTCCGGTGAATGACCCCGGCTTTTTTCATCCGTTCGAGTTCATAGTCACTCTTCACTGCCCGGACTTTTCCAACCTGCATATCCAGGGATGAAATCCTACCGGATGGGAAATATTTCTGAAACCGCTGAAGGATAGCAAGTGGCACAACTGCGGTCTCAATATGAATCTGATCAGGGATTTTTGCAAGTGTGGATGCAGGCTCCCGATAACTCTCCATTTTCCTGATATCAGGAAATCCTGACTCCTCTATTGCCCGCTCATAACTTCGGCGGACCCACAGTGTCGCATCTCCATCCCGGGGAATCAGGAGCACGGAATCCTGCATGGTTCCTGTCAGGTAATAGAGATTGACATTGCCAAAAATCGCAGAAAATTCCCAATCAGGGTTATCCATATCCATCCTGGATCTGAACCGGTCCATCCGGTCTTTCAGCTCAGCCGATGGGACGGGAGAAATCATGAAACAGTTTCGTTCTTCAGCCTTTTACTTTTGATGAAAAAGAGGAAAATATCTGAACCATTCTTACCCGGATCGGAGTTGTCCGGTATAGATCCCGGATCCAATGAGCCAGTCTTCCCCGGCAGGTTCCACATAACAGAGTTTCAGTTCGGTTTCTTTGGTATCCGGATTATCATACACCACGTAAACAAATCCTCCCCCTCTCTTTGCCGCATCAATCTCCTGTCTGATGATCGGGCTTCCATACACATCGGTATAGTTCAACCGCATCGTTCCGATGAGATCTCCCTGATGAGGAAGAGCAAGGGTAGTTCCATCATACCCATAGGCAAAGATGTAATCTCCTCCATCTGCGTATGTTCCGTTGATGTCATTAAAGTCAGAGATCGCAGTCGCTTTGCCTACTTCGTTTGCATGCATACCTGCAGCTTTTACTCTTTTCATGAGTGCTTCGCGATCTTCAACACTGATTGCAGCCTTTACCGATGGAAGGAATACACCGGAACCGATGAACCAGGTATCGTCTATCTGAGTAACGTTATAGACTTTTAATTCAGGGGTAAAGTTGTTTACCGCATTAGGATACACAAAATACATCCTTCCCCCACCGGACTTCACCATATCAATCATACCTGGCATCACGGCCAGACCATTTGTATCACTCAGGTTCATGCGATTCTTTCCAATCAGTCCGGGCTGATATGGAAGAGCAAGGGTATTTCCTTCCATATCATAGGCAAAGATATACCGGTCACCTGATACGAAAGATCCATTTAGATTGTTAAACTCTCTGATTGCAGCTTCTTTTCCGTTCTCTTTGGCAAATGCCACAGCACCTGAGATAAAGCCATCCAGTGAGATGAGAGATGCATTCAGATCTTCCGGTACTACAGATGCCGGGTTCTTTTCTGATACTTGCGTATCGGCTGATGAATCAAGATCCCGAATCAGGATGATTCTCCACTCCTGGTTGGCGTATTCAACGGTATCCCAGACCGCTTCCCGGTGCACCTGATGATTCCAGTTGGTATTCCAGAAAGCATAGGTAGTGATCCCGGTTTTTTCTGCTACCATGTCCAGACATGCCTGGTGGATCTGGGGATCTGCATATAACGGATCCGTAAGCCCGTTTCTTCCGATCTCTTCTTCGTTTGTTTCATAGATGATCGTTCCATCAGGCTGGAGGATCATGAGATCATATCGGGTCTGCTCCATGACCGGACCGGCTACATGGCTGAAGAAATCTTCCGGTCTGAAGGTGATGTCGGTATAACCCAGATAGGTTTTATCCTCAGCAAAGACGGGCTGACTGAAAGATATCCCATAAAATCCCTCTTTTAATAAGAAGAGATCGCTGAGTACCGGATTCTGTAGATCATTGGCCTTCTTCACCGCATCCTGTTCACTCAAATCCTGACCGATTAAAAATGCATAGTTGGCTGGTGCAGCAGCTGTGACATTTCCTTTCGGATCGATTATCAGAGAAGAATGGCAATATGCAGTCCTTTCTACTTTTGTATTCAAAGCAGCAGTTGCCTGTTCTCCGGAAATTCCTGTGGAGGTGAGGGTGTCTGCACTTTTCTGATTATCAGCCTGCAGATCGGAAAGCCCTGAAAGGATCTTTTCAGATAATACATTGATTACCCCCTGCATATCCGCATGGTATGTCTCATTTACATCAGAAGCAGTCCCTTCAGCTCCGCTAACCCCGGCCAACAAAGAAAACAGGGTGAGGAGGAAGAGCAGGAGTAGCACACCTGGTCTTTTCATTCTTTTCCCATATGAGATTCTTCGTATAGTAATCCATCGGGATTACTTTCAGCAGATGAGAAATTATCTGCGGCTCGCGAAAAAAGAAAATAATTCAGGGAATTATACTTTGAACCGGGACATTTCTACGGCAACCTTTTCAAGACTGAGCGAAACGTCAGTGATTGCTGTCTCTATCTGTTCAATAGAGGAAGATGCTTCTTCAGTTGCCGCAGCTGAGTCAACGGCCTGTTTCATCGTCTCCTGCATTAAACTGGAGAGTTCCCCAATACTTGCGGTTATCTCCTGAACTGATGCTGCCTGCTCTTCAGATGTTGCAGCAACTCCGGTAACATTCGTTGAGATGTTACCGACCGCTTCAGCAATGACACTGAAGGCATTCAGCGTCTCTGCTAATGCCGCGTCTCCTTCCTTCACAATCGATCCAGCATCATTCATTGCTTCTGCAGCTTTTACGGTCTTCTCCTGGAGGGACTGAATCATATCTGCAATATTTTCTGCAGACTTTCGGGAATCCTGGGCAAGGGACTTCACCTCGGCAGCAACAACGGCAAAACCCCGTCCTGCTTCCCCGGCTCGGGCTGCTTCTATTGCCGCATTCAGGGCAAGTAAATTGGTCTGGTTTGCAATGTCGGTAATCACATTCACAATTTTTCCAATCTGTCCCATCTGTGCCTTGATATCCTGGACGATCTGATTAACCTTGTCAGAATTATTAGATATCCCATCCATCACGGTCTCAGCTTTTTTCGCCAGATCTACTCCCTGCTGACTCTTTTCATCAGCATCGGTAGCCAGTCTTGCTACTGATTCGCTCTTCAGGGCGATATCTGAAACTGTGCGGTTGAGATCTTCCATCGCATTCAGGATCTGTGATATGCCATCATTTCCCTGCTCTGAGTTATGACCAACGATGTTCGTACTTTCTGCAATAATTGCGGTACCGTTTGAAACTTCTTTTACACTGGCACTCAGCTCTTCCGTTGCTGCAGAGAGTTCATCGAGTTGTTTTCCAAATACCTTGAAGGGTTTAACTACCGTATCAAGAACCTCATTAATGCCTTTTGCAATTTCAAAGTAATCCCCATGGTATTCATTCTGCCTGGTTCGGACCGTAAGATCACCTTTTTCTGCAGATTTGGCTACCTGAATGATGTCTTCAATCGCCCGTTTCTGATCGGTGACATCATAATAGACTGACAAAATATTGGATACCTCCCCTTTCTCATCTAAAAGGGGAATATTAAATCGTTCAACGGTTTTGGTCCCGGAAGGGAATTTTATCGTGGCTTCCCCTTTACTGGGTTTTTTTGTTTTTATTGTTTCAGCAATTGGTTGTCCCGACTGTGCAATATAGACAAAATCTTTTACGGTAATTTTCCCGATATCAGATGACTGGTATCCCATCACAAAAAGAGCGGCGGGGTTCATATCTTCTACCCGGAGGTCCGGGCTCCAGATAAGCATGGGGTAAGGATTTTCCCTGATTATTGCTTCAGATCTTCTCTGAAGCACCTTGATCTTTTCCATCTGCTGGTGATGCTCGGTAACATCATTATACACCGAGAGAATTCGATGGATATTTCCCTTCTCATCCAGGACAGGTATTGTATGCCTTACCCAGGTAACAATTCCTTTGGGAAATTCAAATGTTGCCTCACCAACCTTTGGTTTTTTGTCCTGAAGAGTTTCAGCAAGACCCTCTCCTTTTTTTTGCAGGTAGATAAAGTCATTCAGAGAAGCAGAGAGGGTCTTTTCCCTGGTCCATCCGGTTGCTTTGATAAATGCCTCATTGGTGTCCAGGATGCGAAGCTGAGAATCCCATATCAGAATGGGGTTTGGATTCAGACTAAATATCTTGTCTGACTCCTGTTTGTGGGATCGGAGATCATTCAGTTCTTTCTGCAATATTTCAAATTCCCTCTTCAGGGTGATATAATCTGAATCATTCTCCATCATGCAACCTCCATGCTCAGAATTCTCGTGAAATAAGTATACCTGTTTTCATAGGAGTAATAATTTGCGTTCTGTTTGATGCAAAAAATAGTTCACCCGAGCATGGAAAAAATCTTAGAAGAATGGACGATCCCGTAATGCTTTTCTGATCATCTGACGGTTATTACACAGGAACATTCTGATTTCCTATCAGGTCAAAGGAGGTGTCTTTCTTGTCAAAAAAACCCGATCCACAGGATCACTCCCAAAAATGGCTGGTTATGGGAGCTTCTTTCCTGAAAAAAGATCAACTTGACAAGGCCTTTTATGCTTTCAAAGAGGGACTCCGGAGTGATCCGGAGAATGCAGAACTCTGGTACCAGATCGGGATAGTACTTTCAAAGCAGGAGCGACATCGTGATGCCATCAAGATGTTTCGCAATACGCTCAAATATAATCCGGGAAATTATAATGCCCAACTGCAGATAGGGATTGCGTATCACGAAGTCGGGATGTATAAAGAAGGGATTGCGGTCCTGAACCGACTTATTGAAGCCCAGCCGTTCATGTGCCAGGCATGGTTATACCGGGGTTCCTGTCTTACTGCCCGTGAACAATACCAAGAGGCACTGGTCGATCTCGAGGAGTCTATCGATTGTGGCCTCAGCCAGGTAGAGATCTGGGTCCTGAAAGGATTTTGCCTGGAACAACTCGGATCCCACCAGGATGCAATAGATGCATACCAGATAGCAAGTGAACTTGCTCCTGATGATCCGATGCCATATTTTGGCCAGGCAGGAGCACTCAGTCATATTGGGGAGAATGATGAGGCTGTCCAATTACTCCGGATATCGGTGAAGAAAGATCCTGATTTTGCAGAAGCCTGGAATCTTTTGGGTGACCTCCATGCAGATACCGGGGATATGGAGAAAGCAACCGAAGCCTATCAACACGTTCTGCGGCTTCAGCCCTGGAATATGGAAGTGCGATACACTCACTCACTTCTCAAGGCAGAATTATCCGGTGATGCAGACGGGGTAACCGACATCCTTAATCAGATTATTCATGAAGGCCAGGAAACTCCGGGATATTATAACTCTCATGGTCTGGCTCTCCTCCATCTCAAAAAATATGAAGGGGCAATCCAGGCATTTGACAGAGCCATTGTTCTTGATCCGGATAATCCCTCATACTGGCATAACCATGGTGCTGCCCATTACAAGATGAAACGCTATAATGAGGCTATAAAATCTTTTCAACATGCATTAAAGCTCAATCCCGGAAATATCAACTCCTGGATAGGCATCGGGATGGTGGCAAGTCGCCAGTATGATTTTACCCGTGCAATCAATGCCTATAGTCAGGTGCTCAAACGAAACCCGAAAAAGACGAATGTCTGGGTTTTACTTGGAGACGCCCAGTATGAACGGGGTCTCTGCCGGGAAGCAATCGGTTCCTATGAAAAAGCCCTGGAATTGGAACCGGAAAACACTACTGCATGGAATCAGCGTGGCATTGCACTTCGGGCGATTGGAAGCCATGATGATGCCTTAAAATCCTTTGAACATGCGGCAGACCAGAAGAGTGATAAGCCTGATACCTGGGTGAACCATGCCATCACCTCGTTTGAGGTGGGTGAGTTTGCCGGAACGATCAAATCCTTTGAAAAAGCCTGTCAACTGGGACCAATTCCCATAGACAGCTGGAGGATCTATCTCAATGCTCTTGCCTACCAGAATGAACATCAGAAACTGATTCGGGTAGCTGAACGATACCTGGAGAAGTTTGGTCCTGATGACGAGGTGTTTTTCCTTCTTGGAGTTACTCTCTATAAATTAGGACTTTATGATCCTGCGGTTCAGCGTCTGAGTGAAGCAATTGCACGGGACAAATCAAATTTTGAGGCTTTATACTGGTATGGTCTGACCCTTCTGGCATTAAACCGGTACTCTGATGCGATTAAGGCTTTTGAACAGGTCGAGGATTCTCAGCCTGATGATTATCAGGCCTGGTTTTCTCATGCCCGGGCTCTGGTTAAACTGGAAGAATATCAGAAAGCGGAATTTATCCTGAAACACTCCCTACAACTTTCTGATACAGAATATGAATCCTGGTTCCTTCTTGCCAAAGTACAGATTGCACAGAAACAATATCCTGAAGGCCTTCAGTCTTTGAATCATGCCCTGGAAATGGACAGTTCCAGTTCGGAAGCATGGGCAATGAAAGCAGACCTCCAGATGAAGATCGGATCATACCGGAGTGCATGTGAATCTTTTGAAAAAGTTAGAGAGCCCGATGCAAACAGATATTCAGTTCTGTTCGGGTATGCAGAGGCTCTGCTCCATACCGGTCAGTTCAAAGAGGCTCATGCCAGGGTGCAGAAGATTCTTGAACAGAATGAGAAAGATGTGGATCTCTGGATCCTCAAGGCTGAAATTGAACGTTCCCTCCGGCTCTTTGAGGATGCATCACTCTCTCTGCTTCAGGCATCCCGGTATGCTCCTGAAGACTCTAAAATCCCCAGTATTCTTGGAGTCTCCCTGTTTGAAGCAGGCCATTACAAGGATGCCGTCCGGTTCCTTGATAAGGCACTCAATCGTGATCCGGAGAATGGCGAGCTCTGGAAGCGAAAAGCTGCTGCCCTTGAGGTCATGCGAATGTACAGTCAGGCAGCAGATGCGTATCAGCATGCAGCAACCCGGCTTCCTGATGATCCTCTTCTCATCAAAAAGCAGGGAACAAATCTGTATGCTGCAGGAAAATGTGAGAAAGCTCTGAGCAGTTTTGATCAGTACCTGGAGATCTCTCCGGAGGATATCGATGTATGGGAATTGAAAGGAAAGGTTCTCTACCGGCTCGGTCAGTTTGATGCATCAGCAGAATCGTTCGGACATGTTGCGGGTCAGCGGGAAAATGATCCCGATCTTTTCCTCAGATATGCAAGGAGTCTGTGTAATGCCGGGCGATATGAAGAGTCGATTCCCCCTCTCGATTCGGTTCTTTCTCTTCGGCCTGATGATCCAGAAGCCTGGCGTCTGAAAGCAGAGGCGGAGACCGCATGCGGGAGGCAGGACGCTGCTGCCCATGCAGTGGCAGAAGCCCTTAAACAATTTCCTGATGATCCCAACCTTCTCCTTACCCGGGTAAAAACTCTCTACGATCAGGGGGAGTATGGTGAGGCACTTGAAGCGGTAGTCAAGGTTCTGGAACTGGCCCCTGACCTTCCGGAACCCTGGTCACTTCATGCGGAACTTCTCTGGCTGGTCGGGGATCATGAGGCATCCGTGACCGCATATGAACGAGTGCTTGCAGAAGATGATGGGAATGCCAGGGCCTGGTTTTTAAAAGGAGATGCTCTTCAGAATCTTGGACGGTTTGAAGAGTCAGCAATGGCACATGAACGGGCATTTACGCTTGGTGGAGATAATTCAGTAGGTCTGATGATCTCAAGAAAAATGCGATACCTCCAGCAAAAAAAAGGGTGAAGTACGGAAATTCTGCGAGAGAACGCAACGGGTAACTTGGATGACTATGTTGATCTGATATGTCCCTTGAGACTTTGTGCCACCATCTCGCGGTCGTAGGGTTTGACAATATATCCGGCAGCACCCACCCGCAGGGCAAGAGCGACAACCTGCTCAAGACCTGCTGCTGAACACATAATCACGGGTATCTCTGGAAATTCTTTTTTAAATTCCCTGAGCACTTCAATCCCGTTCATATCAGGCATCACCAGATCCAGAGTTATGAGGTCTGGATGAGTTTTCCGACATAGTTCTAACCCTTCAGGCCCTACCCCGGCAGTAATGGTCTCATATCCTTCGTCCTTCAGAATAGCAGACATTCGTGCCTGATCTTCAGGATTATCATCGATAATCAGAACTTTTGTCATGAATTCTCAGCCCCCCGTTCAGTCTGTGTTCCCCTGCAGAGAATTACTGATATGTATCTGTTATGATCGGGAGGAATATCAATGTACGGAAATGAAACGGATCTCCATTTATAAACGAGTGTTCAGTTTCTCGGTGTTCTTCGGTATACCTGATGGGTCATGTATACCATATATACCGTGGATGATCCCGGGAATAAAAAAAAGAAAAATTATTTTCCGGTACAGGCAGTTCCGGCACCACGCTGGAGAGCAATGTTACCAGTTCTGACCATTTCCAGGATACCATAGGGGCTGAGAAGTGCCTCAATAGCGGCGATCTTTGTTGAGTCTCCCGTCACCTCGATCATCAGTGAGTCTGATCCAACATCAATAATTTTTGCCCGGAATATACCGGCAACCTGCATAACTTCGGATCTGACATCACCGGGATCCGCCTTTACTTTGATGAGAGCAAGTTCACGCTCGACATGCTCGGCATCGGTGATGTCCAAAACTTTGATCACTTCGATCAGCTTGTTGAGCTGTTTTTTTACCTGCTCAATCTGCATATCGTTCCCACAGACAACGATGGTAATTCGGCTGGTATCAGGTTGCTCACATGATCCCACGGCAAGACTTTCTATGTTAAACCCCCGCCGGGAGAAGAGCCCGGTTACCCGGGAGAGAACTCCCGGGCTGTCTTCTACCAGGACACTGAGAATATGTCGGTTCATTCTTACTCCTCCTCATGCTGGGTATGATGTCCGACGATCATCTCGCTGATAGCGGCTCCTGCAGGAACCATGGGGAATACATTCTCTTCCCGCTCCACCCGGATATCAAGCAGATATGGCCCCTTGTGCTCCAGAGCACGGATGAGTGCAGCCTTTACCTCTCCGGTTTCCCTGATGGTTTCTGCTTCAATTCCGTATGCCTGAGCAATCTGGGCAAACTTTACTTCTGGCAGTTCAGTATACGAGTACCGGCGCTCATAGAAGAGCTCCTGCCACTGTCTGACCATTCCGAGGAACTGATTGTTGAGAATGACAATCTTTACCGGGATCTGATATTGGGCAATGGTTCCGAGTTCTTGAATATTCATCTGGAAACTGCCGTCACCAGCGATTACAAAGACCGGTTCCTCCGGCATTGCTACCTGGGCTCCCATCGCAGCCGGGAATCCATATCCCATCGTTCCAAGGCCGCCTGAACTTACCCATTGCCTCGGCCTGGTGAACCTGAAGTACTGGGCAGTCCACATCTGGTTCTGTCCGACCTCACTGGCGATTACTCCTCTTGGCCCGAGAATATCTGCGAGTGTCCGGATAACGTACTGTGGCCGGAGTTTTCCATCCTCTTTGAACCTGAGCGGATGATTTGCCTTCCATTTCTGAACTTTATCTGCCCATTCCGGGTGTTTACATCCCTGTGGAACCTTCTTAATCAGTTCGGTAAGAATATTTTTCGCATCGCCCACAATCGGTACATCAACAGGTTTGTTCTTTCCGATCTCGGCAGGGTCGATGTCAATATGAATGATCTTTGCATTAGGTGCAAATGTTGCCAGATTTCCGGTAACCCGGTCATCAAACCTGACTCCGATGGAGAACAGGAGATCCGACTCGGTGATTGCATAGTTTGCATATTCGGTTCCATGCATTCCGAGCATACCGAGATTTAACTCATGTCCGGCAGGAATTGCTCCAAGACCCATCAGGGTTGTGGTAACTGGTATGGATAACTTCTCGGCAAAGGCAACCAGTTCTTCAGATGCATCTGAAAGAATGACTCCCCCGCCGGCATAGATGATCGGTCGCTTTGCTTCACTCAGCAATTCAACCGCTTTTTGGATCTGTTTGCTGTGACCCTGATAGGTGGGTTTGTATCCACGCAGACGAATCTGCTGATCAGGCCCATCCACATCCTGAATCATTGATGTGCTGACATCTTTGGGAATGTCAATAAGGACCGGTCCTTTTCTGCCGGTATTGGCAATATAGAATGCTTCTCTGATGATCCGCTTGAGATCTTTTACATTTTGAACCAGGAAATTATGTTTGGTGACCGGCATCGTGATGCCGGTGATATCAGACTCCTGGAATGCATCATTACCGAGGAGACCCGTTGGAACCTGACCGGTAAGTGCAACCACCGGAATGGAATCCATGTATGCTGTCGCAAGTCCGGTTACCAGGTTACAGGCTCCCGGACCGGATGTAGCAAGACAGACTCCCACTCTTCCACATGCACGGGCATATCCGTCTGCTGCATGGATGGCAGCCTGCTCATGCCTGACCAGAATATGTCTGATATCAGAGTCGTAGAGTTCATCATATATCGGAAGAACGACGCCGCCCGGATACCCGAATATGACTTCCACTCCCTGTTCTTTCAGTCCTTCAATCAGTATCTGTGCGCCGCTTTTCATCTATTTCCCTCAAAAGACGGTTCATTCCGGTTACCACCGCTTCCACACTGGCCTGGATAATATCGGTCCTGGCTCCGCAGGAAGTGATGACTCTTCCATCTTTTCTCAGTTTTACCGTCACTTCAACCATTGCATCAGTTCCACCGGTGATTGCATCGACATGATATTCTTCAAGCCTGATATCACCGGCGCTAGCCACTGACTGTCGAAGTACCCGCAGTGCTGCATCAACAGGACCGTCACCGGTTGCTGCCCCGGTCACTTCTACTCCGTTGATCTCCATGGTCACCGATGCTGTTGGCAGAATATTGGATCCACTCACAACCGTGAACTGTTTCACACTGATAATCGGCTTACACTCAAGAAGCATCACCGCATCAGCAATTGCCATCACATCAGTATCACTCACCCGGCGACCTTCATCACCCAGTCCTTTGACTCGTTTTACGATCTCTTCGAGTTGTCTTGGGTTTGGAGAGTAGCCAAGTTCGGTAAGTGCTGCTTTGACTGAAGCTGAACCTGAGTGTTTCCCAAGAACGATCCGGCGGGTTCTTCCGACCGTCTCCGGACTCATCGGTTCATAGGTCCGTGAGTCGCGGAATAATCCATGAGCATGAATACCACTCTCATGGGTGAAGGCCATCGTTCCTACGATGGGTTTGTTGGTTGCAAACGGCACTCCGGTAAGGCGTGAGACCAGGGTTGACAGCGGATAGATCTTTTTGGTTTCAATTCCGGTATCATACCCGTACAGGGTTTCAAGCGCCATCACGACTTCTTCAAATGGGGTATTCCCTGCCCGTTCTCCAAGGCCGTTCACCGTAACATGAGTACACGAAGCCCCGCCTTTGATTGCGGCAAGAGTTGTTGGCAGTGCCAGACCGAGATCATTATGGCAATGAATACTCAAAGGTGCCAAGCATAAGCGGGGAATAATCTCCATAGCCCGCTCTGGTGTGAGTACCCCGACAGTGTCACAGAAACAGAGCCGGTCCGCTCCATGATTTACTCCATCCTGGTACAGCTGAGCCAGGAACTCCTGATCTGCCCGTGAAGCATCTTCTCCGGAAAGTTCAACGATCAGGCCCCGCTCCTTGGCATAGACTACGGCTTTCATCGCCATGTCGTGAACTTCTTCCCGGCTCTTCTGCATCTTTCTGGTGATGTGCAGATCTGATACCGGAACCACCAGATGGACAGAGTCGGCTCCCGCCTCTACAGCACAATCAATATCCTGGGCCAGGGCCCGGACATAGGTGCACACTTCTGCAGACAAACCTGCATTGGCGATCAGCCGGATCGCCTCCCTCTCGCCTTCCGAGGCAACCGCAGATCCTGCTTCGATCACGTGTACCCCAATGTCAGATAGGGCAACAGCGATCTCAAGTTTTTGTGCAGGAGTCAGCGATACTCCGGGTGTCTGTTCCCCGTCCCGGAGCGTTGTGTCGAAAAAGCGTAACTTTTTATCGGGCAATAAAACAATCACTCATAGGATGTCTCTCCCATGACTATGTGGGCGCTCACCAACTAAAAAAGTTATCTTGGGGGAAGGGATTACTTTATATTTTGGTTCGTTTACTGAGTGCATGTTGGTGCATATTTGGTGTGAGTTTTCTTATGGCGCACCACGTATCCGGTTATCGTGCCTTACTTTGCACCCTGGGCTCAATCAGGGTCCATATCCAGTCAGCCATCTCTCTGATATTCTTTGTCTGAATATACACTTCCCCCGGTCCGGTAATGTCAGTCACTAAAAATTCTCCTGAAAGGAATGTTTCTTTCCACCCTCCAAACTTCGTGACCTGGTATGAACAGGTATCACTGAACGCTACCAGATGGAAGTTATCCACGATCAGACGTTCTCCTGGTGCGAGAACATGCTTGTCTATTGCTCCAAAGGTGTTAATGAAGAGTTTTCCAAGGCCGGACACTTTGATCATAAATAGCCCCTGACCAAAGATTCCCTTTGAAAAACCCTGCCATTCCACATCAAGGGTAACTCCTTGTTCAGATGCGATATAGGCGGATTTCTGGATGATATATCCCTTACTTGAGTTAATATCAATCTCTTCCACATCGCCAAGAGGTGCAGCAGAAAAACCGATTTCTCCAGGTACATTTGTTGCGGTGAAATCATTAACAAAAAATGACTGACCTCCAAGAAGTGTCATTCCGATCGTAGAGAGAAGCCCTTGTTTGCGTTTGCGGGTGTGCACCTCAACGGAAGGACCCATATAGGTCATAGCGCCAGCTTCTGCAGTGATGGATTCGCCTGGACTGAGAGTTACAACCAGAAATCCATAACTCGGCCGGTATTTTATCTCATACTTCATGATTTCTCCTTCTGATGATTAGGATCTGTCCTGGAGGATGAAAGTTTTTGTCGTATCCGTCATCTCATGATGGACAGGGATACTGAACGGTGAAGACATATCCTCCTTCCAGCGAATTATCCGGTTCTGTCTGACTGTTTTTTTCTGCGGTATCACCCGCTTCTGATGCACCGGTAAGATTATTTTTCCGCTGTACCTGGAATGCAGTGACTGCGTTCAGATCACCTGCCCTGATGAGATCTCCAAGGGAGGGCTCCTCTGTTTCATTCAGACTGGTTGTGTTTGTGCTGATGGTACTTTCTGAGATATTTCCTGTCTGATTCAAGGGATTAACGCCTTGATCTACAGGACTTGCATTCACCGCCTGCGCAGTTATTGTTCCTGTAGTATTCTCTGCCAGAGATACCGGGCTCTCGGGATGAGCCATATCCTGAGTGGCCTGCATTACCTTTTCCGGCTGGGTAAAGGGAGTAAGTCCGGTATCTCCAAAATCTCCAAATACCGCTCCTGCTCCTCCGGCAAGAGCCGGATATGCACATATGGAGAAGATACCAATGAGGACGAAACCGAAATTGGGAAATTGTCTTTTGTTCATCACACAGATCTTCTTCTCCAAAGGATTAATGAGTCACGAAAATTTCTTTTTGTATTCTCCAGTGAATGCGCGGAACTGCACCAAAAGGCATCTGGTGGTGGTGCGCCATCTCTCGAAAGTCCATAAGAAAGGAAAAGACATATCCCTTCCTCTCCAACGGATGTTGATACGGAGAAACCAGAGGTCATCCATGATCCAGAAGTATTATGATAATGATGTCGATCCGGCGGCAATCGCAAAGAAAACGATTGCAGTGATCGGATACGGCTCCCAGGGGAGAGGACAGGCTCTGAATCTGAAGGACAGCGGTCTGAATGTAATCATCGGACTTCGTCCAGGGAAGAGCTGGGATCTTGCAAAGAGTGAGGGTTTCCAGGTCTTTGATGTCGCAGAAGCTGCAAAGAAAGCTGATGTTATTCAGATTCTCATTCCGGATGAGCATCAGGCAGCAGTATATCGCGCTTCAATCGGTCCGCACCTCACCAAGGGCAAGGTTCTGATGTTCTCCCATGGATTCAACATCCACTATGGCCAGATTGTTCCTCCTGCTGATGTAGACGTGATCATGGTCGCTCCCAAAGGTCCGGGTCACATGGTCAGACGCACCTATACCGAGGGTATGGGAGTTCCTGCCCTTATCGCAATTCACCAGGATGTCACCGGAGATGCCCGGAAAGTTGCCCTTGCCTACGCACAGGGTATCGGAGCAACCCGTGCAGTCGTCCTTGAGACTAACTTCCGTGAAGAGACTGAGACTGATCTCTTTGGAGAGCAGGCAGTCCTCTGTGGAGGAACCACTGCATTGATAAAGGCAGGATTTGAAACCCTGGTTGAAGCCGGATACGCTCCTGAGATGGCCTACCTTGAAGTTCTTCATGAACTCAAATTAATCGTCGACCTCATCTATGAAGGTGGATTTACCAAGATGCGGAGTGCTATCTCAAACACTGCACAGTTTGGTGATCTCACCCGCGGGCCCCGGGTTATCGGACCAGAGTCCTACCTTGCCATGCAGGAGATCCTTGAGGAGATCCAGAATGGGAACTTTGCCAAGGAATGGATCCTTGAGAACATGGTCAACCGCCCAACTTTCACCGCTCTCACCCGGTCAGATGAAGAGCATCTGATTGAGGAAGTAGGCGCTGAAATCCGGGCAATGATGCCCCAGTTCAAGAATAAACAATAATTACCCCTCACGGCCCTTTTTTTACTGTCAGTCTTCCGGTAAATCCGGATTTGTGGTACTGGGAATTTGCACCAGGGCTCCAAAATGGATCAAAGTATCTGGCAATTCAGCGGTTCTTTGTAATATGGATCTCAGGCTTTCATCCCGGGAATTCATTCCGCAGTGAGCAAGATCGTTTCTCAGATCTGAAACGCGTTCCCAGATTTTGATCAGTTCTTTCCAATCTGCGATATCCAGGAGAAGATGAGTATATGGCGTTGTCTCTGATGGTGAACCCTGGAGTGTGAGAGCGAGACCGGTGAGCGTCCGGGATACTTCATGCCGGGTATCTGCATTCCGCCACTCATCCTCAATCTTCAAAAAGATCATGACTGCAGATATCAGCCATTCACGTGAAAGCGACACGGCCTGCATCTCAAGACCTGTCTGGATCTGATACTGGATGAGCCGGTGCTGTTTCATCAGATATACCGGATTAAGGCTGCCCTTCAGTGGTGGAGCCCCTATGGATGATATTTCATCCATTTCATCGAGCACCGGAAGAAGCGTCGGAGCAAATTTCCGAATCTCTTCCCTGACCCGGGGAAGATCCTGATGTACTCCCCATCCTGCATACAGGGCGTCTACCGGGCGTGAAAGACGAACTGCGGTGGTGAAGGTTCCAAGCAGATGTGCCCATCCCCGCATCCGGGTTGGAGGAACTGGCTCATCTTCAGCCTGGTAGATGCTCTTCTGAAGATTGGAGAGCAGGATATGAAACCGGGATGCATCTGTATGGGAAATGAGCGCCTGAATACCACCAATCCAGTCAATTACTCCCATCAGCGATCTCATATCCACAAAATGCCTCATCCCAAACTCATCGGCTTTTGTTGCATGGATGACCCCAACGGTTTTCCCGTGATGTATCTCTTTCACCCAGACTGCAACGAGGGCCATGATGATGGGAAGAGTATGACTCCCCCCGGTAATGTCAAAAAGAATCTCTTCTCCCGGCCGTATTACTGAACCTATCCGGCTGAATGTCTCCCATAGATCGCTCTCCAGTGTTCCCTCTCCTATCCAGAGCGTTCTGGTAGATATTCCACGCCTTTCACAGATATCTGCAACCGGAGCCTGGCGGGGATCCCTGATACAGAGTATCATCTCTTCCGGTTTCCAGAGTTCCCATATTGCTTCCTGGACGAGATCAGTTTCGATACAGCGATCTACAAAGCAATACCTCTCCTGACTCTCTGATATATCTCCCACACATGATATGCATCTCATGGCTGATCTCCCAGTGTCAACAGCCACCTGTTCCAGTTCCCTGGATTCATACGATTTCCCCCGGTTTTGATCCTACTGATAGAAAACACTGATAATGCTATACTCTCAGAAAGGTGAAGAATATAGTGAGTGACACAGTGCTGTGCCATGAGCTTGCTACAAAGAGGCGAAATTCGCATTCTGCTTCGGGATGACCAATACTCTCTGAAATGACTCCCGGATGGATTGCTTTACCCATCCCCTCTGATTGCAGATGTTACAGGGAACCTGATGAAGATCATCTATGTGTATGATGTAATCTATCCGGAGACCATTGGCGGGGTTGAGAAACGAATCCATGAGTTAGGCACCCGTCTTTCCTCCCGAGGCCATGATGTGCATCTCTATGGGATGAAATGCTGGGAAGGTCCGGATGTCATCAGAAGGGATGGGATGACCCTGCATGGCGTCTGTCCGGCAATGGGTCTCTACACCGAAGGTCGTCGCTCAATATTTCAGGCTATACGCTATACTGCCGGACTCTTCCCGCATCTTATCAGGGCAGAGGCAGATATCATCGACTGTCAGAATTTCCCCTACTTTCCTGCAATTATCGCGGGAATTCTCGCAAGGCTCCGGCATCCACGGCTCATAATAACCTGGCACGAATTCTGGGGATCCTATTGGCATACATACCTGGGATATTCAGGGATCATGGGTCTTGTCATTGAGAAAGTGGCTCTCTGTCTGAGTCCCCGGGCAGTTGCGGTATCACCGCTGACTGTGGGCCAGATTACGAAAGCCGGGTATCGAAAAGATGTGGCCATTATCCCGAACGGGATAGATCTGGTACAGGTATCTGCCAGTTCTCCCTCTGAGAAGACCAGTGATCTCATCTTTGTCGGCCGGTTTATTCCTGAGAAACATCCTGAACTCGTTGTTGAAGCAGTCCGGCTCCTGGTTTTGGATTGTGAGAATATTCGCTGTATTATGGTAGGTGACGGCCCGGATTTTTCTGCGATACAGACACGAATCCAAAAAGAAGGTCTTGAGGAGCATATCCATTGTACGGGTTTTGTATCAGATCATGCAGAAGTTGTCTCGCTGATGAAAGCATCCCGGGTATTTGTTCTGCCGAGTGAACGGGAAGGATTTGGCATCGTTGCACTGGAAGCGATGGCATGTGGGCTTTCCCTTGTTACCGTTTCTCACCCGAGAAACGCCGCATCTGCCCATATAATTCCTGAATGTGGATACCTTGCAGATATGAATGCTGAAGATATCGCCCGGGGAATCAGACAATGTCTCGCTCATCCTCCAAATCCGGTTGAACTTAACCGGTATGTTGTTTCACATGACTGGGATACGATCACCCGGCAACTGGAAGAGTATTATCGTCTGGTTAGATCCGCTGATCTCAGTGTTGTTCAATATCCGAAGATTCCTCCACCAACCGCCTGCGATATATTTCATTGACATAATATACTGGTATGACATCTGCACCATTCACTCTTGGAGGGAAACAGATCACCGGTCATGTCATTCCGATTGGTCCGGTTAATCTGGTATTTGCAAAGGCAGAAAAGGGACTGGTCGGCTGTGGAGCCATCGATGTCCTGGCTCTTGAGAAGTTTCAGATGCCGGCAGCAAAAGTGAGACCAGTGGGAACTCCCTCGGTTAGCACGATTGAAGAATTACTGGCTGGAGAGATTGTTGCCGTTAACAAATATGGATCTGAGCATGGTATAACCATTGGAATGAATGGCAAGGATGCTCTTGCCAGACTTTCCTAAAAAATTTTAAAGGTTAACGGATCGCCGGAGCGACCAGAACACGCCACTCGGTTCCGTGAAGGGATACCGTATTCCAGTATGCTTCTCTGGCTCTTGGGTCATTCTGATCTCCATGCCAGAATTCATAGATCATATGGCCGCTCTTCTCTGTCATCATTGCTGTTTTGACATCCCGGTATGTCGGAGCCTCGGTTAAGATATTTTCCGGGGGAATCTTGGTGAGCTCCATTGGGCTCGATGCATAGAGGATAGTTCCATCGTCCTGCATCACAAGGCTCATGGCGTCGGTGTCATTGATGAGCGGCTGAATAATTCCGTTCAGGTACTGCGCAGGTACCAGAAATCCAATAGCAGCTCCGGTTTTGTCATTCACTATTGCAGGCCGGGAAATCATAATTGCCTGCACCGAATTTCCAACAATCCGGTCTTTACTCATTTTGGGTTTCAGATAGGTTATTGAATCGGTCACAGCCTTATCCTTCAGCACTGCATCATTCAGTGGATCAGGGATCAGGCTGGTATTCAGACTGGTCAGGGTAGTGCCATCCGCAAGGAGAACAACTCCTCCCCACCCAGGGCGCTCAATCCGGTTTTTGCCTATTATTGCATCAGCAGTTGTTTTCTTACTGTCAGTAATGCTGAATGCCCCGGCAATCTCAGTCAGATTTGCATCAGTTTCCATAAGAGCATCAGAAACCGCATTGCTCACCGTGGAGAGGAGTTCCTCCCCGGAAATGGAAACCGGCTCTGCTGATGCAGAAACAGGGAAAAAAACGCCAATAGCACTGGCAACTATCACCGAAATGATCAATACACTCCGAAACATCATATACAATTTTTCTATAGGTATCTAATTTTTTGCAGGATTCTGACAGATCTCCCATGTCAGGTACATCATATCATCAGGTTTTAATGCCCTGCGATAGATAGAAAACGGTATGTATAAGCGGATTCTTGTTGGAGTTGACGGTTCACCGGAGAGCATGAAAGCCCTCACCGATGCTTTAAATCTCTCGGTCATTCTTCAGGCTACCGTTGATGTGCTCTTTGTCATCCCTCCCCGGATTTATACTCAGTTTGCTGAACAGGATGTGGTTACCCATAGCCCGAGTGGGGAAAAACAGCATATCAGCATACTTCAGATGGAAGAGAATGAACTCACTGATTCAATTCGACGGATTGCCGCTGAGTGTGGCCAGGAAGTCACGATTCATACTCGGGTCGGGGACGCAGTCGATGGTCTGATTGAGTTTACAGCTTCTCACCAGATCGATCTGATAGTAGTGGGATCGAGTGGAAAAGGGATGGCCGGGAGATTAATTCTGGGAAGTGTAAGCACCGGTGTTGTTCACCAGAGTAAGGTTCCGGTACTGGTGATCAAACCGGAGTGAGATATCATTAATATCTAGATTTTATGATTTCTGACTTTTCTTCGCATTAATCTCTTTATTTTTCTCATATGAGATATTGCCTGGATCAAGGAGCAGGGCATTTTCATAGCAGTCCTTTGCAGCCTGATATTCCCCCAGCCGGGTCAGACAGATACCATATCCATTCCAGGCCCGGTGATTCATCCGGTTCTCTTCCACCAGTGCATGGAATTTCTCTGCGGCAGATTTGAATTCTCCTTTTTGATACAGGGCCATGGCTTCTTTGTAGCCATTCTGACTCAGATTGGGTGAGTTTGTGGTATAAGACCCGTTATCAGGTTCAATTGGGAGAGGGGTAATTTCCTGGCTCAATCGGACATGTGAAAGTCTCTTGACCTTGGTAAACGATGATTGCGATGAACGTCGTCTGAACAGGACTATGCCGATAAGGATTACGAGAACTGCTCCCGCTCCCAGGATCAAATCCGATGGGATCCCAAACGGCGTCTCTGACTCCTGCATTGGTGGTCCCATCTCGGTACTATTCATCGCCACAAGAACTGATGACAAGTTTACCGGGGTTTCTTTAGAGATGATACGCCCATCTCCATCTTTGAAACTGGTAACAAGGGGTACTTCACTGATACCCGGAGGTACCTGAAATGTCACTTCAAAGTTTGAAAACTCTGATGCTTTCAGGATTCCTACTCCATACTCCTTGTTGGGAAATACCGGGTCAGCAGGATCTTTTGCGGTGACAGTAACACCAATTGCCGTCTCAATCCCTGAGTTAGATACATCTCCTCTTACTTTGAAATATTCCCCGGTATTTGTTATTTCCACATTGGAAATGAATAAGTCAGCCTGTTTCTTATTTTTCCCATATGTAACCGGAAGAGAGCAGTTAACTTCATGGAGGTTAACCCCGTTTTTATATTGCACCGTGAAGTTGACCGGGTTTTCCCCATGAGGAGTCACATTAAAGGGGATAATTATGCTGTCTCCGGAATCAAGATTTCCCACGACATAGGACTTGGGATATATTTCATGGCTGCCCGGTGATGGAACAATCAATACTCCACTCACCATGTTATCCCGGCGATTTCCCACATTCAGCAATATCTGTTCTTTTTTATCATCTGCCCAGGTATCGGGTTTTCCATAGACCGAGACATCGAGCGGGATATCCTGTACTTCAACTTTAAACGGATATCTGAGGAAATATGTTCCTCGAAACTCTGTGGAAAAGACCGGATAATAAATTCCGGTTTTTTGTCCGGCTTGTATGGTGAAAGTTAGCGGCATGTAGTTTGAGGGTCCGATAGAACCCACATTCCCATAGTTGTCAGACAAAATCCGGATATCTTTAGAATTCAGAACTGCACTGGATATTCCTACTCCCTTCGTTGTTCCGGTATTGAGAAGAAGGATGGTGACGGTGGCGAGGTCTCCTGGCATGAGAACTGCCGGATTCAAGGTGCAGTTTGCAACCAGAATGTGTTGAGCTGCTATGGTGTTCTCATAAAATGGATCAGTGGCAGAGTCATCCCCTGATGCTGATATGATGACAAGTCCGGCGAAAAAAATTGCCACGACAAGGATTTTTACTACCCGGAGGGAACCTGGCTTTATATGAATCTGATCTGTCTGAAGTTTTCTCATAGAATATCTCGCTTTGTTAGTTGGGGAAAATGATAACCTGAACTGGTGACGTTGTGGTCTGTTGAATTGATGCGGATATCATGCATTACTCCTGTCTGAGCGCATCGATCGGATTTAAGTGGGCTGCTTTCCACGCGGGATAAATCCCGGAGATAAGACTGATTCCAATTCCAAAACTCATTGCATACGGGATATGAATCAGTGTTGAAGGCTCGTACAGATATTTGAGTCCTCCCATCATGGATATACCATAATATCCAATGAGTGCTCCTAATATCCCACCAATAAGGGAGCCGATGATTCCAAGGAGCAGGGATTCATACATGAACATACTCAGAATTGCCGATCTTCTTGTCCCAATTGATCGTAGTACTCCAATTTCGCGGTACCGTTCAATAACTGACATGACCATAACATTGAAGATTGATACTCCTGCAACGACCAGGGATATCCCGGCAATCGCCGTGGTACTTGCTGCCTGACTTTCCATCTCCTGCTGCCACTGAATCCGTATCTCATTCTGATCAAAAATCTGGATAACATTCTCCCTCCGGTTCATATAAGAGAGAATTGTCTGCTTGACTTCCTCCATCTTTTTGGTATCTTTCACTTTTACCAGGACACTGTTATATCCCTTGAAATTGATTCTTTCACGAAGCCACGGTTCATAGGGGAATATCGCATAATCCGGAGACATAGCCCAGAGTCCGGGACCAGGATTCAGGATCCCGACAACCCGGGTTGTGGTCTCTCGATCATCGGGGGATTTTAAGATAATCTGGGAACCGATGGTAATATTTTTTGACTTTGCCAGTTCTGATCCGACAGCAACTTCTGTTCCCGACCGGGGGGAGTTTCCGGTTTTATAGGTAAACATCAGATCGATATCTTCGGATTTTACTCCGTATATCATCCCTCCAAGTATCTCTTTTTTATATTTGATCGAATCATCCGAATCATAGTAAAATGGTGCAAACAGTGTATTGGGTTCGGATTTTCGAATCTGATCTACTTGTCTCTCGGTAATATAAGGTTCGATCCCTTTCTTCCCGGTATATTGGTAATCCACGTTGATAGTAAACGAATCCATTGACTGAAGTTGTTCAAGATTGGTATGAATAGTTACGTTCTGCATCATTCCCATGGAGATGATGGAGAGAACACCGATGATGATTCCGACCACTGCCAAAAGAGATCGAAGCCAGTGAAGCCGCAGATTTTTCGCGGCAAATCTAAAAATGAGTCTCTGACTGGTCATCAGGAATCCCCGGCTACTCTTCCGTCTACAATTCTGACAATCCTGTCCGCATACCCGGCAGTTTTCATATCATGAGTGACCATTACAATAGTTCTTCCTTCCCGGTGGCAAAGTTCTGTCAGTAGCTCAAGGATAGCAGTTCCCGTTTTTGTATCCAGATTTCCGGTTGGCTCATCACAGAGAAGGATTTGCGGATCATTGACCAGTGCCCGGGCAATTGCTACCCGTTGCTGCTGTCCTCCCGATAACTGGTTTGGACGGTGATCCCAGAGATTTTCGGGAAGTCCGACATCGAGGAGAGCCTCTTTAGCCCGGCTCATATCATGTACTCTTCCGGTTTTGGTAACATAGGGATAATGCACATTATTTAGAGCATTAAAGAGGGGAAAGAGGTTGAAATATTGAAACACAAATCCGATGGTCTGGAGTCTGAGGTCAGTCAGCTGATTATCGCTCATGGTTCCGGTATTGTTCCCGTCGATCCAGATCTCTCCTTCATTGGGAATATCCAGGCAGCCCATCAGGTTGAGCAGAGTGGATTTTCCTGATCCTGAAGGACCCATGATGGCGATGAATTCCCCGGCGTTGATCTGCAATGAGACATTATTGACTCCGGTTACGTTTCCGGAATCAAGGATATAGGTCTTGGTAACCTCCAGAAAATCGATGATGACTTCTCCTGTATGTCGTTCCTTTTTCCAGGGAAGGTCTACATGTTTGATGAGGGTATTCATGTCGGGTATAAAACGGGGTCTTTGTTGGAGATGATAACAGTGATAGGGTATCACCGATAATTCTTTAGGTTCTCACCAAATCATTTGAAAAAATGTAATAAGTAGTTTGTTATTTGTATTATGCTCAAAACAAATTTTTGTCAGGCGAAATTTGCGTTGTTATTTTTCTCTAAATTTGAAATATTACTGCTGCCCAAAAAGTGAGACTGTTGATTATGAGCCAACAAGGGTTCATTGAAGCCAATAACAATGTCTTTTTTAGGTTTATACAGAGTGAATGTACACATCAGTAGTTACGGATTTGGACATACACGAGCCCCTGCATGATGGAACTGAGAAGAAGTTGGTGAAAAGCTCCGGATATACTGAGGTAGGGCTCTCTACCGGGCGGGAGAGCGGGAAGAAAGCGGGAGAATTGGGGTTTGAGCGGGAGGTCCCGCTCAACTTTCCTGCTCATTCTACCCCCTAAACAATAATATCTATTATTTTATAATTTGTCATGAAAAACCAGGTACCTTGAAGTACCTGTTCAACATATTTCTGGATCAGGCTCCTTGAGAACGACTGTTGCATCTCTTAGTAATATCAGAACTTCTTCAAGTGATGTTTCCCTCGGAACCTTTATGTAGACCTTCTTTGGTGGTTTAACCATCCGATATTGGTTATCCTTATAGGTCTCATCGTTCGTAAGCAGATGCCAGATAATAGTGATCATCTTACGTGCGACTCCGACGATAGATTTTCCTGCCCCAATCACCTCTTTCTTTCCCAGATAGAATGTTTTGAGGTCATTATCTCTGGCTCTAACCGCTGCATGAGCTGCTTGAATGAGGATCCATCTTGCCGTTTTTGATCCTCTTTTTGTAATTGAACCGGTATGCAATTTATCTGCAGATTGGTATACTCTTGGGACTATCCCGAGCCAACTTGCTAATTTATCAGCTGTTGAAAAGTCTCTAACATCCCCAATTTCCGCGAGGAGAGTAACAGCAACAATATCTCCAACACCCGGAACGGTTTTTAGTATTTCAAATTCTCTCGGAAAGTTATCGACTGCATAATTTGTTGAGATATTGGTCAATTCAGCGATTTCTTCATTCAACATCTTCATTATCCGAAGACATGATGCTAGACGAGCTAAAGCACCTTCGGAGAGAGTGTTTTGCATCACATCCCTTAACGCTTCTTCTTTCTTTTTGACAGAGGTTGGAAGAAGAGCCAAGATATCATTAACCGGCATATCGTTGAGGATGCCTTTCATTATTAAATTTCCAGATTTACCAAATATGTCGGTCAATACAGCAGATAGTCGAAATAGTTCAGAATCAAGAATATGGTGAATTTCATTTTTTATTGATGTTCTTTTCTGAACTATCCGATGCCTCAACCGCACTGTGGCTCTGAATTCTCTATGCTCTTGTGGAAATATTCGTGAAGGACGAATCATATCCTTTAAAGCAAGTAGAGCAATAAATTCAGAATCGATCTTATCGGTCTTTTTATGCGAAAGCGCTTTCATATCCCGGGCATTACCCACAATAACTCGAACATAGGGGTCAAGAAGATCGAATATCTTGACCCAGTAGTCACTTATGGACTCGCAACCTACAACTTAAACCTTATTAGATAATATCCAGCCTTTAAGCGCAAATAGACCCGTTTGAGTTCTATCAAAGCGTTCTAATAATTTCTCACCGGTTACAGTCAGGATCGTCGCCATGATAAAGGACTTATGAAGATCAAGACCAGCGGATACTTGTATCTGTTCAGTCATAAATATCAAAGGGTAGTGGGCAGATGAATTGCCTTACAGGCCAATTTGTCATCCGCGATCAACGTCGCACTTTAGCCTGCGAGAGCAATTTAACGGTTAGTTTTTTTCCCAGGATAAAATCCTAAAATTAGAACAGCCTGCTCTGCCCATTATCCAATAAAACCGGAAACGTTAACTGTTTTTCATGGGTTGAGCCTGTTGCTTGCATCATCCCGTTTTTTAAGAAAATTGAGCGGGAAGATTGGGGTGCAGAGTATTATCTAAACACTAACTTGAAGTTACTCTGTATGCGTATAGTTCCCGTCTTCCCGCCCGGAAGAGAAAAAATGCAAATATGTTTCCCAATTTCAGGATCGGAGGGATTTAACAGAGCGGGGTGTTCCCGCCCAAACATGAAATCTCCCGCTCTCCCGACCATGGTACACTTGATCCAGACCAATCAGAGTGAAATATAATCGACTCAAAAAATTTCTAATTCCGTGATGATTTCCTGATTAAAATCATAGAATCATGAAAACGATTAAAACAATAAATATCAGTGAGGTTAAGTTCAAATACTCTCTCTTCTAATCCTCAACCATGGAGCATTTTCCTGGAAAATGCATTACACTATTCCTCCTTACCTTCCTCGTTTTCTCCTTCTGCATCCCTTCTGTTTTACCAGACGGGGTTCTTGTCACCAATACGGATGAACGCAACTGGACAAACCAGCCGGAAAAGTACCAACTCGCGGCGATACATTACGAAAATGGATACGAAAATCTCCTGATATCCGTATCTGCATCCGGTGAAGTCTACGGAAATACCACCATCTGGATCTTTCCCATCCCGGCTTCTCCCGACCAAATCACCATCGATGTTTTTGATCATTTTCCTTACATCTCCGGAATACCCTTTGGAGATCGGTATAAACAATCCCTGGATCGGATGTCATCTTCCATCTCCTTTTTCGGAACGTTCCCTCTCAGCATGCCACTCATGCTTGGAGAATATTTCAACCCGTTCTGGTTCTCAAAAAGCATGGATGGAGTCAAAGGCGGAATGCCGGATTCTGATGATGAATCAGTAATGGTTCATGATTATATCGAAAAATATGGCATTCGTACTGAACTTGTTACGGCAAATAACAGCCGGACATTCAGAGAATATCTCATGCATAAGGGGCTCCAGTTACCCGTTGAATCGTATAACTCTCTGAATGAGTATATCGGGAAAGATTATTCCTTTGTTATCAGTTCTATCAAAAACACCAAGGTAACTTCTCATCAAATTCTGAATGGAGATATTGAAAGACCTCTACAATATCGTCCACCGATTTTTGGTGTATTCGTAAAATTTCCCACCGATAGGATCTTTTTCCCTCTAAAGCCTACCAGTATCTATTCCGGACTCAATATCCCACTCTTCCTGTATGTTATCGGGCATGTTTCACCTGGAGTCTATCCGGATATTGCCCCGTATTCAGAGATATCCTACTATGAATACTATACTCCTTATATGGAAAACTTGTCGTCATTCTTACATACTGGAAGTGTGAATAACCTGGATTATACCCGGATAAAAATCCTGGCTCCTTCTGAAAAATTTACCCGGGACTTGTGGGTTGAAAATTCCGAACCCCGATCCCTTCAGATACAAAAAAGTGTGATTGCATCTCCGATTACCTGGGGAAGTGTCCTATTTCTATTGATTTCGGTGATCGCCAGCATCGCTGCCGGAAAAATATGTTATCATGCACACCCCATTTCTTGGAAAACTTTAGGTATAAACGGGCTTTGGAACAGCCTGACAATGATTGGATTTGCATATGGGACATTTCAAAGGTTACCCGTTCATGCTGACGAAGAAGGAAATAAGAAATATTATTTTGTGATTTTTTACCTCATTTTCTTACTAATTACCGCAATGATACCGGTAATTCTTGCTCCTGCATATCCTCATGATATTCCTGGTATGGTGTTGCATTTTCTGGATATCGTATCAGCGGTTCCGGGAGCCTGTGTATCGATTATTGGATATTTTATCGAACGTGAACCCATACTCATAATAATTCCGGTGATTCTCATCTTCTGGATTTATTTCCGTTTGTTTCGAAGATAACCCTCTTCATATTTTCGTTATAGAGAGAAATTATCGTCCCCGTCACATAATAGCCTCGTGGAATGGTTTTTAGATATCCAGGTCCGATGATCTATGAGTTTTTTTCTTTTTTCCGATATCTAATGATTTTTACCGGATTTGAGCAGGGGCCTGAATTATCCTGCTTTTACCGAGTCAGGGAGTATGGATATCTCCACCGCTATAGAACTCCCTTCTGACAACTCCGTCGATAATGGTGAGATAGGAGTTCATCTGCCCGGATTTGTTTGGCCATCCCCAGCATCCGGTATTTGCCACCCGCTGGTTGATGTCCCGGTCGATCTCATGAGTGTGACCGTATATGAGCCGATCTTCCGGAGATATTCCAAGATACAGATACGCTCCTTTGGAGTTTGCGAATGAATACACCCTCTCCATCCCATCCCGGACACCCGGATTTTTTCGAATGTATCTGACCTGGGCATTGAGAAATGCTTCTACCTGTTCTTTGATGGTCCAGATACTGGTTGCAAGCCCGCCAGTCATATCTCCCATGCCACAAAGTCGAAAGGCCCACTTCTCATACTCCTCAATCCCCCAGCCTTCCATGTTTGCCATGACATCAAGCTGATGCCCATGAAGAAACGTATTCCATCCTTTGCCATCATGAATTCGGGCAGATCGGGTGATAGGGAAAGGAAAATCCTCTTCTTCATCTACATTCATTCGAAGGAGTTCGATGTCATGGTTTCCGACAATATAGTGCAGGGCAGGAACTTCCATCTTCCCAAGCTTCTCCAGGATCTCTGCATTCATCTGGATCTTTTTAGCTGTTTCCGGAGATGTCCATTCAGCACAGGAGAAAATGTCGACATTCCGCCGTCGCCACATGTCAAGAATATCTCCGGCAAGGACTAGATCATCAACGCCTGCCTGTTCACAGGCTGATAATAATTCAAAAAATGCATCTTGTTTAGTTTGATCACGGTATCCTAGATGCACATCAGATGTGGCAACAATGAATCTTGGCATGATAAAACCTTGTAGATAATAAACTATTCCGGTAATTTTGAATCAATTCTATCACCAAAAATCGCATAGTTCTTTTAGTATTCCTATCATTTGTATCAGGTGATGAGTGCCTATATTCCATCTTTTTTTTATCAGGGTTATGCATATCTCACCTAGTTTTTGAGAATTTTCTTAATGATTCTCCGAAAACTGCTTTAGTTACTCCTGAGGGATAGGTAGACCTTGCTGTTTGAGAAATGTCAGTTTATCCCAATATCCTCGTTGAAATATAATCTTTGAATCTACAATATGAAAAAAACCGCAACCTCTAAGACCGAGAGGGTCACGCCATTCCATTATTGCCCATTCCCCATCTTCAAAGAGATTCTCTACAATGCAGGTCATATCTGCCTGAGCAAAACTATTAATAAACATCGTTTTTATTGCTTTACGTCCGTTTACTGGTTCTTCTGCTACCTGATGATTGATAGCATCTTCATGATATAATAGTGATAATGCTTCTGCATCTGCCTGATTAAATGCCTCAACAAATTTCCGGAGAACTTCTTTTGGTCTCATGAGATTTTTCCATGAAGGTGGTTCAATATTGGAATATCTACCTGGATAATATATGAATTTTTTAAGGTAATTTATTCCCGTTCGTCTCTCAAAAGAACTACCCCCGGATTCTCGCAGTGCAATAGCCAAATAGATAATAACATCTGTTAAAAAAGAAAGAGTTTTTATTCCTGTGATCATATTTTGAAATGACCGGGCCGGGGTAGTAACATTAATACCAATAGGTGTTTCATAATGAATATTTAACAGCTATTCTATGTCCATTCGTATTCATGAGTGAAACCCTATGATATCAGTCCTCTTTGTAGATCACGAAGACCTACTGCTTGAAATAGGAAAACACGAACTGGAAGAAACTCTTGAATGTATCATACATTCTTCCAAATCTCCTCAAGAGGCTTTGAGACTTTTAAGAACACATACATATGATCTCATAATTTCAGAGTACGATCTGCCAGGAATTAACGGTATTGATTTTCTTAAATGTATTAGATCTCAATTCAGTGATATTCCGGTTATTATCGTTACCGGAAAAGGTAACGAGGAGATAGCAATTGAAGCCTATGAAAATGGAGTAGATCAATACATACAAAAAAAGACTGGTGCAGATCATCAGGAAAAACTCATACGTAAACTCAAAACAGCAATTCATAAAAACCGGGTAACCACGAATCATCATAACTCGGAGGTGAGATACCAGGAGATTCTCGATCATTTATCTGTTTTTATCTTCATTATAGACTCAAATCTGAATCTCACCTATGTATCCCCTTCTTCTAAGATCGTTTCGGGATATACTTCTGATGAACTCATCGGAAGATCAGTCGAATATGTATCAAGTACCTTATTCTCTGGGAATAACTCTAATTTGCAAGATTTTTGTAAAAAAATCGTAAACGGGGAACATCTTAAAGATATCGAACTTATCATTACTCGAAAAGATCAGACAGAAACATTTGTCAGCCTTGATGGGGTTCCATTAGGTAATAATCAGGACATTTCAGGAGCTCAAGTAACGATTCGTGATATCACTCAATATAAACAGACTGAACTATCTCTCAATAATTCAGAAGAAAAATTTTTTACCATCTTTAAAAGAAATCCTGTACCTCTTACTCTTGTAACTGCGATAAATGGGACATTTAATGATGTAAATGATGCTTTCCTCAAAGAAACAGGATATCGATTTGACGAAATTATTGGAAAGACAGCCCAAGAACTCAATTTCTTTGTGGATGAATCAGAATATTTGGAACTCTCATCAGAAATTCGAAACAAGCGTTTTGTACAGGGAAAAATAGTACGATGTCGAACAAAAAACAACGACATCAGAGTATGCCGGTTTTCTTCAAATCTTATAATAATCAAAGATAGACCCTATATTCTCTCCTCAGTCGAAGACATTACCAGACAGTGCCAGATTGAAGAAGAAATTAAAGAACGTGAACAAAAATATCAAAAACTCTTTGAAGCTAATGACGCAGGGATAGCTCTTCTTGAAACATTGTATGATGAAAACGATCTTCCCATTGATTTCACATTTCTTGAAGTCAATTCATCATTTGAAACATTGATTCAGTTACCTGCCGAAAACATCATTGGAAAAACACTGCAAGAATTTTTTCCTGAATCAGATTCAAAATGGATGGAACAGTTCAGGCAGGTAGCTCTTTCACAAAAAACCTCTCATCATCAGCATTTTTATAATGACCTGAAAAAATATCTCGATGTGACTGTATATGCAACTAAAGAAGGTCAGATTGCCACACTTATGCAGGATGTCTCTCATCGAGTGGAATATGAGTACCATCTCAGGGAGACTAATGCGTATCTTGAAAACCTGATCTCGAATGCAAATGGACCCATTATTGTCTGGGACTCCTCCTTCCTCATTACCAGAATAAACCATTCCTGTGAACTACTGATCGGAAGAAACGAACGAGAAGTTTATAATAAACCTGTCTATGAGATATTTCCTCCAGATAAGCGGGATTCTTTGATGCGGCTTATCAAAACTACACAGAAAGGTGTTCGATGGGATACCCTTCATATTGATATTCAGCATCAGGATGGTTCTATTCGATCAATTCTGTGGAACTCATCCACGATATATGGCCCGGATGGCAGTACACCAATTGCAACAATTGCACAAGGTCGTGATATTACCAGTGAACTCCTTTTAGAAAAAGAAAAGGAGAAAATGACAATACAGATTCAGGAGAATATCTCCAAACTTTCGATTCTCAATGACGGGATTAGAAATCCGCTCGCAGTAATTTCTCTTTATATCGATTCAACAGGTAACCCGGATATTATTACTCCTGTTCAGGCAGCGATTGCAAAGATCGATGATATGATCAATACCCTGGATATCGAATGGGTGAGATCAATAAATATTCTGGAGTATCTGCGCAAACATGAACATCTACATTATATTTTTTCACCAGATCAGGTGAATGCTCTTAATAACGTTAATAATTCTCATTTAGAAGATAATACGCTGGATAACTCTCTACTATCCAAAAATGTTCTTTTTATTCAAGAGATACAAGCGCAACTCTATACAATTCTCGACAGTATTGATGCCTATATTCATGTTGTTGATATCGAGTCTTATGAGGTCTTATATATTAATAAAGAGGGACGACGGCTTTTTGGGGATGTAGTCGGGCAGAAGTGTTACAAAGGGCTTTCAAAAAACCGGCATCGTCCCCATATCTCATGCAATCTTTCTCATTTGTTACGTCAGGAAAACTCCTACGAAATTGGAACTGAGGAATATTATGACCCATCTTGTGGGAGATGGTTTGAACGAAGAGCCAGGGTAATCCGATGGACAAATGGTCGGAAAGTCAAACTTGAAATTGCAACTGATATTACCGAGCGGAAAAAAGCAGACGAATCACTACGATATGCACAGGAAAAATTTTCAAAAGCGTTCATCTCCAGCCCAAATGCAATTTTAATTAGTGAATATCAAGATGGACGTTTTATTGAAATCAATCATGCTGCTTCACAAATATATGGGTATTCAACTCGGGAGATGATCGGAAGAAATGGAATTGACCTTAAAATCTGGAAGAATGAGGGCGATCGAGACGAATTTTATAGAACTCTTCAAAGAGATGGAAATATTCGATCATATGAACTAATCCAGCGACGAAAGTCGGGAGAATTTTTTATTGCGTCAGTTTCTGCTGAAAAAATATCAATTAATGGGAAAATATACCTCATCAGTATCATCAATGATATCACCGAACAAAAACGCAGTGAAAAAGCATTACAGGATAGTGAAGAGAAATTCCGTTCATTAGTTGAGTATTCTTTGGATGGAACGTTCATTCTTGACCTCAAAGGAAATGTCCTATTTGCGAACAGAGCTGCAGCACACATGGTAGGAGCAGAAAATCCTGAAGAGATTGTCGACAAAACAAATGTTATAGAATTCATCACGAAAGAGTCGATGGAGGCTGTTATACAGGATTTTGAGAATGTTGCAGTGGGTATTGACGGTTATACGGCACTCTATAAAATTCGGACGCGAAAGGCTGATATTCGATGGATAGAAAGCAATGGTAAGAGAATCGTTTTTCAGAATGAACAGGCTATACTCATCTCAATTCGTGATGTTACTGAGCGTAAGCACACAGAGGATATTCTTCAGGAGAAATCAACAGAACTAAGGCAGATTCTTAGCAATATGAATAAAGCGTTCATCATTTGGCACTCTGTTTTTGATGAACGTGGAAGATATATAAGTTTTCGTTTCGGTTATTTCAATGATATTTATGCAAATATTACCGGGTTACACTATGATGATGTTCAAGGGAAGGATGTATTCGATATCTGGCCTGATACTGAACTGAGCTGGGTAGATGTGTATGGAAAGGTCGCAATTACTGGTATTCCCTTTGAATTTGAAATGTATCATCAGTCAACAAAGGGGTGGTACCATTGTAATGCCTATCGACCAACGAAATCACCTGACCAGGTTTGTGTCATTTTTGATGATATAACTGAACAGAAAGCTTCTCGTTTGGCATATGAGACGTTGGTAAAGAGCATGATTGGATCCACTGGAATGCATGCTCTTCATAAAATAACTGAAAATGTGTATTCATGGTTAAAAGCGGATTGTGTATATATCGGGGAGATTTCGCCAGATGGCGAACATGTGAAGATATTATCAATGCTCTTTGAAGAAAAAGTGATTCATAACTTTTCCTTTTCGCTAAAAGGCACTCCCAGTGCAGAAGTTATAGAAAAAGGGTTCAGTATTTTTCCAGATAATATTAAAACGTTATTCCCTGGGGATAAAATCCTTCAAAAACTGAATTTCCGAGGATATATGGGCACCCAACTTCGAAATTCTGAAGAACAGGTAATCGGAGTTCTTGGGGTACTTTCGAGAAATCGCATCGATCCAAACCAGTCCGCTCAGGAGATAATGGATATTATTGCGGTCAAGGCTGCAGCAGAGATGGAACGGGAACAGATAGAACAGGTTCTTCATAACAACCAGATAGTTCTCGCAGAGGCAATGAATCAGGCAAAACTTGCTCATTGGGAGTTTGATATTAATACCGGGTTATTTCAGTTTAATGATCAGTTCTACGCTCTCTATGGTACATCTGCAATACGAGAAGGTGGGTATTACATGTCACCGGATCGATATGCTCAGGAATTTCTGTTCCCTACTGAAACCCCTATGGTTGGTTTTGAAGTAAAGAAGGCTTTAGAGGCTACAGATCCGGGTTACACCTCTCATATAGAGCACCGGATTGTACGACGAGATGGAGAGATCAGACATATTTCTGTGAGAATTGCTCTCAAAAGTGATGGAGAGGGAACCATCATCGGATCACACGGGGTTAACCAGGATATAACTGAACAAAAGAGAACTGAAGAATCATTAAAAAGAGCTAATAATCAATTAAATCTTCTATCCAGCATTACCCGGCACGATATTCTGAATAATATCGCGATTGGCCATATTTATATAGATGCAGCGCTTCAAAAGTATTCGGAACCAGCATTATCAACCCATTTACATCATATTCAGACGGCACTGGATACTATACAATCACAGATAGAGTTTACCCGGATATATGAGAATCTCGGAACTCAAAATCCTCAGTGGATAGATGTCCAGTCAATTCTACCATATTCAAGAATTCCTCTACATGTCTCATTCACGGCTGAGGTGCAGGGAATCTACGTGTACGCGGATCCAATTTTAAATAATGCTTTTTCTAATCTTTTAGACAATTCAATACGCCATGGAGAGCGAGTAACAAAAATTAGCATAACATCTTTGATGAAAAACAATAATCTCATAATAATTTGGGAAGACAATGGGGTTGGGATCCTCTCTGAAGAGAAAGAACTAATATTTGAGCAGGGTTTTGGGGAAAATACCGGTTTTGGCCTATTTCTTATCAGGGAGATTCTTTCAATAACTGGGTTGTCAATCATTGAGAATGGGAGATATGGATATGGTGCACGGTTTGAGATCTTTGTTCCGGAAGGTGCCTGGAGAAGATAAAAGAGAATTCAGCAGACAATTAGACTCATTTGTTAACCTTATTAACCGACAAAAAAATAGTAATCGTAAATATGGGTAGTTGCATAATTTTTTTTTTCAAAAATAATCCTGAATTACGCTGTTGGTGTCAGAATTAAGCTGTAAATTAGATCGATCCTATTTTCTACAAATACTCCTTAAATTGGCAGAACTCCTAACCCGATTGGCACAAGGAAAAAATCAGGGGGTGATCTTCATTGCCTGATCATAGACGAGTTCATTCCATGCTGGTCCGACAGACGTTTCCGGCTCGACATATGCCCGGAACCCGACAAAACAGAGTTCATCAGGCTCAATTCCATGTGCTCCCACCCCGGATGGGATTACCGAGGTTGTGACTTTTCCATCATCCTCCCGGGATATCTTTGCGACATAGAGGTATTTTGCATTCGGATTGCCTGGCAGATATTCTTCAGCAGATCCTGTGTAATCGTGGTTTGATACACCCTGAATTCCGTTTAACTCCTTAAGCCCGTACAGGCCGAAGTTTGAGTACGTTGCTTTCCCGGTTGCCGCATGGTTTACTCCATACACGATGATGCATTCTCCGGGTTGGTCACCGAGTATGGTAGTAGTAGTATTAAGGTACGCAGTATCCCTGATGTCTCCGAGTGCATCGATTCCCTGTTGAATCGCATCATATCCTTCGAAAATCCACATGTGCGTATTCAAATCTTCTACATGGTCTGCCCCGTAATTTTTGATAATTGCTTCCCTGAGTTCATTCAGATCATCTTTGAGATCCAGTTCACGGGTGTCGCCGGTTCCCCGGGGGATGAGATTGGGAAGGTCAAAGTATTGAGGCTCCTCCTCAGTCTCCGGGGTAAGCCGGTATACGATACCCGGAGTGCTGTTCATAAATGCTGCTCCTTCGGCTTCGTTATGGAAGAAGGCTACCCGATGCAGGGTGGAAACGGTATCACTTTCCACAGAAAGCCCCATGTTGACGAGAGAGTGGGGGATGACCTGGGTGTGGATGATCTCTTCCGGATATCCGGCTGCAATGAGGGCATCCCGGACTTTTTGATCAGCCGTCTTATCAGCGGTGAGTATTACGATGATCGGCTGGGAGAAGACTCCATCCTGGTATCCCTGCTCTTCCTGCAACCGGGCCAAACTCACCGCATCTCCAAGGCTTGCATACACCCGGCTGCTTTCCCCGGTTGTTGGGAAATACCTCATTGCCAGATATCCGGTGTAACTGAAGTAATCACAAGCCGGCGGAGTGGTGCCGATATAGACAAAGGCTTCATCCGGCCGGAGTCGGAAATCCAGCCAGAGCCCTTTGTTCTCATGATTGATCGGGTAATCAGAGATAGTATTGTTTGTAGTCTGCCCTGGTGCTTTGGGAACTTTGAAAGACATATATGGAGCACTGGGATTGATGGCATAACAGGATGGGGTGATTCCGGCGTCGTACAGACCGATGGCATCCACGGTCTGCATTTTTCCTTCACTAACCTGGAATCCTTGTTCCTGAAAAAATCGGACTGTGGTGTTCTCGGAGATTCCGGTGATATCTGCTAAAGCGGATGCGGTGAAAAGAAGGGTCAGTAATGCCAGGAGACTGATGACCCGGGATAGAGACTGCATGAGGGATTGTCTTCGGGCAGGGATTTAAGGGTGTTGATATGAATGTGGGGATACCAATTGTTTTGTGTAATCCTCATAAAATCGGTTTATGTAGATGAATTGGGCTTTATTGATAATCCTAATTGTATTAATTAAGATATCCCCAAAAAAGCAGAAATAAATTCCAGCCCGGATTTCTGAAGTTAACACATTGGCATTTATCTTAAGAAGATTCATTCCTGGTTTGCAGAACCAGGATGAGTGTAAGAATAGCTAACACCATAGCAACCAGATATACGGTATGGTATCCGGTCTGGGACATGGCATGAGTTATCCTTCCAATGAGAGGAGTTCCATCCCGGGGAACTCCATACAGATACATCCGGACAGCAAATATCGTCTGAAACAGGGAAATCCCCAGATTCATTCCTGCGTATCGGGCTGTCATCATAATTCCTGATGCATTTCCTTCAGCACCCTTCGGGCATGATGACATTATCAGTCTTCCATTCGGACTATAGAATGCAGTAGTGGAGAATCGCATCACGATCAGATACACGACAATAACCAGAAGACTCGTAGTATCATTGAACGTACTAAAGAGGAAGAAAGCGACGATGGTGATGCTGACACACCCTACCGATACCATTTTGCTTCCCTTTCGATCCGCTATCCATCCGGATAACGGAGCAACGATGATGGACATAATCGCGGGGACCGTCATAATCATTCCGGAAAGAATTGGATCAAACTTTCGAAATCCAATAAGGTAATATGGGAGAAGATATGTTACACCGGAGAAGAGGGCCATCGTAATAAAGCAGGTAACTACTCCCAGGGTAAAATTCCGGTTTCGAAATATTCCTGGAGTAATAAGTGGAAGATATGCCCGTTTCTCTGAAATCAGAAAAACCAGAAATGAGACAAGAGCAACGGTAAAACACGTTAACAGGGTGGTATCAGATGTTCCGGGAACCTGATAGAGGGAGCATCCAAGAAGAAATGAGGTTATCGCAAAAAAGCAGCTCGCCATCCCCACAAAATCCAGGTGAATGAGGTCCAGTTTCTTTCCATGGCCGGGGAGATATTTCTTTCCATAATATATCCCGATAATTGCCACAGGGATATTCAGGAAAAAAATCCATCTCCAACCCAGAAAATCAGCGCAAAACCCTCCGATTCCAGGTCCGGTAGCAAATCCTAGTGCACTCAGGGATACTTGAATACCGAGCGATTCTCCCCGCTTACTTTTTGGAATCGCTGTGGTGATAATTGCAGGGCCAACGGCCGTAAACATCGCTCCGCCGATTGCCTGAATAATTCGGGATATAATAAGAAATTCGATGGAAAACGAAAGGCCGCATAACAGGGATCCGACTGCAAAAAACCCGAATCCATACAGAAATATTTTTTTAAATCCGATAAAATCTCCGATCCTCCCAACTGTCAGGATCAAACCTGAAAGGACGAGAAGATATACGGTGACCGATAATGAAATGTCTCCAACTGAAACATTCATCGATTCTGATATGATAGGGAGGACAATGTTCACCACACTCATGTCAAAGGCACTGATGAATGCAGCAATTGCTGTAATAAGTACGATAATCCAATCAGAACTTTGTGGTCTGGCCAGGTGTGGAATTATCTTTGTAAGAATTCGTTAATCCTCCCGTGGGATTGATATATAGGTTTTGTAATTGTCTGTTATGAAATTTCGTTTTTTCGCATGATTCTTAGTTCATCTGTGGAACTTATCCTGCAGTTGCTTATACAGATCCAGAATTATAAAAGTATTCACACCATGTTGGCTTGGGTGATTACAACGAAAAACGTTTGGAAAAAAGAAGAGTGATAGGATGAAAGAGCCTTTGTTGGAAGAAATTAGTTTTCTTCCAGTTCAGCATGGAATCCGAGAGTTCCTGTGGTTCCTGCCATGGTCAGGTCTTTGGTTCCTACAAATGAGGTCCCGTTGTATTGTGCCTGAACTTCCATCACTATGGGATATTGTTTCCCGGCATATTTCAGGAATGCATCATTTGAGTGTATCACCAGTTTTCCGGTGTCAGGTGAAAGGAATCCGGTTACGGTTCCATGGATGGTTATTGTCCACCCCTGTTCGATAAATTTGAAGTCAACGGTTCCTGATACCTGGTTTTCAGGTGAGATTACGAATTTGGTTGTGGTTCCCCCTTCAAAGGGTTTTCCGTCTTTCGTGGTGATTTTCTCCATCGAGTCTTCAATATATGAACCGGCTGCACCGGTTGCATCAACTTCAGTGACTGGAGCTGATTTCATGCTTTCCTGCAGGGTTTTTGCCTGGTCTGCAAGGCTCTGACGATCTGCTACTGATATTCCCATTCCGTCAAGGAGACCGCTTCCTGCATCCTCCTCGACCGGGCTGGCAGCGATGCTTCCTCCTGTTGCTGATACCGGGATTGCCATCACGGTTATCATACCTATCAGGATGATTACAGTATACAGAACTACAGGCGTTTTCATGATGTATCACTCCATGATTGAGAACCGGGGGACTGATTCTCTCTCTATGACTATAATTGTGGAAAATAACGTATATACTCTCGATTTGTAATGCAGTCTGGAAGGGATCGGATTTTTGTATATAAATGATTCGACGTTCGGGAATTGAACGTAGTGCAATCAAAGCAATTTAAATAGTTAGACCGATCCGAAAATCTTCATCAAGAGACAATAATAGATTATTCATACTCAATGTGACAATATCTCTGTGTAATGAGGATGTATGATCTCTCCAAAAAGTCAGCCAAAGTTGGTTGAAAAAGGTTCTGAAACTTCGGTAGAGTAGTTAATAGAATCCTGCAAATAAATCGCTACGGAATCCCTGGTTATTAATTTACCCTTAAAAAAAGTTTAGGAACGAAAGTCATATACCTTCACGTACATGACAGGTTTCCTGCTAATCCGGGGTGTTATGCTTTTTCAGTTATGTTTTGAACTTCTGTCGTCTGTCCAAGGGCATTCAGACAGTTAGTTTTACCGGTTAATGCTGCCTCATTCTTCGGATCGAATAAGAGCACCTGGTTGTAGGTGGATAGTGCCTGTCCATACAGGTTCTGGCTGAAGTACGAATCTCCCAGATAGACCCATGCAGGAATGAATTTGGGATTTACCATAAATGCACTGGTATACGCCATGCGGGCCTCCTCATGTTTACCCAGTTTATCAAGTGCATATCCTTTCTCTGTCCAAACCTCTGCAGAGGTACCGATTCTTAACGCTTCGTCAAGAACAACTATCGCTTCTTCAAATCTATCCATCTGGTTGAGAGCATTTCCTTTCCAAAGCAGTTCTGCAGTAGCATCTGCCTGTACCGCAGTTCCGGTGCAGGTTATAAGGAAAACCAACAGGATAAGGACTGAACAATATCGCATATCAACCAATATGCGTACAGAGAGATATGATTTGTGATGGAGTTTTTGAAAGACTAAAATTAATCTACTATTCAACCCGAGGTTTTGAAATTCAATTTATTACTTTCTTATTTTTCTAATTAGTTGCTTAATTCATCTCTCATCTATTATTCCTACCGTGGTGCATACATTCACTCCTGACCAGATGCTTTATGTTAGATAGTTTTCAGGATTTTCATTACAAAATTATCACCCGCTACGAATCAGGGGGTAATTGTCTTTAATCTCCCTATAATTGGTGCAAACATGTACCTTCTTTCAGGATCTTTTATGGGCGGTATGTCGGGAAGAGAGTTGAAGATTCATGGATTGGGTCGGTTTACAGCCCGGATCTCCATATTACGTTGATTACTCAAAAAATACAAAAATGGGACAAGATGAGAGGTAGGATTCTATCCTCACTAAAAACCCCTACCAGACATTACAGATAAAGTCAACAAGATGTTAAAAATTAATCCAGAATAGGTTTTGTATCAGAATCGACCTGACAATCGTTTGATGATTTTAACAAATCAGCAAAATTTGATTTTTCTAATAATAATTGATACTATGGGGTATTATTACATATTTTTCCCTCCTTATGGCCACGATATTATCTGCAAAAGATGCCTAAAAAGGCACGCTGTTGCCTTAAAAACACGAGAAAGGCTCTTTAATGAAAAGGTCTTATTGAATGGTAATCTAATCCGAATCTCACAATTATCCGAATCAGGAAGGAGATTATGGATAAATCGAATAATTGGTGGGATGCTCAAAGGAGGGTTAAGGTTTATGGATATTCCGAAAAATAATAATTCGATGTATTCCCTTCTTTATGTTGACGATGAGTTGTCTCTTCTGGAATTAGGGAAAATCTTTCTTGAACGTGGGGGTCTATTTACCGTAACTATTGCAGATTCTGTTGATAAGGGTATAGAGCATCTCGCATCACAATGTTTCGATGCCATTATTTCTGATTATGACATGCCAAAGAAAAATGGCATAATATTTTTAAAAGAGGTCAGGGAAAGATTTGGGGATATCCCGTTTATCCTCTTTACTGGTCGTGGACGCGAAGATGTAGTGATTGATGCGATTAATAATCGTGCTGATTTTTACCTTCAGAAAGGCTCTGATGTTCTTTCTCAATATGCTGAGCTTTCGCATAAGGTAGTTCAGGCAATCCGCAGGAAAAAAGCGGAAGATGATCTCTTCAGTTCACGCCAGATGCTTCAGTTAATACTTGATACAATTCCATTGGCGGTATTCTGGAAAGATAAAAACTCTGTTTATCTGGGATCAAACAAACCCTTTGCCTTTGATACCGGCTATGCATCACCTGAAGATCTTGTGGTAAAACCGATTATGATACGGCATCTTGTAGTTTAGCAGAAAATTTCAGGAGTGATGATAGATATGTAATTGAAACCGGCAAACCAAAACTCAATTTTGTCGAACCTCAGTTAAAACCTGATGGAAATAGGGCATGGCTTAAGACTAGCAAAGTCCCCTTGCGTAACCGTGATGATGAAGTAATCGGAGTTCTGGGTTGTTATGAGGATATCACAGAACGAAAGCAGGTAATTGATGCACTCCAGGAGAGTGAGGAACGTCTTCGTGCCTTCTTCGAAAATATGCATGATGCAGCGATTATTACAGATGAAAAGGGAAAGATCATAGCATGGAATCCAGCTGCAGTGAAAATTTTTGGAATTCCTGCATCCAGGGCATGTAATCTGCTGTACCATGAGATGTTTATGGAAGTGATGGTTCCAAAGCATAGGGCATCAGCAAAGTATCAACCGGTTACACAAGTCATTCATGAAGGGGTGCCAACAGGAGAATCGAATTCTTCTAAACCGATAGAATTAGAGATACTTCGGTGGGATGGCTCAAGGATAATTATCCGGCATGTGACCTTCTCCATTCCAACTGCGAATGGGTTTCGTTTAGCCTCGATATCAACAGATATTACCGAATATCGGAATGTTCAGGAACAGCTCCGATTGAACGAGGAAAAGTTCCATGATATCTTTGATTTAGTGAATGACGGAATCCATATCCATGAAATCGATCCAGGCGGCATGCCGGGAAAATTTATCGAAGTCAATAAATCTGCCTGTGATATGGTGAAATATAGCAGAGAAGAATTGCTATCTCGCAGTCCATTCGATTTAATGGACGGATTTCATAACCCTCCTCTGCAGGAAGTTATCAATGATCTATCAACAACAGGTCACACCGTTTTTGAGTCAGAACATCGGAAAAAAGATGGAGAGATAATCCCTGTTGAGATTAACACTCATGTAGTAACTCTACAAGGAAAAAAGGTAATGGTTTCGGTTGCCCGAGATATCACTGAACGGAAGAGGGTAGAAAAAGCATTACGGGATAGCCGAGAACGGTTTTATGAGATGGCACAGTTGCTTCCACAGATAGTCTTTGAGATGGATACAACCTTCCGCTATACTTTTGCCAATAAATATGCACTAGAACATTGCGGGTACATTGATGAAGATCTTGAGCGTGGATTGTACGCCTATGATCTTATACCTGCTCGGTTGCATGAGCAAATGCAAAAGAGCCTCAACCTAATTAAACAGAATATCGGTAATCCCCATGCGGAATTTCTTCTCCTCCGCAAGGATAAGACTGAGATTCCCGTACGGATCTTCACATCCGGTATATTTCGTAATGGGGAATTAATTGGATACCGTGGAGTAGCAGTCGATCTGACTGATTTCAAGAAAATTGAAGATGAACTTACCTGTAGCAGAGATTATTTTGCAACAATCTTTAATAGTGTGAATGATGCGATAATTATTCAGGATCCAAATACCGGGATGATTCTCGATGCAAATGAAACAGCTTGCCGTATCTTGGGTTATTCTAAGAGTGAATTTCTTTCATCATTTGTTCAAAACTGGGATAAGGTAGGCTCACCATACGGTCGGGAGGATGCAATGAAAATCATCATGGCTGCCAGGACTATCGGCCCTCAGAATTTTGATTGGTATCAATTATGTAAAGATGGAAACCTCATACATGTTAAAGTCAATGTGAGGTCCGTCATGATAGGAAAGGATGAAAGAATCATTATGACCGCTCGTGTACCCTCTGATTGAACTGATTCGCGGAATCAGTAATATTCTTCGGACCTTGGGAATTCATTGATATGTATCTTTGGTTTCGTTTTAAACGTCACTCAACATAAGAAATACCTCATATGGTTCTTAATAACGGATCAAATTATTTCCATGCATTACCGGTTTCATGTTTATGATCCACATATCACCGATTTTATTCTGAAGAATTCGTTTTTTTTACATCTACCTGAAACGCTCCCAATTTATTATATACTAAAAAAAAAGACTTACCATAACCTGCACCATCATACTCTCTCTCTACCGTAAATGGGTATTCAGTCTGAATCGGACCCTGCATGAAATCTTAACTGGGCAATAATCATATTGTCCATCGATATTATCTCCCAAAAAAAGGCCCTGGATTTTGATAACCTAAAGTGATTGTATGGATTCCCGCAACCTGAAGATACTCTATATAGATGATGACCGGGATCTGTTGAAAATCGGTAAGATCTTCCTGGATAAGATTTCCGATTTCTCTGTTGAGATAATCGATGACCCGAAAAGAGCTCTGACAGTCATTCAGAGCGGTTCTTTTGATGCCGTCATTTCAGATTATGAAATGCCGGGATTGAATGGAATTCAGTTATTGAAAAAGATCAGAGAATCTGGAAATAATGTCCCTTTTATCATCTTCACTGGCCGGGGTCGTGAAGAAGTTGTCATCCAGGCTCTCAATAGCGGAGCTGATTTTTATCTCCAAAAAGGTGGGGATCCGCCCTCCCAATTTGCAGAACTTGAGCACCAGATTCGGCATGCCTGTCAGTTACGGGCAGCGAACTTACGTATCCTCAATCAGGAACGCAGATTGGCAGATATTATTAATTTCCTCCCCGATGCCACTTTTGCCATTGATACTGATGGTTTGGTAATCGCATGGAACCGGGCAATGGAGGAACTGACCGGAATTGTAGCAGAAGACATGCTGGGAAAGGGTGATTATGCATACTCTATTCCATTATACCAGGAAAAAAGACCGATCCTAATCGATATTGTTCTAAATGAAGAACTCTTACAGAAAGAGAAATACCCCGCCCTGCTGAGGGATGGAAACACGCTGGTAGCTGAAGCCTCAAGTCCTTATATTTACCAGGGAAGAGGAGGAACCTTCTGGTTTACTGCAACTCCATTATATGATACCAATGGGACCATTGTCGGTGCGATAGAATCTATCAGAGACATTACGGATCGAAAAAAGATAGAAGAAACTCTGAGAATCAATAATGAACGCCTGGTAATGGCTCAGGAGATCGGTCACAATGGGAACTGGGAACTGGATGTTTCTACGGGTCTTATTTCTGCATCAGACGAGTCATTCAGAATTTTTGGAATTCCAAAAAACGAAACTGGTCTTGTAACGATTGAAGAAATTGAATCAAAAATTCCGGAGCGGGAGCGGGTTCATCAGGCATTGCTGGATCTAATAACTAATGATGTTGAATACAATCTCGAATATTCGATAATAACTGATGGCGCTTCATTCCCTAAATATATTCATTCAGTTGCCAGGATAAAACGTGATGAACAGGGGAATCCGGAAAAAATATATGGAGTTCTTCAGGATATTACACCGAGAAAAGAGATTGAAATTGAACTCCGAAGAAAAAATGATGAACTCATTGCAGCAAATCAGAGAATAACCGAATCTGAAGATGAACTCATCTCCCAACTGGAACTCCTCACCCAGCAGAAACGTCAGATACAGGAAGACGAAGAACGACTGCGATTTTTAGGTGAGAACCTTCATAATGGTTTAGTCTACCAACTGGTCGTTCACCCAGATGGGAAACGATATTTCTCCTATATTAGTTCCGGCGTAACCAGTATTCACGGGGTTACTGCAGATGAGGTTCTTTCAGATCCATCAGTCTTGTATAATCAGTTATATGAAGATGACGTTGAGCGATTAAAAAGAGAAGAAGAATCATCTGCTCTCAAAAATTCTCCCTTTCAGATTGAAGTAAGATGTATCCCCCCTGATGGCCGGATGAAATGGTTACTCCTCATATCAGTGCCAAGGGTGACATTTGATAATGATATTATCTGGGATGGGTTGGAAATTGATATTACAGAGCAAAAACGAACCGAAGATGAGTTGCAAAAGAAACATTATGAACTTCAGGTAGCATATGAAGAGATAATCGCTTCAGATCAGGAACTTCGGGAAAATCTGGATCTCTTAACCCGGCAGGAGATAATTGTCAGGGAGAGTGAAGAACATTTTCAGGCCCTCTTCATGCATATGGTTGAAGGTGCTGCCCTATATGATCTGATATATGATGAACAGGGGATTCCCATTAATTACATCATAAAAACGATTAATCCTGCTTTTGAGATTCATTTAGGAATGTCGGGGGAATTCGTCCTGGGAAAGACCGGCACTGAAGTTTACGGGGTTGAGACACCTCCATATCTTGATGTATATGCCTGGGTAGCAGAAACCGGAAAACCGGAAACATTTGAAACGTATTTCTCCCCTACAAACAAATTTTTTTTAGTTTCAGTATATTGCCCCTACAAGGGAAGTTTTGCAACCATATTTGAAGATATTACTGAAAGAAAACGAGCAGAAGAGGCATTAAAGATTCAATATAACTCACTTATATCAACGGAAGAGAACCTTCGTCAGACAAAAGAGTTTCTCGAAAGCCTGATCGCAATCGCAAATGTTCCCATTATCGTTTGGGATTCTTCATTACGTATCACTGAGATGAATCAGGCTTTTGAGAAACTCATCGGGAGGCAGTCTGATGAAGTTATCGGAAAATCATTAGAATTTCTCTTTTCCCCTGATACGCAGTCTCAATCAATGAACTACTTTCAGTCCACGCTTGACGGGGTAAAACTTGAAAGTGTTGAGATGAACATTCTCCATTACAATGGAACGATTCGGACAGTTATCTGGAATACTTCTACCCTCTATTCCAAAGATGGGATCACTCCTCTTGCAACCATAGCTCAGGGAAGAGATATTACTGATGAACGAAGGTTGGAACAGGAAAAAGTATCCACCCTTATGCAGATCCAACAAAATCTGGCATATCTTGCAATCCTGAATGATGAGATCAGAAACCCACTCACCATCATTATCACCTGTGCTGATATGATTGAGAACAATCCCATGAAAGAGCTGATTCTCATCCAGATTCAACGGATTGACTCAATTGTATCTCAGCTGGATCAGCGATGGATTGAATCAGAAAAAGTACTCAATGTTATCAGGAAACATTATCACATCAGTCTGGATGTAATTACCAGGAATAATCCGCATTCTGAATTCCAGACCTATGAGTTTCCTGAAAGTAACATAATGGTTCCTCTAAAAGGAACGATACCTGCATCCCACCCCTATTTTATTCAGGATCAACTCTATACGATTCTTGACAGTCTTGATGCTATCGTCTATGTTGCCGACATGGATACCCATGAGTTACTCTTCATGAATAACGGGGCGAAAAAAATATTTGGGGATTCCATCGGAAAAAAATGTTACACCACCTTACAGAATAATCCTGACGGTCCCTGTTCATTTTGTACAAACCAATTCCTGGTAAAAAATAATCGTCCTTCCGGGGTATACCGATGGGAATTTGAACATCTGAAAACCGGACAATGGTATGATTGTCGGGATATTGCGATCCCCTGGAGTGACGGGCGTCTGGTACGTCTTGAAATAGCAACCGAAATCACCAGAAGAAAACACGCGGAGGATCATCTGAAAGATCTTACCCGTATGGTTTCCGAGAGTGAAGCAAAGTACCGATCGCTCATTGAACATAATCGCGATATCATCTACACGATGAATGCAGAGGGGGTCTTCACCTTCGTTTCTCCAAGCTGGACTGTTTTGCTTGGTCATCAGATTGATGAGGTCATAGGAAAATCTTTCAACCGGTTTATCCATCCGGAAGATCTCGATCGATGCTACGAATTCATGCAACAGTTGATCCAGGGAGCATCACATAAACCTACCATAGAATACCGGGTGCATCACAAAGATGGTTCATGGCGATGGTTTACCACAAGTGTGGTATGCCTGAAAGATTCGTCCGGAACAGTAATTGGTGGCGAGGGAAGTGCCCGGGATATCACCGATTGGAAACTGGCAGAACATGCATTACAGGAAAGTGAGGAGAGATATCGCAAACTTGTGGATAATATCCCTGATTACATTGTGGTACATCGGTACGGAGTTATTGAATTTGTGAATGCTTCAGCGGCTGCAGTGGTTGGGCTGCAACCTGAAGAATTGATTGGCGCCCATCTTACCGATTTTCTGACCGATGAATCGAGAGAAAAAGTAGCGGTAATGATGCAGAAACGAGTGATTGATTCAAACGTTGCTCCCTATGAGTTGACGATTCTTACGAAAGGTGGAATTCCCAAGGTTACCGAGGTTCACGGTGCCCTGATTCAATATAATGGAAAACCTGCGTTTCTCAATATTCTTACCGATGTTACCGAGATGAAAAGAACTTACGATGATCTGGAAAAAAGTGAAGAACGTCTTCAGACGATCCTCAAATCATTACAGGTTGGAATCATCATAGTTGATGCCAAAACCCATCGTATTCTTGATGCGAATCAGAAAGTTCTTGATTTGATCCGGGCTGATCTGGATGATATTGCTGGAGTCCTCTGTCATACATTTATCTGTCCCGCTGAAGTTGGGAAATGTCCTGTCACAGATCTTGGCCAACGGGTTGATTCATCAGAACGAGTAATCCGGACCCTGGATGGCGAAGAAATACCTGTGATTAAGACGGTTATTCAGACAAAGCTGGGAAGGAACGATGTTCTGATTGAAACATTTATCGATATTACTGACCGGAAAATGATGGAAAGGGCTCTCATCGAGAGTGAAGCGAAATATCGTCAACTGATTGATTATGCGAATGATGCGATAGTTGTAGCTCAACATGGCAATATCAAACTTGTAAATCCACGGGCAAGAGAGATGAGTGGGTACTCAGAAGAAGAGTTAATAGATGTTCCTTTTTCCTCATTTATCGCTCCTACAGATCAGGAGATGGTTGCAGATCAGCATTTTCGACGTCTGCATGGAGAGGATCTCTCATCCCGATATTCGTTCAGGGTTATACGAAAAGATGGAGCGATCATCTGGGTGGAGATCAGCTCAGTGGTCATTGACTGGGAAGGAAGTTCAGCAACATTGAATTTTATCTCTGATATTACCGAACGAAAACAGATGGAAATGCGACTTCAGGATTCATATGAGATGTTTTCTGAATACATGTATAATTCTCCGATTTTTACTTTTATTAAAGAAGTTACTCCAACAGTAAGTCGTGTATTACAAGCCAGTGAAAATTTTGACCAGATGATTGGGATCAAGGGAAAAGATATGGTTGGAAAAACGATGGAAGATCTTTTTCCATCGGATTTTGCCCGCAAGATTACTGAAGATGACTGGACGGTGGTAACTAAAGGAAAGATACTGACTCTGGAGGAGACATTGAATGATAGGTTCTATATCACCATCAAATTCCCCATCATTCAAAAAGACCACACATTTCTTGCTGGTTACACTATTGATATTACTGACCGGAAAAAGGCTGAAGCAGCACTCCTGGAATCAAATAAAAAACTCCGTTTACTTACTGGTCTTACCCGTCATGATATTTTTAATCAGTTGTCTGCTGCTCATCTTTACACCGATATGGCCATAGATTCTCCAGAGTCTTCCAAAGTTCATGATTTTCTGTTCCATGCAAATGAAGCATTGAACCGAATTGAAACGATAATCGGATTTACCCGTGAATATGAAGATTTCGGTGTCGTATCCAGCGGGTGGCATCTGATATATTCCGTTATCCAGGCTGCACTAAAAGAAGTTTCCCTGAACGAAATTCAGGTTACTAATGATGTTTCCATGGGCCTTGAGGTTTATGCGGATCCGATTATCCGGAAAGTTTTTACCACCTTGTTTGAGAATAGTGTCCGTCATGGAGGTAAAATTTCAGAGATTACTCTGAGCTCGAGAGAGGTATCCGGATCGGTTATCATTTCATATCATGATGATGGGATTGGAATTCCTGATCAGGAGAAGGAACATATTTTTGTGCATGGATATGGCAAACATACTGGAATTGGTCTTTTTCTCTCCAAGGAGATTCTCTCTATCACCGGACTCTCTATACGGGAATGTGGAATATTTGGTGAAGGAGTAACGTTTGAGATCCTGATTCCTTCCGGGAGATTTCGCTATGTGCAACCGGATATTTAATGAGGATTCATGATAATCTCACAGATTGCGAGATTATTGTATCTTTACTATTCTAACTGATAATAGAAGTATCATTCAATTACCGCCGATACTATTGCAATCATTTCAATCGTGTTCAGATGGTTTTTTTCTGATTGGGAATACTCATTTTCAGATATGGTAAATTTTTCTCTTCTGGATTTTTGACCGATGATAATATATTGACCGACGGTCAAAATATTACTGGCGATTAAAATGGATAAAGAAACACACGTACTGTTCTGGTATACGGGTGAACTGCAATGAACCGGCAACAAATTCGGAGGACACTTCTCCTGCTCCTGTTCGTAAGTTTACCGGTAACCTTGTTTTATATCTCTCCAATCATTCTTCTCATGGGCCTGTCAGAAGGGATTGCATCGGGAAGTATGATTCTGTTCATCGTGACCTTCATTCTCTCCCTGGTCCTCGGGCGGATCTGGTGCGGATGGTTCTGTCCGATTGGAGAATTTCAGGAATTATGCTCGGGAATCCAGGACAAACCCGTGAGTGGAGGAAAACTCAATGGAATGAAGTATGGAGTTTTTACCATCTGGTTTTTCATGGTACTGGCAACATTCGCATCAGCCGGGGGGATTCGTACCATTGATATCTTTTACAGTACAACCTCCGGAATCTCCCTTACCGAACCTATCTCATACGGAGTTTTTTTTGTCATTTTGGCAGGAGTATTCCTGGTTGCAGTGGTTTCCGGAAAGCGGGGTTTTTGTCATTATCTGTGCCCGGTCTGTGTGCCTTATATAATTGGGAGAAAAATCCGAAATATCATCGGTTGGCCGGCTCTTCACCTCACTAGTGAGAGAGACCGCTGCACAAGCTGCAACAAATGTTCAAAAAGCTGTCCCATGGGACTTGATGTACAGACTATGGTCAGGGAAAACCAGATGGAAAATTCTGAATGCATTCTCTGTGCCTCTTGTGCAGATATCTGTCCCAAAAATGCCATCTCCTATGGGTTTCAAAAGTAATACCGGAATATGACGATTGCTGACCGGAAGGAGAGGGAGCGGGAGGAGCGGAGGATGCAGATCATCTCAGCTGCAGAAAACCTGTTCTTTCAATTCGGGTATGATCAAGTCTCAATGGATCAGATTGCCCGGGAGGCTGAACTCTCCAAGGGGACCATCTTTTTTTATTTCAAGAATAAAGAGTCGCTTTATCTCACCATATTATTACAGGGAATTCGGTTATTTCATCAGATGGTGGATGAAGCCATGGGGGAGTGTGATGGTTCTGCTGTGAAGCAACTCTATACTCTGGGTATGGCCGGTATCAGATTTTCCCGTGAGTATCCCGGATATCGTTCAATGATTCGGCAATTTAAATCCGGAAGGTTTTCACATGAAGATCGGGGGTCAGAGGATAGCGAGTTGGCTGAAATCATCAGCCATGCTGATGCACTTACTGGGTCGATGGAAACGATAGTACGAAAAGGGATAGCAGAAGGAACCATCAAAAGTACACTCGACCCTGTCGAACTTGCCATCATTATCCGGATGATGATCAGCTGTGTAATGGACAAAAATCCGGAAGTTCAGTGGTCACTTTTGAAACATGATATCGATGAAGAACTGCTAATCTCTCACTATATGGATCTGATCATATCATTTTTTTGTGGTCCGGACCAGATTCAGAAAATCCGAGAGGATATGGGAAAACCATGAACGTTGAGCCTGAAATCGGATGGATCAAATTTCTTGTCACCATCTTCAGACATCTCGCATCAGGGAGAAGGTATGCAGCCATTACCGCTTTATTTCTGGTCTTTTTTTATGCTGCTACCGGCAGGCCGTATGGAACAACCGAGTTTACTCTATTGACCGGAGGTCTCCAGGTTCCTGATATTTCCTTTACATACTCCTCTGCATCAGTATATTCCCTGCTGGGGGCTTTTGGTCAGAATGGCAGAGATATCTATATGAGCCAGATTCTCCCCCTGGATACCATTTTTGCTATTACTTATCTGTTTTTCTTTGGTACTACCCTGAGTATTCTGATCCGATATCTTCTTCCCGCAATGCCTGAGTTTCAGGGATTGGTTATCCTCCCGGTGGTGGGGGCGATATCTGATCTCATTGAAAATGTATGTTTTATTATGGTGGTGCTGATGTATCCTGCTCAGCTGCCACTGGTAGTGTCCTTTGCCTCTGTGTTTACGAAATTGAAGTTTGTGAGTAATGGTATAACCATGGCTCTCATTGTCATAGGTTTGCTAATAATCGGAATAATCTCTGCTCAAAGAATTATTACCAGGCGAAAACCCTGATTTTTCCTAACTTGGTTTTCGCTTTTTTGAAAATTTCATTGGTTCAGCCGATTGAATACATTATCTGCTATTTCAGAATAATTAGGCTTAGAACTCCTCGTAAATTATCGGTATGGACGAATGGATTTTCATCAAAACTATCTTTCCATAGTTTTCCCTACGTGATGGAAATCCAGGTTTCATTATGACCTCTTCTTCAGGAACATTCATCGTACTGAAAGGGAGATGGAATTCGATCTGAAAGATATTAGATAGGGATAAAAAAAGTGACGATATTCCTCTTCGGGATTGATCGTGACAATGTTACAGGTTTACTCTCATCAGATAGCGAATGAATCTGGCTACTCTGTCAAAAAAAGAGAATTTAAGCTTTGTTATCATACAGGGTGCAGAGGATTCTGGCGATAAATACTCCCCAGAGTGGCCCAAGAACCGCACCAAGAATAAGGCCGACCGGAGGGATAACATTCAGACCCATAATGATGACAAAGAGAATCATCGAAATGATCCAGATGATGATCCACATTACAATGTACGAACCCCAGCCGATACCATTTCCGATCTTTTCTGCTATCTCACCTACACTGAATGCATCCATCATGTTCCCGGTCCGGGAGAAGTGAACATATGACATGTACATAATCAGCGTGATGATAGCAAACACAAGACCAGCTACCAGAAGACCCAGACTTCCGAGGAGTAATCCGAGTAACTCATCAACCCGACCCTTGTTCAGGTATCCGGCAATCATCGGTGCTACACTGAAAACACCCAGAACCAGGGCGATGATGATTGCAGGAATCATGTAAAGGATGGTTACAATGTTCAGTTTCCATCCGTCGATAAAGAGCCTCATGTAATCATCGACTTCAGGTGCTGCTTCTTTTCCTTCCTTCCCATATACCCTGACCAGATATCCGTTGAAGAGAGGAATGATGCACATCGTGATACCCTGAACTATCATCAGGACAATCAGGATGATCCATCGCTGCCACTTCTCTACAAGTCCTTCTTTTACATACTCGGATCCTTCTGATAATATTGCAGAAAATGATGCCATGTTAGCCTCCTGTACTACATATTCAGGAGCATACATGGTATGAAGATATCGAAATGATCCGGAAGGATAGAATTCTTATATAAAAATCTCTGGAGATAGAGGAGAGAGATTAGGGTCAGGCCTCTTTATCGTAAAAGAAATTGCAGGTACAATGTCCAGCCTGATCCAGTTCATCCTGGTGATAAATACATGGACAGATGATCTTCTTATCGGTTTCCGGATCCCCTGAACGGATCCGACACGGACAATATTGAGCGCCGAATTTTTCCGTATTTCTGGCAAGTCCTTTGATGACTGCCCCGCGTTGTTTGTCGTCAGTATTCAGGTACCATCCACGCTCATTGGCATAGGACTCTGCCCACATCCTGACTTGTTCTTCCAGGTTTTCTGCCATTCAAACTCCTCGATGATCTCTATTCAATCTATAGAACCTTCAAACTAATGGAACCGGACAGGCACGATTTCGTGCCCCCTTATGAGCTAGTGCAATTTCTCTTTTGTCCTCCCCCTAATAATGGGAGGACAATGTCATTTGTCCAATTACCAAATGGGGCACCCACCGGGGGATGCGAAAATAAAGAATGGTTATCCCGATTCCGCGCAGGTATTGTAGGATGCTACGATATTCACTCCTTGAAATCTGGGAGTATTCTTTCAAGAACACGACGATATGCGGTCATGACATCGCCCTTTTCAAACCGGTACACATCTTTGTCAAATGATTCACCGGTCACTTTATCCCACAGGCGCATTGAGTCCATACTGATCTCATCACCCAGGATGATCTTCCCGTCAGCCTTTCCAAACTCAAGTTTAAAGTCAACCAGTCTGATGCCAAATTCATCAAAGAACTGAGTGAGTATATCATTCACCTTCAGGGCCGCTTTTTTCACCGCATCCAGTTCCGCAAGAGTGAGGATCTTCAATGCAACTATGAGTTCATCGTTGATCATTGGATCACCCCGCTCATCATCTTTGTAATCGATGGCAACTACCGGAGGGGAAAGAACAGTTCCTTCTTTTACTGGGTATTTTTTTACCATGGATCCTGCAGCGACATTTCTGACAATAACTTCGAGAGGAATCATCTCGAGTTTCTTCACAATCATCGTTACCGGATCCGGTCTGCTGATAAAGTGCGTGCCCACGCCGTTCTCTTCAAGAAGCCGCATAAAAAATTCAGATGCGGTTGCGTTAAAGCGCCCTTTATTTTCAAACTGGTCGTGTTTAACGCCGTTAAAAGCGGTCATATCATTTCGGAAGACTACTCTCAGTTCACCTGGTTTATCAGTCAGATAAACAGATTTGGCCTTGCCCTCGTACAGGGGGGTTTCCATGATCATGCCATACCTCTCTCATTCATTGTGTTCTTCAGCTTCATGATACTAGGCATGAGTATTATCATTCTTCACCGCAATTTTCACCGGTACTTCGTATGGAAACCCTCCATCCATACTATGTGGATGAAGAGGATTCTTTCCTTAAACATGGGTATGATTGGCAATCCTTGCACTTAAACTCAGGATCAGATCCTTTAATTCAGGTGGGTACCACCCTCTATTGATATATTTGGGATAGATACAGAGTCGTTCCTGCAGGGTATATCCGTGGGTAAGCCGCCGGAGTTCCTCTACTCCCGGCCAGGGATGTTCAGGATTTACATAATCCGGAGTCACCGGAGAGACCCCCCCGAGATCCGTCACCCCGGATGACAGGATACTATGTGCATCAATTAAATTCGGGGGAATCTGGATAGAGATATCATCAGGCAGGATTTCGTCTGCAAGAGTGACAGTCTCCTGCATCACAAGTGTGGTTGCCCCGGGAAACGCTGACATCCGGGTACCCGGCTTTGGACAAAAATTCTGTATTATAATCTCCTGGATGTGATCATACCGCCGGTGAATATCGGCTATGACCTGGAGTGACTCAATCCGGTCCTCCCGGGTTTCCCCGATGCCAATAAGAAGACCGGTGGTAAACGGAATCTTTAACTGTCCGGCTTCCTCGATCATGTCAATCCTGACCTGTGGAACTTTTCCTGCTGATCCCTGGTGAGCAGGAATATCTGCAGTAGTCTCCAGCATCAGGCCCATACTTGCATTGAGTGGCTGGAGAACTTTCATCTCTTCTTTGGAGAGAACTCCGGCATTGGTGTGGGGAAGCATGCCATGTACTATCGCCTGTCTGGACATGGCGGCGCAGTATTCAAGTATCGTGTGATATCCCCACCGCTCCAGATAAGGGAGAAACCCAGGGACTTCCTCCGGACGTTCTCCAAAGGTAAAGAGGGCTTCGGTGCATCCGAATTCTTCTCCCCTGATAAGGATCTTCTCAGTCTCCTCCGGGGTTGTCAGAGAATCCTCTGATGGTTGTCGTTTAAACGTGCAATATCCACACTGGTTGCGGCATACAAATGTGAGGGGAAGAAAGACATTGCGGGAATAGGTGATCACCGGTTGGTCAGTCTGGAAACTGTTCTCCAGATATGGAGATCTTCTCCGGTACTTGGCAGATGAAGACATAGGCATGGAGGTTGTTACTTCTCTCAGGTATCGAGGTACTACCATATCAATGACTTTCCGCATTTCATCAGGGGGGGCCGTTTCATTTAACCGATACACCGGCCAACCATGTAACAGCGGCCAGGTTCAGGTTGTTTGATAATATGAGGGTCCCGGTAGTCATCCCGTTTAAGCCACATAATCCCAAAACTCGTCTTTCAGGTATTTTCTCCCTGGAGGAACGGCAACAGTTTGCCCTGGCGATGCTTCAGGATGTTCTGCGTGCACTCCATAGCGCCGGATGTGACCCTCTGGTCCTCTCTACTTCACCGTTTACTCTTCCGGAAGGCGAAGAGGTTAGAATTGAAATTCTGGATCAAGGCCTTAATGAAGCACTTGATACCTTCTGTATCGCAAACACCGGGCCGCTTGCCATCATCATGGCTGATCTGGCACTTGCGGATAGGGGGTCGATTATGAGTCTTATGACCTCAGGTTCTGATATGGCTATCGTTCCGGGACGGGGAGGGGGAACGAACGCGGTATATATTCGGTATGCAGACCGGTTCAGAGCCCAGTACTACGGAACGAGTTATCTCAAACATGTGCGGTTTGCTCAGGATGCAAACCTCACCTGTTCTATCATCGATTCATTCCGGCTCTATTGTGATGTGGATGAAGAGGAGGATCTGGTGGAGGTTCTTCTGCACACAAATGGAAAAGCTCGTGCATACCTTGAAGAACTGGGATTTCGTATCGAATCAAGAAAAAGTCGTATCGGAGTATGCAGGGAATAATCTCTGCATCAATTCATTCCTCACGTTTAGTCCCGGCAATCTTATGGTGAAGATGGGTTAATGACCGGGAGTGTCTGTCCGGACCGGGTATCCTGCGTTACCCCTATAGTAAATCCTTCGAACTCAATGATCACCGCTTCGATCACGATGTATACTCTTGCCCCTTTCCGGATACATCCGGTGAGAACTTCTTCTCCCCGGCCGGCAGATGCATGGAGATGCAGGTGGGGACCATCAGAACCGGTTCGAATCATGGCAGTACCAATAAGTTCATGGGCACCGTGAAGTCCCATCCAGACGGGTTCCGGGGGAAGAACAGTTTCCCGAGGGCCGGTCACGATATCTCCCTCCGATATGGCGCCAATCAGATGAATCATTCCGGATAGAATCTGATGTTCTTTGATGAACTCTTTGAGAATGGAGAGGAGGTCTTCGTCATGGTCCAGGCGGAGATAAAAAATTCTGCCAGGCCTGCCTGATGCATATTGCATACTCACAGGTTGGAGGCGATCTCCTATCACCATTCTCCTCCCTTTCCATAGGGGAAAAGACTCACCGGGTATCTGCCATCTTCGCAAGTTTGCGATATTTTTCCAGAGTGGTAGAAAATACCTTTTCATAGACGGGAGGCAGATCGGTAGAGAGGATCTTTACTCCTTCCTCGGTGATTCCTCCAGGGGTGGCAACTTTTCGGATTAGATCTTGTGGATGCATGCCTTCCTGGAGCATGAGGGCTGTACCAAACATCGTTCTGACAACCATCTCTAGACATTCTTCTTCGCTGAGTGCACAGTGCCGGGCGCCGGTTTTTGCCAGTTCCCATATCATTTCAGCGAGTAACGCCGGGCCACAGCTGGTAAGATCACCTGCAGGTTCAAAGAGATCCTCTTCTATCTCCATGACCTGACTGATTGAAGAGAACAGATCTGATATCTCCTCTGCCTCATCCGGGTTTACCCGGTCATGATGGCAGAGAAGAGTCACCCCTTCGCCAACGGTTGAACATACCGTGGGAAGGATTCTGGTAACTGGTCCCGGATATAATCGGGCCAGATGTACAGTACGGATGCAGGCAGCGAGAGATATGACATGGGCATCGCTCCGGATGGCGGCAATTTCCTGCATGATGATTGGAACATCCAGTGGTCTTGCTCCGATGATAATCCAGTCAGCATCTGCTATCAGATCCCGGTTGTCTGGTGTAATCCGGATCTTTGGATACAGGTCCTGCAGACTGTCGAGTTTCCCACTTGTCCTGTTTGATACAACAATCTGCTGCTCCTTTAGAGCTCCGGCCTCGATGAATCCTTCGATAAGCATCTGATTCATCTGTCCATACCCGATAAAACCGACCGTTCTCATGTATGATCAAAGAAGTGCTCTGAACGTATATCGGTTCATCGTGTATGTATGCGGCATGACTGATCCCGATAGGCATGGAACGTTCAGAACCCTCTTCCCTGGAGAAAAAGTTTCTTCTTGTAATCTGCTTCTTTTATCCAAAACTCAGCACAATCATAGAAATAAAACCAAAAAGATAAGTAAATTTTATGAAGGCCTGCTCGCATATCTACATACATGATATGGAAACGTGACTGGGGGCTGACGTTCCGGTTGATCATCACCTGGTCCCTGCTCCTCCTGGTCTATCTCATCTTTATCGGCATCCTGTCGGCTCTTCACATCAATGTGTGGCTCATCGGCGGAATCGCTGTGATAATGGGTCTTGTCCAGTATTTCTTCTCTGATCGCCTGGTGCTCATGTCCACCGGCTCACGAATCGTGGAAGCTGATGAAGCACCTGACCTTCACCGGATGATTGAGAAGCTCTGTACTGAAGCAGATCTTCCAAAACCAAGGATTGCTATTATGCAGTCTCCTGTTCCCAATGCATTTGCAACCGGCCGAAGCCCGACTCATGCAGTGGTAGCAGTTACCGATTCTATCATGCGAACCCTGAACAAAGAGGAACTTGAAGCAGTTCTGGCGCATGAACTCTCTCATATCAAAAATCGGGACATTCTGACGATGACCGTCGCATCGTTCATCGCAATGATTGCCTCCATGATCATGCAGAATTTCCTCTTTGCATCCTTGTTTGACCGGCGTGAAGAGGGTGCCGGAGCCTGGATTATTGCAGGTATTGTTGCAGCGGTTGTCTGGGTTGTTGCAACCCTTCTGATGATGGCGCTCTCCCGGTACCGGGAGTTTGCCGCAGATCGGGGGAGTGCATATATCACGAATGATCCCCAGGCACTTATCTCTGCATTGACAAAGATCAGCGGGCGTATGGAATATGTCCCGACTGAAGCAAAGATGGCTGCAGAGGGTGCAAATGCGTTCTTTATTATTCCGGCAATATCCGGGAAAACCCTGGCAAGTTTATTCTCAACTCATCCACCACTTGAACAGCGGATTGAGAATTTAAAAAAGGTAGAAACAGAACTTCGCGGATATTAAGGAATTTATCTGGAATATCCTTTTTCTGCTTCTCTCTTTCATTTTTTTCTCTCACTTATCTTGTCTGGTTGCATCCCGGGGTTTTCTGCGATATGACAGGCCTTGAAACAGAGCAATTTTCTCGTTATCCTGGTCGAATACTTCCACTGAATACGAGCCAAGTTTATGGTTCTTTGAAAACTCGGTAGCTACAGCCCGGAGTATACCCCCGGTAGCAGCTTTCATATAGGTCATGCTGGTATTGATTGCAACCGCGTCAACTCCTCCATTGTTGCTCGCTACACCAAATGCGGCATCAGCAAGAGAGAATATTACCCCACCGTGAACGGTATTATGCCCGTTCAGGTGTCTGGGAGTAATGTCCAGCTCAAGAGTGGCACATCCGGGAGAAGAAGAAACAAGTCTGATTCCGAGCTCACGGGAGAAAGAGTCACTTGCAAAGAATGTTTCAGATTCGTCCATAGTACCTGAACGATGTGAAGAAATATGGGGTTGTCGATTATTTTCGAAAAATAGATTACTGGGGTTTGTTCTCTTCACCTTTCATGACAATAATGGTGATATCGTCAAACTGATCAAGACCCCGGGTGTGTTCGTTTATTGCTACGATGATCTCGTCCCGAATCTTTTCCGCTGATTCATCCCTGAACTTTCGCACCACTCTGTCCAGACGGTCAACTCCGAACTCTTCATTTTTCCCATCAACCGCCTCCGTAACTCCGTCAGTATACATGATCATGATGTCACCAGAACTTAGTGATGTCTTCATTTCGGTGTACAATGCATCATCCATAATGCCCAGAGCAGGTCCGGTCATTGGCAGTTCTTCCCGGGATCCGTCAGATCGAAATATTAATGGAGCATTATGTCCGGCATTCACGTAGGTTATTGTCCGCTCCTGCAGATCAAATACACCAAAAAATAAGGTTACAAACATACCTGACCTGGCATCAGCAGAGACCATCGAATTTGTTTCCGTGATTACATTCACTGCCGTCTTATGCCATGTGGCATTTGCCCGGGTGATTGTCCGGGAGAGTGCCATGAAAAGAGCAGCAGGAACTCCTTTTCCTGATACGTCAGCAATAAGTATACCAATCTTGTCCTGGGAAACTGGCACGATAATATCGTAAAAATCTCCTCCTACTTCACGTGCAGGAAGACTGAGTGGGGCAACTTCATACCCTTGGATATCAGGCACGGTTTCCGGGAGAAAACTGAGCTGGATATCGCGGGCAATGCTCAGCTCAGCCTGTTTCCGCTCAAGGTCGGTCCGGATCCGGTCACGTTCATCTCTTGTCTCCTTCTCCTGTATCATATTCATGTAAATAAATGAGAAGACGGCGATTCCTGCCATGTTTGCCAGGGTCATCGGGATGCTCACCTGCTCGACTACCTTGAGCGCCTGGTCAAATGGCCGGGTGATGAGAAGGACGATACCCATATGGATCAACTCCATACAACCGGCAAACAGAATTGCTCCACGAATCCCGACAAATCGCTTTTTATTCAGCAGGTATATAATTCCACTCAGAATACCGGCGAAGATGGTAGCCGTGGTTCCGGCAAGAAGGGTAATTCCTCCACCGATGGCATACCGGTATAATCCTCCGATAAGGCCGGCTCCGAGCCCTACAACTGGTCCGCAGGTAAGACCTGCTGCTATTGGGCCGAGATCCCTGATATTGATCTGGGCACCCATTATGAAAATTCCACTCTCGGTGCCGTATATAGAGACGGCTCCAAAGAGAAGGATCATGAGAATGCTGCTTTTCCAGGTGAGGGTTCCTGCCTGAAAATCAGAAAAGATGCGGGATCGCATGATCAGGTAGGTGATGACCATGATCACGCAGACCATTTGAAGGAGAACGATAAAGGTTCGGAAGTTGGAAGTGATAAATTCAAGAACTGTCATGATAATCGTGTCATAGTATCTCTAAGTATCCGTAAGGGATATCTGATCACTGGTTTATAACACGTATACATTCGAGGGATTTATCCTGATTAGTAACGGATAGGTAAGACAATCTTCTTTCTCAAAGACGTGAGGAAAGACACCGAGCCGGGACCTGGAAGGAGTATACGATATGAGATCGAGCGGGAGTGAACATGGGAAAGCAATGCCCACAATTGTAATTTTAGGTGCCGGAGCAGTCGGTCTCTCACTTGCCGGAAGACTGGCTTCCCATTCATCGGTGTATGTAGCCTGTAGGCCTTCACATGCTGCGTCCATTAATGAACGGGGACTCAAAATGTCAGGAATATGGGGAGATCAGATTGTTCCCGGGATCACCTGTATTTCCGGCCCATCAGAAATTCCTGCAGATGCTGATTACCTGATAATTACGGCAAAAGGGACTGACACCCAGAAAATTTGTGAAGAATATCAGCAGTCTTTGCGTACCTGCCCGGTTGTGACGTTGCAGAATGGAATAGGAAATGAAGATACCATCTCCCGTTATGCATCGGTGACTATCGGGGGTACCATCATCACCAATTTCTCCATCGAAGGGGATGGTCATGTCAGGGTGAAGAGTGAGAGCGGACCGGTGATGGCGGGTCTGTGGAATGGGGGAGATCCGGATCAGGTTGCCCGGCTGGTCTCTCACTTTTCTTCTTGTGGGATACCCGCTCACATTAGCCCTGATATCAGAGGCGCAAAATGGGAGAAGTCTCTCCTTAATATTGCAGTGAACCCTCTCTGCGGCATTTTGCAGATCCCGGTCGGATCAACCGGAGATGTCATCCTGAAAGAGATCATATCAGGCCTGATACATGAGACTTTTGCCGTGATGCAGGCACATCATATCAGGGTCTCCTGGGTGAATGCAGAAGAGTACCTTAACCACCTCTACACCATTCAGATCCCGGATTTTTATCCGGTATTTCCCTCGATGTATTATGATATCAGGGACGGAAAAAAGACTGAGATTGATCTTCTCAATGGCTATATTGCGGCAGAAGGTGCCCGGCTCAACATACCAACGCCGATGAATCAGTGCATCACTGATCTGGTAAAGATGAAACAGACCCTTCATTAATTTCGCTATTTAGGTATTCACTGCCCTGGGATGGAGGGAGCGAAGGGAAAGTCTCTTCTGTTCCAAGAGAGAACGAAGATTATTCATGAGATTGTTACTTTTCGTGTTCTTCCTCCTCATAGGATTCATCCTGACCTGCGGATGTACTCAGCAGACAGATACCCAAACTCTGTCAGAACAGGCAGCATCTTCAGAAAATGTGACTATGCGGATGTCGGTAAGTAATCAGGTCAATGGATCAGATCTGTCCAAACGGTATTCATGCGCAGGGCCAGGTCAGGTGCCGGCAATATTCTGGAAGGATGAACCGGCAAATGCCCAGTCCATGGTTCTCATTATGGAAGATCTTGATGCTCCGGATGGGGTATATACCCATTGGATTGTTTATAATCTCACTCCTTCAGAAGGAGCGATTCCGCCAAACCAGCTTGCGGTTGCAGAACGGGCCGGGTCCGGGCTCCAGGGTATCAATTCGATGAAGACCCGTGGATATGTTCCTCCCTGTCCTCCCGGAGGATCGAAGCACCGGTATGTCTTCACCCTGTATGCATTAGACTCACTTATCACTCCAGACCCTGCGGACAGGGTGCATGTCGAAGCTGCAATGCAGGGGCATATTATGGCATCGGCCGGGATTACTACGTTTTTTGGCCAATAAAAAAATTTTGCCGGGTTTCCCGGCTCTTTCTATATTAATCTCGTTTTACCAGGATATACTCCCCGTTTATTTCTTCAACGAGGATAACAGGTTTTCCAGAGATACATGCAGGCTGTGGGAATTTTCTGACCCTGACCCGCCCTTCGGTGATGATTTTTCCATCGGTTGTTATCACCTGACTGATTCCTGCGGCAAGGAGATCTTTGACCTCCTGGTCTCCGGCCATACTCCGGATATTCCCCAGTTGCAGGAATCTTCCGTCATTTCCTGTTGATGCAAGACCGATGGCAGCAAGAGCACCGATAACTCCACCTTCTGTTCCTCCAAGACCCTGTAGAAGAATCCCTGCTTGGGCCGCCAGTGTTCTGGCCTGTTCCTGGGTAAGAACCAGACGCTTGGCATCCAGGGCAAAGGAGATGATCGCGGGAGATATCTGCGCATCTCGTGCCATGGCAATTCCTGGGTCACTTCCCTTCACAAAATTCTCCTTCATGATTCTGGAGACCCGATCAAAGAGATTAGTAAGCAGGTTGTCAGGGATGCCATCATCGATCCAGATGGCTGCCCCACTGTTATGTGATGTGTACGGAATATCCGGATGAACCAGGAACTGATGTCTGGTCACTGCAATTACCGGGAATGTTCCGTTTATCTCATCAGCGATCTTTCTTGCCAGCCTTCCGGTTCCAATCGACTCAAGTGAGTCTGTGTCATCTATGCCGAGGAAAATGGACATGTATAATATTCACTCTGATGTTTCGGAAAGTGAAGCAGAACAGATGGTTCGAAATACTTCTTCGCCAAGCAATGCAGCACTCTCTTTTGGGTATTCATCTTTCATAATTCTGATGATCTGCTCTGAACCGGTTTTTGTTGTGAGAATTCCTACCCTTTCTGCACGAGTTACCAGTTCCTGCTCTTCCATCATCCCAAAATATGGCAGGATATAGTAGTGAGGGACGGCAAGGTATTCAGCGAGCCTGCGTGTTGTAGGAAACCGGATCCGTATTCCATCCGGTGTAAAGGTCAGGCTGATCGTCCGCTCTTCCATAAGAAAGAGTTTTACTGCTGATCGGAACAGTATCTCAATTGACAGGGCAGCCATAGATTTTCATATATTTGGCTGGAAGTTATACAAAAGTTGTGAAAAGAGATGGATGGTAAAGTCAATGCTTTTTCTTACTGCCATCAGCAACAGGCTCAAGGAAGATGACTTCAGCGCCTACATCTTTCGCAATGGCCTCAATTTCTGACTTTCGGAAATGGGTTGCTTCGATCTGAATCTCCCCTCCGGTAATGGCAACAATACGGTACTTTGGTTGTTTGACTCCCTCTCCAACTTTCTGCCGTTCTCTAACATAGAGTTTCATGGTTTTTACCTCTGTTACACCAGGTGGTATTACATCTGCTGTTATACCACTTGGTATCTCATAATCTATCTATATTCCATCATTCTATATATACATTATTCTGGTGACCTATGCACGAAAGACATGAGGTATACAATAAACTCCAAGGTGAAACACTGGTTCGAAAACAACTCTTTGATCGGTATAAAGAACGACCTCTTGTCAGAATTCTTCCAGAGCTGAATGTTATCAAGATTGGCGGGCATGGAATCATTGATTATGGACGAGACGTTGTTCTTCCTCTGGTTCAGGAACTTGGTGATTTGTCTGAACGACATCAGATGCTGATTATCACCGGTGGTGGTGTCCGGGTACGGCATGTTATGGATATTGGGCTGGATCTGGGAATGCCCACGGGTATTCTTGCAGAACTGACCAGCAAGATTTCAGAGCAGAATGCGATGATCATGGCCACGCTTCTGGCACCCTGGAAAGCGAAGCGTATCCATACCAGTGATCTTCTTGAACTCCCAACCCTTCTTGGGATGGGGGCTCTTCCGGTTACTCACGGGACTCCCCCCTATGGTCTGTATGAACATCCTTCCGAACGATCCAATGGGGGTATTCCCGCCCACCGGACTGATACCGGGGCGTTTCTTGCTGCAGAAGTAGTTGGTGCCAAACGCTGCATTCTCGCGAAAAATGTGGATGGGCTCTATACCAAACATCCGGGAAAATTTGCTGATGCTGAGCTGATCCCTGAGATTACGGCAAGTGAGCTCATCGAAATGGACATGGAAGACCTTGTCCTTGAGAGAAAACTTCTCGAACTGATGCTTGAGTCCCGGAATATTCCCTGTGTACAGATCGTTAACGGGCACAAACCTGGTATGCTCACTCGTGCAATTATTGGGGAAAACGTCGGAACTATCATCTGGGCACGTTAATTTCTCATGGAGTCCTATTCGATGACTCCTATCGGGGTCATTCACTCACCTTTTTATAACCCTGCAGGAATGCCTATCCAGAGTACTGGAGCTGTCGGGATATCCGGAACTATTGAGATATTTCCTCAATATCAAGAGGCCCTGACCGATCTGGATGAATTTGATCGGATTATTCTCCTCTATTTTTTCCATCAGACAACTGGATGGTCGTCGATGGTAACTCCCTATCTGGACAAAAAACCGCATGGGGTTCTGGCAACCCGTGCTCCCCGCAGACCAAATCCTATTGGCCTCTCCATCGTCCGATTGACAAAGGTTACCGGGATGACCCTGGAGATTGCAGATGTGGATATCCTTGATGGCACTCCATTGCTCGATATCAAACCATATATCCCGGCATTTGATGCTTTTCCTAAGGCTAAGGCAGGATGGATGGAACATGCTCAGCATCAGGCTTCAACAGCCAGATCTGATGCCCGGTTTCATGAGCATCCTGTTTCAAAGTGATCTTTTCATATTTCTGACTTTTTTCCTTTTTGGATAATATTGTCCCGATATTGTATTATCGCTGCCAGAATTACTCCGATAATAAATGCTGCGGCGATTCCGGCTGGGAGTGCCAGAATTCCGATCACTCCGGTGACGAGTGGGTTTTCCGTCCGGATACCATGCCTCACCAGTTCAATAGCGACAGCAAAGAGTAATGCACCAAATACTCCTTTGGGAATTGCTGCAAGAGTTTCAGGCTGGGTAAAAAAAGCAGCAGCCCCAATTAGAATACAACCCCCCATGATCATCGCAGTTCCGGATCGCGCTCCAAACCGGTGGTGAGCTGCAACACCTCCGGCTCCATGACACATGGGAAACCCTCCGAGAAGAGATGTTGAAAGACTCATAATTCCAATAGTCCGGCTGAGTCTGTCAGCAGAAACTTGTTTTTGATAGAGTTCAGATGCAAGAAGAGATGTTGCAAGGACAGCATTTGCCAGTGTTAAGGGGATCTGAGGAATTACCAGACTCAATGCAGCATTGATAAAATCGGAATAATCCGGGAATGTCAGATATGGTACTGTTGGCATTGCCGGTTCAGGGATCCCTGTAGATAGAATGAGGGCTCCAACACCCACCCCCAGGATCATCATGGCAGTGAGATCTGGAATATTCAGGAATCGTTTCCCGATAAGAAAGAAGAAAATAATAGCAAGACATCCGGCAAAGAACGGAAAATCCTGTATCCCCATATCAAATATCGCACTTTTTAAAAGAAGAAATCCCAAGGCCAACTGGATTCCCCTGATGACTGAAGTGGGAATTCTCTGAACCATCCATTCCATACTTTTGGTAAGTCCGAGAATCAAAAAGATCACTCCGATGAGAATACCGCTTGCGGCTATACTTCCTGGTGTTGCAGCTCCGGCTATAGCCACTGCTGCGACTGCTTTGAAAGGTTCCACCGGGATGGGGATCTGGTACACTACTCCGGTAATGATGTACCATACACCACATAAGAGGAGCATTAATGAAAGAGACATCCCGGTTGTCAGGGATACCGCAAAAAAGAGGGGAAGGATTGTTCCAAAGTTCCCTACTGAGCCTGCCAGCTCCCCAAGAGAAATTTCCGAAAAAGCAGCGAGATCAGGCACAATGGGTAGGATTCTCCTCATACGGCATCACATGGACTGAAGGAGCTTTGAAGGAGATGAGAACCTTTTTTCCGGCGGTCAGATCCATCTCCCTGACTGATTGCCAGGTTATCTGGACGGCTAGAGAGATTGAAGAGACCTGTACCATGACATGACTGATTATTCCATATGGCCGAATCTCTGTTATCGTCCCGTTCAGGACATTTCTTGCACTCATTTTTCCATCTGGTTCATTATACAGAGTAATATCCTCCGGTCTGATGGCAACGCTCACTTTTCCAGAGGTAATCTGACTGAGTGCAAACACCATGATTCCCGAGAGATTTATCCGGGCGATACCCTCTTTCTGATCATGGATCTCTCCAGAGAGGATATTGGTAATACCAATAAATCTGGCGACATCAGAAGAGCATGGCCGGGAAAATACTTCAATGGTTTCACCGGTCTGAATGAACCTTCCCCCCATCATTACTGCAACCCGGTTTGCCAGACGCTGACCCTGATAGAGATCATGGGATGACATGATGATCGTCGTCCCGTATTGTTGATTGTAGTATTTGATCAGATCTTCAATCTTCTGCGTCGAAAGGGGATCCAGGTTTGCTGTTGGTTCATCAAGGAGCAGAAGTTCAGGCTCGGTTACCATCACCCGTGCCAGAGAGACTCGTTGCATCTCTCCTCCTGATAGCGTATGGGCCTTTTGACTCTCATAGCCTTCAAGGCCGATTTCTTTGAGTTTCTCTTGAACCTTTTTCCGGATATCTTCTTTTGCCATGCCCCGGTAACGCAGACCTATGGCGATATTCTCAAATACCGTTTCTCTAAATGCGATGGGTGTCTGAAAGACCATCCCCATCTTTCTTCGGATCTCAATGGCATCCTGTCCCCGGCCCTGAAGGGGCGTCCCTTTAAACCGGATGGTTCCTGCGTCCGGGGTATCAAGCATATTGATAAGCCGTAAGAGCGTGGTTTTTCCCTGACCGGAAGGTCCGATTATGGTGAAGATTTCTCCTGCTTTTATCTCACATGAAATTCCCTTCAGGATCGGTTTCTGATCAAATGATTTGGAAATATTGTCCAGATGTATCATAATTCACCGCTGCTGCAACGTGCCCATGATAAGATTGATGATGAGTGCGATACCGAGGAGAATTATTCCAAGGGCCAGGGAGAGTTCGAAATTTCCCATAGATGTCTGCAACGATATTGCGGTGGTAAGGACCCGGGTGTGTCCTTTAATATTTCCACCTATCATGATTGCCGCACCCACTTCCGAAATAGCCCGGGAGAACCCGATGACAATTGCAGCCATGATCACATATCTGGCCTCTTTGAGGTGGCTTGTGATAAATTGCAACCGGGTAGCACCAAGAGATCGAATGGTATCAGTTATGATAGGGCTGATTCCCTGAAGAGCAGCAATCGTAAGCCCGGTCATGATGGGAATGACCAGCAGTGTCTGCCCAAATATCATCCCGTTAGGAGTGAAGAGAAACCCCAGAAATCCGAGTGGTCCGGTTCGGGAGAGGAGCATAAAACAGACCAGCCCTACGATAACGGTGGGAAGGGAGTAGAGGGTTTGAATGAGACTGATTAGGAGTTTTTTCCCTTTAAATTCTCGGAAGGTGATGGCTGTACCGAGTGGTAATGCGACAAGGGTGCTGATAATTACTGAAGAGAAGGTGATCCGGAGCGTCATCAGGGTGATATCCCAGACATCACTGTTCAGGGTGGTGATAAGAGAATATGCAGTAAAAAACGCTGAAAATAGATCTTCCATGTCAGATAAAAATGAAGGGTTTAGCCGGATAAAGAAGTTACTCTACCGGACTTGAGATCTCTTCTTCGGTAACGTTCAGGGTCTTTGCATCGCCCTTAGCAGGAGTGAAGAGTGGCTTTCCGTACTTTTCAGTTCCAAAGTCCTGGAAGAACGTCTGGATTTCGTCACTGATCAGGAAATTCTCCCATTTCTTTCCTGCATCAACATTGATTCCTGCTCCGGGGAATTTCTCATCATTTACTCTGATAACTGCATACACATTGAGGAGGTCTTTCCCGTCAGTCACGTAGGGTTTCAGGGTAAGGTTGCTCTCATAGGTGTTCCAGGTTGCAGAGTCACTGATAGTATAGGCATCCTTCTCGTTTGCCATGGTCAGAGTCGGGCCCATTCCAGCGCCTGCCTCAAAGTACCAGGGTGACTTGTTCACTTCAGCGTAGTCAAACCCTGCAGCTTTCCAGAGCGCTTTCTCCCGGGAGTGTGTTCCAGAGTTGTCGCCACGGGAGACAAAGGCAATCTTGTTGTCATCCTTTGCAGCGTCCCCAATTGCCTTGAATGCTTCGCTTGCCGTAAGACCTGAAATCTTGGCAGGGTCAGATTCAGGACCGATCACCACAAAGTAGTTTGATCCAAATACCCGGCGGTCAAGTCCATAGCCTTCTGCGATGAACTTGTCCTCTGCGGTCCGGTCATGAACCATGACAACGTCTACGTCACCATTGCGACCGTACTCGATTGCCTGTCCGGTTCCAACTGCAACCCACTGGATGCTGACGTTATTCTCTGCCTCAAATTTCTTTGAGAGTTCGTCAAGAGCCCCAGTAGCATCCAGACTGGTGGTTGTACCAATCAGAAGGCGATCTCCGGAGTGCTTGATCTCGCTAAAATCCTTTACCTTTTCAGCTGCTACAAAACCACAACAAAAGAACATTGCAGTTATGAGCAGACATACACCAATCCATGCTCGTCTCATCATAGCACTATAGATTATTCATCTTTAAATAAAAATCTGATTAATTTCAGTGGAAGATTTAGAACAATTGTTGTATCAGGTGGTATGGGGGAGGGTAAACCTTCGGTATTAGTATCTTTGAAAAAAATTTATGAGAATTGGGTTTCCTGGATTATTGGTCTGGTTTCAGGATAGATTTGATTACTTCATCAAGGGTTGCCTTGTTGTAGGGTTTCATGAGAACTCCGGTAAATCCGAAATCTGCATAATGCGCTACCGCCGGATCATTCGCATCTCCACTGGATACCAGCGCCCGGACATTCGGATCTAACTCCAAAAGAGCGGCGATGACATCTTTTCCTCCCATTCCACCAGGTATTGTTAGGTCTAAAATTACCAGATTAAATGGTTTTCCTTCCTGAATACTGGCACGATATGCATCAACGGTATCCTCCCCCTTGCTGGTAATTAATGGTTCGTACCCCAATTTTCGAAGAAGAATCTCGGTGATTTCACATATTGCAGGTTCATCATCAAGGAGGAGAATTCGATATGTCATGAATAGTATATTGGTAGATTGTGTCTCAACCTTTATCTCATTTGTGAATTGTCCCTGGATGTGCTCTGACAAAGGATACGGTGATATTCATATCAGATTCGGGATTACAGGTATGGGATCTGTGTGTACATCCACCTCTATCTCACTGACTCTTGTAATCTGACTTGTGAATACTGCCGGGGGAAGATATTTGACACTCCCGAACTGGAATGTGACAATATCCATATCGACGAAGACATTCCTGTTGACATTATCTATTCTCTTGAAGAGCTCTACTCCTTCATCCGCAAAGATCCGGGTGCGGTTGTGACGTTTATTGGCGGAGAGCCAACCCTGCGACGGGATCTGATCTGCACTATCATGGAAGATCTCCCCGATACCCGATTCATGTTGCAGACAAATGGGATACTTCTACATCGTCTTCCTTCAAAGATCGTAAACCGGCTGGATACTATTCTTGTATCAATAGACGGGGATGAGGATACCACCAATTCCGGGAGAGGGAGTGGAACATATGAACGGGTGATGGAGAATATCTGCCATACTCTGGCTAATGGATATCTGGGAGAAATTATTGCCCGGATGACGGTCCATGAACCCGTCGATATTCTTCAATCTGTTCTTCATTTATCTCACAATGTCTTGTACTCGTTTTCCTCTATCCATTGGCAGATTGATGCGAACTTCTGGAATGACTATCAGATTCGCCAGTTTCAGGACTGGATAATCAGATCGTATATTCCCGGAATAAAAACCCTAATCGATATCTGGGTGACCCGGATGGAAGAACAGGGTATTGTTGAACGATGGTACCCGTTTATCGATCCGGTTGAGGATATGATACTTGGGCGCTCTTCAAGACTCCGGTGTGGATCAGGCTTTGCGAATTATACCGTTCTGACTAATGGCAAAATAACTCCCTGTCCTATCATGGTGGGAATGGCTGATTATTATCTGGGGGACATCACTACCTCTGATCCTTGTCATCTTCGAGACATCCCCATCTCAGGTCCCTGTACTTCCTGTGATATATTCACCCTCTGTGGGGGGCGTTGTTTATATTCGGCTATTCTTGAACCCTGGCCTTCGGAAGGGCGGGAACTTGTCTGTATGACGGTCCGGGAGATGCTCAGCTCATTGCAGGCAGTGGTTCCCAGGATAGAGCATCTCCTCTCTGAAGGTCAGATTACTCTTGAGCAGTTTGCTCATGAGAAGTATAACGGCTGTGAAGTTATTCCGTAAAAAAAGTGAGAAACCTGAAAAAAATCAGGTTTCTTTTATATTGTCCTTAAAGAGAAGCTGACTTATTAACGGTCTCAACCGGGGTAGTGTTCTCTGCTACCGGGGTCTCGTTACCTGTGATATTCTGCAGAACAGGGGTCTCAGTTACATTTCCTGCTGCCGGTACTGCTGCTTCTTTGGTCTCATTTGCCACTGGCTCTGCAACGGATACATTTGCGGATGAGGTGACATTTGATTCTACGGTAGTGTTCTCTGCTGCCTGTGTGACAGGAGTCGCTTCAGTTGCATTTACCGGGGTCTCGTTAGATACGGTCTCTGCAACGGGGGTCACATTTTCAACTGCTGCCGGAGTCATCTCAGGGGTTGGAACCTCAGTTGCAACCTTGGTTTCCTCAACGGTCATCGTTGGGGCAGAGGTAACGGTCTCTGTTGCCGGGGACTTTTCAGAGCTTGTACATCCACACATCAGGGTTGCTGCGAGGAGCAGTCCGAAGATTGCTACCAGGGATACAAATTTTGCATTATACTTCATACGTAAAACACCAGCCTTACCCTAACGGGAGGGAACACAATAAATCTCTCCTCTATATTCTCTATAGTCTCTATATTGCTAGTTTAAATTACTCGGGAATATTCACGCAGATGCGATAATTTTTATCAGATTCGTTGTTAGAGCCGGCGTCGATGATATTTTTGATGTAGACATTTATGTCTTCGCTCCGCCAATACTATCAACTATGCAAATATCCGTCCTTGCAAGTGGAAGCAAGGGGAACTGTGTATATATTGAGGGAGAATCCGGCGCCCTTCTGATTGATGCAGGGCGTTCTGCTCGGGAAATTTTTGGAACCCGTGATCGAGGGGGAAGACTGGATGCTGCCGGAGGAAAAAAAGAATGCCTCGCGGGAATTTTAATAACCCATGAACATGGTGATCACATTAAAGGGCTTGCGGCAGTTGGGAATCATTTGAAAGTACCTGCATTTGGAACGGTTGGAACGATGGATGCATTCCTGCGTCAACGAACCGGAGCCATAAAATTTCCCGTGCAGACGATAAAATGTCACACTCCTTTTGAAGTTGGAGGGTTTCAGATCGAAGCGTTTCCGATCTCTCATGATGCCACCCAGCCCTGTGGATACCTGATTAGTGACAATTCCACCCGGCTCTGTTATTGCACAGATACCGGAGTAGTAACTGATACGATGCAGGAGATGCTTGGGCGGGCTGATGGATTAATTCTTGAATCAAACCATTGCCCTGATATGCTGAAAAACGGTCCCTATCCGGCATTTTTAAAAAGACGGATTGCCGGGGATCGGGGTCATCTCTCAAATCATGATGCTGCCAGTGTCCTGCGGGAGCTGGGTGACTCCATTCATCTTGCCATTCTCGCCCATTTGTCAGAAGAGAATAATGAACCAAAAATTGCGTTGTCCACCGCTCATGAGGGTTTGTCTCTTCATGCAGAATCGGTAGAACTTTTTGCCGCCTCTTCGGTTGACCAGGATGACAAAGCGTCAATCCGAAAATTGCGGGGATCGAAGAGAGAAGTGTGCTCTGAGGAGTGCTGGCGTTACCGTTTTGATCTCTGACGGGAAGTTGTATGAAATTTTTACTCTTTGCCGAATTATGTCAGCGTATTGAAACGATTAAGGGACGCCTTGATACTATTGATTGCCTGAGTGCTGCTCTCAAAGAAGTTCCTGCTGACGATCTTCCGATATTTGTCCGGATGATTCTGGGAAGTCCTTTCCCTGACTGGAGCCCGCTGAAACTGGGAATCGGTCCGAATCTCCTGTATGAAGCGGTAGCATATGTGACCGGGAAAAACCGTGCAGGGGTTATTAAAAAGCTGAATTCGGTTGGAGATCTGGGAAAGGCAGTTGAAGAGCTACTGGCAAGTAAATCACAAACCTCATTCTTCTCTGAAGAACTGACCCTGCGCGAGGTATATACCTCGTTTGAAACGATTGCTCAATCAGAAGGATCGAAATCCCAAAAAGAACGTCTTCGTATAATTCAACGTCTTTTTTCTCTGGCAACACCCCTGGAAGGACACTATATTACCGGAATTCTTCTTGATGACATGAGGATTGGGGTCGGGGAAGGAAATGTCAGAGATGCCATAGCCAGGGCATTTCTGGTTTCGGAAGAACTGGTTGAACACGCCCAGCAGGTACTCAATGATATGGGAGAAGTGGCAACTCTTGCAATACAAGGGGAGGAAGCACTTTCCAGGGTATCCCTTCAGGTATTTCACCCGGTTAGAATGATGCTAGCAAGGCAGGGGACTATCTCACAGGTCCTCACCGATGCTGGTACGATTGCCGTAGAATACAAATATGACGGGGCCCGGTTTCAGTTTCATAAGAAAGGGGAAGTTGCCCGGATGTATTCACGCCGGCTTGAGGATGTGACTGATTCACTTCCTGATGTAGTTGCGATGCTTCTGGGAGCGACAGATCATGATGTGATTCTTGATGGAGAGGTAATAGCGGTTCAGGATAACAGGCCAATGCCGTTTCAGGCGGTATTGAAACGATTTCGGCGAAAGCATGGAGTATCTGACGCGGTAGATGCTACCTCGCTGGTTCCCAATGTATTTGATATACTCTATCTCGACGGAGAAATGCTTCTCACCCGGCCGTTTTCTGAGCGACGGGAAATATTGGAGGAGGTTCTCCGATCCTATGCAACCCCTCAGCTGGTAAGTGATGATCCACTGGCAGTGGAACAGTATTATCATGAAGCTCTTGATGCAGGTCATGAAGGGGTGATGCTGAAACTTCCCAGCTCGCGGTATACGCCGGGAATGCGGGGAAAAGACTGGGTGAAGATTAAACCTGAAGTAGATACCCTGGATCTGGTGGTAATTGGAGCTGAATGGGGAGAAGGGAAACGTGCTCATGTGTATGGATCATTTCTCGTTGCAGCCCGGACTGACGACCAATTAATTCCAGTAAGCAGAGTTGCAACCGGCCTGAATGATGAGACCTTGGCAGGGCTCTATGATCTTCTTAAGGAAGATGTCACTCATTCGGAAGCAAAAATGGTGTATTTCGAACCTCGTCTGGTCTTTGAGATCGGATTCTCCGAGATACAGAAAAGTCCGAATTATGAGGGGGGATATACTCTGCGGTTTCCCCGTTTTATCAGGGTGAGGGATGATAAGGATCTCCGGGAATCTAACACTCTGGCAGATATTGGGGAGCGTTTTAACCACAGGATTGTTGGGTGACTCAGATTCCGAATTTTTCCGTGTTGTGTGAAAGGATTCTCATGTACAACTCCTGGAGGTTAGATCTGATATTAGAAATATCCCTATCTCCATGAATCTCTCATCTGGAGCTTGCCCATATCATCAAGTGCAAAAATCTATAACAAATGTCATCTCCGGATTATTGATCATCAATTCCTTCTTCCTATCCATTACCCAATGAGATGAAAAGAACATAAGGGAAAATGAAAGGTATGATCAGGAAACGGATTTTGAATCTTTTCGGGTAGGTATTTGTTCTCCTCATAACTCATGGGGTAAATCGGCTCAAAAAATCTGATACTCTACCTTCCAAATATTCTGACCGAATTCTTGGAAAATATTGAATGTTGGCAATTCTTTTTTATTATGCCAGCGGTATATTTTTATTCTAATAATAAAAAATAACCTACCATACGAGGGGTATATTTATGCGACATGTATGGGTGGGTTTCGTTCTAACGTTGATCTGTATTACTACAGTATCTTCAGCAGGGGTTACGATTTCTCCGGATATATTATATCAGAATTATCCGGTCACGATCAGCTATTCCGGGGTCACAGATGGCACCTCAATGGCAATCGGGTTTGAAAACAATTTTACTTCAGGAGCATCCGGTTCGTATGGAATCATGTCCAGCAGTCTGACACTGCCAATGACGTTGAATCCGGGCACCTTCACCTCTGTTGATGGATCTTTACTTAGTACATCTTCCTATATCTCCGATACTACTGGTCAGGTTGCATCCGGAACGTATGGGGTCCGGGTAATCAAGACCATTACTACTCCGGGTACCGGAACGAATCTCTCCTGGATGGTGAATGGAACGAAGTCCGGGAGTAATTCCGGAGAGATTACTTTCTATCCGACCTTCAATCCAAAGCAGGGGTACCTGAATGTTACGGTGACTATCGGCTCATCAGTAGTCTCAAAACTGATACCCTATAATCAGAATCTTGCACCGCCATCTGTCCAGGTGGAAAGTGTATCTGTTCCGTCTGGACAGACCCGCTATGCAAATGTTTCTATCACCGGTCTGACTGGTGGGCTCTCTAACTATAATCTTACCGTAGTTCTCCCCACCTCCGGAGTAGGGAACTTTACCAATGTCTCTGTCCCAGGTAGTGTCACTCTTCAGTCCAAATATAATACTTCATATACTCTGGGGGTAAATGCTACATCCTCTTTAACGGGATCCGTAAGTCTTCCTCAGGCGTTGAACATCTCCTATCTTGGGGCAGCATATGGCCAATCCAGCATCAATGTCACAGTAAATGCATTGAAAAATTCTGCCGGAGCATCAATATCTCCCATCCTGATAACAAATGGGACTCTTACCGTTCCCACACCTCCGGTCCCGGGAGCGAATTTTACCGGAACACCACAATCCGGCATTGTTCCCTTTAATGTATCGTTTATTTATACCTCGGGGGATAGTCCCTCAGGATATGACTGGCAATTTGGTGATAATACTGCCAACTCAACCCAACAAAATCCAACTCATACCTACCTGGTCGCTGGTTCTCATGGGGTGAACCTGACTACATATGGAGCAGTTGAGAATAACACGAATGTTGTTCCCGGTTACATTCAGGCAAGCCAGTTAGCAGTCTGGTTTATGGGTAATGTCACTTCCGGACCTCACCCCTTGTCTGTGAATTTTACCGGCCTTTCAAGCACACCCTATACATCGTGGGTGTATTCTTTTGGTGATGGTCAGAGTGCTGCTCTCGCGAATGTCACCCACACGTATTCCTCTCCTGGTGTATATTCAGTCAGGGCACAGGCCATAAGTGGGAGTGCAAAAAATGGGGCGATTCGAAATCAGTATATCCGAGTGACCTAACATGACTAGTTTTTCATTTTTTTATCTGGGGGGAATGAAAAGTATGCGTTTCCTTGGAATTGTTTTAGTAATAAGTTTTGTCTGCTTTTGTTCCTTGGCCACGGCTGATGAGTTACAAATATCCCCAGTAAACCCTGAATTTGAGCATTATCTCAACTCTTCTTCAGTACAGGAGATTGGAAATGACTCTCATTATTATGGTGATATTCCTTCCCCAGTAGATCTCTCATATCTGAATGGTCAGAATGTATCCGCAATGTCTGACACTTATCCTTCCTCCTATGATCTCAGATCTCAGGGATTTGTTACCTCAGTAAAGGATCAGGGTCAATGTGGTTCTTGCTGGGCATTTGCGACATATGGGTCTTTGGAATCTGAACTTCTGGTTAACTCCAATAAGACAGAATCCCGGAATTTTTCAGAAAATAATCTGAAAAATACACACGGATTTGACTGGGGCCCTTGTTACGGGGGCAATGAATATATGTCGATGGCATATCTAAACAGATATAGTGGTCCAATCAATGAAACCGATGATCCCTATATCGACAATGCGACTATCCCTTCCCCGATAAATCTGACCGTACAGAAACATTTGCAGGAAGAATATCTGATACCTGCGAAAACATCTCCTCTTGATAATGGTAACATTAAAAACGCACTGATGGCATATGGAGCGGTTCATGCGAACTATTATCATTACGATATCTATCTGAACGGGTCATACTATTATAATCCGGTATCAACGAAAACGAATCACGCAGTTACCATAGTTGGGTGGGATGATTCAGTTTCTCCCTCATTATTCAGCACTCCTCCTCCGGGCCCTGGTGCATGGCTGGTTAAGAACAGCTGGGGAACTAGTTGGGGAATGGAAGGTTACTATTGGGTATCCTACTATGACGGGCTAATGGGGTACAAAACAGTAGCCGTTTACCCGGGAATCTATCCGGTGAGTAACTATGATACAGTTTATCAATATGATCCTTTCGGATGGATAGGAAACTATGGATATGATGATGATTCTGCCTGGGGAGCAAATGCTTTTACCGCAAAAACAAATGAAACTCTTGAGGGAGTATCCTTCTATACCAACAGGGTAAATGCTGCATACCATCTGTATATATTTACTAACACCGCTACTCCGCCAGTCAGTACCGCCGGTTCTGTATATAATAAATCGGGAACAATTCTCTATCCGGGGTATCATACCGTGGCTTTGGATAAACCCGTTCCTTTAAACGCCAGTGAATCTTTCGTGGTAGCTATCCGATACACCTCACCGGGGTATAATTACCCGATTCCAAGTGAATATCGCATTATCGGTTATTCTTCTAACGCTACTGCAGGTGTAAATGAGAGTTTCATTCGGCACAATGAGAATAGTGCATGGGAAGATTTGGGAAGTTCAGATAACTCCAACATTTGTATCAAGGCATTCACTCTCAACTCCACACCGGTTCCGGTTAATCCCTCAGTCACTGGTATTGCTCCGTCATCAGGCCTGAATAATCAGTCCTATCCGGTGTTAATCTCTGGTTCCAACTTTCAAAGTGGTGCTCTCGCCTACCTGATCTCTGGGAATTACAGTCTGATGAATGAATCTGGAGTTCAGGTTCTGAATTCATCCACTATCTCGACATCATTCAACTTAACCAATGAAGAACCAGGAATCTATACTGTTAAGGTAAAAAATCCTGATACTCTGGAGAGTTCGGAAAATGTCACCTTTGTAATCTGGGAAGCTCCTGCTTATTATACCATCAATGCAACGGCAAACAACTGGAGTGTCATCCAGCCTGCAGGGAATGGTACCTATCAGAAAGGAGCAAACAGCACCTATATTACTGAACCAAAGCCCGGGGCCGATCTGACTGATGTAAAAATTGATAGTGTCTCAGGTGGTACAAATCAATCCTGGACTTTTACAAATATCACTGAGGATCATAATATCACCGCGATTGGAAATCCCACTCCAGGGCAGGTACATGTATTCTTTGGTCCAGATAATCAGACCGGTACTGCTCCATTTCTGGTGAACTTCACTGATATGTCATTAGGAACGCCTAATGCCTGGTATTGGCAGTTTGGTGATGGAGCTAATGCAACGGATCAGAATGCTTCTCATATCTATGACATTCCTGGTTCATACACGGTGGTTCTTCGTGCAAGTAATAATAACACCGGTGGATCCGGTGTCTGGCATGATTGTATCTCGGTAAAAGCTCCTTAACTGGATATTTCCGAAAACAATCCCCGTTCTGTTTTTTTAACATCTGATACACTGTTACCTGATCATCAGGTCAATCTCTTTTCTTCAGATTAGTATTCTGGAAACGAATCTTCTGTATCAGGTTTCATCATTGCTGGCTGGCTTTCACTATCAGAAAATATGAAGTGGTGGTAAGTTTTTACTTTCTGATTAAAAAATCGAATTATTGAGCTGAAGAAGATCCTGAAAAAGATATGAATTTCGCTCATATATAAGAATAAAGTAATTATCTCTGAATATTGTCTGGTTTGTTAGAAAATCTGTTTGAATTTATATACGAAGATTAATAATGTATGATCAATATAAATCACCGCATATATCTGTTTAATGAAGATTCATAACAGATGGGTGTAAGGAAACAGGTGATTTCGATGTGGGGGTTCGAATCAAAAAAGAAGACTGCTTTTTATCGGTTTGTCTTTGTTTTATTCATAAGTATCATACTTCCGGGTATAGCCGGAGCAGATACTCAGATGCAGGTGAATAGTTCCGGCCCGATAGTATCAGGGTTAGATCAGATAATAGTGAATTCTTCCAATGAGATTTTTCACAATGATCTGAATTCCTCAAAGAACCTCTCTGAAGAGGTGATTACAAATGGGAGTAATAAAGTGGTCACTGAAGATTATGGTGTTAATCTTGTGGACCCTCTTCTTCCTCAAATCCGGTATATCAATGCTACAGCAGCTGCAGGGGGAAGTATTGCTCCAATAGGAGAGGTTTCAGTAATAAATGGCCAGAATCAGGCATTTGTAATAACCACACTTCCGGGTTTTACCATCCGTGATGTGGTGATTAACAATTCACTTTCGCAAGGCTTCCAAGACTCACCATATCAGTATCTCTTCACGAATGTAACTACGAATCAGTCAATCGATGTTACTTTCACTCATCAGGATAATCAGACTACGATAAATGGCAGTGAAAATGTTTCCATTATATCTGATTCGTCCATCAATACATCTTCACCGGGATTGGTGGCTGTCGGTATAGAAGAAAAGCTGACATCGCCTGAATACACAAATCAAAGTCCAATTGTTCAGGCAACCACGGGGCTCTCTCAAAATTATGAAACCGGGATGAACACATCAGTTGAGGCACAAGTCATCCAGAACATCTCTTCCATTACCGGTGAGCAGATTAATGAAACCGTAGGTAATGCCTCTTTTGATCAGGTTCATGTGGATATGAATGCTTCGACGAGGTCGGGAATTGCTCCTCTCCTGGTGACTTTCCGGGATCTCTCTACCGGATCTCCCACGTCCTGGTACTGGGAGTTTGGTGATGGGGCAAACAATTCTACTCAAAATCCTGAACACATCTATCAGGTTTCTGGTGAGTATGTTGTATCTTTGAAAGCGATGAATGCAAAGAGCGGAGGATATGGGATATGGGATCAGTATATCATTGTGACTGAAGCTCCGGTTCCAAAACCTGCTCCGACTCTGATACCTGAAGAAATTGTTCCAAATCTCTCGGTAAATTGTACGACCGGTATTGCTCCTCTTCTTGTCTCATTTTCAGATCTCAGCTCTGGAAATGCAACATTCTGGTTATGGGACTTTGGGGATGGTTCAACATCAGATGAGCAGAATCCCGTGCATCAGTATACTTCTCCTGGAACGTATCAGGTGAGTTTGTCTGCGCAAAATAGTCTCTTTAGTGGTTCGATGATAAAACCAAATTTAATTGTTATCGAGTAAATGGGGTCATTATATGGATATCAAATCTAGAAAGCAGAGTGGGGTATTCCCCCTCTCTCTCCGTATTCTTCTTGTGAGTATTGTGGGATTATCTCTGCTTGCAGGTGGAGTATATGCGGATAATTTAACTGCGATGTTTGCACCGGTTCCCATATCCGGACCAGCTCCACTTAATGTCTCGTTTGTAGATCAATCAGAAGGAGAGCCAGTAAACTGGACCTGGAACATAACAGGGAATTCTAATTGGATTAATCACGATCAGAATGCCAATTATACGTTCACGACAGCAGGTTCTTATGTAATAAACCTCGTTGTTGACAACGGTACGGGTGTTAATAATTCGATTTCCCAGGAAATTTTAGTAACATCTCCGGTGGATGGGCCATTAGAGTCATCTTTTACGGTATCTCCACGAGTTGGATATGCTCCCCTGAATGTCACCTTTATTGATCAGTCTGTTGGTGCATTAAGCTGGAACTGGACATTAAATGAGACAACCTACTCACCGGACAAAAATCCGGTATTCACTTACACGACACCGGGATTGTACGATATTACTCTGAATGTGAGTGATAACTACACCTATGAAGATGGACGGATCTCATCCAGCACAGAAGAAGGAATAATTCAGGTTCTTCCAATTCCACCACCTCAAGCTGATTTTACTGCAACCCCACAGTCTGGTGCAGCAAATCTCACTGTGGTGTTTACTGATCAGACTCCGGCAACCGAGTCTTTGACGTATCAATGGGACTTTGATGATGATACTCTGGTTTCCTATGACCGAAATCCTGTTCATACCTTCACCGAACCTGGGCTTTATAATGTCACGGTAGCGGTGACCGGGTCAGGAGGAACATCACTCATTAAAAAGATTGGATATATCGCTGTGGACACACTGCCAGCACCGATTGCTGATTTTGCTGTTGCTCCGGGATATGGGACTGCTCCACTCAATGTGAGTTTCATTGCCCTTGCTAATGGAACCGGCCATCTCACCTATGAATGGGACTTTGATGATGGATCTGCTCACGAATTCGGACGGAATCCAATTCATCAATTTATCACACCTGACACCTACAATGTGACTCTCTGGGTGTCAGACGGATCGAAAACCGGATCCGTGACCCGGAATAATTGTGTCATCGTGCAGGAGGCAGCCCCCCCTGTTGCGGATTTTACCGGATCACCGACAAAGGGCACTACACCTTTGACAGTCTCTTTCAGTGATTTTTCATCAGGATTGAATACATCTCCCTGGTACCAGTGGTGGTTTGGGGATGGACAGATCTCCAATGAACGTCTGCCGGTATATACCTACAATACTCCCGGAAGTTTTGATGTCTGTCTTACAGTTATCTCTGATGGAAAAACATCTACAAAAGATATGAAAGGATTTGTTCAGGTATCAAATCCGGTCCTGACTCATGCAATGTTCACGGCAATTCCCCGAAATGGCAGTGCACCTTTAGATGTCTCTTTCATTGATCAGTCTACTGGAGAAAGTCCATTATCGTATGAATGGGATTTTGGCGATGAATCTTTGATTGATCATGATCAGAACCCAGTTCATACCTATACCAAAGCTGGTCTCTATAATGTTACGATGGAAGTGACAGGAGGGAACTCTTCAGATGTAGCCAGGCAAATTGGGTATATACGTGTGAGTGATTATCCTGAACCTAAAGTAGCATTCAGTGCAAGTCCGGTGACCGGACAAGCCCCTCTGTCGGTATCCTTTATTGATCTGACAGAGCCGGTGACGGGAGCATATTCCTATGCATGGGAATTTGGTGATGGAGATCATGACTGGGTCAAAAAGAACCCGGTGCATGTCTATGAAACCCCGGGGAATTATACCGTAAATCTGACTGTGACAGATACCTGGGGAGTCTCGAATAAGACTTCATATAACTCGATAGTTGTGAAAAACAGTTCCTCTGACAATGGTCCGCTATTTGCGAACTTCACTGTAGCATCTACCAGGGAGGTCGCTCCCTTCAATGTGCAGTTCCTCGATTTATCGACCGGGGCTCCGGTTGCATGGAACTGGACCTTTGGGGATGGGGCAAAGACCAATGAACAGGGTCCCTTCCATACGTATGTAAGACCTGGAGTGTATGATGTAACCCTGTCGGTATACAACAACACCATGGGTTCAAACACAACAACCCGGAAAGAATATATCACCGCTCTGAGTCCCACCGTCACTGCACAGTTGACTCATGTATATGCGGATCTTGCGAATACGAAAAAAATTCAGTTCTATGATAAGTCCCTTGGAGTTGGAATAAATAACTGGACCTGGGATTTTGGTGACTCATCAGTATCCCATGAACAAAACCCTCTTCATGAGTTTGCTTCCAGTCAGAGATATGTAGTAAAATTAGGAGTCTCTAATGGGTATGCAACCGACAGTACCTCATATGAGATCGGTATAGCCTAACTTTTTTTTGAACCAAATCTCTTGTTTTTCCCGTGTTTTTTATTATCCGATTCTAAGGGAAAAATTTATATTCAAATTATTATAAATAAGATGTTTATTATTCGGAAATGTGGGGTTAATCTGACTTCAGTATCGGCATTTCTTCTCATCTGAATAATCGGGTAATTTCCTGATATTCAGAGATGATGAGGTATGCCTGAAGACCAGTTAGGGTATTCCCGTTCGGATGGTGTAAAGGAAATGGCGTCAGGATGGTTTAACATGGGGAATATTATGCGATTGGGACTAGTCTCAATCATGCTGATCTGCCTGATATCCGGTGCGGTATCAGCAGCAGTATCTTTGTCCGGGCCCGCTACAGTGACCCGGGGTGGCGTCAGTGCTGGGGAACCAACAGTTGACGGGTTTTTTAACCTTTCAGTGAATGGAAATAACAGCCTGAGTGCGCCAATGCACCTGGGTGTTGTTATCAACCCTCAGACGATGACCGGTGATATTTGTGATCGTCCACCATTTTTGGACAACTCTACAAATCAGAACCTCATTCTTGGAGACAGTGTATACGTATGGCCCTGGGATGCAGCTAACAAATTCAAGTTTGGCAATGTATCTCCCAATGGATTTGATGCTCCATCGGTAGGTGCCTGGACTGTTCCATGGTCCGGAACTCACTACTATGGGCTGATTAACACAAATAATACCACGGTAAAGGTTGGAACTCTCTATCCCGACACTGCCGGCTCAAATGAGTTCCTTTCCACAAGTGTGAAACCCGGGACTTATACGTACCATTTACAGTCTGATAATCTTCCCAGTATTCCTGGTGTAGACTCTACTGACTTCAATGTTACCGTTGAATTTGGACAACTCACTGCAGTAGCATATGATTTTACTGCATGGAGTAAGGGATCCCTTGTTCCGGTTACCACCATTCAGGCTGGTCACACCGTCATGCTTCAGGGTATAAACACTGACAGTAAGACTACTCATCTCTTTGTAGCAGGAACCGGTCTTCCCAAATGTGGACAGGAAATTGTATCTCTGACTGGTCAGGCTAACCCGCCGGTAACCGGCGGTGCCTATCTGAATGGAACCTGGTTCTATCAGTGGACTGCTCCCTGTGCAGCAGGAGAATACACGGTATATGCTTCAAGTGTAGATCCTGAAGATGTGATCTCCCGGTATCGGTATTCCGATGGTGGTGGATGCAGTGCAATGTGCAGTGAAGGAAATGTCTGTGGGCTTTACGACTGTCCAACCTGCAGTCCGGAGCCAGGTAAGGTCACAATCACGGTAGTAGTTCCTGATTTCAACTTCACAGTTCCAGAAATTGTTGAACGCTGCTGCTGTGCTGCATACCCTTGCGGTTCCGTTGATATGCTTACCAACGTAAATGTTACCGGGCACACCGGATCTCCGGGTCTTCCCATTCAGGTCTGGCTGTTTGGCAATGAATACCTGGGAGAGCAGCCGTACCTGCTAGGCACCTATACCTCATTACTTGACGATAAGGGTTCTTTCGCACTGGATCTCCGGGATCTGCTCTCCGATGAAGGAGTAAACTTCTGTGAAATTCCTGCAGGTGATTATAACCTTATCATCCAGATTCCCGGATGCGGTGCACGTACCTTTGATGTCGGTCCGGCGTTCATTCCCTCCGATCTTGTCGGGTACAAGGCATATCAGGCCCTCATCAAGAAGCTCAATGATACCAATCAGAGCCTCTGCCTGAGTTGCCCTCCGGTGAAAGACAAATATGTCAACCTGAAGTTCTCTCTCCGGGACAACTGTAAAGGTGGCTCAGTAGACTTTACCGCAACACCAACCGAGGGCCTTGTCAAGCTCCCGGTTCAGTTCACTGATGTTTCTACCTTTACCGGAACCAACTGGACCTGGAACTTTGGAGACAATGCAACCTCTACTGAACAGAATCCGGCTCATGTTTATACCACCGCAGGAAAATTCACCGTCACGCTTCAGGTAACCAATGGTTCCGAGACTAAGGAACAGAAGAAGTATGACTATATCACGGTGAACGAAGTTCCATCCAAGTACTTCGAACCAGTGGCAAATTTCACCTTTGTTCCCAAAAATGTAGATCCGATGACTATCCAGTTCATCGATCAATCTGTGGGGGCAACAGAACTTACCTATCTGTGGGACTTTGGCGATGGAACTACCAGCGTCGATAAGGTTCCTGCACACACATACTCTGCAGCAAACACGTACCCGGTAATTCTCACGGTAACTGATACGTATGGGAAGACCTCGTCAACTGGTCCTCAGTTGATTGAAGTACCTGCAAAGCCGTCATCATTACCAACTATTGACTTTACCGCAGATGTTCTGGAAGATCAGTATCCTCTGACTGTCCAGTTCCTTGACAACACCACTACTACCTGGGCAGATTCCTGGCAGTGGAACTTTGGTGATGGGGCTGTATCTTCTCTTCGCAGTCCGGTACACACATACACTACTCCTGGTCTTTACACGGTAACCCTTCGGGCAGCCAATGTAAACGGAGAAGGCAGTGAAATGACCAAGGAGAACTATATAAATGTTCAGAATCATCCTCCGGTCATTACGGCAACTGCAGATCCGATGAGTGGTAAGTTCCCGCTTCGTGTTGAATTTACTGCAGAAGCAACCGTAAACAATAAGACGGTTGAGCAGTCTAAACAGTTGATCCAGAGTTGGATGTGGGACTTTGGTGACTCAAGTAGCTCATCAGAACAGAATCCAGTGCATGTATACGAGATACCTGGTAACTATCCAGTAACGGTAACCTGCCAGCTCTTTGACGGAGTAAGCAACATGACTGATGTGGGAACTATTGTAGTTGAACCACAGCCATATGCAAACTTCTACTGGGAGTACCTGGACAAGGATGAAACCTGTTGTTACCTCGTGAAATTTACCGACACGTCAGTTGGTGCACAGATGTGGACCTGGGACTTTGGCGATGGGCTGACCTCTGCTGAACAGAATCCAACCCATCGGTTCAAAGAAGTGGGATCCTATAATGTCACCCTGACGGTTGATGATGGAAGTGGAAAGACTGACGTGATGACCAAGCAGGTGCAGATCACCTCAGGTTACACAACTCCGACTCCAACACCAACTCCAACACCGGTACCTGGGGAAGTAACTGCGAAGTTTATTTCTGAAGCACAGGGCACCCGGACAATCCAGTTCACTGACAAGTCAGAGGGATTGATTGAAGGGTCCTCTACCTGGGTATGGGCATTTGGTGATGGAGCTCTCTCCAATGATCAGAATCCTGTGCACCTCTATCCCAAGGATGGAGAGTACACAGTGACTCTGAAAGCCTCAAATGGTCAGTTCAGTGACACAGAAAGTAAGACAATTGGTGTCCGGTAATTACCGGAATTATCAATTTCTCATATCATTTGTACCATTATGGGCACCTGTTGTTCTGTGCCCGGATGAAACAATATTTTTTGTTTTGAAAAATCCGCGTTCTCGCAAGAAATTTTTAGACACTGATAATCTTTCTCATCAAAGCAGGGGGTGTGCGCTTACCCGGAGACCTGCCTGATCGAAAAAATCGGTTGATATATGATTTATTTGGAATTTCAAATGATTCTTTGTCACATCAGGATGTTCCCTCTGATGATTTCTCTTCAGGGGCTTTTGTTGGATTATCAGCACAACCCCTGACTTGTATCTGAAAAAAACAGGTCATTGGAGATACTTATGGAAATATTTATATTAGAAATAATATATAGGATCTTTATTATCTACGAATGGGGGTCGAATACGTCACTGAGCTTTCCATGAGAGGTATTATCAGCAAAGCCCGAATTTTTGGATTTGGGGAGAAAAGGCAGATAATTAAGTACGGTTGTTTTTTGGGGTTACATACCTCCAGCCGGACTGTGTGAATGGGGGTTCGCTGTGAACTTGGGTTCACCCGTTCATGGATGTGATCATGACTCGATGTGATTTGGGGTGTATGCGATGAGAAAAAAATTATTGTTTGCCTCGCTTCTGGTTGGATGCCTTCTGATGGCACTGATGCCAGGAGCAGCGGCTCAGACGTTCAATAACATCGATCAGAATGTTGTGATTAAAGAGGTCGTACAGGGCCACACGATATTCTTCGGTGAAGAACACCTGGATGTGACGGATTGCATGAACTTTAACGGGACGAGTTTCCCGTATGTCGTCACACTCAATGTGGTACGGAATGTAACGGACGCTGTGAAGATTGATAATCCAGCAGATTTCACTCTCCCTACTGATAAACCAGAGAATGACTGGTATCTTTCCCCGGATGGGGTTGTGCCATTCTATGCTCCAGATAATTCAGTAGTGAAGGCGTTCACTTCTCAGGAACCAAGACTCAGCTTTGATGTCTGGAATGCAGACACCGATATGAAGATTGAGGGCACTACCTATCGTGGTAATGTTATCAGATTCAAGTATAATGTTGAGACAAACCTGGATGACATTACTACCCGCCTTGACTATCCGGATGTTGGCTATTACATCAATATGTCCATGGTAGCTCCGGATGGAGAACAGCTGCTTCAGCTGATGTCCCTGGATACCCAGACTGGTGTCTCATCATTCAAGTCGCTTACGGGCCTTGATGTGAACCCATCTGCTGGATGGATCTGGCCGGAGAATACGCAGCCAGGCAAAGCTATAGGCTGGTGGACAGGATGGAGAGATGCAACTCCGAACGATGAGTCAAATTACCGGTACAAACTCGGGGAATACTCGATTGTAGGGCTTTGTAATGTAAACAACATGTTCAAGAACCATCAGACTCCTGAGTCTAGCTGGCTTGAAAAGAAGATCACCTTACAGGCACGACCACTCAGTATCACCAGTACCTCAGTTGCCGGACGTGACAAATCGTTTACTGCAACAGTAACTGGTCTCCCCAACACGGCATATCAGATCTTCATCTATGATCAGTGCCCAACCAAGCTCACCGGTAAGATTTGTGACCGGCCACCGTTCATTTCCGGTGACCGCGAACAGCTTGCCAAGACCGGAATTGTTCTTGACCCGATAGATGGAGCATACTCAACCGGAACCCGGCTTGTAGTTGACTGCTGCACGCAGAACACCTCAATCCGCCAGCTGGTTCCCTCCGGTGATTACTTCCCATCTCAAGGCACCTGGGACATTCTTGAGAAAGGAACCCGGTACTATGCTACGGTCACCACTGGTCCTGAAGGCACCGTAACGGTACCCTTCTGGGTTGACACTACCGTTAGCGATGGTTCTTACACAGTTCAGGTACAGGACATTGAGTACCAGCAGAAAGCTGATACCAAGGTTGCAATAACAAAAGGTACTCTTACTGCAACTACAATGAACACTGCCGGAAATGTCTCCTCAGTGTTCTTTGTTGGTGATGAGATCTGGATCGAAGGAACCAACACTGACAGTAACATGACCTATGTCTGGCTTACCGGACCAGGTCTTGACCCCTGTGGAGTGAATCTGCGTGACCCATCCAAGTTTGACCCCATTCAGAGCGTAGTCTATGATACGAAGAATGGAAAGGCAAATTACTGGAGAATTGATCCGAACTGGGTTACCAACACGACTCCAATCGGTCCGGGCGAGTACACACTCTGGATTGCCAGTGTAAATGCTGATGGCCGGTTCTGCACCTGTAATGGAGAATCAGGCTCCTGCAACCTTGGCAGCTGCCTTGGTGTTAACTGTGAGCGTGGTATCTGTGAGCTGCAGAAGTGTCCGGAATGCGGTGTCTTCACCTCAATCCCAATCACTCTCGTCAAACCTGACCTCACTGCAACGGTCGATGATGTCAACAGGTGCTGTTGCCCAGGGGTATCCTGCGGGACCCTTGGTGGGACAGAACCAATTATGGTCAGCGGTTCATCTGGTGGAAATAATTGCAAACAGCTCCAGATATGGCTCTTTGGTCAGAGTCAGTTTGGAACCAAGAACTATCTGATGGTTACAACTCCGCTGTACTGTGATAACACCTACTCCTTTGACCTGAACAAAGATCTTCTCCATCCGAACGGCATTGAACTTTGTAACATTGCTCCGGGTACCTATGATCTGTTAGTCCAGGCTCCAGGGAACAATGGTATGTTCAATGTCAGACTCGGTCAACCTGAAGCAAATGGGGATCGGTTCGTACTGACGACAATGCCAACTCCTGACAGCAGAGTCTTCCTGATTGAAGGAAAGGATGCCCTCTATGGCAGAGTCGCCCTGAAGTCTCTGATAGATGGTATGAGCCAGCCAGGAATAGATGACATCTCAGTACATGTTCAGTTCAATGTTTCAGAGAAGAAATGTGAAGGCAATGTGGACTTCTCTGCAGACCGGACTGAAGGAAATGCACCACTGACTGTTCAGTTTACTGACAAGTCTGTTATGACTGGTGTCTCCTGGGCATGGTCAAGCAATGGTGTATTATTCTCAAATGAACAGAACCCCAAGTACACCTTCACTACCCCCGGCAAATATACAATCAAGATGGAAGTAACGGACGCAGCAGGAGTAGTAAACTCCGCTGTGAAGGAGAGTTATATTAATGTTCTCTCCTCTCCTGTCGCTGACTTCTCTTATGGTCCACAACCTGCCGGAATCAATGAACAGGTTCAGTTCACGGATCAGTCTACCGGAGCCCCAACCTCCTGGATGTGGGACTTTGGAGATAAGAATACATCCTCCCTGCAATCCCCGGCACACGCTTATGGTACTGCCGGAACTTACGATGTGACCCTTACGGTCAGCAACTCAATGGGTATCGGTATTCCGGTAAAGAAACAGATCACCATTGTGCATGATAAACCGGCTGCTGACTTCATGGGAGAACCCACGACATCTTCCTTCTATCCAGCAACAGTAACCTTTACTGACCTTTCCACCGGTGTAGTAACCGCATGGAACTGGGAGTTTAGCACTGAAGGAAAAGTCGTAGCAACCTCAGCTGATAAGAATCCGGTTATCACCTTCAACAATCCGGGTATCTATGATGTGAACCTGACCATCACCAACAATGGTGGAAAGAGTGTTGCATCAAAACCCGGCTACATAACAATCGGAACTGGCAGTCTCATCAACCTTGCACCGGGATACAACCATGTATCAGTTCCGCGTGCAGTTACCAGCGACTATGATACCGTTGCCAAACTCTTTGCCGGTGTTGACACCGCAGGAGTGCCGTTTGCAATCTATGGTGCAGACAATGGAATGAACAACTGGACAAATGTCAGCGATGACTACAAGGTACGCCCACTTGAAGCAATCCGGGTGTATTCAACCAGTTCACTCTCAATCCGTCCGACCTATGTTGAGGGAGGAACCTATACCCGGAACCTTACTGCAGGATGGGAAGGCATTGGTATCATGGAGATGCAGCCAACTGCTGCAAATGTAGCATTGGCAAGCCTGGGCGAATCCTGGGACAAAGTCCTGGCCTTTAACCCCAACACTCAGCGGTGGGAATATCCAATCATCCGCGGTGTTGATGACGATAAGACCATGGATCCAACTGTTGGATATCTTATCCAGATGAATTCCGATGGAATTCTGATCGGTGGTGGTGCTTGAGATGACATCCTTACTTAAGCGAATTCTAACCTGTGCACTACTCCTTCTCCTCATTGGAGGAGGAGGGGCAGTGGCATCAGCAGAGGAGATTAAGCAGGTTCTCCCGATGTTCCTCACCGGAACCCTCTATGTCGGAGATAATCCTGCCTCTCCTGGCATTATTGTTTCAGCAGACATTGAAGGATTTGATGCCGGATCTGCAACAACGATGTCCGGTGGTCTGTATGGAAATACTTCTATTCCCATGATGGTTCAGTCAGGGGCAAATGAATCTCTCCGTGGAGCAACCGTCACCTTCTGGGTGAATGGCCTTCAGTGTGAAGAGACTACTACCTATGAACCCGGGATTACCCTTCCACTCGACCTTCATGTTTCCGGAGCAGCACAGAGCAAACTCAGTGTAGTTCCTCAGGGAGGCGATGTCTTCCTTGGAGAAGAAGGTCTTGACCTTACCAAGTTCCTAAAATCCGGACAGACTATTGCATGGTTTGATCCAACATCTGATAAGATTCTTACTGAACCAGCAGCAACCATCGTTATCGATAATGCGAAGAGTTTCTTTATCGATCCTTCACAGTTTACCGGAAAGACCGGGTACTGGTGGATCTGGGATGGAGACAAAGCAAAACAGGTTGCTTTCATTGTAAAAGATCCCTCAATGACTCTTCGTGTCTGGAACCAGAACGAAGATCAGGATATCAGCACCGATGGTGGCAACATTCCGGTAGGGAATTTTGTAAATTTCCGTATTGAAACAAACCTCTACTCTGCAATCATTCAGCGAGGTGCCGACCTTACTGATGCTGATAAGGGAATCATCAACGTTGTTGGTTCATCCAATGTAACTCAGGTAACCTATCAGAGTCTCCGGGGAACCCTGAGCAATGTATCAGATCAGGATATTCCACTGAGAAATCTTGTCGTTGATGCCAACCCCTGGTTCTGGCCAAAGAATGACAAAGTAAAATCCGGTTGGAACACCGGGGCAATTGCAACTGACGGAAATCGTCTCTATCCTAATGGGGAGTATGATTTCTATGCAGAAGCAACCCTGAACAATATCCGGAAGAATTACCAGGGTATTGCAATCGGTCACACTATTACTGCAACCATACCGTCCACAATCGTTGAGGACGCTATTGATGTTGTAATCAATCCTGCTGAAGTAACTCGTAACAACACCTTCTTCGTTACTGTTGGAGGACGTCCAGGCAAGGATTACATTATCTCCATCATGGAATGCCCGGTTGATGCAACCGGTGTTACTGACTGTGGCGCTCTGAAGATGACCGGCGCAGCATGCGACCGTCCACCAATGATTCGTTCTGACCAGTCCGGGGTATCTGAAGGAAAGATCACCTTTGACGCAGAAGCAGGACCATTCCCAATTGGAGAAACCCTCCTTGCACCTGACTGCTGTGGCAGACCTGGTGTTATCAGAGATACAGTACCGACGAATGACAAGCCAAATGCAAAGGATGTCTTAAACAACGGTATTTACTACTACGCACAGATCACCACCGATGGCGATAATGACCCAACTCCGGGATACCGGACTGTTGAGTTTGATGTCGGCTCTGATGTAGCACCTGACCGTCAGTATCGGATTCATGTGCAGAGCGTGGATTCAGATCCAAATGCCGTAATATCCGGTGACAACCTGGTTAAAGTAAACAAGGGCGTTGTCACGATAAATATCGTTGAAACTGCACCATATTACCTTGGCGATTCGATCACCCTGAAGGGAACTAACACAGACTCCAAGTTTGTATACCTCTTCATGACCGGAACCCAGTGCCAGAACAAGTGTGGTAATGATCTGCTCTACATCAAGAAGGCAGACCCGGCTAACAACGTAGTTCAGCCATTCCTGGATCAGATATCCTATGGATGCGTTGAGGAAGCAGAGCAGTTCACAGCAATACAGGTACCTGTCAAGAGCGATGGAACCTGGCAGTATGTATGGAGAACTGAGTCTGTCCCGATTAATCCGGGAACCTACACAATCTTTGCGTCAAGCGTTCCGATCAATGCATGCTGTGTTGAATGCACTTGTGCAGCAGTTGCAACCATTGACATCACTCTTGAAGAGCCTTGTTTCGCCGCAACCATCACTCCGGACATCATCACCAAGCCAATTGAATGCTGTCCAAGCGGATGCACGGTAACTTCACTTGATGAGGTCATCCTTGAGGGTGCAGCCTGTGGATTCCCACACACGGGAGACGGTCTGAATGCAACCAGTCAGCTGAACATGTGGATATTTGGTGAGGAGAAGGTTGGTAACGATAAGTACGTCAATGCCAAGATTCCGGTCTACAATGACGACACCTTCAAAGTAAACCTCCTCAACTATCTGCAGTTCTGTGACCTCAAGCCAGGGACATACACAGTCATTCTCCAGCACCCGATGTACAACCACAAGTTCGATCTCCTTAAGGAGACCGATGTACGCAGTGCCATAGACCCCAACCAGATCTGGATGGTTTCTTCCTATCCGGTTGAGTGGAGCAAACTCTTCCCACTTGACGGCCCTGGATACTACCAGGGAAGTCAGGCAATTAGTGAGATGAAGAAGTTTGATCAACAGCACCTGATAGATGACAAGTTCATCTATCTCACCTTCACCCTGGTTGACAACCGTGTACCAACGGCTTCATTTACTGCATCACCACTTTCAGGGAACAAACCCCTGGAAGTAGCATTCACTGACAAGTCTACTGGTGATAATCTGAACTCCTGGTACTGGGAGTTTGGTGACAAGACCACCTCAACCGAGCAGAACCCACGTCACACATACAGTGAAGCAGGAACCTACTCGGTAACCCTGACGGTCATGAACAGTGACGGTGACAAAGACGCCGTTACGATAACCGACTACATTAATGTGAAGACTGCAACCATCAAGGCAGACTTTACCGCAGCACCTACCTCTGGTGCTGCACCACTGAAAGTGCAGTTTAGTGATAAAACCACCGGATCTCCAAACAACTGGTTCTGGGACTTTGGTGATGGATCCACTTCAACCGGTGTCAAGGATCCGGTGCACACCTACCAGTTTGGTGGTAAGTACACGGTCACCTTGACTGCAACCCTTGGTGATGAAGTTGATCGGATGGTGAAAAAGGATTACATCCAGGTCGTTGGCGGGCCACAGCCCACCATCACACCAAGTCCGATTGATCCGACAAATATCACCCTTTACAGTGGCTGGAACTTTGTTTCAGTGGCCAGAACCCTTTCAGATTCTGCCTCCAATGCAAGTGATATCTTCAGGAATGTCCCAACCGGTGGACATGCAATCTGGAGTTATGATCCCCTGGGTCAGTACTGGAACCAGGTTCTTACCGCCACCAAGATTGAGCCCCTGTATGGATACTGGATTTACTCAGTCACTCCAACAACCATCAACCTGACGTTCAAGAATGATCCGCTTCAGACTCCGCCAACCAGAAACCTCCCCAGTGGATGGGCAGCAGTTGGTTTCACTGGAGCAACCCCGGCAACATCCAAGGATACCTTCAGTTCTGTGAAGAGTTCATGGATTTATGCCCGTGGATTTGACAATGCACGTCAGCAGTGGGAACAGACCATGGTCAACGGTGGCCAGGGTGAGAACACCTATCTCTATCCATCGAAAGGGTACTGGCTGTACATGGAGACTGCTGGTACTCTTGCTGCCATTGGTGTGTGAGAAAAATGTCTGCAGTATCTGTAGCCTCACGGATAGGACTGGCTACAATACTCCTTTTTTCCCTGATTACAATTGCATATGCCGGAGCTCCGGCGCTTCCGTGTGAGTTTTACGGAAAGGTAACCCTGAATGGTGCATCTGCACCGGTAGGGACCATCGTCATCGCAAAATTGGGAGAGCAGGAGCGTGGCCAGTTTGTCCTTGAACAGGAAGGAGTATACGGTGGAGCCGGGACTTTTGATAAACGACTGAAAGTCGTAGCTGAAGATTCTGATCTCACCGCAGGAACTCCGAAAATTACCTTCTGGGTTGATGGGCAGAAAGCATGGCAGGAGTCGAGTTTTCAGCCAGGAGTAAGTCTCTCGCTGGATCTTTCAGTTGGGGGAGAACAACCGGCAACAACAGGAGAACCAACGCCTGCTCCGGTTCAGTCTGCAATTCCAACTGAAGAACCAACGGTTGCACAGACTATTGAACCAGTGAGTGCTCCGGTATCTGAACCGGTGGCAACTCCTACCCCTATGGTAACTGAAGCACCGGTTGCTCCGGTCATTACTTCTCCTCCATCTCCAGTAGATAATGGAAGTTCTGAAGAACCGGTACCGGCAGTAGACGATATCTCAGCAGATTTTACTGCGAATCCTGAATCTGGTGCTGCTCCCCTCTCGGTTGAATTTACCGATCTTTCAACCGGAAATCCGACCATGTGGTCCTGGGACTTTGGTGATGGAGCGAGCGATATTGTTGCAAACCCAACCCATGTGTATGAAACCCCGGGAACCTACACAGTTGTTCTGACGATATCTAACCAGGAAGGATCAACGGACAGTGAGATCAAGGTTAATTACATTACGGTTACAACACCGGGGACTCTTGTTGCTGATTTCTTAGGGGATCCGACATCCGGAGACTCACCGTTGTCTGTATACTTTACTGATGAAACAATCGGATCTCCAACATCATGGTCCTGGGATTTTGGTGACGGGCAGACTGATAGCAAGCAGGATACCGTTCATGTGTACAATCAGCCTGGACTCTTCACCGTCACTCTGACTGTGATGGATGCAAATGGATCAAGAAGTACCAAACAGAAAGAGGCGTACATATCGGTTCTCACCCCTGGTGAGCTGATTGCAGATTATGCAGCTGAACCTACCACGGGAATTGCTCCATTGTCAGTGAAATTTACTGATAAGTCTGAAGGTTCTCCAACCCTCTGGTCATGGGACTTTGGCGATGGCTCTAGTGATATTGTTGCCAGTCCCTCTCATGTCTATGACAAACCAGGGAATTATACGGTTACTTTGACAATATCCAGTCAGGAAGGCGGGATTGCAACCAAAGTGAGGAAAGAGTTCATCAAGGTGAAGGCAGTGCCAACACCGGTTCCCACTCTCACGGTAATGCCGATCCCTCAGGTTCCTGAAACCTTTTTCGGAACCGTCCAGATCTATGATAATCCGATCTCTGTCGGGGGCACGGTTGAGGCAAAGGTTCCCGGGTATGAAATATCTGGTAAGTACAATCCGATAAAAACCGCAAAAGGGATCTTTGGAAAAACCGGGACGTTCTCACCAAAAATGCAGGTGCAGGGAATTCCTGCAGGGACAGAAATCGAATTCTGGGTAGCAGATGCTGAGAATAGTCAGGTACGTGCTTATGTCGAGGATGATGATGGCAACCTTCTCTGGTCTGTTCCGTATGAACCCGGGAAGGAGAAAGAAGTTCACCTGGTGGTAACCGGGCATCAGCCTACGATCATTCCGGCAATACCGGTTATTCCTATGCCGACAAATTGTCCTGGGGTTCCATCTATTCCGATGACTTTTGCCGGACAGGTTCGCATTACGAATGGTTCTGAGTATATCGACGGCGATTCATCCTGCATCAATTGTGATCCGAATGCATTAGCAGGCACAACCATTGAGGCACGGATTGAAGGATATGATGTATCCGGACCTTCCAACCCTATTACGCTTGCTTCTGCTGCATACTTTGGTGGGGGAAACAGTTCCTGGACTGATAAATTAAGTGTTCAGGGCAGGTGTGTTCCTGAAGGAGCGAACATTACTTTCTGGGTTACCGCACCGAACTGGCAGGTACCCGGACAGGCCTATGTGAAAGATGGATCAAACTACATCTGGGATATTCCTTACGAAGCATCAACTGAACAACAGAATATTGATCTCTGGGTCGGTCCAATTCCAACACCTAAGCCCACGGTAACACCAACTCCGACTCCGGAAGCATGGGCTCCTCAGCAGTTTTATGGAAGAGCTGAGTTTAACGGATATCCGCTCCGGGTGGGAGACCGGGTTATGGCTACAACAGAAGGAGTGGATCTCAACAGTCCAACAAACCCTCTGTCTGTGATAAGCCTTGGTTCCTATGGAGATACCAAAGGGAATGAACTTCTGACCGTAGAAGTTCCCTACTCTGCGTTGAACCAGAGTGATCCAATCAGCTTCTGGATCAAACCCAGTGGATTTGAGTATTGGTACAAAGCCTGGGTAAAGAACCCATTGTCCAGTGATACCTGGAAACAGAGTTATCCATTCACTCCAGGGTCAATTACCAATCTGGATATAACCTCCAATGATCGTGAGGACTTCATGTACTTCTACGATATTGTGACAACCATCAAGAATGTCATCCTGCCGGATGATTACACCGGCTGGTAAACAGACTTGATCAGGGAATTTTTCCCTTTCTTTTGAGAGTGATAATATGCATTTTACACAAAACCATATGGTCAGAAGACCGGTTTTTGCCAGTCTTTTGATTTTCTTTATCGTATGTATCGCGGTATCTTCTGCATCACCACAACTTCCCTGTGAATTTTATGGCCCTGTTACGATTAACGGAGCACCTGCACCGGTAGGGACTGTGATCTCCGCATTTGTCAACAACGTCAAACAGGGAAGCATCGATGTAAAAGAAACAGGGCGTTTTGGTGGAATTGGAACATTTGATGAGCGACTAATCGTATTATCCGGAGAAAATGATTTCACCGGAGGGGCTCCGATGATCACCTTCAAGATTGGTGACAAGGTTGCAGATCAGACCTCTCAATATGCTCCCGGAACGAGCACTGAACTGAGCCTGAGTGTTGGAGGAGCAGCAGCTGTTGTCACTCCTGCCCCGGTAAACGAACAGCAGCCAACGCTCATGTCAGCTGCATCTGTTGCACCAGTGGCTCCAACTGTTCCCACCATTCCGGTAGTAACCGTAATACAGACTCCGGTACCTGCCCCGGTAGTTCCGGTAGTTACCTCAACGCCGGCTCCGCAGAACGGAGTGTCTATCCTGACGGTCAGCACTCCCGTTCCCACTCCGGTGGTTCAGGTGAATCAGACTCCTGCTCCACAGATTCAGCAGAATGCATCCCCGACTGCTACTCCAGCTCCGGCAACTCCGATAGTCATTCCGGTGGTCACTGCCGCACCAACCCCGGTTTCAACACCCGCAGGGAATGTCACTGCCACTCCAGCACAAACAGTTATACCTACGGTTGTTCCAACCCCGGTCAGTAATCAGACCCCTGCAAATATCACCAATGTGACAGCGACCAGCGGGAATGCATCAGTATCTGTTTCCTTCCCTTCCGGTCAGTCAGTTTCTTAAATCTCCTAAAAAACCTATTTTTTATCAAATATTTTTTTTAGCCGCCACGCTTTCTGTATCCAGCATATAAAAAAGAGAGGAGAGACAAGGGTATCAGATACCTGTTACTCTTCCGGATCCTGGTAGTAGTATTCGCCTTTTGCTTTTTGTTCCCGATCCAAAAATGATCCCGGTTTATTAATCCGTGGTCTGCCACTTTTGTCGCGTCGGAAACTTACTTTGAGCTGTTCAAGGAAACGGTTCATACCTTCCCGCATATCAAATGGTCCGGTCGCCTTCCCGCTAATTCCTGGAGTTCCTTCAAAGACCAGCAGACGTTCACTGATGATATCTATCACATAGATATCATGATCTATAACCAGCACTGCTGCATCTCTTCCTTCGATATGCTGTCTGAACACCTTGGTCAGTTTCATCCGTTGCTCAACATCCAGGTGTGCACTGGGCTCATCAAGGACATACAGATCTGCTTCCCGGGACAGACAGGCTGCAATTGACACTCGCTGAAGTTCTCCACCGGAGAGAGTATTGAGTGGAGATTGCAGGATTGTATCCAGTGACAATGGCTCGATGATATCATGGAGATATCGGGATGAGTCAAAGGTTTTTGTGATCTGCCTCAGCGTGAATTCAACGGTATCAGTTGATTCTGCTTTCACATACTGAGGTTTATAGGAGACCCGGACCGTATCAGTCATCTCTCCGGAGTCGGGTTTTTCTGCTCCGGCCAGAAGTTTCGCAAATGTGGATTTTCCTATTCCGTTTGCTCCCACGACGCCGATAACTTCCCCTGCTCTGATAGTTCCCCCGTTCACCTGCAATGAGAACCGGTCAAACTTCCTACTCATCACCGGGATGGTCATGAGCTGAGTTCTTTTTGCTCCTTCATCATGGGCCCGGATCTCAAATGATACCGGGTAATCCCTGATTCGTACGTTCTCCTCTGCCAGGAATCCGTCCAGGTACTGGTTGACTCCAATTCGCACTCCCTTCGGTCGGGTGATGATACCGAAAACCGCAGGTTTTCCGTATGCGATATGGACCGTGTCTGCGAGCATATCCAGAATTGCAATATCGTGTTCAATAAGAACAATCGGTTTGAGTTCTGCAAGTTCTCTGATTACTTCTGCTGCCGCCATCCGTTGATGAATATCGAGGAACGGGGTTACCTCATCAAGGAAGTAGAAATCAGCTTCCCTGGCTAGGGCTGCGATGAGAGCTACCCGCTGAAGTTCTCCGCCAGAGAGATTTTTAATCTCCTGGTCGAGGATGCCGGTAAGTGAGAGCTGCTCAATGTATTGAGATAGCATTCCCCGCTCATCGGTTGTCTTCAGGAGATCCCAGACTACCCCATTGAACACCTTCGGGATGACGTCGATGTACTGGGGTTTCATCGATACCTTGACCCCTCCTTTTGAGAGGAGCTGAAGGTACTCAAAAAGTTCAGTCCCTGCGTACTTCTTGAGGATTGTCTCCCATTTCGCCTCTCCATCAAAGATGCCAAGATTTGGCGTCAACTGACCGGAGAGGATCTTCACCGAGGTTGATTTTCCGATACCGTTTGCTCCGAGGACACCGGTTACTTTTCCCTGAACCGGGGCAGGCATTCCGTACAACACGAAACTGTTCGGCCCGTACCGGTGTGTCGGATATTCCAGCTCTTCGGGCAGAGTAATGATATCAATAGCGTCAAACGGGCACTTCTTGACACAAATACCACATCCTACACAGAGCTCTTCAGAGATGGATGCTTTTCCTTCTTCATCAAGGATGACAGTTTCATCACCGGTCCTTACCCGGGGACAATACAAAATACATTCAGTGCCACACTTACGTGAGTGGCACCGGTCTTTATGAACTACTGCAATTCGCATATGCTATCAGGCTACCGCGATGGCTGTGCCGGAGAGGAGTATCGTCCAGGTTACAAACCAGAATGAAAAGGTCATAAAACCCTGGTAAAACCAGTCTTTCTTCTCCAGGAGAGATGGATTGAGTCTCAGAAGCATGAATACATGTTTCTGTATAATTATTGCTGCAATCAGGATAAGGATCGGAAATATCACCGACCTGGATGCGCCTGACTGTGCTGCCATGTTTTCTGTGATAAAGCAGATCAGTCCTGCAAAAAATCCTGCAAGGACGGCGATGATAGTCCGGACTATCCGACCGGTATAGTTATCCGTCTCAGTCACGGTTACCGGCGCGGTATATTCTAAATCCGGAGCAGTTTGAACCGATTCTTCCGTCATTCGGGTACCACTTGTCCTACATTTTTAGCCTTAAGCCCATATCTAACTTGGTATAGACTCAAGGAATCTGCTTGGAAAAACTGGAATATATATCTTCAATTTTCCTATGGAGCAATTGGAATAATGCTCAAAGGAGCGAATCATCTCTGTTTCACGTTTTACGATTCCTACCCGGGCAGGAAGGGTGCCATGGGTATGCTATCCACATTGAAATCTGACTTTCTGGAAGCATCGACTGTGCCCCATGTCCTGAACACTTGAGAAATTTTTCACATCCTCTTGTAATAAAAAATTTTGATAAATCGACAATACCCTGTGAAAATTTCAGAAACGAACGAATATCTCAAATTCCATTGGTCCTAAATAAGTGAGTATCATCTATGGCAAATCAGCAGGGTATGAGTGGTGTGGATCTCGTTGCGGTCACTGCAGAACTGCAGCGGATGTTGCCGCTCTGGATCCATAAGGTATATCAGGGCGATGATCGAATCGCAGCAATCCGGCTGAATAGCAAAGAACGGGAGAAAAAAACCCTCCTGATTGAACCGGGACGCAGGCTTCATCTTGTACCTGAAGTTCCGGAATTCCCTTTAATCCCCCCGTCATTTGCCATGCTCCTCCGCAAATATCTGAATGGTGGAAGAGTAGTAGATATCAGGCAGCGGGGATTACAACGGACCATAATTCTGGACATTCAAAAAGCAGATCAGATGTATCACCTCATTATCGAGGTATTTGATCTGGGTAACATTATCCTCTGTAATGAGGATTATTCTATCATCCAGCCGATGACCCGGCAGAAGTTCAAAGATCGTGACGTTTTGCCCGGGTTACTCTATTCGTTTCCTCCTGCTGATGTGCGACTGCAGACGCGGGATGAATTCATTGCATTGCTGAAGGATGATGACCGGGATATTGTTCGGGCCCTTGCAGTTGGATCGTTCCTTGGGGGAATGTATGCAGAACAGGTGTGCCGGACAGCCGGGATTGCAAAAGAGACACTGGCAAAAGATGCAGATGGCGGTCTTGTATACGATACAATTCACGCTCTCCTTACAGAAGCGGCTGAGCATCCGACTGCAGTCATAACCAAATCCGGCTGTCATCCGGTTGTTACTCCAGATCCAACCATTCAAGGTCCATTCCCCACATTTAGCGATGCTCTGGTTATCTATTACCCCAAAAAAGTAAGGGAAGTAAAAGAGTCCAGGCCAAAAATTTCACGGGAAGATCGCATCCGTCTCCAGCAGGAAGGAGCCTGTAAAAAATTTACCCAACAGATCACCCGGTACGAAGAGATCGTGGAGAAGATCTATGAAGAGTACGGATTTGTTCAGGAGGTCATCACTACCCTCTCAGCCGCATCCAAAGTCAGATCCTGGCAGGAGATTGCAGATATCCTCACAACCGATACCAGCGGGGTAGGAAAGCGGATCATTCAGGTTCTCCCCGCTGAAGCTGCAGTGGAACTGGATCTGGGAAAACCTGTCAAAATATTTGTACATGATACGGTGGAACAGAATGCCGGCAGGTATTATGACCTGATTAAAAAATTTAAACGAAAACTCACCGGCGCAAAAGCTGCTATGGAACGGGAAATTCATCGTCCGGTAAAAAAGGCGACCGGATATTCCCGCCCGAAAAACCGATGGTATCATCGATTCCGATGGTTCCAGACATCAGATGGAATTCTGGTTATCGGTGGCCGCGACGCCGGACAGAACGAAGATCTCGTCAAAAAATATCTGGAGGGGGGGGATACCTTTGTTCATGCTGATATTCATGGGGCTAGTGTCGTGGTGGTAAAAGGCAAGACTGAACAATGGGAAGAGGTTTCCCGGTTTGCTGCTGCTTTCTCTGGTGCATGGCGCTCCGGGTTTGCTACTGCGGATGTATATGCTGCTCGCCCGGATCAGGTCTCAAAAACTGCCGAATCAGGAGAATATCTCTCCCGGGGATCCTTTGTAGTGAGAGGCGAGCGTCAGTGGTTTAAGGATGTTTCCCTGGAAGTCGCTATCGGATTGCAGATAAAACCCGAAACCAGGATAATTGGCGGTCCCCTTTCAGCAGTAAAAAAGCGTGCTGAACAGGTTGTGGTGATCCATCCCGGAACTTTTGAACCAAATGATGTGGCAAAGAAGGTCGTCCGGGTTATCCGGGATCGGCTCCCGGTCTCTGATCAGAAAGCTCTCAAGTTTGCATTAAACACTGAGTCCATTGCCGCATATGTTCCCCCTGGCGGTTCAGATATTCAGGAACAGGAATGAAGGCTGATATCGGAGAATTACAGCGGTCATTTGGTGAGATCAAACTCTTCCCGGAGTCTTCTGATGATCTCTGGCACCTTCAGCACCTCATTCACCCGGGAACTCTGGTCTTTGCTACCACCCTTCGAAGTGTGGAGGGAGCATCTGATAAAATCCGTCCTGAAAAACAGGAGAAACGACCGGTCAGACTTGGCATCCGGGTTGAACAGGTAGAGTTTCATGAATATGCCATGCGTCTAAGGGTATTTGGTCTCATTGAGAGCGGAGTTGATGCCGGTTCTCATCATACCCTGAACCTGGAACCCGGATTTGAGATATCGGTAATCCGGACCTGGCATCAGGCGGATCTTGACCGGATTAGCAGAGCGGTAAAAAGTGCTACAGCAGATGCCGTGCATATCCTTGCTATCGAAGAAGGGGATGCAGAACTCTACCGGATGCACAGTTATGGTCCACGGCAGATCTACACCCTCACCTGCGGGAGTGGAAAAGGGATGGAATGCAGCACACGACAGGATATGTATGACGCGGTGATATCAGTTTTGCAACCGGTCACCGGCCCGTTGATCATTGCTGGTCCGGGTTTTATCAAAGAAGACTTTGCCAAACGTCTGCGTTCTCTCCAGCCGGATCGATCTGCCATGGTTCTGGTCATCGAGACTCGCAGGAGTGGACAGGGTGCCGTGCAGGAGGTTATTGGTCAGGGTGTGCTTGAAAAACTGACCGGAGATCTCCAGCTGGCCTATGAGGTCCGGTATCTTGATGAACTCATGGCCCGGATTGCCAGAAATGAGCCTGTTGCATATGGGGCAGCGGAAGTTGCTGATGCTGTCAAGTATGGTGCTGTTGAAACCCTGCTGGTCGCAGACAGCGGCCTTCGAAATCCTTCTGTGACTGCGGTTATCGAAGAGGCAGAAGAGATGCGTGCAGAAGTGGTGATCCTCTCCACCCGGTTTGAGCCAGGACAGCGGCTGGAAAATCTTGGTGGGATTGCTGCATTACTCCGGTATCAGATTGCATAAGAAAGAGTTGGGAAATCAGTCAAATTGCAGGACAATCTCAACTGGGCAGTGATCTGAACCCATGATCTCACTTCGAATCGTGGATGAGATGAGGTGGTTCCGGAGACGGGAGTTGATAAAGAAGTAATCAATTCGCCACCCGACATTTCGGGATCTCGCCCGGGTTTTGTAGTCCCACCAGGTATACTGACCTGCTTCCTGATTGAATTCCCGGAAGGTATCCAGAAATCCGGCAGCAATAAGCCTGTCAAGCCATTCACGTTCGACTGGCAGGAACCCGGATACGGTTTCGTTCTCTTTTGGCCGGGCGAGATCTATCGGGTGATGAGCCGTATTTACATCCCCACAGATGACAATGTTTTCTCCGGCTGCATCCATTTCTTTGATGTGCTGCAGAAATGCCTCATAAAACTTCAGTTTGAATGCGAGGCGATCTGCCGATGCTCCTCCGTTTGGAAAATATATTGCATAAAGCAGGAACTCAGGATACCGGGCGATGATGGTCCGTCCTTCATGATTGAACTCGCCTGATCCAAAACCGTATGATATCTCAGTTGGTTCTTTCCGGGTGTACAGTCCGACTCCACTATATCCTTTTTTTTCGGCCGGATTGAGAAAAAAAAAGTAATCTCCGATCCGGGAGATATCGGAAGTGAGGCTTTTTGCATCTGCTTTTGTCTCCTGCAGACAGCAGATATCAGGAGCATCACTGGTTAAAAAACCGGAGAAATTTAATCCGGATACAATCTCTTTCCCTGAAACAGCCCTTATCCCATTCACATTCCATGAGAGAATCCGGTATTGTGTCATTACACTCTGCCTGACCCGGACTTCATCCGACACCAAACTCACGAAGTGCCCTGATACTATTGTAGGCAGCCCGGTAGGTTGGAACATCTACTACGCCCTGAGCACCATGAGCGTACATCGATGCCGCGATGGTGCCAAAGTTGATAGAACCCTGTCCTACCTCAAGGTGCTCTTCGGAGATTCCCTTACAGTCATACAGGTAGGTATACCTGCTTGCCCCATCATGGAGGAACCGGGGAAGACATCCGTTCACATGGGCATGCCCGATATCAAGAGCAAGAGGTACCTGGCTGACCAGACCGAGATCATCAGGAGTGCGGAGCAGGTAGTTCTGCCATCGCCCGGTATTTCGAAAGAGAAACCGTACTCCATACTGCTTCGCTGCATGGAGAAGGTCCTGTGATGATCGGGAGAGTTGTCTTCTTGCCAGTGCGAAGTCTCCTGGTGATGTCAGAAAACCCGGATTGACAATGACATCTGCGCTTACTTCTGCAGCAAAAGTAAACCGTTCCACAATCACTGCAACCGATGCCTGTCTCACGGGCTCGAGAATACTGGCCAGGTTGATATCCAGTTGGGGAAGACGGATTGAATAGCGGTACGGGAATGACTCCAGCAGACTGACTGAAGGAATCCGGTGAGCACCTCCATCAACGATCTCTATCCCCCTGGTCAGAGAGCCAAGGCTCTCCAAGGTAACATCTAGGGGTGAGTCTTTAAGACACCGGGTTGATATCCAGAGCATGGTATCGTACTATCGGGCGCCATCTGGCATAACCAGGGGCGCTCCATTCTCCTGAGGGATTATGTGATCTTCAGGTATCAATCAGTTTCGTAATCGATCTTTCCTCATCCGGTCCCATGGCCTCTACCGTATCTTTTTTCCGTGACTATCTGCAACATAATATACATGGCAGTAAATAAGGATTCCACCATTCTGGAAGTTCTTCAGTCAAATCCTGACGCAGGAGCAGTCTTTGCACGGTTTGGTATGGGCTGTGTCGGTTGTGCTATCAGCCGTGGAGAAACAGTAACTCAGGCAGCTGCCGCACACGGTATCCCTCTCGAAGACCTTCTCAGTGCCCTCGGTATCGAGGCATAACCTCACATTTTCTCTGCTGGATGAGCAGATCTTTTTTTAGCACCGGTATCCGGTATTTTCGAAAAAAAAGAGCGGTACCTTTACAGGTATCCGAAAGATTTCAGAGTGACGTCCGGGTTCACTGCACCGACATGGTACACTTTTCCTTCGGTCAGTTCGTTGATGGTAACTTCTGCCGGGGAGAAGAGTGAAGTGTCGATCTGGTAGAAGTCAAAGTTTGCTTCCTTGAAGATATCGTAGAATGGCTTTCCATATCCCTTTGACTTGTTGCTTGGAATCTTGTCAAGGTAGTCCTTGATCTCCGGAGCCTTCATCGTCAGGTTGATCTGCCCGTGGTAAATGGTTGCGTCATTCGTAGTTCCCATTGCCTGGGTTGCATCAGCCTTGACTGGTGGAATTGGAGCACAGCCGATTGCGGCGGTGATCTTCCGGGTGTCAAATCCAAGTTCGTTCAGTTTATAGACCGCGGTCTCAACACACCTGCCGGAAACCTGGATTGAGCCGACAATGGATGCAGTTGGTGCTACGACAGCACACAGGTTCTCAACTTCAATGCCACAGTCCTTTGCGATCTTTGCCATGACTTCCCCGTTTGGGAGGTGGTCTGACTCAAGGGCAATGACTGCATCGTCGCTCTCGTCCTCGTATCCGATGACTTCGTATGTGTGTTTTGGCTTGAGTGCAAGTGCACGTGCCGGGCCGGACCCCATAGCAAAGAAGTTCCCTGCCTTTACCGTCCAACCTGCCTTCTGAGCACCAAGACAGGAGATTGCCGGAAAGTCAGTGCTGACCTCGACAAAGGGCATTGGAATCCCCTTGATCTCTCCCATCCGGAAGTTGACCTCACCAAGACCACCCATACAGATCTCAGTGAAGGCTCTCCCTGCTGCATACCCGCCTGTTACCGACACACCGCAGTCCACAATCTTGGCACCGTTGTCAAGTTCATGGTATGCAACATTAAAATCTTCTGAATAATTGGCGAGATTATCGAATATCTCAAGAGCTAATTCGTTAACACTTATCACGTAAGAACCCCCATGGAGTACCTTACATCTAGGATGGAACTGTATTGAAGACTTCGATTTCGTCTCTGCTAGTCACTTTTATAGATATAAAAGAATTTTATCCGGATCATACCGGAGATTGATAAGTCTTGTTCTGCCACGCCCTTCTTTGTACTGGAGATTGAGCAGACGAAGACTGTCGAGTTTTTGGATGATTTCGTAAAATGTCGTATATCCCTGGTTAAACTCGGCCTTAAACAATTCAAATATATCTCCGGTTGTAAGTTGTTTATCGGAATCAGATGCTTTTGCGATAAGACGCATCACATCTTTCTCTTCTTTTGCCAGGGTCTTGAGGCTGAACTGCAGATGAATATATTTGGAGATTTTGTAGGCTGCTCTGATATGTTCCCTTCCAATTTCTCTCTCCGCTGCCATCTCTGCATTCAGTGTTGCCCGTTTGAGCATGTCTATTCCAACCCGCAGATCACCGGTTGCGGTAGTATGAGCCGCGACCAGTTTCAGCATTTCGTCAGAGAGGACTCCCGGATACAGACCCTGGAGTACGCGTTCTCGGAGGATGTTGAACACTTCTGCTTCTGAGTAGGGAGGAAAATAGATCTCGGTCGGGGCAAAGACCGATCTGACTCTGCTATCGATCTCACGCGAAAGATCTACATCCATATCTGAAATGACGACTATGACGCCGATTCGTGTGCCCGGATATGCTTCATGGGAACGGAGTAGTGCATAAAGAATTTTGTTAAGTTCATTCTCAACCATCAGGTAATTGGCATCATCTAGGCCCACTACCACAACACGATCCTGCTCTAGTATCGCCTGGGCAATGGATTCATACACTCGTTTAAAGGAATTTCCCGCTGCTGATGGCAAATGACCGGCAAGTCGTTTGTATATCTCTGAGAGTATTGAAAAACGGGTATTTTCTATCTGACAATTGATCTGGATGGGGATCATCTTGGACTCCATCTCTTCAATGTCACTAAAGATCTTCTTCACTGAGGTACTTTTGCCTGTCCCCGGTGTCCCTTTTATGATCGCGTTGAGTGGTCGACTCCCTTTTAATCCAGGTTTGAGGAGAAATGCCAGTTCACGCATCTGGTTTTCGCGATAGTTAAACTGGTCAGGGATGTAATCGATCTCAAATACATCAGGATCGCGAAAGAGGGTTTCATCCCACATCAGTAAACTTTTCTTTGGCATCTTTCCTCATTGTCAGGTAATCGCAGTCGAAATGTCTGATAATATAAATATAATGATAATTGGAATCCGTACGACTATATTCTGTCGGTTGAGAGGAGAAATTGAGCTGGTTAATATGGACAAAAATTATGAGAAAAGCAGGGGGAGAAACTCCTGGCCCTGAATTACTCCAAACGCACCATTCTTTGCCTGTCTCTCTGAGTAACTGGTGCAGGTGTCTTTTTTCAGTCCGAGTATTGCAAAAGGCACCGGATCTCGGGTATGAGTTTTTACCCGGATCGGAGTCGGATGATCTGGCAGAACTGCTATCCGTCCGGTAAACTCTTCCATGATCATCCCAATCATTGCATCCAGCCGCTCAATTGCAAGGATCTTCTCTTTCAAATCTCCCATATGACCCGCTTCATCCGGAGCCTCTACATGGAGGTATACAAAGTCCAGATGATTCAGAGCATTCAGTGCGTACCTTCCTTTTGCTAGGTAATCTGTATCGAGAAATCCGGTCGCTCCCGGTACGGTAATGATCTCCATTCCTGCGTATGTCGCGATCCCATTTAGGAGATCCACTGCGGATATCATTCCCCCGGTTTTGCCCCACATGGAAGTAAAATTCGTAATGCTTGGACGTTTACCACTGCTCCAAGGCCATATGTGGGTGGCAGGGTTTTTTCCTGCTTTTATTCTCTCCAGGTTTACCGGATGATCGGCAAATATCCTGTAACTCTCATCCATTGCAGTAAGAATGCGATCCCTATCCGATCCGGTTGGCAGATGTTCTTCGATCCCCTGCCCGACAATATCGTGGGGAGGAGTTGAGGTAACACCACCGCCCCGGGAGATGACCATGAGATTGCGATAACTGACTCCCGGATAGAAATGAAAGTCCGCATCGGTCTGTGCCTCTGAAAGACTTTTGAGGAGAGCTGCACTTTCGTCACTGCTGATATGCCCCGCGGAAAAGTCGGTCATGACTCCGTTATGAATGGTGACCAGATTGCACCGGTATGCCATATCTTCCGGACCCAGAGAGATTCCCATGCTCGCTGCCTCAAGAGCGCCTCTTCCGGTATAACAGGTCTGCACATCATACCCGAGGACTCCGAGATTTGCTATATCACTCCCCGGCTGGTGTCCTTCAGGGACTGTTCTGAGTAATCCCATTGCCCCTTCCCGGGCGATCATGTCCATGTACGGGGTGTCGGCTGCTTCGAGCGGTGTTCTGCCGCCAAGTTCTGCAAGAGGCTCATCAGCCATTCCGTCACCAAGTACGATGAGATATTTCATTACTGCCCCGATAAAGCGGCTCGCACCGCGAGCCTCACACTCTCATGGCTCCCGATCTCGGGAGTATATCCGAGAGCCTTGAGTTTTTCCACAGAGAGTTGCATCTTGGGCACATCTCCGACCCATCCCCGTGTTCCGCCGGTATATGCATATTTCACCTCTTTCAGCCCTGCTTCTGCAACCAGAATGTCTGCAATGGTGGTTACATCGATCCAGTCTTCAGATCCGATATTGAAAGTATTGACCTGTTCATTTGCATGAGTCAGAACATATGCAATTGCCGCAACACAGGCAGTTACCTCCAGATAGGATTTTGTCTGTTTTCCATCTCCCAGGATCTCGAGTTCATGAGGATTATTTCGTAGTTTTTTGATGAAGTCAGTAATAACTCCATGACCACTGCGGGGTCCGATGATATTGGCAAACCGGAAAATGTACCCTCTTACGCCAAAGCTGTGGCAGTATGCAGAAATGAGGGCTTCACAAGCAAGTTTGGCAGCCCCGTAAACCGAAACCGGCTCCATGGGGGTGTACGTCTCCGGTGTGGGAATGACGGTTGCTTCTCCATATACGGTAGAAGTTGAGGTAAAGACTATCTCTGGTATTTTGTGTGTTCTGACCGCTTCGAGCACCCGGTGAGTAGCGATGATGGTATTATTCAACTGGGCATCCGGGGTTACCGCACTCTCTCTGACATCAGGATCTGCTGCGATATGCCACAAGCGATCTGCTCCGGCACACACGTCCTGCCAACCGGGGTGCAAAAGATTTGCACGAACAAATTTTACGGCACCCGAGTCGATATGGGTGCCGATAAACCGGAGATCGCCTGCAAGGAGGGCATCGATCACTACAACCTCGTCGCCCTGCGCTACCAGATAATCTACAATATGGGAGCCGATGAATCCGGCTCCGCCGGTTACGATACTACGCATCTATACAAGTATCCCTCTCCTTCTACCTAAGCATAAGCCATATGTTCATCGGGATCGATCATGGAACAACTGCCATGCGGTTTGCAGGGGATACTGCTTTTTTTAAGATCCCACGCCGGGAAGCCACCTCATTTAAGCTGGATGATCTGTGCCAGCTCTGTCCGGAGCATGGTATTACAGATATTGAAGGAATTGCTGTCACCTACTCGATGGGAGATAATTTCTCTGCCATCACCCCGATTGACCGACTGATAAACCGCGGTCTTATCAGCCGAGAGGGAGCCGGTGAGCATACCGGCGGAGGAACACGGGTATTTGATGTAGTGAAAGAGAGTGGTATTCCTGCTGTTGCCATTCCCGGACTTCACCGGGGTTCTCCGACTGATCCCCGGTTCAAGGTATATTCACATCAGGCAAGTCCTGAGAAGATAGGAATTGCCTATGAAGTGTTTCGCCATCTCGGTCCTGATTGTATTGTCTGCGATGTCAGTTCCAATACGGTTTCATTGCTCGTGAAAGAAGGAAAAATCGTCGGAGGTTTTGATGCCTGTCTTTTTGCGCCTGGAAGGGTGCATGGGGCGCTCGATCTTGATGCCATCCGTGCGGTAGATGGGGGGGACATTTCAGCCAATGATGCATTTCTAAAGGCAGGGGTCAGTGCTCATCTCCCGGAGGACCAGCAGATTCCGGCTCTTGCCATGTTTGCGGCGATGGAGTGCGCTGCTCTCAGGCTGCTGGCACCAGAGGCCCCGGTTGCATTATGTGGCAGTCTTTCCGGAGCAGTCAAACCCGGGGTGACTGAACTTTTGGGATCTGAACCCTTCATCCTTGATGAATGGGCTGCAGCCCGGGGTCTCTCTGCCATTGCTGAGGCAGTATTCTCCGGAAAAGTAGGCTCTATCCTTGGTATCCCGGTTGATTACTCTTAAATCTCTCTGCATTCGTCCGGTCATCCCCCTTCAACTTCTTCCCCCTCCTCTATCCAGTCGGGACTTTCGTCATGACCATTGACATCACTGAAGTTGTTACGTGATTATTATCACCCATTTTAGATTTTTGCGGGATAATTGAAGCAGAGTTGAACCATGATGAGGTTTTATATGATTAATCGTGTAAAATATACTCGGGATTTCTCTTGAGAGAGCTACGAATACACGGAAGAGGGGGTCAGGGCTCGGTCACGGCTGCTGAACTGATCGCCGTAGCGGCCTTTAAAAGTGGTGTCTTCTCCCAGGCCTTCCCGGCATTCGGGGTAGAGCGGCGTGGGGCACCTGTTCAGGCATTTGTCCGGTTTTCAAATAATAAGATCCGGCTCCGGAGCCAGATCTATGAACCCGACTATGTCATTGTGCAGGATAGCACTCTTATTAAGGACGTCAATGTCTTCTCTGGCATGAAAGAAGGCGGTATCGTTCTGGTAAATACAGAGAAAGGACTCGAATCATCGGTTCCTGCGGGAGTGAAGGTCATCCAGATAGATGCCACCAAGATGGCAATCGAAATTCTGGGTGTTCCGATCACCAATACTACTCTGATGGGGGCCTTTGCAGCAGCAAGCGGTGAGATCACCCTTGATGCTCTTGAGGAAGCTGTTCGGGGACGATTCTCCGGATCTCTGGCAGACAAGAATGTTGCAGCCGCGCGAGCAGCGTTTGATCTGATCAAGGGAGGTGCCTGATGGCTCTGCGTATTGGATGTGCAGCAGCACCTGGACAGGCGCAGGAAAATAAGACCGGGTCATGGAGGGTTTTTAAGCCTGTGTATGATCACGAGAAATGCACGGGTTGTGGTATGTGCCAGTTGATCTGTCCGGAAGGCTGTATCCACCCTGTTGAAAACAAAAAATATGATCCTGATTATGACTTCTGCAAAGGGTGCGGGCTTTGTGCTGCAGAATGTCCGGTGAATGCGATCACGATGATAAAGGAGGAGAAGTAGATGAAGGAGATTCTTGAAGGATCCCATGCAGTTGCAGAGGCGGTCAAGCTCTGTAAACCGGATGTGGTATCTGCATACCCGATTACTCCTCAGACTCATATTGTGGAACGTCTGGCAGAGATGGTTGCTGACGGTGAACTAGACAGCGAATATATCTGTGTGGAGAGTGAATTCGCTGCACTTTCTGCCTGTCTTGGTGCATCAGCAGCCGGCTCAAGGGTATACTCGGCAACGTCATCACAGGGTCTGCTTTTGATGGCAGAAGTCTGTTTCAATGTTGCAGGGATGCGCCAGCCGATTGTAATGTCAATTGCAAACCGGGCCATCAGTGCTCCGCTCTCTATCTGGAACGATCAGCAGGATTCCATAGCACTTCGTGACTCCGGCTGGATTCAGATCTATGCAGAGGATGCTCAGGAAGTTCATGACTTCCACATCATAGCGTACAAGGTTGCCGAAGATCATCAGGTTCTTCTTCCGGTCTTTGTATGTTTTGATGGGTTCATTCTATCGCACACCTATGAGCCGGTAGACATCCCGACTCAGGAAGAGGTCGATGCATACCTGCCTCCATACAAACCCTACAACATGCTGGATGCAAAGCAACCGCTCAGCATGGGAATGTACGCAACTCCTGAGTACTACATGGAGTTCAGATACGAGGTCGATCAGGCGATGAACCGTGCTGCAGACCTCATCCGTTCTGCCGGAAAAGAGTTTGGCGCGAAATTCGGGCGTGACTATAGTTGTCTGGTTGAGAAATATCAACTCGATGACGCCGAGATCGCCATCGTTGCCCTGGGTTCTGTCTGCGGAACTATTAAGGATGCCATCGACGAGATGCGTGCAGAAGGAAAGAAGGTTGGTCTGCTTCGTATCATCACCTACCGGCCATTCCCTGCAGATGATGTCAGGGAGGCTCTGAAGGGAATTAAGAAGATTGGAGTCTTTGAGAAGAACCTCTCCATCGGTGCCCGGATGAAAGGAGCAGTCGGGTACGAGGTGAAGGATGCCCTGAATGACTCATCTGCATCGGTTCTCAGTTATGTAGCCGGTCTTGGTGGCAGAGATATTACCATTGCGGATATTAAGAAGATGTTTGGTGAAATTGAAGCAGGCAGAGGAGACTGTTTCTTTGGCCTTCGTGAGGAGCTGATCTGAATGGCAGACAAGACCTGTGAACTGATGGATTGTGGACACCGTGCCTGTGGTGGGTGTGGACCGGCGTTTGCCGGCCGGCTGATCCTGAAAGGATCCGGCCCGAACTCGATCGTCTGTGCATCTACCGGATGTATGGAAGTCTTCTCCACCCCATACCCGCAGACTGCCTGGAAGGTACCCTGGATTCACTCCCTCTTTGAGAATGCCGCTTCTGTTGCATCAGGTATTGAGGCCGCATTGAAAAAGCAGGGCCGTGATGAGAATGTGCTCTGCATCTGTGGTGACGGAGCGACCTTCGATATCGGGTTCCAGTGTATCAGTGGTGCGTTTGAGCGTGGCCACAATATCACCTATATCTGCTACGACAATGAGGCATACATGAACACGGGTATCCAGCGTTCAGGTGCCACCCCGTATGATGCAAGTACCACCACCTCTCCGGCAGGGAAGAAATCATTCGGAAACAGCCGCCCGAAGAAGGATCTCCCGGCTATTCTCGCCGCTCATGGCTCTCCGTATGTGGCAACCTGTTCGATAGCCTACCCGAATGATATCATCAAGAAGGTAGACAAAGCAGTGCAGACCGATGGTCCCTGCTACATACAGATTCATGCTCCATGCTGCACCGGTTGGGGTTTTGATGGGTCACGAACCGTTGAGATAGCAAAGATGGCTATCGAATGTGGTCTCTGGGTCAATTATGAGATGGTTGATGGCAAGATTGAGAAAGCCAAGAAGATCAAGCGAAAACCGGTTGATGAATACCTCAAGGCACAGAAACGGTTTGCTCATCTCTTTAAACCTCAGCGCAATGATGCCGAGATTGCAAAAATTCAGGCTATCGCTGATGCAAATGCCGCCAAGTTCGGCATTGATCTCTAACCTCTCTGTTTTTTCAATTATTTTTCGGCCAGATCAGCGTTTGCTTTTCCCTGACTATGCTCCTGGGTCAGATGAGATGGGAGTTCTTATGTGGTATTACTCCAACGTCTATGCAAAGATTGTTGTCCTTTCCCTCTGTCTAAGGGTATCACTGCTATCAGGGGAAGAAAACACCAGACATGAGAAAATGGTATGATTCCTGTACTGTTCATTGATGATAATAAGGAACTGTGCACGCTCTTTAAGATCTACCTTGAAGGTTCTGGTGATTTCACTGTTCACACCTGTAATAATGGGGAAGACGCCCTCGAATATCTCAAAGATCACATCGTAATGGCGGTCATCTCTGATTATGACATGCCAGAGATGAACGGAGTGGATCTTCTCAGGCTCCTTCGTCAGACTCATCCCCGGCTTCCTTTCATCATGCTGACCGGAAACGATAACAAAGAAACTGCCATCGCCGCACTCAATGCCGGGGCAGATTTCTACCAGAATAAAGGGGATGATTTTGAGGTGCAGGTTCTGGATCTCTCCCATAAGATCATGGTCCTTACCGGGAGGCATAACGCAGAAGAGTCTGCCCGCCGGAAAGAAGAGATCCTCGCTGCCATTAGCTATGCAGCTGAACGTCTGCTCAAAGGGAGGGGATGGCAGGAAGATATGCAGGAAGTTCTGGGCCATCTCGGCAGGGCAACAAATGCCTCTTCAGTTTTTATTGCCAGTTGCGATGAATATCCCTCTTCACGCCTGGTGGATGATATGGTGCTCTGGGAACGGGATAAGGTATCTGGTGAATCCCGTACCTATCAGTTAATTCATTCCTGGTGGCAGGATCCGGCAAGAGCATCGCTCCTTTCGCAGGATCAGGAGATTGTCAATACCACCGAACAGATGAAGGCTCATGAACGTCTGATATTTGATACTGAAGGAGTACGGACGATCCTCCTTATCCCGGTATTTCTTGAAGATCGATGGTGGGGAGTTCTGGGAATTACCGACTCACGGGAAAGCCGGATTTTTAGTGCGGAAGAAGTGAGTGCTCTGCGGATGGCAGCCCGGGTCATAGGATCTGCCCGGTACCGGATGTACATCGAGGAATTCTTCAGGAACCCGATTGAAGAATCCCTGGTTGGGGTTTTTCTTATCCGGGATAATTACTTTGCATATACAAATCCGAAATTTTGTGAGATATTTGGATATAATCGGGAATTTCTGACTCGTGAATTATCGGTGTTCGATATGATCCATCCCGACTCACGCGATAGGGTTCATGAGATAGTCAGATCCATACAACATAAGGAGACACCCTTTCAGCATTTTGAGATACCCGGTCTGCACTCTGACGGAACAACGCGGTTTTTAGAGATTTTTCTGACCACTATCAGGTGTGACGGTGCCGATTGTCTGGTGGGGAATGTTCTGGATGTTACCGATCAACATATGGCAAGAACTGCCCTTGCTGAATCTGAAAAACGGTTCCGCGATCTTTTCACCAATATCCGTGACCTGGTGATTCTTCATCGGATTCCCGCTGAGGGAGGAGCAATTATTGAGATTAATCCTTCTGTCTCTGATACCCTTGGCATTGAAAAAAGTAAGGTCCTTCTCCTCACTCTTCCCGGACTTTGTCAGAAAGAGTCAGAAAATCATGCGACCATAACTCATTGCCATGATGCTTCCTCCCAGGGACGTTCGGTTATTGAGACGGTTTTTCAAAGAGCAGACGGGTCCCCGGTCCCGGTGGATCTGAGTACCCACCGGGTTATCATGCAGGGTCGTCCGGTTCTCCTCTCGGTTGCCAGGGACATTACGGAGCGGACTGAGGCAGAGGCGAAAATCCGGACCAGCGAGGAACTGTTAAAACGCAATATGTTGCTCTCTCTTCGTGAGAAAGAGACGCTACTACGAGAGATTCATCACCGTGTAAAGAACAATATGCAGATTATCATCAGTCTGCTCAAACTCCAGGATTTCAAGACTGATGATCCGGTGGTCCATAGCATCATCCGTGATTGCCGGGGAAGAATTTACTCGATGGCGGTGGTTCATGAAAAACTGTACCAGACTGATGAACTCACTTCTATTCGTCTGGATGAGTACATCCAGGATCTGGCTGAACGGGTCATGTCAGAGTTTGAGAGTGATCAACTAAAGATTCGCCTCTCGGTCAGGGCAAACTCGGAGATCCTTGTAGATATTGAGACCGGAATTCCTATCGGCCTGATTATGAATGAACTGATCACAAACTCTATGAAGTACGCGTTTGATCCGGATCAGGCGGGGGATATCTGGATCAGTATCGATAAGGATGAAAACCATATCCGGGTGTCTGTCCGGGATAATGGGAGAGGGCTTCCTGAAGGATTTGATATAAAGAACGTCACGACACTCGGATCTGAACTGGTACGTGGTCTTTCTTATCAACTGGGTGGAACGGTTGAATGGCGTGGGGATCATGGAACAATATGCACGGTTACGATTCCCCTGCCAAAATCAACGGGAATTGGAGCGATATAGGGGATGACAAAAGGGAGTAAAATCCTCATTGTAGAGGATGAAATGGTAATTTCGCTGGAGATTTCAGCGACATTGAAACGGCTTGGATATGAAGTGGTCGGACAGGCTATCACCGGCGAAGAAGCAGTAAGACTTGCAGAAACTGCAGATCCGGATCTTGTTCTGATGGATATCAGGTTGCGGGGAGAGATGGATGGTATTGAGGCAGCTTGTCAGATAAAAGACTCCTTTGATTTGCCGGTGATCTTTCTGACTGCTCACTCTGATGAAGCGACACTGGAACGGGCAATCGCTATCAGCCCATCCGGATATCTGATTAAACCATTCAAAGATCGGGAACTCTATTCCTCTATCGAACTGGGTTTGCATAAACATGAGATACGGCAGCGAATCCGACCCGACCGAACCGTCTGTCTTGCCTCGGCATCTCCGTATATGGAGACTCCAGGTATCGGCATGGTATCCATCAGCCCCCGGGGAATAATTGTCCGGGCAAATGCTACGTGTTTTGCTCTCTTCGGTGCGAGTCAGGCAGAGATCTGTGGGACCCGAATCACCGGGTGGATAACTGTTGCTCCTGGCTCTTCTGGCTCATCATCTTCCGGAGATCAGTCAATACCCCCTGAATCTGCAGTCCTTCGCAAACAGAACGGGGAGATGGTGCCGGTAAAAATTCACCTGGGTTTTCTTCTCGGAGAGGGGAGTGGAGTGCAGGGATATCTTTTGGCGATACACCCGGAGCCGTAATTTCCATGGCATCAGGAAAATCAAAAACGGTTGTACATGCATTCAGGTAATCAGAGTGGTATGGATTCTGCTCCACAGTGGCAGGTTCATGAGACGAAAGATTGTCGTCCGGATGATATGCGCAAACTCTACATAACCGGAGACTGGTGGGAGGAAGACTGGGATGCGAAGCATCTGAAAAAAATTGTTGAAATGAGTTTTGCCTTTGTTGTGGCAGAGGCTGCTGATGGATCCTGGATTGGCATGGGACGACTGATATCAGATGGAGTCTCTGATGCGTATCTTCAGGATATCGTTGTCCTTACAGAATGGGAAGGGCAGGGAATCGGAACTGCAATTGTCAGATCATTGCTTGAGGTCTGTAATCGGAACGGGATCACCTGGATTGGAACAATTGCCGCTCCCCGCACTGAGTATTTTTACCGGAAGTTTGGGTTTGCCAAGATGAACGGTTATACTCCGATGAGGTATGAGTAAGGGAATAATGGGATGACCCAACGCAAAACATCAGGATTCTTTTTCAATGGGTGATCAGCAGTACACTCTTGGAGGTTCACCTGTATCAGATCACGGGATTATCCGGATAACTGATATTCACCCGGTGATAATTTCTGCAAGCAGGGCAACCGATGTTCCGGCTTTTTATCTTGACTGGTTTTTTCAGCGTCTTGCTGCAGGATACAGCATCTGGAAGAACCCATACCGGCAGAACATGAGGCAGCGGGTATGTTTTGATAAAACCCGGGGGCTGGTATTCTGGACAAAAGATCCGGGTTCTCTTCTGGAGAAACTTGATGAGATTGATCAATTGGGTCTGCATTATTACGTGCAGGTGACGCTGAACGATTATGAGGGGTGTGGATATGAACTCAATGTTCCCCTGCTGGAAAAACGGATTCATGATTTCCAGGAACTTAGCAGACGTCTCGGGAAGCACCGGGTGATCTGGCGGTTTGATCCGCTCCTCCTTTCCGGACTGATCAGCCTCTCTACTCTCCATCAACGGATTGGTTCTCTGTTCACTCATCTTGGGCCATATTGCGAGCGAATGGTCTTCAGTTTTATTGATATCCAGGGATACCGGGGTGTTATGCGGAATATGAAGACCTATGGTCTGACTGATATCAGGGAATTTACCCGGGAAGAGAAACTGGAAACTGCAGCTTTTCTTCAGAGTTGTGCTGCTACTCATGGCACTCTGGTTATGGCCTGTTGTCAGGAACTTGACCTGAGTTCATATGGAATTGTTCCCGGTCGATGTATTGATGATCGGCTTTTTCGCAGGATCGCAGGCGATGACGCCGAATTTCTCTCCTGGCTTGACCGGGGGGCGGTGAAAGACAAAGGTCAGCGGCCCCATTGCACCTGTATTATTGCCAAGGACATTGGTGAATACTCCACATGTCTGCATCAGTGCCGGTATTGTTATGCAAACCGGAGTGATGAGGTGGTGATTTCCCGGCATCATCTCCATATGCGGGCCCGAAGTCAGGGCCTGGTTCCTGAGTCCATCGTGCCGGAAAACGGATCATGTTTATCTGAGTGAAGCCCGTAATATGGATCAATGGTGGAATGTGAGATCTGCGGTACCCATGTCTCGGGAGGCTCAGCCTTCACCTGTACGTATTGTGGAGGAACGTATTGTCCGGCGCACCGACTCCCGTTTAACCATGGCTGCACGAAAATTGAAGACTGGCGTAATGCAAAACCGCAGAAAAAATTAAAGACTTCATCAAAACCCAAAACCATTCTTGCCGATCAACGCAGTCTCATTGCCGGCGGAGCGATTATGCTCTTTCTCATCATCTTTTTTCTCTGGTTTTTCAGGATGATATAACCGGAAACCTTCTACTGAGTTCATCCCCCAGATGAACCAGATAATCTCTCCCATATAATCCATTTTCTACATCCGCGATCAGGGTCTTTGGTAAACTGGTATCTCCCGGATAGATGAGAGCCGCACCAAGGACGATACTTGCCGTAGTATCAGTATCCCCTCCGAGAAGCACCGATTGCATCAATGCTTCTCCCGGACGATCTCCAAAGGTATGAAGAACCGCACAGACGGCGCCCAGGAGGATGAGTGATTCGGTATACGGAACACCATAGGATTCGTACCCGACGAGAATCGTATCCGGGTTCCATCCTCCCCCGATAACTCTCATGAGGTACTCTTTTGCTTCAGGGGTGAGATTTGGAATTAGCTCCGGAATTTTACTCATAATTTCAGGAAACGATGAACGATGCTGGTAGCGTTCATGGGCGATAAGAGCAATTCCTATGGTTGCCGCCAGTGCATCCGGGTGTCCATGGGTGATCTCTGCACTATGAGTGGCTATTCTGATGACATCCCTGGTATCTGCCAGCAGACCGATCGGAAGAGCACGCATGGCCGCTCCATCACTCTTTCGCTCACGAAGTTCTTCTCTACTTAAAAAGGAAATGAAGGCTTCGCCGCTCTGAGCCTCCTCGAGCATTTGTCTAGTCAGTTGAGAGTATCCGAACCGTGGGTCCCGGCGATATGCCCGGATGAGAGCGTCTGCGATAGTGACCGGAGTGATTGGACTGTCTGATACCAGAAGTTCTGCAATGCCGACAGCCATCTGTGTATCGTCGGTGTACAGATTTTTTCCCTGGTAAACTCCGATTTCTCCATCCAACCGGATATCTCCTCTCTGTAGATTTTCAAACCTTGCCCCGAATGCATCTCCCATAGCCATACCGAGCAGAAGTCGTGCACCTGGAGAGATGCTTCCTAACTCCGGGTCAGTGGGATCGAATCTCATCTGCATTAATTCATCATCTTCCTCATGACCAGGTAAGTTTCTTCGTGATGACCTGGTTTATGGGCATCAGCAAGTACTTGGGTAAAAAAAAAGGAAGACAGGCACCATGCCTGGATCGTGAACCGATATTCTGATATTTCATACGATCTTATCGCATCGCAGACATTCGTTGTATCCCTTCTCTTTGATGAGTTTCAGGATCTCCCGGGGGTTTCCATGACATTTGAACTCCCCATCAATCATCACATGGCCCTTGTCTACTTCCAGGTAGTCCATGATATATCCGGTATGGGTAATGACCAGCCCGCTGTTTTTCCGGTTGGCAAACCGCTGGTTCTTCTGAAGGAGATGAGCAATTGACTGACCCATCAGGTGGATATTTTCAAGGTCAACACCACTCTCTGGTTCATCCAGCATGATAAACGAGGGATCCTGAACCATCATCTGAAGGATCTCACTTCGCTTAATTTCTCCTCCGGAAAACCCGTGGTTGATATCTCTGCCAAGGAAACTCTCCATATTCATGCGGGTAATTGCAGGGGTGATATCTTCCTCAGTACGGTTAATCACCTCAAGCATCTTTCCGAGCTTAAGTCCGGAGATTGTCGGGGGACGCTGGAACATGATACCCATACCAAGACGTGCCCGTTCATTGACCGGCATGGAAGTGACATCAGTTCCGTTAAAAAGAATCTTTCCTTTTGTGACCGTATAGGCATCAAATCCCATAATCGTCATCAGCAGGGTGGATTTTCCTGACCCATTCGGCCCCATAAGGACATGGGTCTCCCCCTGTCCTATGTGCAGATTAATTCCGTGAAGAATTTCACGGTCTCCTATTGCGACATGTAAATCCTGTAACTCAAGCATTGGTGGGTCTCTTATTGATATCTGCCTGCACAAGATTTGATGTTTGCTGGTTTTTTCTCCCGGCAGAGGAAAATTTCCTTTCAGACGAGTTGTTTTCCTGCATCAGCACCCGGCATGCATTCAAACACGCCAGTGATCTTCAGGATAAGAAGTGACTTCGCCGGCAGGTTGGGTTTCTTCTCATGGATCATCTCTGCCATCCGCTCGTGCTCCGGACCTGAAGTCTTGACGGTTACGTCGGCTTTAATCTGATAACACCCTTTTGCTCCGGCTCCATACAGGTAGATTGCAGCTTTTGGATTTTCGAGCACATTTTTCAGACTCTTGTGCATAAAATTGTCACCAATCCAGATCGTCTCCGGATCAATGAGAAACACTGATCCCATCGGAGCGACATTGGGAACTCCGTCTTTTGATGCGGTTGCAAGGGGGAATACCTTGAGGGCATGAAATGCCTCTATCATATCAGAGTTCAGCGAAACCATAGTACTAGAATAATCCTCATGATCTCTCATTAATCTTCGGATAGGAGCAAAGTGCAACAAGGTACCATTTCCACACCGGAATTGGAAAGAGGAGTTTATTGATCCGGGAAGATGATCCTGATCCGGGCCCCGCCATCATTAGAGAAACTTGCAGTTCCGGATATTTGCATTGCAAGATCCTCAACAAGGGCCAGGCCGGCTCCGGTGGGCTGGCCATGAGTCATCTCTTCAGGAAGACCTCTCCCGGAATCCCGGATTTCAAGGATATACCAATCCTCTTCCCGGGAGAATGAGATATCGATTCTTCCGGTTTCCCCGGGAGAAAATGCATGAGTGATACTGTTTATGAGAAGTTCTGTCGTGATGATACCGATGGGCACTCCTCTTGCACTACTCAGGCTCCAGTCTCCTTCACACCGGATGTTCATGGTTACCTGCTCGAGCAGATCTTCATACATATCAGAAACGTTCGCCTGCACGGCGCTCAGGTAAGGACATATCGGAACCTGGTCAGATCCGGATGTGCCAGATATCCGCGAATAATATCCGGATAATGCAAACAGAAACGCACGCATCTCTCGGATAACCCTGCTGGAGGGAATATCTGCATGCAACCCTTTGGTACTCATCACTCCTTCAAGCAGCTGAAGATTTGATTTATATCGCAGATTCAGGGTTTTGATCATCTCCGGATCCAGGTCTGTTGACTGACCTTTCCCCCCGCTGGAAGGAATTGGTACCAGTGACCAGGTTACTGCCTGCTGATCTGGCGTGGGAAAACTTCGTGCCGAAAGGAGAACCTGAACAGTTCCCAGGGGTGTCCGGATCTCGGTAACCTCTCCTTCATATCCTCCGGAGGTGTCAAGTACCGATTCAATCGAACTGATCTCATCGGGAGTTGCCTGAAGCCCGACACCTGAAAGGGTCAGCCCGGTCACTTCATCAGAATCCCCTTTACCGGAAAGATTGAGAAAGGCTTCGTTCACTCTGATAATTCTGCGGTCCTGTCTTCCGGTGATGATCAACGGCACCGGTGATGCAGCACAGGCTGCCCGGAAGAGATCATCTGACGGAGAGACCAGAGACTTTTCTTCCTGAACCTGGGTGATCGCAAGAATGACATTTCCTTCGCTGTCATGGGAAGGAAACAGACGGATGAGGATAGGGATAACTACTCCGGATCCGCTCTTTGCCATGAAACGGGTGCTGCTTCCCCCACTGCCCATATGATGCACCTTTTCCCTGAGTTCATCAAACCGCTCTGCTTCCTCGGGTACCAGGAGTTGCGAAAAGCTGGTCATCACGATCTGTTCCGGCCGGTACCCGAAGATCCGGGACACTGACGGGGTAATGTACCGGATGGTTCCATCACCGGCAACATACACAATGACATCACCCGTATGCTCAAGCAGGCGCTGCCAGAGATCATCCGGGAGGGTTCCTCCATGACCTGCTGATCCTGACACCTGAGCCTGCATTTTCAGGATATATCCTTCTATCCCGGTGATATTCATGGGATTGGTAAATATCCCCCGCCCGATAAGTATCCCGTCTGCCGGACTGCGGTCTTTGGTGAGAATTCCAAAAGGAATGGCAAACGTCCCGAGACGATTAATCCCATCCTGAATAAGTTTTCTTACCGTTTCCCTACCTGCAGGTTGAACCAGATCAGGGAGACATATCATTCCGGTTTCGACAAGTTCCGTATGCGTATAGCCGGTAACTTTCTTTGATCCTTCATCTACACATTCAAACCCAAGAGCTGCGTCTGCCCGGCATCTGAAGGACATTCCTGCGATCTGTGCGTCCTGACTGTTCATAATGTTTTTCCCCCATTGGAATGATATTGAATCATGGCATGTGAAATGTC
>CAZUXC010000003.1:165189-306575 GCA_964624045.1 uncultured Methanospirillum sp. | reverse complement strand
AACTTCTGACTGTTTCAGGCAGTAATCAAGTTCAAATGTTCGATAGGCCGGGTTGATATTGACCATGATTGCTCCGATCTTTGCGGTAGCAAACTGGACCATGATCCATTCGGCGTAATTCATTGCCCAGATACCAACACGATCTCCCTTGTTTATGTCCATGGCCATCAGGCCACGTGCAATTTTATCAACCTCTTCCCGAAATTGGTTATAAGAAAGGCGGACATTTTGGAACGGTGCAGATATTGCTTCATTATCCGGATAGCGGGAACATATCTGATCCAGCATCTCTCCTATAGTGACTCCCAAAAGAGGGAAGTCGGACGTGCCGCACGAATAACTCAAGTCGGGCGCCTTCTGCTCAGCCATTGAATAGTACTGCACTTTGGGATGATTTATCACTCACGCTGCACCAGATTTGTATGACCTACCATAATCCTTAAGTAAACTGAAAGGCTACATATTCGAGCGCAGGGGGTCGTGGCCTAGTCCGGCATGGCGACAGGCTCCAGCGGTCTTTGTATTCCGTGCAGATGATGACAAATGGGTCTTCTGATTCAGTGATGATCCGTTGGAGCACTGATGTTTCGGAAGCATAACGGAGAGACCTGTCGATCGTGAGTTCAAATCTCACCGACCCCACGTTTTTGATAAATTATTTTTCTCTCTTACCTGAAGGTATTCTTCGATTTCATTGCATAACCAAAGAGAATTCTGCCTGATACTCATCTCATTCACTGTCGCGGCAGATGTCTTATAGTTCTATCGCGGATATATACGCAGAAGGTATACAGATGTATCTCATAGGTGAAGCCCTCATTGGCGACGGTGCTGAACTGGCTCATATCGATCTTCTCATTGGTGATAAGAATGGTCCGGTCGGTCACGCGTTTGCAAACTCGCTTACTCAGTTATCTGCAGGACACACTCCTCTTCTTGCAGTAGTTCGTCCAAACCTGCTTACCAAACCGGCAACTCTGGTGATCCCGAAAGTGACTCTGAAGACAGGCGCTCAGGTTACTCAGATGTTTGGTCCGGTTCAGGCAGCGGTGGCAAAGGCTGTTGCAGATTGTGTTGAAGAAGGTGTTTTCGCCGGCCAGGATCTTAATGATCTGGTCATCCTGGCGAGTGCATTTCTGCACCCTGATGCAAAGGATTTCAACCGGATTTACCGGTATAACTATGGAGCAGTAAAACTGGCGCTCAATCGGGCATTTGAACAGTTCCCTGATGAAAAGACGCTCCTGCACGAGAAGGACCGTGCTGCACATGCAGTCATGGGCTTCAAAGTTCCCCGGCTCTGGGATGCTCCGTACCTGCAGGTTGCCCTTGATATCGTGGATCTTGGTAAACTTCGTTCAGTTCTTTCCGCTCTTCCGGAGAATGACCATCTGATCATTGAAGCAGGAACTCCTCTGATCAAGAAGTTTGGATTAAATGTCATCTCTGAGATCCGGGCAATAAAACCAAATGCCTTCATCGTTGCTGACATGAAAATTCTTGACACAGGAAACCTTGAGGCACGGATGGCTGCTGATGCCTCAGCTGATGCTGTAGTCGTGTCTGGTCTGGGTCCTGCAAGCACTATTGAGAAGGCAATTAGTGAAGCACGTAAGACTGGCATTTATTCCGTTATTGACATGTTGAATGTTGAGGATCCGGTTGGTTTGATAAAGAGTCTCAAAGTCAAGCCGGATATTGTTGAACTTCACCGGGCTATTGATGCCGAGCAATCATCTCATGCGTGGGGCAACATTGGTGACATGAAAGCTGCGGCAGGTGGGAAACTCCTGGTTGCAACCGCTGGCGGTATTCGCGTTCCTGTGGTAAAAGAAGCCCTGAAATCAGGTGCTGATATTCTTGTGGTAGGAAGAGCAATCACAGCAAGCAAGGATGTTCATCACGCAGCTGAGGAATTCCTCGAACAACTGAATAAAGAAGAGATTGATCAGTTTAGGATCATGACCGATTTCTAGGACAAATAGTCTAGAAATTAATCAGAAATCTATTTTTTGAGTAATCGATTGTCTTCAGACAATATAATAAAAAATTTTACCGAACTCTATTTTAAGTGATTGCAGAGGATTATAATTCAAATGATTCCCCTGGGTTCAGGAGAGTTACTTTCATATCTGTCGTCCGTTCGATTACCCATTTGAACTCCTTTGCATCCTGATGGATTTTTGGTGATGTGTTATAGTGTATAGGTATGATCGTGGGAGCACCGATAAACTCTGCTGCCATCATGGCTTCTCTTGGCCCCATAGTATATCGTCCACCAATGGGAAGAAGGGCAATATCCGGATGATAGAGATCACCGATCAGACGCATATCTCCAAATAGGCCGGTATCTCCTGCGTGATACACCGTGACTCCATCCATTGTGATGAGATACCCTGCTGGAGCGCCTCCATACATGCCGATGCCTGCCTCCTCTATCCAGGAAGAGTGCTGGGCGGTGGTCATGGTAATCGTGATTCCCTCAACCTCAATTGTTCCACCAATGTTCATCGGTTCCACTTCTAGGCCCTTTTGCATCAGATAATGCGCGAGATCATTCATCGCAACGGTTTTGATCCCGAGATCAACTGTGCAGCCGAGATGATCTGCATGGGCATGGGTGATAGCGACCAGATTCACATTTTTGGGAATGGTCATATTTGGAGCAAAGGGATCAATCAGAATCTTTCTGCTCCCGTCCAGGAGCACACAGGAGTGCCCGAGCCAGGTTAATTTCATAAAAAAAAGTTACGTAATATCGATCAGTTCTGCTTCAGTGATATCAATAGACTCACCAAATGCATCCTTGGTCGCACTTGCCGTCATCTGTTCCGTCAGATCACGATCCTCCATAACATCCTTAATACGCTCGATATACCGATCCATGTCCCGATCAATCATAGCTTCAAGGACATGGCGGTATTCACGAAGGGTTGACGGACTGATTCCAAGCTGCTCGCTGATCTCTTTCATTGTCTTCCCGGAGGTCATAAGTTCCTCCATCTTAAACCGGTCAAACGGCATCTTGAAATCGAGTTCCCGAAACAGCTTCATCCGTACCCTGGCTCGTGCCACGGTCTTGGATAGTTTTTCATCTCCGAGCTCTCTGGCAATTTCTGTATCATTCTTCCCAGAATGATATGCACAGATGAGCTTAGCAAGCTGAATTGGTTTCAGTTTAGTCTTGAAGATCCCCTGGTCGAGAAGTTCTCGCATGATAAGTGCGATCTCCCGCTCAACCGCATCGCTGTCACGAAGGGTGCCGTGAATCTTCTTCATCGGCTCCACAATCTTTGTGTTGCCGGTCATATTGGTAAACAGCTGTAAAAGCTGCTCTTTTTTATGAAGCTCTTCAGGCATGAGGAATCACACTAGGAAGGGATACCGATATAGATCCGGTTTAAATTATTTAAGTTTGTTGGAATTTTCCTGAAAATCTGGCGATAATCCTTATATGTGACATGGAATGACGGTAAAAAATCATCCGTTGCGGCTGCCGGTGCTCTCCTTCCCTGACTGAAATGAAGGCCCATTCGGTGGCACGGCACCTGTCTATGGTCTGGTTCTCCATTACTCCGGAACCTATATGGCCTGAATTTACCAATACCTACAGATATTTTGTACATGAGGTGTCATTCGCGGTGGTTTCAAATTCAGATAAGAAGTCCCAGGTTCCAGAGAACGATATCTATGATCAGGTTATCGATCTCGCCCGGCGTCGTGGTTTTGTGTGGCCGTCATCTGAATGTTATGGATCAGTTGCCGGGTTTATCGACTATGGTCCCCTGGGAACACTCCTGAAAAGGCGGATAGAGAACCTTTGGCGTCAATTTTACGTTATCTCTGAAGGATACTATGAGATTGAGTGCCCAACCATCGGCCAGGAGGCTATCTACATCGCATCCGGGCATGTGGGTGGATTCGCTGACAAAATGTGCCAGTGTCCCTCCTGTGAAGAATATCTTCGCGCTGACCATGTAGCAGAAGCTCACAATATTCCTGATGCCTCAGTTCTGAATGCAGCTCAACTTCAACAGGCAATCTGTGGACTTCCTTGTCCGTCGTGTAACGAAAAATTAGAGAATATTGAGGTTTTTGCCTTTAACCTCATGTTTCAGACGACTATTGGTCCGGGATCTCAACGAACCGGATATCTTCGGCCGGAAACTGCCCAGGGCATTTTTGTAGACTTTGGTCGTCTCCTCAGATTTTATCGTGACCGGCTTCCCTTTGGGACCGTGCAGATTGGGAAATCCTACCGGAATGAGATCTCTCCCAGGCAGGGAATGATTCGTCTTCGGGAGTTTACTCAGGCAGAAGCGGAAATTTTTGTTCATCCGGAAGAGAAGAATCACCCGAATTTCTCCCGCTATGCAGACTACTCCTTCCCACTTTTCTCCTCTGATCAACAACAGGCAGGTGGAGAAGCCAAAGTTTATGCGATGAAGGATGCCGTAGCCCAGGGTGTGATAGCGAATGAGTACGTTGCGTACTATTTAGCTCTGACTCATGAACTTTTGACCACAATAGGAGTCAAACCGGATCGACTCAGATTCAGGCAGCACCTCCCTGATGAAAGAGCCCATTATGCTGAGGACTGTTGGGATGCAGAAATTCGGTCTGAACGGTTTGGGTGGGTTGAGACTGTTGGAATTGCAGACCGGACGGACTATGATCTCAAGGCACATGCAGAGGCAAGCGGTGATTCGTTCACCGTATACGTACAGTTTGCAGAGGCCAGACGTGAACGCAGAAAGATGATATCAGCGAATATGGGTGTTCTCGGTCCACAGTACCGGGGGAAGGCAAAGGCGATTGCCGACGCTCTTGCAACAGTCACTCCTGGCCCTGACGGTGCAACCGTAACAGTTGATGGGGAAGAGTACTTTGTTCCTGCTCACCTGTTTGAGATCACCGAGGAGGATGTCGATGTCAGAGGAACAGATGTCCGTCCACACGTTATCGAACCAAGTTACGGGATAGATCGGATGATATATGCTGTTCTTGAGCACTCATTTGATGAAGATGAAGTGGAAGGAGAAGTCAGGAAAGTCATGCGGTTCCCACCCCGCATTGCTCCGGTGCAGGTAGCCATTCTTCCACTCATGGCTCGTGATGGCCTTGATACGATTGCACGCAACATTGCCAGATCTTTACACACTTATGAGATTCTCGCTGAGTATGATGACTCTGGTGCAATTGGGCGCCGATATCGCAGACAAGATGAAGTGGGAACTCCCTTTGCAGTGACCATTGATTATGATACGAAAGAGGACCAGACTGTCACGCTTCGTGATCGGGACAGTATGAAACAGGTCAGGGTAAAGATTGATGATCTTCCGGTTCTTCTTTCCGGTCTTTTGAAAGGATTAAGAAAATTCTCTGATATCGTCTGAATGCTCTGATGGAGTATATCAATCACCCTTTTATCGCACCCTCAACACTTGAAAAAAGGGTTTATCAGTTCTCTATTGCCATGCGGGCTCTTGATGGCAATACCCTGGTCGTCATTCCAACAGGTCTTGGAAAAACTGCAATTGCATTGGTTGTTGCTGCCTCACGCCTATTTAATACCGGAGGAAAAATCCTCATGCTGGCACCAACCAAACCGCTGGTTGAGCAGCATCTTCGATATTTTCATTCTCTTCTGAATCTCCCTGAAGATAATGAAGGCAAATGCGTCATGTTTACCGGAGAAGCAGCTCCGGATGTGAGGACTGCTGAATGGGAAGCATCGAAAGTTGTTCTCGCTACTCCTCAGGTAGTTAAAAATGATCTGATTGCCGGAAGATATTCCCTCAGAGATGTTTCTCTTCTGATAATCGATGAAGCACATCGGGCAGTAGGAAATTATGCCTATGTTTTTCTCGTGGATCGGTACATGGAAACTGCGGCAGAGCCCCTTGTCCTTGCAATGACTGCTTCTCCTGGGGGAAATCAGGAAAAAATAGCAGATATTGTGCGAAACCTGAATATTTCACATATTGAAACCCGGTCAGAAGATGATCCTGATGTAAAGCCTTATATTCACGAGAAAGAGGTTGAACTCATCCATGTGAACCTCCCAGACGAATTGAAATCGTCACTTCTGGATCTTTATGGCCTTATTGATGATAGGTTGTCTCAACTTCGACAGTTGAATCTCCCAGCGCCAGACCGCAAAAATCTCTCCATGAAGACCCTGCAAGAACTCAATATCCTCATTCAACAACGAATTGCTGAGCGGGATGCAAGTGGATTTGTGGCAGCGAGTATTCACGCAGAGTGTATGAAACTTCGCCATGCAGTTGGGTTAGCAGAGTCACAAGGATGTCTGGTTTTGAAAGGGTACCTGGAAAAACTGGCAGCAGAAGGGCAGGCACCTGGTGGATCAAAGGCAAGTAAACGAATCGCTGAGGATGATCGGTTTGTCCATCTGCTCGAAAAATCTTCGACATGGGTTGATGAGTGCCATCCCAAACTTCTCGTTCTGCCGGATTTAGTGGAAGAGGTATTGCACGACCAACCAGAAAGCCGGATTATCATTTTTGCGACTTACCGTGATACCGTTCGAATAATTGTAGACCTGCTTAAAATACGGGGAATATCAGCAGAACGATTTGTCGGTCAGGCTACCAAAGATAGTGAAAAAGGGTTGTCACAAAAAAAACAGATTGCAGCATTGAAGCGTTTTCGCGATGGAGACTTCCGAGTTCTGGTTGCAACTTCAGTAGGTGAGGAGGGTCTTGATATCCCTTCTACTGATGTGGTGATCTTTTATGAACCCGTTCCTTCAGAAATTCGTAGCATCCAAAGAAAAGGGAGGACTGGGCGTCACGGCACCGGGAGAATTATCGTACTGGTAACCCGTGGCACTGGAGACGAGATCTCCCGGTTCACTTCTGTGCGAAAAGAACGTGCTATGGCGAAACAGATGACAGGCCTTGGTAAGAAGAAAATGAGTGGGCTTCAATCTGCTCTATCTCTCAGTTCAGAGGCATTAGTTCATGCTCAAGCAGAGCAGGCAGAGATTTTCTCTGGTCCGGAGATTACTGTGGATGATCGGGAACTTGTTTCGAAAGTGACTGAACATCTCTCTGCGGCAGGTGCCCGGATTACACTTGAACGGTTGCTCACCGGAGACTATCGTATCGGAGAACGAATCATTGTTGAGCGCAAAACCTCAAGCGATTTCGTAGATACTTTGGTTGATCGGGATCTTCTTGGCCAGATACGGCAGATGGCAATGCAATGCACCAAACCTGTTCTCATCATTGAAGGAGGTGATCTCTATACTCAACGGGACATTCATCCCAATGCCATCAGAGGAACTCTTGCAGCAATTGGAATCAATTTCGGAGTGACTATCTTTATGACCAATAATGCTCAGGAGACTGCTGATATGCTCATGATTCTCGCACGCCGGGAGAATGAGGATGAGGTTCAGCAACGGAGTTCTTCATTAAAACAGATTTATCGGGGGAATTCCGAGGCTCAAGAAGCAATTATCAGTGCCCTCCCTGATATCGGCCTTAAACATGCCCGTTCCCTTTTAAGTTCATTGGGATCGGTGCAGGCTATCATGAATGCAGAAAAAGAGGACCTACTTCAGATTGCAGGAATTGGGACAAAAAAAGCAGATAGAATATTTGAACTATCTCGATTGCCTTACTCCTGACCGATCAGCGCATACACTTCTGCTAAAATCTTCACTGCCTCTGCTATCTCTTTTACGCTTCTCGGGTCGTTATTTTCTTCTATCCGTATGAGAAGTGTTTTGATTGTATGGGAACATTGATCTGAAAGATCAAGATCTGCGTTGGATAATGCAGAACTTCCGGAAATCGTGATTTTTTTCGTTTTTTCAGTAACTGGCTCTGGTTTATCGGGTGATTTAGTTTCTTGCTCATCTGCTCTTTCCCGGCAGACGGCACAAAAAGTTTCTCCCTTCACTTCAAATAACGGAGATCCACAATCTGAACAAGTTTTTGCGAGCATCTTACCCCCTTTCAGGAGGTGCTCAGCCATGATTTCATCAGGTTTTCTCATCTGCTACAATCACTATAGTTTTATTGGGGACGATAGGCAATAATAAGCGAAGCTCTCTCACGGGTGATATAATGCCAACTCCGGAACAGACAGTAGATTATTGTATACAGATGCTTTCCGCCATCATAGATGACGGAACAATTCCGCGCAATATCAGGCGGGTAGCTGACGAGACACGTACTCTTTTGCAAAATAAAGATAAGCAGATTGGACTCCGGGCAGCTGAAGCGATTTCAAAAATTGATGAGATCAGTAATGATTCCAATATGCCGATGCATGCACGCACCCGGGTATGGGAACTGGTTTCTAATCTTGAGACTGTCCCACTGGACTGAATAACAGCGGCGGCCTTAGGCCAGCCGAATGTTCTTCTCTATTCCTATCTTCAGAAAAAAGATTTTTGAAGGTTTTCCCAGTTCACATCTTTCCTAGTACTAAGTACTGAATCGATACTACTCTCCGAATCTTATGTATTGCAGAGGTATTCAACACGATTCACCAGAATTCACTCTGATATACCCTTTCTTTGAATAGGTTTCACTGCCCCATGCGTTTTCTGTTTTTAACCTCACTGACCATGCCCCTGCTTTTGTATAAGTATGAATGGGGTTTTGTTCCTCTGATAATCCCCCGTCACCAAAAGTCCAATGCCACTTTTCTGGATTCCCCTGGGTGGTGTCAGTGAACTGGACGGTCAATGGTGCATCACCATGGGTGATATTTGCAGTAAATTGGGTAACAAGAGATGATGATTTCTCTGAACAGAGAAGATTGATGGTGTGGTTTGTCTCAACCTTCGTAAAGGTATATGAATTGTCTGCACCGAACTGAGCAGAGATACCATCAATAGAAACATTCTCCACAACAGCACCAGGTTGTGCCTGGAATCTAAATACCTGACCTTCTCCTGCTTTCACAATTACTAGTCCTGATGGATAGATAGAACCCAATTGATTTGATGTGGCATTGATAATATACAGTCTAGTCCCGTCCTGACTGTTTTCTGTTACGAGCGGATCAATTGTTGTTCTGGTCTCGATAACCGTCGGTGTCAGGATTGATTCATTCAATTGAATTCCTGTCATCTCCTTTGGAGATTGAGCCGGCCCAAACGGTTTTTCTATCTCCTTTGATATCTCTTCTGTGGTTGGTTCTGGCAATGGTGGGAATACTCTTTCGATTTTTTCTGAAAGGTTTGCTTGAGTAGGTTTTTCTTCAGGAGAAATCTGATCAGATTGCTTGCTAATACTGAATCCTTTGATGCAGATGTTGGTCCCTGGATAATTCCGGGTTATATCTACCCAGTTTCTATTATCCTGACTAATATATCCCTGACCTTCAGAAGCATCCCAGGTGTTGTCTGCCGGCCCTGATGGTGGATATTCTATGAGTAATGGATATTGATAGTTCGAGTTTTCAAGATGTATTACCAGGGATAGTTTCTCCCCTTTTGTCAGTTCAACCTGAGTGTTGAGTGGGATAATATGGTACCCGCTCATGGCAATTGTACCGATTTTTTGGGAGAGAATATCGATACCTACTGGTCCATTTATCGGGTTCTTGTAGACCCGGATAACATATGAAGTAGGAATATCATTTGTATAAAACCCAATTGCAGAGAGTGTTCCGTTTGAGGTGACATTATAGACATTTCCGCCCCAGATGTCTCGTGCTCCCGGATATCCCAATGAATTTGTTGCTCCTGCTAGATCATATTGGTAAATCTTATCGTATTCTGATGAAAGACTCCCAATAAACATTGCATTGTATTTTCCAAGAGATTGGTCATAATAAGAGACCCATCCGTATCCCTTGTCTCCCCAGGTAACTCCTCTGCTATTTTTAATAAGGAATGCCCCATCACCCGGAGGAGGGTTGGTAAAATTTCTCCGATTATATGAATCGTCCCAGCCAGCAAGAACAACTGCCTGATTGGAAACTCCGTTATTTGGTGAATAATAACTGCCTGATGATGAATTCCATGCATCATCTTTCCAATAGATGGCACTCTGAATCCCTCCATAGGTATAAATTGCCCATTTCAGGGTCGATAGATCGGTAACATTCTCACGGGGAGGAATCCAGAGTATCTCCTTTAAGGGGTTTACCGATGGTTCGACTTTTGAAGTATTCCATTTATCAGAAGGGAAGGGGTTAGAATGTTCTAATACCGGGCCAGAACCTGCGGCCAGATATCCTCCTGAATAGAGATAATTGCCACCGACTTCTGGTTTGGTTTGCCAAAGGTTTTGATTTATCAGATGTGCTTCTGATAAATCGGTATTCAATCCGGGTAGAAGGCTCGATTCAAGAGAACCTATCGAAGCAAACGCCCAGCTCGTTGCCCAGGTTTTTTGATCCTTTATTGACGAAATCTTTTTAGATTCTCTCAAATCATAAGCTGACGGTAGTGCATCATTCATAACCGGATTGATGATATTTTTGCCTTTCAGATAGGAGAGATCCAGGGATGGGGGGATGAACCCAGCAGGGTAACTGGATTGTGTGATATCTGAATGATTATATGATGTATATTCCGGATTTAGTGGAGCAATTTGTGGAATTAAAACAGAAGATTCTGCGAGACTGACTATTGATCCTCCACAGAGGCAGAGGAGCATCAGGATGATGAGTAGTCGTAATCGTATCATTTCTCTTGCAATATTCATAATTTCCCATTTTGGTAAATCTGTATAATACGAAATTATGGGTGGAAGGTAAATAAATTTAGTGCATTATTATCATTACCCGGTTTTGGCGATAGGATACTCCCTCCCATGGAATCGTTTGCCTATTCATCATAGGGGGTGAGGAACATCTATGGATTATTACTCCCCGAAAATGGTGACCATTATCCTTCTCTCCCTCTTTGTTCGAATATCCAGTTCGAGGAGAACAATCTGTTGCCATGTTCCGAGAACCGGATTTCTTTCCCTCACTGGAATAGATAACGATGGTCCAACAAGAGCAGCCTTCACATGAGATCTTCCATTCCCATCTCCCCATCGGGCATCATGAGCATAATCAGCGTTAGATGGTGCAAGAATAGAAAGAGCACGATTTAAATCCCTGAGTACACCTTCTTCATATTCGATGGTGGTAATTGCTGCAGTAGAACCCATGACGAAAACTGAACACAATCCATTTGATATTCCGGATTCTATGATTAAATCTCTGATAGTCCCGGTAATATCTACGATCTCCTCCTCTCCGGATGTCTGGCAAACAAACTCTTTCTGAAACATAAATAATTGTCAATGATAAAGGAGAAAGAGATTGAGAAAAAAAGTTTGAATGATCCGGATTAATTGAGTTTCTTAATTACTTTATTCGCGATTTTGAGAGCGCAATAATCCCCGCACATGGTACATGCTTCACGGTCAGCAGGCATCCGTTCTGATCTGACCTTTCTTGCCCGTTCAGGATTAATTGCGAGATTATATTGAGCATCCCAGTCAAGGTCTCGTCGTGCATGTCCCATGGCAAGATCCTGATCCCGTTTCTTGAGTTTGATCATGTCCCCAACATGTGCAGCGATCCTACTGCTGATAACGCCTTCTGAAACATCTTCTACATTAGGAAGTGCCAGGTGTTCTGCAGGGGTAACATAGCAGATAAAGTCGGCACCATACGATGAGGACATCGCTGCTCCAATAGCTGCAACCCGGTCATCATATCCGGGAGCGATATCTGTCACAATGGGACCCAGCATATAGAAGGGTTTATTTCCTGACATCCGCTTCATCAATTTTACATTAGTTTCGATCTCATCCAGTGGCACATGACCTGGTCCTTCGACTATAACCTGAATTCCCTGTTCATGTGCTTTGTCTCCGAGCTCGGCATTAATGATAAGTTCCTGGATCTGGGCACGGTCGGTTGCATCATGTACTGCACCTGCACGCATCCCATTTCCAGTTGAGAGCGTGACTTCATGCTCCTTTAATATTTCACAGAGGTAATCAAACTCTGCATAGAGTGGATTCTCTTTATCATTATGCAGCATCCATGCGGTCAGGAAAGCACCACCACGGGAACATAATCCTCCATGACGACCCTGGCGCTGGAGTCTCTCCAGGGTGATCCGGTTAATGCCTGTGTGGATGGCCATAAAATTTGTACCCAGTTTTGCCTGTTCAGCAGTTATCCGGAAGAGATCATCTTCCCGCATATGAATGACTGCCCCATCTTTTCTGGCAGCTTCGATAAATGCCTGATACAGAGGAACTGATCCCACAGACAGACTGGTTGCTTCAACAACTCTTCTTCGTATTTCAAAGAAGTCTCCACCGGTTGAAAGTTCCATTAGAGTATCGGCTCCGGCACGCTCCCCTGCCTTTGCCTTTTCCACTTCCATATCAACATCAACGATATCTGAGGAGGTACCGATAGAACAGTTGACTTTTGTGCGCAGTCCCTCTCCTATACCGCATACCTTCACTTTTCGATATGGAGAGATCGGGATTACTATATGGCCTGCTGCAACACCCCGACGGACATAATCTTCAGTTACTCCTTCTTGTGCTGCAACAATCTTCATCTCTTCGGTGATGATGCCGCGGCGTGCATCCTCAACTATTGACATGCCTAATATGTTCAATAATCTGATACATAAAGGCTTGTTTTTCCAAAATAGGACTCCATTTTCATTTCCTGTAACGAAAGAGAATTTGCGTAACAAAAAAATGTTTGTTTTCGCCTCATTCTTTTGAGTATCTTCCGATGAAAACAGTCTTGAAAACTGCAGACCAATGTGTTACTAAAGTGACTGATCCCATCTTCATCAACTTTGCCGGGTTTGTCCCCCTCAGTACCGTGGATTGGCGGGGAAGATCTGCTTGTGTCATCTTCTTTCGTGGATGTCCGGTCCGATGCTGGTATTGTCAGAACCCTGGCATCCAGAGCGGTTCAGATTTACAGGATTGTGATACTATTCTGAAAAAGATCCACTCTGCCTCCCTGTTGATCAGTGGAGTGGTATTTTCAGGGGGAGAAGCGACCATGCAGCCTGATGCACTTTCATATCTTTCAGCTCAGGTAAAGAAGATGGGGCTCGCTGTTGGGTTGCATACGAATGGTGTGTACCCGGATGTTCTTTCATCGCTTATTCATCGGGGACTTCTCGATTTGATAGCTTTGGATATCAAACCTGATTGGAATTTGTATACTGTCAGAGGGAAAGAACGGGCTTTTGGGGAGGATGTCAGAAAATCACTTGGAATATGCTCCAATGGATTTCACTCCGGCGAATTACCCGAATTTCAAGTGGTGCTGACACTATTCCCGGGAAGCAGTGAACAGGTTAATGCAATTGTTCCGGATATTGCTGATGACGTGGATCTGGTGTTTCAACAGGGGGAGTTTACTGGTATCAAATCCTTACAGCGGGAGGATCTGATTTCCATTGCTGCTGGGCTGAATCGTCATGTCCGAATACGAACCAGAGACGGAGGGGAGATACAGATATGAAAGTTATTGGAATTGTGGGTATGCCAGGATCTGGTAAAGGGGAATTCTCTACGGTATGCACAGAAATGGGGATTCCGGTTGTAGTAATGGGTGATGTTATCCGGGCTGAAGTGCAGAAGGCGGGTCTTCCCCCGGTAGATAGTAGTATGGGAATAATTGCAAGAAAACTGCGGGAACAATATGGTATGGCTGCAATTGCTACGATATGCATCCCGGTTATTGAATCCCTTCAATCTGATGCCGTACTGATAGATGGAATCCGTGGCGATGCAGAAATTAGGGAATTCTCCAGACACTTTGCAGATTTTATCTTGATTGCTATTGATTCATCGCTTGAAACAAGGTTTTCCCGCCTGAAATCCCGGGCACGGTCGGATGATCTGACAGATATCACTGAACTGGTATCGCGTGATGACCGAGAATCGTCCTTTGGTTTACGGGCTGCAATGGATCTCGCTAGTATTCATATTGAAAATTCTGGCCCTCTTGAAGAATACCATAAACAGGTACACGTGACTCTCATGCGGATCATAGGAGAAAAATGAAGATACAACCCTATTATGGTTCTTCCGCAAAGGTCTGGGATGATATCTCCTGGATTTTTGGGATTGAAGACGCTGGATTTACCGGTTGGGAGATCTGTGCCGATGGGAATTATCACTTTGGCCGATCTGAATCATATAATTCTGTTATTGAAACTCTGGCAAGTACGAATCTGAAAGTGACTGTCCACGCTCCCTATGGAGACCTGAACCCTGCGGCCATTAATGAACCGATATGGAAAGAAACTGTTACCCAGATTTCTGACTGTATCAGAAAAGCTGCACCAATAACCGATCGGGTAACTATCCATCCGGGTTATCTTTCGTGCACCGGGAAATTGGTTCCAGGAAAGGTCTGGGAACTACAAAAAGATGCGTTGAAAATTTTTGGAAGAGTTGCTCAGGATTGTGGAGTAGTTGCCTGCATTGAAAATATGCCCGGTATTCCTGATTTCCTTTGTCAGTATCCTGAAGAAATTTTGGGTCTCATTGAGGGAATTGAAGGAATTGGTCTGACCATTGACTTTGGTCATGCTCATACTATCGGAAAAGTGGATGCATTTCTGAAATATCTCAATCAGGCCTCCCATATTCATATCCATGATAACCATGGAAAATCCGATGAGCATCTTCCCATCGGGTCCGGTACCATCAACTGGAAAAAACTTTCTGCTGAGCTTTGTAGCCAATATTCCGGTGTTATGGTTGTAGAAGGTCGCTCCATTGATGAGGCCAGAGAATCATTTGCCAAAATTCAGGGGTGGGGATCATAGCCGGTGAAACACTGCAGGTTTTTTTCCTGGGAACATCTGGGGCTCTTCCGACAATATCCAGAAATCTCCCCTGCATTTTGTTAAAATGGGGCTCCCACGATTTATTATTTGACTGTGGGGAGGGTGCACAGCGTCAGATGATGAAAGCGAGAACTGGTTTTTCTTTCGAGTCCATTTTTATTACTCACTGGCATGCAGATCACTTCCTTGGGATAATCGGGCTCCTGCAAACCATGTCTTTCTCTGGTCGCGAAGAGCCTCTCACCATTTATGGCCCTGATGCAGTCCATGAAATCGTGCAGGATATGAAGCATATCTGCCGAAGCAGAATTAAGTTCCCAGTAGAATCCCGACGTGTCAGGGCTGGTGATGTTATGGCATTTGATGGCTATCGGATTCACGCTGTATCTACTGATCATGGAATCCCCGGAGTTGCATACATATTTGAAGAAGACAAGCGTCCGGGAAGATTTGACCGGGAAGGAGCTATTAACCTTGGTATCCGTCCGGGTCCGTTGTTTGGCAGATTGCAACGGGGAGAAGATGTCGTTATCACTGTCGATGGAGCAGAGAAGATGATTACTCCTGATATGGTCATGGGTCCTGCCCGTTCTGGTCGAACAGTGATCTATACGGGTGATACCCGCCCTATACTTTCCGAGTTATCTCAAATTTGTGATCATGTGGATCTTGTAATTCATGATGCAACTTTTGATGACTCCGAGATGGATCGGGCTCGTGAGTTTATGCATTCTACTGCTGGTGAAGCAGGAAAAGTTGCTACGTCACTGAATGCAGATCGACTTGCTCTTTTCCACATCAGTACGAGATATACTTCTGCAGATCAGCACATCACTGATGCGAAAAAGTGGTTTTTCCGTGATCTTATTGCACCCGACGATTTAGTTATGTTGGATATTCCTTTCCCTGATACTACCTGAAGGGATTACACGTTATTTCTTTTCTCGCACAAGAACGAATTATTTGGCGATTGATAGAAATCCTCCCCATTGTTTTTGCTCTGGGTTGTCTTTAAGTCCCTCAAACATCCAATATAATGCAATCGGTCTTTCGCTTTGCCCTGTACCCATCCCGGCTACCGGGACTCGTTCATTATATCAGCAGAAAGCAGCGATTTGACCGAATATCGGTGGATTATATATATGCCAAAAGATTCAGAGACCGTTGTTTATAGTCTGGGGGACGGGTGCAGCATCGCTGACGTCGTAATAGGAAAGATCTATTCTGGGACAGTTCAAGGGTTTGCTGCATTTGGAACATTTGTGTACCTGAATAGTTCCACAAAAGGGCTCGTTCATAAAAGTAATATGCTTACTACGCACCAGGAAGGTGATGCCATTCTCGTGCGAGTGGGCAATGTCAGGGATAATGGAAATATTGATCTTGAGGAAGTAATTATCACTTCATATCAGATTCAACCGGTTGTCTGTAAAAAACGCACTGTTCCGCTTGGTGAGCTCAGGGGAAAGATTGGCCGAAGAGTTATGGTTGAGTGTGTCGTAGCCCAGGTGAAGCAGACTTCTGGTCCGACTATTTTTACCTTTATTGATGCTACAGGATCAGAGAACGGAGCTGGTTTTATTGAGGCAGGAAAACGGGCATTTCCTGAAGCGGATCAGGGCTCTGTTGTTCGTGCAACCGGAGAGGTGATGCAGCGGGGAGGTCAGGTTCAGATTGAACTTGAAAACATAACCGTTCTCCGTGGGTCAGAAGCAGATGAAGTACTTGCTGCAATCGATTCAGCGATTGATGAACGTGCAGAACCCGAAGATGTCCCGCTCCTTATAGAGAGCGAAGTTCTTGAGAAACTTCGGCCAGCCATGCGAAAGATCGCGAAGATCATTCGTCGGGCTGTTTTTACCTCACAACCAATACTTCTGAGACATCATGCCGATGCAGACGGCATATGTTCTGCAGTGGCAATAGAACAGGCAGTAATAGCGCTGATTAATGAGTCTGGAGGAGATTACGACTCTGATTATTATCTGTTTAAACGAGCACCTTCGAAAGCACCTTTTTATGAGATAGAGGATATCGTCAGGGATTTGGACTATGCAACCCGGGATAATATCAGGTTTGGACAGAAGATGCCTCTCGTGCTTCTGACGGACAATGGGTCCACTGAAGAAGACCTCCCTGCCATGAAGATGGCGAAAGTCTATGGTATCCCAATGATAGTCTTTGATCATCACCATCCTGATGAGATCGTTGATCAATACCTGGAAGCGCATGTGAACCCCTATCATGTCGATGGAGACTATGGCATCACCGCTGGGATGCTGGGCACTGAGATCGCCCGTCTGATCAGTCCCTCAGTCGATAGACAGATACGCCATATTGCGGCAGTTGCCGGTGTTGCTGACCGAAGTGAAGCCCCGGAAAGACGTAAATACCTGGAATTATCCGCTGATCGTTTCTCCGAGGATGAATGTCGAAGAATTGCCCTTGCATTAGATTATATCCAGTTTTATCTTCGGTTTAATGACGGAAAAGAGCTAATAAAGGATATTCTCGACCTGAATAAGAATCATGAACGGCATATCCAGATGGTCAGTCTTCTTGAGCAGGAGGCAAATACCGCAATCACTGAACAGGTGAAGACCTGCATGCCGCACGTGGTTCACGATGTGCTCAGCAGCGGAGCACATCTCTTCAAAATTGATGTGGAGATCCATGCCCATAAATTTACTTTCCCTCCACCTGGTAAAACCTGTGGTGAGGTTCATGACCGGTTATGCCAGCAATATGCTGGGGAACCTGTGGTAACTCTTGGATTTGGGCCTGACTTTGTGGTGCTCAGATCCCGCGGTGTTCTTATGAATATCCCCCAGATGGTTCGAGAACTCCGTGACCTTCTTCCTGGAGCCGGAGTGAATGGAGGTGGTCATCTGGTAGTTGGCAGTATTAAATTCGTTGAAGGAATGCGACCAGAAGTTACTGCACGATTAGCAGAGAAGATTGCAGAATTTTCCATTGTTCAATAACCTTTTTTTTGAAATTACAATCTACATGATAGATCATTGACATTAAGGTACCTATATATGTCAGGACTTCGATCTCTAATGTACGCTGATGGAGGTTGGATTATGCCATCACATACTTGTTTGAGAGAGAAGTATAATGAGACGCAGACGCGTCTCATCACTTATCTCCGAAATGGTCTTGGTTCAGGCAGACATTACTTTAAGTCCAAATACATTGCAAAGGATTTGGGTCTGTCTTCCAAAGAGGTAGGCACCAATATGGCGATCCTGGCAGAGATCTGTCAGGAGATTTCCATAGTCCGGTGGAGCTATTCAAACAGCACCACCTGGATGGTCAGTCCTGCAAAGAATTAAACTCTCTTTTCTCTAATAACTGGGTCAGATGACGACCATCGTGAGTTTCGAGGCACCTCTGGAATTTGTAGCAGATATCAATGAACACAAAGACTGCCTGATGTCCCAGGATAACACGCAGAATGATCCTGCAACCCTGTGGTTTAACATTGATGTGCCAAAAGGGCACGGTCTTGTATCCGGTGACCGGGTAAAAATTACTGTGGAAAAAATATGACGAGTTAGCACTCCATTCTTTCCGTTGCAAAGGCATCTCACTTCAAAAGAATGATACTCTCTTTGGATATCATTCACTTTTTTTTGATTGGATGAAGAGCATTGCTTCTTCGTACGAGGAAATATGCCCCTCCAAGGCATATCATCAAAAGACTCAAGCCGATAAGATGAAGATCTGTAATCTCTCCAGTGTCAAGGATAATTATTTTACGTGCTACTGCAATGACCGCAACAGTAATGATCACTTCTACATGAATGGTGTTTTCATGCAAGTAGGCGAGTATCGTTTCAAAAAATTCAATTCCAATCAAAACCAGGAGAAACAATCCAAATATGGATAATATCTCTTTATTTTCAAGTAGGGGGAAAGGGGAGTCGAATATTGAGAATATGACAATGTATGCAAGATCCAGTACTGATGCTGCGATTACCAATGCCAACAATCCGAGAAGGATGATGTATAGGGTTTTTTCAAACCGAACGATAAGATTGAGCATGAATTATTACTATTTCTTTTTCAAGGAGATGAGTGATTCTCATCAAATAAAAACCAACCTATCAGGGGTTTAACATCCAGAAAATCATAGGGATTGGGCAAACGGATAATCAGGAAAAAATGGGTTAGTTTCTATGGGTTTCCCCATGTTGGGATATATCAAGCCCGACGTACTCTTCTTCTTCTGTTACTCGTAAACCGATCAATTTGTCCACTATGAGGGCGAGGATCCAGGTACCAATAAATGAGTATGCCAGAACAATGAATGCTCCTCCTAACTGGAGAATAAATTGATGGCCATTTCCGGCTATCAGACCGTTTATTCCTCCGACTGATGCAGTCGCAAAAATCCCAAGGGCAATGGTTCCCCATAATCCCCCGGTTCCATGAATAGCCCATGCATCAAGACTCTCATCCCATTGTTGTTCCAATCTGAATACTAATGCAAAGTAACATAGGATCCCTGATATTACTCCAATGATAACAGCTTCCATTGGACCTACAAATCCTGCTGCAGGAGTAATTGCCCCTAGTCCTGCAATGGTACCTGATATCATGGAGAGAGAACTGGGTTTTCCTTTGTACCAGGATACGAACATATAGGAAAATGTTCCTGCTGCTGCAGCAATGTTTGTCACGATAAACGCGTTCACGGCAATGTTGTTAACGGCCAGAGCACTGCCGGCATTAAATCCAAACCAACCGAACCAGAGGATGGCGCCGCCAATAAGAGTCATAGGAATATTGCATGGCTGCAGTGAATACTCCCCGAACCCTCGCCGTTTTCCGATAACGAAAGCGAGTGCAAGAGCAGAAAATCCTGCACAAATATGAACGGTAATACCTCCGGCAAAATCAAGAACTCCTATGGTCTGGGCCCATCCTCCTCCCCATACCCAGTGAGCAACCGGATCATAAATGAAGGTGGTCCAGGCAAGGCCAAGTAGGAGAAAGGAGGATAGTTTAATTCTCTCTGCTACTGCGGAAGTTACTATGGCAAGGGTGATAGCTGCAAATGCCATCTGAAATACCATGAAGACGAGTTCAGGGATATTCTCTCCATCCATAGTCACTCCATTGAGTCCGATATGATCTAATCCTCCAATCAACCCGCCAAAATCCGGTCCAAATGCAAGAGAGTATCCGAAAAATGTCCATTGAAGAGATACTAAGGCAAAAGAAACGAAGGACAGGGTGAGCATTGAAATGATGTTCTTCCGGTGTACAAGGCCGGCATAGAAGAGCCCGACTCCGAAGGTCATGAAGATGACCATGGCGGTACAGATGAGGATAAATCCTGTATCTACATAGTTGACTGGCATGAATCACCTGTATACCCTTTTATCATAGCCTGTAATTAACGAAGTATAATTCGTAAATCTGGATCAAGATTATGATATCAGGAAGTGTTTGGAGGAAAGAAATTTATTTCTACCTCTTATAATGTTTTTGTTTTGATCACCATCCTTGAGGATCAAATAATTCTCTGTTGCCATGCCATTGAATCTCTCAATATATTGAGGAATATTGAAATATTTCGTTGGAAAACGATACGGGAAAATTGATATCTAATTCTTACTAATAGATAGATACTATGGATCGCCGATATTTGTTCCTTGGCTTCCTTATTATCCTCTGTATATTTATTGGAACTGCTAATGCTAAGTGGAGTATTGCAGAACCCACGGCAGAAAATGCTGCATACATAAAATCGATAGAAGAGAAAGGCTATTGGAATTTTGAATATGATGAAGCAGCTCCTTACACTACTGCCGGAATGATGTGTTGTTGGTGGGAACGATGGTATAAGTGGCAGAAGTTTAGTCAGTGGAAAGGGCAGCAGAACACCATGAATCTCGGGTCATCAGATTCTATTGATACTAAAAGTTATCTTCCTGAAAGTCAGCTGGTAGAAACGAAGAGTTTTCAAACTGATTCCGGTGAATCATCATCTTCAGATGAGGAATATTGTCCAAGTTGTTGTTCTACCTGTGATGATGATACTCCAGCAGAACTTCAGGCAAGATCTGACGTGATAATGGCGAAGAAGCCTTGGCTTACAGAAGGGAAAAATAATCAACAATCTGGTTCTTCATCAACCTCGATGGTGACTCCATCCCCAACAATGGCCCAAATGGTAATGATATTTTCCGATGCCAAATAAAAAAAATGTTCGTTTATTATCCGCATCAAATAATAATTTTATCGATATATATTGATATAAGTGCATGCTCAAAGAATTTTGAAATAAATTCTCGGGATGAATCGTCAGTAAACAACCAATGATAAATAAGTTTCAGTATTTTTTTGTTTTTTTATTTATTTTGTTTATATTTCCTCTTCATTTTTTTATCATCGGTGAAGCAAATGGCTATGGGATTCAGGGTGTATTTTATCGATATCAAATATCATCATATGGCATTAGTTTCGTTCCAATAACTGCCGAGATTGGGTATGTGACATCAGGACTAATTAATGGAAAGAGTGCATTAGCTATTCTTTTATGGGTTGCAGGTACGTGTTCCCTCTCTGCAGCATTTTTTCTCTTTCTATTATGGTTTTATGAATTGAATTCTGACAAAATCAGATCTATTTCTAGATTGATATTTCTCTCTAGTGTGGTATTTATATTCTCAAGTTTTGCGCAATATGGGGTGTTTTTTTGTGGTCCTGCTGGAGTGTCAGTCCTAATTGGTATTCCTGTTCTTATCTGTTTTGGGTGGATGTTTCAAAACGAAATTAAAAATGAAGCTGAATCAGCCAATTATATTGCCGGTTATGTATTCGAAAAATAATCTAACTGCAGGAAGCAGGTTAGGATATTCACTAAAAAGATGCAAAGAGTAATTTATCACAATGAGCTGAGAAATTTGCCAGATTAGAGGAAGTGCTATTAGAAATGAGAGGGGAATATATCTTATTCTCTCTGATATCACTCCGAAACTTGAAAGAGTAAACACAATGAAGGTAATTACCAGAACTAGGAAGACAAGATTTGCCGTCCCATTATTGATCCACAAGAAAAAGTTTGGATAGGTATATTGTGGATAGAGCCATATTGTTACAAATAAAACCGTAATAATTCCAATAATTGTGAAATATCCTATAAATCTCATTGTTAAAATTAAAAAATCTTTGCTAAAGTCATATTTCATAAGAATTATCAAACCAATTATTGTTAAAGGGAGGTATATGGGGCTGAGATATCGAATATCGGGATAAATACCCAGACTCGTTCCAAGGGCAGATATTGAAGATACATAGGCCAATATCGTGCAAATTGAGAGTGATACCAGTACTACAAAAACTTGATACTCTTTGGTAAAAAATCTTTTTTTAAGAAAAATTATTAGAATTGGTACTAACATTATTGAGAGGAGAAAGATGGGAATTATTGCGAATATTGGTATTTTCTGTAGTTCTGGATAAAAAAAAGCTGAAAACATTCCCGATCCAATATCCCCATTTGGTGTCATTCGTTGCAGAAAAACAGAAAAAAAATTATGAAATATGGTATAGCAATGATTTAACTCTCGTACATTGGATGCAGTCTGGATCACTGATGTTGTTATCTCATCATTTACGATAACATACTCACTCGCCAGTTGCCAAGGAAACTTCAAAGGATTTCCCATTACTAGATAGTTATTTAGAAATAGTGGAAGGGATCCGAAGAGAACATTGAATGGGCTTATTAGGAGAATAATGAGGTCTTTTCTTTTTATAGTGCCCTTTGCAATTAATGTCATCGGATAGTATATGAGGAGAAGAGAAACGAAGACAAATGCTCCGTACTCCGGGCGAATCCAAATTATAATGCCAGAGAGAGTAAATGTGGTAACTCCATACCAAGAGTCTCTTGTATGAATATGCAATAAAATACTGTATATTAGAAGGGCTCCAAAGAAGATAACATCGAGATGATCTTTCATTGTTGTAGTCCAGAATAGGGCTGATGTACAGCAAATTGAAACTACAGTTCCAAAGAGTGTCTGTATTGGATTCGAAAATAAAATTTTGTTGATTTGGTAGACAACTCCGCAAAAAAGTGAATAGATACAAATGTGAAACAATACAACACTTAGAATCTCGTTATATGCAGTTTCGGTAGAAATTGATATTTGATTATAAAAGATGAGATTTAATAAAAAGAAAAGAAATATTCCGGATAGTAAGAAAATCCTCTTTTTTCTCATAAAGCTATCAACTGTAATGGGAGTAAGTCCCCAAATGTTTAGGTAAAGGAAAAGGGTTAACGATATCCAGACAACAATAATAAGGTAGGGAAGATTGTTGCTAATTAGAGATATAATTAATAAAAAAGGAATTGCTAAAAGTGGGAGATATGAAGTATAAGGAAGGGAATTATTTCTGATTTCAAAATACGTGAAAGCGGTTCCATTCTCATAGGTTCCATATTTTCCTTCATTATACAGTATTTGAGAACCCAATGACAATTGATGAACCTGGTTTCCAGTAATCCATTCATCATTGAAATACATTACGGGATGAATGAACAATAGAGCAAGAAGAAAACTACCAACAAGAATTGTAAATAATAATTTTTTTTGTAATTTGGCAATATTTTCTTTGTCATTTATAAAAGTGTTCATTAGAATATGAAACAAAAAAAAATGGTTTATACCTGAGTATCGACAACAACCTGTTGTGATCCATCTCTAAAGGTAACTCGGATAACAACCTTGGTTTTTTGACCTGCGGATAATCCCGTTATAGTCTGTGAGGAACCAATAATTGTTGGACCTGTTTGAGCTGTTGTTGATGTACCAACTAATATATCAGCTACTGAAACATCTTTGGCATCTTTTCCGCCTTGAAAAGTTACTAAACCATCTGTTTGTGATGTTGCAGATCTTTCCACAGTGAAAGCAACGTTTTTGGTCTTCTGAACGTTTCCAGCCATACCAAATACAAACGCTGCAATCACTGCAGCGAGAATGACGGTGATTGCCACCATCAGAATAACACCGATAACCGGAGAAACTGCCTCTTCTCTCTTATACATATCGCACCTCCTGAGTGCGTATGCATTTCTATGCTCTGAACCTATTTGAACGTTACTTATTGTTCAACCAATTCGTGTTGAATACCTGATTTATCAACTCTAAATTACAATCAGGCCTAAATCTGAATCTTTTAGATTATGCAACGAATTGAATAATAAGAAAGTTATCTATGAGTTCGTCCTTCTGTTGTAAAGATTAAATCTTCTGATACGAAGGATTTACCATCTTCATCCCACTCTTTCCCGGAATTGCATTCTTTATCGCCTTACTGACAACTGTCTTCCCCTTTTCACATGCCACCTCTATTCTCTCCCCTCTTGCCAAGTATCCGGTAATTGCAGCTGAAAAACAACACCCGGATCCGTGCACCGGGTAGGGCATCCGAAGGGCAGAATATTTCTGGATACCCCTTTGGGTAATAAGAATATCTACAGATTCCTTCCCGGATCCGTGGCCTCCCTTCATCACCACTGCCTGACAACCAAGATCCAGAATGATGTATCCTGCCCTTATCATCTCATCTTCATTCTCGATTGAAATTCCTGTCAATGCTTCTGCTTCAGGGATATTAGGGGTGACCACCATTGATAAAGGAATCAGGGACTCACGAATAATTTTGAGAGCATCAGAATCCAAGAGGTGGTGACCTGAAGTTGAAATCATCACCGGATCTACCACGAGGGAAATCTCCTCGGGTAAGGCATCAATTATCGCCTGGATATTTCCGGTAGTTGCTAGCATCCCGGTTTTCACTGCATCCGGTATCATATCTTCAAGTAATGTCTGAATCTGCTCTTTCACTATTGCAGGATCCATTGCCCAAACTCCGGATACTCTTCCGGCGTTCTGTGCAGTAAGAGCAGTAATCGCAGCCATCCCCCACACTCCAGTTGACTCAAATGTCTTAAGGTCCATTTGTATTCCCGCTCCCCCTGATGGATCTGACCCTGCAATGGAAAGTGCAATTGGATAATTGGATATATTGGAGTTCTGATTCACTTCCTGATTATTACTGCATTCAGCTATGAAAAACTTGAGGAAAATTTGGAATCAACCTGAAGAACACTCTTCAGATATCCTGCAGTCTCTGAAAAAAAAGGTTTTAATAACTTCTGCCTACCAGGGTCATAACAGAACCTGGTTTCCCACAGATAATGCATGATCCGTCTCCCTTTGCAATAAGATCGGATCTCACTTCAGTTCCAAGAATACTGGCATCAGCTGATTCCTCAAGGCTATCGGCACATCCTTTATCCCCACACCAGTGAACAGCTGCTACTCCTGAAGATACTGCCTCTTTAAGGCCTGATATATCCTTCACCGGGAAGAGGTGTTCTTTTACGTGTTGCTCTGCCCTGAGAACCATTGCCCGGTTCATTTCAGTCATCTTCTCCTGAACTCCAGCAATGAGAACTGACTGGCTAATCTGGGATTTCTCACCAAACCGGGTTACGGCTGTTACCACTCCTGCATCAAGATCCCGAGGTCCCACTTCAATACGAAGGGGCACTCCCCGTAGTTCCCAATAGTAATATTTCGCACCTGGCCGCATGTCACGGGTATCAACCTTCACCCGGTATCCGGCAGCTTCAAGTTCATTTTTGAGGCTTTCTGCAGCAGTAGAGACTTCTTCCTCTCGCTTCTTCATGATCACCGGAACAATAACAATCTGAACAGGTGCCACCTCGGGGGGAAGAACCAACCCATGATCGTCACCATGCAGACTGATGAGTGCCGCGATCGAGCGTTCAGATATCCCATAACAGGTCTGATGACAATATTGTTGCTGACCACTTACATCTTCGTAGCAGATTGAAAATGTCTTTGAAAAATGATCTCCCAGATGATGCACCGTTCCTATCTGCAGGGTCCGTCCATCAGGCATAATGGTATCAACGGCTATCGTATAATCTGCACCTGGAAATTTATCCCAGTCTGGTCTCTTTGAAATAAGAACCGGGACACACATCCGGTCATAAAACTCCTGATAGAGGGCAATTGCATCCTCCACGGTTTTTTCTGCATCATCCCAGGTTGCGTGAACCGTGTGTGCTTCTTTAAAGGAAGTGATCTCACGAAGCCGGATAAGAGGTCGGGTGTGTTTCGTTTCATACCGAAACGTGTTGACGATCTGGTATACTTTTATTGGCAGGTCGGCATGTGAACGCACCCAGAGAGCATACATCGGATATATGGCGGTCTCACTAGTAGGTCGAAGTGCCAGTTTCACATCAAGCGGGCTGGTCCCTCCATGAGTGACCCAGTAGACTTCCTCTTCAAATCCCTTGATGTGTTCTGCTTCTTTCATGAACTCATGTTCTGGAATGAGCAATGGAAACAAAGTTTCTTCATGTTCCCGGTCGAGCAGATCGCGCAGAACACCATAAACGCGTTTTCGGATTCCAAATCCGAACGGGTACCATACGTACAATCCTTTTACCGGATAGCGTACATCCATTATCTCTGCACGCCAGAGGATGTCGTTGTACCACTCAGAGAATTCCGCCTTTGGCGGGAGAGTTGCCTCTTGCTCTTCCATTACACAGCTCCTATGCTACCAATTGTAGGATCGCTGGTGTGATAAATGCCTCTATACAAGCCGCGATTGCAATGAATGAGACAACATATATGAGAAACAGGCTACCAAGGATTCGGGCATCCTCACTCGCATCTCCCTGACCTGTTAAATCCATCATCACCGCACGTCCAAGCATCAGACCAAGAGCTGAGGAGACTAGCACTGCGGGAAGTTCAAATATTCCATGGGGAATGATTGCAGCCAGCATAACCAGACTTCCGGTCTTTGCTCCAACCACTTCAACAATCCCTCCTATTATGATACCATTAAAAGAGAGGACCAGCAGGGTGACAACACCAAATGTTGCGCCTCCAAGAAACAGAAGGACACATGCCTCCAGATTATTCAGAAATAATTGAATAGCCAGAAGAGGAGCCTCGTCAGACATGATCTCTTTGGTGATCATCTCCTGAAAGAGGGTGACCAATGACTCTCCAAAAGCAGGGTCTGCCTGAGAACTCAGATATCCGCCGACACATCCAATGATAAATATCAGCAGGGAGATAGCGAAGCTACGAAGTAAATTCCGTTGTATCGGAGAAAATCGGGAAAAAATCCCCTTGATCTTTTGAGATGAAAGTGTGTGTGTGTCAGACATAGAGCACCATCCTGAGCATATCACGAATTCCTGGTGCCATCCCTACCATTATCATAGCAAGGAGAATCAGGTACCAGATCCCTGAATCATCCGAACGCCTGTACTGCTCAAGAATCCAGATCCCAGGAATTATTACCATCAATTTTAAGGGGAACATTACGAATGCTGTCCCCGTGAATGCGATGAGAGTTGAACCAACGACGTGCTGTTCGATATAAGGAATACTGTGAATTTCGATTCCATAACTCGTAGCACTTGCATCTAACATATGTCCAAAAATCAGGAGTTGATATAACCGATCACTCACGTACTCCCAGCCCAATACGTACCTGATGAAACCATATACCAGGCATGTGGTTATTATCGCCATTGTCAGGATTGTCCCGACAACAGACACATCAACACGGGTCTCTGTCAGTCCAAACCAGATCAGAAAAATCAGAGATGCCGTACTTGCCACAAGGCCGGCTAGACCAAATGCTTTTTTGCATTGGGTTATGAGTCCTTTTTCCTCCAGAATCCATAATAACCAGAGTGTCGGGGCTGCAATTGCCAGTATGAGGAAAAAGATAAGGGGGGTAGTAAGCAGAATTCCCCAGTCTGATCCGACTGCTCCGGTATCCTCTACCACCCGGAGAAATCCGCCAAAGATCACCCAGGGGATCAAAGAGTACACAAATTCCCGATCTATAGTTAGCGAACTTCGGTTCAGCCACCGATAGATCAACCAGACACAGATGATTAGAATGACTGCGTACGTCAGCGTATCAACTAGGGTATAGGGCTGACCATACCTGATAGGATCTATGTAGTATTTGTAGATGAATTCCCTAATCATGTGCTGAGAGCTACATGAGTGCAGATGAAATAAATGTGCTGAAGATGAGGGATTTCTCTAAAACGCGGTGGACTCAGCTCCCACGGGATGTCCTTGTTGGTCACAACGCGATAGAGCAGTTGCCTGATATCCTCGCAGATATAAAACCCGGACGTTCTGCACTCATCATAACCGGCTCTGCAACCCGGGAAGTGGCAGGTAACCGGGTGAACGAACTTTTAAAGGAAACCTACGCCATTACTCATTTCTCTGCTACAACATTAGAGCCGGCTACGCTTAAGCAGGCAGAATCCCTTGGTACAGCCGCTGGTGTGGAGTTTATTATTGGAGTTGGCGGGGGTCGCGTTATTGATACGGCAAAAATCGTCTCATATAACCTGGATATCCCATTTATCAGTGTACCTACTGCAGCATCACATGATGGCATCGTCTCTGGCAGGGCAACCCTTCCAACAGAGGATGGGAGTGTATCTGTTGCTGCGCATCCTCCCATTGCTGTAGTCGCTGACACTGGAATCATCTCCCAAGCTCCACATCGGCTCCTTGCTTCGGGATGCGCTGATGTGATATCCAATTATACGGCAATTCTTGACTGGGAACTCGCCCACCGACTCAGGGGGGAGGTTATCAGTGAGTATGCCGTTGCTCTCTCAAAGATGACAGCAGAAATTCTGGTAAAAAATGCTCATCTCATTAAACCCGGGCAGGAAGAGGCAGCCTGGATCGTGGTAAAAGCGCTCGTGTCATCAGGTGTTGCAATGAGTATCGCAGGCTCATCCCGGCCGGCTTCAGGGGGAGAACACAAATTCGGACATGCCCTTGAGCGACTCATGCCTGGTGTCGCATTACATGGTGAAGTTTGTGGGTTAGGAGCAATTATGACAATGTACCTGCATGGGGGGGACTGGAAATCAATTCGCCAGTCACTTATTAAGATCGGAGCTCCTACTACGCCTGAACAACTAAAAATCCCAGATGAAATTGTGATTGAGGCACTTCTCAGCGCAAAAGATATCAGACCTGAGCGATTTACTATCCTTGATACCGGTATCACCCGCGAGTCTGCTGAGAATCTGGTGCAGATGTTGTACGAGGAGTAACAATGGAACCAAAAAAGACCAGGGTAACAATTGTAGGTGCAGCGTATGCCCATCCTGGTGCTCAATTTATCTACATGGGCAGGATAGAAGCATGTGAGTCCTGTTCGATATCCCGGGTGTGCCACAATCTGGAGACGGGAAGACGGTATGAGGTTGTTGGCATTCGGGCAGCGAGCCATACATGCCTGGTTCATCTAAATGGATCGGTGACTGTTGATGTCACCGAAGCATCAATTGAAATGAATATACCTGCACAAATGGCGAAAAAGAATACGACAATTTTAGTGCGGTTTCCTGAATGTGATGAAACCTGTGAGTGGTATACGGATTGTCACCCGGCTGGTATTGTACACGGCCAGAAATATATTATCACTGATATCATCCGGGAAGATCCTATCTCGTGCCGCGAGGGGACACCACGGGTCATGGTAAGGGTGATCCCGCTCCCGGGTGGTCTTCCCCGGGCTTCCTCCTGATTTGGTGTTATTTTCGTTATTTTCTAATTGACACGAAAAATAATGACAATTTTTATTATGATGCCCTGGTTTCTTTGAGCGCATAAGATACCGAAGATTCGGGCTGAAAAAGAGCATTGAGCTCCGGAACATCTTCTCTTTTATAAACCATACCCGTAAGATATATCCTAAACGGAGTGAAGATACCTGTTGATTGTTCCAGGTGATAGAGTGCAGAAGGAAGAACTACTTCATTTACACATGCTTTTTGTCCACGTTAAGAAGTATTACGAAACAACTACGAGTGAGGAAGTTTCTACAGAACGGTACGATACTCTGCACATCTCTCCTGTCCATATTCATAAGAATAAGCGATCCCACAAGGAAGCAATTCTCGTTCTTGGACAAGAGATTGTTGACCATATCAGACAACAACAAAAACCACCTGTTGTGGGATTTACTGATATGGTTGCCCCTGAAATAGCGGTTGAAAACTGACATAATGCATAACGAAACCGCATATCGGGAGATTGTCTCCCTTCTTTTAACTTCTGATCCAGAGGATATCAATCTTCGACGCATTGTTGCCACGGTATGTAAAAAATATCGTCTTGAACACGTTCCTCGAAATTCGGAGATTTTTGCTTGTGCAACTCAAGAGGAGCGTGATATTTTAAGACCTATCCTTCAGGTGAAACCATCCCGTACTCTATCAGGAGTTGCTCCTGTTGCGGTGATGACTTCTCCATCTCCCTGTCCTCATGGAAAATGTCTCCCATGCCCTGGTGGACCGGATCACGAGTATCAGTCTCCTCAAAGTTACACGGGGGGTGAACCTGCAGCCAGGCGTGCCTTTTTTCACCGGTTTGATCCTTATGGCCAGACCGCTGCCCGGCTCTCTCAATTTGAACAACTCGGTCATCATGTGGATAAAGCAGAATTGATCATCATGGGGGGGACTATAACTGCAAGGGATGAGGTCTATCAGGAATGGTTTACTGCAAGTTGCATCCGTGCGATGAATGAATATGGGTGGAATCTTCGCCAGGAATCTGTGTTTCCTCATACAGATATGGAGAATACTTGCAGTGTGAGTGAACCAATCCCTCTGAATGCTGAAGAACGAGAGGAGATATACTCTCAAAATGAAGTTTCAAAAGTAAGATGTGTAGCAATAACTTTTGAGACGCGTCCCGACTGGTGTAGGAAGGAACACATTGACCGAATGCTTTCTCTTGGGGTAACAAAAGTAGAACTTGGGGTTCAGCATCTGGAAGATCGGATATTGGATCTCAATAAGCGGGGTTGCAGTGTTGCAGATACGGTACTGGCAAATACCCTGCTTCGGGATGCCGGCCTCAAAGTTGGGTTTCATATGATGCCCAACCTTCCTGGAAGTGATCAGGAAACAGATCGGTCCATGTTCAGACAGCTCTTTGAAGATCCCCGGTTTAAACCAGATTTCCTTAAGATTTATCCAACCCTGGTCACTCCGGGTACCGCCATAGAAACTCTCCACAATAGTGGAGGTTTTGACATTTATCCTGAAGAGGAACTGATCGATCTCGTTGCAGATGCGAAGGCTGGCATAGCAGATTATTGCCGGCTACAACGCATTCAACGCGATATCCCGGCAGACCGAATTCTTGCGGGTTCCAGGCATTCAAACTTCAGAGAACTAGCCAAGGCCCGGCTCCATCAAAAAGGGAAAATCTGCCGGTGTATCAGGTGTCGTGAGATTGGCCGCAGAGGTTCAGAGAATGAGGTGGAACTGCAAACTCATCCTTATGAATGTTGTGGGGGAGAGGAGCGATTCATTAGTTTCGTGTCTGGTGATTCCCTGATAGGGTTTGTTCGACTGCGGTTTCCTGGTAATCCATGGAGACCTGAAGCTGGGGGAGCTGCATTTGTCCGCGAGCTTCATGTGTATGGGCAGGTTGTTCCTATTGGAAAGACGGGAACTGGATCCCATCAACAACACCGCAGGTACGGGTCAGAACTCCTTGTTGAAGCAGAACGTCAAGCTATTGAAGCTGGGTATACCCGGGTTGCCATCATGGCTGGTATCGGGGTGCGTCCTTACTATCGCCGTCTGGGTTATGAACGGGTCGGCCCTTATATGATAAGGGATCTCTCTACGGTATGAAAGCTGCCACTCTGACGTTTATCCGGCAACGTTTTACTGAATACTACGGCAGGGTGCAGATAACTCCTCCTTCTTCATCTACACAGCGTGAGTTTGGATTCATCTTCTTCGAGGGTAATTATCCTGAAGATATCAGAATGCGCAGGCATATTGGATTTGGCTCTCAGGAGGAAATTCAGGAGTATATCAAAAATCTTGTTCCTGCTCATGCATATTACTCCACTGCGTATTATCGGACTCCTCAAGCTGCTACCATGGGTGAGAAAGGATGGCTGGGATCAGATTTGATATTCGATCTTGATGCGGATCATATTCTCCGGGGTTCTTATCAGCAGATGCTTGAGCGAATCAGGGATGAGGCAGTAAAACTGGTCACCGTACTTGATGAAGAGTTGGGTATGGACATGAAAACGGTAAAACTTGTCTTCTCCGGCGGCCGTGGGTATCATGTTCATGTTCAGGAAATTGCCCTTCGGAGTTTTGATTCCCAAGAGCGAAGGGAACTTGTTGATTATATCTGTGGAACTGGAATCAATCCGGGACACATGATGAGTGATTTTCAGCCTGGGCGTCCCGGATGGCATCAGCGGTACCAATTATGCCTCATCCAGTATCTGACAGTACTCACTGCTCTCCCAACAGCTGAGGCGAAATCTGCTCTTTGTGCACTCAAGGGGATTGGAGATACGAGGGCAATGAGATTTCTCCAGGGTGCGCCAGCTCTCCTCCATGAGATTAAAACAGATCCACGGAAGGTAAATATCCGCGACCCGACTACGATAGAAATCCTCACCATCCTGACAAATGATAAGGAAAGTCCACTCTATGAGGGGATACGGGAGGCCGGAATCCAAGCTGATGAACCGGTAACAACTGATATCCGCCGTCTTATCCGCCTTCCTGGCTCTCTGCATGCGAAATCCGGATTTCGGGTTACTCCTCTGACGGTTAGGGAACTTCTGGAATTTGATCCCCTGCTTGACGCAGTTCCCTTCAGTGATCGGGGAGTACAAATAGACTCTCCACGAGAATATGACGTCTCCCTTCTTGGAAATTTATGGAGTATAAAGACTGGAGTGCAGCAAGTACCTGAAGCTGTTGCGTTGTTTCTCTGTTGTCGGGGTATGGCGGAAATTGCTGGAGGCAATTCTCATGCATCTTGAAGATCTCAGGGGCATCCTCCTTTCGGAACGGGACAGCGGCACTCTTGTCCCGATCCCCCATGATCTCTATCAGACAACAGCAACTCTCGTAAGAACACTTCAGCAGGAAGTTATCATCATGGATGATCCCTTTTCTGATGAAGCCCGCCAACTTATCGAAAAGGTGGCCAGCATCAGAGCAACTGCTGAAGAACTTTTTCATATCAGATCAGAGAAGATCGTCTCTCTTGCTCAAAGTCAGGCAGATGGATCGTACATTGACCGCGAAGATCTTCGGGTACTCATTCCGGCTGAACTTGAGATGTTCAACTGCATTGTCGACGGTGTTCGCGCCTGTAGATTCGCTCTTATTGAATGGCGTGTTGGTGGGCCAAAATCTCATTCTCCCATTCGTGTAGAAATTCCAGAAAGACTCGGATATCCTGGTGCTCTCGACCCAGTTGTGGCACAAAGGACTCATGTAGATCAATTAGATTCTCTGGAAGATATCGGGGGGAATACTCCTGACCCAGAACTTCTTACTGGGGATGGTGTTGCTGAACGCGCGTATGCCTCGGAGGAGGGATGGACTCCTTCTGATGACGAAGATGATGAGCCGTTTTCATATGCAATGGTTCGCGTTCTGGCTGATATGGAACCTTTTATGGGGGTAGATGGCCGGACTTATGAACTGGCTGCAGGGGACATCATCACCCTGCCGGGAAGAAATGCAGAAGTTCTGGCAGAACGCGACATAGTCTTAAATATAAATCCGGGCTAATAATGTAGGTATTCTCTATACCCAGACGAGGCTCATTTTATGAAGATGCCATCAAAATTCAGGACATACTGCCCGTTTTGTCGCAGTCACCAACAGCACGAGGTTGAGAAGGTCAAGAAGGGGAAGACCACCGGCCTCCACTGGATCGATCGTCAGAAAGCACGCCGTGGACGAGTCGGAAACATGGGCAAGTTTTCAAAGGTTCCTGGTGGCGACAAGCCAACCAAGAAGATCAATGTACGGTACCGGTGTGTATCCTGCCAGAAGGCTCATCTTAGAGAAGGCTTCAGGTTGGGCAAGTTTGAACTTACGGAGTGAGATTAATGGTAGAAGCAAAACGCCAGAACCGAAGTCGGTTTGTGAAGGTAAAATGTCCGGACTGCGAGAACGAACAGCTTATCTTTGAGAAGGCAAGCAGCACAGTTGCCTGTGTTGTCTGTAGTCATGTCCTTGCCACCCCTACCGGTGGAAAAGCAGAAATCAAAGCAGATATCATAGCTGCATTTGAGTGAGCAGTTGATGCAGGAGAGAGACTGGCCCGATGTCGGCGAACTGGTTGTTTGTTCAGTCAAGAATGTAAAAGACTTTGTTGCCTTTGTCGGCCTTGATGAGTACAACGATCAGGAAGGGTTGATCCCCATCTCGGAGATCGCCCGCGGCTGGATTAAGTACATCAGAGACCATATACGGGAAGGACAGAAGGTCGTCTGTAAAGTACTGAACGTCGATCGGCAGAAAGGTCATATTGATCTCTCTCTCAAGGACGTCAATGAGCACCAGCGACGTGAAAAGATCCGTATCTGGAAGAACGAATCAAAAGCACGCAAATGGATCGGATTTGCTGCTGTTGAAGCAGGTCGTGAAGATGCGATTCCTGCAATCATTGATTCATTCTATCGTGAATATGCAGATTTGCATCCGGCGTTTGAGGAGTTTGTTCAGGAAGGACGAAGTTCTCTTGATAAACTCGGTCTCGAGAAGGAGATTGCTGATGCGATCTACAAGATTGCAACCGAGAATGTCAAACTTCCCACGGTTACTATCTCCGGAGATCTCTTTCTCCAGTCTGCCAAATCGGATGGCGTCAATATTATCAGACGGGCACTCCGGAGTGCAGAGCCAAAGGGTGAAGGAGAGAATGTTGAGATCATCTATCTTGGCGCTCCAAATTACCGGATAAAGGTCTCTGCTTCTAACTATAAAGATGCAGAAAAGGCTTTAGAGAAAGCCTCCAGCGCAGCAATCGGGGTTATGAAACGTGCCGGGGGAGATGGCCGGTTCACCCGGAAAGCAAAGGCTGGTAAACACGCATGAAAGGTCGGATTAGACAATGTCCAACCGACCACACCTATACTCTTTCTGAAACCTGCCCCAAGTGTGGGCGGCTTACTGTAACTCCGCATCCTGCCCGGTATTCTCCGCAGGATCGTTTTGGAGCGTTCCGGAGAATGGCCAGATGATAGAAGATATCACCGTTACATTTGATGAAGCGATAGCCCCTGAAGACAGAACTGCTCCAGTTTTTATTGAAGGGCTCCCCGGTATTGGCCATGTGGGAAAACTCGTCGCCGAACACCTGATTCAGGAACTTGGCGCGATAAAAATAGCAGAAATATCCTCAATATATTTTCCCCCCCAGGTAATTATCGGGGAAAATGGTGTCGTCAGGCTTTGTAATAATGAACTATATCGATACTCTGGAGAATTGGGTTCATTTCTCTTTTTGATAGGTGACTTTCAAAGTACCTCAAATGAAGGTCATTATCTGCTCTCACAGGTGTATGTGGATATTGCCAACGAACTTGGCGTAAAACGTATCTATACCATTGGGGGATATGGAGTTGGACAGTTTATTGACACTCCAAGGGTTATTGCTGCAGTAAATAAAGCCGCACTCTCCCCTCTCGTAATTGAAGCGGGAGGAGTATTCAGTGACGGTGAACCTGGGGGGGGCATCATTGGAGCAGCCGGTCTGATGCTTGGTCTTTCTTGTCCCCTTGGTATTGAGGGAATTTGTCTAATGGGTGAGACCTCAGGTTATCTTGTTGATCCAAAGAGTGCAGCTCTGGTTCTTGATGTCCTGTCTCATCTTTTGGGAATTACAATTGATCCCACAAATCTGAAGGATCGGGCAGGAGAGATGGAAGTTGCCGTTCAACGCCTTCTTGAGCAGGAGAAAAAAGGCGAGGAAGAACTCTCATATATCGGTTGAGTATGCATCTAAATGCTGATTTTCATCTTCATTCCTGTTTTTCTATGGCATCATCAGCCCGGATGAAACCTGAAGAGATCCTTGCTGGGTGCCGGCTCAAAGGAATAACTGTTATTGGAACCGGTGATATTCTCCATCCAGACTGGAGGGATATGTGGGAGAATACTCTTGTTCCTGAGGATATGGTTGTAGTTCCTACTACCGAAGTCGAAGGGAATGATCGTGTTCATCACCTGATATTTCTTCCTGATTTTCAGATATCAGGTGAGCTTGCAGAGGCTTTTTCTCCATTTAGTAAAAATATTCAGAAAAACGGACGTCCTCAGGTAAAACTCTCTGGAGAAGAGATAGCATCCAAGGTTCATGAACTTGGAGGTATGGTTGGCCCTGCACATGCATTTACTCCATGGACTTCCCTGTATGCCTCCCATTCCTCTGTTTCTTCCTGCTATGGTAAGGAAACAATTGACTTTCTGGAACTTGGACTCTCGGCTGATAGTAGTTATGGAAGCAGGATTGCGGACCTGTCGGGCGTTCCATTTTTAACAAATTCCGATGCACATAGCCCGGACCCAGCAAAACTCGGACGAGAGTTTACCCGGCTTGAAATGGGGAGCGGTCGAGTAGATGTATCTGCGGTCCTGAAGGCAGTAAAAGAAGGCAATATTAGTATGAATGCGGGTTTTTTTCCGGAAGAAGGGAAGTACAATCTTACTGCATGTACCCGGTGTTTTACCCGTTATACTTTGAAAGAAGCAGAAGAACACCGATGGAAGTGTCCGGTTGATAAAGGAAGGATAAAGAAAGGTGTCAGGGATAGAGCGGAAGAACTGTCATCAGGTGCCGAAACTCATCGTCCTCCCTACCTGCATATCATCCCCCTTGCAGAGATTATTCAACGAACAATTGGCACTTGTTCAGCCACAACCAAAAAATGTATAGATTTGTACCAGAAGTGCATCCCAGCAATTGGTGATGAGATCTCTGTTTTGACACTTGTTCCAATAGAAGAAATTCAGGCATTCCATTTTGAACTGGGCAACGCTATCAGTGCATTTCGTGAGGGAAGGATCGCTCTGCATGCCGGAGGCGGTGGGCAGTATGGGTCTTTCAGCCTGGAATAACCTGACTGCGCTGTGTGCCTGGTATTGATGCCAAACTTGAAATCCGCCTTTTTTTGTAGTACCTTTCCGCGCAGCACACAGAATAGTTAAAGGACATACTCACCCACCATATAAGGAATGATTAAGGTTCGTCGGGACATCTGTGCCTATTGTGGCTGCTGTGTCTCAGTCTGCCCGGAAGGTGCACTTGAGCTGATCGATGCCTATCTTGACGTCGATGCAAATACTTGCAAAACCTGTAGCATCTGTGTTCGTGTCTGTCCACTTGGAGCGCTGGAGGTTACAAAATGAAAAACTCCTATGACCTGCTGGTTGTCGGAGCAGGGCCTGGTGGAGCCTGGGCTGCAAAGACCGCTGCAGAAAAGGGTCTTTCCGTTCTGATGGTAGAAAAGCGTCCCGCTCCAGGTGCTCCCGTCCGGTGTGCTGAAGGAGTGGGAAAAGAACTTCTGCGCGAATTTCTGAAACCTGATGAGCGCTGGGTTGCAGCTGAAATTGAGCGTGCTCACCTTATTGCTCCTGATGGCTTTACTATGGAGCTCAATCCGGAGAAGGCAGGAGCTGAGGTTGGCTATGTACTTCATCGGAAGATCTTTGACCGTGAACTTGTATGGCAAGCAGCGGCAGCAGGAGTGGATATCGCCGTCAAAACTCGTGCATTCTCTCCGGTCATGGAGAATGGGGTTGTAAAAGGTGCTCTTCTCGAACATAATGGAACTGTTACCGAAGTAAAAGCAGGACTTACCATTGCAGCAGATGGTGTAGAGTCGAAATTTTCTCGCTGGTGCGGGGTAGATACTACCGTCCAGATGCGTGAGATGGAAACCTGTGCCCAGTATCTGATGACTGGCATCGATATCGATGCACATGCAACACAGTTTTTCACTGGGAATGATGTTGCTCCGGGAGGATATGTGTGGGTCTTCCCGAAGGGAGAGAAAACTGCGAATGTAGGTATCGGTATTGGTGGAGACCGAGGTGGCAAACCAGGTATAAGACCGATTGATTACCTTGATAGATTTGTACAAAAACACTTCCCCAATGGGAAAACCATAGAACTCATCGCAGGTGGAGTGTCCATCTGTCGTCCACTGGAAAGTACTGTAGCTGACGGGCTTATGATCGTCGGAGATGCGGCAAGGGTTTCTGATCCAATTACCGGAGGAGGTATCTATGGTGCACTCTATACCGGAAAGGTAGCAGCAGAGGTCGGGGTTGATGCTCTGTCGAAGGGAAATGTCAGTAAAGGTTCCCTGATGAAATATGATGAGACCTGGCGTGCATCTTACCTTGGAAAAGCGCTTGAGCGGAATTACCAGATTAAAGAGGTCTTTGTAAAACTTACTGATGAGGATCTCAATGCGATCATTCACTCAGTTGCGAAGTTGAATCTCTCCGAATTCAATACTCTCAATCTCATCAAAAATATTGTTACTGCAAATCCGCGGGTCGCGCTTAAACTAGGAAAAGCAGGATTAAAGAATCTTATTGATTCTATCTGATTTTTTTATCCGGTAATTGGTTGCAGATCCCATTCCTGGTTCATTGAGATCCAGTACCCCTGCGAGGGAAATAACATTGATGATCCATTCTTTTGTTCTATCAGGTCATCGTATTTCTGGGTAGATGCGTTATAACTGATCAGATATGACCAGGCAGTATCCAGGGAACTGAGAGCATCACTGGCTTTGGCAGGTTGAATACCTGGATGACCGATTAGATTCCACCCTTTATTCAGATGGAGTGGAGCCGGAATGGTTCCGGGATCCAATACCAGGGGGACTGTCGTTGCATTATCGGCAAATATCCAGTACCCAAGGAGTGGGATGATACGGTCATCTGATCGCAGGCGAATCCAGGATCCATTTGAAAAAGTGTATATACTGTGACCTGCTGTTGCAACATCCTCGAATATTTTCGCGGTATGATATCCGAATGAGAGTTCTGAAGGGGTTGATACAAGATTCCATCCACTTTTCAGGTATATTGGATATCCCCCGCTACCAGTCAGATACTGTGTATGTGAACTGATAAGCGGGTATGAATCAACATTGGCGATGTTTATCTTCTGTGGCTCTTGCCCGACACCACTCGCGCCGATTTCTGTTCCATGATAGGTGCTCCAATGATTTCCAAGTATTCCTGAGAATGTCAGATTTCCATATGTATATCTAACCCTATTACCCGTATGCCATTGATTATTTCCAGTATTGTTTATGATCGTAACCGATGGAACAGCCGATTTTTCGGAAATTCTGATACTTACTCCACCCCAGGATGCTTTATTATCCGGGATAAGTATTGAACTATTTTTTTTGCTATCTTCTGTCAGGATTTGAATGAAATCATTTAATTGGATAATATTATCAAATATCCAATCCCCTGAATCGGATAATTGAATAGGGTTTACTCCTGCAGTGACGTTGTTGCGGGTTATGAGGTTTCCTGAGCACCTTCCTGAGTGATAATATCCTTGATCGATATTACGGGAAAGAGCGATTCCGGTGTCTGATACTGACATCTGATTATCTTCGATACGAAGTCCTCTGGATCCAGAGAGGTTGATTCCCAAATGAACTCCGGAAATCAGATTAGAGGTATATGTTCCCCCTTCTGCTCCTACAGATTCTATCCCGGTAATCCCTCCATTTATGGTATTTTTGGAGAATTTTCCAAAACCTGATGGAACAAAATTGTCGGTATTGAGAAAAGCGACTCCATTATTTGTGAGTTCGTTATCTACGATTGCAAGGTAGGCCCCATCACCTTTAATCGCAATTCCCACTTTATTGTCACGAATGGAGCAATCGGATATGGTTCCATTTTGGACATTAATAAATCCGATTCCATACTCTGAACTTGTGTTTATCTGGCATCCGGAGATATTGACTCCTTGTACTGATCCTACAAGGATATTCTGATTCAAATTCTGACTGATAGTGCAGTTGATAATGTGAATATTGGCACCACCTTTTATCGTTATCCCATACCCGTTTTTTGCGGGCATAACCAGATTTCTCACCTCTATACCTGAACAATTCTGGAGGTACAGAGTTGAAGGAGTAATATTCTCAATAACCTGGTTGGATACTCCTTCCAAGTACATCAGTGGCAATCCATCAATGAGATTGGATGTATCGATCAGATTTTTTGCATCGGCTATGTTACCCGTTGTTGTAAATCCTGCGTAATTTCCAGAGAATGTATTATTTGAGATGATCATCCTCAAAGGCTCATCTAAAGATAGAGCGGTTCCAGAATTATTAAGGAATGTATTTTCAATAATTGAGGCACTCTCGACTTTTTCCAAAGACAGTGATCTCCCATCATGGGCGATTTCTGACTGAACGGATGAAAAGTCTCCGGAAAAAAGATTTCCTGATAAATATATCTCCCTACTTCCGTTTTGAAAAAGAACTCCATCCTGAATACCTGTGCTTATCAGGTTATTGATTAGTGTCACCTTGGTTGAATTCTGGCCAAATATTGCTGCCTGGGATGGACTCACTGATGTCCTCTCCATCAGAAAATTGTTCACATTAAGCAACTGAAGTCCGTATATGGCATTATCCCGGATGCTACAACTTTTAAGAGAGATATTTTCTGAATTACTCACAATGATGCCGTTTTCGGATTCAGATATTGTGCATCTATCTAGTGCTATATGAGAACTGTTTCTTACTAAAACCCCTCCTGTATCAGGATCTCCTGCCTTGTACCCTTCAGAGATGATGAGATCAGAGAGTGTCACATTATCTGTAGAAATCGTGATAGATGAACCGGTTTTTTCGGACGAGATGGTTGGCCGGGAGGCCCCACCGCTTCTCCCGGAGAGATTCAAAGGTTTTTGGATAATTATCTGTTCGTGGTATGATCCGGGATCAATCACTATTGTTGACTGAGGTGATGCGTTTAATATTGCATCCTGAATTCTTGCAAAGTCTCTTCCCGGGCCAACCGTGATGACAGGTGGATAGGTTTTCCCATCCTCACTCCGGGCCAAAGAATTGTTTTCAACCTGACTTTCTATGGATAAATTATCTTCACTTTCTTGCAGAATCACTGGTTTTTTACCATCATGCACTTCCGTTTTTTGCGTGAATTGTGCATGGAAAATGAGGTCATGGGTTATTCCGGTAAGATTGATGGTAGGTGCAGGCTTTGTCTCAACTCCATCAATGAGAATGTGAGTTGTTTCGTATCCGGGAATTGGGAACACTTTCAAGAGAAGATCTGATCCAAACGGTACAGATACTGCACCTTCGGGTTGAATGGATCCTCCTGAGGTACTTGTGATGAGAACCATGCAGAATGTGGACGATCGGTTACCTGATGCTGCCTGAGTGGGATTAACCATTGAGGAAATGGCAAAGAGAATGCAGAGTATGGATATTACCATTCGCAGGCAGACCATACTCAGGCGGTTGTTATATCAGAATATAAATCTGTCTTTATATTTTGTCAGATGCATCTTGACATGATGATGGTTTCTGATTTTCCCATGTTCTTCAGAAATCGGAAATGATGAGTCAGTATTCTATTCATTTCCCGATTTCATATCTGGAATTTTGAAGTTATTTTTTATCTTTGCTTTGCACATTTGTCTTCATATGATGCAATATTTGAGAGAGCTTGAGAATGACAGGTAAGTACTGTATTATATGTGGGGTTGATGAGGCTGGAAAAGGGCCGGTTCTGGGTCCCATGGTAGTAGCTGCTGTTGCGTGTAATGATATGGAAGATCTATCATCTCTGGGAGTGATGGATTCAAAGGTTCTTAGCGCATCCAGGCGTGAATCCCTCTTCATTCAAATCCAGAAAATCTTTCCCTACTCAGTAGCAATTCGAACAGCCACGGACATCGATCAACTGAGGAAGGTTATGACTATGAATGAGATAACTGCCCGGGCTCATGCAGAGGTTGCAGCCAATCTTCAATGTAAAGTTGTGTATCTGGATGCGTGTGATGTCAACGAGGAACGATATGGTCAAACAGTTGGTGGTTTTATTGGAAAACCCTGTCAGATCATCTCGAAGCATAAAGCAGATCGCATGTTTCCGGTAGTTTCTGCAGCTTCCATCGTTGCAAAAGTGATTCGCGATGGCCTTATCAAAGATCTGGAAAAAGAATTTGGAATGATCGGGAGTGGATATCCTTCTGATCCTGTGACAGTAACATTTCTCAAAGGATATATTCAAGATCACGGATATCCTCCCTCATGTGCCCGGACAAGCTGGGCCACGGTAAAAAATCTGATGCAACATGGTGGTCAAAAAACCTTGTTCTGATCAGGAAATACAGGATCTTTTACCCGCGGAAGTCCTATAGCTAATATCTATGGATTGGTATCTCATCGGCCTTGCGGCTCTGGCCATCTATCTGGCAGTTGTTGCAATCATCAAAACGTATCTTCCCTCTCCTGATACCTCCGAACTTTCTGATAAAGAGATTACTCCTCTTCAAACTTCTCAATCTACCTCTGCACTGGCCTCTCATGTGGTTTTTTATGGTCCCATTTTTGGTCTGAAGACTGAAAATGTAGGATTTTTTGACTGGTTCAGGCGATATAGCAGAGCTCTGCGAATCTATGGGTCGGTAGGAGTAGGAATGGTCATTATTGTGTCCATTCTGATGGTAGGTCTCATACTTCTCTCTGTCAATCTTACGATAGCGCTTAAACCTGAACCAACAGCAATCAATAAGCCCCAAAATCTGTTTCTTATTCCAGGACTGAATGAATTTGTCCCCTCAACTTTTGCTGTCTGGTTTGCATTCATCCTTACCCTGGTAGTTCACGAATTTGGTCATGCTATTCTCTGCAGGGTTGAGCAAATCCGGGTAAAAGCAATGGGTGTCCTTTTTCTGGTCATTCCTATCGGTGCATTTGTGGAGCCTGATGAAGATCAGGTGAAAGAAGCCAGATCATGGCCAAAGATGCGTATGTATGGGGCAGGTATCATGAACAATCTGGTCATTGGTGTTCTTTGTTTTGGGCTCCTGGTCTCCATGATCGGATGGGCAGAACCTAGCAAGGAGCCTATTGTTGTGGGTTTTTATAAGGATTACCCTGCAGCAGAAGCGAGTATTCCCATTCCTTCGGTGATTAAAACCATAAACGGAACTCCGGTTCAGACAACTGCTGAAGTTGGGGATTACCTGAATAATACCCTTCCCGGAGATTATGTGCTGGTTGGATTTGAAAAAGATGGTGCCATCTCTGAGCATTTGCTCAATTTATCATCATGGCCGGTGAGTCTTGGGGAACGCGACTCTGGTTTTATGGGGGTGTATTACTATAATGGTCAGGGCGTTATTGAGACAACACAGAGATTTTTTTCACCGGTAGGTTTCATGATGTTTCTTTCTGTTCCCTTTATTCCAGGGTATGAAGGGCAACAACTCCGGGTATTAGGATTTGATATCCCTGATACCTCATATTATACTGAGCCGTTTCCCTTCTACTGGCAGGTGATTCATCTGCTCTTCTGGTCTGGATTTATTAACCTGGCTGCTGGCCTCTTCAATGCCCTCCCGATGCTTCCTCTGGATGGAGGATTAATATTTAAGGAAGGTGTTGAACGACTGCTTGCAAGGCGGGGTCTTGAGAAGTTTGGTGTACATGTTGTTGGAGCAGTGAGCAGCCTTATGCTCATTATGATGATTGCCCTCTTCACCCTCCCCTATCTATTCCATCTTTAAGAAAACTTTCAAATTTAAAAATTCCCTTGTTATCCTTTTTATTTTTCTATTTATGCTCTTTGGATCACAGAGGATCTGACAAAATGATTAAATGGGTAACCGGGCATGTATAACACACGGAGGCGAATTACTCCTGATACCTATGTTTTCGATTGGTTCAGATATCCAGGCAGGGCTTATATTTGTCAGTTTTTCATTATTCCTGTTGATTACCGTAAAATGTCTTCGCTCCGGTGTTCCCCGGTTCCGGGTAATATTTCTGATGGGTCTGTGTTTTGTATCATGGGTCATTGGATTCTTTCTGACACTTATGGATAAGACTGCCTCACAGTCCCTCCTTTGGGAACTTGTGGGTTTTTTAGGGATGGTTTCAACCATTTTTATGTTCTTCATTGCATCCTACGAGATTATTTCAACACCCTGGCTATAGCATGGGATGATCTCGTCACCCTTTTCCGGATTTATGGTGACAATCTTCTCAAAGTTCCAAAAAACATTTGGGATTTCTTCTGATACCCATAAGGAAGAATAATCCCTAGGCCATATGTTATCCAATGTATCTTCTTATGACGGTAGGGACCGGAATTGGATCTGATCCAGCAGATGCAATTTCCCGCCTGGTTCGATCCTGCAGTTTTGTGATACACTCTTACAAACCGGAACATATCATCTACTTCTGCTCAGAGGAAAGTAAGGCGATGGTTACGAACATTGAACAGGGGTGCCATGAAATCTGGGGTATAATCCCTCCTCCTTCAGAAATCTGTCCTATTGAAAATCCAAATGACTTTTCACAATGTTTTGATGTTATTTACGGGGTATGTGTGCTATTTAAGGAATTTGAGATTGTGATTGATGCCAGTTCAGGGACTCGCCCGATGACGATGGCAGCTTCCATTGCATCTTTTCTTACCAGGAGCCAGGTTGCACATGTCACCGGGGAGAAGAAAGCCGGGTTAGTTGTTCCAGGAACTGAACGAATAAAAGAGATGGGGCTATTTGCAGCATATGATCGGCTTCAGTTACATCAGGCGATAGAACAATTCAATAAAAATCATTATGGTAGTGCTCTGGAACACCTGGCAGGCATCTCCAGTATAACCGAACGTGATGTATATTATACTCTTTTTTCTGCATATTATTACTGGGACAAATTAAATTATGCAGAATCATTCCGGTATCTTCAGTTCGCTCATGATATTTCTGAAGTAACACCAGGAAATCGTGAATTTCTGCAAAAATTACTAGAACTTGAAGAACGGGAAGGGAGCAACCTTTCCCGAAAGGACCTTTGCCGTTTTCGGCAGGAAAAATACCTGTACATTCTTGTTGATTTACTTAATAATGCAAAACGTCGGATAAATGGGGAACGCTATGATGATGCATTCGCTCGTTTGTACCGGGTTGTTGAACTCCTCTCTCAGGTTCTTCTGCTCAGCTGGAATATTGATGACATAGAAGGGAAGATCCACTTCACCGAACTCCGTAAAATTTTGCCGGACAGACGTGATATTTCATTATATGCCCGCCGTGCTGATCGAAAAGGGGTAATTCGAATCGGTCTTCGTTCAAAATTCATGCTCCTTGATGATCTTGGAATGGAGGGAGCCGGGATTTATTATCAGCACCTGGAACCATTCCTGCGAATGAGAAATGATTCAATCCTTGCTCATGGACTCACTCCGGTCAGGGGTGATCTGGCGAGAAAGATGTGGCAGGAAGTATTTGATGTGACCTGCCGGGCCTGCACTGGTATGCCGTTTGATCTGGAGGCACTTCTGATTCGATCCGCATACCCGGTTCTTGACACTCCTATGGTATAAAAAAAGGTGTATTCAGTAGCGTTCAGATTATGCTAGCGCATATTGCACTTACTGTTGATACTTCTAAAAAAGAAATTTGGTTGATTACTCTGTGAGAGTGCTTCCCCAAACCTCGTTTTCATATCTCTGTCCTTTTTCGTCGCCCCGGGTACAAAAGTACTTGTATTCCATACCCGCATCCTTTGCAATTGGACACGTCGGGCAGTTGCATCCCTCCTCAAAAGATATACACAGGAAACTCTTTCCGATAAGGCAGAATAATTTTTCACGCTCTACAATCGAGCATTTGTTAAAACTCGGGCAGGTTGGACAGTTGCAGGATTTTTTCTTCTCCTCAAGAAATTTTTCCTGATCTGCCTGAGAGAGACTTTTCATCTCTTTGGCCATTGCCATAAATTTGTCCATTTGGATCCCTCATTTGAGAAATTGCTTTTTTATTATTATATATTTGTCTATTTGTAGCACTCTGAAAAAGAACGCCGTGTAGGGCTTTTCAACATTGACTATTCTTCTGACCAGTCATATTTTCTGTTTCTCTAGCTATTATTATATTATCAATGAAACTCTCTCCTTGCAGGAAAGTGTACCAGCAGGAAACTCATCGGACCCGGTCACCAGAAGAGACTTTTGAACGGGTAGCTGACTTGGTTCATCCTGCCGGTATTACCCGTGTTGCCGATATTACCGGTCTTGATAGACTTGGAATCCCTGTCTTCTCTTGCATTAGACCGGATGCAGCAGATGGATCGATATCAGTATATAACGGCAAAGGTGCCACACAAATTGCCGCACGAGTTTCTGCAATTATGGAGGGTCTTGAGCGTTTTTCTGCAGAAGTCCATAATCGCTCCCTTCTCCACGGTTCATATTCTCAAATATCAGAAAGTCAGAGAACTTTGGATCCCCGGGATCTGATCCTTCCAGAATCTGCCAATATTTCATTTCCTCTCCCTTGGATTTCATCGTTTGATATCCTGAACGATCAGGAGATTTTCGTTCCTGCTCATGCGGTCTTTCATCCGGTTGACCGGGGAATGGGTCAACTCTTTCGGACAAACACCAATGGCATAGCCTCGGGAAATACGATTGAAGAAGCAGTTTTTCATGGGTTGTGTGAGATTATTGAGCGTGATGCCTGGTCTCTTGCTGAGGCGGCAAATAAAGGAGGGCCAGTTATAACGGATATTTCTAACCCGGTAATTACTAATCTTCTTCAGCAGTTTACCAAGACCGGAGTTGAGGTCATCCTTCGTGATATCTCGAGTGATATCGGACTTCCTACTGTGGCGGCTGTTGCAGATGATGTGTTGCTTCGTGATCCTACCTTGTTATGTATTGGAATGGGAACCCATGCGGTTCCGGAAATTGCGATACTCAGGGCACTGACCGAAGCTGCCCAGAGTCGGGCGACCCAGATCCATGGTGCCAGGGAAGATACCCTGGATGGGCATTTGAAACGTCAGATCGGATATGATCGGACCAAGCGCCTGAATAAGAAATGGTTTGAAAACGGGGATGCAATTTCATTCACTGATATGTACTCATGGCGGTCTGATGATTTTCTGGATGACATCAGGTATACTATGGATCAGTTGGAAAAGGCAGGTCTTGATAGGGTCCTGGTTTCAGACCTTACCATGCCGGAGCTTGGTATCCCGGTGGTCAGGGTAATTGTTCCCGGCCTTGAACACTATGCAATGGATAGGGAACGTCTTGGGGCGCGATGCAGACATGCCAGACGCAATTATTTACCTGGGTCCAAGCCTCTCGCGGGATGAAGCAGAGTCCATTCTACCGTCTGGTTCATCGGTAGAATATCGCCTGCCGGTGCGAAGAGGAGATCTTGCCGGAGCAATAACTACTCATCCCCTGATAATTGGGATAATCGATGGTCTCTTCTTTGAAAATGCAGCGATAGGGCACCGGGAAATTCTAGGGGCCATACGTGCTGGGATCAGGGTAATAGGGGCCTCAAGTATGGGGGCGCTTCGGGCAGCTGAACTTGAATCTTTTGGGATGGAGGGAGTTGGTGAAATATTTCACCGGTATAAGGTGGGAAATATTGAATCAGATGATGAGGTGGCACTGATATGTGATCCGGTTTCCGGGGAAGCGCTTTCTGAAGCCCTGGTGAACATCAGAATTACTCTTGAAATGGCTGTTGCCTCCGGTGGTATAACTGAAACCGAATCATCTCTGATTCTTCAATCAGCGAAGTCTCACTACTATCCTGAAAGAACATGGGGGATGACATTCAGTACTGTTGATTTGTCCCAGGAACGTAAGGAGGAGATACGGCTATGGCTTTCTCTCCACCGATATGATCAAAAAGGGGAGGATGCCAGAGCTGCGTTGCATTACATCAAAACGTTACTTTTTCGTAATGTCTGATTTCTGTGGGATTCAATGCTTTTCCGTTCTGGTATGACTGATTCATGGAATGATTGCCACCTCGTCTTTTTGAAGTATCTGATCCGAAGATCACTCATCTGGGATGGGCTCTCTGGGTATGGAATACCATTAGTTGATACTGATAAGACTACGACTGTTGCAATTTGACTGGGGATGTATTATGAAGATTTCAATTACTTGTTATTCCCAATTTCGGGACTATTTTGGAGATTTGTTTGAGATTGAAGTCCCCAATTCTGCAACAATTCATGAAGTTATTGGATTACTTGCACAATCTAACCGGGAAGGAGAAGATCTACTGGTGGACGAAAACGGGGTCATTCATGAGTATGTAATGATTATATATCAGGGGATGCGAATCATCCCGTCAGATGCCGATTCATACAGAATGGATGAAGGCGATTCTCTGATCTTGTTCCCTCCGGTGTCTGGTGGATGAAATGATTGCAGTTACTCATGGTGATGATAATATATCGGGATTTAACGAAGCAGAAAGAATCCTGGATATCAGGGAATTGTTACAACAATTGAATTATTACCGGGAGGTGAAATCTTCAGAGAAAGTCAATCGGATCTACGTGTATACGCACTGAATCACCTCGTACTGACGATTTATCCTTTCACCAAATACGAATATAAGATAAATTATGAAAATTGGTATTCGAAAAGCGAATTCTGTTGATACAGAGATCATTACTTCATTTAATAGCCGTATGGCCTGGGAGACTGAAGGGAGAAGATTGGATCCTCTCATTCTGGTTCAGGGTGTTTCTATGATCCTTCAAAATCCTTCCCGGGGTTTTTACCTGCTTGCTGAAATAGAGGGAAATGTGGTTGGGCAGTGTATGATAACTTATGAATGGAGTGACTGGCGTAGTGGGGATTTTTGGTGGATTCAGTCGGTATACGTCGTCCCTGACTTTAGACGAAAAGGTGTTTTCAAAGCCATTTATTCCCATGTCGTAGAAGCGGCAAGAGCAACAGACTTCGTAGTTGGTATCAGACTCTATGTTGAACAGGATAATACGAAGGCGATTCAGACTTATCAAAATTTAGGATTACATCCAGCCCATTATTCCATGCATGAACACGATTTTACCATGAAATAAAAAATATTGATCCCTTCACTCCCGAATGTAAACGTCCCCATTTAACGAAAACGGATTAAGGCGAACAGCAAGGGAATAAAGGTACGGGTAATCTCCTTTGAGATAATTCATGTAATCAAGCCAGGAAAGAGTCATGAGGGAATATGCCCTTTTGATATCACCTCTTAAGTGCATGAGGTCTGCTTCGGGTAGCGATGTGAGATCGTCCCGGTTCTTGAGTTCTTCATTCAGGTGAAACACAGCCCTCAGAACATCGGTAAAGGACTCATGCTCGAGCATCACTGGATTCTCCAGAATTCTGAGCAGAAAATCTTCGTGATCCAGAAGGAGATCCCGTAATTCTTCCAGATTCATATTGTTGACATTGACCATGTATGAGAATCCTCTTGCCTTTTTCTTCTGATTTTTGAATGTCACACTGCTCCAGGATGTGGAAATCAGGAGGTCTTCTCGTATATCCGTAATATGAGGATCATATCTGACAAATAGTCTGAGCAACTGAGTACCAACACCAGAGTAGAAGGTTCCGATAACCATGTTCAGTTTTTCAAGTTTGTGCTGGAGATTTTGTCGTTCAAGAAGAGAATGAATCACGATAGTTACCAGCAGGACTTCTATCGGGAGGAATGCGATATCATGGATGGTATAGATGAGAATATGATGATAATCCTGGAATATGAGAAAATGTATTCCGAAGAGGAGAGCAGAAAGCAGAATGAGGGAAAGAGCAAACATAAATAGCCATTGGCGATGTTTCATCGGCATAATCCCTTTCAGATTTGCTTTTTTTGGGGAAGATTCTTCCTCAGAAAAAGGGGGAATACTCAATGGTAATTAGTGGCAAGATGAGTAATCCGTATATTCTTCGGGCTTTTTTATCGTTATGACGGGGCTTGTCCTTGTAAGGTGGATGCTCTCTCCATGAACAGCCAGTATCCCTTCCCCGGGGTAATCAGACGTTCATCCGTGTTCTGACCAGTCCCTCCTCTGATGATGACATCGTCGTATCTCTGGGTACGTTCGTCATAACCAATCAGGTAAATCCATGCACCGTTCAAAGAAGACAATGAAGATTTTGCTGAAATTGTGTTCTTACCTGGGGCCCCGATGCAATTCCATCCGGGTATCACTTGTCGTTCTGCAATACCCCCAAGAGGATCATAATAGAGGGGAATTATGTTTGCATTGAGTGAATATATCCAATATCCAACAAGTGGCTTGATATTGTCATCTTTTTGCATCCGGTTCCAACCATCTGGAGTGTAGGTGAATAGTGAGTGTCCTGCAGAGTCAACATCAGAAAAAATCGCAGCCGTGTCACTTCCTTTAAGTAAAGGCATTGGTGCAGTAATCAAGTTCCAACCCGGTGAAAGGCGTAATTGATAATCAGGGCCACCTCCGGTTACCATAATAAATCCAGGTTTAGTGGTTGTGTGACTAATTCCGGATCCTGATACCGTGAGAGATACCTGATAAATTCCCGGGTTTGTATACTGATGAACTGGTGATTTGTCTGTTGAACTCTGCCCATCACCAAACTGCCATGCCCATGTCTCTATATGTCCTGATGAAATATCGGAAAATGCTACTGTGAGAGGGGAAGTTCCCTCTTTTGGGTTTGCATCAAAGTCTGCAATTACAGCACTGGAACCTGGTGTTGTGAGGGGAAGATTGTCCGTTTGATCATCAAAAGAATAGGGTTCATCGCAGAATCCATCTCCATTCAGATCCGGATGAGTATCAGAAAATCCACTCCCATCTGGTGACCCCCAGTAATTCCCGCCGATATATGGTCCACGCACAATATTGAGACCCTCGGTCTTCCCAGTATTCCATATCCCCTGAACTTCGGATCCAATTGCAGTATTTATCGTATTATTAAAAAAGTTGTCATATACTTGTATTCCATTCACATTGGTGAGAAAAAGCCCGACATCTCCATTTTCTGCAATGATATTTCCTCTGATTATCCCACCTTGTTCATTGATCATTCTTATTCCTGGTGCAGATCCGGTCAGGATGATGGTATTATTGGTAAGTATGGAATCAGATCCAGCTTCTGTATATACTCCTTCTGCAGTTGAATTCCAGATAATATTTCCATTTATGTTAAGGGATCCGACACCCTCTCCTCTGATCCCTGCATAATTTTCAAATATCCAGTTATTGAGGATATTTGCTCTGGCTCCTCTTACTGCGATGGCAGGCCGGATTGCAGTTGTACTCCATGCTCCGGTTATTGAAAAGTTATCAATGGTAACTCCCCCTCCGGTTATGCTTACGGGAGTGCCACTTTGCTGAGCATCAATGATGGGTTTTTGTCCGTCCTGACTGCTTTCACCAATCAGGGTAATTGATTTGCCTATTGTGAGTTTTTCCGGATAATATCCATATCTCACCCGTATTGTCGAACCATCTCTTGAAGCATCAATGGCGGCCTGAATGAGGGAATGATCATCAGGAACGATGATTTCTGGTGGAGTTGATGTACTGATGTAATTCTCTTTAATTACCTTTGATTCTCCTCCGGGTCGATCCACAGTGAGTGAAACAGTATAGGTTCCTATCTGGGTATAGGTGTGTGTCGGATTTTGGTCTTCTGATGTCTCACCGTCTCCAAACTGCCAGAGCCATCTCTGTGGATTCCCCGTTGAAGCATCGGTAAAGTGAACCGTTAATGGCGGTTTTCCGGTAAATTTGTCCGCATAAAACTCAGCTTTCGGCCCCATTGTCCGTTTTGTGTACCCCCTGATACATACATTAGCTGATGTATCCCATTTCGTCAGATCAGACCATGAACCGCCTGGAGATTTTACCCAGCTCTGCCCTGGCTGAGAGGTTGCTTTGCTGCTGTATCCAGGAATTGCATATTCGACCGGGATTGGAAAACCATAATCCGGTGTATGGAATGCTACCTCAATGGAAAAATCCTGACCTTTCTTTACGGAAACCGGGTTTTCAATATGATATATATGGTATCCAGGGATTTGGTAACTAGTGGTGGCATATTCATCAGGTCCGCTCTCTTTCACCGGTCCGTTTGTGGGATCCAGATATACACCTATAGAGACACCGGAATTAACCTGAGGTACATAAAAACCAACTGCTTCAATCACTTCATTTTCCTGAGCGTGGAATATATTTGCTGCAGAGGCATCTTCGTACCCAAATCCAAAATTTGAAACCCAGCCGAGGGGATCATATGCATAATTCCCATCGTAAGTATTAGATGGAGATGCAGTGAATCCTGTTACTCTTTTTCCAATAATGGTATCGTAATACGAGACGTAAAAAAATCCCCGGTCACCAAAAGAAGATCCCCAACTGTTTGCACAGATGAATGCTCCATCTCCCGGAGCCTCTGTTACAAAATTTTTTCCACTATATCCATCATCCCAACCGATAATACTCACTGCATGATTGGGAATGGTTCCATCAGGGTTGTAATATGCAGCCTGTTCCTGATTATAATACGCCTGATCAAAGAGAAGGGTGGTATAAAGGCATCCAAACTGAATAATGCCGTTTTTGATATTTTCATTATCAAGAGGGGTGGATCTACCAGGAAACATGGGGATATCCAGAACCTGTGCAACTGCAGGAAGTGATTCAGGGGACTTGAATGAGTATGGGTCATATGGGTCCAGTTTTTCAAGAACCGGACCGGATCCCCTGGTAAAGTACGCGGCAGCCATGAGGTCATTCCCTCCGTCAGCATAGTCGAATCCATCAGGATAATAGGTTGAGACCCGGTTTTTTAGATTATTTTCAGAAAAATCCTGTTCGATTGCAGGGAGAAGAGATGACTCCAGAGATTTCATCGCAGAAAAATCCCAACAGGATCCACTTTGTCCCTGGTCTCTGATTGGCGGTACTTTCCCAAGGGTCCGTAAATCATAGGTTGGGGGGAGTTCCTCTTCAATTCGTGCGGTAACCTTTGACGAATTATCTGCTTCTGCAGCGATTTTCTTTCCGGATAAATATGACAGATCTAGTGGGCTCTCTCTTAACGGTCCACTTCCGCAGCAGGGTTCAGATCCAGCATCAGGATGAATTGAAGACACACTTGATTCAAATACTATGCTGAGTGGTGCAAAGTCTCCTTTTTTTTCTTCTGAATCACCTGCTCCTGTCGCACATATGATACACAAAATAAAGAACAAATATTGTAGTCGCATACCATTCCCCTCTGGTAATTATTAATGTGTGAGGACCAGATTAAGAAAGGTTAGCACCTGAGTTTTCGTAGAACAATTTATTGCATCGATTCAGAGGGTTTTTCTAACAGTAAAATAATTTCGTATCTCTGAACCCATTCTCAATAATGTTAACAAGTGGAGATTTGTAATTTATTAAGATATGATCTTTCTCGATTGTCTGAAATGAGAATTATACTTCTGATTTTTTCTTTTCTAAGGTTTGAATGGCATAACGAATACCCAGGATACTATGGAAGCCAACTGTAATTATCCGATCGAGAAGAGCGATTGCAAGGCCTGTGGCCACAGGAATTCCATAGTGGGCAAAGATGGAGACATATCCCCCCTCAACAAATCCCAACCCGGATAGTGATAATGGAACTAGAGTCAGGGCACTAATTAAAGGTTGGATTAAAAAAAGGTCTTGAATCGGAAGTATATATCCTGTAGCTTTCGCAATACAAACAACTCTGGCACTTTGTAAAACCCATACTCCTATGGTAAATGGAATTGCAACCCCAATAGTCCTTGTTGGCTGAATAAGGTTGTCCATTGCATCACTTAGCTTATGCGCAAATTTGGATGCATATGGGATCTTAATCATATCCACAAAAACCAAAATTTTTGCTCGTTTAAACAAAAAAATTGAGAATAATATGATCGGCGTGGAAAGAATAATTATGGTGATTAATAGTAAGAGTGGAGATAACGATGCAGATAAAAGGAGGATGCCTGCACTTCCAAGGATAAATATGGCAATAAAATCACAATACCTGTCAAGAAAAACAGAACCCAGTCCGATAGAAATTGGTACCTGATTTTTTATAGTTAATGGTCTGGAGAGTTCACCAATTCGAGCTGGAGTAAAATCAGAAATGAGAATCCCAGCAACAAACCCCTGATATGCTACCAGCATTGGAATACTGTATCCCATTTTTTTGAGGATAAATCTCCATCTCATGGATAGAAGAAACAGAGTAAATGCATATATGAAAAAAGCAACAATCAAAAAAGAAATTTGTACTCCTGTAATGGCATTGAGAATTTCTTTTGGATTAAAAATTATTGATAACCAAAGAAGGAGAATTATTCCTGCTGAGAGTTTTATAAGGGGTCTTCCCCAAGTTGGAAAATTCATTGATCCATTTTTCCGTAATAATTTGGCGAATTAAGAGACTATTTATTCAATTATCTTTTTTATATACTTCTACTCCATCTGTGGAATAAATCTGTTTATATTTTTCAGATGGAATTTCTAGTGTTTTATTAACCCGATATTCCGGATTTGAGGTTTTCGTATCAAGAATGATATATTCTACATTTGGTTGGAAAAATAAAAAAAGGTCATTCCTTTTTGCGAGATGACTTGCAAGATTAACCTGTGATGAAACTGAAGCATTTTGGGGTATTAACGTTAAAGCCTCTTTTATCGTATTGGTATGTTCATTTATATTATATGTACATAAATTTGGAGAACACTTGCAATACTGTGTTATGGGCGAAATAGGGACTGGGGTAACTAATAAAAATGAAATAATTCCAAATGATAGTAATCCGGGAAGGATCAGTTTTTGAATTCTTGGACTCTCCAATGTGATCATTATTCTTTTTGTTCCCATAATTGCAGAAGTGAATATTATTGGGATCAGGAGTGTGGAATATTGGGCGGTAATGCGGTACGCCGTTCCTGTTTGAAAAAAAATCTCTGCAAAAGAAGGGGTGAGCGTCAATAAAAATTCAGGGGCAGCAAGAGGTGTAAATAGGAGTGGAGCAAGGAGAATAACAACATATATGAGTTTCAAAAAAATATTATGCTCTACAATTCCCGATATGACATTGGAAGATCCATATCTGGAAAAAAATATATATCCTTCATTGTTAAAAAAGGGGATTACCACAAATAAAGATATCAATAACCATACTATCGATACCCCTATGAGGATGAACAAATATTTTCGTTCCAAGTTATTTGTAAATTTTTTATATAGTATTCCATATGCTGTCAGTGAAAAGACTAAAAGCACAACGTCTTCTTTAATCAAAAGAGCCATCAAAGATAAAATAATGTATCCTCTGATATTTCCTGATAATAGATAATAGATTGCGGAAAAGAGAATTACCGGGAGAAAGGCCATTTCATGAAAGTCATACAAATTAACTCCATGAAGTGCGGGATAGAGAAGATACATAATTGAGAAAGTTAGGCCACCCCACGAACCTAAATATCGCTTTCCAATAAAAAATAATGGAATAGCAGCTATAGAAAGGAGAATTGTTTGAGTTACTAATAATGTTTCTGAATAAGGATATAAGTAGTATATCGGTAAAAGGACGAAGAGAATCGGGGAGTTATGTATACCAAACTGTGATAATCCATGAGGGGAGTTCCAAAAAAAACCTCCATTTAATGTAGTCCACAATCCTTGTTCAAAACATCCCAAATCAAAATATGATGAATAAAATGCATTATGCCGTAATATGGTGAGATCAGAAAAAACAACACAATACCATAGTATTACAAGTGCCAGAATGACTAACTGTAGTTTATCGTGGCATCTCTGTATTAAAAAAGTCTGGAGATATTTCATATTGATATATGTTTATCCTCATGGCGAGGCTACTTTTTCTCCCATCGAAGGAGATTTGTAACCTCGGCAAGCGTTCTACCTTGTTTTATCTCAGCCCGGATCCGTTCTTCAGTCTTTTTTACCTCAAGTGCACGCCTGGCAACCTCATATGCCCGCTCCTTGGGGACTACGACAACACCACTTTCATCAGCAATGATCCAGTCTCCTGGACGGACTTTTTGGCCACAGCAGGATATCTCTGCGTTTATTTCTCCAAATCCTTTCGGATCACCGGCATTTGGAACGGTTGCTTTAGCCCAGGTCGGAAAATTCAGTTTTCTGATGTCATCCACATCCCTGACTGCCCCATCAATGACCACACCTGTTATTCCCTGGTTGATACAGGAGAGGGTTGCAAGTTCCCCCCATGGAGCAATATCGGTTCTCTGATCATTGTTGATGACCAGTATATCCCCGGGTTTTCCATGATCAATCGCCTCAACCGGCTTTGCCCAATCCCCGGAAAAGGTCTGCACAGTCACGGCTTTACCCACCGCCTTTGTCCCTGGACAGATAGAAAGGATCCCATGCATTGACCCTTTCCGATGCATCGCGTCAGAAATGTTAGGTGCTGAAATGGATGAGAAGATCTTTCGGATCTCTGACTCCTGGTCAGAGGGTTGCCAGGTAATTTCTCCAGGGTTATCGATGGCTTCCCGGATGTCCCTGGATGATGCGGTAACATCAGCAGATCTGATAATCCAACCCCCGATAATTACGATATGAGCTCCAAGCCTGACTGCTTGTGCGGCCATATCCTTATTGAGCCCGCCAGCAACTGCTACCGGAATGGTGACCACTGAAGTAATATCAGAAATTATGGCGAGGGGGTTTTTACCGGTCATCTGCTCATCAATCCCCGTATGAATTGCGATCAGATCAACCCCCATTTTTTCAAGTTCCTGTGCCCGGATTGAGGGTTTCTCCACCTTGAGGAGGTCAGCCATAATCCGGACTCCATATTTTACCCCGGATCGGACTGCCTCAATAATCACTTCGTCATCTGCTGATCCCAGGATGCTGACGATTGTTGCCCCGGCTTTAGCTGCCATTTCAACTTCAATAGCGCCGGTGTCTGCAGTTTTCATATCTGCAACAATTGTTTTGTCTGGGAAAGCGGAACTTAAAGCGGTAATCGCTGCCATACCCTCACTTTTGATAAGAGGCGTTCCTGCTTCCAGCCAGTCAGCCCCTCCTAAAATAGCATCTGCTGCTATCCGAATGGCACGGTCAGTTTCGACCAGATCCAATGCTACCTGCAGGACAGGAGGATCCATATCTTAACTAATCTGCCGGACAGGAGGATAATCATTCCTTTCTGCAGCGGGACATTAATAGACCACTAGCAATTCCATCATTTTGAGTAATGGAAGAGAGTACTTAAAGCCAGCTGCCCTCAAATATCCTAATACAGCAGGTCTGTATAATTGCAGGCTCTGGTGGGGGATATTCAATATGCAATGCCAGCGAAGGCTGTGTGGAATTCTATTTCTAATTCTGTTTCTCTGCGGATGGGTATTCTCTGCACCGGCAGGTGCAGACCAGGCAGTTGCTATGGGGAATGAAACTAGTCAGGCTTCATCTGATGCTGAGTTTGTTCCTGGAGAAGTGATTGTCAAGTATAAAACTGCTACCAGCGACTATGCAGCAATGAGCATTGAGTCGACTCAGCTTTCCGCATTGGGCGCTGAAGTAACTGACGACTTTTCTGCTGAAGGGCTGAAGGGAATGCAGATGATCGATGTCGGTGGTTCAGTTTCAGTTGAACAAGCAATATCTGAACTGAACAATTCATCATATGTTGCATATGCTGAGCCGAATTATATCATCAAACTCTCACTCCCTGATGTACCAGTACCCCCGGGACCTGAACAGATAGGGGCTGAATCGGTCACTGGAGCTCCAAATGATCCGCGCTTTTCTGAGCAGTGGGCACTGGCAAATACCGGCCAGACAGATGGTGGAGTTTTTGGGGCAGATATCGACGCTTTATCAGCCTGGTCGATAAAAACTGGTTCAGATTCGGTTGTTGTTGCAGTTATTGATACCGGTGTTGATTACACGAATCCTGATCTCGCAGCGAACATCTGGACAAATCCAGGAGAAATTGCGGGAAATGGGATAGATGATGACGGGAATGGGTACGTGGACGATGTGCATGGATATGATTTTATCAACAATGATAATGATCCGATGGATGACAACGGCCATGGCACTCATTGCGCCGGGGTTATCGGAGCGGTCGGTAACAATGGGATAGGAATCTCCGGTGTTTGTCAGAAGGTGAAGATTATGCCATTGAAATTCCTACGAAAGGATGGGAATGGAGACACTGCAGCTTCACTGAATGCCATAGCATATGCTCGTAAGATGGGGGCTGATGTGATCAGTTGCTCTTGGGGTGGGACTGCACGCAGTCAGGCTCTTGCTGATGCAATTGCTACAACCAATACACTGGTACTCTGCGCTGCAGGTAACTCTGGAACAAGTAATGACGTCATTCCCCACTATCCCTCCGGATTTGACTCCGCTCAAATCCTCTCGGTAGCAGCAAGTGATGCGGCAGATGGTATCCCGTCTTACTCTAACTATGGGCCAACATCAGTTGATGTTGCAGCTCCGGGAGACTGGATTCTTTCAACGTATCCCACGGCTCTGGGGTATCAGTATATCAAGATGAAAGGGACCTCAATGGCAACCCCGCATGTCTCCGGGCTTGCAGCTCTTCTTCTATCACTCAATCCGAGTCTCTCCCCTGCAGAACTAAAGCAGAACATTATGAATAACGTTGATTCGCTCCCCGCCTTCTCCGGTAAAATTGTATCTGGTGGGAGGATCAATGCTGCAAAATCCCTCGCAGCTGCTGGAGGGGGGTCTACACCTGTTTCTCAGGTGATTGCTCTTCCCGGTACAACCACCGTGCCAAGGGATTTGAATGGGGATGGGAAGTACGAAGACATCAACGGAAATGGACGGAAAGATTTCGCCGATGTAACACTCTACTTCAAGAACATGGAATGGATAGCGTCAAACGAACCTGCCAGTGCATTTGATTTCTCTGGCAACAGCCGGATAGACTTTACCGATGTGGTAAAACTCTTCCAGGCAATCGGATAATTTTTAAAAAAGTTGGCAGGTTATTCTGTCTCTTCTTTCCAGATATCACTGAAAGACACATCTTTCAACAGTTTTTTCTTCGGCATGGAGATCTCTTTGGGAAACCCTGCCGAAACAAGTGACACAAGGGTAAAGTTATCGGGAACATTGAGAAGTTTTCGTACAGGTTCTGCGTATTCTTTTTTGTCCCCGGCAACCCAGCAGGTTCCAAGCCCAAATCCCTGGAGACAAATGATAATATTTTCTGTTGCAGCACAACAGTCTTCAAGGTAATATTTGGCATCTTTTTCGCCAAATATCGCAAAACATACTGAAGATCCTTCGATGAAAGGTCCGTGGTCGGTAAGATGTGCAATTTGGTGAAGCAGTTCCTTGTCTTTCACCGCACCAAAAAGCCAGGGCTGGAGGTTCATTGCTGTTGGAGCCAGTCGTGCACACTCCAGGGCCTCCCTGATGATCTCATCGTTCACCGGTGCATCAGTATAACTGCGGACACTACGCCGCGACTTGATGAGTGTTGCCCCAAGATTCATGAAATGTACTCTATCCGAATCCAAAAAAAGATGTGGGTTTGGAAAAAATCCGGAAAGAGTGGTTCCTCCGGAATTTCATTGCCGAATAGTTGTATACAGAATTGCAATCACCGCAAGAATTGCTGGAAGTGGCGTGGCCTGAGTGGAACTGGGTGACGGTTCCGTTGGTACGCTCATTGATGTTGACGTGGGTCTCTCTGTCTGGATTGATGCCACTGTTTGGATGGGCGCCGGAGTATTATTCGCTAGAGGTGTCTGGATTTGTTGGGGGGAGGCATTTGCTGTGATAGTTGGTAATGGAATGACTTTTGTCAGAGTAGGCCTTGGTACCTCTTGTTCTGTTGATTTTTGTTTGGCAGTTATATTCTCTTCTTTCTGGTTTTTTTCTGTAATGAGGGGGTTTACATCCTGAAGAAGGATGTCAATTGGTTCTGATACTCCTGCACCCGGTCCTGGGTTATTATCATTCAGACGGTTTGCGGTACATTCAGCAGTAATGGTATAAGTTCCCGAATCAGATCCCTGGGTATTCCATATACCTCCGGTATCATACTGGGAAGAAGTGACTGGAATCGCTGACAGACTATACGATCCTTGAGGCCCGGATACTGCAGAATATTCTCCTCCCTGAGGGCTGTTGATTCTGATATCAATTGGTGCCCCCTGAACTCCTTCGCGGCTTCTAAGTTCATAGAGGTTTGTTTCTATCTGGAATGATGCCACGTGGCCCCTGGGGAACCATTTTCCGGTTGCATCAAAATCCGATGTGGTATCCGATATCCTTAATCTCAACCGCGGTTCTTTTATGGTAATCACCGGGGATTTATCTCCAACAGAATACCATACTCCTTCTTTTCCGGAAAAGGAGGAACTCATTGCTGAAAACCGGGTAGGATCGCTCACGGTTATCACATCTGCTGGTGTTTCCACGAGGGATGTTCCGGGTGCCCACCAGGCTATCTGGCTGCCTGGCCCAATCCCTCCCGCACTGATATCAATCTGTTCTTCACCGATGAAAACCGTTCCACCTGGTGAAACAGTCCTGATATCTCCCTTCACGATACCCGCTGATACAAGCATTATCAAAAGGATAATCAGATAGCAATTTCCTCTGGTCATTATGAGATCAGATGGAGGGAATATCATATAGATTTGCCGGGATGGAGAGACAGGCTGATATACATCAACTCTCCTATCAAACTGTATATGTCAATTGCGACCTTTGCTGCAGGTTGTTTCTGGGGAATTGAGGCCTCCTTTCAACAGATTCCGGGAGTTCTCGGGACCCGGGTGGGATATACAGGAGGTGAAATGTCAGATCCTACGTATCAGGATGTTTGTTCAGACTCAACCGGGCATGCAGAAGCAGTGCAAATTGAATACGATCCTGACAAAATCTCCTATCAAAGTCTTCTGGAGATTTTTTTCTCCCTTCATAATCCAACTGAAGGAGATCGTCAGGGGCCTGATGTGGGTTCCCAATATCGATCAGCAATTTTTGTTCATTCAGACGAGCAGCAGAAGATTGCAGAGGAAATGATCAAAGCACTTGATGCATCTCATCGTTTCAAAGATCCAATTAAAACACGGGTTGAGCCATTGGGCCATTTCTGGCCGGCTGAAGAGTATCACCAGTCGTATTATTTGAAACTGGGAAGAAGATATGGCGGTCTGTAAAAAAGAGAGATAATAATCCGGATTTCAATCTGGCCCATTATCCTTGCAAGGTACCATGGGCCTGTTCATATTACGCCAATAATTAATCAGTTCTCGAATCGTTTCTGCGAACTTTTCAAACTGGACAGGTTTAACCACGTAACTATTCGCCCCTAACTGGTAACTCTTCACCACATCAATGTCCTGGTTTGAGGATGTAAAAACTACTACTGGATGAGTAACCGTGCGAGGATCACCTCGTAATGTTTTGAGTATCTCAATTCCATCCAGAAGAGGCATTTTCAGGTCCAGAAAAACAACGACTGGATTTTCTGGCGCATGTGATTCATATTTTCCTGTACCAAGTAAATATTCAAGTGCTTCTCTTCCATCCGGAAAAACTCTTACCTGGTCCCCCATATCAATCCATTCCACCACATTGAGGAAGAGTTCGATATCATTCTGGCTGTCTTCAATTAACACCAGTTCTAGTCCTGCCTCATTACGCGCCATGTTCCACCCCTAATGTGAAGGAGAATTATACCCCCGCTCCTTCTTTTGTTATTGGCCCGATGTACTCATCATGACGGATTATTATCTGATTCACGATAGCAAGGCCAAAAACGGTTCCTTCATACTCCCCTGCCGGGTGAAGTCGCTGGAACACATCAGATATCTTATCGGCGTATTGCATATCAAAACCTATCCCTTTATTTTGTACCAATTACTCGAAGGCATCCTGTGCTATTCATCCTCGAGTTCATCTTCTTCAAGATCATAATCGGGCTCATTCATATTCTCATCTTGTCTCTCTGCAGAAGGAATCCCCTGCATGAGAAGTTCCCAGGTTTCATGATCATCGGCATATGTTTCAGGCCAGGGATCACACTGACTCAGTGCTGCAACGAGTGATCGAACTGCAGATTCGAGAGCATCAACCCTGGATTGAAGTTCCGCATTTTTTTCCTGAAGATTATCATATTCTTCAGAAGATGCGTGTTCTCCATCTTCTTCTTTGGTTGATATTTCCTCTGTTAATGTCCGGAGAATAAGTTCTACTGATTCATCTGGTGGCCAGATAATTTTCAACCCATCTCTGTTGTTGAGTTGAGGAAGAAGGATGGCATCCTCCGATGCAAAGTGTTCTGCATCTCTGCTGATAAGTACATCGGTTTGATGTGTTGTTTGCAGGTTCTTTAATGCTTCAGAAATATTTTTTGCAAATATGAAAGGGAAGTCCGGGTGATCTAGTAATATCTTCTCTCCATTTCGTTTTGCCACTTCCCCAATCAGAATGGTTTTTTTCATATCTTGTCCTGTTCTCAGTAGCGACACATCGATAAACGGATCAATAAGTTGCAATACTGCCTTCTATCTACATTATTATAGGGTGAATCGACTTTTCAACTGATCTGCCTGTAGATCTACATATTCTACTCTTTCATGAGATTAGTGTTCTTATACTCTCTAAAGGATCGTTCTCAAATGAATGAAGAACCTCTTGGTGGTTCCATTCAATCCCAGGTATTCTTATGAAATGCTAGTTTCAGGATTTTAATGAATCTGAATCATAAAATGATTATGCTCTCATTATTAAACCAATATCACCCTGGAGCTGATTGTAATTCTTCTAGAAACGACCTTTTTGATGCGAATTTCTTGCTAGTCTGTTCGGAGCGAAGGTAAAACGAATGAAACGGTTGAGTGCGTGGCATACATTTATTAATTATTGATCAATTATTTGAATTATGGCTGCGGAGAGGGAAAACCTCAATAAAATCCGTTCTTTACTTAAATTTCACCCCCGTGGTCTAACCATATCAGATATCTCCCAGCGTCTGAAAATGAATCGGAATTCAGTCGCAAAATATCTGGAGATCCTGGAGATTTCTGGCTGTGTTGAAATGCGGCAGATGGGGGCGGCGAAGGTCTATTACCTCTCTCAACGAATTCCGCTTGCTGCCATTCTTGGGTTTACAAAGGAAGGTATCGTCGTCGTCAATGGAGAAGGTCGAATCATTCAGGTGAATGAACGGTTTTGCCGGATGTTTGATCTGAACCAGGAGGAGATACTGAGTGCTCCAGTCACAGCTCTGCCCCCTGATCTCCTTCGCATCCTAAATAATCCACGTCTTCTTGATGATTTGGAAGAGAAAACAGAACAGACCCGGGTTCTTCGAATGGATCAGTATGACTGGTCCCAATATTATAAAGTCAGGGTATTGAGTACGATATTTGATACGGGTGAGCATGGAAGAACCATCATCATCGAGGATATCACTCTTGAAAAGGAGATGGAAGAAAGGCTCCGTATCAACGAAGCCCGGTACCGGGGAATCGTAGAAGATCAACTTGAAATGATCTGCCGGTATACTCCGGATGGGAAACTTACTTTTGCGAATGAAGCCTTTTGCAAAAGCCTCAATCTCTCCACGGCAGATGTTCCTCGTCACTCTGTCCTTTCATATCTTCCTGCTGAATCTGTCTCCCGTATCCTGGCGGGTATTCAGGCCTGTAAACCGGATTCCCCTGTCTGGGATCTTGAGCTTGAAGTCTCTCTTCCTTCCGGCGACCGAAGATGGCAACACTGGATATATCGTGGTATCTTTGATGAAAACGGATTGGTCATTGAGTTTCAGGGGGTCGGCCGAGATATCACCGATCGGAAACGTGCGGAAATTGAACTTCTCATTAAGAGTTGCGCGATTGAAACCTCTATCATCCCAATCATGCTTGCAACTCTTGAGGGGATCATCACCTATGTAAATCCGTCTTTTCTTCGTATGTGGGGATATGAGCATATGGCTGATGTGATCGGCCTGCCTATCGAACATTTCGCGCATGGCAATGTGGAATCCTTAAAGAGCATCTTTCAAATTCGACAGACTATCGGTCAGAACTCTGGATTTACCGGAGAAATAAAAGCAGTGAGAAGAAATGGAAATATATTTAATCTGCTTATCTCGGTTTCCATTGTAAAGGATACTGATCAAACTCCTCTCTGCCTGATATCCTATTTTAATGATATTACTCCTCAGGTGAAGATGAACCGGGAAGTGCAGATGAAAGAAACTGCTATCTCCCATTCATATGAAGGAGTTGCTATCATCTGTCCGGATGGGAGGATTAGTTATAATAATCCCTCATTCATCAGAATTTTCAGGCGGCTTACCGAACCGAGTTTGTATGGAAAGTCAATTGACCTAATCTATTCTAATTATTCCCAGTTAGCTGGTCGTATTGATGAAATATCTGATGCTTTGACGCAGAGAGGAAATTGGACCAGTATTATATCTGATATCACGGATGATGGAAAGACCAGTATTATCCAGATACACCTTTCCCGTGCGAATGATGGAAAAGGAAATAATCTTTGCACCATTTTCTCGGCTCTCGATATAACTGAACAACGCATGATCGAAGAGTCCCTCTCCATGATGTACCACCACCTTGAAGAGGCAATTGAGCATGTTGGCGATCCCACCTTTATTCTGGATAATCACCGTCGGGTGGTGGCATGGAATAATGCTATGGCATCCCTGACCGGGTATTCCAGGGAGGAAATTATTGGTACATCCGGGTATCGTGAGGCATGCAAATTGTTTGAACCTGCAATACCCATCCTTGCAGATATGGTAAATCTATCAGTCAGGGATCTGATCCGTGGCCACCCTCATGTATCCCGGTTTGGAAATGGTCTTTTCACTGAGTCTTTTGTTCCCTCACTTCAGAATGGAAAAGGTGCTCTGATATGGGCCAAAGCATCCCCGATCCTTAATACCTCAGGTCAGACCATAGGGGTGATTCAAACGATGAAGGATATGTCAAACTGGAAACGGATTGCTGATCTTGGAACTACCCGGGAGCAAATCGTATAATCACCTTCGATAGGACCATGAGCCTTTCATGTTTTTTTTCTGGAGAAGTGGACCTTCATTACTGTCAGGATGAACAGCAGCACCAGAGTAATCCCATTTGCTAATACTACCGGTTTATCGTTAATTACCCCTCCGTATATCAGCCAAAGAGCGACGCCGGTCATTAGCAGCAACAACATTCCATAACTGATATCCTGGGCATGTCGGGTCTTCCAGGTCCGAAAGACCTGAGGAACAAATGCGATAGTGGTGCAAAGACCTGCAATATATCCGAGGTTATGCAAAAAATCCATGGTATCTATCAGTGGTTAAAATCGATTATCTCTTCGTATGGGCGTAAGTGAATCTTCGGATTTGCGTTCCTTTGGACCTAAAACCAAATTGAGTGTGAACCCTGGAATTGGAATAGGTATATGGCTTCTATATTGTGGTTTCAGAAATCAGGATGTATGAGTAATTGGGAGTCGGATCCTGATATCTTCCTTTCCTGAATGCATCACACTGATCGTCTCTCCTCCTGCATAGGTAATTTCCCGAAGGGTAGCGCCCGGAATTGGGATGGTATAATCGATATTCTGGCCATGAGGAATAAAGGTGATTTGCACCTCATCACAATCGGTTGTGATTATGATCTCCATGGATTGCGCTGATATTTTCTTCACATATTCGGTTATCCCGGATAGAAAATCAATAAATCTGGCCTTATCTATAGGTACCTGGATATCAGGGGTTATTCCTGGTGCATGTAACGTGATGGGCAATTTGCAGTCATGGAGATGATGGGCTATCCGGGTTACCATTGCTCTGCGGTATGCGATTTCATCATCAGCGAGGTTCAGAAAATTCTGTTCATCGGTTCCTGCTGATGATCGGGTTTCACAATATTCCTCAATAAGAGGGAGAATGGATGTTGGCTGCAGGGTTCCCTTTGGAATAGTTCCCTGAATCGTTGAGAGGAGGTCTGATGTCAACCGGGTTGCACGTCTTATCAGGGAATCATCGATGACCTCTTTGAGATCATCTGTTGGAAAAGTACTCTGAATTTTTTCAAATATCTGAAGGGCTTTTAACACAACTTCAGGAACACATTTCTTTCCTTCTCTGAATTCATTGTAAAAAGAATTAAAATCGTCAAGAAATTCGTCAATTATATCATGCTGGAGAATCTGATTCAACTCCATCGCTTCATCGTTCATTTCCAGCATCTCCAGATGATAACTGAGTGAGAGCAACCTGCCTGTTATCACCGGATAAATCCGGTGGGCCTCTTCAGCAAGATCCAGTCCGTGCCACATGGAAAGATTCAACCGCTCCTGGTTAAACTCTGCGATTTCCGGCATCTGAATCAGATCATCTTCGATTTTTTTGAATATGACCTGAGTTGTTTTTTTATCATTTGCTCTGCCATGACCAGGACAACAGATAGTCTCGTCGTCAGCAAGCAGATATTCGTTGATATTCTGAACAGACCTGAGAAGTTCATCGCGGCTCCATCCCGGACGTCCGGCAATTCCCGGGTTTGTGGAGAATGGAATATCTCCGATATGGACGAAACTGCCGATCTTAATCGTAAGGCTATCCTGAGAATGGCCGGGAGTATGCCAGAATTCTATGCGATCTTCATCGCTTAAGGCCATTGACTCCCCTCGGAATACATGCCCGTTCTTTTTGTATTCATGCGCTGTGAGTACAATGTCCGGGCATCCACTCACCGTGATTGTCCTTGTAGTACCGGAAAAAGACTGTTCGTGGGCGAAAAATTTCACTTCGACCGGTATCCCTGTTATGGGAAGTCCGACCACATCTGCACCAGTCCAGAGGGGACTTGCATTTTCCAGCTGCTTCGCACCCCATGCTTCTGCAGCATAGATGATTCGGGCCATGGATTGAAGTTGGCGATCAACCATACCGAGGTACATATGGTCCATGTGGATATGCCCGGCGATAATAATGACTGGATGGTCAGGACTCGTAATTATTGATCCCAAAACCTCCTTGATCTTCTCCATCTGTTCAGATATGGCTCCCGGATCAATTACCATCAGATGATTTTGACTTCTGATTATGAACGAATTTGAACCGGTAATCGATGGTTTTCGAATTAAGGGATATATCCAGGTGCTATGAGTTCCGGGGACTTGTTGCCAGACATGACTTTCCAGATGCACCATGATTATTTCCTGCCTTTCCCTGTTATCATATGCTAGTTTTCATATTTCGTCCCTTGAAACATAAATGCAAGTCATAGGGCTGTCATCAACAAATTACCTATCTCTCCTCGGAAGCGATAATGGTAATATGGATGACGTTCCTTCTTTTTATTACGTATGAGTGAACTTCTTGATGTCACGACGCGGAGTATGGATGGTATTACCATTATTGATGTATCCGGAAGGATGGATGCCGCAACATCGCGTGATGTTGAGACTGCTCTGAACTCTATCATTGAGAGCGGTACACGAAAAATAGTATTTCATGGAAAAGAACTATCATATATCAGTAGTTCCGGGCTCCGGGTAATTCTTGCCTCATTGAAAAGACTGAAACAGGATAGTGGCGAGATGGCCCTGGCAGCGCTTCAGCCCGCCCCCCTTGAAGTAATAAAAATGACCGGTTTTGACCGGATATTTACTGTTTATGAGACAGATGAACTGGCAGTGAAGGCTCTCCTCACCTGATTTATGCCAATTATGACTCCCACCTCTCCGGGATACAAATTGTTTGTATTCTCGTCAATACTGAGGTATATCTGAAATGGCTTCAATTGATCGCTCTAAGCTGGTTGTTCCTGCTGTACTGGAATCCATTGAACAGGTGAGCATTTATCTCGAATCAATCCTTGAAGAAGCAGGTCTTGACCTGCTTGAAGCAGCCCGAATCCAGCTTGCTGTTGAAGAAGCAGTAACGAATGTGATAAATCATGGATATGGGGGAAAAGATGGTGAGATTCTAATAACCAGTGATATTGAAAGTAGTCAGGTAATTATTACTATCACTGATACCGGTCAACTCTTTGATCCTACTCAAATCCCCCCGCCTGACATCTCTGCTGATCTGGAGCATCGAAATATCGGTGGACTTGGGGTCCATCTTATCCGTTCCGTGATGGATGATGTTAAGTATATCCGAGAAGGCGACAAAAACCGTTTAACCATGATTAAACGGTTCTCCTGATTCATCTAATATTATCTCTATTATTTTGCTCTGCGTTTTGGATCCTCTGTCCGCTTTTTTGGTGAAACTGATGGAGAGGCTGAGTGAGAACTCCATGTTCGCAGGGGGGCCCGGTCCGAAGAGGAAGAAGATCTGGATCGTCCCAATGTCCCGGTATGACCCGGTTTTCCGGTGAGTTCTTCTCTTCTGTCTCTTCTGTCTCTTCGGCCCCGCTCCTGCACATGCGTAATGTCAGACTGTTTGGGTAGTATGATTCCCATCTCCTTTGCCAGTTCAAGCATTTTTGGTGGGAGAGATTTCCATCTCCACATACCGCAGGTTACATACTCTGGAGATATTCCTTTATCTTTTGCCCATTTCAGGAGATAATCATCCCACCTTGTTGCAAGCTCCGGATGTTGCTCTCGCAAAATCTCGTACTCTGCTTCAAGCATCGATGGGCAGAGCCAGCATCCAATCCGTTCAATACCCATGTCGTAGAGTGGGTTATAGGGAATATTTCGCCATTTGAGGTACAGGAAAACTTCAAACGCACGCCAGGATCTGATGGGTGAACAGTTGGTCTGGTTTGGATTATGGGGATTATTACTAAGGAGATCAAGTTCAGCACGATTAAATGACTCATACCACCGGTTTCCCTGTATGGTGAGAACCGGACCGAGGGTATCCATCCATCTCCGGACTGGTGCCATTTTTACGACTTTACAGCACCATCGGTTATCTTTTCCCGGAGGGCCAATCTTCTCAATTCCCTGCCAGAAGTCTCCTCCGTCCAGGGTTATCTGGATGTTTTGTTCTTTGATGAATTCATAAGTCTCTGGAAATTCGAGATGAGTATCGACGAAGTATGCTTCTTCGATACCCGCTTTCCTCGCCAGGGCAAGGGCGACTGTACTATCTTTTCCTCCGGAGAATGAGACATTTACATGGGAAAAATCTTTCATCTCTTGTTTTATCGCCCTGACCGCTGTTCGCTCCAAATCTTTGAGCTGATTATAGTTACGCCTTATGACTTCGCCCCAGTCGGACTTTGCGGGTTCTTTCGGTTCGAGTCTTACTAACTCCTTGATCCGGACAGAACCTGCAGAAAGTACACCTGTCCCATATCTGCCTCCATACCGGACAAGTACAGACCCATCGGGCTCGATGGTGGTTACTTCAACTTTCTTTCCACCAATGCGCCGTGATCTTCCTGATTCATCATCTCCTGCATTTGCCGGGATATCAATAATTCCCCGCTCGGCAAAAGGAACGATATAAGGGATGGCTTCTGGAAGAAGGGTGAGATCATGTTGCCGGCTTACCGGATTGAAGGTGAGCCATCCAAATCTGTCACCATTCGCAATGATCATCTCAGCGCGATCAAGTCCCCCGGTTTTATTGAGTAAAATAACCTGGGGGACTGGAATATCGCCAAACCGCTCATGTAAAAGCCGGGTGATCAGTTCCTGATCTGCAGGAAGAGCGGGACGTAGGTCATAGGGTTTATTGAGTGGAATTGATTCACCGGTTGCTCCGCACCCGCAGGTTCTCCCAATTAAGGGTACATTGCAGGTTTTACACCAGTATAAGGTCTTTTTTACCGCCGGCTCCTGTTGCACAGGAATATATGCTGCTGGAAAGGTGATAATAGTCCCTTCATCTGAATTATTCAGCAGACTTAAGGTTATGGATGGAAAACCTGTTTGGATCCGTCTCAATATCAATGATAACTGGCTGATTCTGTTGTATGGCCCAGTAGATGCTCCTGCTGAGATCTCCAGGTTCGGTAACCCGTTTTCCATCTCCTCCGCAAGCCCGGGCAAACAGGGAAAATTCCGGATTTTCAAGATCTGTAGCAAAATTTTCGTAATTTTCCACCTTTTGCTCAACCCGGATCATCCCAAGCTGATGGTTATTGAGAATGATAACTACCATCGGAAGGTGATACTTCACTGCAGTAACAAAATCTGCCATAGCCATGGCAAATCCGCCATCTCCGGTGATGCAGAATACCGGACGTTCCGGGTATGCAAGTTTAGCGGCGATTGCTCCGGGGAGACCAAATCCCATGGTTGCCAGATATCCTGACATTACCATCCGCTGTTTTTTCATTCGGAAATTTCTTCCAAACCACCAGCCGTTTTCTCCGACATCAAGGGATATGAGGGCATCCTCTGGGATCATATCTGAAAGGACTTTCATGATATAGGGTGGCCGAAGGGGTTTTGCCTGAGGATCAGCCTCGTCATCCCTTTGAGAATTCCAGGGATCGATAATGTCCTTCACCTTTTTGGGTGCAAGGGGTTTTCCCCGTTGCCTAACTCCGGGTATCAACCGGGTAAGCACTTCTCCCACATCCCCGTACACCGGGAGGGATCGAATCCCTCTCCCTAATTTGAGGGGTTCCCGATCAATCTGCAGAATAGGAACATGCTCTGGTACTCTGGTCAGCTTCGAAAATCCCACTCCTAGGGTAACAAGCAAATCTGTCTGTTCTGCCATCTCTCGAGCTTGGATTGATCCAACAGTGCCAAGAATCCCTGCATATTGGGGATGATCATCAGCAAGAATTCCTTTTGCACGGAATGTAGAGAGAATGGGGGCATCGATTGCTCTTGCGAAGGAGAGAACAAGATCTACATATTCATATGCCCCCCATCCAGCAAGGATCACCGGATTTTCTGCCATGTCAAGCATTGCTGCAGCACGGGAGAGGGTATCATCATCTGGAACAATTTTAAGTGAAGGGATCCTTCCAAGGGGATTTCCTGGTGCTATATCCAGTGGTTGTTTCTGAATATCATTTGGAATAGATATCTGGGCAACACCAGATCTGATAATGGCATGATGAAGAGCCATGGTCAGAATCCGGGAAGTCATGGATCTATCATATATCGTATTGTTATAGACGGTGATAGGTCTGAAAAATGCATCCTGATCGATCTCCTGAAATCCCCCCGGACCGGCGTACTGCATCTCCACCTGCCCATTCAGGGAGATAACTGATGCGTGGTCTTCTTTGGCATCATACAAACCGGTTGCAAGGTTGGTTGAACCCGGTCCGGCGATCGTAACACATGCAGCAATTTTTCCAGTCAGTTTATTATATGCTGATGCTGCCATGGCTGCATTCTCCTCATGTCTGAAGAGGGTAAACCGGGCAGATGGATTTTTTCTGATAGCATCAATAATGCCAAGCGAACTGGTTCCCGGAACTCCGAAGAATTCGGTGACTCCAGATGCGGTTAACTGGTTGATGATCACCTCTGAAACAGTCGTTCCTGCAGTTGGTGCTGATGTTTCTACCTGGGCAAAGGCATTTTTCCCTGCTTTACATATTGGACAGCGCCACTCTTCATCAAGATCAGCAAAAGGGGTATTTGGAGGGGTACCTGTTTGGGGCTCCCCTGTTTCTTCACGATATATATAGGAACATATGCGACAACGCCACTTAGCCATCATTTTTCTGGTTGAATGAATGAATCAGGGATATTTAAACGTTACAACTTTAGATGAAAAAGGGTTAAGTCCCGTGATTTAACCGGACCCGTTGGGCGAGCATATATCCACAGATCACCTGAATCGTATCTTCGAACCGGTTATTGAGATCCCTGTTCCCTGTATCCACATACAAAACCGGAGTATTTTTGAGTTTAGTAGGAGTGGCAACGACGATTAGAGAGTCAAGTCCGGTTTTCTCCAGAACTCTGGCACTGATTTGCTGATTTCCTCTTCCAAGCACAAATCCCTGGGCCCCGATTGGGCTGATAATAATTTTTACCTGGTCATACTGATCTAAAAGAACGAGAATTCCTGCTTCATTGAGATCAGATGCGATTAAGCGACCCTGGTATATTGCATCAACGCCAAGAAGAGTCGCTGGAATACGGAGATAATCTGCGATAGCACCGGTAGTTGAGCCTGCCCCGAGCAGATACAAGGTATCTGAACGCATAATCGCGGCAATAAACCGGGCGATGTCATTTTGTATTCTAAATTCATCACCAAAAGATGCCTGCTTGGATGACTGACAGAGACCGGGAAGTGATGGAGTTTGTGCAATCCCATAGAGGCGGGTGGAAAGAACACCAGCGCGATATTGTTCCTCGTCCACATCCATCACCTCCACATCGGTCAACCCGCTGGTTTCCCACTGGTCAAGTAATTTTGCTGCCGCCTCCGGGGTAGTGGCAAACACTCCTGAGTAGATTTTTACTCCTGCTGGAATTCCCAGGATGGGTGTTTGTCTCCCTGAAACGGAAAAAACGTCTCGTGCTGTTCCATCTCCTCCACAAAAGAGAATGATTTCTGCTCTGTGTGCAATCATCGCTTCACAGGCTTTTTTGGTATCCCCAGGTCCGGTGACTGGGGAATCCGGAGTGTACACTACTTCAATTGATGGGTATCCTGCCACTTTGAGTTCTTCTTCACCCATTAGTCCGGATGCAGTGAGAATGGTAAGGTCAGTTCTGCAGAGAGCAGAAAGAAAGCGATTTGCCCGGTTGGGAGATACCGGAAGGGCACCCAGATCCCGGGCTTTTTCAATGCATCCGTCAGTCCCTTTCAGGCCGACCGCTCCGCCCATCCCGGCATCAGGGTTTACAACAAACCCGATACAGTTCATGGGACATGAGGGAGATTTTTAAGGGAATTTGTAATTAATTCTGCAGGATATTCATAGTCCGGGAGGGTACCATTAAAGTATGACTCATAACTGGAGAGGTCAAAGTGTCCGTGACCACTGTGACAGAAAAGAATCGTCTTCTCCTCTCCGGTCTTTTTACATTCAAGTGCCTTGTCAATTGCTACCCTGATGGCATGTGCTGATTCAGGTGCCGGAATGATACCTTCAGTGCGGGCAAATGTTACTGCCGCATCAAATACATCATTCTGCATCACAGATGTCGCAGTGATAAGGTTATCTGCATGAACCCTGGAAACTAACGGAGACATTCCATGGTAACGAAGTCCACCGGCATGAATGGATGCCGGGATAAAATCATGCCCAAGGGTGAACATCTTCAGAAGAGGAGTCATTCCGGCAACATCGCCAAAATCATAGGCATACATCCCCTTGGTGAGGGTGGGACATGCTGCAGGTTCTACTGCAATGATCTCCGTCCCTTCATTCTTTTTATCCAGAACGTCTTTTATGAACGGGAATGCAATACCTGCAAAATTTGATCCGCCACCTGCTGCTCCAATTACAATATCAGCGGTTGCCTCTGCCATCTCAAGTTGCTTTTGTGCTTCCTGGCCAATTACGGTCTGGTGGAGACATACATGGTTGAGCACACTTCCCAAAGCGTAATTGGTATTTGCATGGGTTGCTGCGTCTTCAACTGCTTCTGAAATGGCTATTCCCAGACTTCCTGGTGTACTGGGATCTTTTTCAAGAATTGCGCGACCTGCATTGGTATCTGGTGATGGTGATGGTACACATTCTGCTCCCCATACCTGCATCATCATCTTCCGGTAGGGTTTCTGGTCATAACTTCCCCTGACCATGTAGACTTTACATTCCATCCCATACAACTGGGTCGCAAATGCGAGGGATGAACCCCACTGACCTGCACCGGTCTCGGTAGCGATCCGTTCGATCCCTTCTTTCATGTTATAATATGCCTGAGCAATCGCAGTGTTTGGTTTGTGGGATCCTGGCGGACTTCCCCCTTCATATTTGTAATATATTTTTGCCGGTGTTTTGAGGAACTTCTCAAGCCGGTATGCCCGAAAGAGTGGGCTTGGCCTCCAGAGGGTCAGATGATCCCGGACTTCTTCTGGAATATCTACGTACCGGTCCCGACACATCTCCTGTCTGATGAGTTCTTTGGGAAATATTGGTTCGAGATCAGCAGGACCAACCGGTTGTTTGGTCTGCGGGTGCATGGGTGGATCCAGTGGAGTTTTCAGATCCGCCTGAATATTGTACCATTTCTTTGGGATCTCATTCTCGTCAAGAAGTATTTTGGTCTCCATGTTCAATAATGTATGATGATGCACATATTTATACATTCTCTGTGTGTTATCTATGACAGATTTTAACTGTAATCTCCTTTAAAACAGAATATTGTCGGTTTTCCGCAGAATTCTCTTCAGACTACAATACCCGAAATGCTCCTTTTGGTATATGGATCTCAAACCGTGCACCTGCTCCGGGTATTCCATTTTCTAAAATTGTTATTCCGGTTATGGAAAGAATCTCCCTGACCAGGAACAGGCCAAGACCACTATTTTTTCCGTATCCTCGTTCAAATACTTTTTCTTTCTCGTTGATTGGAATTCCCACACCGTTGTCCTCATAAATCAGAACAATCCCGGATTCTTCTGGAGTTTCAGAAAGAGTAACCCTGGTTACATGTATTCCATGCCTGATTGAGTTATCGAGCAGGTTATAGAAGACTTTTTCGAGCATAGGATCCGCATGGATGCTGAGATCTGGGATCTCAACCATGAAGGTAACATCTTGCGGCACCTGGCGGCATGGGAGCAGTTTTTTCACATTCATCCACCCCGGTTCGCTGGTTCCAAGATTTTGATACAGCCGGGTGAATTCAATTTCTGATTGAATTGTTCGAATTGAATGATTGATCTTTCTCAGACATTCCCCCATTACCGGGCTGATGCTCTCCTCTTGTGCAACATCCAGATACCCGAAAATTACGCTGATCATATTCAGAATATCATGTCTGGTAACATCCGAGAGCAGATTGAGCTGGCGATTTGCCTGTCTGAGTGCATCTTCCACCCGTTTTCGCTCGGTGATGTCACGAATCGCTGCGACATGCACTCCCCGATCCTTCCATGTAAAAAATCTCCCGGTAATCTCGACTCTGAATATTTCTCCACTTTTTTTCAGATGCATACGTAAGGGGATAACAATTGAACCGAGCGGAGTTTTTGTAGTGACCTCCCGGGTCTCTTCGGGTTCTGCTGACAGATCACGATTTTGCAGTTTCAGAAGTTCTTCATGAGAATATCCGTACATCTCTGAAGCGGCCCAGTTTGCCTCGAGGATGTTTCCTGTCTCATTATCAATCAGAAATATCGCTTCACTTCCCAGTTCAAAGAGTTGCTGGTATTTATCCTGACTTTCTGCAAGTGCTTCCTCTGCTTTTCTGCGGATCGTTACATCACTAACTGAAAGAATAATTGCCGGCTCATTTTCATATGTGATACGTTTTCCAATACTCTCAACCTGGATATGATTTCCTTTACTGGTGATAACGTGATATCTGGCAAGGTAACTGTCATGCCCGCTCATCACCTCTGCAAAATCCCTGGCCACATCTTCACGGGAAACTGGATCAATAAAATCCATGACATTCATTTGGGCAATGGGTCTTCCCTGATCAGCTTCCACCATCTGATATGCAGCCTGGTTTGCAAAAAGTAAATTCCCCTGAAGATCTACGATGAGAATGCTCTCCAGTGAGTTTTCGATAAGAGAGCGGAATTTTGCCTCACTTTCCATCAATGCATGTTCAGCAAGTTTTCGCTCGGTTACATCAAGCATAGTGACCAGGTAATCATCATCCAGAAGAATACCTGATATTTCTATGGTCCTAAAATTCCCGTCCTTTTTGCAGATCTGATATTCATGAGGTTTGATGTCACTCTTCCGTATCCCTGCCTCATTTAAGCTATTTTCCCACTCATGAATAACCTGGCTGCGATATATTTCATCAGGGTAGGCTTTTTTCCACCAGTCATGAATTGTAGGAATATCTTCCTGTGTATAACCAAGCATTCTCGTAAATCGATCATTGCAATAACTAATCTCCGTATGGTTATGCACAAGACAGAGGGAAACCGGCAAGATCTGTATTAGTGTCCGGTATCTTTCCTCACTCTTTTCAAGTGCTCTCTCTGCCGCGATTCGCTCGGTGATATCCCGGGTTACTCCACGAAGGTCAACAGTTCCCGTCTCTTCATTCGTATAATAACTTGAGATAACCTCAGTCCAGATGGTAGTCCCGTCTTTACAGGGCTGCTCGATTAGGTTTGTATAATAGGGCTCTCCTTTTCCTGCTCGGTATTGTTCAGCCCTTTTTTTTATGAGTTCTTTAATTTCTGCTGCATTATCAGGAATAAGTACCTCATCTATCGGTTTTGCCATTACTTCTTCAGCAGTGTACCCCCGGAGCTGCAGGACAGAAGGACTGACATACCTGAACTGATTCGTTTCTGTATCAAGAATCCAGACGACATCCTTGAGGTTTTCTGCCAGTATCCGGTAGTGTTTTTCACTTTGCGCAAGAGCCTGATAGTTTGCACGTAGTTCCTCCTCATTAGAGCTGAGCTCTTCATAGGCCGCAGAAATATCCTCACTCATCCGGCGAATCTCATCTTCTGATCGTTTTCGTTCAGTGATATCGAGAATAACTCCAATAACTTTTGATCCGGCTCCCTGTTCATCCGGCTCTATGCTGGCGATTGAAAGAATGGTCTTATGAGGGGAATTATCAGCAGGGATGACTGTATATTCAATATGATATTTCTTTCCCTGGGTTACCAGATCTACCAGTGCCTGGTGTACCCTATCTCGTTCAACGATGCGACTTTCTATCTCTTCGACAGTAATTGTACCTGCAGGTCGATGATATCCAAACATCCGGATTGCATTTTCCGAACCCCATAAAAGCCCGGTTTTCATGTCAAATTCCCAGTTTCCGGATTTTCCAATCTCCTGAGCCCGAGTAAGTCGCTTTTCATTCAGCCGGATTATTGCTTCATTTCTCTTCTGTTCTGTTACATCCTGATGAATACCACGAAATCCAATAAGATCCCCGGTAACATTGAATATTGCTGATCCACTGGACTGGAGAATGACTTTTTCCCCGTTTTTGTGTTGATATACTCCGATGACTCCCTTTACTGAATGATGCTCCTTCATCAGGATCTGGACCTGACTGGTCTGGGTGTCCCGGGTTTCGGATTCAAAGAGATCAAAAAAATGCTTTATGCCAATTAGTTCCTCTGGCTGATAGCCGAGAATCGTTTGGACTGCGGAGCTGCAATACTTATAGAGGCCATCCTTATCAGTCTCCCATATCCATTCCCCGGCACTCTCTGCTACCTGATTAAATCGTGCTTCACTTTCAATGAGTGCGATTTCTTCTCTGCGAAGTTGGACAGCACGGTGGATCTTATGGACGAGTTCAGCAAACTGTGGTTTTGGGCTCCCCCCTTTCTGAAGATAGAAATCTGCTCCACATTCAATAGCTTCAATGACCACATCTTCCCTCCCTCTTCCGGTAAAAAGGATAAATGGCAGATTTGGGTGTCGTGACCGGATCTCTTTCAGGAGGGTGATGCCGTCCATTCCCGGCATCTGATAATCAGAAATGATGGCATCATATCTGGTATTCTCTATCATCTCGAGTGCCCTGGAACCAGAGTCAGATGTATCTACCAGAAAACCTAAAGAGGTGAGATATAATTTGGTAATTTCAAGAAGAATGACTTCATCATCCACATACAGGACTGACAGTTCTGCATCGGGCATGGTGATCGATACGGATTACCTCAACCGATGATCAGTTATATGTTTGTATACTCTTTCGTTCGATTTCTGTAAACATATACAAAAAACTCATGAGGGCTTTGAGAAGCAAGTTTATTCAAAAATAGGGTTCCAAAGCTTAGTGGGAGATATGATCTGCTGCTTTGTATTATGTTCTGATCTATCCTGCTCTCATAAAAGAAATGAATAATTCCTGAAAGATCATTGAAGCGTGCTCATGGGTCTTTCTTACGAGTAAAAAATATTATCCAGCAAGGATTTTCGCTAAGGTCGTCATCCTTGTGTCAGGCTCCCGATGAGCAGATACGACTTCATGTATCGGTACAAAAACAATCTCCCTCATAACTTCTCCGATCATTACGCCACTCTGTCCTTCGATCAGCGCTGTGACGGCAGATACACCAAGTTTCGCTGCAAGAACACGGTCCCGCGATGTCGGACTTCCCCCACGCTGGGTATGTCCAAGAACACAAACCCGGGATTCAATCTTGATACATTCCGAGACTTCTCTGGATATTCCAAAACTGCATCCTGGATGGTCTCCTTCTGCAATAACCACAATTGCGTGATGTTTTCCCCGGGTGAACATCATTCGCAGTTGTTCACATAATTCCTCGACATCGGAATGTCCGTCATGTAAAACCAGGTGGGCTGCTCCTCCTGCAATCCCTGCTTCTACTGCGATAAAACTACTGGTATGCCCCATCACTTCAACGAAGAACAGTCGTCCATGAGAGATTGCTGTATCACGGATCCGGTCGATAGCTTCGAGGGCAATATTGACAGCAGTATCAAACCCGATGGAGAAATCTGTTCCCGGTATGTCATTATCTATTGTTCCGGGTATCGCTACAATGGGAATTCCTGTTTCAATAGTAAAAAGGTTCCCTCCCTGAAATGAACCATCTCCGCCGATCAGAATGAGTCCGTCTATTCCCCTATCAAGGAGTTGATCTGCTGCTTTTTGTCTTCCCTCCGATGTTCTGAATTCATCGCTTCGGGCAGTACCGAGAACCGTGCCTCCGAGATGGATGATATTTGAAATATCTTTCCTTTCCATTTGAAAGATGTCACCATCGATAAGCCCGGTATATCCTCTTCTCACCCCGAACACTTCCAGACCGAAATATCTGCCAGCACGATACACAGCCCGGATGCAGGCGTTCATACCCGGCGCATCACCACCCGAGGTAATTACACCAATTCGCTGCATCTTCACTCCCATAATGGTACCCAAATCTGTTTATCTTGTATAAAAGCCAAGCGGATTTCTTGTGATAAATGTGGTAAGTTACAGAATATGAGTGACTCACACTGTGGGTGATTTTTGGTGTATCATATATTGGGAGGTATTTTCTATATGAAAAAAAAGGAAATTTTTTCTGGGTCTATGGAATGGCCCTCCTATCTTGTTCAGAAAAATAAGGAGTGGAGTTATCGCCGGCGAAGTGATGGGCTGGCTTCATTCCGGGAGAGATGAATACTGGACAGGTAGAGACCGATTAGGATTACTGGCAATAAGAGGTCTATCCATAAAACCAACCCTGCATTATTAACTGCCAGATTATGAACTGTCATAATCTGCCAGATATGGATGATTCCTGCTCCCATCATAAATATGGTATATGCGATAAGGGTTGCAATACGGAACGTTCCCTCTATCCTGACTGATAGGATTCCAAGAATCCCGATAATGAGGTTCGTAAGTGCAACTTCCTGTTGAAATGGATTCCCTGCCGGCCAGCCGATGCTCTCCGCCACCTGTTCAGCAAAGAGGGTATGACCAATAAAAGCCCATATCCCCCCAATACCAACAATACAGATGAATGCCCAATTTAACAGAATCTCTGCTTTTTTTGCATGTGAAACTCTGGTACGACTCATATATATCTGGAGACCTGCTCCCACAAGGGTGATCCCGATGAATATGAGGGGGAATAGATCAGAAATGCACCATCACCTCGGATATTGGTAAACGTTTGAAATTGTGTCCCATGATGACTCTTCGAAATACCTTTTCATTGGCTCCATGGAGTAGCCTGATATTGATCTCATCTTCAGGTTCTCTCATGTCTGGATGAATAATAGAAATGGGATTGATATAGTAAATTATCTTATGGATGGCAGAGTTTACTCTCAATATGAGAGGGGATTTAAAAATCCGGTATCAATGAATATTTTTTAGAAATGTGCCATTTTCATATTCCCTGAATGCCTGCTCCAGTTCTTCCTGAGTATTCATTACAATTGGCCCTCCCCATGCGATCTGTTCATGAATAGGCTTTCCTGAGAGGAACAAGGCACGAAAAGGTTGACTTTCTGATTGAATGAGGATCTGCTCTCCATCACTGAGCAGAGCCAGATCACGATTTTTAAGTAGAGTTGCATCGGGTCCACAGAAGCCGGATCCTTCAAAAACATATATGATACAGGTATAACCGGCTGTTACCTGGTGAGTAAACGATCTGCCCGGACCAAGAGTAATGTCAAAATAGTCCGGATCTGCAACAATATCCTTCACCGGTCCCTGCACCCCTAAGTAAGTACCGGCAATCACTCTGATGGAAACACCCTCGGTTGAAGATACCCCCGGAATACTTGCGGCTGGAATCTCCTGATACCGGGGTTGGCGAAGTTTTTCCTTAGCTGGTAAATTTACCCAGAGCTGAAATCCTCCCATCTTTCCATTTACTGGTTTAGGCATCTCCTGGTGAATGATACCTCCTCCTGCAGTCATCCACTGAATATCACCCCCTTGAATAATTCCTGTATTTCCCATGCTGTCACCATGTTCAACTTCCCCCTCAAGCATATAGGTGACCGTTTCGATTCCCCGATGTGGGTGCCATGGAAAGCCTCTGATATAATCTTCTGGTTTGTCTCCCCTGAAATCATCCAGCATTAAAAACGGATCAAACCGCGGAATCTGGTGGTATCCAAAAGCACGGTATAGCCGGACTCCTGCTCCCTCTATTGTTTCCCGTGCAATAAGCACTTGTTGCACTTTCCTTATCATGGGTATAATGACATACTCATCATCTTCTGATTTAATACCGACTCCCGATCGGATTTCGCAAAAATTTCGCAAGAATGAAATTCTTTTAGGAACATTTCTGAATATGCAGCCTGCCTATGGCGTTGTCACCTTCATCTTTCTGCTTCTCTGCTTTACTCCGGTTTCAGGGTATTGTCTGAATCTTTCTGATCTAACCGGAGGAGCAGCAGCATATCAAGGTGTTGGAAATCATTCGGATTCATCCTGGTATTCAGATTTTTTCCTGAACAAGACATCTGATGAAAATTTTACTTTTATCAAGATACCAACATATCAACAGACTACGGAAATTTCATGCGGTGCAGCAGCCGCATTAATGAATCTTCGATATTATGGGTATGAAGGTGATGAGATGGAAATTGCAGAACAGATGGGTGCAGTACCTGTTTATGGCATTAATGTGGTTCAAATGGAAAAATGGTTCACAGACCGGGGATGGACAGTTCAATCCAGTACAAAAGGGCCTGATGGGGATCTTGACCTGCTTCGAAATAATCTGAAGACAGGTATTCCAACCCTTGTTGCCTGGGCAGACTGGGGTGGTCACTGGATGATTGTTACTGGATATGATGATCTTGGTACGGACAGCGTGGTGGATGACGTGATTATTCTTGGAGATCCGTATGATGTTACCGATCACCATCAGGATGGATATTATGCATTTCCTGCAGCCCGGTTTTATTCTCTCTGGTTCGTTCCTCATTGGTATCCGGACAAGGATGCGGTTCGTCCGTGGCTGACTGCAACTCCCCCGCTTTCAGGGTAATACTCATAAAATTCCCAGTTTTTTTGAATTAAGGTGGAAAAGGGTAATACCCTTTCAATGAAAGGTATATGCATGGGGCTGTCTCCCCGGGTTACGATCCGATCTACCCTGATGATTGTATTGACGCTTTTTTGTATTTCATGCATAATCAGTATCACCTATCTATCGTATTCGGAGAGTCGCAATAATCTGATCCAATCCTATGAAAGGGAGCAGAATGCAAGTGAAAATCTCTTCTCCAAGTCTTCTCTTTATATTCATCAGGGACTGCGTCTATGGGATAGTTCGTTTGATAAGAATCTCAAAAATGATATGCAGATTTTTCTTGATGCGTATAATAACAGTGGTCAAAATCCGGCAAAAATGGATCTTCCCTCTCTTGTCAAAAAGATGGATCCGGCGTTTCTGAATAAAAGGGATCTATTTCTCATCAATCGGTCAGGAATTATCGAGTACACCACGTACAAACCTGAATACCTGATGGATATGAGTGTGTGGCCGGACTTTTATCCCCGGCTTCTGGAGATGATTGATGGGGATTCTTTTGTCCCTGATGAAATTGTAAAAGGATTTACCCCAGGATCTCCTCTACGGAAATTTGTCTATCAATCCACTCCGGATCACCGATATCTTGCTCAGATCTCTTTGAATGTTCAGAATGAATCAGCACGTGAGCGGGCGGCTCTCTCCTATGGGGGACTTGTCTCCTATGTCATTAATCAGAGCCCGGATCTTACCGATCTGCATGTGATCAGTACGACCGGAAATGTTGTGATTGGGAAAAAGGCATACCACAATGGAAAACTGGATCCATATAGTCGAAATGTTACCAATCAGGTATTTAAAACATATGAACGAGTCGTTGTCCCGGATCCCGAAAATGAGACGGTGACAACCTATGTCTTTGTGTGCAATTCTGTTGATAACACTCCATCTTCCCCATACATGAATCTGGTCGGAAAATTTATCTATTCAACATCAGAACTCAACAAGGTTCTAACTAATAACCTGATGATTCACATCTTCCTTGCTGCATTCACATCGTTTTTTGCTATCCTCCTTGCATTTCTGGTAACCCGTCGGATCACCTCCCCTCTGGATAATTTGGTTAAAGAGATTGATCTCATTGCAGCGGGGGCATTGGAACAGGAGATCACCGAATCGCATCATCCTGAATTTGGAAGAATTGCGGCATCAGTACGAAGTATGGTCAGACAGATAACCGGAGTCGTCAGGGATCTCCAGGCTTCTGAATCACGGTACCGCGGGCTCTTTCACTCCTCAACAGATGCGATTTTTATTCTTGATGGTGATGAAATCATTGATTGTAATCCCGTGGCACTCACTCTCTTTGGTTCTGGAAAAGAACTGAAAGGAGTTACCCTGTCATCTCTCTGTCAGCCCCTCTGGGAATCCATTCAATACCCGCTTCATGGTTACCTGGAAACACATCCTTGTCCGCAATATCCATATTATCCCTCTGATATCCCTGGTATCTGCGAGACTGATATTCAGATCTCATCCCCGAGTGGAAAAATCCGGTACCTCAATGTAAGGGTGGTTCCTCTAACCCGGGACTCCCACCCTCTGACACAAGTGCAGATTCGCGATATCACCCGGCGTGTGGAGATGGAAAAACAATTGCAAAATCTCAATGTAGATCTGGAGCGTCAGGTTGAAGAGCGGACTGCAGTTTTGAAAGCAACCATCTCTGATCTAGATTCCTTTACTTATACGGTATCTCACGACCTTCGGGCTCCTCTCCGAGCTATTGACGGGAATGCTCATCTTCTCAGGGTAAAAGGAAATGGTATATTCACCCCTGATATGGAGCACCATCTTTTAAGAATATCAGATAATATCAGGCTTATGGATCATCTCATTGATGATCTGCTCAATTTCTCCCGGATGTCACGAAAAGTCCTTGAAAAGGAGCATATTAACATGAATGGCCTGGTGACAGAAGTCGCAGAAAAAGTTCTGGGATCTGTTCCCTCATCATCATTCCAGTTTACTCTGGAGGATCTTCCCCCTGCAAGCGGTGATATAACCCTAATCCGTCAGGTTCTCACGAATCTCCTCTCGAATGCATTAAAATTCGGGAAATCTGGCATGTGTAATAAGATTCGGGTATATGCAAATGAAGTTGAGGGAGTCACCTGGTATCATGTTCAGGATACAGGAATCGGGCTGGATATGGAATTTGCAACCCGGATTTTTGATGTCTTTGTACGACTGAATCCCGTAGATAAATATGAAGGTACCGGAGTCGGACTTGCTATCGTTATGCGTATTGTTACCCGGCATGGAGGTCATATTCAGGTTAAGTCTGAAGAAGGCGTCGGGAGTATCTTCTCATTCTCACTCGAAGGAGAGGAATGAATCAGCACAGATACCTTTTTTTGCATGATGGTAAGCCAATGTTTTTTTACCTTTCAGAATATTCTTTGATGCAGCCTTCTATGAAATCGGAGTGATGCAAGTGGATTACCTGCTTGAAGATCTGATAAATATTACCCAGCTTCAGGAACTGATGGATCTTATGTATTCGGTAAGCCCTTTTGCTACCGCAATTCTTGATAATAATTCGCACATTCTCACTCAAAATGGATGGATGGACATTTGCACCAAATTTCACCGTGTTCATCCTGATACAAACAGAAAATGCGAGGTGAGTGATTCCTATATCTTATCTCATATCAATGATGCTCACCCATCTCTTCTCTATAAATGCGAGAATGGACTTGTAGATGTTGCTACCCCTTTTTTTATTGATGGGAAACATCTTGGCAGCATCTTTATTGGACAGTTTTTTTTAGAACCGCCTGATATTGAACTATTCAGAAATCAGGCAAAGATCTATGGATTTCCTGAGGAGGAATACCTTCATGCCATGAGGCAGGTTCCCATTCTATCACGAGATGAGTTGGATCGAAATCTGGCGTTTATGCGAAAACTTACCGAGATATTGGGTGAAATGGGTCTTACCCGTCTGCAAATCCAGGAGGCCGAATCACTTCTGAAAGAAGCTCATGAATCTCTCGAAGCTAAAGTAGCAGAGAGGACTGCTGAGCTTGAGGTAGCCAAAGATCGGGCTGAAGCAGCGAACAAAGCAAAAAGTGAATTTCTGGCAAATATGAGCCATGAGCTCCGGACTCCGATGAATGCGATTCTCGGCTTTTCCCAGTTAATGCAACGCGACCAGACGTTAAGTCCAGAGCAACGTGAACATCTGAGGATCATCAACCGGAGTGGAACACATCTCCTGGCTCTTATCAATGAGGTCCTTGAGATAGCAAAGATTGAAGCACGAAGAGTAACTCTGGATCAGGTTCCCTTCGATCTTCATACCCTTCTGCGGGACCTGGAAGTCATGTTCCGGATACGAACCCATGCAAAGGGGATCTCCCTGACTTACACCGGGCTTCAGGATATTCCTCGTTATATTTATGCCGACCAGAACAAAGTCAGACAGGTTCTCATTAATCTCCTTGGTAATGCGGTGAAATTCACCGATTCCGGAGAGGTTGATGTCCGGTTTTCTTCCATGGAATCAGCACCGGGAAATCAAATTCTCTCGATATCTATTAGGGATACCGGTACTGGAATTGCAGAGGAAGAGCAGGCTCTTCTCTTCCGGTATTTTGAGCAGACATCCAGTGGAAAAAAGAATAAGAGTGGTACCGGTCTTGGTCTCGCAATAAGCAGGGATTATATCCGGTTGATGGGTGGAGATATCACGGTTACGAGTGCAGTCGGAGTGGGGAGTACATTCAAGATAACTATTCCGGTGCAGGAGATTAGCAGATCTGAACTTCGGGATCCGGGGCAGTCCTCTTTTATGACCTCGTTATCTCCTGATATACCTCCTCCCCGGGTTCTGGTGGTCGAGGACAACGATGAAAACCGGATATTTCTTACAATCCTCTTAACGCAGACCGGATTTGAAGTCAGGACGGCAACTAATGGGCAGGAGGCAATTGACGAGGTATCCCGATGGAAACCGGATTTTATCTGGATGGATATCCGGATGCCGGTAATGACCGGTATTGAGGCAACCCGGATCCTGAAAGCTTCGCCTGAAAATTCCCAAATTATTATTGTTGCCCTGACTGCATCTGCATTTGAAGAAGATCGAAAAAAGATCTATGAAGTTGGATTTGACGATTTTGCCACAAAACCGATTCTTGAAGAAGGGGTTTTTGAGATGATGGCCCGGCATCTGCCCATCAGGTTTGTGCGAACATACTATGAAGAAGCAGGAACTGATAAGAACCTTCAAAATGATCTTAATCCAGACATGCTACGTAATATTCCGGTATCATTGCGAAGCAGGTTACATGAAGCAGTGATCCGACTGGACCAGGCTCAAATCACCGACATCATCAATACGATAGAACAAGCATACCCACAAATCGGAGCTCGTCTCTCATCGATTGCGACATCTCTGGATTTTGATCGGTTACTTCTGCTCCTCGAAGAAGCAGCGATACTTCCTGATAGGGGGGTTTGATCATGAGCAACACTCAGGATCAATCAGGAGATCAGATCCTTGTCGTTGATGATACCCCGGCAAGTCTGAAACTTCTCACCGAAATCCTGACCGATGGAGGATATCGGGTTCGCCCGGCGTCAAGCGGGAGGCTGGCACTTCGCTCTGCTGCAGCTGAAGTCCCGGACCTCATTCTTCTTGATGTTCTGATGCCTGACATAGATGGATATGAGGTCTGTACCCGTCTTAAACGGGATCAGAACACTCAGAATGTCCCTATCATTTTTATCAGTTCATTGGATCAGACGGTAGACCGGGTTAAGGGATTTCAGGCAGGCGGGATAGATTTTATTTCAAAACCATTTCAGCCGGAAGAGATTCTAGCCCGGGTCAGGACTCACCTGTCAATACGAAATCTTCAAAAACAACTTGAAAGTCAGAATGCTACCCTTGAACGAGAAGTCATCGAACGCAAACAAAAAGAAGATGAACTGAAACGATATCAGGAAAATCTTGAGGATATCGTCAGATCCCGAACGGAGGAACTTGATCAGTTTTTCGCGTTAAATCTGGATCTCTTGAGTATCGTTTCAAAAGATGGCAGTTTTATCCGGTTAAACCCGGAATGGGAACATACGCTGGGATATCCGCTGGATGAACTGAAAGGAAAAAAATTCATTGATTATGTGCATCCCGATGATCAACAGGAGACCCAACTTATTTCCTCTCAGGCGAATAGCCAACGAATATCCGGATTTGTGAACCGGTATCGTCATAAAGATGGCACTTACCGATGGGTGGAATGGTTCTCTGTTCCTTCCGGGGATACGGTTTATGCATCAGCCCGGGATATTACTGAACGGATGAACGCAGCCCAGGCTCTTGAGTCGGCGAGGAAAAAACTGAATCTGCTCAACTGGGTAGTGTTCGAAGATATCAAGAACTATGTCTTTTCTCTTGCCGGTTATATTGACCTGCATAATGAACTTACCGTGGATGAACAGCAGAGCCGGTATATTTCCAATGAAAAGGCAATTGTGGGAAGAATCGTTGAATCCCTGAATTTTGCCCGTTTATATCAGGATATGGGAATGAAGCCCCCGGTATGGCATAATGTGTGCCAGACATTCCTATATGCTATCTCTCATCTGGATCTTTCCCACCTTACCCGTGAGATGCAGGTGGACGATCTCGAAGTGTATGCGGATCCGCTGCTTGAAACGGTATTTTTTACCCTTGCTGAGAATGTCCTCCGGTATGCACCTCAGGCAACCCGAATCCGGCTCTATCATCAGATGACTCCGGAAGGATTTACTCTCTTTTTTGAAGATAATGGCCCTGGAATCAAACCGGAAGTGAAAGAAGAAATATTTGAGCGTTGGTATGGGGAACGGAAAGGTATGGGTCTTTTTCTTTCCCGGGAAATACTGGCAATTACCGGATTTTCAATCCAGGAATGCGGCGAAATCGGAACCGGAGCACGACTGGCTATCCGCATTCCGGAAGGATGTTACCGTTTTACTCCCAAGGAATGTTCCCCTGTCTGAATCTTCTGGCTCATCCTCTATCTGAAGGGGATGGAAATCTGATAAAAATTATGCCGGAATGATCCGGTGGATAAGGGCTGCAGATTGGTGGGGAAGGTAATGCCGGGTATATTTTCCCTGTTTTTCCAGGTTGATGTATCCCTGTTCCTCTAGTTCTTGTACTATCCGGGTCACGCTCGGACTCGCTACCCTGAGCTTGTCAGCCAGCTCCCGCCTCGTAATCCCCGGGTTACTCCCGATGATTTGCAGAATTTCTCTCCGGGATCCAGAAGAAAAACGGGAATAAAACTGTTGCTCTGCATCAGAGTACTGGTTCGTATTCTGGAAGTAATGGAATGATTTTCCAACTGTCTGAATGGTAATTAATTCTTCATCAGCGATTCTGTCCAGGTGGTATCGTAGGGTGTTCTCATTGATCACCGATAATGCTGACAATCTATTGAGGTCAATTCCCGGATTTTGTCCGATGAGATCATATACTATCTGGCGGGTTTTGTGTTCAAGCACATTTTTAGCGGTTATTCTTCGATATCCACGAACACTTCTGGAAAGCAGCCGTTCCTGCAGATCGCTATTATGGAAGAACAGTTCCATTTTCAAAGGAATTGTATCTGTTTCCGAGTGTCTTTTTGGTAATTCTGCAGAGTTTGCATGTGGCTCCTGTTTCTCATTCTCCTGAGCCTGTGCTCGTGAATCTGAAATGCTTGACTCTAATGGGAAACACAAGGATATCAGGAAGATACCCAATGCAAAACCCAGACTGGTGCTTCGCATAACTCGTATATGTTAGGGGCCGTTGGTTAATCTATTTTCAGGTGAAAAAAAAGGAGAGTTAGTATCCACGAATCTCGGAACGGACTTTTTCAAGGTTTGCAATCCGTTTCTCCAGGGGTGGGTGGGTAGAGAAGAGGGCAGCCAGGGACTGTCCTGAAATTGCCGGAATGATATAGAAGGCATTTGCTCCTTCAGCAGACTGTTTTGTCTGGATTGGAAGGTACTCCATCTTTCCGCTGATCTTTTGTAATGCTGAGATCAGGGCGTCAGGATTATTTGTCAGAAATGCTGCTCCCCGATCAGCAGCATATTCGCGATACCGGGAGAGCGCCATCATCAGTATGGTGGATATCACCCAGACCACTGCAGCGACGATTCCTGCGATGATCCATGCTCCTCCCTGCTCGCGGTTAAAGAGAGATGCAAAGAGGAAGTTGTTCATGATCATAGAAGCGATCATGGCGACGAAACTTGCAAATGTCATCGTCAGAATGTCCCGGTTTTTTACATGGGCTAATTCATGTGCAAGAACCGCTTTCAGTTCTTCCGGAGTGAGTAATTTCATGATTGAGTCGGTCACTGCCACTACTGCATGGTTTGGACTGCGTCCGGTAGCAAATGCGTTAGGCATTGGCGACTGCATAATTGCAATTCTTGGTTTTGGGATGCCTGCTTCCTGACAGAGTCCTTCAATCACCCGGTGAAGTCCGGGCTCTTCATCATCTTCGATGATACGGGCACCGGTACTCATCAGAACAAGGCGATCAGAGAAGAAGTATTGAACAAGACACATTCCCACAGCGATTACGATAATGAATCCTGATGGAAGACCCAGCGCCATTAAAATACCCATGAAAATCAGGTATACTAACAGAAGCAGAGCCCAGGTCAGAATTATTCTTCCGGTAAGACCGGTGTCACGTTGCCATTTCATATGATATCCTCATTATGCAGCATACTTTTTTGACTGGCATCTCAACCGATCTGCCGATCCGATACTGCGTATACATGCTATTTTTGTTCTGTAAGGAAAAAAGCGTTGTTCGCACAATCAGCTACCGATGTAATATCTCTTCAGTCTGCTCCTTCTATGCATTGAGGCAGTGCAGGAAATATGGTAAGATCGGTAGCTGGTCATGTGATATCTGGCGTCATCCTCATGACCTGACAGATGATATATAATAAATGATGCTTTCGCTTCATGATATCCCCGGAGTTGATAAGGATGGACTTACCGCTGCGGCGGTTGCTGCTTCCCGTGAACAATTTGGTAAAAATGAACTCACCCCGCCCAAGAGAATTTCTGTATGGAGTCAGTATGCAGAGAAATATCGGGATCCGATAATCAGGATTCTCATTATAGCCGTGGTATTATCCGGAATTGTTGCTATACTTGAGGGAAACAGTCTTATTGATACTCTGGGCATTGCTCTGGCAGTGATTCTGGCTACAACAATAGCATTTCTCACTGAATATAAAAGTAACCGGGAGTTTGATGCACTCAATGCCATGCGGGAAGATACCGGGGTAAAAGTCATCAGAGATGGAGCCGCTGCAACGATTCAGATGCGGGAAGTTGTGGTGGGAGATTTGATTCTTCTCGAAGCGGGTGATGTGGTTCCTGCTGACGGGTATCTTGTTTTTGCTACTGATGTAGAGGTGGATGAGTCAGCTTTTACTGGTGAAAGCGAACCGGTTCAGAAAGTTGTCAATGACATCCTCCTCAAAAGTTCTTACATTACGGCAGGAAGATGCCGGATGATTGTTGGGAGCGTTGGGGATCAGACAAAGATGGGAGAGATCGCTGCATCTCTCATTGAAGGAACCCGTCCTGACACCCCTCTTCAAATTAAACTCAAAGATCTTGCTACCCTGATCAGCAAATTCGGATATGCTATGGCGGGTCTCATCGTTGTTTCGGTGATGGTCCAGGGAATTATTCTTGGCACTCCTCCCGATACGCCCCTTGAGGCATTCAGCTTCTTTTTGCATGCCTGTATGTTTGCCGTTGTTATCATCGTCGTTTCCGTTCCAGAAGGTCTTCCGGTTAGTGTTACCGTATCGCTTGCATTAACGATGCGGAAGATGACCCGAGCATCCAGTCTGGTCAGGAGAATGATCGCGTGTGAAACGGTTGGTGCAGTAACAGTCATCTGCACGGATAAGACGGGAACTCTGACTATGAACCAGATGGAGGTTGCTGCCTCTTCGGTTGAAGTCCCGATGAGTATGTCGGGTGTTCCCAAAGAGTCGGCTGAATGGATCACGCTAAATGCAGCGGTGAACAGTACCGCTGAACTGGAGGAGCGTGACGGTAGGATGTGCACGGTTGGAAATTCAACCGAAGCATCTCTTCTCCGGTGGATGCACCGGGCAGGGGTGGGGTATCAGGATATCAGATCCGCGTATGCCCCTGTTTCCCAGGATCTGTTCACCTCTCATAAGAAACAGATGGCTACTGTAGTATCTATTGATGGACGGTTTTTCCTTCTGACGAAAGGAGCTCCTGATGTTCTTGCTTCACGATGTCATCCTGCTCCTGATATGAGTCACATTCAGGCCCTTGCCAGCCGGGCAATGCGAACGCTGGCATTTGCCCATGCAGAGATTCCAACTGCTGATGCAACCCCTGCTCACCTCATCTGGGACGGATATGTCGGCATTCGTGACGAGGTGAGACCTGATGTGCCTCGTGCAGTTGCAACTTGTGCGAAGGCTGGGATTGAGGTTAAGATGGTGACCGGGGACAGTCCCGAAACAGCAACTGCTATTGCTCGTGAAACCGGTATTCTTACCACTGGCAGCGTTCTTACCGGGCCAGAGTTTAGGGAAATGTCTGAAACTGATCGGAGGAGTGCAGCATCCCGTCTGCAGGTTTTAGCCCGATCCCAGCCTCACGATAAACTCCTCCTGGTGCAGGCTCTCCAGGCAAACGGTGAGGTGGTTGCGGTTACCGGAGACGGCACCAATGATGCTCCGGCTCTGAGAAATGCTGATGTTGGTCTTTCCATGGGCATCGCCGGAACAGAAGTCGCTCGTGAAGCAAGTGACATCATCCTGCTGGATGATTCCTTTCCAACAATTGAGCGGGCAGTCTGGTGGGGACGTGCGTTGTATGAAAATATTCAACGCTTTCTGATTTTTCAGCTCACCATTAATATCTCCGCAGCAATTCTCACATTTACTGCCCCTCTCATCGGGCTTGCTCCCCCGTTTACCATTATCCAGCTCCTCTGGATCAATATCATCATGGACTCTCTGGCCGCACTTGCCCTCTGCTCTGAGGCGCCACATCCTGCCCTGATGGATCAGCGGCCGATACCACGGTCTGAATCAGTCATCACCCCATATATGACCCGGGCGATTCTGATTACTGCTGGTTGTTATATCATCGTTGGCATAGCTGCTCTTGCCGGAGGGATTCCGTTCATGGAGACACCAGAGCAACAGGTTTCGGCGTTCTTTGCCGGGTTTGTTCTTGCCCAGGTGTGGAATGGGATTAACTGCCGGGGAATTAATGGTATCATGCCCCCGGTATTTCGGGGAAATCCGGTATTCTTTGGAGTGATGGGTCTCATTGTCCTGATTCAGATCCTTATCGTGCAGTATGGGGGCAGCCTGTTTGGGACGGTTCCTCTCTCCATGTTCCAATGGCTGCTAATTGGGGTCATAACACTCCCGGTTCTCCTGATATGGCCGATTTTGCGAGCAATAACTCAAATTATGAGCGTCAGATCTCCTTCGGTCTGATGAAAACCATGTGAGTCACTTTCAGGGAGTACCTGATTCGATGGCGGGAAAAACAAAACAGGAACTGGGTGAAATTATCAGGACCTCCCGAAAAGCAGCCCTGATTGTCAATACCCACTCCCGGAACGGAGAGCGTCTGTACCAAAAGACTTTCTCTCTTCTTAGAAAACAGGGGATCGATCTTCTCTCTTTTCATCCGGTCAGCAACCCGAAAAAGCTTCGCCAGGTCACTCAGTCAGTCCTTGACCAGGGTCATACGCTGGTAATTATCGGAGGTGGCGATGGGACATTTAACACCCTGATTGATCTGTTTGTTCACCGGGATGTGGTTCTTGGAATCCTGCCCCTGGGAACAGCGAACAATTTTGCCAGATCTATGGAGATTCCTATGAAACTCTCCCGTGCAATTGAGGTAATTGCGGGTGGCAAAGTGGTTGATGTTGATCTTGGAATGATTAATGGGCAGTATTTTATTAACATCGCATCCATCGGTTTTTCCCGGGATGTTATCAGGGCAACACCCCGCAGTCTGAAGAAATATCTTGGAGTCTTCTCCTATCTTCTCTATGAGACCAAGTACCTCATCTCGCAGGAACTCTTTCTCTGTCGTATCCGTATCCGGGATCAGGTACAAGAGATATCTACCCGGCAGTTGATCATTGCGAACGGAAGCTTTTACGGGACACGAAGGATTACTCCGGATGCCCATATTGATAACCGGACACTTCTGATTTTTACGATGGATTCTATGAGCCGTTGGCAGGGGCTTAAGTTCTGGATTGGCTATCTCCTTGGGAGGCATCTCACGTTTCCTGAATCCCGGATTTTTGCTGTTGATTCGGCAATTATCGAGACAGTTCCAGAAAAGTATGCGATTATGGGAGGAGAGAAAACGAGCCGGACACCCCTTTTTGTTTCAGTAGATCCCGCAGCAGTGAGGGTTATTGCTCCGGTGACTTTCTTAGATCATGATGAAATGCATCCAATGGATGAAAAAGCAAGGATCTGAGTGTTTACCTGGAGAATCACGCAACATTTATTACTTAAAAGCTCGTCGACAGAATCTTATTGTAGAACGTGCATGATCCATCAGCAAGAGGGTGACGTGCGACAATTCTCAATGCTGATATATGCGTGAAATCATTGGAATCCTTGTGAACATACACTGGTTGCTGATGATTTACGCCCCTCCGGGATATCTATTATGCCTGGGAATGCTTCTTCAGGAAGATTAAAAACCCTGCTCCAAGCAGAGCAAAGGATGAGGAAATTGTTGCTTTTTCCTCCTGAAGAGAATGCCCTCTTTCGCAGAACATTTTTGATACACCAATATATAGCATGGTGTTTTGAACAAATCTTCCGATTTTCTCATAGAGGGGTAATATGACTTTTGTCCTCTATGTGGACAGGGATCCCTTCATTCGTTCAGCAGTATATCAATTTCTTTCGAGCAATGAATTCATGGTCCGGATAGCGACTTCGGGCAAAGAATCTCTCGAAATGCTTCAATCCGGAGATTATGATCTCATTTTGTCAGAATTTGATCTCTCTGATATGACCGGGATTGAACTTTTGGGAAAAACCCGTTCATTATATGGGGACATTCCGTTTATTCTATTCACCGGGCATGGGCGGGAAGAAGTCCTCATTGACGCCATCAATAACGGGGTTGATTTTTATCAACAGAAGGGGGGTGAACATTCATCACTCTTTGCCGAATTACTCCTAAAAATCCAGGCTGCTACAGGAAAACGAACCGGTGATGCTCGACTTAAAAGCCTGAACCAGTTATATTCTGTTCTTTTGGAATTTGGTAATGCATTCGGGAACCTCCAGGAGAAGAAGGAATTATTTGATGAAGTCTGTAAAATTCTGGTCAGCACCGGGGGATTTCGAATGGTATGGATTGGTCATGCAGATCTTGAACAAAAATCCATTATCCCGGTTGCTTGGTATGGATATGTAGCTGGATATCTTGACACCGTGGCCATTTCTACCGAAGATGTTCCCAGAGGTCAGGGTCCGATTGGTACAGCATTTCGTGAGAAAAAGAATTTTTACTCGAATAATGTTATAACAGATCCTCGAATGCTTCCCTGGCGGGATGAATGCCAGAAACGGGGATACCGGGCAATTGCCGCATTCCCGTATAGTATGGATACCCCGGACTCCGGTGTTATGGCTGTATACGCTCCGCACTTTGATTTTTTTACACCGGAAATAACCCGTCTTCTGGAAGAAGTTACTGTCCTTATTACAAGGGCTCTTAAAGCAATCGACGATAGAGAGAGCAGAAAGATTCTGGAAGGAACCCTCCAGGGAAGTGAAGATAATTATCATCTGGTTGTGGAAAATATCAGTGATATTCTGGGAGTATCTCAAGGGGGATATCTGAAATTTATCAATCAGAAAACCATTGATGTACTAGGGTATTCTTACGAAGAACTCTATTCCCGCCCAATATTTGATTTTATTCACCCAGATGATCTGGATCTGGTAACCTCCACGTATCAAAAAAGGATTCGTGGTGAACCAGTTCCCAAAGAATATCCGTTTCGGTTTATTCGTAAGGATGGAGAGATCAGATGGGTTGAGATTCGTGCTCTTCCCATTTCATGGAATGAAAAACCGGCAACCCTCTACTTTGGTACTGATATTACTGAGCATCAAAAACTCAAAGAACGAGAGGCACTCTCTCTCCGGAGAATTGAAGAAAATATTCACCAGATGGCTCTGTTAAACGATAAAATTCGAAATCCTCTCAATATCATTGGTGCCATCTGTGATTTTGATCATTCTCCTCATGCAAACGAAATTCATGAACAAATTCAGGTGATACAAACCATGATAGAGGAGGTTGACAGAGGATGGGTTGAATCACTAAAAATTCGGGAATTCTTAAAACGGTATCATGATATCCGTTTTGAGGAGATCGATTCCTCATAATATCCCTGCTGTCTTCATCTCTTTCAAAACGAATACGTGATACCGATAAACGGGCTATGTCAAGTAATAGTTTGCGTTGTCTATTTCTTCTTGTAAATATTCAGACCTATTTTGATTTCTTCGTTTCCCGGGATGGATATGTTCCCTTCTGTTGAAGCAATGGTGATGGATTTTCCCGATTTAGATTCCCCAAAATCCTTGGAAAGATCTACTTCTATGAAGAGTTTGTTCCCCTCAACTTTCATCTCGATATTTTTCATGAAAAGTAGTTTGATCCGTCCATCAAAAAATGATTGCTTTTTTCTCTATTCGCCGCAGTTCAGATATCTGTCAGCACCGACGACATAGTCTCTCCCGTCGCTTCCGGTTACTCGTTCATAATACGAAGTTTTATAATCGAGGCCTCCGGTTGGTCGGGTGTATTCATAGGAGATCCATCCATTACCATTCTGGCGGGCTTTGGAGATCATTATGTCCCGAAATGAGTTTTCTCCTGCATCTGTCATTACGGAAAGTTTTTCCCTAATTGTTTCATTCCTTATTTGACTTGCCGGAATCGTTCCATTCATTTCGTATATGTAAGCGAATAGATCCGGATTTTTGGCATCTTTAAGTGGATTCTCTCCCGAATTAATGCCTTCAAAGGTCCGGGGTGCATCAATCTGTATCCCTTCGGCTGTCTTTGCTACGATATCCATGACCTGCTCCCGGGTAGGGGATGTATTCCTGCAGACATCCGGAAGATACCGGGCGATAATCTCTTCATAGGTACTAAGTCCGTTCCCTGATTGATCTGTTTTTAACTCCTTTAAGGTATCATTGACTGCTTGTACAAACTCCAGCGATGTTTGAGAATTGAAAGCAAAGGATTTCTCTGACATTCCCATATCTTTGGTGTAGACAATCCGTGATGGATCCCTTGCATGTCTTTGAATGAACTGATAACCGGCTATTTCCCCGTATATCCATGCATCAGCAGTTTTATTCTCCAGTAATTGCACTGCATATGCCCCATTGGGAACTTCAATAAGATTTTGCTGTTTCACCCCGGCCATGAGAGCCATATTTACCCCACTGTCATTTTTTATAACAGCAATTCTGAGAGAGGATATATCTGAAGAATCATTTATGTCCCCATCATTGAGCATAAAGAGACCCTTTCGTTCGGTAATCACCGGGCCAGCCCACAGAAACAGGTCTTCACGCTCCGGTATACGGACAGTGGAAAAGAGAATAGTATCAGGTCTGCTTTGAGCGAGTGAGTACCCCTCACTCCAGGGAAGTAACTGGAATGAACTCCGGTTGATATCACTTCCCATTTTTTGCAGGATTGCCTCCATCAGGTCTACTGATATCCCTTTCAGTGTTCCGTTTTCTTCATAATTGAGGGGAGGATATTCCTCGGTAATAACCTGAAGATCCAAAGGAACGTCTATTGCTAGTGCCCCGGCAGGAAGAAACAGGAAGATACTTAGGATGAGAAAGAATCTGACATTCATTACTAGAATTAGACTGTCAAAGATTCTTTTAAATGTTATGATATGCAGAGCACATTACGTTGCCTTAAGAACCTGAAATCGAGAGTGAGGGGGAAATGGATCGGAAGGGACTAAGGAGAAACACGTTTCTTCCTTCTCTACAGATATATCAGGTACATGGTTCTGTTCTCTCACTTACATCTTCGAAATCTCACTCTTTTTGTTGGTATCTTTGGTTTTCTTTTTATCGTGGTATTGCCGGTATCAGCAGTCAATACCGGGTGGCAACCGGTGAATGTAACCTCCTGGGCTCAGATAGATGTCCCACCGGGCTGGACCTATGGGTCAATTGAAGTTGATCCAACAAACCCGGATCAGGCTACCCTTGAAGCGGTAGCACCAAACGGGGAGACCAAAATTCAGTATGTCTTTCATAAAAATCTGGATCCGGCAACCGCAGGTGAACTTCGTAGGAATCAGGACCGGTATATGAGCAGTCAGGGATTCTGTCTTTGTGGTGATCAACCATCGTTCATTGAGAATGAGGATCAGACCACGATGAAACAGGTATATTTTAAAGGAACAGAAGAAGGAGCGGTGGTTTGTTCTGCAGCATATCCCGGATGGGGCCGTTATCAATATGCCATAGTGATGGATGGTACAAATGCAGTCAGTAGCTACTTTGATGATCTACCAGATACCCTTGCAGACCATATCAGACCAATTACTCCGGTTAATAGCACGGTATCATAATTGATGATCTGTTACATCGAAAGCTGAAAAGTTCTTGAATGTAGGAGGAAAAAGGATCGCCTGAGCGATCCTAAACCCACCCGGATTGTTTACGGGCGGGAGGACATTTTGATGAACGCACGAATGATACGAGAGACATCAGAACGCGGGTGCCGGAACAGAAATTGCTGGTGCAAGAGAGTACGTGGCATGATTGTAGGAGGACATGACGATTTTGATTCTCTTGCGTTTTTTTATCCCCGGCTGTTTGGCAGGGGGCACGAATCCGGCCCCGCGTCTAACGTCCCTGTGACATTACCAGTGTTGTCTGAAACAGCGTATAAATAATGATGAGAGAACGAGAGAATCTTTGTTTCCATCTGAAACGGACTAATATTTTTCTCTGGAATTGTTTATGGCTATTAATCATCCTGTTTATGGGAATCATGGGGTGATACCGGGCCAGACTGGTTCGATAACCTGGCCTTCATATTTTTGATGATAAGGCGAAATTTTCGGTGAATTTTTAGAATTACTATCGATTGAACTGTTGCAACCGGTTGCAACTCCGATTTATCTGGAAATAATTCATCAGGTCTCTAACGTTCAGGTATCTACTGTGGTTCGGATCGCGGGGCCGGTCATGGGGATGAGCGTTCTTATCATGAAAGCGGTCGATATACTACATATCACCATGACCATCTACACTGTCTGTCAGACCAATGTAGTGAGTGTATCTCCACACACCACCATCGCTTTCGTCGCTGCGTTGATGAAAGAGAAGAATATCGGATGCGTCATCATAACCGAGGATCATAAACCTGTAGGTATCGTCACAGACCGGGATCTCGCCCTGAGAAATCATTTGAGTATTGAGGAGAAAGAAACCACAGAAATCTCGACGATCATGACTGCTGATGTCAGGACCATCAGAAAAGATACCGGTATATTTGATGCAGTGCAGGTCATGAAATCGACAAAAGTCCGGCGTCTCCCGGTTGTGGATATGGGCGGCAGACTTGTTGGTCTTATCACCGTTGATGACATAATCCGGCTCCTGGCCCGTGAACTCGGAGAGATCGCCCGGGTAATCGGAAACGAAAGTCCGGTAATCTAATCCTGATTTCCGGACCCTTCCTGTTTTTCTTGGAAAAAGTGAATTTCACCTTAATATTTTTGTATCATGACACGGTCACCCAGCATCTCTGCTCCGCTTAAACTCCCGCATATTGTTGCTCTCTATGTCGGGGCAGTACTGGGATGTGGGATTCTTATCCTGCCGGGAATTACTGCTGAACTAGCCGGACCTGCATCATTGCTAGCCTGGGTGATCATGATAGTGCTGGTTCTTCCGATGTCTTTGACCATGGGGTTGTTATCGGTTCGCCTTCCGAGTGATGGGGGAGTGTCTCATTTTGTGGCTACGGCTTTCAATCCTCAACTGGGCTCCCTCATCGGATGGTTTTTCCTGCTTTCGGTAGTGATTGGCGCTCCGGTTCTTTCCCTGACCGGCGCCGGCTATATCTCTGCAGCTCTCGGCCTATCGGAATTCTGGCGGATTTTCATTGCGGCTTTTATCATGGTGTTTGGAATAGCGATGAATTATGTTGGTATGAAAGTTACCGGTCAGGTACAGATCGGGGTTGTAATGACCACGATTATTATTCTGGTTATAGCAATTTTCGGTAGTATTTCCGGGATTGATCCAGCACGGTTCACTCCGTTCTTTCCCTCCGGGTGGGTAAGTGTTGGTCATGCTACCACACTGGTATTCTGGTGTTTTATCGGATGGGAGGCAGTATCCCATATCTCTGAAGAATTTGAGGATCCGCAGCGGGATGTGGTTGTAGCCACTCTTATTGCAGCAGCGATCATCAGTCTGCTCTATCTTCTTGTTGCGCTGGTGGTGGTAGGAACCGGGAGTTATGGGGAGGGAAAATCAGATGTATCCCTGATGTATCTCATTAAATCTGGATTTGGATCATATGGTATGCTTTTTGCGGGGATTGCTTCGCTCTTTGTCTGTATTGCCCCTACCATCACCTATGTTGGTGCAGCATCACGACTTGCGTATTCCCTTGCAGTAACAGGATATGCCCCGAAGATTCTGGGTCGTCTCTCGATTCGGTATGGCACACCTATTGGCGGGCTATTACTCCTTTCGGTCTGTTTTACTTTTATCCTCGCCTTATTCAGTACCGGATATCTCAATCTTGCGACACTGCTTCAACTACCAAATGCGACTTTTGTTCTCACCTATCTGGGAGGATGTGCTGCAGGGATGGTGATACTGCGGGATTATCGATTGGGTTTTATTCTGAGCAGCATTTCGTTTATCCTCTCAGTGGTAATTTTCCTCTTTGTTTCCTGGGCAGTTCTGTATCCTCTTGCAATTATACTGGTATGGCTCTGTTACCTGATCAAATCAGGAAAAATTGATGGCATAACCCGGTTTGCCTACCGGGAATAACTGGGGATTATGAGGTTGCGGAAGAGACTGGTTTGATATGTTCGCTCATGAATACTGGGAGTGTCTCATAATACTCGGCAACTGCATCTGGTCCTTCCATAACAAGGATATAGTGGGCGACACCGTGATCGGGGAATTGCAGCGTTCCAATAACTGCAGCATCATCACTTCCCCGGACATATGTCTGACGATATGAGGATGAATTCTCTTCTGTGGAAATGATGGGATCCTTGGTCATGCAGATACGAAATCCGAGTCTGCTCATGTATCTGCTTTGATACTCTTTGATTTCTCCATTCGTCATCGGACCATGTTCTGATTCAAGCGTGTAGGTCAGACGTGAGTTCATATCTGGAGATCGGGTGGTGATCTGTCCATCTGTTGCACTGACATTCGTGATATCAGAGAGAAGGCTCCATCCGGGAGGAATTTCAGCTTGGAATGCTATCCCTGCTTTTACCGGACTCCACTCATCTGCTGCGGTCACTCCGGTGGTGCAAAAGAGAAACAGAATGGATAATGTTAACAGTCCAAAATGAAATGGATGTCTGATACCTTGTATTTGAGACATAATGTAAATTTTATATCTACATTGAGGGATGATTAATCCGATCCTCTGACAGTGGTTACGAGAAGAATAATACATGGTATCAGAGAAACATTGTGGTCTGTTCTTATGATAAGTAATCAGTGAATCTCTGGAAAAATGGGGATTGAATGAATACAAAAACTGTTCCGACCATTTGCATCTTGAAGAATTTGAGAAAAGTATTAAAAATTCTGGTTATTTAGATTTTGGGGGCCGATTTGGTTTTTTGTTGCCATTACACACACGAATCATTCCGGTATGCTCCATCTCATATCCTCCAAGATGAATGAGAATTTCTTTGAATTTTTGAGACGCGATCATTTTGGCTATTGCTCTGATTCGGGAATCTTCTTCAAACATCTGTTTTGTAGTAACGAGTTCATACCGCTCCACACTTACCGGAATAAACGGGAGTGAGAAGACACGGGCTGCTCCATATACTGTCATCCCGAGATCTGCATCCCCGTTTTGGACAGCAAGACAGACCCCAAGATGAGTGGTTACTTCCTGGTTGTACCCGGTGATCTTATCCGGGGAGATTCTCTTTTGTCTGAGCAGGTGATCCAAAAGAATCCTGGTTCCGGAGCCCGGTTGCCTGTTGATAAACCGATGACTGGTAATTGCATCAAATCCAAGAACCTCCCGGGAAACTATCCCCTGCACCCGCTCTGCCACACAAATCTGAATAAGCTGTGTATTTGGGAGATGTGTCTGAAGATGGGTAGTGTTGTATTCGCCGTCATCGTCGAGAAGATGCATCGGAGCGAGGTGGCAATCCCCCCGCTTGAGTGCAAGTAACCCTCCCATACTTCCTACATGGGAAGACGAAATGAAAACCCCTGCTTCCCTGATGAGATCAGCCAGGTAGTCAATTGCCGGATCATGACTACCGGATATAAGCACGGTCTTCTCTGCTATACTTTTTCGGACTGTCAGTGAAGCGGTAATACTCGTCCCAGTCTTCAGCTTACCTTGATCTGCAGGTATCTTCAGATAGGCATTTGCTCTCACAAGATTCATCTGAACACCGGAACGACGGGGAAGGGGAACTGCTACCCACCGATCCTGAATTTTTCCTACTGTTGCCAGCACAAACTCATCTATTCCGATGGATGATTGAACCTCACTGGTAAGATAGGTTGATATGGTCTCGTATTCAGGGATGATAAATCCGTACCATCCGAGAAGAGGAGAAATAATTTCACGAAGAACCGTATAACTGGCAATTGGATATCCCGGGATGCCAATTACAGGTTTTCCATCTACATCGCCGAGTATTACCGGTTTTGCTGGTTTTATGGCAACACCATGAACAAAAACATTCCCCAGATCTGATATGATTTTTGCCGTGTAATCCTTTGTTCCTTTAGAAGATCCTGCGGAGATGAGGACAATATCGTGTTCCTTGATTGCTTCTTTCACCATTTCCCTGATAGTATCCTGATCATCAGGGGCAATTGGAAAATGTGTCACTGAAGCTCCGGTAGCGGTAATCAGAGCAGATGCCATGTGCATATTACTCTCGATAACCTGTCCCGGACATGGCATCGTTCCAACCGGAACAATCTCACTTCCGGTGGTGATGAGTGCAACTTTCAGATCCAGAACCGGTACTTCTGATATCCCATAACTTGCCATTGCACCGATATCTGCTGCACGAATCTGACTCAGGCGTGGGAGGATTATCTCGGTTCGTGCGATATCTTCACCAACCGGACGGATATGTTGCCAGGGATTTGCAGGAGACCTGATATGATATGCCCCATCATGCTCCTCTACATCCTCGATCATAATTACCGCATCATATCCGTCAGGAATGACATTTCCGGTATTTATATGCACAATATCAGTCAGGGTAACCGGTTGTTTCGAAGTTGCCCCGATAGTATCCCTGGATTTTACCGCAATACCGTCCATGCCGGAAAGATGGGCGGCAGGAACTGTCAAAGGGGATACTATTGCTTCTGCAGTTATTTTTCCAAATGAACTCTGAACCGGGACTTTGGTAATGTGGGGAGTGCAGGGAAACCGTTCACGTAATAACCGAAGAGCATCAGCTAACGATGTCAGGCTGTGATAATCCCGGGATGTCTTTTCTTTTCTTACCATATTATCTCCTCATCCTCATGATTCTGGAGTTACTTTGTGGTGTTCAATAATTGAAATTATGAAAGCTTTCATCGGAGTGACTGAGGGAGGCCCTGTCAATGATATTAACCTGATTGTAAAGCGCAAATCTTTCTCCTAACCGTTCGCTCAAAGATGACCATTTGAATCGTCACACCTCCGCACTCTTTCGTAGTCTTTCTTTACCCAAAAGAATCTTCGAAGCATTGTATATCGTACTATAGATTGATGGAAAGAACTCAGCATCCATACTGATACATTACTATCTGGATAGGGAAGGCAATACCGATCCCGTCTTCCTTATCTGCCAGGAAGAACTACGAACCGTTATAATCCTGTTATCTCCTATCTCCATCTATCAATAATATTTCAAATGAGTTTCATACCCAACAATACATATGAGGATTTCTAGGTGTTGAAATTCTTATCGGTAATTGGAAAATCATGGATATCCCTGATAGATTCAATTACTCCGGTAAGGTTGAACTGGTCATCAAAAAGTGGAGCGGCTTTTATCCAAATCGATCTGCTCTCCCCTTTTATCATCGCTAAAGAACTCATTGCAGTCAGAACAAATCCATCTCTGCTGACTTGATCGTAGTACTTCTCTATCAGATCTGTATCTTCAAAGATGAGATCGATAAGTAATGGGCGTTGAATTCCGTAAACTGCCAATGAGTACTCAACCTCTCCCTTCCCAATCATATCAGAAGCAGAATATCCGGTCAATTCTTCTATTGCATGGTTCCATGCAATAATTGTTCCATGAGTATCAATGGCAAAAGTAGCATTAGGAGTGAAATTTATAATATCTAACAGTCTGCGTTCACTCTTACGTAATGAAACTTCCGTTGCAAGCCTCATCTCGATCTCTCTTTGAAGGGCAAACGTTCTCTCCTGAACCAGGTACTCAAGGTTTGTCTGGTATTTGAGTAACTCCTCCTGAATCAATTTTCTCTTGGAGATATCTCTGCTAATACCAATAATTTCTTTAGGATTTCCATTATCATCATAAAGTAATCTGCCAATTACTTCAGTCCAGATCCATGAACCATCTTTGTGCGATTGTTTCACTTCAACTGTTTCCGCACGATAATCCCCTCTTTGTGATATCTGACCTACATTTTTGTGAATCATTTCCATCACTCCAGTGAGTGACTCCGGTGGAATTACCTCAGAGAGTGACTGCTTCATTGTTTCTTCAGCAGTATAGCCACGAAGATGAATTACTGAGGGACTAATGTAGGTGAAGGAACCTGTCAGATCCATCGTCCAGATCACATCTGTCACATTCTCTGCAAGCATGCGATACTTATTCTCACTCTCCCGGAGTCTTTGTTCTACCTGATTGCGTTCTATTGCAATCCCAATGGAATTGGAGAGTCCTTCATAGAACCTTATTGATACGGGCGAAAAGACATTTTTTCTTTTATCATATATTTCAAGAAATCCGATTACTCCTCCATATGAATGAAGCGGTATCAACGCTAATGATTCAAATTCTTCCTTATTGCATCGCTTCAAGCGAGGATTCAGAGGGTGGGAATCTGGCGATGATGAAAGATAAGAGGATGTACTATTTGACCAAAGACTCCTGCCGTTGGATAACAAAAGACTTTTTGATAGATCTTCGCCAACCTTGACTTTTTTACCTGGATTACCTGATATGAATTCAAATTCGGGTAATTCTGCAAAATATTTAGGGAAATTCCATTTATCCTGATTATGTTCATCCTGGATAAAATTATCAGACAGCCCGTCTGTTTCTTTGTATGGATACCCTTCTCCGTCATACAGTCTGATTGCAACTGCATCAACCAGTAAGTGCTGTCTGATTGTAGAGAGTATCTGTTTAATAACGGTATTTCCCTCCTGATAACGGGAATTGAGTGTCTGCAGTACGGTAACCATAAGGTCCTGCTGTATTCGTGAATTTATGTGTTCAGTGATATCTTCTGCAATTATCGTAATTGACAAATTACCGGATGAGAGATACTGAGTCATTATTGATACGGAATACCAGAATCTTTCATTATTCCGATCGTAAGAGAGTTCAATTCGAGAGACTTTTTCCGGAGTAAAAGACCTCAAACCCTCAAGCACAAGATGCGAAGAAAAAATATCCAGGTTTAACTGTTCTAATTGTTCTCCAATTATCTGGTTATCCTCAAGTCCGAGTTTTTTTTGCGCAGAAATATTTAGATATTGAATTTTCCATTTCTCATCGATAACCAGGATGAGATCTGAACTTACATCTATCAGACTAGAGACCGGCAGTGAATCAACAAGGTAATACCTTTTTGCATTCCCGATCTGAATTTTTCGGATTCGTCCAAGGAGCTCCAGGGTATCTAGTCTTCGGGTAATTGTATGGGGACTTACTCCACACTTTTTTGCGATATCTTTTATCATTACTGAGCCTTTTGCCCCGGAAAGGACCTCAATAATACGGGATTCTATAGAATCCATTAGAAAACGCTACAATATCGACATATAAATATATGCCATGCAATACCTGCTTTTGATACCTATTAATGTGTGTAATATAAACCGGTATGTCCGCAAGTGTTTCACAAATGCTGATGGGAGAAGAATTGATCCCTCAACGTAGGGGATTTATGGATTCTGGAACCGTTCGTATAGTCTGAAATATTTGGAATACCATTTTTAGGGTCTTTTTTAATGTTTTTTTGTAATGAGTAAAATTTCTGTGTGATTGCGGTTTTACGGATAGTATTTGGGTGAATGAAGATGAAAATGCTTGATGATATTTCCATTGGGAAAAAAATACTGGGTTCATTTCTTTTGGCAGTGCTCATAATGGTCATTGTCGGATGCGTAGGATATATCGGGGTTACCACTACCAACAGTTACCTAAACAAGATGTATCAGGATCAGCTCCTTCCGACTGATCAACTGGAGACAATAGAATCGAATCTCTGGCAGGTTAGAGGAAATCCTCCAGGATATGTGTTAATACCGGAGACCAGAGTAAGTTCCCGTGCTCAAAGTGATGCCCTTATTGTAAGCATTGATGCCAACCTCTCTGCCTATGAGAAAAATATCGTCTCTGATGAGGAGCGTAAAGTATACAAAGAGGCTATAACAGCCTGGGAAGGATACAAAAAAGCACTTACGGGTTTTTATCCTCTTGTTGATTCCGGAGATACGAAAGGGGCAATAGCAGCCTTAACAACGGGAGATCTTGTCACCGAGAGAAAAGCCTTCTCTGCCGCATTAGGGAAATTAATCGCGATGAATCTTCAGGATGCGAAAAACCTGAATGATCTTGGGGCAAAAGCAGTATCAGATATCATCACTGCTGTTTTAGTCGCGATAATTATTGGCGGATTATTGGTTTTCTCCCTCGGTTATCTCATCAGCAAAAGTATCACCGGTCCACTTTCCAGAGGGGTCTTCATGTTACAGGAGATGAGTATGGGACACCTGAGCAACCGATTACATATGGATCGGAAAGATGAGATCGGGGATCTTGCAACTGTTATGGATCGCTTTTCCGATGATCTGCAGTTTGTCATCATTGATGGGATGAAACAGATTGCTGCAGGAGATCTTTCGATAAATATTCCGCCCCGGGATGAGAAAGATGAGATTGCTCCAGCCTTTAATCAGTTGCTCAATGCGATAAATGGTATTGTCGGAGAGGTAGGTCTTCTGATAACAGAAGCTGAAGCTGGAAATCTGCAAAAACGAGGAGACATTACTCAGTTTACCGGGGCATACCAGAACATTATCATCGGCATAAACAACATGCTTGATGCGATAACGAACCCGATAAATGAAGCACTCCGGGTCGCAAATCAATATTCCCATGCTAAATTCAGTGCCAGATTCGACGACACTGTTACAGTCAAAGGAGACCTTATTGCTCTTAAAAACGGTCTTAACACGATAGGATCTGAACTTTCCATTGCCATTGCAGAAATTGCTGAAGAGGTCGGAACCCTTTCTGCATCTTCAGAAGAAGCTGCAGCAAGTGTAGAGGAGATAACGGCAGGATCAGCCTCTGTAGCACAGAGTTCATCAGTGGTGAGTTCAAACGCAGAGAAGAGTGTGACAGCGGTAGAGCAGGTTCTGCATGCTATGGAGGAATTGAATACATCGGTAACCACAATTGCAGCCAAAGTTGATTCAGTCAACCGGCTTACGCAGGATGCAAACGGGATCTCGGCAAGCGGTGTTAAACAGGCAGCAGTTGCAGAAAGTGGTATTACTGCGATTAACGGAGCCGTGAATGATGTAGATACAATCATCACCGAGATCCGTGAACAGATGAATGAAATTAATAAGATTGTAGTGATTATCAGCGACATTGCAGATCAGACGAACCTCTTGGCGTTAAACGCAGCAATTGAAGCTGCACGGGCAGGAGATGCAGGTATGGGTTTTGCGGTCGTGGCGAATGAAGTAAAGACCTTAGCCCAGGAATCACAAGGTTCTGCTGAGAATATTTCCCGGATCATCACCTCACTCCAAAAACAATCTGAACGGGCAGCAACAGCGATGAATCTGGCAACTTCTGAAGTATCGAAAGGTTCTGTTGCAATCAATGATACGATTCAGTACTTCCACACAATCGCTGAACAGGTGGAAGAAATTTCCCAAAATATGGCTGAAGTCGCAAGCCTCTCTGAAGAAGAAGCAGCAGCAGTAGAAGAGATTACTGCAAGTGTTTCTGAAGTGAATTCTATGGCTGTTGAAACTGCTCATGAAGCAATCGGTTCAGCAGCAGCTACAGAGGAGTCTGCTGCAGCACTCAACCAGGTATCCACCATAATCGGAGAACTCTCTCTGGTTGCTTCCCGGATCAACGAATCAATATCACGGCTGAATGGCTAAACCATTCAGTTCTGTTTCTGAAAAGATGAGAATGTGAGGATGGATCAATGAAATCTGCTCCGGAAGAATCGCTCTCGGATATCAGGGATATGGAACATTATTCACGCTTGAGCATAAAGACCAGACAGGAGAAAAAAGACGATGAGATGCAGTTTGTGGAGTTTCTTCTTGGTCATGAGTTCTTTGCCGTAAATCTGTTTCATACCCGGGAAGTAATCGTTCAGGGCGAGATAACTCCAATCCCTAATACCCCGGATTATATCAGGGGCGTTATGGATCTGAGAGGATCGATCACGACCATTATCGATGTAAAAATCCTGTTGAATATACCTCAAACAGACGAAAAAATAAAAAAATCCCGGATTATTATCCTGGATCAACAGAATCAGCAAAAACCTATCGGAATTCTAGTTGATGATGTGTACTCTGTCAGTTCGCATCGTTTAGCCAACATCGATAAAAAATCAAAAAGTGATCCCATGAACCCGGCTACTATTCAGGGAGTGATTAGAAAAACAATGAGCTATGGTGAGAGAGAGGAACACAAACTCATTCTCTGGCTTGATATTTTGGCGATTCGACAATCAGTTGAAAGAGATCTGTAATATCCGTCTCGATAAGAGATATTATGTAGGTTATTCTCTCCGACTCCTGTTTATACCCCGATACTATATTGTTTTTGAAGAAATGCACGGATTTTTTCCGACTCTACCCAGCCTAAATCAAGTTTCTCAATAAATGCATCAATCCGCTGCACCGCATCAGCGATTTCGGTAAATTTATCTCCATTACACCCATCGCAGGTGGCAAGAATAATTCCAAGAGGGTTTCTTATCATGTCTCCAATTGTTGCCATCTGATAAATATTTTGATTAATCTGTTTTATTGCCCGGGATAATTCTTCCATCGCCTGCTTTCGTAAACTAATATCCCGATATATGGAAAGACAAAGCAGAACCCCATCCTCGGTATAGATATGAGTACTGATCTCAACCGGAATTACCTTGCCATCCCTGGCGATACATTCTCCTTCATACGTGATATGGCAGGATGAACTGAGATCTAACATCAGAGATGACTGATAGTCCAAAAATTTTGGCGATTCAATCTCATTCATCGTCTTTGTGAGAATCTCGTCACGTGTATATCCGAGAAGGCTGCACGCAACTTCGTTTACCTCAAGAATCTGTTCCGGCTTTCCTGAATCCGAAAATTTATGGAGAATTATTGCATCATTTGCATTTTCAAACAGATTCTTATACCTAGCTTCAGATCTCGTAAGAGCCTGGTTAAGGTTCTCCAGTTCCCCCAGTTTTTTCTCAAGCTGGGAGATGAGCCGGCTGTTATGTTCTGCCAGATATTGTTCTTCTTCCAATTGTACTGCCGGACTTTTTTCTTCTGATATCTGGGGATAAATGTCAATTAACTCCCGGATTATTGCAATAAAATCTACCGGATCTGTTGGTTTGATGATATATCGATCTGCACCAAGACTTTCTGCCAGATCCCGGTCTTTCTTGTCAGTATATGCTGCGGTGTAAAAAACAAAAGGAATATGGCGAGTTTCAGTCTCACTTTTAATTTTTCTGCATAACTGAAATCCATCCATCTTTGGAAGCAGAATGTCGGATATAATGAGTTCTATCGAGTTAGTCTTCAGCTTTTCTAGAGCCTCAATGCCATCTTCAGCAGAGATTACGAAATATCCATACCCGGTCAGTAACTTTTCCAGAAGGTACCGATTGGTGAACTGATCATCTACAATAAGTATGTTCATACTACCGCTCATGTTTCTGCCGGGAAATGAGCAGAAATCTGCTTTACAAATGTCGCCGGATTGATAGGTTTCTCGATATAGTCGGTTGCTCCGGCAGCCAGGATCTTTTCCCGGTCCCCTGCCATTGCATATGAGGTAACCGCAATGATCGGAATCTGCTCAAGACCTGGAGTCTTTCTGATTATCCGGGCGATTTCATACCCATCCATTCCCGGAAGCTGAATGTCCAGAAGAATAATATCCGGATTTGCATCCTGAGCTCGTTCTATTCCGTCAGGGCCATTCATTGCTTCAATGACCGTATGACCATTTGCTTCAAGCAGAAAATGAATCAGGTACATATTCTGCTCATTATCCTCAATGACAAGAACTCTATTTCCCATTATTCACCTCTTTTCTTACAGGGAGGATGACAGTAAATGTACTTCCTTCCCCAACTATACTGGAAACGGTAATCTTTCCTCCGTGTAACTCAATCAACCTCTTACTAATGGATAAACCCAGACCAGTTCCTTCATGTTTGCGAGTCGTTCCTGAATCAACCTGATGAAATGGTCTGAAAAGTGTTTCAAGGTCTTCTTCCCGTATCCCGATTCCACTATCCTGAACGCTTAGCACTATTTCACCGCCGGTATTGCGGGATTGGATGGTTACCGTTCCCTTATCCGTAAATTTGATAGCATTACTCATAAGGTTCATTATCACCTGTTCAATCCTTCTCTGATCTCCGGTTACAACTCCAGTATCAGGATCCAGGTCAGCCTGAATTGTAAGCCCTTTCTGTTGAGCTAACGGTTCCATGGTTTTTACTACTGATTCAATTGATGGAACCATCTGAACCTGTTCATTGGCGATATTCAGTTCTCCGGCTTCAATTTTTGAGATGTCAAGAACATCATTAATGAGAGCAAGCAGGTGACGGGCACTTGTTTGCACCAGACCTAACTGTTTATTCTGCTCATCATTCAGCGGACCTGCGAGACCCTGCAGGATAATTCCGGTGAATCCGATGATTGAGTTGAGCGGAGTTCGCAGTTCATGGGACATGGTTGCGAGAAATGCGGATTTAAGCCGGTCTGCATCCTCTGCATGCTCTTTTGCCTCTCGTAAACTCTGATTTACCTGTTCCAGTTGCAGTGTTCTCTCCTGTACGAGATCACTCAAGTGGTCCCGGTATCGTGATAATTCTTCAATCGCCTGTTTTCGTGCGTTCCCTTCTTCCTGCAATCGGGAAATCATGGTACTGAAAGACCGGGATAATTCTCCTATCTCCCCTTCACCGTCGGTTGGTATCGACTGATTCAACTCTCCTGTGTCCGAAATCGTACGGGAGATTGAAGTTAGGCGAGAAATCGGCTGAATGATGGTATTGTCAAGGACAAAGAGGGTGATGATGCTCAAAAGGATAAGAGCTACGGTTACAAATATCAGAATCGTAATGATAGACTCATTCATTTCTTTTTCTATCTGTGAAAAAGGAATGACAACCGCATATTTCCATCCGAGACTTGGAGAAGTATAGTAGATAAGGTAGGCGTTTGATAATGTCAGCATCCCTTCGGATGAATAGAGTAACGTTTGGGACTGGTTCCCTGCGACTCTACTGATATCTTTGAATATGAGTGTCGGATCTTTTGCTGCCAGAATGGTTCCGGTCCCATTAATCAGAATTATCTTCCCATCTCTTCCAAAATCAAATTCAGTTATGTATTTGGTGAGATCTACAAGCGTGATGTCAGTACCAATAGCACCGTATACAGCCCCTGATTTGTTCACCATTGCACTGACTATTCCGATATTCAAATCAGATGAAGTAACTGACTGGTATGGATCAGTTATCACTACCTCACCGGGATGTTCTTTTGCAAGGATATACCATGGCCGGGTTCTTGGATCATACTGGGTAGGACTTGAGCGTGGATGGGATCTTACGAAAACACCTGATTCTCTCCCCATATATACCGAATTTATAGAAGGATGGTTCAGCCTGAATGCATTGAGATCATTGATTATCTCCTGTTCATGCGGCCCTATTGAATATTGAAATGTGTCAGGACTGGCATTGAGAAATGAGGTGAATCCTGAATCATCCGGATACGTGATCTCGTCATTTGCCTGAAGTTGCCTGACATCATTTTTGACTTCGTCAATAAAACTTGATAAGGCAAAATCAATATGTTTTAACTGATTGGTGGTATCCGTCTGAATAATCCCCAGGTTTTTCTCTTGCAAAGAAGATGGCAATAGTACTCCTACACAGATCAGAACTAAAAGCATGATGAAGAAGTACAAGGCCAGAACCTTTGACCTGAGTTTCATAGTTTCGGATATCTTTCAAAGGTATTTAATAGTTGTGAATAAAATGGAGATTTTTATCGGAAAAATGATGACTCCGCTTAATTCTCTCAAAAATGGCAATATTAGGATTCCCGGTTTTTTTTGATCTCTTCGGGTATGAGAATAGGGTTCATGTCAGAAAAGAGGAGTTGATATGAATTCTCTCTATCTTCACGTTGTTTGGAGAATTTATGCTGCAGAATATCCCGGATAATGAACGTTGTACATTTTTACGAAGAATGAATCGATTATTTGATCCATATTTACCGATTTGAAGAGATTTGGCTGGAGATCTTTTGCAATAGCCATCAAAGCCAGAGGTTGTTGTGGAGAGAAAGAATCATATACAAATGGATCTGCGACTTCATACACTCTGCCGCTTTTTACTGCTTTCAGATTTTTCCAGTCAGCAAAAGTTCCAGAACCACTCATTACATCTGATGGATCGATTTTTTCGTTATACCACATATATATGACATCCGGGTCGAGTTTCTTGAGTATATCGAGGGATATCACTGGATGTTCAAGCATTTTCCCTTCAAAATCCGCTTCTTCGAGAACATTTTTTCCTCCTGCCAGTCGGATAAGATCGTTATTGGCACTATTGAGTCCTGTCGACCCAAAAATGTCACTCCACATCCAATACACAGTTGGGCGGTTTTCGTCCTGAATATTACCAGTGATGTCGGTCACTTTCCGGGTATATTCTCCCATAATATCTGATACTTCAACGCCCCGGTTTTCATTTTTGATTATCCTGGCATATACTCCATTTGCCCGTGAAACGTCTGAAAGTTTGGTATAATACACCTGATACACCGGAACCTTCAGGATATCTTTGATTTTCCTTGTTGTTTCATCTTTCCAATCTGAAGACCAGAGAACTACCAGATCCGGTTTTGCTTCAGCCAGAGCATCAAGATCTACCTCACCGTTCGTATTGCTGATTTTTGGTTTTCCCCCATATTCGGGATCAATTGCCCGGAAAAAGGGATCTTTCTTTTCCGGCATCCATAAAGAGCCAATCCCGGAGATCTGATCTGCACCTCCTACCGCATACATGCTGTTCATCGCATTTTCTACGAGAAAAACCACACTCTTAACCGGATATGGGACTGTGATATACTGTCCACGGTCGTCAAGAATGGTGATTGTTTGTCCTTCCGGTAGGGAAGCGTCAGCATTCACCGGATTTTGGTCATCTGCGGCTAAAACCGGTAAAATCCAACCAGATATGCAAAGTACAAGTAATATATAAATGAGATTTTCCCCTGATTTCATGAAGATCCTCCTGCCGTTTTTGCCTTTCAGATCACTCAGTTCTGTCAATATAATGTGAAATGTGAAGTATCAGGCAACGGTATAGTCATAGATATGTTTCCATCATAATAAAAGAATCATACTTTTTCACAGGTTAAAACCACACTTACCGATTTCTTAGTTATCTGAATGGTTCTTCTTGATTTTGTCTGTTCAATAGAAAGGGTCTGTTTTCAAAGTCTTTCCTCTCTACCTTATAAACTCTGATTTCAACCCCGCTCAAAAAATTAATTTTCTGTTTTAAAGTGTTCCATCTTTGTGTTGATTTGTGATAAAGCCTGAACTGATTGATTCACTGCTTCTGATATCTGATCCAGGGCAGATGATGTTTCTTCTGATCCGGCTGCAACCCCAACTGCTTCATCTTCTATCTTCTTTGCAAAATCAGCAATCTCAGAAAGACTTGCAGATATTTCTTCAACAGAAGCAGCTTCTTCTTCAGATGCTCCTGCCACTTCACTCATACTCTTTGATATTTCATCTACCTGTTTGGCGATTTCTGTAAATACGGTAAAAGCATCGGCTACTGCAGCATTGCCATCTTTGGCTTCCTTGGATGTTTCATTTACTGCCTCGGTAATCTGGTTGGAGTTTTCCTGCAAATTAGAAATTATTTTTGCGATATGTTCTGCAGATCGTTGGGATTCCTGTGCAAGTGCTTTTACTTCACCAGCTACAACTGCAAACCCTAGTCCTGCTTCTCCTGCCCGTGCTGCTTCAATTGCTGCATTTAATGCCAAGAGATTTGTCTGATCTGCAATATCGGTGATAAGATCTACAATCTTGATAATGTCAGCCATCTGATCATGCATCTGATCAATGACTCCTTTTGTCTCATCTACTGAATTTATTACCCCTTTCATCCGCATTTCTGCATTTTCTGCAAGACCGATACCCTGAATTGATAAATCGTTGGTCTTGCGGGCAATAATTGAGACTTCTTCCGTCCTTTGTGCAACAGCCATGACAGTGGTTGATAAATCCTCCATAGTATGCTGAATCTGCACTACATTTTCGGTGCTCTTTTCTGATAGTGAACTGACATTATTTGTTGATTCGGCAAGCAGTTGTCCTCCGGCAGATATTCCTTCAAGGCTTGCATTAGTCTCTTCCATATTAGCTTCAAGCCCGATAACCTGCTCTTTGATTAAGGTGAGTACCTCCACAGTTTTAACTCCAATCTGATCCAAAGCCTCCTTCAGAACGATGAAATCTCCTTTTATCTTTATATTGGTATCAAACCTGTCTGTATAATTCCCCTCTGCATATTCTTTGGAAAGACGAATTGACTCATTCATTGGGGCAATGATGTTTTCGAGGGTTGTGTTGAATCCGTCAATGATGTCTTTGTATTGTCCTGATAGACCAGAACTATTTCCTCTGAAGGAAAGATCTCCCTCTGCAGCACGCTCGGTCAGTTGATTTGTTTCTGAGGTAAGATGATCCAGTGTTTTGACCATCTTATCTAGGGCTGGGCCTATCTCGTCCTTTTCATCGATGATGGATACTGTATCGATTTGTTGTCCGTCAGCAACCTTCATCATCGTCCCTACTACATGAATCTGGAGATAATCAGCAAACTGGTCCATCTCTGACGCCATCACTCCGATCTCATCATCGCGGTTCAGTGATAAACGGTGAGAAAGATGACCATTGGCCATCTCCTGGATCATATGGACAGTTTTGATGAGTGGTTTAGTAACGGATCGGGCAAAATAAAATCCAATTACTAAAACTGCTATGGCAGTAAGGATAATGATGATGACAAGAAGAATAATTGTACTTGTGATAGAGGCTCCGATTTGTTCGATTAGTCCTGCATTTTCTCTTTGTAGTTTGCTTTCGAGTTCTTTAGCTGGGGAAGAGAATTCATCAATATAGGTTGTGGCTACTGCAGCAAGAGTGCCCCCATCAGCAGTCTGCTTTCCAGTAGACACAAGATACATATATTTCTGCCTGATTGAACCATCAGTTTCCACCCAGTTATAATAACCTCCGGTAGCATCAGCGGTAGTTATCTTCTCCATAACAGCAAAAAATTCCGGAAGTTTTTGTTGAAGGGTGTGAAAATCAATATTGATCATGTCCTGCCGGGGATGTATCCGGTTTATCAGGGTTTTTCTATCTACTACCGCAAAATATCCCGTTTTTCCTACTTTTTGGTTTGTCAACTCAAGAAATTCAGGATCTCTCTGGAGATCGGCAACAGTCATTTCAGGATGGCTTGATATATACAGGCTGATGATTCGGGCCATATCTGTTGCCTGTATTTGAATAACCTGTTCCCCGAGATGATTAAGAGATTCAGATGAGAGATTCACGCTCTTATTTCCAATATCAGATATTTGATCAGAGGTCAGTGTGTTTATTCCAAAGAGACTGAAAAGGGTCACCATTCCCAAAATTATCAGGGGTATTATTGAAAGCCCTGCCATAATTAGGAGTAAACGTCTAAGAAAATTCATCTCCATCACCGAAATGATACGACTTGGGTCAAAGGATATTTAATAGTATCCTGCACCAGAATCTAAAAAACATGACAGACTTTTTATGGACTTTTAAGAACAAGAGAAGAGTCTGATTGGTTTATGTATTTCGTGATACGTTGTTCTGCAGATCTAGCAGAAACTCGTGATTATGAAATACGATATTCTTTGATATATTAAATATCTAAAAAAAAAGCGAACCAGAACATGGTCTGATTCAGGTACACAAAACAATCAATGAAAAAACCTGAGGATTTTCATCCCCAGGATGGTATCAGTGGATTGTTTATGCGGTTGCGTTCTTTGCTGCTTCTGTTGCTGATGCAACTGGTGCTTCAGTTGCAGTTGCGTTGGTCTCGGCAACGGTTGCTGCTGCTGCAGGTGCCTCGGTTGCTGCTGCAACCGGGGTTTCTACTGCTGCTGGAGCGCCGCCTGCTTCAACAACGTTGAACAGTGCAGTCTCGACTACGTCGGTGGTGACACCGGAGACACGGACGATGTACTCGTCTGGCTTGAACGTGGATGCGTCAACAGTGAAGCTCCACTTGTTCAGACCGTCAGTGCCCTGCTGGACCTTGACAGTGCCGGTTGCACCGCTGAACTCGCCACTCTGGGACTTGTCGGTCGGCTTGAATGAGGAAGAAGTAACCTCAATGAGCAGATCGTTGTCGTCATATGCCAGGTTGGTGGTTCCGGCGATCTCGAACTTGGACCCTACCTTCTGCTCACCGATCGGGTTGATGGTGACCTTTGGCTCCTCTACGAGGAACTGCAGTTTGGTGTAGGTGTCGTCGACCATTGCATTGTCAATTGCATTGACAAGTGCCTGTGCTGCATCAGTTCCCTGAAGTGCTCCCTGACCGCCGATGGTAAAGATCTGTGCACCGCGGGTTGGGTATGCACCAAGGACGTTCTGTGGTGCGAGTGGGTTGTCTGGGTAAATGTCAAACTCGTTGTTGTACATTGGGTGCTGGACAACGACGAAGTACTGACCTGCGTACAGGCTGGAGGTCTCTGCTGCCTTGATCTCGTGCTCGAATGACATGTCATCGTTCACGGACTCGGTTGCGTAGAGAACCTTGTTCTTACCGAGGATCCACAGTGCAATACCCTTGGATGGGTCGCCTTCTGCAGTTCCCTTAACATACAGCTTGTCGCCCTTTGCGACAACACTGCCGGATGCGGTTGCCTGGAGGTACGGCTTCTTGATAACGAGTGAGACAGTGTCGTACTCTGCATCGTTCAGGTGATCCTTGTCATTTGCTGCGCTAACAGCGTAGATGGTGTAGGTTCCTGCATCGATTTCGAGGTTTGCAGTCTGCCACTTGAACTCGTAGGTGTCATCGTCCTGAACATCTGCGACGTCAAAGGACTGTGGCTGACCGTTGGTAACATCCTTCTTTGGAGACTTGAGCATTGCTCCGCTGGTTGGAAGGTTTGGACCGGTGATGAAGAGGTAGACTACGTCAGTCTCGGAGTTGGTTCCGGAGAGCTTAACTTCTTCACCGAGGTAGTAGGACTGGTCGCCTGCTGCAACGATGGTTACATCGCCTGCTTCTACCTTGATGTCGACTTCATCGGACTTGTACTGGGTGCCGGACTTGCGCTCGACACGAACGGTGTACTTCTTGTCCTTGGTGTCCTTGGTGGTCTTGAACTCTACAGTTCTGGTACCACTGGAGTTGAGTTTGACCTGGGCGTATGCCTTGGTTCCATGGTAGTCTGGGTCATCGGGGACATCTTGCTTAACGCTCTTCCCTGCGCCACCCTCGTACTGGTATTTGCCGATCTCGTATGGACCTGCTGGGTCATCCTGCTTGGTGCCGTCCTGAGTAGTCAGGATCATTGGTGGCTGGTCGCCAGTTGCACCGGTCATGGAGTTGGTACCCTTGACCCACACGATGTACTCAGCATTTGGTACACCAGTGATGGTGACGGAGAATGGATTGCCACGGACTACGGTGTCCTTGTTGGCTTCGATCTTTACCTGATCGGTGGCAATCTGAACGCTCTTTACAGCGGAGATAGTCTTCCCGGTGTAGTCAGAGCCGTCTGGAGCCTTGTACTGGTCCTTCATTGCATTGGCGTTGCATTCTACCCATGCAGTGTAGACACCAGCCTTGTACAGGCGGTTGTTGTTCTTGTCTTCGGCTGCAGTGTTCCAGCCGTCGTTCTTTGCATACTTGGAGTGGTCATTGCCTTCTCCAACCCAGTACCAGAGCTGCTGGTTTACAGTCTGTGCATTGAGGTTGTATGCCTTGCCGTTGTTTCCAACGAGCTGCTGGTAGACACCACCGTCTGCGGTCTTGACCTTGATCTTGAATGGACCGTCAGCTGCCTGGTAGCCGGCACGGGTGGAGATACTCTGCATGTTGGTCTCTACGACAAAGTTGGCGTAGTTACCGACTGGGATTGCCTTGCCGGTGATATCCTCACCAACAGTTGCGTCCCAGATGCGAAGACTAAGTGAGGGCTCCTTCACGTTGAAGGCTGGAGCGCCCTTGATAGTGCCATTCCACTGGTACCAGATACCTGTCTTTCCAACGAAGATGTCTGGTGATGCGTAGAAGGTCTTTGCATCGGTAATTGACTGAATGTCTGCTGGCTGTTCGGTTTCTGAGTTGGTGCCTGGCTGCCACCATGCAATCTGCGTGGCGCCACCAGTTGCTGCAGACACATCAAGGTTCTTCTCACCAAGGAAGATGTCTCCTCCCTGGCTGACCTTGTTGAGTGCTGCGGATGCCGGAAATGCAACAAATGCACTTGCGACAAGCACCATTAAAACAACGGCAATTCGTGCGTTCATAAAATGTCCTCTGCATAACCCGTATTTGGAACCTATATCGAAGATATTGAGATTCCAAACGGTGAAACTAGTTTCATTTGGGTAAAGATATTCCTATCTATTCGTCTTTTTTATGGCTGATTGGCAATAAAAATGGAAATTTTTATAACTTTTTTTGAATAAAATATTTTTCTCTATTTTCTGATCATAATAATAGATTAGAATCATCGCCCCATGCGAGATCTCTCATTGATGAAGAGTCATATGAGCAAATTGCCATGTGACTGATTACCGTTCTAAACAGTTTGCTAATACAAATAATCAATGGATTGAGAAATTTTTAATGACAACTCCCGGGGAAATCATTATTTTCTCAGAGGAACAGGATATGAATCGAGTAATAACATGGGACTTCTTGACGGTATTGGTGGTGCCTTGGGTGGAATGCTTTCTTCCCCTGAAGGTAAAGAACAGATAGTGAAATATTTGTCATCTCCGGAAGGAATGGCAATGCTTCAGCAATTTCTCGCAACCCCGGAAGGAAAGAAAGTGGCTGGACAGTTATTGATGCCAATTCTTGGAAATCTGGGAATTCCTGATTCAATCAAACAACAGATTGAACAGTATATCACATAATGTTACCCCATTTTTTTGAATAAAATACCAGAATATTTTATTCAGGTATTTTGTGTTATTAATAGGGTTTTCCTGACTTCATCTGCAGTCATATTTACTTTAAGCCTTCCTCCATAGAGAAGTTCTAGAGCGCTTTTATCCATGTCCGAAAGTACTTTGGAGATATTTGTATCCGGGGAAAAGAAACTATCCGGATACCTGGTACTTTCTCCGTGAAGGCCAAGATGCCAGAGAAGGGCTTTCGTGATATAATATTGCCGGGTATCCTTTTCCAGACCATCCCACAGAAGCACTGAATCATTTGAAAGAAAGCCGACAAGATTGCCACTCTCATCATTCAGTATCTCTTCCCGGGATGATTCATATTTATCCTCCTGATAGTTTTCCAGGTATTGCTTTGGTACGATTTTTATGTCGTAATAGTAGTATGGGACAGTTTCATAGTTATTTTTCAGTTCTCCTTTCATCACTTCTTCATCTTCAAACTGAGTGGTAGCAGACAGATTGTTAAACATCCGGGCAAACTGGAGCGAATGTTCAACATCCTGGGAAGTATAACCGGAATCAAACCAGATCATGTACTTTCGATCTTTCTCCAGAGTACGTAAATTCGCATTATCCCGCCCAAAGGAGATGTCAAGAAGGTGTTCAATGATGGTATTTTTTATATCAACGGTATTGCGATTCCTGAGTAAATATGTGTCAGATTGCAGATCTCCCCTGATATATAGAATTTGAGGAGTTGCAATCCCGATGGGCTCTCCGGGTTTGACTTTAAGGATTACATCATCCGGATCCTGATTCTGGATAATCGTGCGAAGAAGGTTGGGAGATATGAGTTTTATCTGGTAAATCGTAGAAGGATCTGTTTTTACTCTCCCATCAAATGAAGTAATTGATGAATTCTGTTCATATTGAACTCCATCAGTTTGGGCAGCAACACCTATCGTCCACCCTGGTGGTATGGAGATGAGGATCAGACAGAACAAAAAGATGCATAATATCGGTTTTTGAAAGAGCGGGATCATACCACAGATATTCCGCCGTGGGTTAAATTATTTGATTACAGAGAATGCGGAGTTCAATAGATGGATCAACACTTCTCATAGATCTCAATAGTTCTCATTCTGACAAATTCTCTATATATTTGACTAGAGAGACAAAAAAGTGAAATATAATTGTGATTAAAGGGTAAAATGTGAAAAAGATCACATTCGTACTCCTGGTTGTCGCACTGGTTTTTTCCGTGTTTCTGACCGGATGTATAACACAATCAGCAAGTACAAATACCACCCCGGGTAAGGATTTATCCAAAACAGAGGGCATTGTTCAAAGTACAGAAACAACTCCGGGACCTGATACTGGTGAGGATAAGGAAAGCACTGATTCCTCGCGAGATAATGTGGGCGAGAGTTACTTTAATATCCGTATTGTTCCTGCATCTGAACTCGATAAACTTCAGAAAGAGATGGGGCAGGAAGAATCTCTGGTCAAAAATGACAAGGACTATGTTATCGGGATCATCTCTCCAAATGGTCTGATAATTCGCGGGGATCTCCTTCAATTGGAGCAGGACAACGGAATTGTTGGAAGAGAATTTGATAAGACCGATGTTGCTCTTCACCTGCTTGATATTGCATATGGGCTGGATAACTCGCAGATTAGTTTGTTTAGCTCTGATAAAAAGTACAAATTCTGGTTTGATGGATATTATTCAGATTCCGAAGTAACCTATGTAAAGAATCTCTCTCAATTACTGAATTCTATCTCCGGGACCACCCAGTTTGAAGATGAGGAAGTCTCTCTTGGATTTTTACAGACAAATTATGCGGAGATTCCCTATCATTTCTATAACATCAAGATAGTTACCGAAAAGATGTTAAAACAGTTATATGATGACAAAAAAGACTCCGATCATCTGTTTAAGGATGAAAATGGAGTATTAATTGGCATTGTGAATACTGATTATCTCTATCTCCTCGGAACCCTTTCTGAAGAAGATGAGAAGTACTACATTCTGAAAGGTCTTCTCTATAGCATGGGTCTACACGGGATATCGTATAAAAACCCCGAAAGTTTCTTCTATCGAAATTCCGGGGTAAACAAGAATCTGAGCGATCTGGATATTGAGGCAATTAGACAATTCTATGGGGGAGGGCTCAAAAACGGAGACACTCTTGAGGATGCCAAAAAGACGCTCGGTTTACCGGTATAATTATACCCTTCTTTTTTGATAACTCTGATATGCCAGTGCCAGAGTATACCATTTCTCACGACATTCTTGTGTTTTTCCTGCACTGAAGATTCTGAAAAGAACAAGCATGGTTCTATCATATCTCTATAGAAAAACAATGCCATACCATTATTGAATAAAAGCACCCACATGCAAATATGATCCTTGAATCCGCAATTTCCCGGAATTTTGGAATGCATGTGAAAATGAATCCTGATTATCACCTTTGCCCTCGCTGTTTCCCGCATATCGATCTCTATTGTGAATTATGTCAGGGTCATGGCGAATATGTAATATTATCACCTGAATTAGCCGAGTAACGGTCTGAATTCGTCCCTTTTTCTCATCATCCCTTTTCTCCTGATATATTCTTACAAGGTTATGGCATCTTTCCTCTCCATGAGTATTCATCAGAGATATCATATCTATCAGGTCCGACTAGGAAATACATGATAAATTCTTTTCTAGAAACCTTCACAAATACGTGGATGTTGATGTCGAGAGTATCGGCATATAAGTAGGAGGAAATCAATGAAATTCGTATCCGCAGCAATTGTTGCACTCGTTGCCCTTGTGGCAATCACCGGGTTTGCAGCAGCAGACAGGCTGCCAAACCAGACCCCTGAAAACCAGATCTTTTCCATTGACACTATTATCGATGTCACTGGCGCAGTTGATGACAAGAGCACCCTTTCCTGGGTCATTGCATCACCAGGTGCAATTCCAACCGGAATCCTTGGCGCAAAACAGGTTATTGCTGATGTAACCTACCGCGACTCGATTCTCACCAACGGTGGAAAGGTAAGCGAGAACAAGAACTTTGACTTCAACTCCAAGAACCAGGCAAAGGGCCTGTTCAACATTGAGTCACAGAAGGTTCTGACCTACGCCAGCACCGAAGGTGCACACCTCGTCGGTGAGGAAGAGTACACCCTCTCCGTTGCAGGCAACTACGCAAGTGCAGCTGACAACATCCGCTGTGTCTTTGCAGCAGCAAACACCAACGGCCTCCCAGCATTCTGCAACATCGTCTCTGCAAAGAGCAGCCTCGTCAATGTAAACAGCGCTCAGATCTCCTCTAAGGGTCAGATCCGTGCAGTAGCAAAGACCGCTGACATTCCAGCAGAACTGAACTACCAGATAGCAGTTACCCCTGATGCAAACTCCGGCAGTGGATTCGCAGAGGGTACCGTGAAGACCGTCTTCGCAGGCAGCATCCTTGAAGCACGCAACACTGGTGCATCTGATGATGGCTCTGGAAACAGCAAGTGGAACAAGACCTCCGCAGAGAACACCTGGAAAGACACTACTGAAGTCACTGGTGGAATCAAGAACCTGCAGAAGGCCTTTGCATACCAATCCGGTTTCTTCCTGTAAAGAGATCATAGACTACATTCTTTTTTTCCCGTTTTCAGGAGAAATGCCCTACCTGGAGTTAAAAATTCCCAGGGAAATAGCAGTTACTTTATCCTTCAATAATTGAGGATTTTTCTGCAGAGTGTCTGTATTGCAATTGTTCCTCGCTCTGATACCAATGAAAGGGTATGTATCGATTTTCTTCATTTTCAGGAATTATCAAAATGAAGAAATTTGAGAATTGGTGCACTCTTCGATTTTTGACGTTTCGATCTATCCCGGGTCAGACACTATCGAGAAGGATGGATACTATCAATTACCTCGTTTATCTCTCGTATTCACTGTTTCACCTTTTTTTCCCATTATATCATATAGAAAATATAATCATCTTCCAATAAGAAGTTTATATTATCGGGCAGTAAATCACTCGGGATTGGCGTGATTTTTTGAGTTGGGACGATGGTTGAAATATGAGGGATTCATTATTATTCGAAACGATCAGAGGACATACTACCTCCAGTTATCTCTATTTCGTGCTACTGATTGCATGCATATCCATAGCGGTATGTGGTTATGCTGCCGGAGATATCCAGGAGTTTGCTGATAATTCTCCAATTATCATGGAACCGGGAAAAACAAATTCTTCCGTCCATGATATTTTTGGGCCTGATCTGTGCATTGTATACCCTGAAGATCGGGTGATGAATCACATTGCCAGGATTCTGCCTGCCGGGAATGAGTTTGCAGAGGGAACTTCCACCAATTCTCCAGCGTTATCCATACGGGAGGAGAATATCAATTCTGATAGTTTGAATGTAAATGCGACAGATCTGCAGCTCACATGGCAAAAATGCCTCGGTGGTTCATCCTATGATGCGCCTATAAAGATGATCCAGACTTCTGACGGGGGATACCTCATTGGTGGGTATACGTACTCAAATGACGGAGATATTTCCGGGTATCATGGGGGTTTAGATTTTTGGATTGTAAAACTTGATTCATCAAGAAATATGGTCTGGCAGCGGTGCATGGGAGGATCAAATGAAGATTTTTTCAAATCGGTTATTCAGACAATCGATGGAGGATATCTGATTTATGGACACACCGGATCTACGAACGGAGATGTTTCGGGGAATCATGGAAATTATGATATCTGGGAAGTGAAACTGGACCTGACGGGAAACATCATCTGGCAGAAATGCCTTGGAGGAACTGGTTATGACAATATTCAATCCGTGATCCAAACCGCCGATGGAGGATATCTGGTAAGTGGATTTACCCGCTCTACTGATGGAGATGTTTCTGGACAGCATGGAGCAGAAGATATCTGGCTTGTCAAACAGGAACCGGCTGGAAACATCACCTGGCAGAAGTGCTTCGGGGGAACAAATTATGATGCGCCTACTTCAGTAATCCAGACCGTTGATGGAGGATATCTGGTGACCGGATGCACTACCTCTATTGATGGAGATGTGACTGGAAATCATGGAGATTATGACATCTGGGTAATTCAGCTGGATTCATTAGGAAATAATACATGGCAGAAATGTCTTGGAGGAACATCAACTGACTTCTCCTATACAACGATAAAGACCACCGATGGAGGATACCTCTTGAGCGGATATACCTGCTCCACTGATGGTGATGTGACAGGAAACCATGGACAAGAAGATATCTGGGAGGTTAAACTTGACTCAGAAGGAAATATTACCTGGCAGAAGTGCTTTGGAGGAATATCAGACGAACAACCGAATGCCGGGGTGATTCAGACTACCGATGGGGGATATCTGGTGAGTGGATATACCAACTCATATGATTCCAACGTGACCGGAAACCATGGAGAGGATGATATCTGGGAATTAAAACTGAACTCGTCAGGAAATATGATCTGGCAAAAATGCCTTGGAGGATCCAGTTCAGAATATCCGCAATATGTGTATCAGACTTCTGATGACGGGTATCTCATTGGGGGGTATACGATGTCTAGTGATGGCGATGTTTCCATAAACCATGGATCATTCGACATTTGGGTGGTAAAAATGGATTCCGGAGGAAATATGGTATGGCAGAAGTGCCTCGGTGGACCCTTCAATGAAGAACCAAGTGCCGGGATTATTCAGACTACTGATGGGAGGTACCTGATCAGTGGGAATACCCTTTCATCAGAGGATGATGTTGCAGGAAATCATGGTGGTATTGACATCTGGCTGGCTCTCCTGAAGGCAAGTCACCCGGTTACTGCTACCTCCGACTCCTGGACTATCGCCTATCCACCCGGCACTACATTATATGGTGAAGGAACAAACGCCACGTATCTGGCACAGGCAAAGCCCGGAGCGAATCTGGTACATGTCTCTGTAGATAATGAACAGGTTGGTCCGTTAACCAACTGGACATTTTCCCTGATTGCCACAAATCATACCTTCGCAACGGTCGGTCAGCCAACTCCCGGTCAGGTCCATGCCTTCTTCTCCCTGAACACATCCTGGGGAACAGTTCCTCTGACTGTTCAGTTCACAAACCAGTCTGTGGGCAATCCGAGTTCGTTTTCCTGGAATTTTGGTGATGGCTCGAGTTCAACCGAAGAGAATCCGATTCATACCTTTATGACTCCGGGGACATATTCAGTCAGCCTTCAGGCTTCTAATGCTGATTCAGGAGGAATTGCCACATTAACCCATGCCCTGACTGCTACTGACGGGTTTGTTCCCTCACCAACTCCGACACCGGTGCCGGGAGAGATAACTGCAGCATTTTCTGCAGATTCTGTATCAGGTTCTGCTCCGATGCTGGTATCATTTGTGGATCTCTCAACCGGAAACCCGACATCCTGGCTCTGGAATCTGGGAGATGGAACCATCGCAGAGTCCCAGAATCTATCACATCTCTATACAACGAAGGGAACCTATTCGGTCACCCTTACTGCTCAGAACAGTATCAGTTCTGCCAGCATTGAGAAGAGTGGATACATTGTGGTTACCTGACCTATCCTAATTTTTCTTCTTCGATATGGACAGGGTATATTCAATGAACCCGGCTTAAACGATGACGAACCTCATTCAAATCCATGATGGTTACAAAATGGAATATAAGAGTTCATCCGGAAAAAAAGAGATCTGATTCTCCTCGAATATTAAATTATACGCCAGGAGAGGGGATTTTTGCAAACGTGGGTTTCAATGGATCAGGCTTAGTACCGACGTCTGCAGGTGGAATTTTCGAGAATGTTGTGGTATTTGCTGTTGGTTTCGGCCCTACATCCGCTGGAGAAATTTTTGAGAGTGTTGTAGCATTTGCTGTTGGTTTCGGCCCTACATCCGCTGGAGAAATTTTTGAGAGTGTTGTAGCATTTGCTGTTGGTTTCGGCCCTACATCCGCTGGTGGGATTTTTGAGAGTGTTGTAGTATTTGCTGTTGGTTTTGACCCTACATCTGCAGCTGAAATCTTTGAAAAAGTTGGGGTAATCGGGCTTGTTGTTGCTGCAAAAGTGGCCGGAATTACAAAGAAGCACACCATCAGTAATGCAATAATTTTTGTCTCGTTTACCATAATCTAACCTTGTGTTACCACGGGTAGAATTGTAATGGCATCATATTCGTTTTGATCCACTATTAAAACATATTTTTCTATAGTTCTCAATATCTTCTATACCTCAATAGCCATTCGAATCATGAACCGTTATGCTCTGGTATTTCTGATTTGATTCCTTGGAAAGAGTGGCTTTACCATACAAATGGTCATAATTCGTTATCGAAGAAGATTATTCAAAGGGGATATGTGTTCTCGATGGTTACACCCCAACAGACCACCCTTGGTGTTACCCTGTGTATATCTGATAATTTCTTACCGATAGCACAAATATCCCCGTAATACCTATCGCAACGAGGGCACTCATAGCAAATCCTGCCGTATACCCGGCTGCTGTAATGATAATTCCTGTAAGAAGCGGGCCGGAAGAATGCCCGATGTCCATAATTGAGGATAATGCCCCCATTGATGCCCCTAACTCTTCTTTCTTTGCAATATCGGCAATATACGCACTGGTCGCCACTGTCGAAAGGGACATGCCAAACCCGATGAAAAGGGAGAGGAGGAGAAACTGAGTGAAAGAGGTAAAAATTGAGATCAATCCGATAGAGAACCCGAGAAGAATAAGGCCTCCGGCGATTTGTATCCGTTTATCCATTCGATCTGCAAGTTTTCCAAAAAAGGGTTTTGTTCCTGCGATAACCAGCACCTGTGAGGCAAAGATTATCCCTGTAAGATACGTGTCAATACCTTTCTCTTCCAAAAGGATCGGGACAAATGTTTCAAAGGCTCCAAAAGCGAAATAGATAGCCATCTCTACTAATGCTGTGGCACGAAGAGGAGTGTCTCCAAAAAAAGTGCATAAACTCTCTTTGAATGCAGTCAGACTCACTCCTCCGGGAAACGCCCCCTCGTCTATGTTAGTCATGAGAATGAGGAGAAGAACCGGAACGGCGGCTATCGCTGCAAAAAGATATACGTCATAATATTTGAGATTCCCCGGAGCGGTCAGGAAGAGTGTAAGAATAACACCTCCAATCATCGGTGCAAGAGCTCTGCCGACAAGTGTGGATGATGAGTATACGCCCATTTTTTCTCCTTTATTTTCCGGGAATCGCTCTGCAATTATCGCTGGGATAATTGGGCCAAGGATAGCCGTTGCGGTTCCATGAAAAAACCGGATCGGGATGAGCCATAGAGGATCTGCCACGAGCAGGTAACAGAGCGGTGCAATCAGGAAGACTATCCCGGAAAAAATGAGCAGATGCCGGCGTCCGATTCTATCGGAAAGAAAACCAACCGGAAAACTGAATATGATTCCTGCAAGAGGAGAAACCGCAGATATCAGGCCGATTATCGTATCATTCGCTCCGGTAGCCTGGGCAAAAAGAGGGAGAACCGGATTTTTCGATATGGTTGTCGAGAATATGGCAAAAAAACCGATTATTGAGAGTTGCCAGATGAGTCTTCGATCTGAAAGGCCTGTCATAATTCTCCGTCTTTTTCTCGCTTATAGGGTATGATCTGATCCAATGAATGACTATTGCCTGAAACCTGACATACAAATTCTCACATTTTCTATTATGAGGTCATCTCCATCCAAAAAGCGGGTGATTTTCTGTTCTCCCTGAATAAAAATGGAGAAAATCATCAGCCGATCAGATATTGTCAATCCTCTTCTGAAATAAGCCAAGTCGTGATACCTCAATAAATACCAGGTTGAGTCCTACTCCGACAACCGTAGCAAGGGACATCCCTTTTCCAAATAGTATTCTGTCCATACCGGGATCTTTCATCAGATCTTGCCAACAATACTCCCGGTCACCTGGAGATGACCAATAAGCTACCAACGTGACCAAAGATGCAGGGATGATGATGATCGCATGAACTGATCATAGTGGGTCGAAAAAATGGGTATGGCAATCCAGGAAGGCTGATAGATGAGATCCGGAGAAAAATGTCCAAGAACGGTTGCCATGAGGGTTCCCTCTCTCATTCACCTGGGTAAATGCCTTTGAAGAAGCTGATTTGATTACTCATCCATCTCATATCATATCATACTGAAGATGAACTAATCTGATCATTCTATTTTATTTGTAAATGAAGCGATACGCTTTTTAATTCAATAAGAGGAGTATTGTAATAATCATGCACGCGATCGAAGTGTCACATCTTTTCAAACAATTTGGGTCAATTAACGCTTTAAATGATGTGAACTTCTCCGTATCTGAAGGAGAAACGTTTGGATTTCTTGGGCCAAATGGTGCTGGAAAGACCACGACTGTTCGAATATTAACCGGAATGAGTGTGCCAACAAGTGGTTCTGCTAAAATTTTTGGAAAGGACATAATTACAGAAAAAATAGCGGCACGTAAAGAAATTGGCATAGTCCACGAAACTTCGAATGTATATGATGATCTCACCGCATGGCAGAATCTGATGTTTTCTGGAGAATTATACGCGGTACCAAAGAAGGAAAGGGAGCAAAAGGGAAAAAAACTTCTTGAACTGTTTGAACTCTGGGATAGGCGATCAGACAGAGTTCATGGGTTTTCAAAAGGAATGAAGCGACGGTTGACTCTTGCAATGGGATTGATAAATAGTCCAAGACTCCTATTTCTTGATGAACCGACATCAGGACTTGATGTTCAAAGTAATCTCATCATCAGGGAAGTTATCACGGACCTCAATACAAAAGGGGTAACGGTATTTCTTACAACTCACAATCTCGAAGAGGCAAATCTAGTTTGTGATAACGTAGCAATAGTGAATAAAGGGCATATCGCCGCAATTGACTCCCCTGAGCGACTTAAAAAAACCATAGAAAGTGTTCAATCAATTGTTGTCGGGTTTGACCACACGAATTCCTCTCTTATAGGGATGATTAAACAGATACCTCAAGTTAACGATTTTCGGAAAGAAGGAGATAAATTCCGTCTTTTCACAGAAGATCCTTCATCGGTTATCACCTCTATGGTAAAATCAGCGAATGATAATAATATAAGAATCCTACATCTGGCAACATATAATCCCAGCCTGGAAGATGTCTTTATCAAATTAACCGGCCTGGATGTAAGTTCAAAGGGGTTGACGGCGGTTGACTGATTACGAATACAAAATGAGAATGTATTTCCCAGTGTTATATCCGGAATTGAATGCCGCCTGGGCAATAGCGAAAAAGGATTTTACTATTTATTATCTCAAACCTAACATTATCGTTTCAGGAGCATTTTTCCCTCTCTTTATGTTCCTGGCATTTGCTCTGGGAAAACCTGCCAGCCCTTCGTTGATGATTCCGGGTTTGATAGCGATAACCATCCTCTTTGCTGCATCATCCATTGGACCGGTATCGGTCCCGATTGAACGGAGAGTAAAAACATTTGATAGACTTCTATCTGCACCGGTATCTCTGCATGCGATAATTCTCGGAGAGAGTATGAGTGGGTTTGTTTACAGTATTGGTATCGCCATTATACCCATTATTGTAGGACTTATCGTATTTTCCACCCCTGTTTTGACTTTTCTTCCATTAGTCATCGGAATCCTTCTGACTTCGTACTGTTTTGCAGCAATGGGCACCTTAATCGCTGCATATCCAACAGAAAGTCCGGGTGATACAATATCGATACTTAACCTGATCCGCCTTCCGCTCATTTTTATTTCCGGGATATTCATTCCAATAGATTCTATCCCTTCAATAGGAAAAATTTTGGTGTTTTTTCTCCGTTGACATATGGGAACGATCTGATGCAGAAAGCTTTCAATGATACTTCCCACTTCAGTCCATTTTTGGATGTAATTATGTTATGTGTTTTTATTATGATCTTCCAGTTCACTGCTTATAGATTATATTGCAGGTGCAATGACTGATTAAATACGAAGAATAATTCGTTATTTTATTCCAAAAAAACAATTTTTATTTTATTTGATGAAATATCCGTTTAAAAAAACATGGATTTCATTCTTTACCAACAAATTGATTCCATTTGATTATTTTTTGATTTAAATCCTGTGTAGAATAATCCATGATAATAACTCCATATGATTTTTGATAATGGGTATTGGTGAAATAGTGATCCAACTTCTGGTTAATTCGATTAGAAACGGGTTTAATTGCGGGCCAACTGCAAAAAGTATACCAATGAGTTACATAGCCGCTGGCATAATTCAGATAGACTGCATCCTGAATCAGCCGGTTATTTGGTACCTGAAAAACCGTATTCAGATAACTCCATTTTTTGTCAACTAATTCCTGTTCATTTGAAGGGTTTGCACATCCAAGATTGTAGCGGTCATCAACCATTATGTGTGCATCTTGTGAATAGAATTTTGCATTATCCGGCCATGTGGTCATATCAATCCCACCTTTACAGGCACTGCAATTTCCAAGGTCAGCAAATCTTCTAATAATTAGTACTTTTCCCCTTGCATCACCCAATACCGGAAACTGGGTATCAAGCATTAGCAAATCTTTATTTGTGTAATAATATGAATCAAATACTTCTCCAAATGTCCCGATCCCAGAATCCGGAGTTCCCTCCTCCTTGATCATCATAATAATAGTTTCAGAAGGATTCTTGGAGAGAAAATCTCTACATGAATGTAAGACATCCTGAAAATCTTGTTTCTGACTCACTGATCCATGATAGATATGGAATGATCCACCGATTTGTTTACACCGGATGTCTAAAAAGCGTATTCCGTGTTCTAATTGCTCTCTTATCGTCTCACTCTGCGTTTTCGCATCATCGATTACTGCATCATAAATGGCACCTGAATCATGAGTTCCCGGGATAGAGAGATCCGCAAAATCAGATCGGTCATTAAGATATTTCATCCAGTTATTAGTTGAAGGAACAAACCTTGTTTCTTGAATGGGAAGAGGTTCATCTGATATTTTTTCTAGGTTTTGAAATATTGATGTAGGTCTTTTTGATTTATCATCATCTGAATTCGTATTTTGTAAATTTGTTTTGAGTATTTCCTGCGGATTGCTGACAATATCTTCTCCAAAATTCATAAATGTATATGAAACAATAACAACCAGAAGAATAGTTAGTCCTATCATTAAGATGGTTCCAGTAACCACCGAAATAGCTGGTTCCTTATTTAGATATGGTATTTCCATGCTGTGCTATATCATCACACACACTCTCTAAATGGATTTTCACAATATTCTCAATAGGTTATAGGAATCCCCCTATCTTTGTTTTCCGTTTTCTGCTAGTTACTATCATTAAACTTGAAAATGCTGGAATTGTGCAGTTTGATACTTTGATAGTATATCCGATTGAATTGATATCATCGTTCAACTGTTATTTTTCAACCATTAATAGGCCAGAGAAAATTATGGAGCATTATTTGCTCATTTTTTGAATAAAATGACATTTTCTTAATATTTATAATGGATTGCATTAATGACTTAATATTACAAATGTGGCTCTGAAATCAGAATAAGGTCCTTCAATTATGGTGAAACTGTTCTAAGAAGAAATCATTATCCAATAAAAATGGAAAATTATCACCGTTTTGTCCATTTACATAGAAGAATTTTAGACTTATGATTGGAAAGGAATCCTACTTATTTTTTAGATTTCTTCACAAGAAGTAATTATGCGTGCATTCAGGTTTACGTGATACGAAATAGTTTTGTGATAACTGGTCACAAATCGAATGATCAAAATTGAATTTACTCTTAAAAATACGTATATTATAGTTTAGTCGATGTTTCTCTTTTAGATTATTGTGTGACTTAAACGGTTTAGTGAATTATTGTATAATTATCTGCACATCGACTCTTTTTTTTTGATTGAGAAGAAAAAACTCTAGGATTTGTTAATATGAGTAGTATAATCTTTGTTTTACTAATGGAGTAATGATAGGAATGTGCAAGATTTACTCCTATTACTTCCTTTTTTTTAAGATTTGAAAAGATAATATTGATCAACGGATAAATATTTAGCATTATTTTACTCAATAGTGTGCATAAACTAAATAATTTTTTTAAATGAATAATTTAATTAGTTATTTTTTAATTCTAAAGATTTTGCATGATATCCAATTTTCTAGCCGATTTATAGTTATTTTCACCGAAATCTTTATCCATTATCATTTTGAGATTGAGAACCATGTTCTGGAGGTGGACCTGCTGGAAGGTATGTCTCCTCTTCCTCTTGGTGGGTGGGGTAACTGGGATGGGGGTGATTCCCTGTGCTTTGGGGTCGGGAACCGATCTATATGCATCCGGAGATTACTCTGGAGCATTAGATGAGTTCAAGAAAGAAATATCGGAAAAAAGTGGATCTGATCAGGCCCCTTTTCTGAATAATATCGGTACCTGTTATATGGTTCTTGGAAAGCCTGATCAGGCTTTAGAATACTATACAAAGGCAGTGAATGTTGATCCCAGTTATGGAAGGGGCTGGATAAATCTCGGGGTTGTTCAGGAAAAACTCGGAATGCCTGAAGAGGCACTCACGAGTTATGGCAGCGTGTCTGAATCGGGGGATAAATCACTTATCGCAGAAGCTAATGTCAAGAAAGGAACTCTTCTTGCCAGCAAAGGTCGATTTGATGAAGCGATTGAAGCTTTTGAATCGGCTGAAGCTGATGCAAAAGGATCGGTTGCTGTAGATTTATATACCGGCATAGGGGGAGCCGAGTTTATGAAGAATGATATTACTGCTGCCGAGATGGCATTTTTGAATGCGATTGAGATCGATCCCTCTGGAGCTGCTATGGCATATACGAATCTTGGGGTGATAAGGATTGCACAGAAGCGGTACACAGAAGCGAAATCTGCATTTGAGGCTGCGATACAGAATGATCCTCATGGAAAAACAAAGTCAGCCCAATACCTGAAGAAATTAGAAAATATGGGTGTTATTTGATGAATGCCTTTCCCTTCGTCCTGATATTTGTTCTGCTTATGGCAGTACCAATTACTGATGTGTATGGTGATGGTGATTCTAATGATACCCTGGTAAGTATACCCTCTGATGATATTCTTTCTTTATCTGATTCATCGACATCTGACACTTCACCATCAGATCCACTGGGTTTTGGATCAGATTCTATTACAGAACTTTCATCTGATAGTGAATCAGACTCAGCAACATCTGATACATCTTCATCGGATAGTACATCTACAACAACAGATTCAACTTCAACATCGAATACCACGCCCTCATCTTCAGATTCTTCATCCTCAGATGGAACTGATGTAAGTAAAACAGAAGAAACGGAAGAGGTTTCTGTAGAGCCAACATCGACAGTGACAGCAACCGAAACTGTTACTGCAGTTCCTACGGTTGAACCAACGGATATGGCAACTGAAACTGCCCTTGGTGAATCTACTGAAGAAACAAGCGAATCTGTAATTACTCTTGGTTATGTAACTCTCTCAAGTTCACCAACTGTACAAGCCACGCAAACGCCCGTTGCGTTGACAACTGCTGGTGGAACCGGATATACGTATAATTCAGGGACCAATTCATACACCATCTCTACATCAGGTAGTTATTATCTCACTGAAGATATTGAAACGTCAAACAGTTTTGCTATCGAGATTACGGCATCTGATGTGTCCCTGGATGGAAACGGACATACTATCTCGTTCAATGGAGCAGATAACTCTGGAACCTCGGGTGTGCTCATTGATTCAACAGCTAAAGGTGCCACAGTTGAGAATTTTGGAGGAATAGTGGGATTTGAGCATGGAATATCAGCATACGCAGAAGATGCTGATATCGAGAATAATACCATGTACTGGAACGACTATGGAATCTACTCGAATAATGAATCTGCTACAATATTTCAGAATAATGCGAGTAGTAATATCTATGGGATCTGGGCAACTGGTGATGATGTGAATATCACCGATAACATCGCCTGCTTTAATAATGCAACCGGAGATGGGATTGTAACAGGGGGGTACGGTATCTACTCATCTGGTGATGATGCTACCATTCAGGGAAACAATGCAAGTTATAACTCAGTGACAGCATCCGTTGTGGTTAATAGCGCAGAAGAGTCTATCGTTCATACAGTAAAAGCAACCGGAGGATACGGTATCTACTCGACTGGTAATAATTCAAACATCATTAATAATGTAGCGAATAGCAATTCTGCGAATGCAAACCTCTACGTTGCGGATGATGCGACTCATCAGGATGTGAGTCATGAGGCAACCGCAACTGGTGGTTATGGCATCTATTCTAATGGGAATGCTACGAACATTTCAGGAAACACTGCGAACAATAACGCAGCAAGATCTTCAATCACGAATAATTACGGTGCCTCCACAGTAGTTACCGGGGGTTATGGGGTTTACTCAGATGGAAATGATGTTACCCTATCAGATAATGAAGTAAATAACAACTCAGCATCCATCTCCTTCACCTCCATATATCACCCAGACTTTTCTGAGTCATCAACAGTTACGACGGGAGGGTATGGAATCTTCTCAAATGGTAACAATGTCTCGATATCAAAAAACACTGCTAACAATAACTCAGCCTCCTCCTCCTTTAACAGTAACACCGCTCAATTAATGTCGAAATCCGTTTCCACAACTGGTGGGTATGGAATTTCATCAAGTGGGAATAATGTTACCATCGCAGAAAATTCGGTGAATCATAATTCAGTATCCTCCTCCATTAACGGGCTAAGTGGATACACTTCATCCAGTTCACAAATAACCTCAACTGGTGGATATGGTATCTCCTCAAGTGGTAACGACGTAACGATAACCGAAAATACTGCGAATAATAACTCAGCTACAACCTCCTATCATATGTATTCAAATTCCAATAATTATGACTCTTTATCGATAACAGCAACTGGTGGCAATGGTATCTCCTCAAGTGGTAACAATATTACTATAACCGATAATACTGCGAATTTTAACTCAGTCGCTACCTCATACATCACAGGTCTAACTGTGAACAACCTAGACGACTTCTCAATAACAGCAACTGGTGGTCATGGAATCTCCTCAAATGGAAACAATGTTACCATAACTGAAAACACTGCTAACTCGAACTCTGTTACAACCTCATCAAATATGCATAATCTCAATAATAATGACCACTTTTCAATAACTGCAACAGGGGGTAATGGAATCTACTCCAGTGGGGACAATGTAACGATCACCGAAAATACTGCGAACAGTAATACTGCTTCCTCCTCCTCCAAAGTTGATAGTGTGACCAACTACTACGATGTACAAATATCTGCAACTGGTGGTTATGGTATCTATTCGAATGGGAATAATGCAACGATCATAGAAAATACAGCTAACTCAAACTCTGTCTCCTCCAGTTCAACCGGATCTTCCCTCATCACAGCGGTATCTTCTACAGGCGGATATGGTATCTCATCAAAAGGAAACGATGCAGAGATAACTGGCAACCATGTATCCGGGAACCGGTATGGCATTGGGATCTCTGACTCGAATACCCGCCTGAACCTGACCGGGAATTACCTCAACCAAAGCGTTAATTCCGGATTGAATATCTCGTCAGATGGAGGTGGGGGATCAGGGTATATTTATAATAACTACTTTGGCAATGATGAGAACGTCTGTGCCACCGCCTCATCTGCCAGTCTCTATCATTGGAACAGTACAGAACCGACCCTTGGAACAAATGTAGTCGGTGGAAAGTATATTGCCGGCAACTATTGGAGCAATGCAACCGGAGATGGCTGGTCTGACCAGCAGACCCCGAACGAGACCGGTTACTCGCTGGATGAATACGAGATAACAACCGGTGTCTATGATGAAAATCCCCTGATCGGGACTTTGCCAACACCTACGATAACTGCTTCACCTACGACGAGCTCATATTCTGACTCATACTTTTTGGATACCAACGAACCGAGTCCTGAGCACACCGGAATCTATCTTGTCATCACCTCGGTAATTCTCCAGGGAGAAGCAGCATCAGGTCGTCCTGCAACCCTGAATATTGTTCTTGAGAACAAAGGGACAATCCAGCTCTCATCTAAAGCCAGGATTGTTCTTGTCCCGGCAAATGCCCTGGCTGAGTCAATCGGAGAACAACCGCTTGTAAACAAAGACGGAACGTACCTCCTTACATACCTGCTTAAGGTCCCGTCACTACCCGGAACCTATGTCTACATCTTCAATCCCATGCAGATCACGAAAGATCCAACAACCGGAAAAGACATCCGCATCCCAGCAGGAAGTCCTGTTCAATTTACGGTAACGGTGTTATCTGATGGATCCGTTAAGGTAAAATCACCATGAAATGGATCTCCCTGTGCATTCTAATTTTACTGATCGGAGGAGTATCTGGAGATCGCCTCCCTTCTGGCATGCCTGAGTCCCAGGTTTTTACTATCGGAACAACGCTCAGTGCGACCGGAATTATGGATCAATCCACACAGATACACTGGATCTCCTCACGAGGGTCTCCACTAAAAAGTACTACCTATAATAGTACAGATCTCCTCTCTCTCGTCCAGTATCATGATTCGCTCATGGATAACGGTGGAACAGTTATGGAAGTGAAAAATTTTGAGTTTGATTCTCAAACACAGTCGCGTTCGATGTACAATATCGATAGCGAGAAGATACTCACCTATAACAGCCGTGATGGTTCACATCTCATCGGAGCCGAGAGTCTGATGACAAACAACCTGGGCAACAGCACAAATGATGAGGTGCTACCCCGGTGTGTTTTTGCCGATCCAACTGAAGTCCTGGCACCTGCATTTTGCAATATTGTTCAGACAAACAGTGAACTCATCAACATCAACCGTGCGAAAATCTCAACAACAGGAGAAATCAGATCTGCAGCCAGATTTAGCACCCCGGCAGCCCTGAATTACCAGATATCAGTTACAGCTGATAAGAATATTCCTGCTGATGGAACCGTAAGGACTGAGTTTGCAGGAAGTATCATGGAAGCAGGTAATACAAATATGTCAGATAATACCTGGAACAAAACCGCTGCAACTAACTCATGGAAAGATAAAACCGAGACCACCGGAGAGATTAGAAACCTGCAGAAGCGGTTTGGATACTTATCTGGAATGAGGGTGTGAGTTGGGTAGATCACGAATGTACAGTCATTATCAAAATACGAGAGAAAATTCGCTCTGGAAGTAAAATAAAACCATTGAGAATAGCTAAAAACCTCTTCTTTTTCTCAGCCAGAATAATAATCCAGGAAGGGTTCACATCATACATGGTTTATACGAAATACAAGAAAGTTCAGGATCTCGGTAATACACTATCATATATCAGTGAATCAATAGATTGGAAGCCATGAAAGGTAATAATTTCATGACTCGATATAGATAACAAAGAAAAAGGGAAAGTGATCATTTTGAGGAAATTCTCATGTTAAATCATCTTCTTTCAATAACTCTATGGATTATCTGATTATGAGATAGAAAGACAATTTTATGATCGAATAGGTTTGGCGGTTCTTAAAGGTTCAAATGAATGCCTGATAGTTCAACGATATGGCTTTTTAGATAACGTCTGAAAGATTTAGACCAACTTGTTCTCATCTGGGCTGACTATTATGTATTACATTACCCGATATCCCAATTATCGATAGTTGCCAGACGAGTCTTCGATATTTTTATCCGACCATTTCTTTTCCGTCTTTTTTCTCGCACAGAAATATGATCTGATCCTATGACTGACTATTGCAGGTATCTCACATGTTGGTGACTGATTTTCGTCCCCTCCTTCGTATTCGGAGGGGAATCGACATCATTGAGGGGGCGTATTTTTCAATGACCTTCTTTCATTGGGTTCGCAATTTGATACAATTCAGGCATCCTCAATAAATCCCTCTCTAAATAATCCAAATCGGTTAGCAGCAATAAATACCAGGTTGAGTCCTACTCCGACAACCGTAGCAAGGGACATTCCTTTCAAATCTGCAGGACCGAGGTCTATCATTGCCCCGGATGAGCCGATAACGAATATTACTGATACCAGAACAAGATTCTTCGCATTTGAGAGATCAATCTTCGCTTCGATAAGCATCCGGATACCGGAAGCAATGATAACCCCGAACAGGAGTAATACTACTCCTCCGATAACGGGCTGCGGAATGCACTGAATTGCAGCGATGAATTTCCCACAAAAAGATATGAGAATCGCACAAACCGCCGCTCCACCAAATACAGCGGTGCTATACACCCGGGTAATTGCGAGAACTCCGATATTTTCTGAATATGTCGTATTCGGAGTAGCTCCGAAACATCCGGATAGTACGGTGGATATTCCTTTTCCAAGAAGCATTCTGACCATACCGGGATCATTTATCAGATCTTTACCAACGATACTTCCCGTCACCTGAAGATGTCCGATAAGTTCAACCAACGTAACTAACGATGCCGGGATGATGATGATGATAGCATGAATTGACCATACCGGTGCATAAAATGTGGGTATGGCTATCCAGGGCGCCTGAAAGATGAGATCCAAAGAAAAATGCCCAAGAACACCGGCCATGATTGTTCCGAGAAGAATTCCTATGAGTACGGGAATAATTCTTAAAATGCCTCGAAATAGGGTCATACAAAGGATAGTTACAAGGAGAGTGAAAAGAGCAATAGCAGCAACATGAAGGTCCGGATTATCTACAGCCAGTCCGGAAAGTTTTGCTGCGGTAGGAGCGAGATCCAGGCCAATAACAGCAACAATTGCTCCCATCACCGCATCAGGTAAAATGACCCGGACCCAGTCCGAACCAAATCGATAGATGAGAAGTGCAGCAAGAAGAAAGAATATTCCTGAAGCGATATAGCCCGATAATGCCGCTCCATACCCATATGCCCCGATGATCATTAGGGATGGAGACAAATAGGCAAAACTCGAACCCAGATAGGCGGGAACCTTCCATTTACAGAGTGCCAGAAATATCAAGGTTCCTATGCCGTTAAAGAGCAGTATTGTTGCTGGATTTACTCCAAGAAGTATCGGAAGCAAAACGGTGGCACCAAACATGGCAAACAGGTGCTGAATGCTGAGGGGAATGAGCAGGGAGAGCGGGGGGACGGTGTCCACGGGGATTGATTCAGACCGCATTGATTACCATAGGGATTTATGAGAGATATGCACTTTGCTCTTATCTACTATACATGATTATCCAGGATTTCAATACCGGCTATCGTTGCCCTTTTCAAGGAATACCCAGATAATGAACTACATAACCTAAATACGACTAGATTCTTGATCCTTATTGAATCGGTTGTATTATCCCATAAGGCAATGTTTCTGATGTTTTTTATCGTAATAAAACAGACAGGTGGATTAGTGTTCGATGCTCTCAATTGATGGTTAATGAGGAAGGTTGAAACTTGTTGTTTTTCAATTCCAACGATTTTTGCATTCTGAAGACGTATTCTAAATCAGGAACAATTATGCAGGTATGAAAAATATGTAATCGTTTCGGATAACATTCAAAAAAATTTGGATGTAATCTCTTCTGTATTTTTATTTTGATAAAAGGACATTTACACTCATTGTACTAAGTTCTTACAATTTTTCTGGTTGTTCAGGTTTATAGGGGATATTTGAAGAGTATAATTGAATGTTGGGGAGTTGAGAATGACTGATAACTGACTTGTTATCCCTTAGACCGATGGTTGAAAAATATTGTCTTGTGATAGAAGGGACTACCTTCAGATGTTTTGACTGGCTCTGGTGTAATAATTCTGCGTGCATTATAATTTCAGTGGTTCTCTGCTCTTTTTAGGGGTGCTACAAAAATGCTGAGGATATGAATAGCTAAATCTCCCCGTAAATGTTTCCAATTAGAGGGTAATCAATGCCGTTATTGTAAAATCATTAAAAACAATACGTGAGGTAGTAGAAAACTGTGCTGTAGTCTGCACATTGAGGTGCTTTTTAAAAATAATGAATAAATGTACTCTAGTAAGAAGAATTCTGATGAATAATCTTTGATATGATTCTGTTATTGAACAAGGAATTGTGCAATTATCTAGCCGATTATTTCTCATTTCAAAGGTTTAACAACATAGTTTGATCTCCATAATAAATTGCTCTCTGTTTTTTCCTCCATATAGTGCATATTTTAGATGATTTTCATAAAAGAGAATTTTACTCTTCTACTTCATTAAAGTTGAGCAATTGAAAAAATAATCGTTATTCTGTCGAATTACTCTCTCGATTTTCGATACCTTTATCCCTAATTATTTGGAGATCCAGAATTATGTTCTTGAGGTGGCAAAGCTGGAAAGTATGTTTACTCATCCTCTTAGTGGGTGGGATAACTGGGATGGTTATGACTCCCGGTGTTTTGGGAGCGGGAACCGATCTATATGCCTCCGGAGATTATGCTGGAGCATTGGATGAATTCAAGAAAGAACTGAGTGAAAAAAGTGGATCTGCTCAGGCACCAGTTCTGAATAATATCGGTACCTGCTACATGATTCTTGGCAAGCCGGAGCAGGCTATTGAGACATATGCCGAGGCGGTGAGCGTTGATCCCAATTATGGAAGGGGATATATAAATCTCGGAATCGTTCAGGAGAAACTTGGAATGTCAGAAGAGGCATTAACGAGTTATGGCCGTGTGCCTGAATCTGAAGATAAGTCACTTATTGCAGAAGCGAAAGTCAAAAAAGGAACACTTCTCGCCGGAAAAGGTCGATTTGATGAAGCGATTTCAGCATTTGAGTCTGCTGAAGGTGATGCAAAAGGATCAGTTGCGGTAGATTTGTATACTGGCATTGGGGGTGCCGAGTTTATGAAAAATGATATCACTGCAGCAGAGATGGCTTTTTTGAATGCGATTGAGATCGATCCCTCGGGTGCTGCAATGGCATATACGAATCTTGGAGTGATCAGGATTGCCCAGAAGAGGTACGATGAAGCAAAATCTGCTTTTGAGACTGCGATGAAGAACGATCCTTTGAGGAAAACAAAGTCAGGCCAATATTTGAATAAATTGGAAAAAATGGGGGTTGTTTGATGAAAATTTTTCCATTAATCCTGATATTCTTTCTGCTTATCACAGTGACTATTATCGGAGTATGTGCTGGAGGTGATCCTACCAACACCCTTGGAAGTGTACCCTCTGATGATTTTCTTTCTTTATCTGACTCATCAACAATAGATACTGCAGTGTCAGGAACATCCGATTCAGGTTCAGATTCTATAACTGATGAATCTTCTCCGGAAAAAGAATATGGGTCTACAATAACTGATACGTCTTTATCTGAGAGTTCCTCAACATCAGTAGATTCGACTTTATCGCCAAATACAACGTTATCATCATCTTCAGATTTCTCGCCATCGGATTTAATTGACGAAATTCCCACAGAATCAGTAGAAGAAGTTACTGTTGTACCAAAAACGTCTCTATCTGATTCATTTGAAATAGAGATTGTTGAATCAATTGAACCGTTTTCACCAGAATTGTTGGAAGAAGTGACTGCTGTACCTACGACTTCTCCATCAGAATTATTGAAACTAAGGACCGTTGAACTAAATGACCCAGTTTTCCCGGAATTATTGGATACACTGAATGAGGCTACAAATACTGTGGTCACGGTTGAGCCAATTGGTACGGTTATCGCAATCGATACAGTCACTCCTGCAGTTACGGTTGAGCCAACCGCTACGGTAACGGTAATCGAAACAGCAACTCCTGTGGTCACGGTTGAGCCAACCGCTACGGTAACGGTAATCGAAACAGCAACTCCTGTGGTCA
>CAZUXC010000003.1:0-165089 GCA_964624045.1 uncultured Methanospirillum sp. | reverse complement strand
GCTACGGTAACGGCAATCGAAACAGTAACTCCTGTGGTCACGGTTGAGCCAACTGGTATTATTACGGCAATTGAAACAGTAACTCCTGTGGTCACGGTTGAGCCAACATCAACAGTTACAGCATCTGATTCAATTACTGCAGATACTACCCAAGAAACAAGTGATTCTGTAGTAACTCTTGGTTATATTATCATAACTCCAATTTTAGTAGAGGCTACCCAAACACCTGTCGCGTTGACAACTCAGGGTGGAACTGGATACACCTATGATTCAACCACCAATTCATACACCATTACCATTTCAGGGAGTTATTACCTCACTGAAGACCTGGATACATCTAACAGTTTTGCAATTGAGATAACGGCATCTGACGTCACACTAGACGGAAACGGACATTCACTTACTGGGTCCGGATCTGGAACTGGGGTATTAATTGATGAAGAGTCATCCGGAGTAACCGTTAAAAATTTTAATGAAATAGAGAATTTTGATTACGGCATTGCTTCGTATGGTAACGATGTAGATATCGAAAATAATAACGTTAATTTTAATGAATACGGTATTTATTCTGTTGGTGATTCTGCAACAATAAAAGATAATACCGCTAACCAGAACGTGTTTGGAATTTATTCAGAAGGTGATTATGCGAATATCATTGAAAACTCAGCATGTTTCAATAATGCATCAGGTAACGGAGAGGTAACTGGTGGGTATGGGTTATATTCAACCGGAGATTTTGGTACAATCCGGGGAAATAACGCAAGTTATAATTCGGCTACTGCATTCAGCGACGATGATGAGAGTTCTAATTCCATTGTTAAGGCAACGGGTGGGTATGGGATCTACTCAACCGGAAGTAAAATGATCATTGATCAGAATCAGGTAAATAACAACAATGCCACCGCAGTTCTAAAATCATCTGCTAGTTCAGTCAATGATAACAGAGTAACTGCTATTGGAGGGTATGGAATATCGACATCCGGGGACTATAATACCATATCAAATAACAATGCCAGTTTCAACAGTGCTAATGCAATATTTGATGTTCAATCAGAAAGTGAAGGCAAGGGGGCCATACAAAACAATCTCGTATCTGCAACTGGGGGGAGTGGAATTGCGGTTGTTGGCGACAATGTTACAATTTCCGGTAATAACGCAACAGATAACTCTGCAAATGCTGTATTTGATTCAATCTTTTCAGGTTCTGGTCTAAAGGAAATTTCTCATAATGGTGTTTCATCCTCTGGTGGAGATGGAATTCTTGCTACCGGCTCTGCAATTACGATAGCCAGTAATAATGTGGAGAATAATGCAGCTAACACGGTGGTCAATATGCAGGGGACTAATAGAGGTGATCAATCTATTGATGTTCTCGATAACTGGGCAACTGCAAAGGACGAAAGTGGAATCCTGGCTACTGGTGAAAATATCACAATCACAAAAAATACCGTTACCAACAACACCGCAACGGCGATATTCAACGTTAGTGTTGATGATGAGGATACACCTACCTCAAATAAAGTCACTGTTATTGGAGGAAATGGGATATCTATGGATGGTCATGATATGACCATATCCGACAATATGGTAAGTAACAATGTTGCGAGTGCGATATTAGATCTCGAGGCTTCAAATGTCATCTCCGCGAATTATAATTCTGTTTCATCTTCAGGTGGGAATGGAATTTATAGTGTCGGTTCTACAAATGCAACCCTGTCAGATAACTACGCCATTAATAATTCTGTCAATGCTGCACTCAATATATCAGTCATTGATAATCCCTTCACTGCTTATGCTGAAGTCGGTTCTCGTTCAGTTAAATCTAATTCAGTCTCCAGTTCTGGAGGAAATGGGATTTTGGCAAATGTTGATGATAATGTAATAATATCTAACAATTATGCAGGAGATAACTCTGCAATTTCATCATTCAATTCTGATACCAATTCTGATACGTATTTAAACTTAGCAACTGCAAACGGTGGTTCTGGGATATCTGCTAAAAGTCTAAATTTAGAATTATCGGGAAATAGCGGAAATAACAACATCGTTACCGCGGTAATGAATGCCAGGACTAGTACAAATCCAGCAGGGATAGATGATTCCTCTATCTATTCGAATTCTGTAAATGCAACCGGTGGGGCAGGAATTTCAGCTATTGGTGGTAATGTAATGATTCTCAATAATTCTGCATATAACAATACTGCAATGGGAATGCTCAATGGTTCATCCGTTGTCTCTGCTAATTCGAACACCGTTTCCACGAATGGAGGGTATGGGATTTATGCAACAGGCGATGAAATAACCCTATTAGATTACAGGGCAGGGGACAATACCGTATCCACACAACTCAATGTGAAAGCCAATAAAGAAAATAAATCCAATCAGAAAATCGAACAAGGGGGATACGATATTTTTGCAGACAGTGACGATTTCATCGTAAAAATAAAAGATCTCCCTACATATCCCCCTACACCCACACCAACTCCAACACCAACTGAGGAGCCTATTCCCACCTTATCACCTACTGAATCACCCACACCAACTCCATCACCAACTGAGGAGCCTATTCCCACCTTATCACCTACTGAATCACCCACACCAACTCCAACACCTACTGAGGAGCCCATACCCACGCTAACACCTACTGAATCTCCTACACCAACTCCAACACCCACAATATCACCTGCACCCCGACCTCCTATACCGGTGTCTGCCCAATCTGTGAATCCTGGAGCTACTAATATCTCCCTCGAAAGCGGGATGAATCTCGGAATCTCTGCGATTTCTCTTCCTGACGAGTTACAGGCCGGCAGTGAAACCTCTCTGACTCTCATCCTGGCTGATACCGGTTATACTCATCTCTCCCAGGAGGATCGGATCATTCTCTCACCAGTGAATGATCTGTCTCAATCAATTGGAGAACAACCGATAATACAAGACGAGGTTAATAGTTTTACTCTTACACTTCCCCTTTTCATTCCAGAAGAAGCTGGATCCTATGAATACATTTACGGCCCTGAACAGATCAGTAACGATCGCATTACTGGTAATGAAATCCGAATCCCGATCGGAAATTTGATTCGTTTCATAATCATAGTGGGCGAAGATGGAAAAGTATCGGTAGGAACATCATGAGAATGAGGATAACCGGAAGCATTCTCCTGCTCACCCTCCTCCTCACTATTGGCCTTGTTATTGCTGATCGCCTGCCAAACCAGACTCCGGAAAACCAGATCTTCTTAATAGACACTCTCATCGATGCAATCGGGCCAATTGAATCTGCATCAGATCTATCCTGGTTGATTACTTCTCCGGGAGCCATAACCACCGGATCTATTGGAAGCCATCTTGACCGTTCAGGGGGTTCCTATTTCCTTTATCCTGGGGGGAAGGTAATCAGTGATGCCAGGTATAAGGATGCAATTCTTACGAATGGAGGTAGGTTATCAGAAACAAAGAATTTTGGATTTAATTCTGAAGATCAAGCAACCGGGCTCTATAATATTGAATCGGAAAAAGTACTAACCTATGGAACTACAGAAGGGGCTCACCTGACCGGTGAGGAAGAATTTACTCTTGATGTTGCAGGAGAAGCAAAACGGGCTGATACAAAAATCAGATGTGTATTTGCTCAACCTTCAGGTAATTGGTTACCTCCATTCTGTAATATTGTATCTGGAAAAAGTTCCCAGATCAATGTAAACAGTGCGAAGATATCAACAAAAGGGCAGATGCGTTCAGTTGCTACAACCGATGATATCCCTGCTGAACTTAATTATCAGATTGCAGTAACCCCTGAAGAAAATTCCGAAAGTGCTTTTGCAAAAGGAATAATTCAAACTAACTTTGCCGGATCAATTATGGAAGGACGAGGAACAGGTATGTACTGGACTGAAAGAGGAGCCAATAATTTTAATGATCAATTGATCTACACTCATGCGTCTCCAGTAAAAGCAGGTGATGAAATTCCCTGGGATCTCCTCAAGACCCTTGCCGGAAATAATTATGATTATCTTGCAGTCAATGATCCCAGTTTAGGTACAGAATTTACCTATAATCCATCAAATACGAACTCCTGGAAAGATTCTACTTCAGTGTCCGGGGGTATCAAAAACCTTCAGAAAACAATGACATACAAATCAGGATTTGTATTCTGAATTACAAAAAAATCCTTCTGTTTTTTGAGTTACCTGAACCAGCATTTTTCCTGGTAAGTGAAAAGGTGAGCGTCCTCATTTTTCGATGTTACATACCTGTTAAACAATACATTTTTTCAAGATGAGCCGATAACGAATATGACTGATACCAGAACAAGATTCTTCGCATTTGAGAGATCAGTCTTCGCTCCAATAAGTATCCGGATACCCGAAGCAATGATAACCCAAAAGTGGAGCAATGCTCCTCCTCCGATAACCGGCTGTGGATTATACTGGATGGCAGCGTGAATTATTTACAAAACGATATGAGGATAGCACACACCGCAGCTCCTCCAAATACGACTGTGCTATACACCCGGGTAATTGCCTGATCCCTACAGATCTGGTCATTTCCCTGATCTGATCCCTGCTTTATCGGTACCAGTTCGGAGTTTTTGCGGTATGATATACCCACTGACTCTTCTCTCCATAGATGTCCTGTAATTGCACTCCGAGTTTATAATTCGTATTTTTATTCAACCGGATGGCGGTATAGGATGTTGCATCTCCGCAGAGATCTGTGATATTTTTTCCGTTGATTGTGATAGGAATACTGGTAAGTTGAGGATTGTGAGGAAGCGTCCAGTTCCAGGTAATTGCAAATGGATTGACTTTTGTCGTATGGAGGTTTTCTATGGGTGAAACGGTATTCTCCAGCACCTTAATCCGCTCAAACCAGGGTGGATATGCAGAAAAATTGACTCCCTGAGCGCTATACAGATATCCATCTTCAGCAATGCAGCCGACATCTGAATAACGGGGGAACATCATCGTCGGGAGATCAGGGGTAACCATCCAACTATTGTTTGCCACAGAAAAATGTGCGATATCACTGTACTTTACCCCTTGAGTCGTAACTCTGCGACCTCCTGCGATCCAGAGCGAACCATCAGGTTCCGATCCACTCGCCCCATAATCCCAGCCTATCGTATCGGGAATATCCGGGATGAACGACCATTTTTCGCCATCAAACCGTTCAGCAGATCTCAGATTATGCTTATCGAAATTTACATCATCACCATATGAATCCAATCCCCCGGCCACGATTATCGTTCCGTTTCCTGATGATGCAAAAAACTGTGTCCGATTGGTGAGCATCGAGGGAGCCTGACTCCATTGACCGGTGGTGGTATTCAGGCAGAAGACCTGGTTGGTGACATTATAACCATTGGTATATCCCCCCATAATATACATCCGATCCCCGATTACTCCGGTTTTATATAGAGATCTTCCCCAAACTCGATGATCTGAAGTTATCTGTGACCACGAATCGCTCTTGATATCATACACCTTCAACGTTTCATTCTTGTATCGTCCAGGAATGAAGACCTTCCCGTTTATCAATGAACCATCAAAATATCCACCCGGTTCAGGTATCGGGGTTATGTTATCCCAGGTTTTGTTCACGATGTCGTATCTGAACGAGGATGATGATATATATGGATAAACGGTGGTACTGCCTCCAAAAAGATACAGGTATCGGTCTGATGAAACCATAGCTGAATCATAGAAATTAAACGGAACATCAGCAAGGGCCTCAGCTACCGTTACAGTGCAACCTGCACTCACCACTTGTCCAAATCCCCCTTTCAGGTAAGAAAGCCGATATGAAGGATTATAAGTACCAAATTGTGCAGGGGATGTTCCCTGAAAGACAAATGATACATATTCACCAGGAGAGGTCGTTGTGCCTTTGGGAAATTCGATCTTTTCCGGTCCCATGAGGGTTGCATCCGGGTTTTGTGCGATCAGCCATATGGACGAGTTTGAAGTCCAGGTCTCAGTTCCTGCATTCTGCATGGTGATGTTGCATTGAAATGCGGAGTTTGTGTGTACTATCGGTGGCATTGTCATGGATCCGATAGCATCATACGAAGATACTTCCTGACGAACTGCCGCAGAAGCGTTGATCCTGCCTCCTGTAATGCAATACCTCATCAAATCAGGATTTTTATCAGCAGATTTTACCAATGCTGCTTTTATTTGTTCATTCGTAGACTCGGGATGGCGGGACTTCATCAACGCGATAACACCCGCTACCATGGGAGAAGAGAATGATGTACCATTGTCATATTTGTAGGGAATGTCCTGAGATGACTGATTCGTGGAGTTTTGAGAGGCTTGGTCATGGTTCATCGGCTTCAGAAGAAGAATATGAGATCCCGGAGCAGCGATAAAAATCGTTTTTCTCCCATAATTGGAGAACGATGACTTTTGTTCATGGTCATCGGTAGCCATGACCGGTATTACATTAGGTGAGAGGAAATGTGGCATCCTATCGACATACCCATCGACATCACTATTTTCATTACCTGCACTCCATGTCATGATCCCGGGAAATACTGCTATTGCATCTAACATCGCCTGATTTCTATATGACATCCTCCAGGAATTGGTGATAATGTCAGCATGATGAAGGGTCGCATACTCGAAGGATTGAATCGCGGCAGATGCCCAGCCCGCACCACCTCTGGACATCTTTAGTGCCATGATTTTTGCTTTCCAGGCGGTTCCGGTTGCTCCGATGCCATTGTTCCCGACTGCCGCAACGATACCTGCACAAGCGGTTCCATGGCCGTCATAATCCATGACATCAGTATTGTTATCATAGAAATTGTACCCATGAAGGCCGGTGACCGGATCAGTCCAGATATTATCTTTCAGGTCAGGGTGGAGATAATCAACACCGCTATCGACTACGGCAACGACGACATCAGATCCGGTAGTTACATTCCAGGCCTCTTCTGCATGAATATCCGCTCCCGGGGTCCCGCCATACTGCCCGGTATTTTTCAGGTTCCATTGAAGCGGATAGAGCGGATCTGAAGGCATCCGGGTAACATTCACCAATGAGGCGGATTGATTGCCGGGAGACGGTTCATCGTCAAGGAATATCTGATAGTCCGGCTCGGCATAGAGTACTGACGGTTGTTTCTGATACCAGGTTACTGCATCCTGAACCGACATCTGATTCGGGATTTGTACCACCTGAAGACCAGGGACAAAGTTCTGGGATGAGGAATAGATAACCTGTGCTCCAATGGATGCATGAAGTGTTTGTATCTGATCGGTAGATGCGATGGTATGTGACTGATCCCGGGCCTCAGGAGTATTGAATCGGATCAGAATCTGGTGTGGGTTGTAGGGGATTTGTGAGTTGATAAGTGAAGTATTGGAGGTAGTGAGTTCAGGATCACTGGCGGATGATGCATTTGATATCGGATATGCCGTAGATATCTGAAATAGCAATACAAAAAGTATAATTCCGGTAATAAGCGGTGTGAACCTGACTGACATGAGATAATCCTTCCGTATAATCACATCGCAGTTCACATGGAAAAGTGATTTGGTTTTATCCGGTGGATAAGATATTTTGACACTTCTTCCTCTGAAGTATCGAGTAATTTCTCCATTACGAAGAATATTATCCGGAAAAAAAGAATAGCATCTAATCTTCAGAAACAAATGGATATTTTTTCAAAGAGTTATACTCTTGTAAATCAGCTTCATTCATCCAAAAGGAGAGTGTATCTCTCTCCTTCACCTCCGGATCCAGGCAACTAGACCGGATAGCTGACTGATATGATCCATAGATAACCCTGCCAAAGCCAGCGTATCAACCCGGATTTCTCCATCTTTATCTTCCATCGAATCGATCACCATCGTCGCATACTCCATGGTTGTTTCAGCCAGATGGCAATACTGCCTGAACAAAAGGATCATCCCGATCCCATTCATGACTGCACATCCGGCAGATAATCCGGTGAAAAGTTCCAGAATCAGATTCTCCCCCCGTACCTGACCAGATCAGAAACTGACATATTCCCGGAGACAAACCCATGACTGGTAAGCGACTGATTCTCCTGATTCCGGGATCCCAGCACAAGAAGCCCGGAACCATTCACCGATGTCAGTGCCGAAATACCCGGACTAACCGCGTGCATGAGATCAATTGCTCCCTGCTGCATAACCCCTGATGCATACTGTGCAGATTCCCGGGATGTTTCCTGCTCAAATTGCAGAAGAAACGTACAGAACTCATGGATATCAGAAGCCGGTATCTTTGAAGATGCAAACTCCGAGAACAGCACCGGACCATTACTCCGGACTGATAACTCTGATTCCATCCCCTTTTCGGCAGAAACAGTCCGGGTGATCCGGGCATCATCCATTGCCATTGCCCGGGATACCAGGGATCCGTTTGCATCAACCCCTGAAGTCTTCAGAACTGCCAGGCCATCAGTCTGTATCGTAGTTGCCAGATATTCAGCCCCGCATAGACCGGCGAATATGATACATACAATTCCGGCGATACCCATCCATCTGTGCATCCTTCCCTTCCCAAAAAGAGGTGAAGATCATGCCAGAATGCCGATGGCATCAGCCCAGCTCTCAAGTCCGGTCCGAATCGAATCAGCCTCATAACTGGAGAGCGTTATACTGTCCCGCTTGAACGTGACTGAATAGATCTCGCCGTTACTGCCATGGCACTTGAGTGAAGAACTGAATGCATCTTCTGAAGTATCCCGTGAAGCGGAGATACCTGATCCCATAGCACTGGTAATCGCTGCATTTCCGGTGATCTGCGTGACCGCGGTATTTACTGCAGCCATCGTCGGTCCACGGACCGGAATCTTACCCACGAGTTTTGCTTCGTTATTCTCATACGCGATGGATGCGGCGTACGCCTCTTTACTTATTTCCACCCCGGGTTTCGTAACTCCTGCAGAAATGTACGATGTACATCCCCACGGATTATTATCCAGGATATCCTGGATGAGTGCGTGAAACGTGGTATAATCTGCAATTGGATTTGTCAGTGTTCTCACTGCAGACTTAACTACGGTTTTTTGTGCGAAATCTCCCATCTTTCCCCCAATTGTCGCATATTCCGCGACATCTACTTGGTAGGAACGTCGTAGGTATAAATTTCTGGGTGGGGGGTAAAACGAAGCACTGATGGAGTTCCATTCTCAAAACGGGGCGAGGATAAGATCACTAGCTCGCAGAAAGTATCAAAGCCCGGTATGATGTTGAAGGTGCTGGTATGCGAATTGGCGATATTCCCGGTAATCAGATACCCTGCTGCGTCCGTTATGCGGATAAATTTTTGCATATAACACTGAACAACAAATCAAAACCTTTAGGTTTACGACGTTCTTATCATTTTTAACTGCCCTGATTCAGGGAGGATAAGTGTTCGTATGGATAATGGAGAAATTCCATGAAAAAACAGTACCCCCCGGCCAATGAATCTGCTTGCCGGCACATCAAGGCGGGGAGTGAACAGTTATTATCGGGGATGAGAATAAGGATATCCATCGTACCTGGTGTGAATCCAGAGATATCTTTATGTTTTCATCGGTGGGTAACCAGACGCGGTGTGATAGGAAGAGACACAAGCAGGTAAATTATGGTATCATCTTCGAGCTATCAGACCAGTCGTACTGCAGAGTATGCCGCCCGAGATCTTCTGCACACGCAGGGATATGTGGTTATCAGGGTGACAGAGCGACATAGCAAAATCCCTGTCCCATTCCAACTCATTGCGTGGAGATCTGAAAAAGACATTTTACTCATCTCTGTGCGTTCTCCACGGCATTCAGAGGAAGTTCTGAACGACCTCATGTTTCTCACGGCTTTCGTAAAATCAGGTTCGTATCCTGGTGAGATGCAGTACTGGGTGAGAGAGCGTTCCAATTGGAAACGATACCGGATTTTTCCTGGTGGGGCAGTTCAGATATCAGACGGAGAGTTATGTATTCTCTGAATGATTGGGTGTTCTCCTATTCCATGAGAACTCTTCAAAACCCGAAAATCCGGATCTTTTCTGAAAATTCCGCGCAAACGGATGCAATGCTACCGGGGAAAAATGACTGATGCGGACAGACATCAGGAAGTCCTCACTTCCCTGAAGACGTTATTTGGTCCCGGTCAGGTCATCGAGGTTCGCACCATCGGTGATGACGGCATTGCATCAGGATATTATCAGGACCATCTGAAAGCAGTGCAGGATATCCTGATCCGGGATAAAGAACCTCGGGTATCAGGAATTTATGTCACTCTGAATGAGATCAACCCGACACTCCTTGGAAGACGAGCTAACCGGATAAAACTTCGGATTGGACGATCTGATGCGACTACCGCAGATGCGGATATTATCCGGCGCAGATGGCTCCCTATTGACATTGATCCCCGGCGGCCTTCCGGAATTTCATCATCAGATACTGAACATACGGATGCCCTGGTTCTTGCCGATTCTATCCGGCAGTTTCTCATTGAAAACGGATGGCCAAGCCCGGTTGTCGGTGATTCCGGAAATGGAGCTCACCTTCTCTATCCTATTGATCTGCCAAATGATGAGGAGAGTCGAAATCTGATTCGTAGCGTTTTGGAATTTCTTGATAAGCGGTTTTCTGACTCCCGATGTAAAGTGGATACTGCGAATTTTAACGCAGCCCGAATCTGGAAGATATATGGAACCACTTCCCGCAAAGGAGATCCGCTCCCTGACCGGCCGCATCGAAGATCCCGGATACTTTCAGTTCCCGATCATCAGGTTCTCCTCACTCCGGAATCGATGAAGGCACTTCTCACCCTTGCACCTGAATCAACCCGGATTGATCAACGAACTGAACATGCTGCAGACGGTGAATCCTCTCTTGAGCTTGGAAAGTGGCTGGACTCTCATGCTATCACCTATACAACCAAACCCTACCAGGGAGGCACCCTTTTCTCTCTTGACTCCTGTCCTTTCTCCTCAGCTCATACCGATGGTTCATTTGCGATTCAGTTTGCAAATGGAGCAGTCTTTGCCGGGTGCCATCATGACTCATGTGGTAGTGGCAGGCAGCGATGGTCTGAACTGAAAGCAATGTTTGAGGAAAAACCGGATATTGGAACCAGACTTGCGAGATTACAATCCGATCGCATCAGAGCGAGACAAGAAGCAGAGGGAAGAAATTTTCCTTCCGATCTGAAAGATCGTGATTGCAATCACGACTTGAGCGAGCAGCACTCAGTTCCAATGAAAATCCTGTGGTGGATGGTACAGAGTGTCCCGACTCTATCAGAGAGTGTGCCAGTGAGATTCTTCATACACAAAGCCCGCTTGATTTTCTTCTGAAAATCTTTGGTACATACCATGAGGGAGACCAGCACGTTGCAGAATGTATGATTCATTCTCTTGCATCCAGGAAAGTTGTCAACAGTAAAGGACTGCATGTCTCTATCACCGGAGAATCCGGAAAAGGAAAATCTCATGCCATAGAAACGATGCAGTCCCTGATTCCGGCAAAATATTGCCTTGACGGAAGGATGAGTGATAAAGCACTCTTTTACATGGAAGATCTCGAAGTGGGATCTGTCATCACCCTTGATGATGTCAGTCTGTCTGATCAGATGCAGGAGATCCTCAAAGGAGTGACCACATCATTTCAAAAGCCCTTCCTTTATCGGACCGTAAATAAAGACCGGAAACCGCAGGTATGCACGATACCGGAGCGTTGTGTCTGGTGGATAGCAAAAGTTGAAGGATCCGGCGATGATCAGGTCTTTAACCGGATGCTGACCTGCTGGATTGATGATTCTGAAGAACAAGACCTCAAAGTCCTGGATCGCACTCTTGCCGGTGCTGAGCAATTACCTACATCAGATGTCACCATCAGTGATGATGTCTGTATATGTCGTCAGATCTGGCAGGAACTCTCTCCGGTCTGGGTCGTGATTCCCTATGCCCGTTCCATCCGGTTTCAGTCAGCAGAAAACCGTCGGAATCCTGATATGCTCCTTGATCTGATTCGCACCAATGCGGCACTCTGTCAGCAGCAACGCGAAGTACGCCAGATTGATGGAGCCACCTGTGTCGTAGCAACGAAAGAGGATTTTCATCAGGCTGCCCGGCTCTTTACTTCATTAAATGGCAAAAATGGTGGTCAGGATACCAAACTTACCAAACGTGAAACATCGCTGGTGAATTACCTCTCTTCCCTGGGTCTTGCTGAAGTGACCATCGCTCAGCTTCAGCAGACAACCGGCTGGTCAAACAGCACCATCGGTAAACTCATTCACGGATATTGTTCATATGGGAAGTCATACTCCGGTCTGCTTGCAAAATGTCCGGCTATCTCGTATCTGGATCGAACTATCATCAATGGCGATGATGGATGCACAACACTTCGCAAAACCCGTGTGTATCTCTGGGATCAGATGCTCTATGAAGCCTGGATAAAAGGAGGTTCTGTCTGGCTTGCTGATGAGTCATCAGATGAAGATTCTTCCGGTACACCTCCGGATGATACCACACCTTTGGATCTTCAGACATCACCAAGTCAGGATTCCTCGCTTGACACGCAAATCATCCCTTCATCAAGTACAAAAGATACCGAATCGCAGGATATCCCGGTAATGAAAACGGGTGTGTCTCTCGCATCAGTCAATCCGCAGGATTATACTCGTCTTGAGGGATTTCCCGATAAGCGCCATTGCTCTGTCTGTGGGAGAAAACCTACCCAGTACCAGGAGCGAACGACATCGGTAAGGACAGAAGATCCTTTAGGATCTTCCCGGAGGCTCTGTGCATCCTGTTATTCCCGTGCTGTGTCCCGGGCTTCTGCAGCGATAATTCCTCTTCCCGGAATTATTGATACTGGTCAGATGGTGCAGAGATCCGTCTCGATTGGGATATGCCATCTCTGTGGGATACAGTCTGCATCATGGTCTGATTCAGCGTCCAGAACAAACCTCTGTGATGAGTGTTATCGCCGACAATCAGATACGAAGGCCATTCATCACTCCAAAGAACACGGACCTCCGTAACGATCATTCTGGGTTGGAGGCGGGGAGAAAGGCTGGGTTGTATAGCTAAGGCCATCATGAAACGAGCAAGAATTGACCAGTGTAGAGGCATGAGATGCCCGAAACTGGTATGGGAACAATACGAGACGGTGATGCCTCCGACTCGAATGAAAAGACGTCAGGTTTGCTCTTTGACGGGCAAACAACCGGGAAATATGTATTACTGTCCATTAATCAAGGATCATTGAGGGACCATAAGGAGATAGAATGAGTCAGTTTGTAGAAAGAACCCGTCGCTGTGATGCGTATGAATTGTGTGGCAGAATCATCAGACAGGGTGAAGACCTCCTGGTATTCATCGACGAGGGTGGACGATTTGCGATCTCAACAGGAGTAGTCATGGCTACCATATCGGGTCTTGGTAATGGCGAGATCTCCGGGCCTATCCCCGGTATTGTCCGACTATCAGAGAGTGGTAAAGGTTTTTACCTGGATATTGGAGATGTTTCATACGTAACTCCGGTATCCCGGGTAAGGGCGGTGATGTCAGGAAAAAACCGCAAAGGACCCGTGAGCATGGTACGATAATTGGTATGACGTGAGATGAGGGGTGCATCTCACAACTTTTTCCATTATGCATTCGCACATGTTTCTTTCTTCTCTTTTCTTCACTTCGGTAATGAGTAATGCACCCACTTTTGGACGATAATAGATGAATGCCAGGTTTTGTACACTCCCTTCATAATCTGAACTCCTTGGAAAAGTAGGTTGATACCTTACCTTCGCCTGAAGGTATGTTCATTCTGCACAGACAGGGTGATTTCAAAACCAGTTTTCAAGATAGATTTACTCTTCATTAGGTGAATGAGAGCATGATAACATGAAAATGGAAAAAATATCTAAATATAAATCCATGAGAGCGGGAGAGCGGGACAAATGCGAAAAATTTGTGGATAGAGCGGGAAGGCCCGCTTTCTGTATTGGGAGTATTTTTTGATTATACTTGTAAATATACGATATCTTAGGTAAGTATCTCTCGTAGAGCGGGAAGATCTACACACAGAGTGTTTCATTCCAGAGTCTTGAGTGTTTCATATGAGTCAGGATGTCCCGCTCTCCCGCTCTGATCTGGTTTCATAAGATTTTCACGTTTTATTTATCAAAAATAGCAAGAATTAAGGGCGGATATCTCCCGCTCTAACCGCAGAACTCCCGCTTTCATTCATGTCAGAAAGCCGAATGATCACAAACTACACTCCTGATATCCACTTCTCCATACCATTCCTGCTTCCATCTAACTTTTTCCCTTCAGACCTCAAATATCTCGGTTGAGGTTTTCCAGGATTCTGGTGTTAGATGAAATTTACCGTATCAGAAAGAGGTATTGTAGGCATTGGTGGATGTATCGGCTCTATTGCCCGGTATCAGATCAATGAGTGGATTCCATCTCTCATGGGGACGTTTATCGTCAATGTTCTGGGCTCTGTCGGGATTGGAATTCTGATGTATGACTCTCTGTATTTCGGTGCATTTAGCAGAAATTCACGTCTCCTGCTCGGTGTTGGGATAATTGGATCTTTTACCACGTTCTCAGCCTTTGCCACACAAAGTATCGCCGCCGGACCGATTCTGGGAACCATCAATATCGCAGCAAACATCATCTGCGGGATGGCAGGAGTACTCATCGGGAGATTCATCGTTATGCGCCAGAGAGGTTTCTCATGGATCACCTGATCCTGGTCGGGCTTGGTGGAGCTATCGGGTCGGTTCTCAGGTTCGAACTCTCTCGTCTTTCTCCCATCCGGGATATTCCGGTTGGAACTGCGCTGGTAAACATTCTTGGCAGTTTTATCTTTGCACTGGTTTTCTTCTCCCGATCTCCTGGAGATGCGTATTATCTTATTGACGTGGGAGTCCTCGGAGGGTTTACCACTTTTTCCACCTTCACCTTTGAGACGTTCCGGATGCTGGAGGAGCATGCATACCGGACGATGATGGTGAATATGAGTATTCATCTCACCGGGAGTCTTTGCGGTGTTGGTCTTGCGTACTATATGGGTTCAGTTTTTTTGGCAGGTGTGTGATGTTAACAGAAGGAATGCTATTACGGGTGTATATCGCCGAATCGGCACGAGTTGGAAGAAAACCCGCATATAAACATCTGGTAGAGTTGTTCATGGATCGTGGGTTTCCCGGTTGCACGGTTTTTCGGGGGATGGTTGGATATGGTCATGAGCACACGATTCACACCGTTGATGTTCTGAACTTCTCAATGGATCTTCCTGTTGTGATCGATGTCGTTGATACCAAAGAGCGGATTCTTGGCATTGTCGATGAAGTGGAAAGTCTGGTAGAGCACGGGCTTGTCATTATTCAGGATGTGAAAATGGGAAGAAAACGATAACTTCCAAAGCCAACTCTCCGGTACATGGGTTTCCCGGAGTGGAGTATGGCTTACTTTGGCCTATCCTGTTTTTTCCCGGTATCCAGATTTTGGAACCGTTATCTCAAAAGAGGCACCTTTCCCTAATTCACCTGTCTCAGTAATACTCATTCCGGTAATAGCGAGGATTTCATATGAGAGAAACAGCCCGAATCCGGTATTCTTTCCAAAGCCCTTCTCAAAAATATAGGGTTTATCCTCATCTACAATACCTACCCCGTTATCCGCAACCCTGATGATGAGGGAGGTATCAGAGAGATAATCGGTTACTGAAATTCTGGTGACCCTCTCACCATGGCTTCTGGCGTTTTCAAATAAATTGTGAAAGACTTTGATGAGAAGGGGATCGGCAAATATTTCATAGGGCGTGACGGACACATCAAAAGTGATGGTGTCCCCTATGAGCTCACAGGCCGCTTCATCGACGACCTCAGAGATCTTCTGCCAAACCGGGGCTTTCACTCCCAGCTCCTGGTATTCCCCGGTAAACGCTATCTGTTTCTGAATGATCTCGGTAGTTCGGACCGCCCGTGTGAGGTTTTCAATCCCCTCCGTGTCTTTGATACTTGGAGTCAGGAGGTATAAGTAACTGGAGAGGATAGATATCTTGTTTAAGATATCGTGCCTGGTGATAGTGGAGAGGAGATTAATCTTTTTCAGGCTGAGTTTCAGGTCTGCTTCAGTGTGTTTTTGTTCGGTAATATCTTCCAATGTTTCTACGGCACCGATAAGGGAACCTTTGGTATCCCGGATTGGGGCGGCAGTAAAATACACCCATCTTCCTGAGGGCCCTTTATCAGGCTGAAAAATGGTTCCTTCATACGCTCCTTCAACATGCCTGGCAGGAGTTATGGGTTTTTCAAACCACTCCTTAAAACTGTCAGTCTTTTCATCGACGAGAATATCCGCAAGTAACGGTCTTTTTGACCGATAAAACGGTTTCCACTGATCACTGGTGCCAAGCATTTCATCTGCTGGAACTCCGGTATATTTCTCAATTGCTTTGTTCCAGGAGATCACCTGGTGAGAATGATCGATGACAAATTGCATCATCGGGGATCCGTGGAGCACCGAGGTGAGACGGGCTTCACTTTCGGTGATCGTCTCCTCCATCTTTTTCCGCTCTGAAATATCTCGTAGAACTCCTAAAATAGACTCGTTTCCGTTTGAATCAATATATAGAGCGGACTTGGCGATAAAAATTCGTTTCTCTCCCTCTGCACTGGTAAGGGTTATCTCCATCTCACAGGGTTTTCTGGATGCAAACACCTCTTCTGCCTGACTGAGAATGGATTCATGTTCTGACTGGCCAAAGATGTCAGTAACTCTGGTTCCGATGATGTTCTCCCGTGTCTTTCCGACAAACTGACAAAACACATCATTTACCAGGGTCCAGCAAAAATCGTGATTGAGTAAAAAGACCGGATCTGCAATGGTATTAATAACGGCATCCAGGTTTTTTCTGTCTGCGTTCTCCCTTTCAAGAAGATAAAATTCTTTTTCCCGGATCCTTTCTGCTATCTGTGCATGGATAAATGTTGAGAATACAAAAACTCCGATGGTTGATCCGGCTATCATCGGAATGGCGATATTTCCGGTAATGCTCCAGAGTTGATTTGGCGGGGTTACCAGTGTTAAGGTGACAATGGATACGAGAGTATCACAAAGAGCCATGTACAGCGTTGCAATATTGGTAGAGACAAAATTGCGGTTATTTGCCAGGTATAATACCCCTCCCATTATCCCGCAAAAAATCGGGGCAGAAAGGCCAGTGTACATGTATGGGCCTCCCTGCATGAACCTGAACACTCCTCCGATTATTCCTGCTCCAATTCCAATGAGGGGCCCGCAGGTGAGGCCTGCAATCATCGGACCAATATCCCGGACATTTCCGATGGATCCAAAAAGACTGATCCCGGTAACCGTTCCGACAATAGAGAGCAGACCGTAAAAGATGATCAGGATTATCTGGGTAATTATTCGGGGATGATGCTCCAGAACTTCGGTGAAGAAATGACTTCTGATGAGAAATATGGCAAATACTGCGATAACACAGATAATCTCAAACAAAATGAAAGAATTATGAAGAAGATTATCATCCATCATATGCCTCACTACTCACACCATAATAGGAGTAATTTACGATAAAACCTTCCCGAGATTCAGACCCCCTGGTATCTGATAATCTATACATTTTAGAATTGAAAGGTTATCATTGGAAAAGACCGGTTTGATAATTTCGGTCCTTCTGCTGAGCTCATGAATAAAAATCCTGATCTCATACTAGGCATGATGGAAAGATATAAAAGAAACAATCCTCTGATTTTACCTAAATACTATTAAGGAAATTCCTCTCATGTATATACATGAGTAATACTTACTGTCCAAATTGCGGGGAGAAACTTACTGATTCCCCTCGATTCTGCCCGAAATGTGGCGCCGAACTGGATGGAGGATCCTCAGAGCCAAATATCCGAAGATCGGGTAGAAACCGGACTTTTGATTTAGATCCCAAAGATCGGGTTATGCGGCTTGTATGGGCTATTGTGGTAATTTTCATTTTTATGCTTGTCTTTGGCGGATATCATTACCTGAAAACTACTCTCGGTCTTCCCTGATCTCTCCTCTCTCCAATACTTTTCGCCTTTTTTTCACTGTTTCTATTTCAGTGCTTTTATCTCTGGCTGATCAATTTTCCTATGGGAAAAGTGAATGTTGTCACTTCACTTCTGGAATTCTTTTACGATTTTGACACGAAATATGAAGAGATAGCCATCAGTTCTGTTTATTTTCTTTTATCCGGTGTCTATAGTTTTCAATTGATTGCATACCGGTTCCTATCCATTGCATTAAAATATTATCATGAATGAATTTTTCGGGTATTCCTGAGAGAAACGATCAGTTTTTTCGTCTCATATACTAACATACACGTAACCACATGTCTGAGCCACCCCTCTGTATCCTCTACGTGGATGATGAACCTCTTCTTCTCTATGGGACTAAAGAATATCTGGGTTCTTTAGGTTTTATCGTGGATATTGCAGAATCAGCAGCTTTGGCTCTCCATAAAATTACTGAAACCACATACCATGCGATTGTCTCTGACTACCAGATGCCCGGAATGAATGGGATTGAATTTCTCAAAGAGATTCGAAGAAGAAATCTGGACATCCCTTTCATTCTCTTCACCGGAAGAGGAAGGGAGGAGGTAGTCATTGAAGCGATAGAACACGGGGCGGATTTTTATGTACAGAAAGGGGGAAAACCCGCCCCCCAGTTCAGTGAGTTGACTCATAAAATCCGGATGGCGGTGAGCCGAAGGAATGATACCCGGGCACTTCTGGAGAGTGAACTCAGGTTTCGATCTCTGATTCAGAACTCTTCTGACATCATCCGGATTTTACATCCTGATGGCACAATTCTCTTTGACTCACCATCTTCATCAACCATACTCGGGTATCCTGAAGGAGCTCTTGTTGGACTTCGGGCATTTGATTTTATTCATCCTGAAGATCAGGAGCGGGTGCTTAGAGATTTCCAGGATGTAGAGAATAAGTGTAACTCTCAAACTCCAACCGAATACCGTATCCGCAAAGCAGATGGTACCTATTTGTACGTTGAATCCATCGGCCTCAATCTGATTGGCGTTCCCGGTATTGATGGTATTGTAACTACCACTCATCCAATTGAGCACCAGAAAGAAGCAGAAATGAAGATCCGGAAAATGGCTGAAGATCTCTCAGCTGCTTACGAGGAGCTTTCATTAAATCAGGAAGAACTCCGGGAAAATTATCAGAAACTCGCCCTACAGGAGGAATCCCTCGCAAAGAGTGAAGAGAGGTTCCGGGGGATGGCAGAGCGATCTTCAGATCTGATAATAATCCTCGATAAGAGGATGAATTCAACCTATATCTCACCGTCCTGCCGGGTTATCACCGGATATGAACCAGAAGAACTCATCGATACATCATCCGAATTTGGATCAGGAACCATCTTCGCCCTTTGTCAAACCGAGTTTATGCGGTGTATTCAAACGATACTTGCCGGGAATCATGTTGACAATGTCGATCTTACAATTAAGAAAAAAGATGGTTCCTTTGCTTTTGTTAACCTGAATGCTGTTCCAATTCTGGAAAAAAGGGTAATATCCGGTGCACAGATCTCCCTCCGGGACATAACTGCAATGAAGGAGGCTGAACTGGCTCTTTTGGCAAATGAGGAAAAGTTTGAACGGTTTGCAAATAATGCCCGGGATATGCTGTATCGGATGTCACTTCCTGATGGAATATACGAGTATATCAGCCCGGCTCTCAAGGATCTGACCGGGTACTCTCCTGAAGAATTCTATGGAAATCCTGGAATTATGCGAACCCTGATCCACCCGTCATGGGAACAATATTTTCAGGAAAAATGGGATGCTCTCCTTACCGGTGATGTACCTCCTACGTATGAATACCAGATAATTGACCGGAGTGGCAACGTCCGTTGGATTAATCAGAGAAATGTACTGATTGTGGATAATGAGGGTAAGCCTGTTGCTCTTGAAGGTATTGTCTCTGATGTAACCCACCAAAAAGCAACCGAATATGAACTTCGGAAAAGTGAGCAGAGACTTCTTGCAGTGACTTCAAATGCCGGGGCATGGATCTGGGAAGTCGATCCTACCGGACTCTATACCTACTCAAGTTCTGCAGTTGAAGCAATTCTTGGATATTCCCCTGAAGAACTGGTGGGAAAGTTGCATTTCTATGATCTCTTTGACAGTGCGAGAAAAGATGAAATGACTGCCACCGCTATGTCTGCATTTCGTGATTGCAAACCCTTCTGCGATTTTATCAATTCTAATCGCCATAAAGATGGATCTCTTGTCATTCTGCAAACGAGTGGGACGCCGGTTTATAATGAATCCGGGATATTTTCCGGGTATAGCGGTATTGATCAGGACATTACCAAGGAGAAAGAAGCCGAGGAAAAACTGGTGGAAAGTGAAACCCGGTACCGGTTACTCGCCGATAATGTTCACGATGTCATCTGGACTGCCGATAATAAAATGCGGATGACTTATATCTCTCCTTCCATCCGTAAACTCCAGGGATATACTTCGCAGGAGGCAATGAATTTAACATTTCGCGATTCGCTCACACCTGATTCCTATCGAAAGCTGGTGCAGTGTCACATTCACTGGATGAACATTCTGCAATCCGGGGGAAAGATTCCGGAAAAGACGGTGATGGAGCTGGAATTTGTCAGAAAGGATTCATCTACGGTCTGGACTGAAATGATTATCGCTCCGGTCTTTACGAATGGCGAATCCTTTCAGGGAGTTGTGGGTGTTACCCGGGATATCACCCAGCGGAGGCAGGCTGCAATAACTCTCAAGAATGCAAACCGTCAGCTCAACCTTCTGACCAGTATTACCCGTCATGATATTCTCAATAAAATTTCGATTATATTCGTGTTTCTTGAACTAGCCGAGAAAGAAGAGATGAACTCCACGCTTTCTGAATACCTTCGAATCATGAAAAATACCACTCAGGAGATCCAAAGCCAGATTGAATTTACCCGGGTATATGAAGATCTCGGAGTGCAGAAACCTCAATGGATATCGCTCAAAACTGTATTACCAAGGTCATGTATCCCGGAATCCATCCATTTCCTTGAATCTGATTTAAATCCTTGGATATTTGCTGATCCAATGCTGGAAAAGGTTTTTTCCAATCTTCTTGATAACTCTGTCAGGCATGGAAAAACCGTCACCGAAGTTCGCGTTTCTCTACATGAATCAGAGTCAGATCTGGTGATTGTCTGGGAAGATAATGGAGTAGGTATTCCTGATCGTCTCAAAGAACAAATATTTGAGAGAGGGTTTGGAAAGAATACCGGGCTTGGGATGTTCCTTGTCCGGGAGATTCTCTCTCTTACGGGTATCTCAATTCAGGAGACCGGAGAAGAAGGAAGGGGAGTGCGGTTTGAGATGCTTGTTCCCCAGGGAACGTTTCGATATGAATAACCGGTTCGTTTTTCGCCGCGTTTGATTTTTAAAGGGGAATTATTGATACTATTTTGAAAATTGACGCGTTAAAATTACTTCATCGATTGTCGCTCTTTATTTGAAAGTATCAATTCTCTATGATTCTAGGCATGATTTGAACCGGTATGCTCCCCGTGGGATATAAATCTCAAATCTGGCTCCTTTGCCTGGTTCTCCGGTTTCATGAATCGTAATATCTGTAATGCTCAGGATTTCACGCGACAGGAATAATCCCATACTTTTTGTCTTCCCAAATTGTCGATCAAAAATGTTTTCCTTGTCTTCTGTCAAAATACCCTCTCCATTATCCTCAAAATAGATCGTGATGCCATTTTCATGTTCCCGGTAATGAAGAGAGATCTCATCTGCTCCCTCTGCATGAATGACAACATTCTCGGCTAAGGCACAAAAGACGTTTTCTAGAAGGGGATCAGCATAAATCTCAACGTCTTTGAGATTAATAGACTTGGTAAATTGAGAAAGATCTACATGAGAAATTCCAAGCAGGAAAGATATGGTAATATCCTGCCATATTGGAGGTTTTTCCCCGAGATTTTGAAAGAGTTTGGAAAATTTGATTGAATCTGAGATTGTCCCGATAATCCGGGTTTGACTACTGAGAATCTGATTTCGTTTCTCATCATCAACCCCGCATTTTTGCAGTTCGATGTACCCGGAAAGGGAAAAAATGGCATTCTGGATGTCATTCATGGTGATTGAATGAAGAACCGATAATTTATTGGTTAATCTTTTCAGAGCGGTTTCAGATCTTTTACGCTCATCAATATCTCTCCCTTCAGCGAGAAGGAAGGTAACTTTTTGTTCATCATCAAAAATAGGCTTGAGGGAAAAATCCACAAAATGCTCATTTCCTTCCCGATCCGTATGTGATGTCTCGAATCGCACAAATTTACCGCCCGCAGCTTCCTGGATACCAGTACAGAGTTTCTTTTGCAGAGTCTCAGAATGCATCCAGAACGGAGTATTCCAAAAAGGTTTTCCTACTAAATTCTCTTCTGGTATCTGAAGTAACTGTAAAGCAGTCTGGTTTACTTTTATGATAGTCCCGTCAGGTTGTAACAGGCCGATATATTGAAAGGTTTGAGCAAAAATTGCCCGGAATCTGCGTTCATTCTCTTGAATGACATTATCTTTCTGCATTAATGCTTCGTATTGATCTCTGAGTTCTTCCTCAGTTACTCGCAGATTATCATATGCATGGATTAATTCGGTATTTTTCTGAGACAGGGCCAACTCTGCATTTTTTCGCTCCTGAACCTCACGATTCAGTTTCTCATTTATTGAGAGAAGGGATGAACGCGTTTCTTTGAGATGAATTGACATCTTATTAAATGCGTCTGCCAGTTCACCGAGTTCATTATTACTTACCCGATCAATGTGGACATCCAGATTTCCGGCACTGATAGACTCTGTTGCTGAGTGAAAAGTTGCAATCGTTTTGAGTATTGTCCGGTTTATGACCAGATACACAAACAAAACAAAGAGAATCATACCGGCAATGGAGTGGAAAATGATCATTATCATTTTTTGCTTGACAATAGCCGCATCCTCTTTGACCTTTGCCGAGTATTGGGACAATCGGGAGAGAAATACTTCTGTTTGAATCTCTACAGTATTTTTGGCATATTCTATTATCTCAGGGGTAATTTTCTCAGTATTTCTGGTAGATCCTGCAGGTGAGTGTGCAATCAGATAAAAAAAAGAACTATTTACCTCCTGAGCACGAATCTGGAAATCATTAGTGGTGAGAATGTCTGATGAATCTTCCTCTTGCAGATTCTTAATTAGCCGTTCAAATTGTGCAAATTTATTATTCCATCTTTCTATAGTGATATTCTCTCCATGAGAAGAATATTCATTCACCAGATAATTGAGATCTAAAGCGGTATTTTTTATTTCGTCGATAATCCGTACTTTATTTTCAATCGTAGTAAGATTATCATTTCCTGTAGTCAGAGTATATAGGATAAAACTGGTCAGGATAATGAAGATAATGAGGCTTATGGTGATTTGTAATTTAATCTTCATTGTATACGTACCTGATAAGATCTCATCTGAGGGTCACTGCTGAAGGTTTGAGTTTAGTGAGAATTTCTGGTGCAATTATTTGAGAATAATCCGGGATCTTGGTGTCAGGGGAGAGGTTTTTTTCGATTCTCCATCGGGTCTCATCTTCCATTAGTGAGATGAGAGCTTGAGAGAGACTTACGGAAAAGTAATGATTTTGCCAGGTATTATTGACATATTGAAGAGGAATCCCGCTATATATGCTGGTAATCTGCCTTGACTCATCAATATTATCCCGTTCATATGTTTCTGCATCGATTACCGCTCGCAGTAATTTTTCCACAATTTCCGGATGTTCCTTCAGGGTTTTTTCATGACAAACCAGGGAAAACATCGTATGCTGCCCGAGGTTTGTTGGCCAGGATATCGCATTTTCTCCGACTTTCTTTTTGACCTTATATATGCTCCGCCCTGTCATGATAGCATCGATATCCCCATTCACAAGGGCATCAATATCATTATCCGAATCAAGGGGAATCAGGGTATTATTCGAAGTTGAGAGATTATTCATGACAAAAAATCGTTCGAGGAAATAATCACTGAGGGAGACTTTCATTACTCCGATCTTTTTTCCCTGAAGATCTTCAATATTTTTGATACCTTTGTCTTTCCGGGCGATTATGTAGTAGGAATCAGACTCTGCAATGGTGCTGATTATCCGGATGGGTTTGTTATAGTTTGCCGGATCAGAAAGGGTAAATTCATTGAAGAATCCGAAATCCAGGGTTCCATCCAATAGAGCATCCAGAGAATTATTTACGGTTGGATAGGATTGGAAGGTAACATTCAGCCCATTTGCAGTAAAAAATCCTTTTTCCTGAGCAATATATATCAGGGTCGGGGTGATGCCATTGGTGTGGGTAATTGAAACCTCAGTTGTTTGGGGGTGAAGAAACTGATATTCATTCTGGAGAAAGGCCGCTCCTCCTGTTACCGCTACACAGGCCATGAGGAGCGTAAAGAAAATCAGTTTATTCATTATTTTAATAATTCATCTCTGTATTACAATATATATATTTTGAAATATAATTTCCTTTCTCCGGTCATAAAAAAGCAATATATAGTGCTAATTTTTAAATTAATGATGAAATTTTCGATTTCTGCGACCCGAGCAGGGTTTTCAAATGAACCGTTTTGAAATCAAACATATTTTTGCGTAAATGAAAAATATCCACCGAAAATCATCAGGATTATACATTCCTTCAGGTGGGATGATACGAAGGCAAGTTGTTCTCATTTTTAGCTTACCTGTTTCGATTGATAATCGGGTAAAAATTCGTATTATTTCAGACGAAGCAGGAAAGAAATAGTTTTTCCTTCATCTCTTCATATTCGAATACATCGTTCCATTATCCCATAATATCTGTAATTTCAAAGATTTGATGAATAAGTGGGTATCGATTTGTGTCACTTATTCTGAATCCGGGTGAACAGCAATCTGGTAGGTTCATCATTTTGATAATATCCAATCAGGGGCTTGGATATTCTTCATATAATATCCCGGATAAATTGTTAACACTTATAAATATGTCCTGGATTGTTCGCGATGGTATCTTTTTCCTGGTTCTCCTTGGTATTCTCTGTGTATCTATCTGTAGTGCCGGGCAAGATTTGACTGGATCAGTGAATCCCCCGAAAATTTCATCAGGAGCTGTGCATACAACTTCATTGGAACGGGCCGTTATCACCCAAAATATCATCCCTTCTCCTACGATTCCCTCTGTTGTGAAGGCCGGGCCTGATACAATTATTTCCCGGGTATATCAGCCGGTGACGGTGGCAGCAACTCCAACCGGAACCGTAACTCCAGTACCGTCCCAGATCCCACGGGATAATTCCACCAACAACTCGTATGCCCCAGACCGTGTTCTTGTCAAGTACCGGGCAGGTAACCTCAGTTCATCTGGTATGGTTCAAAGTGTATCAGCGTCACTCAATGCCCAGATGGGAGCCTCGGTTCTTTCCGATCAGACAACTCTTGGGGTTTCAGGACTCCAGGTTGTCAAACTTTCCGGTAGTCTTCCGGTTACGCAGGCAATCAGTCAGTATGAGCAAAATCCGAATGTCGAATATGCAGAACCTGATTATATTGTGCATGCTATTGAACCGGTTGTGAGCAATAGCAGTAGCTCATTCCTTGCCGGATCTCCGGTTGGATCACCCGTCTCTGTTTCTGCAAGTTCAATAACCCCGAATGATCCCTTATTCTCCCGGCAATACGGGCTTCATAACACCGGGCAGGTATTTTTTGGAAGTACGTATGGGACTGCAGATGCTGATATCGATGCTCCTGAAGCATGGTCATACACAACCGGGAGCTCATCAATCATTGTAGCAGTGGTTGATACCGGTGTACAAATATCCCATCCTGACCTTGCAGCAAACTGTCTTGCCGGATATAATTTTATTACTGATACTGCAGGCCAGACTGATGATAATGGGCATGGAACGCACTGTGCAGGAATTATTGGAGCGGTTGGAAATAACGGGGTGGGTATTTCCGGAGTCAACTGGAATGTGAAGATTCTTCCGTGTAAATTCCTTGACTCAAACGGAGATGGATATACCAGTGATGCAATTGAAGCCATTAATTACGCGAAAAATCAGGGAGCATCCATAATCTCCAACTCATGGGGGGGCGGGACAGCAAGTAGTTCCCTCAAAACAGCGATAGAAAACTCCGGTGCAGTGGTTATTTGTGCTGCTGGAAATAATGCGAGAAATACCGATTTGGTTCCTCAGTATCCTTCCGCTTATGACAGTAGTAACATCATCTCTGTTGCTTCTACCGATTGTAACGATGGGTTATCGAGTTTCTCAAATTATGGCGCAACTACGGTGGATGTAGGTGCTCCGGGTGATATTATTTACAGTACCTATCCAACGAGCACCTATGCGTATCTTTCCGGCACTTCTATGGCAACTCCGCAGGTATCCGGAATAGCGGCATTACTAAAGGCAACAAACCCTTCGTTAACAGTTGCTCAGATAAAAGCCGCAATTCTCAATACAGTTGATGTAAAATCCTCTTTATCTACAAAGTGTGTTACGGGTGGCAGGGTCAATGCGTATAATGCTGTTCAATCGGTCACCCCGTTAGTTGCAAAATTTTATGGAGTTCCCGGTGTGGAGGTAAATCCTCTGACCATACAGTTTTACGACGCGTCGACGGGAAATCCTACCAGCTGGAGCTGGGTTTTCAGCGATGGAGGAAGTGCAACCACACAGAATACTTCGCATGTATATAATACTGCAGGTACCTACACCGTGCAATTAACTGTTACCAATGGCGTTTCAAGCAGTAGTTCACAGAGTACTATGCAGTCCGGATGAGCCCGGTTTTTTTAGGATTCCCTAATTTTTTCACATAAAGCCCGGGATTCATATCAATATCCTTTTTCCCGGATAGACTGACGTTATATATATGCAGAAAATCCGGGAATATGAAACGACGGTCCTCAATACCGTAAGTCTTCATATCATCCCGTTCGTATTTATTCTCTATATTGTTGCATTCCTGGACCGGGTAAATCTGGGATATGCAGCAGTGACCATGAACCAGGATCTTGGGATCCCTATTGAACTCTTCGGGTTTCTCTCCGGGATATTTTTTATCGGTTATATTTTGTTTGAAGTACCGAGCAATCTCATTATGAGACGGGTCGGTGCCCGTGTCTGGATTGCACGTATTCTCATCTCCTGGGGATTGATTGCTGTTGCTACCGGATTTGTTCAGGATTCCTCTCAGGTTATCATTCTCCGGTTTTTTCTCGGAATTGCAGAAGCAGGATTTTTTCCCGGGATGATCTGGTACCTGGGAACCTGGTTCCCGCCAAGACGTATCGCCCACTCCATTGCGCTATTTATGTCGGCGATTGGAGTTTCCAATGTTATTGGTGCTCCTGTTTCTCTGTTTATCATTGACACCATCCACTGGTTTGGCATTGCAGGATGGCGATGGCTCTTTATTCTGGAAGGAATACCTGCGGTATTACTTGGAATTCTCTCTTTCTGGGTCCTGAAAAATTCTCCCCGGGATGTTACCTGGCTGAATGAGAATGAGAAGAGCTGGCTTTTGAAAGAGATCAACTCCGGGAGAAGTGAGGATTCTCCCCACAAACGGCTGATAGACATTCTCGTTGACAGGAGAGTGTTGATCTGTTCGGTAGCGTACTTTGCCATGTCGGTAGGATTGTATGCAATTATCTTTTTTCTCCCAACGATTGCAAAAAACCTGCTACCTGATCAGCATCTCTCGGCTGTCGGCATAATCCTCGTCGCGGTGTATGGTATTGCGCTGTTATCGATGATTCTGGTTTCAAAAAACTCTGATCGGACTGGTGAGAGAAGATATCATACTGCAGCCGCTCTGATTGTCGGGGGTATAGGTCTTTTGATAGATCATTTGTTTATCGATTCTGTCATCTCACTCATCGGTGTCAGTATTGCCCTTGCGGGAATCTTCTCCATGTATGGGCCGTTCTGGTCCTATGTACTTGCATTTCTTTCTGAAGATGAACAACCTGCCGGAGTTGCTGCCATCAATTCTATTGGAAATACCGGAGGGTTTGTAGGGCCGATGATAACAGGAGCCGTCATCGCTCTCTACGGTTCGATAGATTCAGCATGGATTATAATTGCTGCAATTCTCTGTATCGGTGGAGTAATGATCCTGTTTGTGGAGAGAGTTGGAAAGCACCGTAGCAGGTACAGAGATACATCCTGATTCAGGGATCATCTCTTTTTGATTCATCCCTGTTACTAAATTCGGTCTGCAATTACTTTTTGCTCAACTTTGCAAGGTATGAGCAGGTTTTTATACTTCAATAGCCTCTGGTCAGATAAGAAGTGGTATTATGATACAGAAAGGAGACCTGCTCCGAACGCCGGACTCGTTGATTCGGGTAGATAGGATTTTGATTCGAATATTCATCATCCTGATCCTTATTGGTGTATGTACTATCCCGGTAACCAGCCTTCCGATGGTTATGTTTCCTTTGAAACCTTCTCCCGCTACGGGCCCGTATCAGGATACGGAATTTCTCGAGCTGGCTAATGAAACCATATACGGCCTTTCAAACCAGTCTATTCCGAACGGAACCGCTCTGCGGGATCTGCAGACAACTCAGCAGACTCTGGCTGCAATGCGGATAAGCCCTGAACTCTACCCAAAGGCGAAACAGATCAATGCATATCTGTATTACACGGCAAAATCCGGAGATGAATATTCTGACGCAATGAATCTTGCAAGTAAGCCATATTCTCCGGTGTATCGGGATGAGTCAGTCATCAGCGTTGCAAAAGAATATCAGACTGCCTCTCAGGTCATCTGGGATCAGATCAAGGATCTCTATCCGGGAGTGATTCCTTATCGTCTGGAGATGGCGAATATCCCTGAATTGAAAGGAGATCTTACAAATATTAACTGGCCGGTAAATCCGTTCTCCACGGGCTCCAGCGGAGGGTTATGGTAATTTCTCCAGGAGTTCTGTCACTGGTGGTATGGATTTCATCCCGCTTTCCGGAAGGCCGGTTTCCTGATTCTCTGCTCAATACCAGAATATTTTTCGTTTCTCTCAGTTGTATCCATAAGTTCTCATCAAAAACGCATCAAAAATTCTGAATCTCTTTTCAATTACGAAATTTCTCCTTTTGCGTTATCTTCCGGAAGATGAGGGCCGGATAATTTTTATAGTCTGGTTGGATATTATGAACTATCAATACTCCTCAAGACCCCCCGGTCTCTGATATGAGTCTGGAGTTTACGATGCAGTTGTCTTCCACAGAAACAGACCTCCCATCTGATGTAGCGTGTCAAAATGAGTTGATTGAGGTAATTTTACAGGCAGATCGGCAGGCCGCAACCAACATCATTGAGCGTTGGGCAGAGGATCAGGGATATGAACATTTTTTCTCCCAAATTATGGAACCTGTCCTTGTCCAGCTTGGCAATGAATGGATGAGGCAGGAAACTATTACCATTGCCCAGGTATTTGTCGCAGCACGTATTGCAGAAGATGTGTTAAACCGGATCGCAGAAGAGCGGAAAGCGGATACGGCTAACCTGACGCTCAAAGGGCCAATCATATTTGGCAATATTGAGGATGACTTTCATTCACTTGGTAGAAAGATTGTGGTTACCTTTCTTCGGATCCATGGATGGGAAGTGATCGATCTGGGCAATGATGTGACACCCAAAGATTTTGTTGATACTGCCCTTTCATCAGGTGCACGGGTTATCGGGGTATCTGCAATGACCTTGACTACTGCCCGCAATATCACCCGGCTCAGAGCTGAAATTGATTCCCGGGGTCTGAAAGGAAAGCTGCAGTTAGCGGTGGGAGGTGCGGTTTTTATTGTTAACCCCGAACTCGTGGAAGAAGTCGGAGGAGATGGGACTGCCAAAAATGCACTTACTGCAATTCCCTTGTTTGACCGGTTATGGCAGGCAGCTCTTAAGGAGTCTGATCATCTATGAACAGCCGGGAACGTATCATGTCAATTATCAGCGGCAAAAAACCGGATCATGCAGCGTTTGCAATGACCCTGAGTTTGTATGGTGCACGGCTGATTGATTGTCCGTTAGACGAATACTTTTCTGACTCTTCCCGGTATGTGGAAGGGCAAATGTCCATCCTTGATACGTTCCATCCTGATGTTCTCTTTGGTCCGTTTGATTTTGCCCAGTTAGGTGCAGCTTTTGGAAGTACTATCAAAAAGTTTTCCGATCAAGCGCCAACCCTTCGAAAACCGGTAGTGGACAGCCTGGAAGATCTAGAACATCTCTCCTTTCCTGACCCTGACAATAATCCCTATCTTTTGTATCAGCAGGAATCTATTGCAGATCTGGCAAAAAAATCTGGCAGGGATACTCCGATAGCAGCGATTCTTCCGCTTTCTATCGATTTCCCATCCCTGATTCTGGGGATGAATGGATGGATGGAGACTATCCTTTTCAATCAGCAAGGCACTCGTCAGGTTTTGGATCTGATCAATCCATTTCTTGTGGATTATGCAAACCGCCTGTATGCGAAAGGAGCGGACTTTATTGTATCTCCGTGTGCTTTCTCCTCACCTTCACTGGTAACCCGCGATATCGTCACAAAATTTTCCCGTCCGGCTCTATTAGAGATTTTGCGTCAGCTGAAAGGACCGGTTGTGCTCCATCATGGAGGAGCACCGGTGCTCTCAAATCTGGATCTACTTACCGATCTTCCTTGTGTTATCGGGTATGTCGTGGATGCAAGGGACGATATGACAAAGGCCCGGGAGATACTCGGGCCTGATCCGGTTCTTTTTGGAGGGCCTGATAATCTGTCTCTACCAAGTCTTCCTTGTGAAAAAGTTATGGAATGGTGCAGGCGGGTTCTTTTGGATCGGATCGATGATCCCCGGTTTGTTCTGTGTAATTCCGGTCCGGATGTACCTCTTTGTACACCTCCTGAAGTAATTCATGCATTTCGCATTGCAGCAAAAGAACATGCAGGGTAAATTGAATGGATGAATCGGTCAGAACCGGGGTATTTATCGCATGTTCTGTGCTCAAAGAAGAACTAGAAGCGTTAAGGGTGCAATACTGGCCAGGATGGAAAAGTCGGTATGTCAGTTCCCTACTGCATATGAAACCCGATCTTCTAGCCCGGCAGTTAAAACCTTTGATTCTACAAGAAACCGGGCAGGGACATCCGGTTGTACTGGTGTATGGTGATTGTTGTAAAGATATGGCATCGTTTGAGCATATTCCGGGTGTTGCCCGGACTGCCGGGATGAACTGTTGTGAACTGATTCTTGGAAAAGATGGATATCGAAAATATTTAGCTGCTGGAGTGTTTTTTTTACTCCCTGAATGGACAACCCGATGGAAGGAAGTATTTGTTCATGAACTGGGGCTCAGCCAGGAGAATGCATCAGATCTGATGCATGAGATGCAGTCAAAACTCATGTACCTTGATACCGGAATAGTTACGGTTCCTATAGAGGAAATTACCGCATGTGCAAAGTACTGTGCCCTGCCGTATGAGATCCTGCCGGTGTCTCTTGATCACCTGAAACATCAGATACAGGTAGCCATGAACCAGTTGGACGCTGGAGAAGTACTTCCATGAACTCCGATCAAGGGGAGTCTGAACCAGCGATAACTGTAATGACGATGGATATTCTGAGTCAGATTCTATCCCGGTCAGATAATCCAAAGGAACTGGGCAATTATCTGGCAGAAGAGATCCGGGAGCTAACCGGAGCTAGATGTGTGATCCTCATGCGGGGTCCTGATGCACCGGATACGTCAGGACGGACACTTCTGACCGTTCATCCGGAAAGAAGACGTGCATGGGCTGAATCATTGGACATGATGGAGTTTTTTTATTCCCATGCACAAGATACGGTTCCCTGTGTCTGGAATTCCGGTGACGAACCAAATCATAATGATATATTAGACCGGGAAGGTTTTCCCATCTCATTTTCCATTCCCTTAAGAACTGGTGATTCTCAAGTGGGATGCCTCTTTGCGCTGGGACTGCCGGATATCATCAGGCTTGACTCCGTTATTGCTCTTTTACGGAATCTTTCCACAATTGTTGCGCTGGTTATGCGGAATGCTTCTCTGTATGATTTTCAGGAACAGATTATTGAGGAACGTACCGCAGAAGTTCAGGCTGCATACGAAGAGATCAGAAGTGAACTTGAAGACCGGATACACATAGAAGAAAAACTTCGAGAGTCAAGTCAGTTCCAGGAAAATATCATTTCCAATGCTCTGGTCTGGATTATGGTGGTGGATCAGTATGGCAGTATTACTTTATGGAATACTGCAGCAGAGGAAATTAGTGGATATTTTTCCGATGAAGTTGTGGGGAACCAGAAAATCTGGAAACTCCTGTACCCGGACTCCTGCTACCGAAGAGAAATTACCCGGACTATTCAGCATTTTATCTCTGATAAGAATTATATTGAAAATTTGGAAACTACCATTATTACCCGGTCCGGGCTGAAAAAGATCATCTCCTGGAATACGAAAGAGATGCCTGATCCTTTTGGAGAGAAAAAGAGGTATATTGCAATAGGTCTTGATGTGACCGATCAGTATCAGGCAGAACAGAAATTACAGGAGAGTGAAGAGCGATTTCGTCTGGTATTTGAAAACCTTCCTATCGGGCTGTGGCTGGCAGACGCAAATGGAACAATTCTTACGGGTAATCCTGCCGGACAGAAAATATGGGGTGTAGAAGGTGGGCAGGAAATGTCCGGATTAAAAGCCTGGCGGCTTCCTTCACATGATGAGGTATTACCTGATGACTGGGCTCTTGTGCATGCTTTCCAGGAAGGAAAAGTTACCGAAGCTGAGTCTTTAGAGATTGAGACATTTGATGGAAGAAAAAAATATATTTTACAATGGGCAGCACCCATCAGTAGTCCGGATGGAAAGATTACTGGTGCATTTGTTATCAACCAGGATATAACCCGACGTAAACGCGATGAAGAGGTGATCAGGGAGAAAAATGCTTACCTTGAAAACCTGATCTCCATTGCAAATGTTCCAATTATCATATGGGATGATACATTCCGTATCTCCCGGGTAAATCATGCCTGTGAACAGTTGATTGGCAGGAATGCAGATGAGGTAATCGGTAAAGATCTGGCAATAATCTTCCCTCCTGATGAAGCCGAGCGGTCCATGAGACTCCTTCTCACCACCCGCGAAGGCGTCAGATGGGAGTCTGCACGAGTTGATATTCTCCACCAGAATGGCTCTATCAGGAATGTTGTCTGGAATTCGGCAACATTGTACTCTCCGGATGGGAACAGACCGGTTGCGACCATTGCACAGGGGAGGGATATTACCGACGAATTGCGGCTTGAGCAGGAGAAAATGTATGTTCTCTCCCAGATACAACGAAACCTTGCCCAACTTGCCATCCTTAATGACGAGATTCGAAATCCCCTGACTATTATTCTGGCATGTGCTGAAATGCATATGGATCCCGGGATAACTGAACGGATTCATGAACAGGTTCGGCGTATTGATGAGATAGTTCTTCATCTGGATCAGCACTGGGTGCAGTCAGAAAAAGTTTTGAATGTTATCAGGAAACACTACCACATGTACGTATCCCCAAACGGGGACGATAGTTATCCTGCAGATGCATATGCCCATCTCTCCAAAATTCCTGATGACAAATGGAAAGGTCCGGAGAATGATCTCCTGTTTCTTGAAGAAATAAAGGCTGAACTCTATACTATCCTTGACAGTATCGATGCAGTGGTGTATGTTGCCGATATGGACTCATATGATCTTTTGTACCTGAATAAACAGGGAAGAAACCTTTTTGGAGATATCGGCGGGAAAAAGTGTTTTGAGGTCATCTATCAGAATCGAGAGCCATGTCCATTTTGCACAAATGCCCTTCTTATGGATCTCCATGGACCTACCGGGGTCTATACCTGGGAGATCCAACATCCCAAAAATGGGCGATGGTATGATTGTCGGGACAGAGCCGTCCGGTGGACTGACGGACGGATGGTCCGGCTGGAGATTGCAACCGATATTACGGATCGAAAACTTGCAGAAAAATCCCACGAAGAGAGTGAGAAGCGGTATCGCACGCTTTTTGAAACTGCTAACATGGGTATCTTTCAGACAAGTCCTGAAGGCAGGGTAATTATGGTTAATCCTGCTTTTGCGAGAATGTTTGGGTTTGATTCTCCTGATGATGTCATCTCCCGGGTAAAAAATGTGAGCACCGCATTTTTCGCCGATCCAGATCGCAGAGATGAAATCATCCGGTTATTTTCTGAGCATCCAGATCGGAACGAGTTTGAAAAACTGTACCGCAGAAATGATGGGAGTTCCTTCTGGGGGAGACTCAACATCCATCAGAAAAAAGATTCGGATTCAGGTCTTGATTACTTTGAAGGATTTATCGAAGATATTACCGAACGAAAGAAGGCAGAAGAAGCGGTCTTTGAGGGGGAGAAACGACTTGCAGAAGTGATGCGTCTTGCATCTTTGGTAAACTGGGAATTTGATGTAATTCAAGGGATATTCACATTCAATGACCCATTTTATACCCTGTATGGAACGACTGCATCTCGTGAAGGGGGGTATCAGATGGCAGCCGAAACGTATGTACAGACTTTTGTGCATCCTGAAGATCAGGATCAGGTAAAAAAAGTTATCAAAGAATCCATTGAAGGTTCTGTCCCTGATTCGCAGTCTCTGCTTGAACACCGGATCATTCGCCGGGATGGAGATCTCCGCTATATTATCGTGAGGTTTCGCATTATCAAGGATAAGAACGGGAGAACCATCATGACCCATGGGGAGAACCAGGATATCACTGAACGCAGGCAGGCTGAAGAAGCTCTTCGCGAATCAAATCAGAAACTTCGCCTCCTGACTGGTCTTACCCGGCATGATATCTATAACCAGGTATCGGTTGCCCATCTTCTCCTGAACCAGGCATTGACATCCTCTGACCTGCAAAAAGTTCAGGAATGTATATCCCATGCAATTGATGCGGTTGATACAATTGAATCAACCATCGGTTTTACCCGTGAATATGAGAATTTTGGAACTTCTTCGAGTGGATGGCATCTGATTTGTCCAATGATAGAGTCCGCGAAAAAGGAAGTGAACTATGATGGTATCAGTATACCCATACTGATTCCGGAGAAACTCGAAGTATATGCAGATCCGATAATCAGAAAGGTCTTTACTACCCTGATGGAGAATGCCATCCGTCATGGAGGAACTGTCAGTTGCATTCAGTTTACCAGTATCATTGAGAGAGACTCTCTGATTCTTATCTGCGGGGATGATGGTACTGGTATCCCGAATGAGAAAAAAGAGCTTATATTTGAGCATGGATTTGGAGATCACACCGGAATCGGTCTCTTTCTTGCACGGGAAATTCTTTCAATCACTAGTCTTTCGATTCGGGAGTCAGGGATTTTTGGAAAAGGCGGGAGGTTTGAGATACTCGTGCCTGCCGGTAAATTCCGGATTCTGGCATAACCAGTAAAATTGAACCAACTCTGGTTTCTGGTAATCGCTATCCTCTTTGGAATCTTCTCATCTGATCTGAACATTGATTACATTGCAGGTATCATTTGAAGTATAGATTATGAGCACACCACCAAAACGAATACTTGTCATTGATGATGAAGCAGTATTCAGAGAAGCAATAGTGCATGCTCTATCTCCCTGTGGTTATCGGTGCGTTCCAGAAGAAAACGCTGCGGAGGGTATTATGCGGCTGAAGAAAGAGTCATTTGATCTGATTCTTCTTGATATTATGATGGAGCCGATAGACGGGTGGGATACCCTTGCTCATATCCGGGCCCTGCCAGGAGGGACAAATATTCCGGTTATCATGTCTTCTGCAAAGAAGGTCAATGCAGATGAGATAATCAGGTATGGGGAATTAGTAGCCGGATTTTTAAAGAAACCATTTGTTGATGAAGAATTTTGTGAAGCAGTAACGAATTTCTTTACCTGGAATGATCATCTGATTTCAGTGGCTTTACTTGCCGATGCCCAAGATGTTCCTCCCGAGGTCTGTGATACCTGGATACAACTTTCCCGTCATATCAGGGCAATAAACCAGATGAAGGGTGAGATAAGTCTCCGGTGCATTCCTGATGAATTTTCCTCTGAAGAAGAGTGTATGGAAAGAAGATTGAACGAGATTGAGAAGACTCTCACAGAAAAGACCCAGAAACTTCTGGAATTATGCGAGCGATATCCGGTGTTTTTCTCCGCATCATAAATTACCTCAAAAGGTCATTATGTCTCTGCCACCTGATCCCCATCCCGGATTGCCCCTCTCCCTTCTTGTAGTGGATGATGAGGATGTCGTTCTTGACATAATGAAAAAATATCTCACTTCGTTTTTTTCTTTTCGGGTAGAATGCACGCCATCAGGTTCTGCTGCCCTTGAACTTCTTACAAAAAACCAGTATGATGCGATCATCTCTGATTATGAGATGAAGGAGATGACCGGAGTCGATCTTGTCAGGATAATCAGGTCACAGGGAAATGATACTCCTTTTATACTTTTTACCGGAAAAGGGCGGGAATATGTTGTCATCGAAGCATACGAGAATGGTGCTGATGGATATGTTCAGAAAGGATCCGATATCAAAGCGCAATTCACTGAGCTCGCTCATAAAATAACCAGTGCTGTTGATAAGAGGAATGCAGAACGAAAATTAAAAGATAGTGAGAGGCATTACCGGATTCTTGCAGAAAATATCACTGATGTAGTCTGGGTTCTGGATCCTGAATCCGGGTATTTTAAGTATGTGAGTCCTTCAGTTGAACGTCTCCGGGGATATACTCCGGAGGAAATACTGGCCCTTCCTGTTGATGCAGCCCTTTCCGTAGAATCATCTGCATATGTACAACGGTTAATCCAGACAAGAATCGGCAGGTTTCTGGAAGGGCTTCAGTCTCCTCCCTATTATGTTGATGAGATTGAGCAACCCTGTAAAGACGGGTCATTTATCTGGACCGAAGTGGTGACTAATTATTACCGGAATGAAGAAACCGGGAAGGTAGAGGTACGAGGGGTTACCCGGGATATCACCGAGCGGAAAAAAAGTGAGAATGTCATATCTGAGTATGTCCGGGGTCTGGAGAGAATTTCCCGGCATTCAATCGAACTGCTTGATCTTGAAGATGATTCGCAGGTGTATGCCACAATTGGAACGGCGATTTTAGATCTGACTCCTCCGGGAACAATCGTGATTACGAGCCAGGTGGATCCCTGCAAAACATCCATAACCACCCGGTCAGTACTCGGATTAAGTGACTATTCACGAAGTATTATTGGAGATTTTGCTGATTCTCTTCCCGGAATAAGATACCCGGTTTCTGAGGGATCCATGGAGCGGATGCTGACCGGAAAAATCCATGAAATTCCTTTTGATCTGCGAACATTGACGAGTGGTATTTTTCCAGAAGAGGTCTACCATCGTATTGAGGAGAGCCAATTTTTTCAAGATATGTATTCCGTAGGTCTCTCCTGGAAAAATACCTTTTTTGGAGCGATAATTTTACTCCTCCCTCCTGGAGGTGGTATTGCCAACAGGTCTCTGATTGAGAATTATATCCAGGTTGCAGCTCTAGAACTTCAGCGAAGACAGGTGTCGACAACTCTTAAGGAAGAGAGAAATCTGTTTATCGGAGGTCCGGTGGTCATGTTCCAATGGTCTACCCAGGAAGGATGGCCGGCACTCTATGTATCCCCTAATATTACAAGCCAGTTTGGATATGCTCCTGAAGAATTTTTAGAGGGTCGAATCCTATTCTCTGATATCATCCATCCTGACGATCTCGCTGGATTACAAAAGGATATCTCTCAGTATCATAAAAAGGGCCTCGCCTCCTTTGAACGAGAATTTCGTCTCCGGATGAAGGATGGAACGTTCCGGTGGGTATATGATTACACGGTTGTCCAGCGATCCCAGACAGGTTCCCCGGATCTGTTACATGGATACATCCTTGATATTGATGAACGCAAACGTGTCGGACAGCTGCTCAAGGAAAGTGAGGAATACGCACGAATTCTCATTAATGCCCCGAAAGAATCCATATTCATGGTTGATCCCCTGGGAGTAGTGTTGTATGTCAATGAGACTGCTGCATCAAGACTCGGGTACACAGTAGATGAGATGCTTGGAAAGAGTGTGTTTCAATTTCTCCCCCCGGATATTGCCGATCAGCGCAGAGGATATTTTGAAACTGTTTTGTCTTCTGGTAAGTCTATTCAGACGCTTGATGAAGATTCGGGATTTGTTATTGAGTATAACATCTATCCGATACCAGATGAACGGGGAAATATTTCTCATATTGCTGTGTATGGGCGTGATATTACTGAAAAAATTGAATCTGACCGACGTCTTTTAGAGAGTGAAGCCAAGTACAGGCAACTGGTGCAAAATGCAAAAAGTATTATCATCCGGTTTGATCGGGATGGAAATGTCGAATTTTTTAATGAGTATGGACAGGATTTTTTTGGATTTTCGGAAAAAGAGTTAAAAGAGAAAGGGCTTGTTGGCACTATTCTGAATGAGAAGGAGAGCACCGGGCGTGATATGCGGGATATGATGACAGATATCTTTAGAAATCCCGAATCCTATCTCAATAATGAGAATGAGAATGTCTGTAAAGATGGACGAACAGTATGGATTGCCTGGAGAAACCGGCCGGTATATGAAGACGGGGTCTTTGTCGGGATGTTATCTGTCGGAACTGATATCACTGAGCGAAAGCAGATCGAAGAAGCCCTCACCCAGCGGGAACAGTTCCTGATAAACATTTTTTCCAGTATTCAGGATGGAATCAGCATTCTTGATACCGATCTGCACATTATCCGGGTCAATCCTACCATGGAGAGATGGTATGCTCATGCCACTCCCCTGATTGGACGGAAATGTTATGAAGCATATCATGGTTCTTCAAAAATTTGTGATAATTGTCCTTCTTCTTTTGCTTTAGCCACGGGAAAAGCAGCCAGGGAAGTGGTTCCAAAGCGTGGAAATAATCAGCAGATAGAAGGATGGCTTGAACTCTACAGTTTTCCTCTGATTGATGACCGGACCGGCAATAGATCCGGAGTAATAGAATATGTTCGTGATATCTCGGATCGCCGGTTTGTCGAAGAATCATTAAAACAGGCGAATCTGAAACTCAATCTCCTTTCCAGTATCACCCGTCATGATGTTCTCAATTTGATCACTGCCCTTCGGGGATATCAGGATATCTCTCAGGAGATCATCATGGATGGGGTATTGAAGGATTATCTCCAGAAACAGATCCTGATCACTGAATCCATCCAGAGTCAGATTGAATTTACCAAGGATTATCAGGATCTTGGGGTGAGATCCCCTACCTGGCAGGATGTTGCAGAATGCATCAATGAGGTTCGAAGACGCATTGATCTATCTGGTATTACATTCCATCTCAATATCGCGAACCTTCAGGTTTTTGCAGATCCGCTCTTTATCAAAGTATTTTACACTCTGATGGAAAATGGCATCCGTCATGGAGAACGGGTGAGTGCCATGTGCTGGAATTCTTTCAAAGAGGGGAATGAAGTCCATCTGATTTATGAAGATGATGGGATTGGTGTTCTGGATATTGATAAAGAACGGATCTTTATCAGGGGAGTCGGCTCACATACCGGCCTTGGTTTATTCTTAAGTCAGGAAATACTGGCTATTACCGGAATGACTATCCGGGAAAATGGTCTGTATGGAAAGGGAGCCCGGTTTGAGATCATTATCCCGGAAGGAGTGTATCGATTATCTGAAGGGAACGATGAGGATAATGCATACCTCCCCACTCACAGGGAATAATTCCTATTCGAGTAATATTCTGAGAAAGATTCATCCCGGCAAAGATCTTATACCCATTACTTCATTCTCTCAATCACCAAACCCCGGAGTATCTTATGATATCAGTCCTCTATGTTGATGATGAAGAAGTTCTTCTCACTCTCTGCAAATTATTTCTCGAACGCAGCGGAGATTTTTCTGTAGATGTCTGTATCTCTGCAGTTGAGGCACTTGATCGTCTGAAAAACCAGACGTATGACGCGATTATCTCAGATTACCAGATGCCGGAAATGGATGGTATTGAATTCCTTATCCTGGTCAGATCGATATTTGGCGATATTCCTTTTATTCTCTTTACTGGAAGAGGACGCGAGGAGGTTGTGGTAAAAGCAATAGACAACGGGGTGGATTTTTATCTCCAGAAAGGGGGAGATCCAAAATCCCAGTTTGCCGAACTCGCCCATAAACTGAAAAAATCAGTTGAACGAAATCTCGCTGTTCGAGCCCTGGCAAAAAATGAAGAGCGAATGAGGCTCGCTCTTGAAGGGGCAAATGAAGGACTTTGGGATATTAATATTGCATCGGGTGAATCGTATATGAGCCCCCGGGGGTGTGAGATGCTCGGGTATGCTCCGGAAGATATGAAGAGATATGCAGGGAAAAATTGGCGGGATCTGATTCACCCTGATGATCTTCAACATACATTGGCAGCATTACAGGAATATTACGAGGGTAAAAGCGAGTTTTTCCATATTCAGCAGCGTCTTCAGATGAAAAATGGGGGCTGGAAATGGATGCTTTCCCGGGGAAAAGTTGTTGAGAGGGATGCAGGGGGAAATCCGGTCCGGGTTGTTGGGACCCACACCGATATTTCTGAGCAGAAAAAAGCTGAAGCTGCTCTCACTCTTGCGAAAAAGGATTGGGAAACAATATTTCGTGCTACTGCGAATCCTACCTTTATACTGGGCTCTGATCACTCCATCATTGATGCAAATGAGGCAGCTCTAACATTAACCGGTAAAAGCCTGGATGAGATAAAAGGAGTAAAATGCTGGAATGTATTTCACTCTCCTGATGCAACAACCTACCCTCACTCCTGCCCGCTTGAAAAGATGCGCAAGTCTGGTGTAGTTGAAACATCGATTATGGAAATATCTGCTCTCAATCGGATGTTTATCACCTCCTGCACCCCGATATTTGATGACACCGGGGCACTACTCAAAGCCATCCATATTGCAACTGATATCACGGAAATAAAAGAGCTCGAAAACGACCTTACAGAAAATCGTGATTACCTCAGCCAGATTTTTTCCTCAGTAAAAGAAGGAATTGTCATTATCGATGCCCATACTCATGAGATCCTCGATATTAATCCGGCTGCGATACAGATGATTGGAGCTGATAGAGAGGATATTATCAACCATATCTGCCATAAGTTCATTTGTCCGGCAGATATTGATAATTGCCCGTTTACTGATCTGCATCAGACGGTGGATAACTCTGAACGGATTCTTCTAACTGCAGATGGAAGAAAAATCCCCATCATCAAGCATGTTGTTCCATTTACTTTTCGGGGAAGAGCATGTCTGCTTGAAACCTTTATTGATAATTCTGAGAGAAAAGCTGCTGAAGAGCAGCTTCGTGAGGCATTTGAGCAGATTGCAGGGGCAGAAGAAGAACTGCGTTCGCAACTGAAAGAATTGACGGATCTGAAAGATGCCCTTTTTGCAAGTGAAGCAAAATACCGGACTATGGTAGAGACTACTCCTGATATTATCTGGGATATTGAGCCTGATGGTACCCTCTCCTATGTAAGTCCTCAGAGTTTTGCAATCCTTGGATATACTCCGGAAGAACTGGAAGGAACGTCTGTTTTGTCGCTTGTTGCCTCTTATGCACAGGAAGAAATTGCTGCTGTCTTCAGATCTGCAGGGGTGAAAGATACTGGGATAATCTCTCTTGATGTTCCTGTTTTGCATCGGAATGGAACTATCCGAATGATAAATTCTCGTTCGTTTCCACTGAAAGATTCGTCCGGGACTCTTCTTGGGTTTCGGGGGATTGCCCGCGATGTTACTGACTGGATTGCAACAAATGATGCTCTCCGGCTGAGTGAAGAACGGTTTAACCAGGTTGCGGATAATGCGGGAGAGTGGATCTGGGAGATTGATGAAACCGGGAGATATCAATACTGCAGCCAGGCAGTTTCGCGTATTCTTGGTTATACTCCTGATGAACTTGTCGGCACCTATTACTTTTGGGATTTGTTTACTCCTGATGTCAGGGATGAGTTACATGCGGTGGCAATGAAGGCATTTACCCTGCAGGTTCCGTTTCGGCATTTTGTCAATCCCAATCTGCATAAATCCGGTAAACTGGTAATGCTTGAAACCAGTGGTTCTCCCTATTATGATGCGAAGGGAGTATTCCTTGGATATCGTGGTACCGACACGGATGTGACTGAACGCAAAAATGCCGAAACCACCCTCCGCCGGATAAACCGGCATCTATCCCTTCTTTCTTCGGTAACCCGCTATGATATGCTGAATAGTATCACTACAATTCTCGCTTCCCTAAAATCCATTGAAGAGCAGACTGTCCAGTTTGATATGAAGGAGGATATCGAACAGTTGAAGTCTGCAATTATGACTTTACAATCCCAGGTTACCTACACACAGGTATACCAGGATATCGGGGCTTTTGATCCCCAGTGGCAGGATCTTCAGAATGTATTTTCCTCTCTGGTTATTCCTGATTCAGTTACCTTTACCTGGGATAAAGAAAATATTCTGGTCTTTGCTGATCCGATGCTTGATAAGGTTTTTATGATTCTTCTTGAAAATTCTCTCACCCATGGAAAATATGTTTCCGGGATTTCTCTTGGTATCAGGAAGACAGAATCCGGTCTGCTCTTCACCTGGGAAGATAATGGGGTTGGAGTTGAAGAAGGAGAAAAGGAACAGATTTTTGAGAAAGGGTTTGGAAAAAATACTGGTCTCGGGCTGTTTTTAGCACGTGAGATTCTTGCTTTGACCGGGATTTCCATCCGAGAGACAGGTATTGAAGGAAGAGGGGCGAAATTTGATATTCTGGTACCAGCGGAGTTTTACCGTATCAAACCCGAGAAGTGGGGAACTGCCATCTGGAGTGATCAACGAGAAGTTTGAGGTTTTTGATCCTTTTTGATTGTGATTATGTATATGGGGGGTAACAGACTCGCTCCAAGGTTGAAGTCAAAGAACAGATCACTTTGAAAGAATCTGCACTACGGAGAATTTTTACTCAGTTCCTCCCCGGAATTTTCCTTCCGGTATTATCATCTCGAATCGAACACCTTTTCCTGGTTCGCCGTTTTCATGAATCGAGATATCAGTAATTGACAACATTTCCCGTGTTAAAAACATTCCAAATCCGGTATGTTTTCCAAAACCTCTTTCGAATACTCTCTCTTTTTCTTCAAAAGTAACTCCCACCCCATCATCTGAATAGATAAGCATCATATCATGATTTACCAGATGACAGGAGATAGAAATAATTGAGGCGTGTTCGCTATGCCTGAGAGTATTATCGAGCAGGTTAATGAACACTTTTTCTATCAGTTCATCACAAAACACTTCAAGGTTTTTTAGATTGATTGTTAACCTGGTATTTGTAAGGTTTACTGATTGAGAAGCTCTGATGATGATTTTTTCGATATCCTGCCAGCCCGGAGCGTTTATTCCGATGCTTTCATAGTACCGGGTAAATTCTATCTGATGTTGAATTGTCTCAGCGATGCGGATTTCACTCTCCACATAATCAGAGACTGCCTTATTATCTTTGACTTTCGTTCGTGAGTAGTCAAGAAATGCGAGCAATGCATTGAGAGAGTTGAGGATATCGTGTCTGGTGACACTGGATAATAAATTGAGTTTTTTACTTGCCAGATGAAGTGCATTTTCAATCTGTTTTCGATGCTGTATCTCATCTTCCAGTTCGTTCATGGTCTTTTCAATCTGATCAAACTGCCTTGCATTCACTAATGCCAGACTGCAGACCTTGATTATGAACTGACTGATATCCAGATAATCAGGAACTCGCTCCGGCATTGCCACATCTTCCAGAACGATGGTCCCGAGCATTGTCTGATCGTGGTTTAGAGAAATATAAAACCCAGCATTGGAATTTGTCACCCCGGATTCCTCCGGAAGAGCCCCATATTCCTTAGTGAACTTATCCGCATCAAAAAATCCGGGAGGTCTGCTGATCAATATATCCTGTCCCTGTGCAGTTTTCTGAAGGAATACAATAGCATGGGGAGAGAACAGAAGGGTGAAGAGATCGATGATATGCTCGATTACTTCTTCTTCATTTTGTAAGGTCGTGATCTCTCCGAGAAGATCGACCATCATTGCATAATCGGCAGTTTTTCTCTGTGTTTCTGACAAAGTATTCTTTAAGGAACCATTGCTTTTATGGTGCTGCCAAAGATCATATTGAAAAGAGATATACAACTGAAGTGGTTTTATTCCGACCGGAATCCGCTCGATAGGAATATTGCAGGTAGTGCACTGATCAGGGATGATGTCTTTTGCATCTTGCCTTTCCATCATGTCAATACAGAGAATTTTGCGTATTGAATCAGAAAAAAACATCCTCGCTTCATCGGGGTTGAATCCCTGATCCCGGAAATATTCTTCCGACCTGAAGAGATTTGCAGGCAGTATCATGTATGATCCCTCTCTTTGGTAGGATGTTACCTGGGACTTGGTAAGAAGAATATCTGAAAAAATATCAAGGATAAGGATTTCCGGAGGATCACTTTCGAATCCGGGTATCTGTATCGGTGACATACACCCACATCCGATGATGATGATCCGACCACATTCACGAGCGAGAAGATACATGGGATCTTCAATGGGATTTTTATTATCGCCTGACTGTATGCTGTGACGGGGATAAGAACGGATTACAAGGTCTGGAAGACTCTTTTCTCCTAAAGCAGTGTTAATCTCATCTGATAATGATTCACAATACAAAATCCCCAGCCGCTGTTTCATTCTGAAATCCAGTCCAGCGGGTACCTTCCCCAGGTTCTGACCGCAGAAGAGATTGCCTGCAGAACCTCATCGGAAACCTGCCAGGGTATCTCTCCATGGTTATCGGCGAGAATTAATCCTCCTCCCGGTCCGGCTTTGGCAATAACATCTTTTACTATCTCTTCAGCCTGGGATGCTGTCCATCGTCGCATCTCAATTCCGTTGAGATTTCCAAGGACAGTCAACTTCCCTCCACAGGATCTTTTCACCACTCCCATATCCTCATCGGCACTAATTCCGACGATGAGCGTCCCGGTCTCCTTTAAATCCTCGATAATCGGAAGGCTCAGCCCGGAAGCCAGATGGGTAGCAGTCGAGCCTTGAATCTTTTCTATAGTTCTTTTGGCAATGATTTTTCCGGTCTTTCGATATAATTCCGGTGGGATGCAGGTAGGGGATGATACGGGATCAAAATAACAAATTGCTGTAGCACCGGCTGCTAATTGTGCATTTGCCCATGCAACACTGAACTGTTCGTTAATCTCCATAAGTTGCCAGAAGGCTTCTTCATTTTCATAGATCAAATCAAGGTAAGACTCAAATCCCATCTGCATAACCGGAAGGGAGAAGGGTGATATCACCACGCCAATTATTGGAATCGTATCCTGTGCATGCGTTTTGAGGCCGGATATGATATGGAGAATTTTTTGCAGGGAAGGGCTGGATTCAATCACCGGGACAGTTAATGATCTGATATCATTGACATTTTGGATGATAGGTCTCCCGGCATTTGGAGGACCGTTTTCAATAAAAATGGTGTCTCCCCCAAATGCTTCTGTTTCTATTGCTGCATAACAAAAACTCAAATAACAATCTATCTGGTATTTTTTTTGCAGCCGGATCTGCCCTTCAATAACATTTTCTGCCGTAGAATAGTAATCCTGAATGGAGAGACCCAGTTCTTTTGCTCCATGCATGGTGAGTAATAAGAACAAGGGAACCTGGTCAGGCTCCTGAAACCCGAGCGTCGTAACAACCCGCTGCATCGGTGTCATTTGGTTCGTCATTGGCTCATCTCTCTGATAAATCCATGAATGATGTTTACCGTATCGGATGCGGTACCTCCCATCGCGTCAGCCTGGACCTCTTTCCAGAGATTTGGATCAAATCTGAACGGCGCTCCCCCGATAATGATTTTTGTGTCAGGATGAAGGTTTTTGATCCGGGCAATGACCTCTTTTGCCCTCAACGCTGCGGGAAGCATCAGGGTGGATATAAGAAGAATCCGGATATTATCCCTTGTTACTTTTTCCACCAGTATATCGCCGGGTACCCCGGCTCCGTAATCAATGACTTCATATCCACTTGCCCTGAGCACGGAATACAATATCCGCTTTCCGAGAGAATGATGATCTTCCAAAACAGCAACGGCTATCTTTGGCTGATTCTTCCGTTCAGGATGCCCGGGAGGAAGCATCATATCTACTATCTCTTCACAAAACCTTCCACTCATGTACACCTGAGAGAGAGCAACTTCTCCCCGCTCCCATCGTTTTCCAATATCCTCCAATGCAGGGATAACCAGAGTTTCCAGGCATGATATCGGAGTGGAGACTGAACATGACTCTTTCACAATTCTTTTCGCATCTGTCCGGTTGACTGCAAGTAATGCATCTTCCAGAGCAGTAATACGCTCCCTGGGATCTGTTTGATCTGGGTTTGAAACATCAATGGAAGGTGATGTCATATGATAGCCTTGCTATCTCCTCTCGGTGATGAATATATAATAGTTGTGTCAACACCGATTGAAAAAGCGATTTCTTTTAAATTTAATGGAATGGAAAAAATACGGTTAGTTTAATCCGTTTTGATGAAACGTCTCTGAGTATTTTTTATCCGTCCCCATGATATGGTTTGAAACCCAGTCTTTGAGAAATGCCATAATCTCCATAGATAGTCCGAGTTTTCCTGCCTCGTAATTTTTCTGAAACTCTTCGACTTTGTTTACAAAGGATTCATGTTCGATTTTATGGGAAACCAGTCCTGAATACTTGAACTGCTCCATATATCGCTCTTCATTTTTAAAATGATATACCGTATACGCAGCAAGTTCATCAAGTATTTTTGAAATTACCTGTTTTGTCTGTTTTTGCAGCATCGCTTCATGTAGATTATTAATTAGTTCGATCAGTTTCTGATGCTGCTGATCAATTTCCTTCACCTGTACGCTCAGATTATCAGACCATTTCATAATTGCCATGAAGAGTTATACTGTCCGTTTTGCTATAATAAGTAATGGTATGTACAGCTTTTCCTCTCGTTATCACCTGCACCATGGCTTTGTATCTCTTTTCCATCTCATTTCATGGGGCATCAGGTAGAAATCTTTTGAATACTGCGGACTCAAATGCAAAAATGGATTTCTGATTCAGGGGTTTCTGATTAAATGAATTTTATTCCTTCTCTGAAGAGATTATGGTAAATTTCGTCATCTCCCTGGATATTTGATCCAAAGAAATGGTTGCCTCATTTATAGCCTGAGAAATGCAATCAAGAGCGACAGATGATTCTTCGGTAAGTGCAGCGGTATTTCCCAGCCCATGAGTCGTAGCTTCAAATGAGGTATTGATTACCGAAACTCCATGCATTACCTGCTCTATCGCATGAGTCTGTCTGGTACTTGATTCTTCAACACGGGTGATAACTGAGTTGAGATCATGGATGAGTTTGTCCAGACCCGCAAATACCCGCAAAATCTCTGAAACAGCGGCATCTCCTGATAATATTTCTTTTGAAGATGATGCGATTGCAGTATTCATCAAAGCCGATTTTTTCTGCAGGGAACTGATAATTTCATGAATCTTTTCAGCTGATTTCTGCGATTCAAGGGCAAGTGTTTTTACCTCACCGGCAACAACAGCAAACCCTCTTCCGGCTTCACCTGCCCGGGCTGCTTCAATTGCTGCGTTTAACGCAAGAAGGCCGGTTTGATCTGCAATCGATGTAATGATCGTGATAATATTGCCGATTTCATCCATCTCATTGCTGATATCTGTAATAATTTCCTTTGTATCATTGTGCGATGCAATAATCGCCTGCATACCGGCTCCTGCATGAGTGCTGCTTACGGTGCCCTCTTCTGAAAGTTTTTTGGATTGGCTGATAAGATCTGCAGCATCGGCCGATTCCTTGGCTACTTCCTGGCCAGTAAGAGTCAGTTCATCAACTGATTGTTGAATCTGCAGAACTCCTTTTTTACTAACATCTGCCTGCTCACTGAGTTGCGTTGTCTCCCTGGCAAGCTGCTGCGATCCTGATGCTATCTCCTCGACACTCGCGTTGGATTCTTCCATTTCTGTCATCAGTGAGGCTACCTTATCCCTGAGATTACCAATCAGATTGCCTAGTTGTATGCCTATTGTGTCCATCGAATCCCTGAATGCAATGAATTCGCCGGAAACCGGGATCTCCCTGGTAAATCTGGCTGAGAAATCGCCATTTGCATATGCGGATGCCATACGCATGGATTCAGAAAGGGGCATCATCACTACGTCAAGCGTTGCATTTATGGCACGGATAACATCCTGATTTTCCCGGGAAAATGCAGAGGGATCTCCTCGTACCTGTAATGCACCACCTGATGCACCCTGAGCAATTACCCGGATTTCATCCAGTACTGCCTGTTGTTCTTCTCCGGAACGTTTTACCGAATTGAGGATTTCTTCAAGCCGGGATGTCATTACATCAAAAGCCCTGCCGAGATCTGCAATTTCATCAGATCCTGCCGGATTAATCCGGTGCGAGAAGTCCCCCTGTGATATGATCCGGGCTGCATCAGTGATCTGAATAATTGGACGAGTGATCGATCTGGCTACCAAAGAGAGGAAGAGCAGACCGGCAGCAGAGATGATGATTCCAAAAAGAATCAGTATAATGGAGAGAGATACTGTTCCTTCTGAAAGGACTGATGTCGGAACAATTACTAACACTGACCATTGGTACCGGGGGTCCCCGACGATCACCGGAGCATTCACTCCAAAATAGTCACCCAGGGTAAAGACTCCTTTCCCTGTTGTCTGATTCAGGGTTTGTAGTGACTCTTGAGAAACTCCAAGAAGAGGTGCGAGTGATACTGCTGGTTTTCCAACAAGGTCTGCGTCTCCGGTTATTCCGGCTATCGTTCCATCATTGCTGAGGATTATCATCATCCCCCTGCCATTATAGAGATTTGTCTCATCAGCAATCCGGTCCAGATCCGCCAGGGTGACATCGATTCCGGTAATTCCTACAAAGGTATTATTGATGAGGATGGGGAAGGTGGTTGATGCCATGAGAGTTGGAGGGTTTAAGGCTTCTTCAATATAGGGATTTGTCAGCGTAGGAAGACCGGATTGCATGGGGATGGTATAATATTCCCTGATATAATCCTGTCCGACGTCATCGTAATCAGATTCATACTCATAATGAGTTGGCGTACCGTTATCACGGTACCAGTAAACATTTAACCGCCCTGATACTGCATATCCATCTCTTCCTGCATACATTGTGTCTGCCTTGTCATAGGCGTCTTTTTCCCACATTGTGTACACCCCGTTGTACCGGGGATTATCAGCAATGATCTTTCCGATCATCTGTGATACAGACTCTCGTGATAATGGTTTTCCTGATAGATATGGTCCCTGAATCATGGAGTCCAGATTCCCGGCAGCACTCATTGATTGATTAAGATCTCCCCGGACCTGTTCTGCCTGATAGACAGCAATATTAGCGAGTTCTTCTTCAGCGGTAGATACTGAAGAAGAATATGTGGAAAATGCGGCAAAGGTGATTATGACCCCGGCAACTACAAGCAGAGATATCGATCCGGCGAAGAGGATCTTTTTATTGATCGAAGTCATCGCAAACCCATAACGCATATTACATCATGTCTGACACTCATATAAATAGTATGCGGGGCTTTATACCGAAATCCACGCTTGATTCTGCTGACTGTCCGGTTATATCCTCTCCGAAAAAGGTATCAGAATTTGATCGGTAATCCGTTCATAATGCAAGGAATTTTTTAATCCTGCAATCTCAACTCTTCATGATTATCACAGATTATGGAAAAGATTTCATACCTGGAGATGGAAAACAAGGGGGACAATAGCCTTTGAAAAATCCTTCAGATGAAGAGGTTCATTATCCTTATCAATGAGTTACACCCGATGACTGAGGTTTTTTGAGTAAGTATGACATATTCGAGCGAACAATTAAATCAAGAAAAAGAGAAAACTGCATTTCTCTCAGTAATTTCCAATACCACCCTTCTTATCCTGAAATTAGTCGTTGGATTATCACTTGGATCCGTGAGTATCATATCTGAAGCAATTCACTCCGGAATGGATCTTCTGGCCTCTGTTATCGCCTTTTTTTCGGTGAAAAAGTCTGCTGAAGCACCTGATGAAGAGCATTCCTTTGGTCACGGAAAATATGAATCAATATCCGGGATGATTGAATCGCTTTTGATTTTAGTTGCAGCAATTCTTATCATTCATGAGGCGATGGTCAAAATTATCGATCCAGGTGCAGAGTCAATGGATCAGAACCTCATGATTGCAGGTATTATAGTCATGGGGATTTCGGCAATAGTGAATGCGTTTGTCTCATCTCGTCTTATGAAAATTGCCAAAAAGACCGAGTCGATCGCTCTTGAGAGTGATGCCTGGCATCTGCGTACTGATGTGTATACATCGGTTGGTGTCATGTGTGGTCTGATTCTCATTGCTCTTACCGGGATTGTTCTCCTTGATTCCCTGGTTGCAATCGGGGTTGCCCTGGTAATAATGAAGGCAGCATATGACCTCGCAATGAAATCATATAAGGATCTCATCGATTATCGGCTCACTGACGATGAAGTGGAGCGAATTACCTGGATTATCTGTGACCATCAATCGGATTATGTCAATTATCATGGTCTACGGACCCGGCGGGCTGGTCCGGAAGTTTTTATCGAGTTTCACCTGGTTGTCGATAAGGATATTTCAGTCGAACAATCTCATGATCTCACCGATCATCTGGAAACAGATTTGAAATTTGAATTCCCTCGTGCATGTATCACAATTCATGTAGAGCCGAATACTGGAGACAACGCTGATAAACCCTCATTCTGTGATGATTCTGAGGCATCTGGAAAGTAATAGGTAAAAAGATCTCAAATGGATAAAATCTATCGTTATTCCTAGCTTCACCTTCTCCATGATGATAATGAGGTCTTCTTTCGTTCCCCTTTTCTTTTTTCCGGCGCTCTTCTGACTCTGTTCTCAATAGTATTGAATAGAAGATTATCGTTTACGCAAGGATATGGGGGGATTCGATGTTTGGTGGGAGCGGAAAAATCCGAATTCCTTAACGCGGTTTGATGGTTCAGGATCAATTCTTTGAAATACTCATACGAACAACTACCGATGAGCGATGGTTTTTGATATTCATACCCTGCTTCTGGTAAACTTTATTGTCAATATTCTCAGTGCTGCAACGATGGCACTGATCTGGTATCAATATCGAAGACGTTTTCCCGGTTTGCCCGTCATACTGGTTTCTACACTTTTCTCGTCTCTGGGAATCGGGCTTATCCTGATGAATGGGATACTACCGGATTATATCGTCATTGTCGTTGCGAACAGCCTGCTTCTCACCGGATTATTTATCCAATTTATCGGACTTGAATTATTTGTTAACAAAAAAGGTCCCCAAATCCATAATGGAATCTTTTTATTGCTTTATGTTCTTCTCATCACCTATTTCTTCTCAATTGAGCCATCGATGGCGATGCGGGAGATTATTCTTGCTGCATTTACCGTAATCTTCGATGTTCAGATCTGCTGGTTATTATTTAAGCGAACTTCTCCATTCCTTCGTCCGGTAACCCGGATTGTTGGCATGGTGATGGGTTGCCATCTCGTATTCAGCATATTCTTATTGGTAGTTGAGATATCATTTCCCTTCCAATCCAATCAGTTTTTCAGTGCCGGATTTATTGGGGAGATGATTGTCATCATGTACCTGCTTCTGGGTATCTGGCTCACCATAGCTCTGGTGATGATGGTTACCAGGCGTCTTCTCAGTGAAGTCCAGGCCCAGGAAGAAAAATTTACCCGGGCTTTTCACTCCTCTCCTTATGCGATCCTGTTAACCCGAGCGTCTGATGGTATCATATTTGAAGTAAATGATGGGTTTACCGCCATTACCGGGTATCCGTCAGAGGAAGTAGTAGGAACGAGTACTCTTGCATTGTCTCTCTGGTCACGTCCTGAAGATCGTGAGACACTGATTAGGGAAATGTCAAAGGGGAAGGTTGCAGGAGTTGAGATCCAGATCCGCCACAAAACCGGAAGAATTCTGACGGGTATTTATGCGGCAGACTTTATCCGGATCAATAATGAAATGTGCATCCTTGCGAGCATTGGGGACATTACAGAGCGAAAACAAGCTGAAGAAGGATTGTTGCAGGCGAACCGTCAGTTGAATCTGCTTTCCAGTGTAACCCGTCATGATATTTTAAACCGGATAATGGTGACTTCATTTTATTGTGAGGAGATGCAGAATCAGATTACCGATCCTGTACTTCAGGATCATCTGCGGAAAATCAGTCTTGCAACAGGAGAGATTCAAACCCTCATTCAGTTCACCGGTCAGTACCAGGAACTTGGATCCACCGCTCCCGGATGGCAACAGATCGATCAGCTCCTCAAAGATCGGGATATTGCACACATGCTTGAATCGGTTGAGTTTACATCCGATCTTCAGAATCTCCGGATTTATGCAGATATGATGCTGAAGAAGGTACTGTACAATCTGGTTGAGAACTCTCTACGACATGGAAAAAACCTGACCAAAATCCATCTGTCCTTTCATGAGGATTCAGGGAATCTGGTTATTTTGTATGAGGATGACGGTGGCGGCATACCAGCTGATGAGAAGGAGAAAGCCTTTGAGAAAGGGTATGGGAAGAATACCGGTCTTGGATTATTTCTCATCAGGGAGATTCTTTCAATCACCGGAATCACTATCAGAGAAACGGGAATTCCTGGAGCAGGTGTCAGGTTTGAGATTTTGGTGCCTGAGGGAAAATACCGGATCTAATTGTGGGAATGGAGATGATTTTCGCAGATTATGGGGATATATGGCACTAGGTTCGTCTTAATCTCATAGAATCATAATGAATGGTACATATGAATTTAGCGGAAAATGGAGTGAACATTGATTCGAGTAACCGGACATCACCTGACCCGCTTAAAGTAATGCCAGAATACCACGACACAGACTAACTCCCAACCTTCTTCTCCATATTCATTCAGGATTCGGGTTGTTCGATCTCCAAGACCAAGAATTGCGACACATTTGTATTCAAATCGTTGCATCTACAATAATTACGGTCTATTCCCTATAAACACACCGAAATAGATTTTTTCCGTGTCAATGCAGATTATCAGGTAAATTCAAAAAAAGAGGGATTTAGATCATACCACCCATTGATTCTTCCCCGTTGTCATTCTGATAATCCGGATGCACTTCCTGTCTGGCAAATATGGCGAGAAGGAGGATTATTATTGCAATGATGAAGGAGAAGAAGAATGCCAGATCAAAACCCGCTGTTATCAGGTGCAATTTTATATCAACTGGAGAAAGTTCTGTAATTCCATGATTTGTAGCAATAGTAATTATTCCCTGGATGAAAACCAGGTTGGCAAATGCTATCCCAAGGGATAGTGGGGCAAATCGTTCAAGACTGGTGAGGCTGGAAACCATCCCCTGGTACCTTTTTGCAACTGAGTTCATGATCATGTTTGATGTCGGGGTAATCATGAGACCGAGTCCGAATCCAATAATAAAGAGGCAGATGATAACAAATCCTGTAGAAGAGTCAGACCTTAACCGGGTCAGCAGGAAATATCCTGTTACCAGACATGCTCCTGCAGAAATACAGAGTTTTCTCCCTCCTGCCCTGTTGTAAAGTGCTCCAGCTAATGCACCTGAAATCATCAGGGCGATTGAAAGGGAAGTTAAAATCAGACCCGAATCTGAAATGCTATATCCTTTCACATACTGGAGATAGAATGGAAGCAGGTAGTTGACTCCGGCCATGCTGAAAAAAACCAAAAAGAGAATCAGATTGGTTAATAAAAAATTTCGATGGGTAAAGAGCCGAAGTTCGAGCAGAGGGTCATCCATCCGTAACTCATGCCATACAAAGAATCCCAAAGTGATTATTGAGAGAGCGAATGAACCTATGATTGCCGGGGAACTCCACCCCATTGAATGACCTTCAGAAACCGCAAAGAGCAGGGAAGCCAGGCCTACGAAAACCAGGAATGCCCCGGTTTTATCAAATCCACGGTATTGCTCATTTGGCTGGGATGCCGGGATAACGCGGGATCCAAGGAATACTGCGATGATTCCAACCGGAATATTGATGAAAAAAATCCAGTTCCACGAGAGGAATTGGGTCAGAACTCCCCCGATTGTGGGTCCCACTGCTGTTCCAAGGGCAGCAAATGTCATAATAATTCCCATCGCTTTCCCTTTCTGTTCCATGGGAATATATGCGGTGATCATTGCAGGTGCGATTGCCGTGATCATCGCACCTCCAATTGCCTGAAAAGCCCGTGAAATGATCAGCAGGTTAAATGATGAGAAAATGTCCGGAAGAAATCCACACAGAAAGGATCCCAGAGTAAACACTCCAAATCCTGCAAGAAATACTTTCTTAAACCCAATGCCGTCTGAAAGTTTCCCAAAAATGAGGATGCACCCAGCCATCACGAGCAGATATATCGTTACTACCCAGCTGACCATGCTTGATGAAAGTTTAAACGATTCTGAAATGGTTGGAAGAGCAATATTCACGATTGTTCCATCCAGTGAGGACATGAACGTCGCGAGTGATATGGAGATAATCAGGAGATTTATTCCTGAATCTCCTTGTCCCTGACGGGTAACATTCATAATAATACATATGACTTGAGCAATAAAAAAGAAAAGGATATTTTTGATACGAGATAGAAATTCTCCGGGGAATTAACGACGGTTTAGCACCGGGAGCAGTGATACCGTCTGCAGATCTCCGGTCTGTCCTGGTATATGGTACAGATCATCTCATCAGGCGATCTCTTCCGGAGAAATATGCAGGATAAAGGATATCTTTCCCGGCAGTCCGGTTGATCGGCAAGATCCTGTTTGTCTGTATCTATTCTGGCTATCTGGATAACTCCGGTGACATTACATACGATTTGATATTCATAGGGCCCGGTCTTCTCTTGAATCCCTACGATCTCTTTCATTGTGCTGCAGCAGTACGCACACAATTTACATGCCATGTATTTTTCTCATTTGTATGAAATGTGAGATTGCTGGGTTTTGTCATCATTCTTTTTCGCTACCGTAACGATGAACGTGCGGTTTTTATACACGACATCTACATCTGAAAAACCCGCATTCTTCAGCCAAAGGAGTTGATTTAATAACGTATCATTCCTGTCTAGTTTATCTCTTCGTGTAAGTATTTCTCCCCGTTCTGCTTCATTTAACGGCCCTGATTGCAGAAACTCGTTCCAGTACCCAAGGTATCTGTTTCGAAAATATGGTGTTTCTCCATCAGCCTGGTCTGCATTTACAAACATCCCTCCAGGAGAGAGTACGGCAAAAATCTTTGAAAAGAGGTCTTTTTTCTCATCCGGTCCCAGATGGTGGATAGACAAAGCTGAACAGACAATGTCGTATGGTCCTTTCAGATCAGATATTCGATAATCTGCAATCAGATATTCAATATTCGCCTGATTCTCAAATCGCTTCCTTGCAATATCAAGCATGTTTTCTGCAAAATCCATCAGAGTGATATGAGCATGAGGAAATTTTGTCAGAAGAAACGCACTCATGAGACCTGTACCTGCTCCGACATCCAGAATCCGGGGTGATTCATAGTTGGATTCAGCAGCCCAGACTGCAGTTCCATAAAATTGTCGCATCTCCGGTATTACATACTCGCGAATGGTATCGTATTCCTGTGCAAATGTATCAAACGCTTTTCTGACATGTTCCATGATATATCTCCAGAATATCTTCGTTGGAAGAATCAATTCTCAATTATAATGAGCATAATGGAGGTGTATGATCCAATAGAATAGGAGCTTGATTCCGGTGGATTATTCCCAAATTTCGTTATAACGTATTGCTTTTTTTGTATTTCTATCCCGTGTAGGTGAAGGTGATTGGTGAATTATTCGAATGCACCATTGTTTCCTACGTGGGTATCTGCATTTCCTATGCTGGGAATGTGCAAAATCTCTATCTATATCAATTAAATCCGGGGTTATCTTCCTGATGTATCCGGTATCTTCCCTCCGGAATGACCATCTCAAATCGTGCCCCAACTCCGAAAGTACCATTCTCCTCGATTGATATTCCAGTGATGGAGAGGATTTCCCGAATGAGAAATAACCCCATTCCGGTATTCTTTCCATACCCACGGGTAAATATATTCACATGCTCATTTGGGGAAATTCCTCCCCCATTGTCAGAGAAGATCAGATGAAATCCTTCTTCTCCCATATACCCATCCAGGGTAATATTCGTTACCGATCCCCCATGACGTATCGAATTATCGATGAGATTGAAGAACACTTTTTCGAGGAGAGCATCTGCAAAGATAGACAGGCATCCAATATTGATCGTAATGGATATTTCCGGGGTATTAACCGATTCTTTCGCACGCTGTACAATATCCTGTAATTTGAACCACTGGGGTGCATTCAATCCGATATCCTGATAATCGCGGGCAAATTGAATCAGTCTGATGATTTTATCAGCTGCCTCATCCTCAGTTTGAATAAGTGATCTGGCCACCGGGGGAAGATCTTCTTCATTCATCAGTTCCAGAGTACTGATAATTACTGTCATCTGGTTGAGAACATCATGTCTGGTAATTGATGAAAGAAGGCTTAATTTTTTATTAGCCTGAGCAATTGCTTCTTCTGCTATCTTTCGCTCGGTTATGTCCCGGTAAATTCCATGAAATCCCACAAGATTTCCACTACAATCATAAATCGGGTTGGATATCACCTCTATCCACATGATAGATCCGTTTTTTCTCAGCCATTCCAGTTCAAAAATGAGAACATCAAGTTTTTCTCCTGATTTATGCGTAATGTACCGGCTGGTGATGATTTTTTTGAATGAATTTTGTGCATATGTTGGAATAAAATTCCATACTGTTCTCCCGATTACTTCATCAGATCGATAACCTCTGAGAATTTCATCTGCAGGACTAATGTAAGTGAATATCAGATTCGGGGTCATCTGCCAGTGAACATCAGAGATATTCTCTGTCATATACCGGTATTTTGCCTCACTCTCACTAAGTGATTCTTCAACTATTTTTCTTTCCGTCAAATCACTGATAACTACAAGTATCCGCAAAAAATCCGGTTCAGATCTGATGAAAGAGAACCGGGTGAGAACATATCTTCTCTCACCTGCATGGTTCAGTATCCAAAATCCTATGGTTCCATTAGGGTGAGATTGCTTGGATATTTCCTCCCATTGCATGTACACCTGCTTTTTTTCTTCAGAAACTACGCAAGATAACAAATCGGGAATATCTGCATAGGTGCATGTTCCTCCTAATATTTCCAGGGATCGGGGATTACAATAAACCAGTTTTTCCTGTTCATTTGAATTCTCAAAGATTAGCAATCCTTCCTGAATAGTATCTGTTACCCGGTGAAAGAAATCCTCCTCACGTCGTTTTTCCATATGGGTCTGAATAATATGAGCAAATACCGGGTCAATTGCATGTTCCAGAATATCTAATTCATTCTGGCCTCGTATTTCCGGAAATGGCTGCTTGGGAGAAGGAAGAATTGATTCACTCCAGATTTTGCTGATCTTTCTGCTGATTGATTCAATTCGGGAGAGAAGAACTCTGTCAATAAACACGAGAATGATTATTCCAATAAATACTCCTGATAAGAGGAGGAAAAAAATTATCGTATAGATACTTTTAACGCCACTTTGATAAATCGGACGATCCAAAAAAATTGTGAACTGAAATTTTTCAGATTGTAAAACCCCTGGGATGCAAAAAGAGCCAGTAATATGAGTCGTATTTATGGGTGATATTGTAACTTCAGGTGAACTAATGCCGTCTGTCTGTTCATCAGGTTGGCATTCGGTTTCCGAGTATATCGGAATTTTTTGGTATTGAACCGTATGAAATCTGGTACTAGAGATTCTTTTTAAAAATGAATCATCTATCCAGAGAATAAAATGAATGGATCCATGAGATGGACCCTGATAAGAATCCGTCAAAATAGGTTCTGATGTAATTAAGGCATCATTTTGCCCTAGTGTTACAATTCCCTGAGTTCCGCTTGTTTGGGATCCCAGATAGAATTCATCAGATATTTTTGAAATGTTTTGTAACTGAACATCGGGTAGAGGAAGGATGCGATCATCGTCGGGATCCTGTATCATCTGAAAGATGATATCCCCTGCATGATTGCAGATGATAACTCCACTTATCCCATTTGAAGCCAGAAATCCCTCTTGAAAATTTCTATTGATATATTGGGAATTTCGATCCTGAGCATATTGATAGGTATCGTTCCATCCTGAATATCCTTTTAATATCCGATCCATGGACAGGAGTCGATCATTGATATGATGATAAAGATCCGATGATTCCTGTCTGATATCCTCCTGTTCAAATGTTCGATATTGAGAGTCCAAAAAAAATGAAGCATATAACATAAACATGAGAATTATGAGTGAATATCCTAACGCTATAATGAGAAGCGTTTTAAGGCGGAGATTCATCTATGCCCAATATGATACGACGATAACTATACTATTTGAATGTATGCCATGCACTTACCAAGGATCTATCTCGGTGAGAGCATGGGAATAACATGATGCAGGTATCTGGTATGATTACTCCTATCAGGGCAATTTACCTACATACCGAATCTGAAAGCACCCATTCGATTTGGAAAACTGCTTCGATGGATTCATTGATCAAATATTGAGCACAGTTTCATCTGAATACCAAAAAAAACAACCTTTTAGGGGTGGGGAACTTTTTGCTCTTAAAAAAGAGAGTTAGCAAACCCCGGAGACCGGGTGATCCTTTGCCGGAGTATAATAGGGTTCAGTCAGAAGCAGCATCATGAGTTCTTTTTTTGCGGTAATTTTCTGAACTACATTTGGTGGTATGTAGGCGAGATCTCCGGTGCCTATCTCATGGGATATACAACCGATTGAGATTGTTCCTGCTCCTTTGAGGATGTATACGGTTTGCCCATTCTCTAATGCATGTTCGGGAATGGTGGAGTCAGCAGGAAGAACTGCCACAGCCAGATCAAAAGAGAGTGGGAGTGGCTCATCATTGGTACTTAACATACGCGAGACAGAAAACCGGGTTTTATCACTCTCATTCCCAAAAGTGATCGGAGTAACGCTGTCAAATGATCGTTTCATTGGAAGTCCTTCAGGCCTTTGTGCGGGAACATTTCCGGTAGATAACGAAGACATGAATCGAAGAGGGGTTGTACCGGTATTGGTAATTGCCACCCGGGATCCCGCCGGTATGAAGATCACATCATCAGATGAAATCCGAAGAACGGTTTCATCTACTGTCGCTTCTGCTGTTCCTTCAATAATATACAAAGCCTCTGCTTCAGGTCTGATGGCACTTGGACTGTATGCCTGACCTGGTTGCACTTTGATAAGAGTGAGCATGTCAGGGGTGGTTGCATTCACCAGGACTTGTTGCTGAAGAAGAGGAAGAATATCTATGGCGGTAAGATATTCATCAGATTTCGATCCCGTCAGTATCTGATCGGTAATGACCACCCCGGGATCTGTGATATCTGGTTTATAATCTGCAAAACCTCCTGTGCAAGTAAGACAGAGACACAAAAACACCTGAACAACAATGATGGTAAAGCGGTGCATATGATACGTATTGGGAGTATGAGTATTAGAGAACACTGGTTTTCGGTATTTTCCAGCTCTTTTTCTTTCAGAAATGATTCATGAGCCGTATGTCAGGGTATATAATGCGAAGTGATGAGATATACCAAAAAAAGCATGAAATTTCGAATTATTTTTTAGTATTTCTCATGGTAAATAGGGTACTCTTTGTAGTGAGAGGGCCAACAGAAAGCAGGAGTAAATGATCTATGCAGAAGGTGCATATTTCTCTAAGTCCAGATCTACTCTCTGCACTGGAAAAAATTGCTGCTGATAAACGTGAATCTGTTGAAGCGGTAGCAGCACATATCATCAGTGATTCAATCAGAAACAGGCGACATGAGACTGTTCGGATACTCCACCCGGAACGAGGAGAACGATATGGTCTTCATGAATCTGATCCCTTACATGAAATAATTAAAAGGCAGGATGCAGAAATTATTTGGCTTCGGGAGCAAATCACGCGCCTGTCAACTCTGACTACCATATCCCATGTGATCAGACATGAATATGCAAATACTTCTCAGCATCATGAGAAAGATGAGTTCACTGATTCAGATTCATCTCAGCCAGTTCTACAAGAAGTTTCTTCACCAGAGGAGACCCCTCAAGTCCCTGCAGTTACGGTAGATGATGTGCACTATACTCCCTCGACAGGAGACAACCGGGGATTTGATGACTACATTCCTCCTGGTGAGGGGGAATCACGGTTTTCCAGCCATCAGCGTGAATCTGATCGAACCCTGCGTGACTCTATCGGTGGAGTTCGTGAAGAGAAGGATTATTCTATTGGCGAAGCGGCTGCAATATCCGGAGATACTGAAGAAATAATTCTCGAATATGTGATTGATGGTTTTCTCCCTGCGTATAAAGATGGGGATTCATACCTTATCCGTGGTAATGATCTTCGCCGATATATGCTGAGTAAGTAAAAGAACAACACTGTTCTCTAATTTTACCTATATTGAAAATCAGGGTCATCATTGCACCAGTCGTTATAATCAAAAAATAATTGTATTTCCTGTTCATCAATGATTTCACCATACCTGTTTTTTATTTTATTCCCAATATCAGCAATCATAACACTGGGTCTCGCAATTTTCGGTTGGTATAACCGGAAAAACTCCATATCTGAATCCTTTATTCTCCTGATGGTTGGAACAACAATCTGGACAACAGGGGACTGGCTGAATACGCTGACTCATGACCCTGCGATGAATTATGTTCTCAACTCTGCTTGTTATCCAGCAGTAGTTACGGTTCCTATGGCCTGGTTTTTCCTGGTATTATTCTATACCGGCTATGATCGTTACCTGACGAGGCTGAGGGTCGTAGCCTTATTTATCATCCCTGTAATTGCGGTACTTCTCGTACTAACAAACCCAATACATCATCTCTATTATACGGACGTTGTTCCCGAGATTGTAGAAAATCTGGTATTTTGGCACTATTATCATGGATATGCGTTTTTCTTCATTGTCGGATACTTATATCTCCTGCCATTAGTTGCATTTCTCCTCATTATTGGAAGGCTGTTTGGTCCTACTGATATCTATCGGAGACAAACACTCCTTCTCTTCCTTGCTGCATTTATTCCCTTTTCCAGTGACATTCTTTATGTAATGTATCCGGGTTTTTACCCGAGCATCGACTATACTCCCTTCTCGTTTACTCTGGTAGGGATTCTGGTGGCTCTTGGTATTATCCGGTATCAACTTTTTTCATCAGTTCCCCTTGCTTATGCGTCCCTTTTTTCCAGTATGCATGATGGCGTCTTTGCCACCGATTCATCATTTCAGATTATTGATCTTAATCCTGCTGCCCGCCAGATCTGCGGATGGTCATCAAGGGATGCCATAGGGACTACTCTTTGGGAGGTGATGCCGGCAATCCGAATTCCTCATCACACCGACCCTGGCCTGAAGGATACAAGAAATGAAGGAAGGCAGGAGATCGTTTCTCCTGATGGGGCTGAACCTGTCTGGTATGAGGTTACTGATTTTCCTCTTCGATCAGGGAACCGTTTAACCGGGTGGATCTTTACCGTCCGTGACATTACCGGGAGAAAGCAGATAGAAGAACTGCTTAAAGAAAGTCAGGAAAAACTGCAACTTGCCATTGATGGATCCCATATTGGGATCTGGGAATACCATATTCCCAAAGCAACTTTTCACCTCAGTCAGAACCTACACGAAATACTTGGATATTCTATAGACGGTGAGATAACAGAATTGGGGACTCTTTTCAATTATTTATCTCCAGAAGATAATACCAGGCTTATCTCGTTTCTTGATCACCAACTCAACGGAAAAAATGGCTTTTTTGAATCTGATTGTAAATTTTCCAGTCAATCCGGGGAATGGAAATGGATATCCTTCAGGGGAAAGGTCGTTGCATCTGATAATATCGGTCTTCCTCTCCGGGTAATTGGAACGGCTTTGGATATATCTGAACGGAGAAATGCTCTTGAATCGCTAAAAATAGCTAATTCTAAGTTAAACCTTCTCTCTTCGATCACCCGGCACGATATTCTGAATCAGGTAACTGGACTTCAGGCATATCTTGATTTCGCTCTCGAAGATGTTACCCAAGGTTCTGCGTACCAATATCTGAAAAAAAGTAAGGCAATTACCCGTACGATTCAAAGTCAGATCGAATTTACCAGAATTTATGAAGATATCGGGGTTCGATCCCCAAAGTGGCAGGATTTGTATCTGGTCATCGAAAAAGTTATCGGCGATCTTGCACATGTAGATCTGAAATATCACCTGGATTTTTCTCCAATACTGGTATATGCAGATCCTCTTTTGGAAAAGGTATTTTTTACTCTGGTTGAAAATACCGTTCGGCACGGTGAAAATGCTACTGATGTCTGGTTCAGCTATGAAATCTCAGATTCTCATCTCACATTCTTGTATGAAGATAACGGAATCGGTGTGAGAATGGAGGACAAAGATCAGATTTTTTTGAAACATTTTGGAAAGAATACCGGATTTGGTTTATTTATCGCACTGGATATTCTTGCAATAACCGGGATTAGTATACGAGAGCAGGGAATTCCTGGAAAAGGTGTGAGATTTGAGATCATCATTCCTGAAGGTAAGTTTCGGTTTCCATCTGAACATGAATTGAGCCGGGATTAATACAAATATCCATTGGGGGTGATTGCCTAAACTCTCTCCAATAGGTCGGTTATAACCACTCTGAAATTAGTTATCATGTTTTGATCATCGAAAATTTTAGAAGTTGTTCTGTATTGAAATTTAAAAATATTGGTATACTCGCTTAATTTTTCCTCCCTACTTTTTTAGCAAGTTATGGGAGATTTACTGTTCAGATTCACGCATAGCAAAGTTTAATACGTCATGGGAATATTAGATTCTCATATGAACTCGCTTTGAAATGGCTTTGTTGAATGGTAAATCTTGAGCGGGGGGTAGATTTGGTGTCAGATCTCATACACGTTCTCTATGTAGATGATGAATTTGATTTTCTTAAAATAGGCAAAATACTTCTTGAACAGATGGGGGGGTTTACCGTCACCACAGTTTCAGGTGCCTATGAAGCAATAGATCTGCTCAAAACTCTCTCTTTCGATGCCATTATCTCCGATTACCTGATGCCACGGATGAATGGTGTAGCATTTCTGAAATATCTTAAGTCTGAAGGGATAACAACCCCATTTATTCTCTTTAATGGCAAAGGATCAGAAGAAGTTGTTATCGAGGCACTTAATAACGGAGCCGATTTCTATGTACAAAAAGGGGGGGATCCAAAGGCTCTGTTTGCAGAATTATCAAACAATATTCGTTCAACGGTGATGAGAACCCGTGCTGAAAAGGAACTCCTGGAATCCCAGAAAAAAATATTAGACATCATGGAATTTCTTCCCGATGCCACCTATGCGATTAACTCAGAGGGTATTGTTATTGCATGGAATCAGGCAATGGAATCGTTAACCGGGTTCTCAAAAGCCAGGATGCTGAATTCTGATAATTATGCATCAGCTCTTCCCTGGTATAAGGGTGACCGACCAAGTCTCATCGATTTGGTACTGCATTGTTCTGATGATATTCTTTCAAAATTTCCTCATATTTCAAAAGATGGAGACAAACTAATATCTGAATTTTTCGCTCCTTCACTCAATGAGGGAAAAGGAGCATATTTGTGGGTAACTGCATCTCCACTCTATGATAGTGGAGGGATACTCACAGGCGCTATTGAATCGATTCGGGATATCAGTGCGTACAAGTTGTCAGAGATGTCCTTGTTTGAGAGTGAGAGCCGGTACCGGCTGATACACAATGCAAGCCTGGACTTTATCTACAGTTATGATCTCTTTGGGCGTTTTACGAGTGTAAATCGGGCGCTAAGTGAAGCTCTGAACTTACGAACTTCGGATATTATTGGAAAGACTTTGTCAGAAGTCGGGTTTCCCTCATCTGTATGTCAGGAGTGGAAAGAACTCCACCAAAAGGTTATTAACATAAATACTACTGTTAATTCATTAACGGCGACTCTCATGCCTGATGGATCAGTGAGACAACTTGATATCATGTTAAATCCTCTTCATGATGAGAATGGTATCATCATTGGGATTGCCGGAACAACCCGCGATATTACGGAAAAAGTAAAAGCACAGGAAGAATTGCGTGAAAGTAATTCATATTTGGAAAATCTTATCAGCATTGCATCTGTTCCCATTCTTATCTGGGATGCATCTCACCATATAATCCGGATTAATCATTCTGGAGAACAACTGATTGGGTTGAATGCATCTGAAATCCTTGGGAATACCATACAAATTCTGTTTCCTTCTGAATCTGCAGAAAAGTCTATGAATCTTATCGCATCTTCCATTTCAAAAGAGGGAGATGAGACACTGGAACTTGATATTTTGCATGCAAATGGAACTATCAGAACCGTTCGGTGGAATCTGGCAACTTTGTATGATAAGGGAGATCAATATCCGATTGCTACTATTGCTCAGGGACAGGATATTACTGAACGAATCATTCTTGAGCAGGAACGCGATACTCTTGAACTTCAAATTCAGCAAAATATCGCTAAAATGTCAATATTGAATGATGGAATTCGCAATCCTCTGATGGTTATCACTACATACGCAGATATGCTCGGAAATTCGGAAATCATCGAAACGATTGTTCAGCAGGTCAATCGAATTGACAAAATGGTTACTGAAATTGATGAGCGCTGGAGCGAATCGGAAATCATTCTGAAGTTTTTACGAAAACATTGTGAGATTGAAACAACCCTCACAAAGACCCTTGTTTCTGCCCGCTAAATGCATAATACAGATTCTGTGATGAACCTTCTGCATAGTTTATATATCTTCAACTTTTGCATATTATTATCCAAGTTCATGCAATTTCCTCTTTGAGAGGGGATGGGTTCTATTTAAGTTTTTAATGGTTCTTATGTTGATTCCATATATTTTTCTACTAATTTACCTGATTGTGAAGGTCAATTTAAAAATGAAGACTTGAATTGAGAAGAAAAATGAGAAATGAGAAGATGCAACAGAAACGATCTCTTAATGGTGTCCACACTCTCATTATATTATAGAACTAAACAATCCAATCACTGGGGGGTGAGTGCAGGGTGGCAGATTCTGTTTCGAAAAAAATACTTATTGTAGATGATACAATTGCAAATTTACGCCTTCTTGTAGATACCCTTTCTCAATATAATTACGAAATCATCGTTGCCAGGTCCGGAGAAGAAGCACTTCGTATAGCAGAATCGTCAGTTCCTGATCTGATTCTTCTTGATGTGATGATGCCTGAGATGGATGGTTTTGAAACCTGCTTCTGCCTCAAACTCTCACCAAAAACTGCAAATATCCCTGTAGTTTTCCTATCTGCTCTGGATGATTCAGCAAGTAAAATCCGGGGTTTTTCAGCAGGAGGTGTTGATTATATCTCAAAACCTTTTCAGGAAGAAGAGGTTATCGCTCGTGTCCACACTCATCTTTCCCTCTCACAGACCCGTCAGGAACTTGAGTCTACGGTTAAAAAATTACAGATATCTGATGAATCAAGAAAAAGAAGTGAGGAACACCTGAAAACCATATTGAATGCTCTTCCCCAGGCAGTTGCGTACCTTGATTCTGATTTCCAAATTCAATATGCAAATCACTCGTTTCTTTCAATGTTTCGATTCGATGAGTCTGATGTGAGTGTCGGTACCTTTGATCATATCCCTCCAGAATCAGCCGTTCTCATCAATCACATCATTAAAAATCACAAAAACAACGGGAATAAACCTCCTGAAATTGGGATTTCCGATCATGACGGGTCATCCCGTTTTTTTGAATACCAGATAATTTCTGATGAAAGTAATTTCTCTCTTCCTGGGTTCTTCCTGGTATTAACGGATATTAGCAGACATAAACGTGAGGAAGCTGCGATAACGAATCTTAAAGAACAACTCGAAATTGTACTCAACAGTATCGATTCAATAATATATGTTTCTGATATGGATACTCATGAGATCCTCTATCTGAATGAAAAGGCCAAGATGGAATTTGGTCAATGCATCGGAGAGGTTTGTTACAAAGTTCTGCAATCCGGTCATTGTGAGCCCTGTTCTTTTTGCACGAATGATAAACTCCTAGACACTTCCGGACAACCGATTGGTGTTTACTCCTGGGACTATCAGAACTCCATAAACAACCGGTGGTATCATTGTCAGGATGTTGCAATCCCATGGTTAGATGGAAGATATGTTCGCCTAGAGATTGCTACTGATTTAACCGAAAAAAAGGTGCATGAACGGGCACTTCAGCAGGCAAATGAAAAATTGAATCTTCTTTCCGGTATCACCCGGCATGATGTTCTCAATCAGCTGACGGTTCTAACAAATTTAATCGAAATGCAGCAGGAAATGCCTTTGGATTCGAAACACCTGAATTTAATAGCGAGAGAGAAAGATGCCTGCGAAACAATTAATCATCTGATTCAGTTTACCCGGGAATATGAGGATTTAGGCATGTATGATCCACGATGGATGAATCTTGGCGAATGTCTTACGATGCACCAGGGTGAATGTCAGTCTCTTACAATTCACTACTCACCAAATATCTGGAATTATGCTATTTTGGGAGATCCATTAATCTCAAAGGTTTTTTATAATCTTCTTGATAACACAAAACGTCATGGAGGTTCTGTGCAAAAAGTTACCTATTCAGTGGATCAAATACAGGATAATCTGATTCTTTTGTATGAAGATGACGGTGTCGGAATCCCTTCGGATATGAAAGAACTGATATTTGAAAAAGGTGTTGGAAAGAATACCGGTCTTGGGCTCTTCTTTTGCAGGGAGGTACTTGCATTAACCGGAATTATGATCAGAGAAAAAGGGGGAGGAATTCATGGGGCACGATTTGAACTTGTTGTCCCCAAAAAGAGTTGGCGATATACTCCTCATCTTTCTGAATAATTAACTATTTCTCCAATAGACCCCCGAATTTTATTTTGAGAATTTACAGTTCCCCTTTTTTTATATATACAAATATATGATTTCCTGCAGGGATTCGGGAATATTCGCTCTCAATCTCTTTTCTCTTTTCGGTAAATTCTGATGACTGAGGGTATGCAGTATCGTACAGGATAATATCAGCCCGATTCGTATACGTATGCCAAATGTTTGTTCGTCCTGATAACTGGGGTACCAGGTTATCCTGGGTCGCAACTGATGCATCAGAAGGAATGGCCTTAATTATTTTTGTTAACTGAAATACGTGCTCTTCAAGATCCGGATGGTCAGCGGTCATGAAGGAAAATTCCTTGACTGCGGGGGAATACAATGCACACAGGATGAGAGATATTGCAATTCCTAACCCGATAAATTGGACACCGGTAATTTTCAACCGGGGAATTTCAAATTTTTGGATTTTTTCAAGTGACAGGATGAATGCGATGAAGAGAATTGGAATGAGAGGGGCGGAGTGATGCCCGGAAATATTGTAATAAAAACTATCTGGTGCCAGGAGTGTTTCACCAAAAACCGGAAGTGCAATGATGAGGATTTCTGGCGAGAGAAGTGGAAGAAATACCAAAGGGAGAAAAATCATGATGAGATAGAATATCCGGGCGTCATTATTTGATACCAGGTTTGCAGCAAGATCAGTGTATTGAGAAAGGGCATGAGATCCATCAGTTATTCCCTCCCCATATATCGCTGATTTCATCACAAAAATGTAAAATATCAGCATCACTATCGGAAGAACCAAGAGAATAATATATTGCCATTTCTCCTGAATTGGTTTGCTTCTTGACCTGATAAGTCCTAATAATCCAATCATACAGATGACTGGGAATATATCTTCCTTAACCAGAAGGCAGAGAAGACAGAAAATGAAACATATGTTTTTTCTATCAGAGATATAGGCCCAGATTCCCATTCCTAATAAGAAGGGAAGAAAAGCCACTTCATGGAAATCATACAGATTCACTCCATGTAATGGAGGATACATGAGATAGAGAATCCCGATACCACAAGCAGCAGTAACTCCGAGTCGTTCTCTGGCTAGCAGGTAGATGGGAATAACTCCCAGGCAAAGGAGTATGGTTTGTGAGATGATGAGTGTCTCACAGCCGGGGAAAAACATATAAACTGGAAGTAATGTGAGAAGTATCGGGGAGAAATGCACTCCCAGGTGGGTTAATTCTTTAAATTCAAATGTATTTTGAAGAATTCCGCCGTTGTAAATTGTTGTCCAGAGTGACTGGTTAAAAATTGCAAGATCAATATCTGCAAAGAATGTGGTATATCGGTACAAACAGAGAATGGACATCAGGACTACATATATGGCCATCGCTACCAGCAGTCCGATGTCATACCGGGTGATACGTTGTTTTATGAATGAAATGGTGTTTATTTGGATCATGGTAAGGCCAGTTGATGAGGTAAGATCTTTGCTTAATGGTACTGTTGCATATGATAAAAATGAACTGATTTCCTATCCTTGATAATCTAATCCGGATGTTTTCGACAGAGAGAAAGGATCATATGACTCTGCATGGGTAAAAAAGTAATTCATTCAAAGATTCAAAAATCAAACGGAAAAATAAAATTGAGATTTTTCATTGACTTAATAAGTTATCCTGTGGTAAATTTCTTCATCTCCTGGTTCAGGAGGTTGGCAACAGAAAACACCTCATCTGATTGTGACGAGAGTTGATCAGTTGCCGCTGATGCCTGCTCACTAGCAGCAGCTGCAGAAATGGCTTCCTTCGCTGTGTCCATTACCATCTCGTTCACTTCATTGATAGAGGCAGTAATCTCTTCAACTGATGCAGCCTGTTGTTCAGCAGATCTTGCGACTTCATCCATCCTCTCACTGATTGTGGATATTGCACCGATGATTTCATTAAATACTCGGAGTGTCTCTTTGAGAGCTTTTCCACCCTGAGACACTGATAAGGCACTCTTATCCATGGTGGTAGATGCAAGTTCTGTCTTTTTCTGTAGATGTTCTATCATCTGGGTGATATTCTCTGCAGATTTCCTTGATTCAAGAGCGAGAGATTTCACTTCACTGGCAACAACTGCAAAACCTCTTCCTGATTCTCCGGCTCGTGCTGCCTCAATTGCTGCGTTGAGTGCAAGAAGGTTAGTCTGGCTGGCGATATCTGATATCACCTGAGTGATCTTGCTAATCTTCTTCATTTCCTCCATGATTTCATGGACGAGAATCACCACCTGATCCGTCGACTGGGTGATCTCATCCATTCCCATTTCAGCGTCTTTTGCAAGTTCAGTGCCCTTCTCAGAGAGATCATTCGTGTTTATTGCCAGACGGTTTACTTCATCAGCACGGGCAGATACTGCTGAAACATTCACGGCGAGATCTTCCATTGCACCAAGAATCTGGGAAATTCCTTCTTTTCCCCGTTCTGCATTCAAACTAACTGACTGTGCAATATTTGCCAGAGCAGTAGTTCCCTGACTTACATCATCTATACTTGCATGTGTCTGCGTTACGACAAAATTCAGGCTCTTGACCTGTTCATTAATGATCTGAACGGCTGCGGAAACATGAGCTCCAACAAGGTTTAATGCTTTTTTGAACTCTTCCCAGTCTCCCTGCATCTTCAGATTCGGATTGATCCGGGTTGCAAAATCATAATGTGCATAACTCTCTGACACTTTCATTGCTTCCTGAACCGGAATGATGATAGAATCAAGAGTTTCATTCATTCCCACGATGATCTCCTTAAAATCACCTTGATGTTTTGCAGGTTCTCCCCTGAAGGTCAGATCTCCTCTGGCTCCGGCATTACCAAGTTCATGCACGTCATTAATGAGGGCCTGGATATTATCCCTCATCCCAATCAACGGACCGTATATCTGGTCTTTATCTGAAGCTTTTTCTATTGATGCTGACAAATCACCATCGGAAATCCTGGTCACATAGGTGATTAGATCTGAAAGCCAGCGATGGAGATCATTAATCGCATCTTTTAATTTTGCATGATCTCCGACACACTCGATATCGACTTTTTTGCTCAAATCTCCCTTTCGTATTCTTTGTAAAACCTGATTCCCCTGACGAATTGGCGAGAGAATTGCATTGAGCATATCATTCATACCAGTAATGGTATCAGCATATGCTCCCTCAAACAATTCGGGTCTCCCCCGTTCTGATAAACGTCCTTCCTTTGCTGCAACAGTGAGCCGGTTAATTTCGGTCTGGAGTTTTTGAACGGTATCCGCAACTCCGTTCACTGCCATTCTGATACGTTCATGTTCACCCTGTTCAGATTTTTCAATCCGGGCATGGACGTTTCCATGAGATATCTGTACTAATACCTTGCTCATGTCCCTGAATGGGTGCAGTATATCATCAAGCATCAGGTTGATTCTTTTGATCAGTTTTTCCAGATCGCCATGATATCCATCCGGGTTTAACCGGGCACGAAGGTTTCCTGTTTTCATCTCTTCAGATAGGGCAAGGATATCATGAATTGCAGATGATTCAGCACTGTTATCGATAATAGAAAAAATCAGGTAATGACCATATTCCGGATCACATGGTCGAATCGTAACTTTCCCATCAAATGTGGAGTTATCTGCCCGGATAAATCTCCATTCATAGCGAAGGTTTTTTCCTAAAGTTATTCTTGAGAGAAGATTTCTCGTTTCATCTGATGAATCCGATCCATCTGGTTGTTTCTGAGGTGATATAGCAGGAATATTTTTTCCGATAATGTAAGTCGGGTCCGGAGATTTAAACAGGCGAGCCCCGGCCTGGTTGCACCCGCAAAACTTCCCGTCTTGCATAATCAGCACCGGTCCTGGAATGTTATCTAATATTCCTTTGACGAATGAACTCTCAAACGAAGCCTCGTCTCCTTGTTTCTCACTCATTATTCACCCCTGATTTTAAAATGTAAGGAAAGGTTCATCTCCGATTATAGATGAGATTCATCCTTCTATTTTCTGATATATACTAAACATTCTACTCTGATAAATCAATGCATACATTTAACATCAGTGTTCACTTGATGTGACAATTATTATAAAAACAGTTATATGTTTGTTCTGTTAGGTATTTTTTATCAGTAAGGATCATTGAAAGATCGGAGAATTGTAGTCTGGTATCTCAATTCCTCGGGCTTCGTGAGTAAATGGGCAACTCATCAGCGGATATAAGACCCGAATTTGATGTATTTATAGAGAGATTATCCCTGGATGAGTCACTGATCCGGATGGTAGGTTTTCTGTTCATCTTTTCCCCGGATTTATCTTACCTGATTACCCGATAGATCTGGATGACATACTGCACCACGGCAAGTCCACATATCCATATCAGAAATGCTCCTGCCATGCTTGCATAAAATGAAAAGCGATTCATCAGAAGATAGAGGGATAGGACAAAGAATAGTGTCGGGATAGCAAAGACAAAAGAGCCCAGAACCAGTTCACGGGTAATATCCTGACCATTTTCATGGTATGTTATGAGAAAGGCAATGGTTGTTGTAATCGGTGCTGCTGCAAGAATTCCTCCATATTTGGGATCTACCTGCTGGACAATCAGGGTTACCCCGACAATTATTATCCCGGCAATGAAGAATTTCATCAACAGATATAGATAATCCATCCGAGATCACAACGACCTGAAATCCATAATACCTTTCGATTGTCGAAAATGGTGAAGATTCGGTTCAGAGCACCCTTTTACTGATTACCTCTTTAGGGGTTGTCATTTTTTGCATTGTTTCAGGTATATCAAAATATTTTTCGGAGATATTTTTTTTCAGTTTTGGGTGGAGGATAGAATATATACTCCAGATATCGTAATTACCACCAGAGATTTGTTTGCTATGGAAATCAGAGTCAAATACCAAGATGATATCCTTCTCCTTTTCCCATCAGGCCGGTTGGATGGATCGGGAGCAATCCTTTTGCAGCAATCACTCATGGCCAGTCTGACTGATTCAGTCAACCATGTGATCATGGACCTTACTGATGTGCCTTATGTGAGTAGTGCAGGGATCAGGATTTTTTTGATTGCCAGAAATCTAGTAAAAGATCGTCATGGCCACGTTATACTATGCAATGTCGGCGAATTTCCCAAAAATGTGCTTACCATGGCAGGAATGGACCGGGTATTTCCTATCGTTGAGAATCAGATTCAGGCAGTGTCAGTAGTTCATGAAATGAGATCGAATGTCCCGGGAAAAAAGATCTCTCATTCTTCCCCGAAGATCCAGAAAAACAGCCCTCAAATAGTATCTTCCGGAGAGGGAAAACCTGCGGTATTGGAGGTTTCAGGTAGCCTTACTCGTGTTCTTCATTCAGGGATTACATCCGATGATGTTTCGATACTTCATTTTTCCGACTGCGAATATTCTCTTGGTCTTGGTGCCCTCGCTGAAAACAGAGAGCAAGCCCGTTCTCTCCTAGGGGAGATGATCACTCTTCATGGCTCAATTGTCTGGCTTCCAACAGATGGGAATGGAACTCCTGACTTTTTCATTCCGATAAAACAAACCGGCGATGTGTACATATATTCCGGTTTCGCTGCTGCTTTGAAAGGTCCGTTTCACGAATATTTCTCTCTCAACCAGGATGTTTCCCATACTATCTCGCTGAGTGAAATCTATGAAATGATATTTGCCCATGCAAAAAATACCCGCCCAGATTATCATGGAATCATCGCAGTTGCTCTTATAGGAGAATCCAGGGGTATTCGAAGCTCGGGGATTCGCCACTCTCCGATTGTTGAAAATGCCCCCTCGGATGGTGGTTCAATCATGGATTCAGGTAATATTGATGAATGGATAGAAATGAATGAAGGGTTTCAGTATGACGGGGAGACTGTGGTTACTTTTGGTATTGGCATTGATCTCTGTCATGATCTCTCTTCATTTAACCCTGATGACCTGACATCTCTCTATTATATTCACCCGGCGAACCGGGATTCACAAAAAATGTATCTCCATAATCATGGAGTAATATTCAGGAACATCCCGATTCAGTGGGAGCATGATATCAGCAGAGAGATAAAGCGAATTCTTATAACTGGTGAATTTCTCGACATGCGTCATTTGATGGATGATAGCCGGATGCAGTCAGTAAGAGGAGCAATTGCGTACATTTCAGAGATCCGGATTTAATATTAAAATTTTCCCACTTTGTCCAGAACCATGTATAGTACCAAAACCAATTTATGTTGGTGCTGATCACGCAAAATTCGTCTTTTCCCTCATCATCTGATGAACAATATAAATGGGTAGCTCTCACGGTGGCCAGCCTGGGTACGCTGGTAGGTATCCTGAATGCTAGCACTCTTATCATCGCCTTACCCACGATGATGGTCGATCTCCATACTACTCTTGTAAATGTAACCTGGGTTTTGATCGTCTACATGCTTTTTATGACGATTCTGGCACCAGCATGTGGCCGTCTGGCCGATATGTACGGCAGGAGAAATATCTACATCTATGGTCTAGGCATCTTTACCTTTGCTTCACTGCTCTGTGGCATTGCAGCAGATGTAACCCAGCTTATCGGATTTAGGGTAATTCAGGCCATAGGTGGAGCAATTATTGTTTCAAATGGGACCATCATTATTGCCGATGCATTCCCCCGGGAGGAACTGGGAAGAGCGATGGGAATTCTTTCCATGATAATGGCGGCTACCTTTGTTGTAGGCCCGATTATTGGCGGATTTCTGACCACAATTAACTGGCGTTTGAATTTTTTTCTCAATATTCCAATCGGCCTGTATGCGGGATATTATGCCTGGAAACAGTTGAAAGAAGTACATGAGTTTAAAGGGAGTGAACCCTTTGATCTGAAAGGGATGTTCTTTTTTGCTGTTGCATTCATCACCCTGACCATCTATGGAAGTGCCGGGTTTCTTTTCGGACTCTTTGATCCCCTGATGCTGGCAGTTTTTGCAATCGGAGTTCTCTCTCTCTGGGCATTTATCAGGCAGGAGAACCATTCTCCTTCACCGCTTATTGATATGACCCTGTTTCAGGAGAGAATTTTTTTATTCAGCCAGATGAGCGCTTTTATCAATGCGATTGCCCGGGGTGCGGTTATGATGTTATTAATCCTGTTTTTTCAGGGACTTAGGGGATTTGATCCGCTGATTGCAAGTATATTAGTTGCTCCGCTGGCAATCGGCCTGGTAATTACCGGACCGATAGGGGGATCTCTCTCAGATCGATATGGTTCCCGGAGTATTACCACTCTTGGCCTGTTCATCTCCCTTATTGGACTTATTGGATTAGCTCTGATGCAGTATGACACCCCATATTGGATGATTGCTGTCTGGATGTTCATCAACGGATTTGGTTCAGGACTATTCCAGCCCCCAAATACCAGTGCTATTATGATGTCTGTTCCTCCTGATCGTCGGGGAGCTGCATCAGCAATGCGAGCGTTTTTTAATAACACGGGGATGGTTATCTCAATGACAATAGCGATGCCATTACTGGTCAGTACGGTTCCCTTAGATCAGATGATGAACATGTTTGTTGTCGGTGGTCTTTCCCAACCGGAAGCAGTTCAAATCGCCTTCACTCATGGAATCACCCTTGCATTTTGGATCTCATCCGCAATCACCATTATTGCAATCGTCGCATCTGCAATGAGGGGGGTGGGGGATACAAAAAAAGAAGTCTGAAATATTGAATTATCAGAATCTTTTGTTAATGGTGAGATTTGATATCCGGGGGGCCATCTGCGATGATCTGCCCATCTCGTAAGGTTATCACCCGGTCAAAATATTCCATATGCCATTCTTCATGAGACACCATGACAATTGTCTGATGGAGTTCATGGTTGATCTGTTTGAATAACTCCAAAACGTTTTTTGAGCTCTCTGTGTCCAGATTAGCACAGGGCTCATCAGCAAACAGAATTTCCGGCTGATTCACTGCAGCCCGGGCGATAGATACTCTCTGCTGCTGCCCTCCGGAGAGTTCATTCTGCTTATGAGTTCTTCGATCATACAGGCCGATGCGTTTCAGAATATTATCAGTCATTTCCTGATATATTGCTGGAGTAAGGCCTCTGACCATTGAAGTGAGATACACGTTTTCTTCAACAGTTAATTCCGGAACGAGGGCATAATCCTGGAACACATATCCGAGCCTTTTGAGTCTGAAGAGAGTTCTCTGATAATCTGAGAGTTTACTGACATCAGTTCCGCCCAGGAAAATTTTCCCATTCGTTGGTTTATCGAGCAGACCAACAAGATGCAGGAGGGTGGACTTTCCCGATCCACTTGCCCCCATGATCCCGACAAATTGTCCTTTGGGGATGGTTAAGGATACATCACGAAGAGCATGAACCTCAACTTTTCCCATGACGTATACCTTGCTCAGGTTTTCAACCTTGATCATCATGCCCTCATCGCTGTCATGATATCCTCACTGGCCACTCGCCATGCCGGAATATATCCTGCGATAAATGCAGCGATAAAAAGCAGGATTGCATTATTAACCATGTCAGCAACGGTGACAACCGGAGTGACACTTCCATCAGGGAATTGAAAGGGATATGCCGTGAGAACTGCAACCATGAGTTCCAGTAATATTGTTCCTACAATGACTCCTATGGTGGTCATAATCAGAACCTGAAATACATAATTATGAATAATAATGGATTTATCAAGCCCTATTGCCTTGAGAACTCCGATTTGCCTTCTACTGCTCAGTGTTTTTATCATGATCACGATAAAGAGCACGACAACAGCAATTATAAGGGAGACAACTACGGTAATACTGTTGAGCATTGCAAAGTTCTGAACAGCACGTCCCATTGCTTCCTTAAGAAGATCTTCCCAGGTTTTCACCTTCTCAGACACTCCAAACCGAAGAATCTGGGTCTTTACCTCTGATTCTTTAGCATCAGGATCTGTTCTGATTATGACCCCGGAAGCCACATCAATCGGGTGTCCAAGAACATCTTCCATCTCATCCCAGGTTATGAAGGCCCCCATATCCGAAGTGTAGGATCCGGTCTTAATAATTCCCTTCACCTGGTACTCACGGGAAACACCATTGGTAAATTCAACTTCAACAGAATCACCTGGTTTGAGATATCCAAGGGTCGGACCCATGTCTTCACTTGAATCCTTGTGTCCTGATGTCTGAATTCCAATAATGATCTGGTTCCGCTCTCCTTCTGCCAGGTATTCACCATCCATCATCTTTCGATGAATATCTGTCACAAGACGTTCATCGTTAGGTTTTATGGCAACTATCGATGAACCGACGGTATTACCTTTATTTTTCAGCGTCACCCCGGTTGAATAGTGAGCTGCTGCCCGATATACGCCCGGGACACCATTTACTTTGTCGATAAGACTCTGAATATCATAAATAAACTCATCATCCTTTTTTGGAGAGATCAGGATATTTCCGATTTCGTACGATATGAGCTGGTCTTCTGCAGTTTTGATGAATCCCAGGATAATTGAAGGCATAAAGATCATATTGATGAAAACCATCGCTATGATCAGAACGGTCAGGTATAAACTTCCCCTACTTCCCCGGAGAATCCCACGAACTGCGAGAAAAAAAGAGACCTTGAGATCCTGCAGGGTCATTCCTCACCGTTACGTCTGCGGATATACCAGAACCCACCGCCTCCAAGGATGATCAGCAGGAGGACAATAAATGTTATGTTACCTGACCCATCGCTTCCGGGAATGGAGAGAGATAAGTCACGTGTAAGGGTGTGAGTTCCCCAGTCATCGGTATACGTGATGGTTGCGGTATATGGATATGTGCCAGGTTTTGCTCCATCCAGAATGAATGTCGCTGGTGCATCATTTCCTTTTTTGATCTTTCCGATGAATGCTTCATTGGCCCCTGGTATTCCCAGATTTGTTACTGCATCAACAGTTTTTGCTTCACCGGTTCCGGTATTCTGAACCCGTATCAGCAGATCAAAAGGTGTTCCTTCACTCAGCCGTGTCGGACTTGTCTCTACTGATGTGATACCGATTTCCGCCTCTCCACGGATATCAAGGCCGATACTTCCTGGCTGCGAAATCACTTTTCCATCTAGAACTGCGTAACTTAAGTCCACAGGTACCTGGATAAGTCCGGTTGGTGCATTTTTATCAACTAAAAGACTGATAGTCTGGTTGAAGGTTTCCCCCGGTTTGAGAGATTCAATCTGAAAATTACTGATACTGGCAGGAATAACAGAAGGAGGAGTTCCGTTGACAAAGATACGAATATTGTCAGCCTGACTTGACCCTTCATTCGTGATTGTCAATATTCCTTCAATTTTGGTTCCGGGTTTTACCATGTCGGGGAAGGAATTCTCAAGAGTTAAGGATGGAGTACGCAAAACTGAAAGCTGGGTTCCGACATTGACCGGAACCGGATATTTCAGGCTTTGTCCGTCACGGACACGTATCCATACTTCAGGGAAATATAATCCGTTTTTCTGGGGAGCCTGAATGTAGAAGGTTACCGGCACTGGTTGATCAGATCCGATATTTCCTTCGAATTTTGAATCTGCGCTGAGAAGTTCAATATCCTTGCTCTTGAACGTCACCGATTCAATGTACGGTATCACCGGGGATGTGGTTGATGCTACGTCAGAACCTGAAGTAATCGAACTGGTCTTTGTACCGGGAGTTACCGATTTAAGGGTTACAGTCAGGGTTCCTTTCTCCCCTGCGGTCAAAACGGAAGGAGTAACCGTATAATCCTGGATAATGACCGAGGGTGTCTGAGAGAGATCTGCAGCTGATACTGATGCCGGTATTATGGCAAATATGAGAGAGAATACTGCGAGCAGAGAAATTATCTGCCTGATTCCTGGGATATGGATGTTTTTATTCATAGTTGTGTGTGGTTTGGTGATTAAACTGCGATACTTTGTGGGATATTGCCGGCTGTTACATAACCGACCCCCGGTTTCTTCTGTTCATCATGTCATCGTAGAGATTCAATAGAGTTACTGCTCCGTCATAGAGGAGAGTGAATCCTGCCACCAGACGGAGGATCAAAAAGAGATCCAGGACTGGATTGAAGGCAGCAAGACCCAGCAATACGAAGCCGGCCGTCAAAGATACATATGCTTTGCACATGCGATATCTCCGGTCGGTCCGGATTTCTGGCCTGAAGAATGGATAGGACCATATTATCGTCAGAAGTACCAGCAGGATAAATAACGCTCCTGCAACCCGGAAATCCGTCATATGTTCCTCCTGACAACAGAAAAATACCGGGAAGGCATGCTAACCCAGGTTATCAGGGTCATGATGCCACTCCGATGGTCAAATCTCCAACTCCCTGAGCGACAGAGAGCGATATCACAGAAGCGTGAGGATTCTGCATAGATAAATAATAGATTCCATCTCCTCCTTCAAGTCCGGAAATTGTCCGGCTCCCGATACCGGTCTCAATGGATGAAGCGATAGATGTGTTATTCGGAAGGATAATTGACATACTTCCAAGACCACCCGAGATGAGAACCGGCAGATGCCCTCCTTTCCATCCGGAAAGATCGATATCGAGGTCTCCGGTACCCATCTCTACGGTCAGGCCTGAGAGTTTTACCTCTCCAGGAGTGATATTGATATTTCCTGCCCCACTTATGACTGATAGGGCCACAGGGATTTCAGGATTCAGGGACAATGACCAGTTCTCATAATGGGAGAACGTATGAGACAGACTGTACGGTTCCTGTTTCAATGACAGATGACCTGTTTTTTCTGAAACCCAGAAATCCTGATGTGGTTTTTCTTTTAAGCGTGGTCCGCAGATTGTTCCGTTAATGAGGTGTTCCGAGTCTCCCTGTGTGAGGATGATGTTTCCGGTATCCATCTCCAGTGATACGATGGCGTTCGTGAGATTATCTGATGGAACATCTAGTGGTGATTCTTCATCCGGAGTTTTATTACCGTATTTTCCCCCGTCAATCATATCAATACTCCCACCAATTGCAAATGATATTACCGTAATGGTGAAAAGCCATATCATGACCTGTCTGAGGGATGGAAGCCTAACACCCGTGTTCACAATGATTCCCTCCCTGATATGACAGCAATATTCCATTTCAGGTACCGTATCGACTGACGGTAACAGATTCTTGCCAACCAGAAATCAAATGCAATCAGCAGTAAACCCGAGCAGGTCAGCCCGATTCCGTAAAATGCAACCGCAAGGGGGGGTGTATCCAGTTGTATAGGTATGAACCCGGTAAGGGTAAGAACGGCATATCCTATCATGAACGGGCCTGCACATGCCAGGGAGAATCCAATGACAAGGATGGTGGCAAGGATGAGGATCAATATCACATAGGGTACAAATACCACGAGAAGATTGAACAGACCTAGTCCAACGGTAGCAACTACTGCCCGGCTCAGGCTTTGGGCAGAGGGCACTTCTTCAGCCCGCTTAATCAGGGAGAGTGCTGCAAATTCCCTACCGATTGAACGGGGATCTCCAAGAGCTGATGCAATTTCCACTTCGGTTCTTCCATCAGCGAGCCCCATCATAAAATGTTCATCGTAATCTGCAAGGATTTCATCCCGCTCATACTCTGGTAGAGAAGACATTGCCTGGCCAAGTTGTCTGAGGTACTCATTTTTCAGCATTGTCCACCCCTTTTCAGCAATAAATTAACGGCTGTGATAAATTCATCCCATTCGTTAACCAGTTCATCTCTCGCATTTTCCCCTTTTGCCGTAAGTGAATAATATTTCCTTGCTGGTCCTTCTGCAGATTCCTGAAGATATGTACTGACATTATCTTCATCACGAAGCCGTTTGAGTAATGGGTAGATGCTTCCTTCAGAAATTTCAAACCGATGGGAAATCTCCTGAACCAGTTCATACCCATATCGATCTTTTTCTCCGAGTAGCACCAGGACACACATCTCAAGCACGCCTTTTTTGAACTGCGCGTTCATTAATTCCACTCTCCGTCCGCGTGTCCGAATAATGAATTTCTGAACTCATAAAACTGATCAGTGAAAGGTTCCATTGTTTTTATGGTATCTTGTATTGCAAGATAGTGAATAATACTTGTACTTCATGATATTAAATGATTATCCGGGTCCATTTTCAAATATTCTCCTTCTTTGTACGTTTTCCTAGGAGTTAATCTTAAATGTCCATCATACAAACCTCGGGATGAAGAAAAAACATGGACATAAAAGCAGCAGTACAGGACTCTTTTGGATATGCAAAAGAGACAGTATGGGGAGCATGGAAACGTTGGATCATCCTCGTGATCATGTCTATCATTTTTCCGTTTATGCTTGGATATACGATGGAAATATACCGGGGTCGGGTTCCTCCACCAGAACTCGAGAACTGGGGTCGTCTTTTTGTTGATGGTTTGAAGTACATCGCCGCAATAGTCATCTATCTCATTCCGGTAATTATCATCATAATTGCTTCACTCCTCCCGGTGACGTTAAGTATTATCTCCAAAGTTTCAAAAGGAGGAGAATTTGCCATGGATGTCCCCGAACTTGCACCATTTATCCTACCTGTCTTTGGGGGAATTCTTCTTTCAGTTATTCTTGGGATCATCATTACCCTGATTTCAACTATTGGAATCATTCGTATGGCACGGACAGATAGTTTTAAAGAAGCATTCAACTTTTCAGCGATTCTCAATACCATCCGTTCCATTGGCTGGGGTTCATACATTCTGGCCCAGATTGTTCTCTGGATTATTGTGATTATCTATACTCTTGTCACGATCCTGATTGAAGAGATACCGTACCTTGGTTTCGTAATCTCACTCTTTATCGGAGTGATCCTTTCAGTCTTTGAAGCACGTTACTTTTCAATTATGTATGATTCTGCCCAGCCGGAATTATCTGCAGGATCGGAATTCTAGAATCCCCCTTTTTTTATTTCGTTCTTATGTTTGAGAGGGTGTGCACTCTTCCCCGGGGGAGAGATGAAAATGACTCACCACTCATTATACCAATGTGTAGCTGATTCTGCCAGAAACACTTTTAGGGTTTCTCTCAAACAAAAAAAGAATGAAATCGCAAAAGAAAGATCCGGTTCTGGTGGTAGTTGGTCTGATATTGATTCTGGCAATAATTGGGTGGATAATTGCAGTTTCAGTGATACCCGCCCAGCCACAACAATCGAAACAAAAAATCGCTAAATATTCCTCGACTGGGAAAGCTCTTGGGGAATCCCTTTGTTGTAAAACTTCGGGAGTTTTTCTAACCGGAAGTAGTGATGCGGTGGCAAACTGTCAGAATCAGAAAGGAGGATGCTCCAAATTCGGCCTCGGAAATTGCCCCTATCAGAAGAAAGGGTGCCAGAAGGCCTGTGTAACCAACCCGGTTCTGACAGGTAAGAATTCCTGACCCTGCTCTCTTTTCCAACGTAAAAAATTATGAAATCAGTTATTCTTTCTGGGTTGCACGGACTTTTCTGAACCTCTCCAGTAGTTCATTTAGTAATGCCGTACTTGGTAACAGAAATAACTCGGCATCGATCTCCTGTTCTGCACAGGTCATTTCTGTTTTAAAAAAGAGCACTTTATCAGCGTTATCTTCGACTTCATGGGTAGCGATGATAGAAGACAATACTGCGTGTGCCATATCGATAGCCATTGATGGGGGAGAGGGAAGGAGCATAATGGACAAGAGGGAGGCAAAGGCATCCAGGTATGAAGACATCATGATATTCCCGATTTCATGGAGCATACTCTTGTCCATTTCATCTATTTCCCGATCTGTTTCAGGTTGGCCCAACATAATATGGGCAAGTCTGAGAATTGATGCCTTTGGAACATGAAGAACCAGGGATCCACCACCTGAAACTTGTCCTTTTATCTGAAACACGACCATGGCAGCCATCGTGTCATCAATGTGTTCCTGAAGATTTCCAAGACTTACCATCAGGATAGTAGGAAGGCGAATCGTAACCTTCTGATTGAGGAGTGTAGAAAGAACCGTAGCGGCATTTTGGGCACCTGCATTTCCGAGTTCCCAAATTTCTTCAGATTGTTCTTTCGTCAGAGTAATCGTTCCATCTGTTGGTACTTGTGTATCCATTGAGTCATTCCCCCCAGCTTGTATCTTCTACTTACCAGATGTTCCCGGATATCATTAGTTCTTATCGATCTTCAGATGGTATGGGATGGACTTTCATTCACTTCCTCCTTCTTTCCACGAATATGAAGAAGGGTGACAAGCGATCCCTTTATGGGATCTGGAATATTATTCCTCATCATGAAGTCATCAATACGAAGTACTTCCATTCTTCTACTGGGAATTCTCATTCTGGTAAACCTGGCTTCTCCGGTAAATGCAATGGATCCTCAGATCTCTCAACCGGTCATTCCTCAGATATCTCCTCCTCATATACCGTCTGCGATTATGGGTTCTTCTGGCAGTATTGTTTCACCCCCTTCCTCTGCTCAGGTAACTAATCCTGCTCTGACGCAGATATCTTCTCTCCAATCCTCCGTCACTCGTACAGATGCCCCTAAAAAGGAGGTGAATCAATCAACGGAAAATATGGTTTCCCATGGAATAATGCATCTCACTCCTGATCAACTGGAAGCAAAGGTGGCATATCAGGCTCAAATGCCTGCCTTAGTGTATGAGGGTGCTTCGTTACCTCAGGCGTCTCGCTCATTAATTGGGAATGTTCCCTATCTGGGTGTTCAACGGGATCAGGGATATTGTGGTAACTGCTGGGTATGGGCCGGCACTGGAGCTCTGGAAATTGCTCATTCGCTGAACAATAATATTCGTGACCGTCTTTCTATCCAGTACTTTAATTCTAACTGGAATGGCGGAGCAGCAGATGGGAATGCATGTGAAGGGGGATTTCCCTATCAGATTGCTGATTTTTATTCAACCAGTTTAAAGAAGGCAATACCGTGGTCGAATGTTAATGCAAGTTACGCAGACTATTATTGGAAATCAAATAATCCTTCCGGGATGAAGGCATCATCGATAGTTACTACTCCGAATTATCCGATTAAATCAATCACCAATACTTTGCTCTCGACACGTTCCGGTCAGTCTGCAGCCATAAATGCCATAAAATCACAAATAAATGCAAATAAACCGGTAATGTGGGGATTTTACCTGCCTCAGGCCGGGTGGAACGCGTTTAGTACTTTCTGGGGAACTCAGCCTGAATCTGTAATTTGGGATCCGGATCCATATAATGGGGGAAATATTGATGGAGGGCATGAAGTTCTCATCGTTGGATATGATGATACCGGAAGTACTCCCTACTGGCTGGTCTTAAACAGTTGGGGGGTAACCTCGCTGCGTCCAACCGGGCTCATGCGACTGAAGATGAATATGGATTATAGTGGTATGATGCTGAGTGGGGGGAATTACTATTACTCTCACGATTTCGATGTTTTTACGACTGCATTTGTGACCCCTACTCCTACCCCTACTCCAACGAAAACACCCACACCCACACCCACTGTCACTCCCACCCCAACACCAACGATAACTCCTACCCCAACACCTACACCTACACCTACTCCCACTCCTTCACCCGGAAATGGTACATTGTCAATTTCCTCTTCACCTGCAAAAGCAGCGATTTTTATTGATGGAATGCCCACCGGTAAGCAAACCCCTGTGGTAATTCCCGGGCTATCAGTTGGTCAACATCAGTTGAAGCTCGAAAAGACTGGGTATGCCTCCTATATCCGAGATTTTGTTATCATAGCAAATCAGACAACAACTCTTTCTGCTATCCTCAGCCGGACAGGTATTGTAACGATTTCATCAAAACCGGGAGGAGCAAAAATTACCATTGATGGTTCAGATACTGGTAGATTTACCAAGGCAACCATAAGTGGTCTCTCTCCGGGTTCTCATCAATTCAGTCTGAGTAAAGCTGGATATTCTGACTATTTCTCTTCATTTACGGTACTTGAAGGACAAAACACCCCGATATATGTTGAATTAGCGCAGACTGGGGGAAGTCTGACCATCTCATCTACTCCGGCAGGTGCCCAGGTAAATATCGATTCAATCAATACCGGTTACCAGACCCCGAAGACTATTAGTGGTCTCGCCGCAGGGAAACATACGATTCTTCTGAAAAAAGATGGATACCTGGATTGGACCAGGACGATAACATTGAATGCTCTTCTGAACACTCCGGTATCAGCTGCTATGGTTCCAGGTGGAACGAATGGGTCAGTGTTTGTCTATTCCAATCCATCAGGTGCAGAAATTATCATTGATGGTATCAGTTCCGGATATAAAACAGCACAAACTATCACCGGTATCCCGGCAGGTATTCATTCTGTTGAATTACAAAAAACCGGGTATCAGATCTGGAACCAGAACATAACTGTGAAGTCAGGAGTTACCTCTACCGTATCCGGGAGACTCTCCCCTCTCTGATTCGATATTTTCCTATCAGAAAACCTGAAGGTAACTCCCTTATTATTCCTCAGCCCGATAATGTATGCGAGAAGGTTCAAAAATCCAGAAAAAACTGAGTTTTATAGCAAATATACCCTACTACCTTATATCTACACTCAGCGTATATATGGATACACGTAAGGGATCTATTGAGATAGTTTTAAGAGTCACTCCTTAAATTTGAGCAATCATTTCGCTATTTTCAGTAAAATCAACTTTGCATTCTTGCATTTGTCCCCTCGCGGAAACATATAAGGTATTTATCATGGAAGGAAAACGTCTGTACGTAGGCAACCTGACCTACTCTGTAAATGAAGCAAACCTGCGTGATCTCTTTGGCACCTACGGTGAAATCGAGAGCGTGAAAGTTATCGAGCAGAAAGGATTTGCATTTGTTGAGATGGCAACCTCTGAGCAGGCTCAGGCAGCTATGGACAGTCTTAACGAAACTCAGTTCGAAGGAAGAACCCTCCGGATTGACGAAGCACGGCCAATGCAGCCACGCAGCGACTTCGGTGGAAACCGCAGTGGCTCCGGCGGATACAACCGCAGATACTAATCCTTTTTTTTAGTCTATAATTACTTCGTCTTCATCTTCGAATCATGGTTGATGGGGTATTGAAATATCATTTCCCCGGAAATAATTGCATTCTTACTCTTTGATTTTCACGCATTGATGATCGTAAAAAAATGCATCATCCGGTTTTATTGATCGTGTTCAATATAATTCGGGGGTCCTGATCAACTTTCCTCTCTCAGAATCAGGTTTTATTGTTCCTTCAATTATCTTGTATTTCCATAAATAGAGGTCAAATTCTTAATTACCTATTTGAGAGAGAATTATCGTACAAAAGAAAATGTTTATTTTTCCTGACATGGTATCATAAAATGACAGGGTGTCATTATCGGACTGGGGATATACATGTCAGTTGCGGAAAGAAAAGAAAAAGAAAAAAAAAAGCGATCGAAAGATATTGTGGATGGGGCAGAACGGCTTTTTTTTTCACGAGGGTATGGAAATGTTTCAATGGATGATATCGCAGGAGATCTCGAACTTGCCAGGAGTACTCTGTATCTCTATTTCCGCAATAAGGAGGAGATATATACCCATATTGCCATCCGGGGGGGAGAGCTGTTACATCGAATGTTTGCTGATTGTTCCAGTATTGGTTCGACTGGACTTGAAAAAACCAAACTAATGCTTCTTGCGTATATCGATTTTTCTCATGCATACCCGGGATATCATACTGCTTACTGTTCAGCAGGAGAAGCCCGTTCCTCTTCATCTCCAGATGAACTCATCCGGATCCATTCACTCAATATCCGAATGATGATTGATGCTGTTACTGAAGGGATTCACGATGGGTCACTTCGAAAAACGATTGATCCGGTTAAAGCCTCCTTCACCCTTCTCAGTTCTCTATCAAATATCCTTTCATTACCCTCTGCCATGGCAATGAATCTGCAGGACGTCTCGATCGCCCGTGAAGAATTGATCGATTACAGCGTGTCTATGCTAATCCATTCAATAAAAAAGTAGGTTCCTGTGGGAGCAGTTATTGTCACTCCCCGGTTTCCTCTTGGTATAATGGGAGTCTGACGATGAATGTTGAACCCTGAAGGTATCCTTTACTTTGAACGTGGATAGATCCTCCATGCAGAGTAATGATCCTCTTGGTAATAGACAGGCCCATTCCTTTGGATGAGGGATCACGTCTGGCGGTATCACCAGTATAGAGTTCATCCCATATCCGTTGTTGCACTTCCGGTGTAATCCCTATTCCACTATCTGCTATCGATATCAGAACTGAGTCCTTTCTGATATCTGCAGAAGCCTTAATAAACCCTTTTGGTGAGTTAAATTTCACTGCGTTGTTGATAAGATTGCGAAAAACAAGGTTTGCATACGGTTTCGAGAGTGAGACTGCAATACCCTGGGGAATATCATTTGTGAGGGTAAGTTCTCTTTCTTCAGCTAGAAATAGATTCATCTCAAAGGCATCGCTGATGAGATCATGCAAGTCATACCGTTCGTAAGAATTAAGACTACTTGTCTGATTGAGCTGAGCATTGGTGAGAATATCCTCCGTCATTTTTCTAAGGTACTCAATGCTTGCCAGGAATAACCTGATCAACTCCTGAGCGTCCGGATCAGTAATCCCGTCCATTAAAAACCCTCCCATCCCGATTATGGGGGTGAGAGGGGTTCGAAGATCATGAGCAAGTTGATACAGAAAGAGATCTTTTTGTTCTGATAGATGTTCTATCTCAATGTTTCGCTCCAGCATTCGCTGGTTTAACATCATGATCTCACTCGTCCGCTCTGTTACTTTTGCTTCGAGTCCTTCATTGAGTTCGATGAGTTTTCTTTGAATATTTGTGAGGTTCTGATTCTGTCTCTCCAGTTCCTCCAAGTATTCATCAATGGTATGCTCCATCTCCCTGATTTTTGAAATATCACGAAGGTTGATGATAATACCGTTGATCCTGGCATCATCTATCTTACTGGTAGCAATTGCTTCCAACTGAATGAGATGTCCGTCTCCATGGCGATAACGGAAATTTGTTTGTTCTGTGGACCCCGGGATAGTAAACAGTCTTGCAATTTTTTTTCTGATCTCATCCTGATCATCAAGATGAATATGCTTGTATGGCATCTCCGCACCAATAAATTCAGATGCATCTCTTCCGAGAATCTGCTTTGCTGACTCACTGGCAAAAGAAAAAAATCCGGATACCGAAAGGACCATTATGATATCATTTGAATTTGCAAGAAGCAGTCGGTAACGCTCTTCACTTTCTATTAATGCCTGTTCTGTCTCTTTAAGTCGGGTGATGTCCTGAATGACACCCGCGATTCTGGTTTTATGGGTTGAGATATCGCACTCAATGTGCCCTATTTCATGTACCCATCGAAGTACACCATTTGGGAGTTTGAGTCGGTAGGTAATTCCATAGGGATCAAATGAGGTAGATGCTTTTTGATATGCGGATTGAACCATAACCAGGTCTTCCGGGTGAACCATTGATAAAAAGAGTTCTTTTGATGGTTTTTCATGAGATGGTAGTTCTAATAATGGGTAAATGCCAGGAGACCAGGCGATATGATTTGTCTGATAGTCATATTCCCAACCTGAAAGTTTTGCTATTCTTTGAGCATTTTCCAGTTGTTGTTCACTCTTTTCTAAAGCAATCTGGGATATTTGCAGCTGTTGATAATCGGTTTCAATTTTTCTGAAGAGGGAGAGTATGTACGTAAGTATCAGTGCAATAAGAATGGTGATAGCTCCGGGACCGACTGCGCGATAAAAGATCATTGTTGACCAGTCACTGGCATTTACGTCGATACCCAGTAATGCAATCATTTGGCCATTGGAATCTTTCAACGGGTATAAACCACTAACAAAAGTGCCCCATGAATCTGACTCAGGCCCGATTATCACCCCTTCATCACGAGAAAAAGCAGACCTCAGGTCATCAGTGATATTGATATATTCCTGCCCTGGTGGAGAATAATCCGGAGAGTAAACCGGTTCTGAATCAACCAGAATCCAAACGTGTCCATCCGGATCTTGTCTCAGAATATAAATAAAGCGGGTTTTCTCCTGCTGACTTTTCGAACGTATCAGGTATGCTTTCGTCTGTTGATATTCTTTAATCTGAAGATCTTTTTCAGATCCGGAAAATCTGATGATATTTTCCGGAATGATGCCTGCAGAGATAATTTTTGTATCGTCAAGCATCTCTTTTCTGATATTGTAATCTTCATTGACCGCTGAATGAATTGTATACAAAGTCCCGACTATTACCACTCCGGCTAAAAAACAGAGGAGGATTTTCGTTGCAACACTCTTTGTCATTTATCCCCCTCCATTTCCTGAAAGAAAGGCGATACCTTTGGTTTTGTAATGATGAGTTATCCACAAAAGATATTGAATGGAGTAAATATTCGAGATCCCCCGGTGAAAAAGTGAATATAATTTGCCTGTCTCCGAAAATGAGGGAAAGATTTTCACAGCTCTCTAATAGTATTTTTGCTCTCCCTATTAGAATGATCTCCTGATTCTTTTTCCTCCTGTCCTTCTTCCATTCTATTATGCTGGTTCAATTCCATTAGATCTGAAGTATTTATCAGGCAAAAGATAAACCTAATCGTCTTTGGCCTCAATATACCTATATGGGTCGGATATCTGCAATTGCATTACTCATCCTTATCATCGGGGTAATACTACCCGTATCTGCAATCTCTCCAGATGACTGGAAATCATTGTCTCCTGGAAATTTTACATCACTTACGAAGAATCAGGTTGACTCCGTAATGGATCCACTCTTTACAAATGGAACCTATGTTGGGGCAGTTGTTATACTCGTGGATCAGAATGGATCAGCAATCTATCCTTATGGGATTGCGGATCGGAAATCCACTATACGGCCTGATCAAAAAACATTATTTGGTACTGGTTCCATCTCAAAAACCTTTACCGGTCTTCTGCTTGCTGATGCACAGATCCGGGGAACTCTGGATCTAAAAGCTCCGATTTCTCAGTATGTTCCACCCGGGGTGCGAATCCCCTCCTATGGGAATAGGGAGATTACCCTGGAAGATATCGCAACTCACACATCCGGTCTTCCCGGAGTTCCGGATAAGTTTACTGAAGTAAATTCCGGGATGAGTCCTGCAGATCAGGTTGAACAATCGTTCCGGTATTATGAAACGATGTCACCTGAAGAAGCGTATGCGTATGTAAGTAATTATACGCTGACCAAAGAGCCAGGAACAACCTGGGAGTACTCCAACCTTGGAACATCAATTGCCGGGGATATCGCTGCAAGGTCTGCTGGTACATCCTATGCAGATCTCGTTAAAAGCAGGATATTGATCCCTCTTGGGATGAATCTGACAACAACCCGGTTATCAGGAGAAGACCTGGTACACACAGCAACCGGATATCGGGGATATTCTTCTCCGCTTGATGAGGCTGCACTTATCAGATTTAATGATTTCTGGGCTGCAACTGGTGGAATATTTTCCAATGGTGAAGATATGTCCACCTACCTGGCTGCACAGGCAGGCATTGTGGATACCCCTTTCAGCTCCGCTCTTCATCTCAGTCATCAGCCCAGAAATGTGAGATCCGATGGTCCTCCACAGATTCGTGAAGGACTATTCTGGGATATTTTGGAAACATCGGATAATACCCGGGTCTACCTTAAGGCTGGAGAAACCAATGGATATCAATCTGATATCGGAATGATTCCCGATGAAAAGGTGGGGGTAATTATTCTTACAAATACGGCATATCTTACCGGGCCCCATGTTGAATCCCAGGTTGTTGAACTTTTACAGATGATGCATGGCAGACCATTTGCCTGATTGATCCCCTTTTTTTCGGAGAAGTTATGGGGGTGCACGACAGATGAATGATAAATGGTACTTGAGGGGAGAATTTCTGTAGACTTAGAAGAAGTCACCAAGGAAATCGTGAAGTACCTGAGGAAAGCGAATATCTCCGCACAAATCCTGCCTCAACCCCGGATGACGGCAGCCTTGATTCTTCCCGGGCGGTACAAAGATCTGTTTTCTTTCCTCAATCTGCGAAAAATCGATCTCATTAAAGGGAAAGATACCCGGCTTCACCCAGGAAATCCGGCTGCAATTAAGGGTCAATGTAAAGGGGTCCATCGATAATTTTTAGTCACCGTCGAAATATGGATCGGTAATTTCCATCATACATTTTCTCAGGTTAATACAGGTATTATGAGAATCCTTCACACCTCTGACTGGCATCTCGGGTGCTCTCTTGCCGGTCGTAAACGATATGAAGACGGCGAGAAGTTTTTGGATTGGCTCATTCAGACAATTGTTTATGAGAAGGTTGAAGCACTCATCGTTGCCGGAGACGTTTTTGACTCAACCAACCCGTCGAATCAGGCTCTTGAACAATACTACCGGTTTCTTGGACGGGCAGGCAAAGCCGGATGCCGACACATCGTGATTACTGCAGGAAACCACGACTCTCCTTCGCTCCTTGCAGCACCTCGGGAACTTCTTCTCGCTCTTGATATTCATGTCATAGGTGCAGTTCCTGATAATCTGGAAGACGAGGTAATTTTTCTAAACTCAGTTACTGGTGAACCGGTCGTCATTGTATGTGCAGTTCCATTTCTTCGTGACCGCGATATCAGACTATCTGAAGCTGGAGAGAGTATTGAAGAAAAAAAACGTGCTCTCATATCAGGGGTGTGTACTCATTATCAGGATGTCTGTACTATTGCAAAGAGATGGAGGTGTCACCATGGAACATCGATTCCGATAGTTGCAACCGGGCATTTCTTCGCTACCGGCGGATCTACCCTTCCAGATGATGGAGTCCGTGATCTCTCCATTGGAACCCTGATACAAGTTGGCATTGATTCTTTCCCTGAATGCATTGATTATCTTGCTCTCGGACATCTGCACCAGCCTCAGATGATTCAGGGAAATCTGACCCGCCGGTATTCGGGTGCTCCACTCGCCATGGGATTTGGTGAATTTGCCCGTGATAAAGAAGTGATTATTGTGGATATCAATGCGGGTGAAGAGATAAAGGTGAGACCGGTTGTTGTTCCTGTCTTTCGTTCTCTGCTTCAGCTCCGGGGTGATGTGGATCGTATCAGGACGGAACTAGGCAATCTTCGATTCAATGGGAAAGATGTATGGGTAGAAATCTTTCTGGAGGATTCACATGCCGGAGCATCTACCAGAGATGAATTTTATCAGATGGTTGAGGGATCCCGGGTTGAAGTGTTGAAGGTGCGAAGTTCAGGTGGATCATCATATTCCATTCAGCAACCAGATGGGACAGAACCGCTGGAAGATTTCAATCCTCTGGATATATTTAGAAGATGTCTGGATGTTGCTTTGGAACCAGAAGAGAATCGTCAGGATCTGATGGCGAAGTATCGGGAAATTCTTGCAGAGATTCAGGAGGAAGATTGGAATGCCGGATAATTGTCTGAATGCCTATATGTGGCGGGTACGATGAAAATTCTGATCATCCGGTTTAAAAATTTAAACTCTCTTGCAGGAGAATGGGAGATCAATCTTCAGGATGAATCCTTTACATCATCAGGAATTTTTGCGATTACCGGTCCCACCGGATCCGGAAAGACTACAATACTTGACGCAATATGTCTCGCTTTGTATGGCCGGACTCCTCGTCTTGATAAGATATCAGCAACCGCAAATGAGATCATGACCCGGCAGACCGGTGACTGCTTTGCAGAGGTGACTTTTTCTTCATCTGAAGGGATATTCCGGTGCAACTGGAGACAGAAAAGAGCTGGAAAAAAGGCAGATGGAAAACTTCAACAGCCGGATCATGAGATTATTGATGCAAAGACCGGGAAAGTATTGGAAAGCAGGATTCGGGATGTGGCTGCAAAAGTCCGTCATGTTACCGGAATGAATTTTGAACAGTTCACTCGTTCCATGCTCCTGGCACAGGGTGGATTTGCTGCGTTTCTCGACGCAAAACCCGATGACCGGGCCCCTATTCTTGAACAGATAACTGGCACCGGGGTATATAGCGATATCTCGATCCGGGTACATGAGCGTACAAGTAAAGAACGGGCTCGTCTTCAAACACTTAAGGACAATGCCGGGGCAATCAGAATCTTAAATCCTGAAGAGGAATTTCTCCTTAAGCAAGAAAAGGGTAAGAAAGAGGATCACTCTGCAAAACTTTCGGAAAAATTAAAACTCCTGCAAATCCAGGTAGACCTGCATACCCGTATTGAACGCCTTCAACTGGATATTGAAAAACTGGTATCTGAAGAACTGGTGTTAACTGAGAGAAGGATTTATGCAACACCAGATATTGAGCGACTTGATATTGCAAGAAGAGCGTTACCGTTTGAGTCATCATGGGTAGTCCTCTCCGGTCTGCAGAAAAAAGAACAGGATCAAGAAGAAGAACTCATCAGATTTCAGGATTTGTTATCCGCTGAGCAAATAAACCTGGAAAAAACCGAAGAGGAACTTAAGCAAGTGGGTTTACTTAATCAGAAATCTCTTCAGGAGATGGAGGAAACGCAGCCAGTCATCTCCAGGGTACGTCAATTAGATGGGGAGATTATTTTTCTTCAAAAATCTCTCCAGGAATTGAATACTAAAATTGCTGATCAGGAGAAACGGAGAAATGATGGTCTATCAGATCTGACCACTCTTGAAAATCAACGACTGACCTATCAGGATAAACGTGATTTGGCTGAGAGATACATTCAGGATCATGGCAATGATGGGTTTTTAATTGAAGAGTATTCTGGTATTCAACAAAAATGTTCAGTTATTGCCGAGCACCAGAAAAATCTTCTACAAATGGAGATTGATCTTACAAATGCTGAAAAGTCTCTGGTTTCATTAGAGCAGGCTCATAACCAGAAAAAGGAGATTTGTGCTGTCCATGAAGAAGAGATTCGCAAGACCAGGGGAGTATTAGCCGCTCTGCAGGAGAATCTTTCTCAGCTTCTCGCCGGAAAAACAATTCAGGATCTCCGAATCCGGGAGAAGGTTCTTTTGGAAAAAACTGAAAGTTTGAGAAAGCTACACCATGTCGCAGAAGAACTGGAGCGAGATACCTGTTCTCTCACTGAGTATGAGAGACAGTATCTTCTGCTTCTGGATACTCTCACAAAACAGCATCAACTCCGATCTAATCTGCTCATCCATCAGAGTCGCCAGGATAACCTTGTAAAAACACTGGATTCGGCATATCTCCTGGCTTGTAAAGTACGGAATCTCGAAGAAGAGCGGATGCATCTGTTATCTGGTGAACCCTGCCCACTGTGTGGATCTCTCACCCATCCATATGTCACGGGTGATATCCCTGTTCCATATGCATCAGAAATTCAACTGAAAGACGCAAAGCAGGAACTTAAACAGATTACTGAAGAAATTTCCCGTCTTGATATTACCATTGCAACGTTGAATCAGGATATTGAGCGAAACCAGAAAGATACCGAATTACTTCATAAAAAGGTGGCAGATGCGGAAAAGTTATGGCTTGAAGGGGTTACGTATTCGGACATTGTCTCATCAGAACATCGGTTACATGCAGTACAGATTATTTTCGCAGAAGTCCAACAACAACTAGAGAATCTTTCCTCTGATATTTCTCAATTCGATGCAATATCTGAAAGTATTCACTCTTCAGGTCTTAATCTCGCTGAGCTGAAAGACCATTTTACTCTTCGTAAAAAGGAAGAACTGGAAGCTGGATTTGCATGCTCAACAAGCCGGGAAGAGATACACCGGATCAGACGGGAGTGCGAAGACCTATCCGGATTAATAACCCGTGAGATTCAAGATCTTCAAGAGGATTTAGCACCTTTGCAGATACCGTCTCTTCATTCAAAGACCTTGTCTGAAATTGATACGATTCTTCAAACCCGGAGGGATCAATATCAGAAAAATGAGCAGGAGTTTGGGGATTTAGCGTCCCGAATTGTAACACTATCTGCAAGTATCATTGCCGCTGGACGGTATATTGATGAGAGAAATCATGACATTTCGATGCTTTCTACTGAATTGTCTCGCATTTCAACGCATCTGAAAAGTCTTGAACAGGAACGAATTACTCTGTTTGGAACTCTCTCTCCTGACGAAGAGGAAAAGCGGATTCGGGATGCCGTAAAAATTTCCGAAACAAATGTGAATTCCATACGTTCCCTGAAAGCAGAGAACCAAAAGGGGATTCACATCCTTGCAGGCCAGATGCAAAGTATCCAGTCGTCACTTTCTGAACTGAAATTGGCAATCGCTCAAAATGTGACATCCTTTATATCTGATATTTCCGAGGCAGGATTTTCTGATATTTCTACCTTTCAGCAGGCTATGCTTCCTCTCTCTGTAAGAAATAAACTTGAAACTATGGTGGGGGAGATTGTTCGTGAAGAAACTGCTCTCCAGGCTCTTCTTTTGAATAAGAAACAGGCGTTGCAAGCGGAACTTGGCAAAGTAAATCCTGGTGATACCATAGAAAGTCTTCGCATTATGGTTGAGGCGATCTCCCGGGAATCTGAATCTATTCATCAGGAAATCGGAGGAATTGAGAGCCGGTTATCTGAGAACTCCAACCTATTGAAGCTGATGGCAGATAAGATGGGAGAGATTGAGATTCAAAGAGGAGAAGTGGAGCGATGGGAACGTCTACACATGCTAATCGGATCTGCGGATGGGAAAAAATTCCGGGTTTTTGCCCAGGGTTTAACGTTTCAGCTTCTGATCTCCCAGGCGAATCAGCATCTCAACATGATGACGGACAGATATGTCCTTTTACCTGATCCTCATATTCCCTTAGATTTCGCAGTGTATGACAACTGGCAGGCAGGAGAAGTTCGTAGTACCCGGAATCTTTCCGGTGGAGAGAGTTTTCTTGTCAGCCTCGCTCTTGCTCTCGGTCTCTCTGGCATGGCAAGCAGGAATGTCAGGGTTGACTCACTCTTTCTGGATGAAGGGTTTGGAACACTGGACGATGATGCCCTTGATACTGCGCTGAATGCTCTGTCCGGACTGCATCAACATGGAAAACTCATTGGGATTATATCACATGTTCCGGCTATAAGGGAGCGGATATCTGCCCGGATCATCGTTGAGAAAAAGAGTAGTGGAAGAAGTACCATCATTGCTCCGGGGTGTAGAAAAATTATGGCATCGTCAGGGGGATAATCCCCACTGATGTTCTGAAAAGAATTTTGAAAGAAAAATTCGATACTTCAGGTCAGTCATATGAATGTTTTCGCATTTTCATAATGTCCCGGTAAGGAACAACGCCAATCAGCCGGTGATCCGAATCTATCACGGGTAAAGCCCTGAAATCATACCGGGAAAATTCTTCTGCTGCTTCTTTGAGAGTACTTTCTGTGCTGAGAGTAATCATCTCATAGGTCATAATATCTATCAGGTTCTCTTCATCCTCAGCCTGTAGTAATTCCTTAATATCTACAATCCCTCGTAACGTGTCTGAATCATCCACGATATAGAGATACATAATAACATCCTTGTCTTTTGCAAGACGCGGATATTGATCCCGAACTTCACCAACTACTGCATCAGGGGGTAACATGATGCATTTTGTTGTTGTATAATTCAGGATAGTCTCTTCTGATTTTTCGAGGATAGATCTGATTTTCCGGGCATTTTCTGGAGAAATAACTTCAAGGATCTCTCTGGCTTCAGAAAATGGAAGTGTCGAGAGGATATCCGCTGCCTGACCCGGTGTCATTTCATTAAGGACAGCAACTACCTTATCACGGGTGAGCACCGATACGATTTCCCTTTGGATGGGAGGAGCAATCTCTTCCAGAGTCTCAGATGCAGTGGTGGTATCAAGTTCTGAGAAAACGACAGCCCGCTGTTCCTGATCCATATCCTCGATGATTTCGGCCAGATCAACCGGGTGCATCCGGGAGAGTTTATCTTTCAGTGTTTTGATGTTAAATACCCGTTTCTCCTTTCCTGGTGCCGGAGGAAGGAGTTGAACATATATCCAGGGGATGGTTCCAGTTTTTCCTTCCCCTGTCCTGTCTTCAAACATTTTGGCCAGCCAGAAGAACCTGAATCGTCGTAGTAGGCTTACTCTGCTAAAATCCACCTCAAAAATAAGGAGTTTATTAAACATGTTAATGATGAGGTGAAGATCATTGACTACTTTGATCTCATGATCCTCAAGATCAATAACCTTCTTTTGAAGGATGTACTCCGAAAGTCTGATATCATCCGGTCCGGGAGATTTTTCGTATGCCTGAAGCGAGCCGGCTGCAACTTCAATTGTATCTCCATGAATGGACAGAACTCTGTCCCATGGAATCAGGAGAGGTGAGTTTCCAAAGGATCGAGTGACGAAAAAGTATGTTACTTCCGGACATCTCAATGTTTCAATGATGATAAGATCACGGAGTTTCCCAATCTTTTTTCCATTCGAAACTATGGGTTTTGCGAGTAGTTCAGTGAAATAGATTGAAACATTAATCTGTCTGGATGCGATTTCTCCATCAATATTCATAGGAATTCCAATTATTGCAGGCAGGGTATTGTACAATGGTATGGTTTTGGAATGTGATAAGTCTGTGTTCAGGTCAGGAAAGGTTATGAGTGATTCTTGGTGGTATGTTTGGGGGCCTGTCTTCATTCTCCCCTTGAACTTTGGTTAATGTCCATCTTGAAGCAAGAGTGGTATGCGTATCCGTTTGATACATCTGATTATGAGAAGAGGAGTGATTAAAATGGAAGGTTTTCGTTTTGGCTGAATTAACCCCTGATAAACTGAGTACAAAATCAGGGGGCTTAATTGTTTCCGTAAGGGAGTCCTCTCAATGGGATCTCTAGCTCAACTATCATGTTCTCTAGTGAAAAATTTCTTATTTGTTGAATGAACTGATCCTTTATGACAATAGGTCTCAAAAACGGAACCCCGGATCAATCCCGTCATCGATGTGAGGATACAGCGCTTGATATAACTCCAGAACGAAAAGAACTTCTTCAAAAACTGGCAGATGAGCATGGAACTCCGATTTTTATTATTGATCATGCCAAGATTCGGGAAAATTATCAGGAATTTACCGAAAATCTGCCAAAGGTTCAGGTATACTATGCTGCTAAGGCAAATACCAATCCTGAAATCATCAAAACTCTGTATAAAATGGGAAGCAGTTTTGATGTTGCTTCTATGCCTGAATTCATGATAGTATATGAAAATATCAAGGATCTTCCGGAAAAAGAGCGGCAGGAATGGATTTGGGATAAGATAATCTACGCAAATACGATCAAACCAATAGAGACAATCCAGGCTCTTGATAAATATAATCCTCTGGTTACCTTTGATAATCAGGAAGAACTGAAGAAGATCGCAAAATATGCACCGAATGCTGGTCTCGTTCTAAGAATCCGGGTACCGAATACCGGATCTCTTGTTGAACTCTCTTCCAAATTCGGAGCCGATCCAGGAGAAGCTGTTGACCTTATCATTGAGGCCTTTGATATGGGTCTTGTTGTGGAGGGTCTGAGTTTCCATGTTGGCAGTCAATGTACAAACTTTGACAATTATATTCAGGCACTTGCCATATCTGCAGATATTATTAAAGAAGCAGAACTTCGATCCGGGAAAAAGATTCGGATACTTGATATCGGAGGCGGGTTCCCCGTAAAATATAATCCTGAAGTTAAATCCCTGACGGCCCTTGCAGAACTCCTGAATGATGAGATTGAACGTCTTTTCCCCCCAGACATGCAGATTCTTGCTGAGCCCGGTCGGTTTATGGTTGCGAATGCATGTACTCTGGTATCAAAGGTAGTCGGAAAAGCGTTCCGTGATGGTAAACCCTGTTACTACATCAATGATGGGATGTATCACACGTATTCCGGACAGGTTTTTGATCATACTACGTATCCGGTACTGTCATTTAAAGAAGGAGAAACCCGAATTTCCGGAGTATTCGGGCCAACATGTGATGCGTTTGACACCATCACCCTGAGTGCTGATCTTCCGGATCTGGAGATTAATGACCTGGTGTATTCGATTAATATTGGGGCATATTCGATAGCATCATCAACCTACTTCAATGGATTTCCTCCTGCGAAGATCGTCCATATCAATCAGGAATAAGGATATCCACGTTATCTGTTCATACCTGGCTCCCATTTTTTCCCGGTTTCTATCAGGTTCATGGATCTTCACTGGTATTGCCCAGGATTATTCTTCCCATTTCATGGAATTGTCCCTTCACTTCTTCTTTGTCTACCCCTTTCAGGATTAAACTGGTAAGACCACTGATAAGGGATATGAGTAACATGGCAATGGTTCTCGGGTCAACATCTCTTCTGGCAAATCCCCTTTGTTGAAGACAGATAATCCCTCTGGTTGCATGTTCTATGATGTGCTGGGTGTGTTCCTGGTGGATTTTTCGAATTGCCGGATTTCTTGAAGAAAGTGCAAGAACATCATAAGTAAAACCGATTCTTTCGAGATCCCTACCAATGAAGAGTTCCAGGAGATGTTCATATGCTTCGAGCATAGGTTTTGTTGAAAATACCTTTTCAGCTGTCTCATGGATCTCGGTATGCACACTTCGAATAATCTCGATAATCAGGTCTTCCTTGTTAGAAAAGTACAGATATAATGTCGTTTTACTGACACCGACATGATTGGCAATATCGTCAAGGGTAGTATTGCAGTATCCTTTAACAGACATGACCTCGTAACCCGAAGCAATAATTTTTTTTCTGGCTTCATCTCGATATTCAGGAATGACCTTCGGCATGTAAAAAATAATAGTTGTTATTAGTATTAATTTATAGTTACAATACTTACTCATCAGTAATTTTTATTAATTATTGGAATTGACCTGTATAAGAGAACATGTATTACATTTTTTGTACCCGGATCAGGGGGCCGTGATGACCGAATCAATGCCTCCTCAAAACCCCCCGGAAAATATTCCTGTTGTTTTGGGGGGAGTCATGCTTGGCCTCCTTCTCGGAGCTCTGGATGGAACCATCGTGAGTACCGTTATGCCCACAATAGCTGGTCAGTTACATGGGATGGGGCTTTACGTATGGCCATTTACCATTTACATGCTCACATCAACAATATCCATCATCGTTTTTGGAAAACTTTCAGATTTATACGGAAGAAAACGGATCTTCAACCTGGGAATCCTGATATTTCTTGTCGGATCAGTGCTTGCCGGGTTTTCTTCGGATATGATTACCCTGATTCTATTCAGGGCAATTCAGGGGATCGGTGGCGGTGTTATCATGACTGTCTCCTTCATCATGGTAGCTGAATTGTTTCCGATATGGCTTAGGGGAAAATATTTGGGAATCCTTGCCTCCGTATTTGGTATAGCCAGTATTATCGGTCCGGCTCTTGGTGGTATTATCACCGAAAGTGTAGGTTGGGCATGGGTTTTTTTCATCAATATTCCTCTCGGCCTGCTTTCTTTGATAATGGTCCAAAGATGGTTTCCAAACATCACTCCTATCGCACAATCCCGGAAGATTGATTATCCTGGTATTATCACTTTTACCATGGCAATGATCCCAATGTTTTTGGGTTTATCGCTTGCAGGATCCGCCTTTCCATGGATTTCTCTTCCAACAATTGGATTTCTCACCGGTTCCGTTCTTCTCTTCGCTCTTTTTATCAGAATCCAGATGAAAGCGAGTGAACCGATACTTGCCCTTCGTCTGTTCAAAGACCGGGTGTTTTCCATTGCCATGCTTGAGGCATTCCTTTCAAATGCTCTTCTTGTAGCAGCAATAATCTATATTCCCCTATTCGTGCAGGAAGTTTTGAAGCAGAGTGCCAGTATGGCAGGGATGGTAATCACCCCGATGGTAGTATCTATGGTACTTGCGGCAATGCTCACGGGACAGATGATTGTCCGAAAAAGAAGATATAAAAAATTGGCTATTACCGGATTTGTCATGATTGGCATCTCGCTTATCATGTATGCCTTCATTCAACCGGATACTTCACTGTATACTCTGGTGATTGCATCCATTCTACTAGGGTATGGGTCTGGAATTATGCATCCTCTCCTGTCTATTGCGGCACAGAACGCTTTTTCTCATAACGAAATTGGGGTTATCACTTCATCACTTCAGTTTTCCCGAAATATGGGTGCCACGATAATCACCCCATTATTAGGTGTCGTTATGTATGGAGCCTTACATACAAGCGGAACGATTGATCTATCTGGTATCTCTCCACCCACTCTGACTCATGCAATATCTCTGGTCTTTATTGCCTGCGTCGTTATTGCAGCCATAGCTCTTGCAGTAACCTTCCTTCTCGAGGATGTTGAGATCAAATCCCGTACTCCTCCGGGTACATAGAATTCTGCTCAAATTTCAAAAGAGGTATTGCTATGAAAGCCAGCTCCAGGAACTCATCAGTACGAAAAACCCCCTCCTCCCTTTTTCTGGATTGATCTCCTGTTTGTTTCCAACTTTCCTGTTATTGGAAATTCCTCTCTGATAATTCTGATTTATTATGAGCTGCATCCCGATTTGGGTTCATCCATCACATTTGCGAATGATTATGTGTATTCCGGGATGAGATTCTATCTGAACTACGTATCTGATCCTCTCTATCATGTTTCGAAAAGTCATCCTCCCAACCTCTGTGTCCGGTATGGTCTACCTAAGTTCTATGCCCGGAAGGTCTGAACCTTTAAAGAATTTCTCCTGTAGAATGGCAAAATATGGTATCAGACGAATTATCTGTCTCACTCCCATCATGGAAATTCGGAGTAGATCAGAAGAATACTATCAGATGGTATCTACGGATCAAATTCCCTGGGCATTTGATCATTTTCCGATCCCAGACTTTGGAGTTCCCCGGGATTGGGATGCATTTCTTGATTTAACCCTTGAAACCGCTTTGCGTATTCAAAAAGGTGAACGTATTCTCATCCATTGTTATGCCGGGGTCGGGAGGACGGGGACATTTGCGATGGTTCTCATGATGGCTCTTGGTATGAATCGTCTTGATGGAGCAGCAGTGGTTCGTGTGGCAAAGGCCCATCCTGAAGGTGAGGACCAGCAGGGACTCATCGATTGGTGTGAGGATATGATTCAGAAGAGATTCGGATGATATTTTTCACCTGATATCATCTTATTCCAAGGCTTCTCATAAATCACGACAATTTATATTCAATACAAATGAGAAAGGCAATAAATTGGTGTATTCCATCTTAGTTGATGCGAATTCTTCTGATCCTTGCTCATCCTGATCCCCGGAGTCTGAATCATGCGATTGCTGGGGCAATAAGAGAAAGACTGGAGGAGCAGGGATGCCACGTCTGGTTCCATGATCTTTATCTGGAAAAATTTGACCCTCTTCTCCCTACTCACGAAATTCCCCGCAATGCTGACCTGGATCCAGTGCTCTCAAGACATTGTAATGAATTATCTGAGGCTGAAGGAATTATCATTATTCATCCAAACTGGTGGGGAATGCCGCCGGCAATTCTTACCGGATGGGTAGATCGGGTAGTCAGACCTGGATTAGCATACCAGTTTATCGGTGATGATTCCGGGGAAGGGGTCCCTGAAGGAATGCTCAAAGCAAAAACTGCTCTTATAATCAATACCTCAAATACCAAAGAAGAGCGGGAAAATACTGTCTTTGGGGATCCTCTGGAGCGGATATGGCGTGATTGTATATTTGGTCTCTGTGGTGTTCACACCGTTCACCGGGAAGTGCTTCGGATTGTGGTAACCAGCACTCTTCAAGAGCGATCTGCATGGATTCAGAATATGAAAAATCTTGCTGTTCGTCTCTTCTCTGAATAATAAATCCCGAATCTTTATTGGTGAAGAAGTTCATCTCCTCGTATGAAACCCACCGGCCAGATCTTTATGGAGCAGACCCGGTATGAATTTCTCAGTCGTTCTGACCAGATGGAGGGGGTTGTGGCTCCCCCCCTCGAAAAACCTACTGATGCATCTGGTCTTTGTATTACTCTGCCCACACAAGGGCAGATAGATATTCCGCCTCTGGATCTCCGTGATGCGATTGAATCCCGGCGTAGCATCAGGCAATATCTTTCAGATTCTCTGAGTCTTGATGAACTTGCATATCTTCTCTGGGTTACACACGGTATTGTTCATGTCCAGGACCCGTATTACACGCTCCGGAATGTCCCCTCTGCAGGAGGAAGACATGCATTTGAGACATATCTGTGTATCAATCGGGTAGAGGGGATTGAGCCGGGACTGTACCGGTACCTCGCTTTTTCTCATCAGTTGATCCGGATAGAAACCCCGGTTGATTATGGAGAAAAAATCCTGGATGTATGTCTGGACCAGGCATTTGTGAAAAATGCCGCAGTTGTTTTTCTCTGGACCTGTATCATATACCGAATGTCATGGCGATATAGCGAACGTGCATACCGGCTTGTTCATCTGGATGCCGGTCATGTCTGCCAGAATCTCTACCTTGCTGCAGGGCAGGTAGGGTGTGGAGCCTGTGCCATTGCTGCCTTTGATGATCACCTGGCAGCAGATCTTCTTCATATTGATGGGATTGAAGAGTTTGTGATCTATTGTGCCACGGTAGGGAAAACCATTATTTGAGGTATCTTAACTGGTAACAAAAGATGGGAGATATAATTATTCTATCTGTTCTTCTTTTACTGGTGCCGAAGGAATGCCTTGTAAATACATCCGGTAGTATTCATCGAACCAGTCTGCACGTTCCAGTCCACTAATCTCAATTGGTGAGGCCCAGCGGTATTCATCATGTTCACTACTGATCGCAAGACCACCACTGACAATCGATCCTATCATCACCAGGTGAACAACCCGCCACTCTTCAGTTTCCTGCATCGCAGTACCTGCTGCTGTATGGATAATTACCTGAAAACCCGTCTCCTCCTCTACTTCCCGTTTTAATGCAGCATCAAAAGTTTCGGCCTGATCTATCTTTCCACCCGGCAGTTCCCACTTGCCTGGATTGGTTTTGGATTGTTTTGATCGCTTAAGGATGAGAATATGCCCGTGTTGATCAAAAAGGACAACCCGCACTGAAAGAGCAAATGACTTCATGATTATAGTACATGGTCGCAAGTGATAGAAAATAATAATTGTGAATCATACGTCGCTGTTACCTGGGTCAGGAGAAAAAAGTGGACAAATTATGAGATTATGTTATCTGAATTACCATAATCCGGAATGTCCACGCTGCTGTGTCTGTGTTTCATAATTAAAAAGGTCGCTGTCACTGTTCGAATCAGATGAGCTGGAACTTTTCATTGTATAGAGAGTAACTCCTGGATATCGTCCTTTGATCTTCTCCCAGATGGTCTGAGCTGCCTGGTAATATTCCTCGGCCTCTCTGAATATTGCACTATCTGAAGTGATGGGGGTGTATGGCTTGTCAGATATGATATTTGCATCGTCATACTCATCGCCAGCTTTGCCGGTATAATACAGGAATGTGTTGATGAGTTCAGCTTCTGGATATAGTTCCGGACTGATACTCATCTTAGATAACTGCTGCTGCTGTGTCTGGAGATTGCGAAGTGCTAGTCCTGTTGGAATTGTTTGGTTAGAGAGCCCATAGATGGTGGTGTTTGTTTGTTCCAGAAATTTCTCATCATCATACGGACCAGTTGCCGGAGATGGTTTGATGGGAAAACCAACCAGTGGAAGACTTGCAGATGCACAAATTGGCAGTATGCACAAGGCAATAACAAAGAGAATAAGGAACAATTTCATCCTTTTGATCATATTATCCGTTCAGGTTTCCCGTTGATGGAGATAAGGTTTCTTCCGGTTGTGCTCATCAGAAAAAGGGGGACGATGATTAATATTTAGTCTTTTGAACAAATGCAGATTGAATCTGTGCATCTTCAAAAGCCGGACTTACTTTTCCGGTTTTTGCATACAGGTATAATGCAGTGTTAAATATTCCCTGCAGGGCAGAGCCGAGAACTATAAGAACAACAATAAAGAGGAGATAGAGAACGATACCTGCAACCTGAAGAGAGGTTACACCGGTTACCATGAGCAGCATCACGGGTATCAGTCCTGCCAGGGCCAGCAACACGCATATCAGCGAGATTCCTCCCTGACCTACAACGGTCTCTCCCCAGGTTTGTTTGAAAAGAGATGCAGATCGGGTGATTGATTCTATCACTCCTTTATCCTCTAGAATCATTACCGGAACTACAAAATAGGTCAGTAATGCCCAGGCTGTTCCCAGAAGTGAGGATATGATCTGGCCGATTACGTTGTTCCTGTCACGGAGAATGGATAAAACTACCCCGACGGTAGCGGATATTAGTGCCCATGCTAGAATCTGTCTGAAGTGGCGTGTAGCAGTTGAAATTCCATCAGAAAACGTAGGATCTCCACCGTTTAGTCTGATATTTGCACAGGTAACCAGACCGACATTAAAAAAGATCACGATGGTATAGGTGATCAGGTAAAAAATGAAAAGCCCTGCATACATGATCACCGAATTATCTGATGCCTGATTCAGACCCATGCCGATGAGAATGGATGGGATAATAAACGAGGCTACTACGATGATGCAGGCAATTGCAGAGATGATTGGGAAGAGGAGGATCTCCTTATCCTCACTCAGCACTGTCCAGCTTGATTTTATGAGCCCGATACTTCGGGTTATTGAGGGGAACATAATACAGATAATATCTTGCAGAATGGATTAACTCTTTGATTATAGTGGGTAATCTAAAGTATTTTCGAAGATTTACTCCAATAATACTGCAGGATTTAGACAATGTTTATCGATGAATAATTTATTCTCTCTTGATAGTTTTAGTATTATCGTGCATAGCAAAAGGTTTTGGAATAAACGTAGTGAGACAGAGGGTATTCCATCGGCTTAACAATTAATGCATTTCTATTCTCTGCAATTTTATCACTCTATACTCAATATCTGGTATTCTATCATACCAAGAGTTTCCAGACATGGTATACAGAATCGTGTAATCTTTTACCTCAATTGTTCAGGATCATGGTCCCCCGGAAGGATGGTTACTCGGCTTCTCGCTCCCTTTCCCTTGAGTATGGTTGATACCAGATCCTCTGGTTTCAGACACCCCGGTTCCAGGACCAGAGGGCCTTTGATTCCTGAGAACCTATCTGTAATCGTTCATGCCCTCACTCATATCTACCCTTATCCACAAACTGATGCAGATCGGGGATGTACAGCGGCAGAGTTTCCTCCATTTTGGAACCAGTATTACCATTACTGTTCTTGGGTTTCTTGTAACAATGGCGGTTACCCACCTGGCCGGATCTCCTGATGTTCCGGGTGGGTATTTTCTCTTTCTCTCCTATCTTGGAATATTTAGTCTGATCAGCAGTGGTGGTCTTGGAGGAGCAGCAGTAAACCTGATGAGCAGGGAAGGGCGTAAAGATGAATACTTTACCGCTTACCTTACTTTACGAACGTTTCTCCTTTTCGTCTCCCTGGGTTTTTTAATTCTGATCTCTCCGTTTCTTATCGATCTCACCGCTACCGGTCTGCTTCCCTGGCTGATCAGTGCAGTGGCTGTCACTTCACTATCCGATATTGTTGGTACCTGGCTTTATGGTTCTGGCAAAGTCGGATATCTCCAGATTAGCACGCTGATAAACAACATTATCCGAATTTTTATTCAGTTCTTCGCCATTCTTGCGGGATACGGAATAGCCGGACTTGCTGGTAGTGTGGTAGCAGGACTGATTGCAGGAACTTTCTACCTTATTCCTTTATGCAGGTTCAAGCCGACCAGGTTTACCTGTGACACCGCAAAAGACCTGCTCCGATTTTCATTCTGGTCTCTTCTTGCAACTGGAGGGATGGTTATGTATGGGAATATTGATGCAATCCTGCTTGGGTATTTTTCAACAACCAGCGAAGTAGGTCTTTATCGAATTGCCCTTCAATTGGCATCATTCTCCCTTTTTGCAGCGCTTGCTCTCAATACCATCTTATATCCCAAATTTGCAGCCTGGAAAGAAGATGAGCGAAAAGCCTGGATTTCGTCATCTCTTGCTCGGGCGATCTCCTATTCCCTTCTTCTGGCTCTGCCGATATGTCTGGGTGGAGTCATTCTCTCAGATAAACTTCTCTATTTTCTGTATGGATCACCTTATGAATCAGCAGGTTCAGTGTTAGTTCTCCTCCTATTCGCCCAGGTTGCGTATATCTTTGTGTATCTCTGGTCGATGACCCTCGGTGCCCTTGGATTATTTCAAAAAACCGCAATTGCTGCACTAATAGCGACTTCTATAAATTTACCTCTCAATTGGATACTGATCCCGATATATGGGATCAACGGAGCTGCAGGAGCGATCCTTCTTACGGTGATCATTCATGCGATTTGTATCGGTGTAAGTTTGAATAGGCAGATTTCTCTGAGCCTTGACTTCCGTGCCCTTCGCTCTATTGGAATAGCAGCAATAGCAATGGGTATGGGAGTGAGTATTTTCACGTATTTCATTCCTCCAACACAGGCTTCTGTTGTAGGTGTAGCGATCTTCCTTGGTGCCGGTATCTATATCCTTTCGCTCCTCCACCTTGAGCGGGGAATTGAGACTGCGCTAAGAAAAATGATACAGGAGATGGGAATAGTTCTTCCTGAATGGCTGTAAACCTCCTGGTACTCACCTTTTGTAACTCTCTTTTGGAATCGGTATGCATATGTTCTTTCAGACAAAGATGAATAATTAATGTTTCAAAAAATTATTCCTCTTCTTGTGATTCTTGTATCTTTCCTCCTCTTTGCAGGATGTGTGCAAAGTGATCTGCATGAGGGGGGAAATTCTTCAACGGCTGTAGAGGGGCAGAGTCCTGTTCCCCAGAATGACTCTGTGCATTCTGATCCGGTATCTCCCTCCGGAACAACATTTCCATCTAACGTGACTGAAGTCACTGCTCTTCCTACCCTCATCACTCCTCTACCGACACCGGAGCCAACTCTTACTCCTTCACCGAAAATCACTCAGGATCCCCTCGTTGAATTCAGGGATCGGACTCTTTTATCCCTTGATGACATGAATTCAGCCAAAGAGGGGTTATTGCTTAGTTATAAAACCGAAGATATGGGACGGGTAAAGGCAAAATCAGAGGAATTTTCTCAACTAATTCGAAAGTACGGACAAATTACTAACATGCCTGCAAAAATGGACTATGTTCGGCTAAATTATTATGAATATATCGATCAGGCGAGCCAGGTTGCCCAAACCTTTACTGACGGGTCAACCAGATGGCTTGCCTCGGATAAATCCTCAGCAAACTCGCTCTTTGACGCGGGAGTAATGGCATCGGATCGGGCGGATATTTCTGATAAACGGATTCGTAAATTTTTTGACGAACATGTTTTTCCTGTTCAGATGAATCCTACCTGATATCTTTTTTTCAATTGAGGTGGTTAGCACTCTCCTTCTGGTCATGACTATATGAAACTCTCTCTTCTCATCTGTAACTCAGATCGATCTCCTTATTGTTGCCTAAGAGAAATTGGTATTACTACGTTCAGATGGGCAGTGAAATCCTTCTGAAAATCAGAAAAATGAGAGATCGATTTGAACAGTGTCTTCTGAAAGGAAGAATTATCCCGGTTATGCCAGATTGGGATTGTATTTTCGTTGAATTATCAGAGGCCGATCGGGATCTTGCCTCAGCTACACGATCCCATCAGAGTAAGGATGGGAAGTGGACCATTATTGCAGCATATTCCTCCATGGTTCATGGATACCGTGCTCTGGTCATGGTAAAAGGGTATCGCGAAAAGACCTCCTCCTGTCTCATAGAAGCAGTTGATGCTCTCTATGTAGAAGAAGGAGCATTAGATCCTGCATTACTTGCAGGATTCAGGGAGGCAAGAAATTTATATAGTCAGGCGTTATACGATGGAGTTTCAAGTGAGCCAAGGGCATCATGGATGATTCATTCGGCAAATGCTTTGAATGAAGCGATCAAAGCCCTGATCCCCATATAACTCCTAATTGTTCTGATTCATTTCTGTTCCTGTGGTTCTTCCTCTTTCAGCGATATGGAATAAATACGAATATCCATGTAGTTTAAAAGAAAAAAATTCATTATGGGCAAAAATCATTATCTTCTCTGTCTTCTCTACCTGGTGATTCTCCTCAACCTGAGTTCACATTCTTATGCAGATTCGGGTGTAACTTCTCTCCCATCCCCGGATGGAAACTGGACTGTGGAATCATACCTGAATACTACTGGTATCTTCACACTCCCAATTTCATCAGATCCGATAACTGCGACTTATAACCATGAAACCCTGTCAGGATCTTCCGGGTGCAATGAGTATACCACTCAGTATACTGCAGCGAACGGTGCCCTCATCATCGTCCCCCCAGAGTTAACGAAAAATGTCTGTCCCCCAATTATTTTGAGTCAGGAAGATGCATATTTCCATGCTTTGTCTGACACTGCTTTCTATTCTCTGAACGAAACGCACCTCGTTTTGATGGATGATGATGAACATGTACTTATTTTGTATACTCCTGCAAATATCTCACAGGCTTAACAGCCTCACGGTCCCTTTCCGACACGTGTGCTCGGTGCATTCCTTTTCCCAAATTCTGATTTAGAAATTTCCGGCTCTCATCAGATAGTGTCAGCATATTTTTATTTTATTGAACCGGCTGTCTTCCCCCGGCAGGGACATTTCGGAAGGATGAATTTCTGTAGGGATGGGTGAATATAGAATGGATAAATTTGGAATAAGTCTGACCTATCACAAAGAAGAGAATACATCCCCCCAAGGTTTCCCCTTTTTTTATCAGAAATATCTGATTATTTTGCAAGAAGAGTTCAGGGACATGGCTGTTTCTTTTCCTTTATCCGGGCATAATAATCAGGAAATAACTCTTCTTTTCCGGGTATACGAAGAGCTGCCCAGTATTCATCAATAAAATCCGTATCTACGAGAAGATCTATGTACGCCATCCGTTCAGCAATCTGTTTTGCCCTTTCCCGGATTTCTATTGACATTAATGCTTTGTATGCTCCCGTCAGAGATCCATTGCCAATCCGATGAATTTCGGCATTGGGAAACTCCGGGATGATTCCGAATTCGGTGAGTTTATCAATGGATCCATAGGTTCCGAATGCTCCGGCAAGGTATATGTGTGTAATATCCTTGATAGTAACCCGGTATTTCATCATGAGTACACTTATCGCTCCACATACTGCGGCTTTCGTATCCATGAGATATGCCATGTCCTGTTTGGTGATCATGATATCCTGGCCTGTCTCGGTATTTGCAGCCGGAACTAAAACATAGCCAGGCCCGTCCTCTGTGTCCATGACATAAGGAGCTCCTTCTACGAGTTTTCCAGAAAAATCAAGAATCCCTGCAGCTGCCATTGCAGGAGCTGCATCAATGATGCCCGATCCACAGATCCCTTTTGGAAGAACATTCCCAATTACCTGGACTGATGCTTCACCAGTCATAGGATCTATTGTCACATGTTCAATCGCTCCAAGCATGGCCCGCATTCCGCATCGAAGTCCGGCTCCTTCAAATGCTGGTCCTGATGCACAGGACGTGGAGACAAGCCATTCCCGATTCCCAAGCACAATTTCCCCATTCGTACCAAGATCGATCATCAGTGAGAGTTCTTCTGATTGATCTATCCCGGCAGTAAGAAGATCCCCAACAGCATCACCGCCAACAAACCGGCTAACTGCAGGCAGGCACCACACCCAGGCTTTAGGATGAATGCGAAGTCCTGAATCTTCTGCCCGGATTACATATGGGGTAATATCAATTTCAGCATCCACATAATCGAGTGGTGATGGGTCGATCCCGGCAAAAAGCCAGCACATTACGGTATTTCCCCCGATACAAAGATCAATCACCTGTTCCTGCCTAATATCCGCATCAGTGATGAGCCTGCTTATGGCCTCATTAATGGAACCTATTGCAGCTGATTTTAATGATGAAAGACCCGAAGGAGATCGGCCGATGGCAATCCGGGTGACCAATTCTTCTCCATATGTGATCTGCCGGTTCAAAGCTGATGAGCGGATGATTTCTTTCCCACTGGTGAGATCGACCAGAACAGCAGCGACTGTTGTTGTGCCGAGATCGACTGCAATTCCATACACTGGATCTATTGTATCATGAAAATCCAGATCGATAATTTCCGGGGTACCTCCGGTGGAGGTTATGAGCAGAGAGGATGATCCTGCTCCTGCGAGAATCCGATTCATCATCTCCCGGTTTATTGCAGGCCTCTGCCCTTTATATTCTGGTAATCTGATAGACGGACCGAGCAGAGCAGTTGGACCTTCCCGTATCACCTGAACTGCATATCGACCCGCTGCAGGGTTTATGATTATGTCATGAACATCAGACGAGAGGAGAATCTGTGGTTGATCAATTCGTGATTCAACTGGTATCGTAAACTCAGCATCTGACCAAACTTTTGCAAGACAAGCCAGAACATACCCTTTTCGTCGATCACCCGGGCTGAGACACTGGGTGCAGGCATCCACATCCTCAGATATCTCCCCCTTCATTCTGATTATCCGACATTTTCCACAGAGTCCTTTTCCTCCACAAATTGCTTCGAACTGTATCCCGGCTTCACGAATCGCATCGAGGATCGTAACACCCGCCGGTACGGTTACAATCCGGCTCATGGGATTAAAGAGAACTGTTATTGGATTGCCGTCAGTCCGATCGCCTTGCGTGTTCGTCACAATAAAAAAAAATTATGAGTCTTCTTTAGGAGGCCAGTGTTCACGGATCATCTTACCAATCCCGGATGAATCACGTGGTCCCACCAGAACCCGCCATCCGGTTGCTTCTTCTGTCTCACCTGAAAGGCGTGCTGCGAGCCCGGGGAGAATTACATAGTGATGGTTTACCTTCTCTGCAATTATGGTTTCTTTTAAGGCGTCAGCGATCTTCTCAGCACTCAGGTATCTCCCGGCAACCGCAGCCTCTACAGAGAGTCCGCCTGTTTCAATTACAATGAGATAACAGTCGATTTTTGCAGCTTTGATATCAGATTCTACGGTAAAGAATGTCAGGGCATAGTTCGAGGTAATGAGAACCGGAGAATCGGGACCCGGGGTTCCAAACTCCCGCAGACCAGCATCTACTGATACCGGCTTTCTGGGATCGGTATATAAACCAAACCGCCAGATCAATTGTGGGAGAAGAACCCATCCTTCCAGACTATGCATGATAAGCAGGTCAGAATACCGGGTCATCAGGATTGATGCCGTATACGCTTCCTGCCAGCGGTTCATCTCTTCACTCAGCTCCTGGCCGGTCCAGACAGCAATTGGGGTGCCCAGAATTGGCAGGCCAAACAGAGGATCCGCATCACGGCAGGCAGCTTTACGGATAGCAGTGAATGAGTGCACCGTTCCGGCAAGCCCTTCATCTCCAAATGTTCCAGGATCCAGAACAATGTCAGTGATTCCGCATCCCTGCAGAGTCTTGACCAGCGACCGGAGTGATGAGAGATCTCCGGGTGCACAGGCAACGAGAGGACATGAATAGGTTACTGCCAGATCTGCCATCTCATGCCAGTTCTTAACCGTTGCTGCATAGATGAGCGGACGTCGGGAACCTGCTACCTCAAGCCCCATCTTCATCACTGCTGGATCAAAAGAACAGAGAATGAGAGGTAGTTCACTAAGAGCAGTTACCTTCTCAACTACTGCTTTGAATGTGTCAGGCTTTCCGGTAACGGATCGAATGGCTATGGCATCAAGGGTCAGGGTTCTGCCGATATAACTGTATGAAAAACTGTCAATCTCTTTGATCCTTGCCTCAATAGCGGCGGGATCCATATCATCTGAGACATCTATTGCTATTGGAGTCGGGTACTGGTAAGTAAATTCGTGTCGTTGAAGGACATGTTTTCCCCCGATAGTGGCTGCCTTTATCCCGGTTCCAAAGGTAACTGCGAGAACCGGAGGTGCAAGAAGTTCTTCCAGCTGATGATAGGTATCCTTATACTGGGCTAATCGTATTGGAGGACATCCATCCACAATTTCTTCGCCATTAACCACTTTTGTGGCAAAAGCCATGCAGTTCGGGACCCCACATTCCCCACAATTTGTCCGGGGCAGGAGTTTATACACATCAATCGGGCTGATCTCGCGTATCCCTTTCTTTGCTTTTTCTGCCATCTGCTCACCACATCCTGGCAGATACCCAGTCTGCTTCTGGTTTTGGTTTTCCTGCAGCACCGGCAATCAGACGTGACGATACATCCCGCATTGTTGAGACAGCTAGTGGATGCATCATCAGGAAGAGATCCACACCCGCTAGTAGCAGGGTCAGACTCCCGAGTGTTTCCCATATTGGCCCACGTAAATCTCCACTTCCAAACCGTGGCCCAAGATCCATCCATGCTTCACGTGCAGACCATGCATTTGTTGCGGCTGATATGGTCGGGTGCTGGAGTTCAGTGTCCCCCATCAGCCCAGCAGTTCGTGCCCGTTCATGGATTGTGAAAGAATATTCCAGTCCGTATCCAAGAGCAACGGTAGTCAGATCATTCAGAATCCGTTCTGCAGGGAAGAACTGGTAGAGCCGTCGGTTCAGTTCTTTGGCACTGTTCAGATCCAGACCGGTGAAAGCAAGAAGGCAGTGTCCGTGTTTGTCAGCTGCCTTTGCAACCGGTTCAAGTGTCTTCGCATCAGCCATATCAGAAGTGACTGAGTTAAGAAGCAGACGTTCTCCATCCGCCATTTCAGCAATCTCGGCAAATGTGAGGGCATCTTTCTTGGGATCTCCGCATCCTCCGATGATCAGGGGGACATCAACGGCTTGCAGAACTTCTTCCACAGTCTTTGATGCTTCTTTTGGAGAAGCATTACTGATGAGTGGATCCGTACTGAGCAGATGCACCGTTACCATATCTGCCCCGTATTTCTCTACATTCATCTTGGCCCAGGCTCCCGGGTCATCGATGACTTCAGAAAGGTGCCCTTTCAGAGCCTTTGGCATCGGTACTTTTGTGTCAAATACATCCATTGCGATGACCGGTGGATGGATCGGCGGAAGGGAGGGGTGGGTGAACGGTGGAGCCCTTGATCCTCCAACAGTGACCGTACTTCCACGACTCCCTCCGTCTCCCCGGGTGGCACCAAGGGTGACTTCCCTGATTTGTGCCGGGTATGAATCCGCTTGAGAGGAGAATGATTCAGTAAGCAGTGAGGTAGGCCAGAGTGATCGATCTATCCCTGTTTGCATCGGTGCTGGAGGAGAAATTCTGGCACCAGATCCCGGCATATACATTGGGGATCCCCCGACAGGGATCATCAACTCCAGTTCAGAGAGATCAATTTCTACATTTTCAAGAACTATCTCCCTTCCTGCAAGCAGTTCGGCAATACCGGGTCCGAGGAGCCGAAGCAGACCAGATGGATCCTGATCACCGGCCATTACTATTTCCTCCCTTTCGCTCTTTTTCCGCAGGTTTAATGATCACTTTTTCTGCGTATATCTTTGCATTTTTCAGTATGATCTTCACCCCGCCGGTAAATATCGGAAGTTCTCCGGCTACAAACACCGGTCCTTCCCCTGGCATTGAATACCCCTGACCTCCTGCGTCATGAGAATTGGTATCTGACTGAATTGGCTGGGGCCATTTTGCAACAACCGGATGACCTTTCTCTTTCAGGAAGGATTCAAGGTCAGATATACTGGTTGCATCAGATTCAGTTGCGATTTTATCTGCTACACTCTCCGGAATAAATCCCTGCAGACTCTCCTTGATATCTTTTGGCATCCAGACGATGGCATCCCATCCTCCATCTGCAACAAGGAATTTTTTGGATCGCATATATTCAAGAGAAATTCCATGGAAACCTTCGACCTGTCTGCCACCAGCAGTTGAATCGGCCAGGGTTGAGAACGGAAGTCCATTCACGGTAGGTCCGGAGAACCGACGGTGAACAATACCGAATCCCTCTACTTCGGGTATGTAGAAAGCAATTGCCTCAAAACATCCACATGAAGTGTGTGGATATCCGAATGCCGAGTACAGATAAACCCTGTCCACTTCTCCCATCGAACGTTTCTTCGCATGCTCGTTGATTCCCGCGTATTCTCCCCGCTCTGCGTCGATGCATGTTTCTTTTGCAATCGGGAAGATTGGACCTTCCGGATCCATTCTCGCTGCTGCCCTGCCGTCAAACCAGCTGATTGCACCGCAGTTTGCGTATCGTTCCGGGGTGATTACACAGATATGTGATGGAGCGAAGGACTGACAGAGAGCACAACCATAGAATGTATCGACCTGTTCATCAGAGAGACCACGTGCCCTTGCATCACGAGATTCGTATCGATCACGAGCCATCTTATACTGAGCAGAAAAATCGTCACCACCGGTGTAAAACGTTATCTGAATCTTTTCAATCAGGGCCAGTTCGCTTCGGTAGAGTCGCTCAATAGCTTTTCCAATAAAGATAAAACTGTTCAGGCCTTTTCCATAGGATTTTTTACCGACACGAATCCAGATATCATACCGCTGGTTCAGGTGCATAACTCCCTGAATATAGTTCATATATTCATGGATACGACGCTCCAGAACTCCTTCAAGGTCCTCTTCCAACTTTGAGCCAGCGACTTCAACCAGGAGACCAAATTTCACATGGGATCCTTCAGGAATATCTGAAAGATCCGGACCAATTATTGTTACTTTTCCGTCTTCTATCTCTTCTGGTTTTCTCACCAGAACGATCTCAAACTTTTCATCAACCTTTGGCCCGCCGAGCTCGACGTGCATATCTTCTTTACGGATCCGCTCGCCTTCAAAAACGAGCCCAACCTCTACCGGAATATCCTCAAACATGACTAATTACCCCTTCTCCAGCAGAGACAGAATTGCCTGCAGCTGCACTCGCCATGGTTCTGGTGCCATATTACTAAATGACCAGGATGCATTGGGCTGATATACCCGGTCAAGAGTGATTGTTTTCAGTCCTGGTGCTCCATGTCTGATACCGGATAGCAGGACCCAGGCAAGGGAGTATGGGATGCCTGCTATAAGAATCAGGTCATACTGCCCCCCTCCGTCAAGTCCTTTCCAATCTGGATCACGAAGTCGGTCTATGATCTCCATCCCACCCATTATTGCAGAGACCTTGATCCCATTGGCTATCAGATCTCTGGTGGTGTGTGAAGTACCAAGCACGGGTATATGCCGAACTCGTGCAACCCCTTCGATAAATTCTGATAATGTTTCACTGTCAAACCCGGCTGTCGGAACCTCGTGACCAACGATAAACAATGGTCGCTTCGCCCGTTTTACTAATGCTCCGATAACCTCTGGTTTGCTGATAACTGATGCACGGGTTGTCCCGCCCATCTCAGCCCGGAGCCATGCGTCATCCCCTGCCATGTGATTACTCCTTCTTTTGCCGAATTTGTGATTTTAGCAGGGTCGGATTTGGTATTGGCTGTTCACTGTACCCTTTCTCCTGAAGAATCGGAAGGATCTGCTCCTTCATGGTTACCGGAATATCTGCCGGTGATCTGATGAAGAGATTGATGTCATCAGGCATCTGGTGGTATAGCCGTTTATAGAGATCAATATAATTGGTTAGTTTCATTGATCTTCCACGGGATGTGTCATTTGGCCTCATACAGAGTTTCGCGGCGAGCGTCATTGCTTCTTCCGGTGTTTCTGCAGAAATGAACAGGTGTTCTGGGACCGGACCAACCTGAACTTTCTCGCCGGTACGGGAATCAAATACAAACCAGTCTTCCGGTTTGTCTTTTCTCCCAAGAAGCATTCTTCGATATTTTGATCCATGAGGACCAACGATGACCGGGATACCAAGCCGCCAGAAACCGGCTGCAATTGCTGCAGCTTTCTGTGACATTGCTCCCCAGGCTATCCCTACTGCACCGACACGGTTGTATACGTAGTCGGCAATTTCCTCATAGTTTCCTCTGAGGTTTCTTTTAGCAAAGATGCTTGCAATTTTGATAGTTGCCCCGGCTATGTGTGCGTTAGATACACAAGATCCCACGTTTACAATACCGCCGGCATCAAACCGCCCGTGAAACTCTTCGTACGGAGTAAGTCCTTCTTCATTGCGATACATTCCGATAGCCATTGCCGAGCACCCGGAAGTAACCACAATGTAGCGTCTTTTAGCAAACTCCCGTGCCATTTCTGCTACTTCGGCGACTCCGTTGGTAAAGTTGGAGCAACCGACAAATGCGATTACTCCAGGGATTTCACCAAGAACGATAGGTCCACCAACCTCACGAATCTCGATGTCCTGAATTGCTCCCCGGCCGGCCCTTACATTGAACCGTTCGCTTCGCATCTGTTCTTCTGCAGCGGAAAGGATAGCACTGTGCACTGGAATCTCTTTATTGCAGACATCCTCACATTTACCACATCCGATACAGGTATCATATATTGAGGCGAGAGCAGATACATCGCCTTTGCCCGCCTGCTGCATCGAGATGGCGAGTGGTGTTCCTGCCGGGCAGACCCGCATGCATTCCTGACATCCTCCGCATCGCTTCGCCAGTTCAATCAGTTCCTCTGGTGTTGGAATTGTTCTGAACTTTTTGCGCTTTTCCATTACAGCAAACGCGGTCTTAACTGCTACCTCACCTACTTTCTCCGGATCTAAAATGAGAACGCCGGGAAGAGCACCACTTACCAGATCAGCAACAATCGCATCAGCATCATCAGCAGTCCGATCAACGAGACCAGAACAGTTCATGCTACTGGTTGCTATCATCGGGGCATGCACTTTTTGTGCTTCTCCTAAGAGGTCAGCACGAACACACTGCTCGTCTACGACGATAACATCTGGAAGTCCGCTTCTGATATAGCGAAGCTGCCATGAGATGGGCCCGATGATTTTTGCATTTGGATCATACCGGGTTAGGTCAATAGCTGTACAACAGATACCTGTGATCTCGATGTCTTCACTCTTTTTTTGTTCCCTGGCATAATCGATAATGCCGATTGCAGGAGGAACATTATGCCCGACAACAAGAATAACTGGTTTTGATGGGTCAACCGTTCCCATGCCGAGTTCAACCAGAGCAGCATCAGGGTCAGCCTTTGGGTATGCAAAGGAGGAAACCTGAGCAATATCAGCAACCTCAAGCCCGACATGATCGATCATTCCGGCGTGCAAGACCTTGGATTCAAAGTCTATTGCATCCCCTTCCTGTCCGGTATGGGCAGCTGCCAGAAGCTCTGTGATCTGTCGCTCACAATAATCTAATACAATTTCAAGATCACCGAGCGTCCCGGGTTTTATGCCACAGACAAGTCTGACGATGGGAGCTTCTGTTTCAATAGTTGATCCCCCGATATCCAGAGGCTGACGATATCCATATTCCTCAATGAGGTGATGAAGGAGATGGCGGGCATGACTGACATGTGTTGCTGCCCCAATGCAGGCCGCAAGGAGAACAATGCGTGACTGCTGAGCCTCCATTCCAATACCACAAGCACCGGTTTTTCCCCCTGAAAGATCACATTTTCCATAGGTACACAGGCAGCAGAGATCACAGAAGGGAAGATACAATGGTTTATATCGGGAGAGTAAGGTTCGGTCCCAGTTCCTGAGATCTGTGTGAGATGGAAAAGGGGTTGGTCCTTCCTGCTCATCCCATTGATCTCCGCGCACTAATCCGACAGAAACCTCGAGGTTTCTGAGTGATCCGGACGCAGATTTCGCCTCACTCAGTTTAAGAGTTACGTTTTTCCTGTTCACAGTCATCGGCCGGAGTGTTCTGATATACATTAGGAGGAAGGGAGTTATTTATTATTCACCTATGCTGATCAGAAATGCTGATATAAGGTGAATTATTATATGTCCCGCGATTGCTACAAGCCCTTTACCAAATGAAAAAATAGTGCAAATATGGAAGGGAATTTATCTCTTGAATGGGATAGGGAGAGAGGTTGAGTATCCCTATGGTACTCAAATGGTTGTAATGATCAACAGAGTTGCAGTTCTAAATAATCCAGATCAATAATACCAAAACCTCTTGTCAACCATATCAATAACCTGCTTCTTTGAGAATTTTTCTCACAGAAGATGGGCCCGGAAGTTCTGATGATAATCCGAGAAGAGGCAGACCCTCGATCACTCTTCTTGATACTTCTTCATCATAGGTGATCTTCCCAAGATATTGAATCTCTTTTACTCCTTTTGCTCTCTCTCCTAATGATTCAGGAAATAGAAATCCTCCGATACTGGAAAATCGTTTCCAGGTAATTCCTGATTCTTCCGCAACCCTGTGGGCCCGAAGTAGGTGAGCAAATGACTTACTTGATGGGCCGATAACATCGAAAATGTCGTCGACATCTGCGGTTACCCGGCGGTTCAGATGTTCGAGCCCTCCGGGTGCATCGATGAGTACATACTTATATTGCTTGGTCAATCGTGCCAGGGCATCACGAAGAGCGGCGTCAGGCATACAGTAACATCCTTCGATCCATTTTGTCCCAAGAGCAAGAAAATCAAACTTTGTTCCTTCATATAGCCCGTCTCTCCAGATTCTCTGTTCAATCCGATCTGATGGAGCTATCCCGATTGTCGTTCCTCCTTTTCCGATAAATGTATCTTCAAGGAGTTCAGCTACCGTTTTACGCCCTTCTGCCTCAAGATCCACACCGATCATCTCACCGAGGTTTTGATCCGGATCAAGATCTACCAGAAGTAACGGCGCATCCCCCTTATTGATAAAGTAGTCAGCCATCATGCTGACGAAACTGGTCTTGCCGGTTCCTCCCCGGCCCATGGTTACAATAATTTTCATGATATCAGGTGCTCGAAACAGGATACAATGATAAAAGTTTCTCTGCCAGCATTTGAACTGAATTTACTGCAGCGTAAGATTCTTTTCGTGCAGGGCTCTCTCCCATCATCCCATCAGTAAGTACATTCTGGTCATAGGGGATTTCAGCCATAACCGTTGCATTGTGTTCTTTTGCTGAAATCATGATACGTTCTGCCACATCTGGACTGGTCACTCTGTTGGCAATATATGCAACCCGGGGAATACCTGCAGGTCCGGCGATATCAGCAATCCTGCCTGCTGTTACCAGCGATGCCTGGTGGGCATCAGTTATGATCAACATGAGATCCACATTCTTCGCAGTTCCTCTTCCCAGATGTTCAACCCCCGCTTCCATGTCTAATATGACGACTTCATTCCGTTCGACGATGAGGTGAGACATGAGGTTTCGGATCAGGTTATGGGCAGGACAGGCACATCCTGATCCCATGGCTCTGACCATTCCCATCACCAGAAGTCTGACTCCACAAGGGGTTGGCGTTGCCTGGGTTGCGATAATATCATCTACTGTGTATGTAAGTTTGAAGACACCGGGATAGTCAGTTTTTGTCTTTTCTTCAATTAATGAAACATTCTCTGCAATCGGGAGAATTTTTCCTGCCTCTTCAGTGCTTAATCCCAGCGTCAATGCAAGGTTTGGGGAGGTGTCTGCATCGATTGCAATCGTTTTGATCCCGGACGAAGCAAAAGAGCAAGCAAGAGTCCCTGCGATAAAAGTTTTTCCTACTCCTCCCTTCCCGGTGATGGCTATCTTAATATTCCCACTCTCCTATATGTGGTCTGAAACTACTACGCCTCCTGATAATATGATTATTCCGCAGTGATCGATATAGATCATTTCATAATGGTCAGAAAAAGAAATTATTGTACCTTTTCGAATGTTTACCCCCAACCTGATTGCTCTGGCTCCTCTGTCTGCTGCAATTCTATGTGCTGTACTTATGGTGTTTGCATTCCGGATGCGATCGGGCATGGGGAAACGTCGTGCAATAGTTCTGTTTTTCGCTCTTTCCTGGTATGCTCTGGGAGCAGCATTAGAACTCTGCAGTACTGATCTTGAGGGAGCGTTATTCTTCGCAAAATTGGAGTATCTGGGTATTGCTCTGGCAGCACCATGCTGGCTGGCATTAGTCCTGGTGTATGCCGGATATGAATTTGCAGGATCGAAATCGTTGATCGCATTTCTCTTTCTCATTCCTGCGATAACCATTGGTATTGCATTATCACCACTGATGATCCCCTATTTATATCTGTCAGCAGGAATGAGTTTCTCGGGCTCATTTCCCGTGATGCATATTGTTCCAGGACCGTGGTACTGGGTATATACCGGATATAATATTGTGATGATGATTCTGGGAACTACTGTCCTGACTCTGATGTTTTTTCGCACTTCAAATCTCTTTAAAAATCAGATCGCTCTCATGCTTCTTGGCTCCCTCGCTCCTTTTATCGCGATTCTGCTTCGCCTGAGTCATATATCACTGGTTCCGGATTTAGATGTCACTCCTTTTGCTCTCCTCATAACCGGACTTACTATCTATCCGGCGATCTCCCGGTACCAGTTCATGGATATCCTTCCGGTGGCTCAAAGTACTGTTCTTCGAAGAATTCCTGTTGGGATTGTTGTCCTTGATTCTCTCATGCGGATTAGAGAGATCAATCCGGCAGCGAGTGAGATTCTTAAGGTCGATGGAAAAAAAACGATTGGAGTACCGGTATCTGATATTGTTCCCTCATGGGATGAGATTGCGTCGACTCTTTTAGGACAACAGAATCAGTATGAATTTAACGTAGGGGAAGGACGGGAACAGGAGGTATATCTGGTCAGCCGAATTCCCCTTGATGATGTATCTACCTCTTCTCCTGGATCGATCTTGTTGTTTTCTGCAATCACTGAACGAATCCGAGCGGAAGAACAAGAGCGACGTAGAACCTCGGAGCTTATGACACTCCTGGACAGCCTTCCCGGATATGTCTACCTTAAAGATATTGATGGGGCTTACATAACGGCAAATAAAGGGTTCTGTGAACTTTTTCAGGTACAGGGAATTATTGAAGGAAGAGATGATGGTGGAATCCTTCCTGTTGATTTTGCCAGACAGGTTGGGGACCTCGAACAGGAGATTCTTACCGGGAGGCGGGCCGAATCAGAGTTTGAAGGAGCAATTGAAACTCGTGGAAAAGTGATGATAATTTCCGGAAAAATTGTCCCTTTCAGAGATGAAGATGGTTCAGTTGCCGGGATTATCGGCCTTGGATATGATATCACAGCAAGAAAATTCGAAGAAGCTCGGGTTATTGAGTACTCAGGTATTATTGAATCCCGGAATCAGGAACTGGTTGCACTTCGTGACAAACTCCAGGCAATAAACCGGGATCTGGATAACCAGGTAAGACAGCGTACCCAGGAGGTTGATGCTCTTCTGGTGCAGCGTGATCATTTTATTGAGCAACTCGGACATGATCTGCGAACTCCGCTGATTCCATTAGTCGGACTCATCCCTTTTCTGGTGGAACAGGAGAAAGATCCGGACCTCGCACGGCTTCTCTCTCAAATGAAAATCAGTGTAGATGTCATGCAGAATATGGTAGAGCAGGTCATTCATCTGGCCCAATTGAATAGCATGTACTCAATTACCGATCGGTCTACGTACGAGTTGAAGGATCTGATCACCGATGTCGTCATAGCCTTTGATGAAGAGATAAAAAAGCAGAATATTTCCGTTACTTTGGATATTGATCCAGGACAAAAGGTGCAGTTATCTCCGGTTCATGCCCCGGTGATCTTCAGACATGTCATCTCAAATGCGATTCGATATAATATTTCAGGTGGTAAAATCCGGATCGCTGGATACTCGGATACAACAAATCTGATTATTTCTATCCATGATACCGGAATTGGTATTGACTCATCTGATCTCAACAAGATATTTGATGAGTTTTATCGTACTGATAGGTCTCGTCAAAGTCTTGACGCCAAAGGTCTGGGTCTTGCTATTGTCCGTCGGATGGTCACCTTGAATGGGGGGAAAATCTGGGCTGAAAGTGATGGTCCCTCTCAAGGATCAACATTTTTTATTCGGCTTCCATTAGTATAATCTCTTATATTCAAAGAATGGTAGGTTTTGGGGAGGATGCAATAAATCCTTTTTACTGCTACCAAACATAGATTGAATAAACATTGCATTGGAAAGATTTTTTGGGAGGGTCTAGTTTCAGTATATGCTCCAATTTCTCTTTGTTTATATCCAAGTTTTCTGGCTTTGTTATAATGAATACGTCGGATCCTTCAGGATAGTTGTACCAGTTATCATTGTTATTCCAAGGATATGTCTCAATACTTTCGTTAATGTTGATTTTTATTGGTCTAACGATTACATTAAATTTTGATAAATATGTGATAATGTTAGAATCCCAATAATCGCCATATCCGTGATGTAAATTATTATTGTCTAGAAAATTTATGAGTTCCATTTGGTTTTGATTAAATTCTTCTCCAATTTTTTTATCCGAAGAAATATTTCCCACTAATCCAGTCAATATCATGCAAATAATTAAAAATGAATAAAACCATCTTTTTGGAGAATAGAAAAGTGAAACGCCAATTAGGAAAATCATTGCAGGGAATAATAAATATCGGGTTGTTGCAAACCCTGCACTCATTGTTGTAAATACATAAAATATAAAAAATACTGCGAGTGCAAATAAAAGATATGATTTAAAGAAGAGATAGTCATTTTTTTCTTTCATCCAAAAATATACTAAAAACGTCGTTGTCAAAATAAAAAGTGTTGAGATACTAATATTGATTATATTTAAAGAAGTCCAAATTTGAAAAAAATCATCATTCAATATAAATATAATGCCTTGAAAAAATGCGGTGATATTTGGAATTATATCACTCATTGGATGAAATTCTAGTTGGGTATACTGAATAAACCTTGGTGGGTTTGGAATTATATGCTCGATAATATTATTTGCGAAAAGATATGTAATCGCTGAAGATGTAATTACCGAAATAAGTAAGAAATTACTTCGATTTCTTTTTGGGTCGAAAGTAGTAATGTATGCTCCGCAAATTGGAATTATCAGACAAAAAATTACATAGGGATCTGAGTAAGCCCCTGCACTGATAAATATGGATATAAATATTGTGAGGATTACAAAGTTAAGTTTAGGTTTTAATTTTTCTGTGCAATCTAGTAAAATCAAAATAGCAAAAAGAGAAATTCCACAGATTAAGACTGCAGACATATGGGATATAAAAAATGAGTTAAAAGCTGAAGAATGTAAATTCGCAAATAAGGCAGAAAAAATTAAAGCATTGGTAATTTTACGTGTAATGTAATAGATTAAAATAGAAAATGTAATTAGTGTCAGAAAAAAAATTACAAAAAGTGTCAGTTTAAAGACTAATGGATCAAAATTTGAAAAAATTTGAGGGAAGAGGTGAAATATTATCAATTCACCAATATAATTCCCCGTTTTGGACAAATAGACTTCATGAAATAGATAGTTTCCATGTAATATTGAATAACTGTATAGTCCGAACTGAGCCGAATCGCTATCTAATGTAATGTTGGAGTATGCTTTTAGCTTGTACCATATTCCAATGAGTGTTAACAAAAAGAGAATAATTTGAAAACATGTTTCAGATTTCAAAATCGAAATTCTGCATGCAAAACTCTCCATGGTAACGTTTCTGTTTAAAATCAATTTTAACACTATATGTCATGGTTTGAAAAATATATGTTCTTGTATATATGGATCTTAAAATGGTGATCTGGAGTAATTAACTTGATATGCTCTTAATTATCCCAAAATTTGTATAACTAGCACTTTAGAGAAATATGGGGACTTTCAGAGAAGAAATGTTTCATGTCATATCCAGTTCGGCATCTTATTTCTGGAAAAGGGAAATATAAAAAATATCCCTCTCTGGTAAATATCGGGAAAGATTGCTTGATTACTGATTTAGGAGAAAAAAAGATTAGTATCGTTTTCGGTTGCCACCACTGTAGCCACCGCTTCCACCAGAACGGCCACCATGACCTCCGCCCCGTGAATCGCCTCCGTAACCTCCGCCGCCGCCATAGCCTCCGCTTCGGCCTCCACTATATCCTCCACCTGATCGGCCACCGCTGCTACCGAAATCGCGGCGTGGCTGCATCGGTCTGGCTTCATCAATATGCATGGTTCTGCCTTCATACTCGGTTTGATTGAGAGCGTCAAGTGCAGCCTGTGCTTCCTCTGACGAACCCATTTCCACGAATGCAAATCCTTTCTGTTCAATAACTTTCACGCTGGCTACAGTGCCATAATCCGAGAATAAATCTCTGAGCTGATCCTCACCGACTGAGTAGGTGAGATTTCCAACGTACAATTTCTTACCTTCCATAACACATTCACAGACTATGATTTTTTGCATTCGTAACTATGGCAGCCCGGAGTCCAGGGTAATATGTGACTAAAATATACCAAAACCAGGTGATATTCCATTTCCCTTCGAACCGAACGTTCATTCTCCCAAACCTGGAAAAATCACCCTTACGTCTGCATATACATGCAAATGTTATCGTACTATACAAAGGTATGCAGGATCAGGATCTGAATTTTCTCTTATCTCCAGATATTGACCATCAACATAGATTTTTTTGTGAGTTACGGAACTCATTGAATGAATGATTATGATGAGTTACGTTACAATCTGGATTCAATGAGGATCATCGTTCTTGGAATTATTTGTCAGATTAATTTCGAAAATATCTGTTCTGGTAACAACTTAAAAAATCCACACATTTCAGATCATTCCTGTAATACAATTCTCTTCTCACGCATTGGTTATGAGACATTTCTGACCGCGATTCAATTTTCCTATGACCTGACAATTCTCCTATTGATATGCTGAATTCGAACAATATTTCCCAAATCGCTCAAATCAATGGCATTTTCTCAAATATTTTTGGGAAATAAATATTCGCATCTAAAATTGTTCTCTGAAAGAATTATTAACCTGTGGAACCAACATGAGAGGGTAGACTGTAAAATGGATGACACAACCCTGGATAGAACCGCCGGACATCTTCTGGCTCTTCTGTTCTTTTATCACAAGCAACTCTTTAAACAGGAGTGCGGAATTGCCGGAGTTCAGGCAGCCCAGTACCGCCTGCTTGGATTGCTGATGAAAGAAGGGTCATTATCCATGTCAGCTCTCGGTACCCGTCTGTATATCTCAAAACCATACATGACAAGTCTGGTAGATGCACTGATTAAAGATGGGCTTGTGGAGCGACAGTCAGATCTGAAGGATAGGCGGGTGATCAACATCACCATTACCAAAAAGGGTATGGAACAGTTGGAAAGTGCCAAAAGCCTGTACAACAACCATGTCAAGCATATCATTTCAGGTCTGAGTCCTGAGGATCTGGAAACTTTATGCATTAGTGCAGAGAAAGTCACCTCGATTCTGTCAAAAATCGATTAATGGTAACATTACAGAGTGAAATAGTAACTACTACCTTTGAACGGAGAAATTATGATCAGTAATCTCAAAAAAACTTCATTTATTGTGGCAATAAGTCTGATTATTGCCCTTTTGATTGCTCCATCTGCACTAGCAGGTACGAAATATATGTCCGGATCACCGAACCTGACGGTAAGCATTGCAGGTAGCAATGAATTTACCCCGGGTACCACCGTCACCATGAAGTTCCTTGTTCAGAATACCGGCCTTAACAATATGAAAATGGTTCAGTCAGGTATTGTGGATCGCGATGATGTTCCAAGTACGGCAAAAATGGTCCGTGTCAGTCTTGCCACCGGTGATGCCCCGGTTCTGATTAAATCTGATCCTCAAATGATTGGTGACATTAAGGCGTCAAATAACAGCCAGGCAACTTTTGACATCAGAGTAAAGGATGATGCCAAGGCCGGAACGTACATTCTTCCTCTTCGTGTTGAGTACACCTATCTTGCAAGTGCTGATCAGCAGGGAACAGACAGTATCACGTATCAATACACCAAGAAAGAAGAGATGATCAATCTTCCATTCGTTGTACGTTCGGCAATTAACCTTGATGTAGTGAACGTAACCCCGGAGAATATTAATGCAGGTGGATCCGGATACGTCACATTGAAACTGAAGAACACCGGAGCAGATACCGGAAACAAGGCAATTGCAAAGTTAATCCGCAATGGAAACTCCCCGGTAGTTCCTGTAGACAGCACTGTGTATATTGGAACTTTTGAGCCCGGAAAAGAGGTTGATGCAAAGTTCAAAGTCTCTGTCTCTAAAGATGGCGAACCACAGGACTATCCGCTCTCTGTTCTTGTTGCTTATCAGAATGCAGATGGAGAGAATATGGAAACACCTGTAGAAGATTTTGGTGTTCCTGTAGGAGCCAAGGTTGCATTCCAGGTTACAAATGAACCAAGTGAGATCTCTCCTGGCCAGAAAGGGGAGATCGAAGTAACATACCGTAATGATGGAGCAGCAACGGCATACAGTGCCGAAGCAAGAATCAGTGCGGTAGATCCCTTCACCAGCAATGATGATCTTGCTTTCCTGGGGGACATTAAACCTGGTGAGTCTGCAACGGCAAAATTCGAGATCAGTGCGTCCTCTGACGCCACCAAGAAGACCTATGGTCTTGACTCAGAGGTACGATACCGTGATGCTCTTGACAACAGCCAGATATCAGATACCGTTAAGGTTCCGGTCAATGTAGTAGCATCCGGGGGAATTGCCTCTCTCCTTGGTAACCCGATCATTGTTGCAGTGTTGTTGGTAATTATCATTGGAGCAGGATACTACCTTTATACTCAACGGCAGAAACAGGTCCGTTGATCGATAATCCTGGTTGTGATGCACCAATGCGTTCATTTTTTTTCAGCGTTGCAGATCTCGTAATTCACCGGCCAAGACTTGTCTCTGAAGTTTTCCTGGTATTGATGTTCATCTCGCTCATCGGGATGTCAATGATCTCGATGGTGACAGGAAATGACACGTACCTGGATCCGAACTCAGAGCGAGGAATTATCTCGAACCATTACTCTGACATTTTCCAGCAGAATACTCTGGTCGTTCTCTTTGAGTGCAATGATCCGACTAGCCCTGAAGTGCTTGAATATATTGATTCGGTTATGGGACCGATACAAAAACTTCAGTATGTTTCTGGCACTTCGAGTGTCGTTGATATCATAAAACAAGCGAATAACGGAACACTTCCCCTATCATCCGGTGAAGTTTCGACAGTAAAGTCAAAAGTCTCACAGACTCTTCTTAAGCGGTATGTTCCCTCGAACCTGCTCAACATGGCAATGGTTACCCTAGAGCCAGGTCTTACTGACAAAAAGAAGCAGTCTGCAATGAAAAATATCATCTCCTTCATTGACAGCACAAATATTCCGCCCGGAGTATCGGTCAAACTCACCGGTGATGCTGCATTCAGTATGGAGATGGGCCAGGAGCTGGGCAAGTCCATGGTTACCCTCATCCTTGCCGCACTGGTTCTGATGGTTATCGTAATGGGCTTCCTCTTCTCGTATGTGAGTCACCGGTTCCTGCCCGTTCTTATTGTCGCAGTAGGTCTTCTCCTGACCTTCGGTGTTGTCGGACTTGCCCGGGTGCCGGTCAGTATGGCAGTGATATCTGCATTTCCAGTGATGATTGGGCTTGGCATTGACTATGCCATTCAGTTTCATGCCAGACTGGAAGAAGAGGCACGGACCAATCCTCTTCATGAAGCGATTCGCAATACGATTACCCGCACGGGTCCGGCAGTTATGTATGCCATGCTGGCTACCACGATGGGATTCTTTGCCATGTTCATCTCTCCGGTTCCCATGATTCGGGGCTTTGGACTTGTGAGTATTATCGGTGTTGTTGTCTGTTATCTGACCTCACTCTTTGGTATTCCTCTTATCGCCCTCCTTATGAACTATAAGGCAAGAGGGGCGGGAAAATCAAAGTTATCTGAAAATATTGATTTAGTTTTATCGAAAATTGCAGTAGCCATAGCAAAGAATCCTGTCCCGGTATTACTTCTGGTATTTCTGGTGGCTTTTATTGGTATTCAGATGGATTCACGGATCCCAATCGATACCAATCAGAACGCGTTTGTTCCTCCTGATATGCCGGCCAAGCTGACGCTTGATAAGGTGACCCGGACAGTAGGATCCACAGATCCTGCACCAGTTTTCCTCTCTGGTGACAACGTTCTTGCTCTTGACTCGGTGAAGTGGATGAAAGAGTTCACAACCATGGAGCTCAAGTCGCGTACAAAACTCAACAATGCCGTGAGTATTGCGGACTATGTTATCTTGTATAATAATGGAACAATGCCGGAAACTCAGAGTGAACTTGATGCTGCAATTGCCAGAATTCCTGAAGGGACACGGCAACAATACCTGAACGGAAAAACTGAAGCAGTCATCCAGTTATACACGGTAAAACTTGAATCTCAGGCACGGAGTGATCTGAAAGATCAGCTAAATGGCGATCTGAAGATGTATCCACCACCCCCGGGAATCAAAGGCCGGATCACTGGGAGTATTGATCTCTTTACATCTCTGATCAGCGAGTTGATTGGAAGCAAAGAGGCGATGACATACCTTGGATTCCTGCTGGTTGCTCTATTCCTGGGTCTGGTATATCGTAATATTAATGCTCTCACCCCGATTGTGCCAATCATTGCGATTGTCGGGTGGAACGCAGTAGCCATGTATGTTATGGGGATTGATTATAATCCGATGACTGCCTGTCTTGGTTCCATGACCATCGGGGTGGCAGCCGAGTACACGATTCTGGTGATGGAACGGTATCTGGAAGAGCGGGAAGAAACAGACAATGTTATCGAGGCGATCAAGAACAGTGTTCGGAAAATCGGATCTGCGATATTGGTTTCCGGCCTGGCAACCTTCTTTGGATTCTCAGCATTGACTCTTTCAACTTTCCCGATCATCAGTAACTTCGGGCTTACTACTATCATCGCGGTCTTCTTCTCTCTAATTGGAGCAGTTGTCGTGATGCCGGCAGTCCTCTCGTTACTGGATCAGATTATTCACAGGGTTGAGGAAGTGGAAGAAGAAGTTCTTCACATCCACCCTCACCAGAAATAATTTTTTTTTGGTCGACCTGGCGGGTATACGAGGGAGTTTTTTGTCAATTTTTCTTGCAGTGTTATTTTTTTTTGATGGTATCACATCATAATCTCGAGGATTAACGCCGAATCACAAATTCAGAACTTCCTTCCGGAGTTATCTCTGTCGCTGTTATCCGATCAACCCTGATGATGTACGAATCACGAGCATAGAGTCCCTCTATTACTTTTTCAACAATCTCCAAGTCTCCCTCAATCTCTGCTTCAACGCATCCGGTTTCCAGATTCTTTACCCAGCCTGACACATGGTACTGTGCTGCAAGATCTCTGACAAACATCCGGTACCCGACTCCCTGAACACGACCTTCCACATGAACTTTTTTTCGGATAATTTTCATCATACCCCAATCTCAAAACCATTGGTTGCATATAATACTACTTCTTCTCTCCCGTTCCGGCAGACTAAAGCATAATGCCACAGAGATTAGGATAGAGATACCCACGAAGTAGTGGGATCCCCGGGGGGGGAAATTTGCTCCGCATTCTGGCAATCCGTGCAAACCACAGTGATACCTTTGCATCCATATTATCTGGTCAGATGGAAGTCGATTTGATACAGGTTCCATCTATAGATGCAGGAAAGGTACAATTTCTCAAGCATTCCTTTGATCTGATTCTTGCACCAGCACCAGGGATGTCTTCATCCTTAGAACCCGGCTATTCTTCAGACCTTATCCGATGGAATAAGGAGATTGCGAAAACTGGTATACCGGTGCCAGTCCTTCTGTATTCCCTTTTGGAAAAGACCTTGGTAATAGTAGACATGAGTGCAGGGATGGTATCCATGAACCTGGACTCTGGTGTTACCCGCTCTCTCCTCAATACTATTCGACAGGCAGCAAGCCGTAGTCGTCTTGAACGATCATTCAGGGCTGGGTATGATCTTCAAAGCAAGGTAATCGCTGGGATGCCGATGGCCTATATCAAAGTTGAATCCGGTCAGATTGTAGGAGTCAATGCCGCGTTGGAGAATCTGACTGGAAGGTCACATGAAGATCTCGTGGGGACTTTGATATCGGATCTGATTATTAGAAAAGATGATCGCACAGACTCCTGGCATGAGGCCACTCTGAAGGGAATGGAGGGAGCGATCATCCCCGTGCGGGTACATGAACCTGTATCTGAACAACCTGACGATACCTCCACAAGAATTCTCCTTCTTGAAAACCGTAAGGAGAGTGAAGAACTGATCGCTAATTTACGGGAGACAGAACAGACATGCCGGGAAAAACTCTGGCATTCTGAAGCACTTATATTGAAAATGGCTCCGGATGGGATGATTACGTTTGCTAACAATGCCACCTTACGTTGTTTTGGGTATGGTGAGCAGGGTCTCGCCGGCCACCACATAAGTCTCCTACTTCCTCCCGGTGTTGAACCTGACTCATCATCCCCGGTTAACCTCTTTCTGGGTGTAGCAAATGAATCAGAACCGACAGCGATTCACATCATGGAACATCTGCACAATACTGGGGGCAAAATTTACATCGCCTGGAATACCCGTGCATATTATACTCCATCTGGAGAACTTGCCGGCCTCCTATGTGTTGGTACGGATATGACAGACCATACTCCGGAGGGTGAAGGTCAGATCAGCACCCGGATATGGCGTGATCGAGTGCTCGAAGATACTGATATTCTTCCTGAAGTTTTTGATGCCATTCTTCAAGCTTGTGTAGAGATCGCAAGAGAGGGCCGGGAAGGCAAACCCCTTGGAACAGCCTTTCTCGTAGGTGACCGTGATGCGGTGATGGATCGTTCACGGCAGTTAATTCTGAATCCTTTTTTTGGTCACCCTCCCGAGTTACGAACAGTGATTAATAAGGACGTTAGGGAGATGCTGAAAGAGTATGCACTTCTGGACGGTGCATTTGTCGTCTCCGGAGATGGAATTCTTGAAGCAGCGGGGCGATATATCACAGTGGATGCAAGCCTTGCTTCTTTACCAAAGGGAATGGGCACCAGGCACTCTTCCACTGCTGCAATAACCCATATGACCCGGGCTGTAGGGCTGGTCGTATCAGAAAGTGGGGGCCGTGTATCAGTGATAAAAGATGGAAAAATCGTGAAAGTAATTGGATAACAGGTCTTCGGTGTCTATACGGTGATAAACATCCCTTTCTCTGCCATGCAGATTGGACAGGTCCATTCTGCAGGAAGATCGGCAAAATCAACACCTGGCTGAATTTCGCCGTCGCCTGTGTCGGGGTTGTAGATATGGCCACAGATGGTACATCGCATCATCTTCATACCCATCAGTCTGTATCCTCCTCCCCATAAAGCTGCAGGTATCATATCAGGTTAATCGAAAAAAGAAGAAAATTTAATCAGAGAGATTGGAGATTTTTGTTTCTTAATTCGTTAACCGGTACATATTTCCTGGAAATTCTATCTCAAACCGTACTCCCTTTCCATACTCGCCCGTCTCTTTGATAGTATTTCCTGATATTCCTAATATTTCTTTTACCAGAAAAAGTCCGTACCCGGTGTTTTTTCCATACCCTCTTTCAAAAATCATCCTCTTTTCAGTATTTTTGATTCCAGTGCCATTATCTTCATAGACAAGAATCAAATGTTCTTCATTATTCTTACAGGAGAATCTCCCCATTGTTACATGATCTCCGTGCCTTTCAGAGTTATCTAACAAACAGAAGAAGACCTTTTCAAGGAGAGGATCAGCCAGTACTTCAACTTCAGAAAGAGACACGTCTACTTCAGTTGCAAGCCTGATTCCTGAACACGCTTTTTGGATTATTGAAGGAACATGTTGCCAGAGTGGTTCATACACTCCGATATTCTGATAAATCCGGGTGAATGATATCTGGTTTGTTATCGTATCTGCTGCAGCCATAATCCGTTTGAGCATTATCGTGAGATCCGGATCATCTGTAGTCTCCATAGCCATCTCAGTAAACCCGACAAGCACCGAGAGTTGATTTAACACATCATGCCTGGTGATATTGGAAAGCAGATTCAGCTTCATATTTGTCTGCTGATGAGCCTTCTCAATCTGCTTTCTTGCAGTAATATCACGTTTACTTTCTCGTCGTCCGAGCCAGGTTCCATCATCCCGGAAGACTGCCTGACAAATATGACTGATCCACCGTTCATCTCCGTTCTTTGCAATGATCCGGTAGTCCATCTGGTGCACGTTTGTCTTGTCAACCGTTACCATGCGATAATGATCACGAATCCGTTCTTGATCATCAGGATGGACAATTCTGATCGAAAGGTCAGGCTCCTCTAAAAATTCGTCAGCCCGATACCCTGTGATCCGTTCACTGGATGGGGAAACATACAGGTACTCCCCCTCAGGACTGAGCCAGGCCTCCCAGTCATAGGTAAAATCTGCTAGGGTCCGGTACTTTTCTTCACTGGAATGAACAATCTGTTCGAATATTTTCCGTTCACTAATGTCAAAGATAAGCCCGACAATTCCTCTCACACATCCACTGTCATCGATCAGCGGACTTTTTAAAAATTGAGCATCATATTTTTCTCCCCTGGTATTGATTATTTTATATTCATATTGCTGGATGTGGGGATGTTTTATAATTAGGTCATCCATATACCGGTAATGATCCGCGAGATCTACGGGAAAAAAATCGTGGATAGTCTTCCCAAGTATCTCTCCTTTTTTCATTCCGACCAGTTCTTCAAAAGCCCGGTTGCAGTCACGATAAACCCCCTGAATATCCCGGTAAAAGACTGGTGCAGGAATTGTGTCCATGAGGGTTTTTAGATAGATCTGACTTTCAATCGATAGATGATCTGTCTGAGTGCAGGAATCACAATTATGGATCTCCTTCAGGAGGTAACCATTTCTTTCTGTGTCATCATGATGAGAATTTTGAGATACATTTCGATTCTTTGGACTGGGTCCGGTAATTTTTTGAATCAGGTGTATGAGTTCAACATAGAGTGGTTTTGTTCCTTTTGAAATAGAGAAATCCAATACATCTTCACTTTTTTTATCTGCAGAATTTTCCGGGTCATTTCCCAAACCGATGATGTAAGGCCTCTCTCCATTTTCACATAAAGCTGGGATATTTTTTGAAAGAAACTCCAAACCCACACTTTCCATATCTACTATGATAACGTCAGGGTTCTGTCCGGATAGTATTCTGCAGGCTTCTTCTGCAGATGATGTCTTCTGAATAGAATAGCCGCCGATCTGCTTTAGATAGAGGCTGGTTATCGTAAGAAGAGTAGAATCATCGCTGACAAGGAGCACCGCGACCAATTAAAACCACTGAGTAGAGGATACTCATCACAGATATAAAATGACACCGGATTTTATCGAAGAAATTATTTCCCCGCTCATCCCTCTCTGATCCAAGCCGGTATATACAATGCAGGCGCACCTTCAGAGAGACAGGTACAGAAATGGTCTATCTGCAAAAATATCTCGAAGCATGTGGCTGTGATCCAGATCTCGTCCAGCTCATCCGTCTGATCTCACGTCAGATGGAGCCTATTCGAAAAGCATTCCTGGAAAACCAGACGTATGAACACAGTGTTAATGCATCCGGAGAACTGCAGGCAGCTCTTGATAAATGGGCTGACGCTCATCTTATCCGGGTAATTGGCGAGTCCGGGTATGTCCGAGAGATTGCTTCTGAAGAGCAGGAAGGTATTATCCGGTTTGAAAATTCCCATGGAGAGTATGCGATGGTGATGGATCCTCTTGATGGGTCCTCACTGATCTCGACCAATCTAGCTGTGGGCACCATTGTCGGTATTTATGAAAATGGTGGAGTTCTTCAAAAAGGATCCAATCTGAAAGCTGCCTGTTATACCCTTTTTGGCCCGTTGACTGTCCTTGTGGTTTCTGTAGGAAAGGGTGTACAGAGCTTTGCCTGGGATCCTGAAACTCAGCATTATTATCTGCTGAAAGATAGGTTCGTGGTACCGGAAGGGAAGATGTATGGATCTGGAGGAGTGAGACATGATTTCATTCCTGCTCATGAATCAGTTCTCCGGTACTTTGATGAAAATGGATTTAAAACCCGGTACTCCGGTTCGTTTGTTGCTGATTGCCATCAGCTTCTCGTATATGGTGGAATTTATACCTACCCGGCATTGAAGAAAAGTCCAAAAGGAAAACTTCGTCTCCTTTTCGAAGCAAATCCACTTGGATATATTATCACCCAGGCGGGAGGTGCAATTACTGATGGACATCAGAACCCCCTCGATATCGAGCCGGAAACGGTCCATCAGCGAACTCCGATCTATATTGGCAGCACAGGAATCATCAAAAAGATCGAAGAAATTTATCAATCTCATTAATTCTCTCTTCTCATTTTTGAAGACATTCAGGAACCTTTAATATGACTGCATACCTCATATATGGCAGATGGTTAGCAGCATTGTCCTTCCCATAAAAAAAGTATACTCTCTTGTTGATAGCGTAATCTCTGTGGAGATGAAGGACGAAGGACGGATTTTTCAGGGCAGGCTTGTTGCCGTAGACGAGTACCTGAATCTGCACCTTGAGGAGAGCATCGAGACCACCGATTCTGAAAACGGACGGGATCTCGGCACTCTTGTCATCAGGGGCAACAACATACTCTCAATTGCTCCGGTAGCCTGACCTGACATGACTGGAACCGAAGAAGATGCATTTCGGCTAATCGCAACCCAGCCGGACGGTGTGCTCCAGAGTGAACTCTGGAAGATGCTTGGGGTAGACAGCCGCAAGTGCTCCCGTATCGTAAAAAAGCTCCTCGATATGAATCGGGTGGAGCGGGTTGAGTACCGACAGGATGGAATCAAAACATTCCGCCTGATTGCGAAAAAAGGACCTGCAGACCCCCGGTGTCTTCTCGCCGGTGAAGAGCTTATTCCATGCATTGCATGTGATCTTGAATGTTCAGTAAATGAGTGTAATCTTCTCCTCGACTGGATGTATCAGCTTGCCATATCAGATGTGGAAGTTGTTCCAGAAGAAGAGTCAGGTGAAGATAAGCAGGAACAGGAATAACCGGTTTCTGGTTTTCTTTTTTTCAAAAAATTAATCGAAGGGTTCGAAGAGAGCATTACATTCTGTGCAGGATATTGCCGGAACGTAATACTTGTGAACATACTCTTTGACCATTCTTCTTGCTGAAAACTGAGGCCCGTTGCTCTTAATTGTATCTTTCATCATCTGGACCCACCCATGTGGAACACCGTCAAGACCTGCATCGTAGTAGAGGGGGACGATCTCCTGTTCAAGAAGATTGTAGAGTTCCTGCGCATCTTCCCAGTCACGGTCCGGGCCTGAAGACTTCGAATTATTACCAAACATCCAACCGTTTTTCTTATTGTATCCTTCGAGCCACCAGCCATCACCGATAGAGAGATTCAAAACTCCGTTCACCGCTGCCTTCATCCCACTGGTTCCACTGGCTTCCAGGGGAGGAACCGGATTGTTCATCCAGATGTCAACACCCTGAACAAGATATTTGGCAATCTGTTCACCATAATCCTCAATAAAAGCGATTCTTCCGCCAAATTCTGGTTGCTGGGCATACTGATATATTCTCTGCAAAATTCTTTTCCCTTCATCATCAGCAGGATGAGCTTTTCCGGCAAAGATGATCTGCACTGGTTTCCATGGATTGTTCAGAATCTTTTTGATCCGATCCAGATCTTTAAAAATAAGATCTGCCCGTTTATATGTGGAGAACCGGCGTGCAAATCCGATGGTAAGGGTGTTTGGATCGATGAGAGCTCCACCTGCGACAACGTTTGCACAATCTGCCTGATACTTCATCCAGTCCCTGCGTTTAAACTGCAGAATCCTGTTGATCAGTTTGATCTTCAGCCCATAGTGCAGTTCCCACAGTTTTTCATCAGGGATTCTATCAATTAAGGACCAGACATAATCCTTGTCATGATGGTCTAGCCAGTCCGGGCACACCGGGGAGAGGTACCGGTTGATGAGCTGGATCAAACGGGGATTTATCCAGGTTGGAACATGTACTCCGTTCGTGATGGATCCAATTGGCACATCATCCAGTTTTTGTTCAGGCCACAGGAAATGCCACATTTTTCTGGCGACTTCTCCATGCTTTGCACTGACTCCGTTGGCGTAGGCAGATTTTCTCAAGGCAAAGGCAGCCATGTTGAACATATCAGGCGGATCTTCCTGATGAGATCCTGCTTTCATGAATTCATCTCGTGACATGGCGATTGCTGCATAATAGGGAGAAAAGTACTTATCAATCATCCAGTGAGGGAACTTGTCATGACCAGCTACTACCGGGGTATGAGTTGTAAAAAGGGATGTTTCCCTGACATGTCTCCATGCCTCCTCTGGCTCAAGGCCTAATTCGACCTTTTGTCTGAATCGCTCGACAAGAGCAAAGGCTGCGTGCCCCTCATTCAGGTGGATCGCTGAGTAATTGATACCAAGTGAATGAAGGACATGAGTTCCCCCGATCCCCAATACGATCTCCTGTAAAAGTCGCATCTCATTTATGCTACTGTAAAGTCGGCTGCTGATGTTTCTCAGATGTGGTGGGTTTTGATCGATCTCGGTGTCGATAAGATACAGAATGACTCTGCCGATGTCAACCCTCCAGAGAGTGAAATGTATCTGGGGAGTAATATAGGGGACCTGTAGAATGAGGTGTTCTCCTGCTTTATTCAGCACTCGCTTGATGGGAGCATTCTCCCGATCCAGCTTCTCTTCGACATCCTCCTGCCATCCATCACTTCTGACCCGTTGATGCAGGTATCCGTCAGAATACATGAATCCAATTGCAACGACTGGCACCCCGAGGTCACTGCATTCTTTCAGGTGATCTCCTGCAAGAAATCCAAGACCACCGGCATAGAAGGGGAGTGAATGCTGCAATCCGTATTCTGCAGAGAAATACGCTATCTTATGCCGTTGATGTTCTGGATAATACTCTGAAAACCACTGGTTTTTCGCGAGCATGTATCGTTGAAATTTTGCAATGACTGCATCATACTGATTGGTATACTCCTGGTTGGAACTCCCCTCATCGAGAATTTCAGGCGGGAGTTGCTGGAGCATCTGTACTGGGTTGTGAATACTTTCTTTCCATCCTTGTTTATTCAGATTTTTAAATAGTGTCTGTGCTTCCGGGTGCCAGGAAGACCAGAGGTTATAGGATAGATCTATCAGTCCGGACAGTCGGTCGGGAATGTGATCAAAGTCAATCCAGCGAATGCCAATCATATTTGATTCTACTCCGGTACTCGGTGATAGGAGATTACTTGAGAGAGTACATAACTGTTGTGATGGTTACTGATCCTTGAAAAGATCTGAAGCACCGATCTGAACATTGCCAAAAAAAAGGGAACAACTGAAATACCCCCGGACGGATTCGAACCGTCGTCATCGGAACCAAAATCCGAGATGATTGACCGCTACACTACGGGGGTATTCTGAGTCGATCCTCCGGGATCCCGGATTCACGTGCCTTCATTCTATTGAACCTGATTAGATATAGACCGTGCTGATGAAACCTGAACGTAAAACGAGATCATATCCAAGTCAGTTCTCACAGATTTAGGTTATTTTATCTTAAGAAGGCCGGGAAAAAATTTCTCAATGCGATCAGCATCATCGGGATCCAAACCGATTTTTCCCGCTTTGCGCACCCATTCCCGGATATATTGATCTTTCTCTTCTTCATTGAGTGTGTGAAATGACTCTTTGAGATCTCTCCCGGTTACTACCCAGGAGATAATATAATAGTGCCTTCCTCCTGGACCTTCTTTGAGATATAGATCTTCTCCATGTGCATAATCTGCTCCTACCCGGGTAGTTGGTCGAGGAGTTTTGAGGAGCCCGATATCGGCGTCAGGATTTATCTCAAGCCATTTCCCATCGGTTGTACGGATTGTTCTGCGCATTGGTTCTCCACGAATCCTGAATGACTCTACCTTGTCTGTTGTCTGGTATTATCATTCCCTATCAGATGAAGAGAGGGGGAAATAATCACGGTATACCTGACGGCGCTCATCAAGATCTGTATGAAGGTACACTTCCGTTGTCTTGATTGAAGCGTGACCGAGATTTTCCTGAACCACCCGCAGATTTTTTGATCTTCGGTATAATTCACTTGCATAGCTATGCCGGATCTTGTGAGGAGTTATTCCTTCAGGTGCATACTTCCGAAAAATATGTTGAATAGTCCGTGGGGATATGTGGTTACCCTGTTGCCCGAAAAATAATGGGCCTGACAGGCGATCCCCGATGCTTGCATCGATGTCATCAAGGGTCTCCTGATCCACAAAGACCATTCTGATTTTTCCTCCCTTCCCCCTGACCCGGATCATCTGATCATCCATATCGATATCTTCAACCCGGATTGAACAAAGTTCAGACACCCGCACGCCTGTTGCATAAATGATCCTGACTATCAGCCGGTCACGAATATCCGGAATTGATCTGAGCAGACGGATCACCTGACTGTGTTTCAGATATCGAATCTCTTTATCTTTGACCCGGGGTCTGTCTATCCGGGGAACCGGGTTTGCACTCAGTATATCCTGCATGATGAGAAACCGGTAGAAAGAGGAGAGAGATGAGAGTATCCGGTTGAAGGTTGTTGCATGATAGGTACGACTCTCGGTAAGAAATGACAGGTAATTTGTGATTTCAATAGCTGATACCTCAACATCAACTTCGAGTCGGACCGGATGTTTCTGATACCCTTGATGAGTGACGTCACCCCGACTGTTTCTGGTCATCCAGATATAATGACCAAACCGGGTGATAGTCTGGTCATAACTGTTCAATGTTTTCGTGGAATAATTCCTCATTTTCAGATATTGGATGAACCGGGGAATCCATTCTGAAAAATATCCTGAAATCACTTCTTATTTGTTATTCTTTCTATTTTAATAACTTTTACGCAGAATACCTATTCTGCGCAATCTGGGATTATTGATCTATTGCCATTTTGACAGATCAGAAATTCAGAATTTTTTGATCGAAAGAAAAAAATGTGAAGTATCAGATTGAAGAGGCGATCTGTAACTGAGTCCGGATCACCTGAGGATCATCGGATGCAAACTCAAGACTGATCTCCAGATCCTGATGGGTGGTAAGAAATGATCTGATAAATGTGAGATCGAAATTATTTTCCGGATCATCAAAGAGAAGATGCTGACGGTCTGAGTATGGGCCCGGGGATCCTGAAAGGTGGCTGAACCGAAGTGGTAGTGTACTCATCTCATCAAGCATGGTTGCATATGGGATGTTGTGGGTTTTTGATGTACACCAGAGATGAGGAAAGTCCGGACAAAATCCGGTGATCCGATCTCCCCCCAATATTCGCAATTCTGTAGGGGTGATCCCAAGGTATGCATAGCCCGTCTGAAGATCCGGGAGACTTTCTAAAATGTATCGTTTGTCCGGATATTCATCCAGGAATGCATGAAAAGTGTCGATTGCCTCTTCTTTTTTTCCCTGCTGATATCGTCCGGCATGGAGAATGATTACCTCTGATTCTGTTCGATCCGCTGCTTCCCATGTCTGGTTCATTGCTTCTTCGATATGTATGTTGATCTCCTGGTGAGCATTTTTCTGGTAAAGGGATGGGTCACAGGGGTTTACTCCTTGAGTATGATGAGGGGCATGAATTCGCAATTTTCCGGCATATGGTTCAAAATGTTCAATGAGTGACGAAAAAGCCATTTTTGGAACCGGAGTTATCATCAGTTGTACATGTCCAATCTCTTCAGTCTCAAGCATCTCAGCACGGGAAACAAATACTTCCGGATGACAGAGAAGACAGCCCGCCCCGAACCGTTTCGATTGGATCATATCCTTCTCCCTCTGAGGGCCGAACGAATTATCATTAAACAATTATTGATATGGAATTTACTCACAAGGATCATTTTCCGATCTCACTTTCAACGTCATATTGTGTACGCTTTCAACATATTTTTAAAGTTTTATTGAATTTCATGAATAAATCTCTTCATAACTCCTATATTCCAGTTATGCCTATAAGAGATACAGATCTATCGCTCACTATAAAGGATCTGAAATCCTGGAGTAAACCACTAATGAATGAGTCAAAAAAGGATTACCATGTATTAGTCGTGGAAGATGATCCAATTATTGCCCGGGTTCTTGAAACAATCCTCCGTGATAGTGGTTTTCTCGTTGATGAATCAGTAAATACCGGAGAAAAAGCGATATCCAGAGTCGCTGAAAAAAAGCCCGGCATTGTTCTCATGGATCTCGATCTCCTGGGAGAATTGACTGGTATTGAAACAGCGCGAATCCTTTTTCATCTGTTTAGTGTTCCGGTCATATTTGTTACCGGTCATGATGAAGAACAGGTCCTCTATAATGCCAAGGATGCTGATCCCTTTGGATTCCTAGTGAAACCTGTCAACAATAATATCCTAAATTCCACGATACAGGTCAGTGTAAATTTACATGAGAAGATCTGTAGTACTTCTGAGGGAAAGACCGGCGGCCTCTCCACCAGTCAACGGGAAGAGATGGTTCGATCTCTTCGGCCGGTTATTCTTCTTGATGATAAGAATCGCATAATCTGGATGAATAATGGTGCAGAATTTCTTGTCGAACGTTCATTAACTGATCTCCTCCTTGCTGATGGTACTTCTTCCCTGATACTCCATGATCCGGACTCCGGAGATGTGGTTGATATCTTCTCACTTGATCCGGTTGATGAGCGACCTCTATTGATTCAGGGTACTCCTCATAATAAATCAGTCATCCCAAGGATTTTTATGATCAGTGATCCCTTTGGAGATATAGGAGGATACTATCTCGAATTGCATCCGACTGGTGAATAAAAAATGAAGAGCATTCCATATAGGTTTTTATTCATAAGAGTCAGATTTCTGACTGGCTAAATCCTCTTTACCCAATTGGATTTCTTCGTCCATCTTCACCCCCCCATTACGGACAAATCCATCATGAACCTTCGTAGTAAGACTCTGATAATTCTTTGCCTTACTCTTCTTTTAGCAATTGCTTTGATTCTCACGCTATCTTATACTGTGCTAATTGGAAGTTATTCTGACTTTGAACAAACGAGTGTCCGTGATTCAATTCGACATGCTGAAAAAGCAATTCAGTATGAGATATCACTCATTGAATCCAAATGTGGTGAATGGTCCCGCTGGGATGATACCTATCGGTATGTTCATGGTGAATATCCTGAATATATCGAGAAAAATCTGAATCCTGAATCTTTTGATAACCTTGGACTTGATTTTTTAGTATTTCTTAACCAGAGTCGGAATGTGGTATATGTCACGGGATATAATACCACTCTCCATACGCCATATCAGATGAATTCCTCGGAAATATCACAAATCTTGTCTACTCCGTATCTCTTCTCACAAGAACAGGTTAGTGATAGCAGGTCCGGGATTATATCTCTGAATGGAAATCCGGTGTTGATTGTTTCTCAACCGGTTTTGAAAAGTACTTATGAAGGACCCCCGGCTGGATTTCTTATTGTTGGAAAGTATATTGATTCACGGGAAATCAAGAAGATATCAGATGTCACTTCCCTGTCCTTATCAGTAATACCCGCTGAATTCGTGAATTTACACATTAATACTGCGCCTTCTCAAGAAGATATCCAGAAAAAAATATCAGAGCCTCCGATTTTTATCAATACCACGAGCCCGGATGTCATATCTGGGTATTCACCTCTGTATGATGTAACAGGTAACAACTCCTACTATTTACGGGTAGCAGAAACCCGTGAACTCTATCATCAGGGATTAGTGACGATTGGAAGTTTCATCGCTATTATTGTTATCATCGGGATTGTTCTGGTTTTGTCAACTCTTTTCATCATTGATGTGCTGGTTTTGAAACGTCTGGTTATTCTCATAGATCGTGCCAGAACCAGAAATGCCATGCAGAATAATGTGGATGATCCGCTTCTCAAAAGCGAGGATGAACTTTCAGAACTTGCTCAGGCATTAAATCCCGTGTTTGATGATATTATCCGCTCCGAACGTCAGCTTCAGGAGAGTGAAGACAGATACCGGAATGTGGTAGAGAGTCAGACAGAATTCATCTGCCGTTTTACTCCGGAAGGGCGGCATATATTTGCAAACTCCGCATATTGCACTTACTTTGGGAAGACTCAGGATGAGTTGTTGCAGGGAATGTTTATGGCCCAAACAGTACCTGAAGATGTAAAGATGGTCAGGGATCATTTTCATTCGCTAACTCCATCACATCCTGTGGCAACGATTGAGCACCGGGTAATCATGCCATCTGGGGATGTGCGTTGGCATCAATGGACTGATCTGGCTATTTTTACTTCTGATGGAAAGGTGACCGAATATCAATCAGTCGGACGGGATATTACTGAACGTATTCAGCATCAGAAGGATCTTCTCCTGATCAATCAGGAACTGACAAATACCCTGGAACGTCTGACCCATTCTGAAGACTCTCTGAAAGAAGCTTTGCGAATATCAGAGGAGAATGAACGCAAGTACCATGAACTTGCAGATTCTCTTCCCGAGTTTGTTTTTGAAGTTGATACGACGGGAAAACTCACGTTTTTAAACCGGCTTGGCCTTCAGGTTGCCGGATACCAACCTGCAGATCTGGATCGGGGTCTTAATGCAGTGAATCTGGTCGTTCCTGAAGACAGGATCCGGCTTGCAGAAAATATGAAGGCAATTTTGGCGGGAGAGCGAATTTCAGGTCAGGAATATCTCGGTTTCCGAAAAGATGGCTCACACTTTCCTATTGTTATCTATTCTATCCGTGTATTGCGGGATACTTCTGTCATCGGTCTGAGAGGGTTTGCGATTGATATCACCGAAAAGAAACGGATGGAAGCTTCAAATCAGAAACTTGCAGACATTGTGCAGCATACTCAGGCTGGGATCGTGACCGGCACAGATGAAGAGATTGATGTGATAAACCCGGCTTTTGCTCTCATGCATGGGTATACATCTGAAGAGATTCTGGATATTTCCATCTTTTCCTTATTTTCACAGGATTTACAAAAGGACTTTCCCAATTATCTTAAGAAAGCAAAAATGCAGGGTCATTTTGTTTTTGAAGCGGATCATATCAGGGGTGATGGCTCTGTATTTCCAACTCTTAATGACCTTACTGTCATCCACGATGATGAAGGACAGGTAAAATACTGGATTTTGAATGTTCAGGATATTACTGAACACCGCCTTGCGTGGAAGATTCTTATTGAAACCGAATCACTCAGGGAATCTCATCGACAACTGAGTGATGTAATATCACGACTTCCTGATGCAACGTTTGTTGTGGATCAGGATGGCTGGGTGATCTTCTGGAATGCGGCAATGGAGCAGTTGACCGGGATACTATCAGCAGATATCATCGGAAGAGGCAAGTATGAATATGCTATTCCTTTATATGGATTCAAAAGGCCTCTTCTCATAGATATTGTTCTCAATCCTGCTCTGGATCCTGAAGAGTATTATTCGGATCTCACTCGTTCGGGCTCCACTCTGCAGGCAGAGGAATATCTTCCTGATACTGTGCATGGACCGATGCATCTCTCTTCAGTAGCGAGCCCGCTTTTTGATGCGAAAGGTAGAGTTATTGGCGCTATTGAAAGTATTCGTGATATTAGTTCTCGCAAACGAGTAGAACAGGCTCTACTGAAAACGAATGAGAAACTGAACCTGCTTTCCAGTATCACTCGTCATGATATTAGAAACCGGATTACGGTTCTCTTTGGTATTCTCCCAATTGTAAAACGCATGAGCAGTAGTCCTGAAATGGCCGAACTGATAGATCTGCTGGAAAAAGCTGCATATGCAATCAGGGATCAGATTGAGTTTACCCGGGATTACCAGGACATGGGCGTTCATGCGCCAGAGTGGCGGGATGCTGGCGAACTTCTGGATCACATCTCTCATCAAGGACTTTTGTCTGCAGTCCGACTTGAGAATGAACTCCATGGTCTGATGATCTATGCAGACCCCCTTTTAGAACGGGTTTTTTATAACCTCGTTGATAATGCCATCAGACATGGGGGAAATATCACTCTCATTGCCGCGTCGTATGTTCCAAATCAGGGTGGAATTGTTGTCATTTTTGAGGATAATGGTGCCGGAATTCCCGACGAGCTGAAGACGAAAATCTTTGAAAGAGGGTATGGAAAAAATACCGGTCTTGGCCTCTTTCTGGTAAGGGAGATATTATCGATAACTGGTATTTCCATTGTCGAGCGAGGAATTTTTGGATCTGGTGCCAGATTTGAAATTCTCGTTCCTGAAGGATGTTATCGATTCAGTTAATCAGATTGAATTTTCTCAAAGAAAAGAGTCAAATGCTCTATTTGTAACAAGAAAAAATTAGACGCCCAGATCGGAATTCGAATCCGAGTCGTCGGCGTGACAGGCCGACATGATAGGCCACTACACTATCTGGGCACGTACTCTTCGTTGAAGAACCTTCTATATGTTATCACTTCATGCATATATACTCAGCATATTTGTTTTTCTTTGGTTTCGATGTATCAGGATATCTTATCTTATTTTGATACCTATGGTAATAGAATGGATTTGGCGCATCGTTCACATGATCCAGGCAAGTATCATAAATTCAAAAAAGTAGATGGAGCATCATATCAACAGGTTAATCAGTTTCTTCGAAAGAGGACGTTTATAACTGCGAGGGAATGGGCAATTTCACGTCTTTGTGCGGATTTTCAGACATCATCAGGAGCTGAGATGACATTTATCGGGAGGAATCTTCCTGAGCTTGTCCCATTCATGACAGGAACATACTCTCCTCAGGCAGTAAATCAGGCACGAAGTTCATTTAAAAAGAAAGTAAACAAGGCAGGTGCAACGTTCCTTTATGGAGCGATGTGTGGTTTTTATACTCCCGAAGAGTTGGATGACCTCCTTTTTGAAGCAAGTGAAGTCGCCAGGTTTCTTCTTGAGATAGAAAGCACTTCAATCGGCGTTGAAGAAGAGATTGAGATAGAAGATCAGGTCACCGATATCATGAGACAGGTTGCTGAAGCATCTGCCCGCCTTTTGAAACTTCGTGAAGAGCAGCAACAGGCTAAGTTAGAAAAGCGACGAAAAAAGACTGATGACTCTGAAACTCTTTCAGAACCTGAGGATACTGTTTTACAAGAAACAGATTGCGTAGATCAAGATGATGGGGTGAAATAATTTGACAGAAGGGAAAAAGAAGCAGTTATTTGGTACGAACGGTGTTCGTGGGGTAGTTGGCGAACTTATGACTCCTGAACTGGTCATGAAGATAGCAATGGCCGTTGGGAGTATGCGCCCTGGAACAGTGGCAGTGGGGAGAGATACCCGGACCTCAGGGCCGGCACTTATCGAAGCAGCAAAAGCAGGGCTCATGTCTGTCGGCTGCGATGTGGTTGATTGTGGAATTGTTCCAACTCCCGGGCTTCAGTATATCGTGAAAGAACACTTTGATGCTGGAATCGTCATAACCGCATCCCATAATCCGGGTAATTATAATGGTGTCAAAGTAATAGAGCCGGATGGTACTGAGATGGATGATGATAACTCCATCCTTGTTGAAGAGCGGGTATTCTCAGGATCTTTTGCAACAAAAGGCTGGAAGGAGGTCGGAAGTGAGCGATCAGCTCCAGATCTCATACAGGAATATATTAACGGAGTTGTATCAAAAGTCGAACCCAACATCGGATTAGGGATGACGGTGGTCATAGATGCAGGATGTGGAGCTGCATATCAGACCACAGCTGCCATTTTGTCTAAACTCGGGTGTCGGGTCTTAACAATGAATGCCCAGCCTGATGGCCGTTTCCCTGCCCGAAATCCTGAACCCTCCGAGGAAGGGCTCGCTCCTCTTGCCGATCTCGTATGTTCAGTCGGTGCAGCGTTTGGAGTTGCTCATGACGGTGATGCAGACCGGGCTGTTTTTATCGATGACAAAGGGCGGTTTGTTGAGGAAAATAAGGAATTCGCACTTGTAGCAGATGTAGTCTGTTCAGGAAAGACGGGGATTATTGTGACTCCGGTGAGTTCATCCCGACTTATTGAACAGATTGGCTCCCGGCACAACTGCACAGTTGAATATACTGCAGTGGGAAGCATCTATGTTGCCCGCCGGATGCGGGGATTGCTTGAAGAAGGAAAAGCGGTAGTTTTTGGAGGCGAAGGAAACGGAGGTCTAATTTATCCGGATCATCAGTTCTGTCGTGATGGAGGGATGACTGCAGCTATGATGGTGTCTCTTCTGTCGATGCGGAAAAAATCCCTGAGTACGTTAGTTGACGAGCTTCCTCCTTCAGTAATGCTAAAACACAAATTCCATACGGATAAAGCAGCAGATATGCTTGCCGTTGTGAAAGATACATTCGCTGCAGATGCATTGAACCCGATTGATGGTCTTCGAATCGATCGAGCTGATGCCTGGGCTTTGATTCGGCCATCCGGAACTGAGCCTCTTGTTCGATTATACGTTGAATCAGCAAGTAAATCAATTGCGAAGGGATTAGAGCAGGAAATTCTTGCTTGTATTACCCCAGTAATCTCTTAGTTTTATTTTTTTTCTTGAATAATTATCTGAACCCCTCAAAATTAAATGCGATATGTTTATATAATAAACTCTATGTTGATATATGCGAGTAAGAAATAGAAACTAATCTTTTCTAGTATTAGTTCTAAAAAAGTTGTGTTGGTGTCAGATGCTATCTCCATAATAATGGAGGCGGGACTTTTGGCTCATCCGTGCATATATATGATCCAAAGTCCATTGATGTAGGATGACTATATCCTCTTTTTCGGACCTCGATCTCTCACCACCTATTCTTCGTGCCCTCTCTGATATGGGATTTGAAGAACCCACGCCGATTCAGAAACAGGCAATCCCACTCCTTATGTCCGGGCAGGACATTGCAGGCCAGGCCCAGACCGGTACCGGTAAGACTGCAGCATATGCAATTCCCGGTATTGAACGCTGTAAGGATGATATCAGGGCAGTTCAGGTCCTCGTCCTTTGTCCAACCAGAGAGCTTTGTGTCCAGATTGCAGCCGAATACTCCCGCCTCCTCAAATATAGAAAAGAGATACATGTGCTCCCGATATATGGCGGTCAGGCAATCGACGGCCAGATTCGTGAATTAAAGAGAGGAATTCACATTTGCATCGGAACTCCGGGCCGGATTCTTGACCACATTGCGCGCACAACCCTGAACCTGTCAACTGTCCACCTGGTCGTGCTGGATGAAGCTGATCAGATGCTTGACATGGGTTTCAGACCTGACATAGAAAGTATTCTCTCTTACGTTCCCCGTGAGAGACAGACTGTTATCTTCTCAGCCACTCTTCCAAAGCCAATATTACAGATATCCCGGAGATATCAACGTGATCCAGCGATGGTACGTATTGCACACAAGGAGCTGACAGGACCTGGGATTGATCAATACTTTATCGAACTGGTTGAGAATGCCAGGGAGGATGCCCTGATCAGACTGCTTGACCGTCACGCTCCTTCCCGGGCAATGGTCTTTGCAAATACCCGTCGGATGGTTGACCAGATTGCAAGCAAACTGAAATCACTTGGATATCTGGCAGAGGCACTTCATGGGGATATGAAGCAACGGGAAAGAGATCGGGTAATGGGCGGGTTCAGACATGGTTCCATCAGTATTCTGGTTGCAAGTGATGTTGCTGCCCGGGGTATTGATGTTGAAGATGTTGAAATGGTCTTTAACTTTGATCTTCCCCAGGACATTGAATACTATGTTCACCGAATCGGGAGAACTGCCCGGGCTGGAAAAGGTGGAAAGTCTGTCAGCTTTGTGATGCCCCGGGATCGCTGGAGAATGAAGGACATTCAGAGGCAGACCAATACCCATATGCACCGGATGTCTATACCCACAGCAGCAGAAATCGCTGAAGCACGGGCAAAAGAGGCAATTAACAGCATAAAGACGGTAATCGGCCGTGATGATCTCTCTAAGTATCAGGAAATCATCAATGGCCTGGTGAGTGAAGGATATGATCCTGTTCAACTCGCTGCAGCATTTCTCAAAGAGCAGAGCAGTTATTCAGACACTTCCGGACTGAATGAACGTTCTGAATCACAAATTCATGAGCAGGCAGGACATGCCCGGCTCTTTATATCTGCAGGAAGGAAAGACGGATTCAGCCCACGCGATATTGTGTATGCTGTTTCCTCTGCATGTAACATGCCTGAACGGGCAGTTGGAGACATTCAGATGTATCCGGCATACTCCTTTGTGCAGATTCCCTCCTCATACGTAAACCGAGTCATCTCCCGCCTTGATGGTGCAGAGATCCGCGGTGTCCGGATTGGGGTCAGCCAGGCACGACCCCGGCAAAACTAACTTTTTTTTTATATCCGGTGAAGGATGAACGGATTCTCTCCGTAAATTGCACCGAGAAGGGTTTTCACCTGGTTATCGATGATATCATCCCGGATGGATGCCTGAAATACATCAATAATCTTTGTAATCAAAGCGTCTCCGAGGATACATCGCTTCTCTGAAATTTCATATGCTTCTGGCCGAATGATACCTGTCTGAATCATATCGAGTGCAATAGAATCTACCATACGGGTTTTCCAGTAATTACTCAGATCCAGGCAAAGTGATCGTTTTCCTCTGTGAAGCATTCCCTTATCTGGATCCAGGTGGGCTCCAACAAGTGACTGGGTACATTTTGCGTTGATCATCGCATAGCCAAAAGAGAGTACAGTATTTATTGGGTCAAGATATGGACGTTCTGTTCTTCTTTTAAATGAAAATTCAGGATTAACCAGTCTGCTGAATATCTCATAATACATATCGCCGATAAGGCGATCAATCCTGTTGATCTCTTCTATTTTTATTAGACTGTCCAGTTCCCGGATTGCCTTAACCAAAATATCAAGTTCGCCGCTGTATAGAATTCCACCCGGAATTTCCTCATTCCATTGTTCGATGGCAAGTATTCGCTCTTTCGCTGCGGCTTTAGCGAATGTCAGAGCATACTGATATGATGGGGTTTTGTCCCATTGACACTGGATATCCTCATCCAGAGAATACCCGTATGGTTTCAGATATCCCGAGGGTTCGCCATCTGACTCAAAAAAAGAGATAAAAACTCCTTTATTTTGAAGCATCGTGATTGCCGATGTCTGGATGTTATGCCCCCCGATAATCATGAGATGATCCAGATTGGTAAGGGGAATTTCCCGGGTTTTTCCTTGATACAATATGATGAGATTGTCACGGGTTGCCTTGATATGAGATCCAAAGCCCGCGATAATCTTCCATACGGGGATTATGGTATACGGATTATTCATGAGATATCCCCTGGACATCTCCTGTTAACTCTCTGAATTTGAGAATCATCGCGAATAAAATTGAATTTATCAATCTATCTGTAGAGATGAGGATCGAGTTCACGAGAAAAAATATATGTTCTTCCACAGGAAAAATACCTGTACTATCTATGGCTATTAAAGTCTGGAGTCTGGTTCTTGTCGCCATCTGCGTCTTTCTATTGCTTCTTGCACTAGTGACCGGGCTTATCCCGCTTTTGAATTTTGCACTACTAACCAGCGTTGTCATGATTCTCCTGGCAACCTATGTTTCGTTAACCCGCAAAGATCCCTCTACCAAGGTTCCCACTCCTCTCGAACTTGAGAAGATGAAACGAAGATTGAAAGCTGAAGAGAGTGGGATTCTCCTGAATCCAGGGAAAAAATCCTAAAATCAGGATTTTATTATTTCGATCAGATAATCATGGGGAGCCCTGAAGAATGCTCCCGGATCCCGATTTTTTTCCGGAGGATGTTCTGTCACACAGCATGGTTCCAATTTTTCGCTCTTTAATGGAATAATTCCGGAAAGAGCGATATGATCGACGCCATATCCCCCAGCCGGTATACTTGTTCCATCCGGTCTGGTCACTTTGTAAAGAAGAATCACCGGTTTTTCTCCCGGTGTTCCAAGCCATACCATGGTTTTTTTCCAGGGATCTTTGGGTATATGTGATGGAGTAATATCCACGAGCCCAAGGTATTCCTGGTAATACGTGCTACTCGCCTGGATATTGTCTACATAGAAGACCGCATACCCAAGTCCGGTGAGAAATTTTCCCTCTCCTCCCTCTTCTGATGAGATAAGTTCAATCATCCGGTCGTCAGGATCTCTGACAAAGATCGAATGAGCATCAGCATGAGGGGTATACACGGTACCGTCAGTACCGCTGTCCCCGTGTTCAAATGAAATATCAGCAATCTGCAGATCCCATCCCAGGTCATCAGTATCAATGTCCTTGGAAAGATAACAGGAGAACCCATATAGTGAATTTCCTGATACCGAGCGTACATATCCCTTTTCCGGATGGGTCTGCTCAACAAGAATCAGGTTAACGGACCCATCAGAAGTGGAGCAATAACAAATATTGGTAAACATCTGCTGTATTGCGGTTGGATTTGCTCTGTTTATCAGGTTCTTCACAACTGAAGGTCCGTGTGTCAAAAGACTATGTCCGTATTTCAGACCTGTTGACTGTTCACGCAATGAAATGGTTTCTGATACAGACATGTGGAGTACATCGCGGTAAAAGACTTTACTCCTATCAATATTGGTGACGTATAGTGCGATATGATCCAGCTCTGTCATTTCATCTCCCATAAAATACCTGTATCTCTATCAGGTATGGTTTATCAGGGAATGAATATGCCTGTTTATTCCGGGAAAAAAATAGATCCTTTCAGGGAAATCTGTCCCCACTCTTTTCAAGTGCAGCAATTGCGGGTAATTTTTTCCCGGTTAAAAATTCAATACAAGCTCCGCCACCGGTAGAAATATGAGTAAACCGGGAATCGTATCCCATCTTTTCGATGACTGCCGCAGTATGTCCGCCACCAACAACAGAGAACTGAACCTCTGCAGCAGCCTTGATGATCTCATAGGTTCCCAGGGCAAAATCTGCTTCTTCAAAGAGGCCTGCTGGTCCGTTGAGCACAACTGTATGGGAATTGTGGAGAATCTCCAGACATTGTTTCAGCCCGGATCCGCCGATATCGAGAATTGGGCAATCTTCTGGTATCTGATTCACGCTTACCTCAACCCGTACACCATCTTTTCGAATCGCCACTGCATCCGGAACAAAGACTTTGTCACCGAATTCATCAAGGATATTTCTTGCGATTCCTATCTGTGCATCATATCCAAGTTGGGTAATAAGGTCAGAGGAAGGCTTCCCGATGGATACTCCCTGGGCAGCAAGGAATACATTTGCCACAACCCCGATGGCGACCACCCGATCTGCAATTCCATTTGCCAGTACGTGATTGGCAACATCGATAGAATCATCGACCTTTGTTCCTCCAAGGACAAAGGTGACCGGCCTTGGAGCTCCTTGAAACACCCGTGAAAGGTTTGAAACCTCCTTATCCATCAAAAGACCTGCTGCAGAGGGCATTACCTCAGGAAGACCTACTATGGTTGGCTGTGAGCGATGAGCTGTTCCAAAGGCATCATAGACAAAAACATCACCCATCCGGGAGAGTTTTCTGATGAGAAGCGTCTTGGCAGAGTCTTCACCGCTGAGTTTCAGATTCTCCTCTGCGTTGAACCTGACATTTTCAAGCATGATGACATCTCCCGGTTTTGCATTTCGGATAGCATCCTGGGCAGTATGACCAAAGATATCATCAACAAAAGTTACGGGTTTCCCCAGGAGTTGTTGGAGCCTGACTGCATGGGCCTCAAGGGAGGTAAAATCTTTCTTCCCTGGACGGCTTTGATGGGTTATTATGATGCATATTGCCTCACTGAGAGCCTGGATTGTTTTCAGATGTTCACGAAAACGCTTATCATCAAGGATCACTCCTGCCTGGGGATCAATAGGGGAGTTAAAATCAACACGCAGGAGAACTTTTTTTCGAGAGATATCGACCTGGGATAAATTTTTGATCATAATTAACAGATTGCCTCCGGCTGATTAATCGATTAAGAATACATGTGGATTACCGTGGTTTTATTCGTTGTGGTTCTTGTATATTCATGATTATTTTACTAATTTATTACAAATACGGCTTTCTCAGTTTTAATTTGTTATAATCCCGTTACATTGAATAGAATATGGGATAATCTCTGTCTGACCGGTATTTCCTGCTAAGTCTGTCGCCATGACTTGAAGCCCATACTCACCGCATGGCATTTTCATGGTCTTTATCGTCATTCCTTCGCTCCAGGTAACCCTGCCAATTTCAGTGAAGGTAGTCACCCCTTCAGGGGTAATAACGAGAGAGTAGATGATAAAGAGGTCTCCCAGTCGTGGAGTTGCTACGGAACGGGCAAATTCCTGTTCTCCATTAGTATTGATGGAGTATGGCTGCAGATTATAGTTTAGCGTATTACTGACAGGATCATACCAAAGGTTAATCCTGACAGAACTTGTTCTTCCTCCCTGTACAAGCACACCCCAGGAGTAGTAAAGTTGCACACCGGCATCATTGGTCTGAACATAGTATACAGGGAGAAGGGAGGAACTGTTACCATTGGTTAGAAATGATCCGGTCCCTCCCCATTCGGGCGTTAATATCAGGTTCTCTTCCCCTCGTAGTGCCGGCTCCTGAGCAAGCACAATCTTACTGGAATCAGGCAGTATCTGGTAGTAGACATCAGTAACAAAGGTATAACCGTCTTCAACAATCTGGTATCCTCCTGATTTAGGCTGTAGTTGAGGAGGGGTGGAATCGGCAAGGATCTGATCGGCAAGAGTGGTGACAAACCGGGTCCATCCGTTGGTAAGGTCGAGGATCGTACCTGGCTGCATCTTATGATAAAAGACGGGGTGACTTGCCATGACCGGAGAGAATATCCCGAGTCCGTGGATCTGGGTGACCGACGAATCAGATCGGGAATATACGATAACGTTCTTCAGAGCACGGGAACAGGCATCAGCTTTCTCCTGCACGGCCGGAATCCCTTTTTCTGCACTATCAACAATGGCAGAGAGATCCACCATGATTGCCACGTCATTGCCTTCTGTGTCCTTTCCTGCACCAATTGCAGAGAGATTCCCTACCAAATGTGAAGAGACCTGGTATGATCCTGAATCTGATGATGCTTCGCTGAGTGTTGTGGTGAGATCATCGAATGCTGTGAGAAGATCCTGCATTCGGGAAAGGTCAAGGAGGGAGAGAGAGAGAGCTCCTTTCTGATGATCCGGACTGTCGAGATAGGAGTCAACGATCCTCTTACCCAGATCTTCTGTCTGGATATCAGGGTTTTCCTTAAGTATTGCAATAAGACTGGCATAATTCCATCCGTGTTCAGGTTCTGTATCTTCTGAGGCAACAGCGTAGTGAACATAGGGTGCAATGATCCGGAGGTACTCGATGTTAGCCATGAAACAGGCATCAAGGCCAAGGAGATCAACCTTCTGATTCATACTCTGCTGAGCATTCCGGAAATCTACCGGAGTCATTAGTCGATCAGGATAAAATGCATCAGGACCTACACCCTCCCATGCCTCCCCGTGATCCCAAAGAATTAGGATGAGCCGGCTTTTCGGATATAATGTATTAACTGCCTTCAGGAAGTTCGCTATGCCCTCTGATGAGGCCATATTACAGTCAATCCAGCCTTGGTAGTAGTCACCTTCAGCATTGCCGATGATATCATCGTCCAGGTCTTTTTTGAGGTCTTCGATGGTAGCAACCGTCAGGCCTTCCCATCCCTTTTTTTTTGAACCACCGTATCCGATAATGACTCCGAGATCTGCAGAACCTTCGCCCCATCCGGACACCATCTCTTTGATATCCTTCGTAGCTCCGAGCTTAAGGGCAGCATTGTCGGCAACGGTGAGGTTTGGGTCGTATTCGAGATCACTGCCAATCATATATACTGCCAGGACGGTCTTTGGCAGATCGGCAGCATAGGAGAGGGATGGGAGGAGGAGTAAAAGAAGGAGGAGCGGAAGGAGAATATTATTCGATGGCATAGAGATAACCATCAAAACTTCCAATATATAATATTCCATCGATCACTGATGGTGATGAGGATGTTTGATCTCCAAGTTTATACTCCCATAATGGAATTCCACTCTCTGAATGTAATGCATAAACATTTCCATCCGAACTTCCGATATAAACAATACCATCAACCACTACCGGGGATGAATCAATAATATCTCCCGTCTCAAATTTCCACACTTTATTTCCAGTAAAAGCATTTAATGCATAAATGTTCTTATCCCTACTGCCAATGTATACCACTCCATCAACCACTGCTGGTGATGAAGCACACTTGTACCCGTACCCTGCAAATGTTCTCCACTTTAGACTTCCAGTAGAAGCATCAAATGCATATATCATGTTTCCATCTAAACCTCCAACATACAGGACACCATCTACTACGGCAGGGGATGAAACTACGTAATCGCCCGTCAGATGCTTCCATTTTAGATCTCCAGAAGAAGCATCTAAAGCATAAATATGCCTATCCCTACATCCAATATATACAGTTCCATTAACAATTGAAGGTGTAGATTCTATAAAACCCTGTGTATCAAATTTCCACTTAATTTTTCCAGTAAAAGCATCTAAAGCATATACAGCATTAGTACCTCCAACATATAACCATCCGTCAACAATGGTACATGAACCAATATTACCGATACTTTCTTCAGTTTTCCATATTAATGTGCCATTTTCTGCATTCAATGCATATACTGGTCCACAATTTATGAAAACAATTCCATTGATAATTATCGGGGATGCAACGATATAGCCTCCAATTTTATATTTCCATTTAAGGTTTCCTGTTGCAGCATCTATCGCATACAAGTTTTCATCATAGCTACCAATGTAAACTATCCCATCCATTATTGAAGCGGAAGAAAAAACTACCCTTTCTCCTAAATAATATTTCCATTTTAATATCCCCTTTGTTGCTGCAGGTCCCGGATATTCCCCTGTATGTGCAGGATTCCCCCTGAACATATTTGCTCCTCCCTTTGTTCCGGACGTTTTAGTTACAGAGACTGTTGGTTCCTCTACAACTGTTAACGGCGCTGTTAAGGGCATGGTTCCTACTGGTGTAGGAATTGATGCTGATTCACTGGTTGGTTCAGGTGATGGAACCACCACCGGTGTTTCTCTAACATCTATCTCAAGTGATGAGGGGGTGAGGACCGAGCTGTCATCGATGATATCAACAGCTGTTAGTGATTTCTTTCCTTTTGCAACAACCGCGATTCCTTTATTCTGACTGGCCTGGTTATAGGAGGGATCCAATGATAATGCGGTATCAAACGCGGTAATCGCCTCATCGTACCTCCCGACATAAGTCAGGGCAACTCCTTTATTATTCCAGGCTTTTTTGTAACTGGAATCCTGAGCGAGAACCTCTTCGTATGCTTTGATAGATTCGGTATACATCTTTAGACTGTCAAGAGCAATACCCTTGTAATACCAGGCAGTATAATACCTAGGATCTGCTTTCAGAGCTTTGTCAAAAGCATTCAGTGCTTCTTCTGACCGATCCAGGCTGCTGAGAGCGATTCCGTTATATTTCCACCCTGAAGTAAAATTGGGATTTTCTGTGGTGGCTTTTGCTGATGCCTCAAGAAGCTCTTCAAAATCCCCTCCTCCCCTGATTGCCAGGAGGTACCCTTCCCATCCATCGGTGTTTTTTGGATCCTGATTGATCACTTTGGCAAATGTATTTTCAGCTGCTTTCCAGCTGCCTGATTTGAGTTGGGTCTTACCAATATCCATCCAAGCAGCGGAATCCTGTGGATTTACCTGAACTCCAGATTGGTTATCAGAAAGATAACCGGGAGTTTCTGATACATTCGAAGTGAATGAATCCAGGTCCGCCTGCAGGATCTCTCCGGAGAAGAGTCCTTTGCTCTTTTCTGCGACGGTCGGAGCGGTGAAAAGAAGAAGGATGAAGAGGAGGATTATAAGTGGTTTCATAGAAAGAATCTGATAGAGTATTTCCAAGGTTGAGATATGAGTGTGTCGGTTTTATCTGCCCGGCTCCCTTTTTTACTACAGAGACATTGGATACTAATATCTCACCATTGAACATCCTATCCGTCATTTAAGATTACTTCTCATCCTGAATCAGATCCATGCATGGTACATCTACATCGGTATAGTCCTGATACACAATTTTTCGTGTGACATCAAACACATCAAAGGTAACTGTGTATTTGTATCCGCAGGGAAGCATCCCATATCCGAGATCTATATCATCAGTCCAAATAATTGATCCGTATTCGTCAACTCGTTCAGAATTTGCACCTTGAATTTTCTTTGTGGCAAGCATTGTAAGATTGTCACCCGGCTTCATGCTCCAGACCTTCCGGTCAAACACTGGCGTTGTTGTCCCAGTTATGGTGTATGGGGTGATGTAATATGAAACAGATCCGGAATGTGGCTCAAAATAAAAATCAAACCGTATATTCTTTGTCACTCCATCACGGGTCACTTTTCCATATGATTCATACCGTTCTCTCCCGGTTGCGGTATTTCCCATGTATTTTACCGGAACAACAAGGGTTGTATTCGAGAGTGAATCCTTCCACTGCAAACCCCATCCACCCCATTTTGGAAATGGAAAGTGGCCAGGTTTATCAGGATATGCCGGTTCATTCCCGAGAATTACCAGTGTATTATTTATGTTCTGAATATACGTAATCTCCACATTCACCGAAGCATTCTCCGGTATCGTATATCCGTTTTTATCTTCTATGATATTTGGAATCAACCGCGTATCCTTCCTTAGCTCTCCAACAAACCGTTCAAGAAGATCATCAAATCCGGTTAGGAGATCTTTAGGCGGAAGGTCTACTTTGTTTTGAGATGCTAAAATTGCCATATATGGTGAATAAATTGATATTCCTTTAGCATTTGGTCTGCTTCCATCCTCCCGAGCAATTATTATTGATTCGTTTAAACTGTCTAATATTGGATCAATCTCATCAGTGAGAGTTGGATTACTGTGTTTAATCGATGTGAGATAATCGACCAGATCTACCGATGATTCATACATTTCACCACTTTTAAGTGGGTATGTACCAAAGGCTTTTACTTTCAGTACCGCGTTGGAATAACTCTGCATGAGATCTGGATTAGAGATCCTCTCACCTAGCTGAGAAGAAAAAACATTAAATTTTTCTGAAATATGTGATACTTTCTTTATATCGATACAGGACAGGGTCTTTGGTTCGCTTGTATGGTCCGGATTATCAAGGTACGAATTCACAATCAGCGTACCTAATTCTTTTGTAGGTATTCTCGGATTCTCGACGAGGTTTTTTAGAATCGTTTCCCAATCCCACCCAAAACTTGGTTCAATCTCTTCAGATCCTACAAATACATCCCCGTATGGAACTAATGTGGTCAATACATCCAGATTTGCCATCAAACAGGCATCAAATCCGATTAGGTCATATTTGTTTCCGGCGTTTTTTAGAGCGATACCAAGTTCATCCAGAGAAAGTGAATCTGTTTCATTGGTTTTGGGATCAATATAGTTATCATCATACCCAAATCCCTTCCATGCACTTCCATGATCCCAGAATACTAAAATGATGCGTTTTCCAGGTGAATGCATGCCAATATATGTTAGGTATTCTGTTAGGGTGGAGGAATCAGCCATATTAGCATTTTCATCTTTCTTAAGGGGAGTACAGCTTCCGTTTACCATTCCATCACGAAGATCATCTTTCAACTGTGCAGGTGTGACGATGGTTATTCCCTTCCAGCCAGGTTTAAGGGAACCTCCATAAGCTATAAGAACATCCAAACCGGACGTTCCATTATCATACCCTGTAACAATATTTGCGAGGTCTATTGATGCTGCACCTTCATTTGAAGGCATGTCAGGATCAAACTCAAGAGTGCTCCCGATCATATACACCGCTAACACGGTTCCATTGTCTGACACTTGAGCTGCAGAACATCCTCCTGGTATTATCTGTAAACAAATAACTATGATAATAATGCACAAAATTGGATTGTATTGATTATCGGGTTTTTTCATTCAAAGCAACTCATCATTGGTTCTTAACTGAGAGATTATTTTTCATTCGGGTTTCAACATTAATAGCGTGGTTTATCCTGTTTTGATAGTATGGATACACATATGGAGATTCATCATCACTCTTAAGTAGGAGTGACATCTCCCAGTTGATTCTATTGATAATGGTGGCATCTCCCTTATTTTCATAAATCATTGCATTATAATCAATAATTCCATTAGAATACTCTGCGTCATCATTTAGAATTGTTAAATTATTTGATTTTTTTACTTGGAAAGGTGTTAGGTTAACCTGTCTCGTAAAAATATCCTCGATTTGCCTTTTAAAGAAAACATTTGGCTTATATCCGGTGATGTTTGAGGGGAAATATAGATGATCAGTCCTCCTCGACAGGATTGCATCGAGTTCTTCTACTTCGTAAAATTCTCCGCCAACCGGGCTAAAATAGTTCTTGGTACGCCATTTTTTATACACATCAACATAGGTAATTGTCAGACACTTGTTTATATGGACATCTCCTTCTATTCCATGATTCCACATGTATTTCTGGAGCATTACCATAAAATCAAACAGGTACTTACTTTGATATGATGGGATCTCTCTCCCGTCATCCTTCCAGAAGGTGGGATAAAATTGTATTGAGTTATTATTTCTTTCTCTTACTCCTTTTTCTCCATAAAAATCAAAGATTGGTATATATATGGTAAGGAATGAATCCTGAACAAAAAACTTTCGGGGGGCAGAAGATAGGTTATAATTTTTTTGAGGGTATATATCCACGACAACAAAAAAATTTGCAGATGAATTAACCAGAGTAAAATAATTATCATTATATTTTATATCGATACACTGAAATCTGGATCCATTGCTTTTAGAATCCAAATATTCACCAATATCCCATGATGGCTGATGTTCCATCTCGTTTTGTTCTATCTGATATGATGTGAATTGCAATGAGATATAAAAAACAAGGATTGGAATGGCTGATATGGCAATAATCTCAGTTACTTTTAATAAAAAATTGAGATCGACATCGTTCTTTTTCATGTATCCTCAGGTTGTTATCAGACACGTATTATTTTAAATTATTAAAAATTCTGCATGATATCTACTAACCTTCTCTCGGCTTTGATTTATTGATAAGGAAAAAAGAAGTTGTTAATAGTATCCCTTGAAGTACTAACAATCGCAATAATAGTCAATGTAGCTGGTATTGCATTGGCACCAGTCATAGTAGTAATCCCAACTATAATCTGAGGAATTTGATACAGAATATGATAGGTGCCGATATCCTTTACTAGGCTCATTCATCCTTTCCATCTTACTTCGAACCATCTTTGAGATTCCATCATCACTCATGGGAATAAACTGAAATGAATTCAGCATTTGATCAATTATCTCATTATTGGAAGTAGAATTATCTATGGTGGACATGAGGATATATTTAAACCCCTCATTTATTGCTATGATCTCATGAACCTGTTTTTCATTTGCAAATTCATCAGAATACGTAAAATTAATAAAGAAAGCAGATTGTCCAGCGAATGATGTCTCTCCCTCGGAATTGTAGGCATAATCATCTTTTTCTTCAATTATTTTTTTTTGGGCTTCGACGATTTCATCTAGTGTCATATTAGTTAAACTTGCATCAACGCTTAATATGGGTTGATTCTCTTGTATAAACAATCCAAGGTGATGTCCGGAGAATTCACTTACTGTTACCATAATTCCATCAGGCTGAGCCAATGAATAGCCTGCTGGGCTATACTTGAAAGTAGTTACTCCTTCAAGGGGAACAATAATATCCTCCCCGTCATATCCTGCAACTGGAATAATTCCAATGAATATGAAACATATAATAAGTAGGATAATTCCATCATTACAAAATGACAAACACATATAAATGAATATACTCTGTAATGAATGTTAATTATTTTGATTTTTAATCCGTATAAGGTTGCTTTTTTTACCAACTGATGAACAATAAATGGTTAGTATATATCCAAAATCATGGTAGTCAACGAATATCACTTCTAAATAACGTTAGATTTTTCAATTCGCGATCATTTAAGGAGTTATCACGTTTATGATGTTCACCTGAACAGATTCTTCTTCAAAAATGTTATGAGAAACCGATACTCTCATATCCCTATCCCTGAAATACTTTCCAAGATCTTTTATGCAATACCTGTTCCTCCTCCTTATTATCCTTTTTATCACTTCTCCCGCAATTGGTGAAAAGAGTAAGGGTCTCTTCTCTGGAGAGATTCTTCAGGCTGATTTGGATTCTTTTACTTCAAATGTTTCAGATACTCCCAGTTATCTTTCTGATAACCAATCTGTACTTCAGGTAAATCCACAGGACTCCGCTGCTTGGATGGACATTGGCAAGACCCAACTCAAATCTGGAAACTGGAAACAGGCAGAAGAAACGTTTTCTAAGGTCATCGAATTGAACCCTCTGAACACCGATGGATGGGAAGGATATTTACTAGCAATCAGAGGAGGAGGAAATTTCGCAACGCTCCTTGAGGCATCAGAACGAGCAACACAAAAAAATCCAGGTTATGCATCAGCATGGAAATATTACGGGATAGCACTCAGCAGCTTGGATCGGCCTGAAGAAGCCCTTACTGCATTTGGAAAGGCTCTGGAAGCGGATCCGAAATATTACGATGCATTGTATTACAAGGGCCTCGCTCTAGATGGGCTAAAAAGGTATAATGAGTCTATCAAAGCCTATGAGGATGTTCTTTCCCTGAATCAAAATTTTACGAAAGCCTGGAATAACGAAGGTGTAGCGTGGTTATATATCGGAGAATATGATAAAGCGATAAAGGCATTTGACAAAGCTTTATTAATAGACCCTGGATTTAAAAAAGCAAGTGAAAATAAAGGGTTGGCTGTTCAGGAGAAAAGTAAAAATTCTGTGATCTCTGCTGTAACCATTGATGATGCTGCGGTATTTATTCCATCATTGGGTGGTCAATCTGGTGGGGGATCAGCAGTCATCACAATATCTCCTACTCCATTATCCATGACGAGTTCTCAAACTCAAGAGATTACATCACCAAAGCAGACAATAACTCCTTCATCTGATCCAAAACCTCAAAATACCAGTGTACCTCCGGTCACTATGCAGCCTATTGTGGAGGATAAACCGGTTTATGAGCCTCAATCTTCCGGAACCAAGGGTGGGGGGAATATGTTCATGAGTAATCCCGCTCATACTGGGGAGTATCCTGGGCCATCAGCGACAAAGGGGGTAATAAAGTGGAAATTTAAGACAATAAAAGTAGGAACATATTTGGACTGGGTTCGAGCATCAGCGGCGGTCGTTGATAATATTGTGTACATAGGAGATTTGACACATAATCTCTATGCAATTGACGCTACAACAGGTTATCAGAAGTGGATGTATGATATTGGAGGTAGTTCATCCTCTCCAGCAGTGGTAGATGGGATAGTGTATGTAGGGAGTAGTGATGCAAATCTTTATGCCCTTGATGCCAGAACTGGGGCTTTGAAGTGGAAATATATGGCAGGAAACTGTGGTGCATCCTCTCCAACAGTAGTTGGTAATATCGTTTATGTCGAAAGTAAAGACGGCCACCTGTATGCTTTAAATGCAGAAGCTGGAACTCTGAAGTGGAAATTTAAAATTGACGAAAAAACAACTTCCAATGGTGGAGCAGAATCTTCACCTGCAGTAGTTGATGGTATAGTATATGTTGGAAGTCGTGATCAGAACCTCTATGCATTAGATATCGAGAATGGTTTGCTAAAGTGGAAATTTTCGACTAATGATGCCATATTTTCCTCTCCTGTTGTAGCAGATGGGATTGTCTATTTTGGGAGTGATGATAAGAATCTCTATGCTCTGGATGCGAAAACTGGTGATTTGGAGTGGACCTTTGTTGCAAACTATCTCATACGTGCCTCCCCAGCTGTAGTCGGTGGTACGGTTTATATTGAAGACGGAGTAACGCTTTATGCTCTTGATGCACACCGAAATGGGTCTCTTATATGGAAATATAAAACGACAGACAAATACAGTACTGATTCCTCTCCTGTTGTTGCTGATGGCATTGTATACGTTGGGAGTGGTGATAAGAATGTATACGCTCTCGATGCTGTAACAGGCACTTTGAAGTGGAGTTATCCGACCGGAGGCGAAATCTATTCATCACCAGCAGTAGTTGAAGGAGTTCTGTATATCGGGAGCGATGATGGTTATGTTTATGCAATCGAATAACCTTTTCCCCTGTTTATTTTCTTTATGTTCTCCTTTTGATCTTTCTCTTGATGCACCTATATTATACCGATACACTCATATCTGCATCCTTGAAATATTCTTTCAGGATATATCTCATGAAACACTTTCTCCCCTTGATTGTTATTTTTCTTCTTCTTGCTACTCCGATTTTTGCAGAGAAGAGTAAGGGTCTATTTTCTGGTGAAATCCTACAGGCTGACCTTGATTCTTTCACTTCAAATGTATCAGAAACGCCTGATTATCTTCCAGACAACCAGTCTGCAGTTCAGTCAAATTCACAGGACATATCTGACTGGATGGATATCGGAAAAACTCAACTAAAGTCTAATAATTGGAAACCAGCTGAAGAGACATTTTTAAAAGTTATTGACAAGGATCCGAAAAATACGGACGGATGGGAGGGGTATCTGCTTGCTATAAGAGGAGGAGGAAATTTTGAAGAACTCCTTGATGCATCTGAACATGCAACAAAAGAAAACCCAGGTTTTGCATCGGCCTGGAAATATGACGGGATAGCACTCAGCTGCCTGGACCGTTCTGAAGAAGCTCTTTCAGCGTTTGATAAAGCCCTTCAGGTAGATCCAAAATATTATACGGCCTGGTATTACAAGGGTATTGCACTAGACAGTCTCAGACGGTTTAATGAGTCTGTCAAAGCATATGAGTCAGTTCTGATACAAAACCCGAAATATGCAAAAGCCTGGAACAATAAAGGGGTTGCCCTCTCACAAATTGGCAGATATGATGATGCGATTGCAGCCTATGATAAGGCACTCGAAATAGAGCCTGCATACCAGAAGGCATTGAAAAATAAGGAAAAAGTTCTGACTGTTAAAGGATCAAAGTCACTTACAAATACCGATGTCATAGATGATTCTGCTGAGTTTAATTCGTCGGATACTGTGGTTGGAACGAGTGGAGATAGTGTCTCATTGGTTATCACAGTAACGCCAACCCCTACGGTAAGTTCTGATATTCCTGAGGTCTTGTCGCAAATACAAACTCTTGTTCCAACAATCAGAGAGGTTAATAATGAAGGACTGTTAGTAGAGAACAAAGTAGAACTTACTCCAACGCCTGAAACCTGGTCACCTCAGAAGTTTTATGGGAAGGCTGAGTTTAACGGATATCCACTCCGGGTTGGCGACCGTGTTATGGCAACAACTGAGGGAGTGGATCTCAGCAGCCCGACAAACCCGTTCTCTGTTGCAAAGTTTGGTGAGTTTGGTGACATTGAAGGCAATGAGATGCTAACCGTCGAGGTGCCAAATGCTGCATTCAATCAGAGTGATCCGATCACATTCTGGATCAACCCTCAGGGCTTTGAGTACTGGTATAAGGCTCGTATCGAGAATCCGCTTTCAACTGACAGTTGGAATAAAAGTAATCTTTTTACTCCGGGTTCAATAACCAACCTGCAGCTCACATCGACCGATCGTGATGAGTTTAGACACTTCTACTATATCGCAACCAATGTCAAGAATGTCATCATGCCTGATGACTATACTGGATGGTAAACCCCAACTTTGCCACTAACAAAAAATAAATGTGTTCTTAGTGATGTTTGAATCGACCAAAATGCAAACAAAACTAAGAACCAATGAAATTGAGCCGAATGAAAATATATCCTTTCCTATCGGCACCATTTTCCTTGTTGATAAGTTGTATGGAGTCCTGAACTTTTGCGATATCTACGGGAAACACAAGACGAAGGGTATTAATATCAATCAACTGCTTCGAGCCCTCATCAGCTACAAATTGACGGATAACTTCAGCATCAAGAGATCTCAAGAATGGATCAACCGGCCTGAAGTCCTTGAGGAATTTTCCCTCCCTTCCTTCAGCGAAAGAACTCTTTACCGTGTCCTAGAAATCCTTGGTGCTAATCGGGAAGAAATCATCTCTGACATCCAAGAAGTCATTTTTTCGAGGTATGATTTCGAGCATACCAACATCAACATGGACTGGACCAGCATTGTCCTTCATGGTAATGAGGACCGGCTCGGTAAGTATGGATACAGCCGAGATCACCGTCCAGATAAAAAACAGATTACCGTTGGTGTTACTGAACTTTCCGACCCAATCAATATCCCAATTGGGATGACAATCGAGCCTGGCAATCTCAATGATCAGACCCACTTCAAGAAGACATATCGGCAGTCAAGGAACCGACTGAGAGAAGGATTTCTGATAATATTCGATAAAGGAGCCAACAGTGTCACAAATACCCAGATAATCCGGGCAGATAATCTCCAGTACATCACCGGAAAGAAGCTTAACAAAAGCGATGACAAGATCATCGCTGAATTTCAAACCTATAATCCTCAGGTTATTGATAAGGAACCGGGGATTCACGGAATTAAAATTGAGAAGCCGAACAGTACAAACTATCTCTACTTCTCAGAAAAGTTGCAGAAAGAGCAGATGGAATCCCAGTACTTAGCTAATTTAAAAATACCTCTGGGTTAGTTGGTTGAGGAATTAAG
>CAZUXC010000002.1:0-360554 GCA_964624045.1 uncultured Methanospirillum sp. | reverse complement strand
TCGGGGCCATAGGGTAGCCTGGCATCCTAGGAGACTGGGGGTCTTCTGACTCGAGTTCGAATCTCGATGGCCCCATACCCTTTTTTGGAGTTTTTCTATGCATCATGACGACCGGTGTTTTGATTGTCTGATATCCAGGGTCCGCCTGGAGGCAGATCTGGCATCTGTATCCCGGGAAGAGCACGAGAGGGTCGTCGGGCATGCGGGAAAACTGCTTGCATTTCTCCACAATACCCCATATACACACCCAGTTGTGGCAAGTCTGCTTCACCGGTCAGTGTATAATCAGTTACATACCCCGGACCCCTTTGCAGAATTAAAAGAACAATCAAACAAAGATGCAACGGCAGTATTGGAACAGGTAAAGGGCCAGTTAACTGACATTACAAGCATTATTACCGCGGCAGTGATTGGAAATATTTTTGATTATGGAGTGAAAGGTCATACTATTCAGGATGATTTCTTGAGTTTCTTCAGAAAAGAATTTTCAGCGGGTCTTTTCATTGATGATACGAAAAAAATCCTTCCACTCTGTCAGCGCGTCGTGTACCTTTCAGATAATTGTGGCGAGATTATCTTTGACAATTATTTTATCAGATTTCTAAAAAGCCAGGGTGCCCATGTTACTCTGATAGTGAGGGAGGCACCCATCCTTAATGACGCGACAATGACAGATGTCAGGGCACTAAGTCTTGACACTGTTGTTGATGAGCTGTACACTGGAGGTGCTGGGGCAGAGATCGGAATTCGATTTGATCTACTGGATGATCAAGTACGAAATGCCATAGACTCATGTAGCATCATCATCTCAAAAGGTATGGCGAATTACGAGAGTCTCAGGGAAGAAGAAGGCCTTCCCCCGATCGCCTATCTATTAGCAGCAAAATGTGATCCGATAGCAGAAGAACTGGGAGTTCCCCGGGGGGCAAAACTTGCCCTGCTAAGAACCTGAAAGCAATTCATCACCTTTTTCGTATTCTACGTATAGTACTCCATATGGCCCTTGAAGGATTTTCATATGGATGGCTTGTTGTTCTCTCAGGTGCATTCCTAATCGCACTCGAAGTCTTCTCACCAGGATTTTTCCTTCTTGTTCCCGGAACTGTGCTGATTATCATTGGTATCCTTCTACTTCTGGGAATTGACATCTTCAGTTCAAATATCGGTATCCTCGCAGGTGTCGGGATTGCACTCCTGGCTGCAATTCTTACCGTATTCACCTATAGTCGGATGACACCCCCGAATCAGAAACCTTTCACGATGAGTATGGATTCCCTCATAGGGAAAGAAGGGGTTCTTACAGCAGCAGCTGATGAAGAAAGTCTGGACGGAAAGGCATCCGTTGAGGGGCAAACATGGAGCGCCAAGGCAAAAAAGGGGACCATACCAAAGGGAACTAAGATAAAGGTTATCTCCTCAAAGGGCGTCCATATTGTTGTTGAAGAGGTTTAATAATGGTATTCATTGAGACATTGGTATCAATTTTACTAATTATCATCATTCTGGTTGTGTTTGCCCGGGGAGTTGTCATAGTTCAACCGTACGAACAGGGACTTCAGATCAGACTGGGGCAGTATATCGGTAGAATGAACCAGGGATTTAGATGGGTTATCCCGTTTATTACTCAGGTGGTAAAACTCGATCTTCGGACACTGGTTATCGACATTCCTTCCCAGGAAGTCATCACGAAAGATAATTCACCGACAAATGTGGACGCCATCGTTTACATCAGAGTGATCGATCCGGAAAAAGCATTTTTTGAAGTTGCAAATTACCGGATGGCAACTGTAGCGCTGGCTCAAACCTCCCTCCGAGGAATTATCGGTGATATGGAACTTGATGAAGTATTGTATAACCGTGAATCGATCAACACTCGTCTTCGGGATATTCTGGATCGCGAGACTGATCAGTGGGGAGTCAAAGTCGAAAGGGTAGAAATCAAAGAGGTTGACCCCGTCGGTGCAGTCAAACAGGCAATGACTGAACAGACCGCAGCAGAAAGAGAAAGACGTGCAGCAATCTTAAGAGCGGACGGAGAAAAACGTTCAGCAATTCTTAAAGCTGAGGGTCTCAAAAAGAGTATGATTCTTGAAGCTGAGGGTGAAAGACAAAGTAAAATCCTTAAAGCAGATGGGGAGAGAATGTCACAGATTCTCCGTTCACAGGGAGAAGCTCAGGGATTGAGAGTTCTTTCAATCGGAGCGCGATCTCTTGATAAGCGTGCTATTACGGTTCTGTCTCTGGACGCGCTAAAAACGATGTCGGCTGGACAGGCCACAAAGATAATATTCCCATTTGAAATTTCAAGCCTGATTCGTCAGGGCGCAAAATTCCTCGGAGCAACTGAGGAGATGGATGAGACAGATTCATCTGCAGTGGTCCTTGATGATAGCCTGCTAGGTGATATCCCTTCAGCTGAACAGGTAGCAAAGGTCGTTCAGTCAATTGAAGAAGAGACCAAAGCAATCATGAACGAAGAGCAAAGTTCGGGAATAGGTATAGCGGAAAAGGATGCTGGGATAGAGAAAAAGCTAATACCCGAATGATCCATAATAAAATTGACGTGTATGCTGTGAAATATATATTCAGAAATATACAGCATATTGGTGGGGTACATACATGGCAGAGGGTCTAAAAGTCCTGTATATTGATGATGAAGCGCTGCTCAAGATGGCGTTTGTAGAAACGCTTAAGCAGCAGGGGTATGATGCACGGGGAGCAATTTCGGGAAAAGAAGCTCTTGAGCAGATCGAAGCCGAAATCCCCGATATTATCATACTTGATGTGATGATGAAACCCATGGATGGATGGGAAACTCTTACCCGAATCAGAAATGAAGAGAAAACCCGCCATGTTCCAATCATTATGCAGACCGGGAAAAGTCTGACAATAAAGGATGTCATCAGGTACGGGGATCAGATCGAAGATTACCTGATAAAACCCGTAAGATTACCGGATCTGGTAAAAGCAGTTGAAGGAGTCAGGGAGCGGGATACTATGATTGCTGAAGAAGCGTCACAGGCAAAAGGACGAGGAGGGGATCCTGATTTAATCCAAGAGTATACCAGTATCAGGCACCGGACCCTTGTTGGAAGACGGCTGATAGAAATTTTAGGTCGTATTTATCCCATTAGAACAGATGGAACCATAGAAACGGACTTTGATATCCCTGAACTGCATGACGTTATCAACCGGTTTGAGACAGATAAAAACCGGTGTATGGAGCTGAGACAACAGCTTGGAATATCATAAAAAATTAATACGAACCTCCCCCACCCTCCTGAATCTTCTTCTCTATCGCTTCAATGACGGTTTTGATTGTTGTTATCCGAGCGTAGTATTTATTATTTGCTGGAACTATTGTCCATGGCGCTTCAGGAGTGCTAGTCTTTCGTATCATTGCATTTACCGCATGCTCGTACTGATCCCATTTCTCCCGGTTTCGCCAGTCTTCTTCAGTAATTTTGTATTTTTTATATTCGTTGTTTTCCCGTTCGGTAAACCGGCGTAATTGTTCTTCCTGATCGATATGCAGCCAGAATTTTACTATCACCACACCATTTCTGGCCATACGCTCTTCCATCGCATTGATTTCATGGTATGCCCGATGCCATTCATCTTCTCTGCAGAACTTCTCAACCCTCTCCACAAGTACTCTCCCGTACCATGAACGATCAAAGATGGTAATGTGACCTTTCCGGGGAAATTTCGGATAAAATCTCCAGAGATAATGATGAAGTTTTTCATAATCATTTGGAGCACTAATTGGATCAACAACATACCCCCGAGGATTGAGAGGATTAGTAAGTCGGATAATGCATCCCCCCTTCCCTGCAGCATCCCACCCTTCAAAGACAATAATTATCGGAATACCCTGACGATAAGCTGCAAACTGGATTTCTTTCAGGGTTGTCTGATATCGTTCCATAAGAGGTTTGTACTCCTCTTTCGTGAATGAGAGGGACAGATCAACGGTATCTAGTATGTTCGTCTCTCCAATGCTCTTCATCACCCCTTCAACTGCAAGATACTGAGGATTTTCAGACCTTTTGTGATCGAGGTTTTCAAGCCAGCCCTCAATGATGGAATTAATTGTCCGGAGAACTTTTACATGAGCATACTTGATATGTTCTGCTTCTACTATGATCCAAGGGGTTGCAGGCAGGTCTGTCTTCATAAGCATCTTCTCGATGACCGGAAGATACTGTTCATATTGGTATACCCCTTCTTTTCTCCGGAGGTAGCGCGTCTGGTAAGTAAAAGGATCATTCTCCAGTTCAGATAACCGTTTTTTTTGCTCTTGCTTGCTGATATGCAGGAAGAATTTGATTACCAGATTTCCGTCACTTGCAAGTTGCTCTTCAAAATCATTTATATCAGTGACGCAATCAGAGGGTAATTCATCCATATGGGCCCGATCATACTTCTCTACAAGAGTTGAAGTGTACCAACTCCTGTCAAATATTGCAATCTGCCCATAGGGAGGAACTTTTGTCCAGAACCGCCACATCATCGTGTGATCCCGTTCCTGATCATCGGGATCATCAGTAGCATACACCCTGACACCACGAGGATCAAAAGCATGGAGAATTTTATTAATAATCTGAGAGATTCCTGAGCCTCTCCACCCTTCAAAGACGATGATTACTGATTTACCTCTTCCCCGAACCTCACGTTGCAGTTCCCCAGTCCGGATTCGAAGAGGCTCAGAAATCTCATTATAATCATCTTTGGAGATCCTGACAGATAGATCAAATGTCTCAAGCATTACATCTCTTTACTACAGCTATCAGGAATATATATTGGTACTCTGAAGACCAGTCATACCTGAGCAAAAATGAGGGGTTGTCCCTGTACTTAATGGAGAGAATATGATAGACCCATATCTTGATCGGGAATATCAGCGCTTTGCTGAAGAACTTATTCTGGTCAATCAATACCCACAGGAAGATCTTGCATCGATTATTAGGGAAGTCGGTTTTCTCTGCAACAGTTGCGGCGGGTGTTGTGTAGCAGGGCAGAATGGCCATGTTTTTTTATTGGATCAGGATACGGATCGTGCCCAAATAATTTGCCCAGATGCACTCATCCCTGCTCCTTTTTTTGAAGCCTGTGATAAGGAAGGTAACTTCTATGTTTCAGGATATGCTCTACGGACAAGAACTGACGGTTCCTGTATTCATCTTTCAAACAAAAAATGTAGAATTTATCAGGACCGGTTTTCGATATGCCGGATTTATCCATATATGCTTCACCGGGAGCCGGACGAGAAGGGGCGGTTAGCATTCAGACAGATTAGCGGCCTGAATGAACACGGAGAATACCATGATATGATTTCTGTGGAAGAGAGCGATAGGATCGCAAGAGATACCATAGAATATGAAAGAGCATGGTTGATCCAGATGATGCATTTTTTTGAGGAATTACGTGAGGTATTTGCAAAAAACCGGCAACGACATGTAAGGAAGATCTATGATAATTCATTGATAGAATTTAAAAGGGGAAAGCCAGCAAAGGTTTTTGTGTATCATAACGGGCAATTTACACCGGTAACCGTATCCATTCAGGACTACGAAGGTATCCTGAAGTGAGAAAGAACCTATAAATCATAAAATGCACAACTAAGTACATAGATGTTCTTTATTGTCTGAATTCTTATTGAATTGGTCACATACATCCAACCTTGTAATTCACAATAAAGAATTGAGAGAAACCCCGCTATTACTAAAAGGACAGAAATTATGAAGTCACAAGACATTGCTATTGTTGGAATTCTTCTCGCTGTCGGAGCAATTGCCCGCCTTATTGCAACTGCCCTTGTACCATCACCGATTGTACCGAACTTTGTGATTATTTTCTACTGCCTGGCAATTATGCTCATTGCTCCCCGGCTCAAAGAAGCGTTAGGGATTGGTATCGTAGGAGGTATCATCAGCGCCCTTATTAGTCATTCACTCTTCCCTCCAGCCAATCTCATTAGTGAGCCGATTGGTGCAATCGTTTGTCTTGGAGTTTTTATGGCTACCCGAGAAAAAGTAAAGTTTGCACCTGCACTGGCTACACTTGTTGCAACACTTGCCAGCGGTCTCGTCTTTATCTGCATTGTAATAACTCTGGTAATGGTTGCTCCCGGGATGCTCTATAAGGCATTTACCGCAACCAGTTTGTATGCATTCTTCAGCCTCATGATGATCTCAATCATTCTTCCAACTGCAATTCTGAATACCATTGTAGCCCAGATTCTGTACTTACCGGCAGCCCGGGTGCTCTCACGAGGAAGGGCATGATTCTGGCATCAAGCCTGAGTTATACCTACCCACTGGCAACATCACCTGCACTGAGAGAGGTAACCCTCTCAATCAGTGCAGGAGAACTCATCCTGATTACCGGACCAACAGCAGCAGGCAAAACAACACTCTGCCTGGGTCTTGCCGGAATATTACAGCATGAATTTGGAGGAGTTCTCTCCGGTCACCTTTCTTTTCAAAACCGACCTATTGCTGAATATGCAGGCATGAGTGAACTCAATCGCCATATAAGCATGGTTTTTGACGATGCAGATGCTCAGTTAATCTTTACCAGTGTTCAAGAAGAGATTGCCTCTGGTCTTGAAACCCGATTGTCAACAGTTGCAGAAAGACGCTCACGAATCAACGAAGTGATGGATTTGTGTGAGATATCCCACTTGGAGGAGAGACCACCATACGCACTTTCCGGAGGACAGAAACAACGTGTCGCTATAGCTGCCGCTTTGGCTATGGACACTGAGGTTTTGATCCTCGATGAACCAACCTCCGAACTGGATGTCAGGGCAACAACAAAGATCATCAGTATCCTGAAAGGGCTCAAAGCACATGGGAAGACAGTCATTGTTGTTGATCACTCGCTTGAAGGCTATCGTGGAGTGGCTGACCGGGTCTTTGAACTGGAAAATGGCAGGATATCCCGGCAGGGGACATTTGATGAACTCTACCCTCATACACAAGGAACCCTCAAAGCACTCTATGAAGAGCCTGATCTTGTTCCCTACACACCACCAGATGCGTGCCCCATCATCAGGACAGAGAATGTCTCCCACTCCTACGGTAGCGTTTCTGCATTGAATGGAGTAAATATTGCCATATACCCCGGAGAGTTTGTTGCCCTGCTGGGAGAAAACGGTTCAGGAAAAACAACCTTGGTGAAACATCTGAATGGTCTGCTCAGACCGGACACCGGAACGATTCAGGTATTACATTTGGATGCAACCCGTGAACCGATCATGACCCTGGTGCGCCACACAGGGCTCGTCTTCCAGAATCCTGATACTATGCTCTTTGCAGATACTGTCCGTGAAGAAATCCAATTTGGCCTTGACAATATCGGAATGAATGATCCGGGTAAAAGGATTCAGGAAGTACTTTCGTTAGTCAGACTTGAGGGACAGGAAGATACATATCCACGGCATCTCTCCAGAGGAGAGCGTCAGCGTCTTGCAGTCTCCTGCATTCTCGCAATGGAACCAGAGATCATTATTCTTGACGAACCCACCACGGGTCTTGATGAAACTGAATCAGATCGGATGATGAAACTTATGAAATCCCTTCAACGGAAGGGCCATACCATCATCATGGTTACACACAATATGCGTATTGCAGAGGAATATGCAGATCGAATCATTGCAATGGAAAGTGGGAAGGTAACCGGAGATTTTCACATTGAACATAAGGCGGCAACATGACTGAGATTCTCCAGTACATCCCGGGAGATGGGATATTACACCGATTAAATCCGGTCACTAAACTCCTGCTCGTCATTCTTATTGTTGCGATGAGTGTCCTCACCCCAAGTTTTCTTTTCCTTGCTGGCCTCACCTTGATCATTGCGCTTGGTGCTTCTATATCAGGAATGCATCGGGAAATCTGGAAACAAATTCCGTTTCTTATATTTCTGGGTATTTTTCTGCTTCTCATCACTACTTTGACAGTACAGGCAGGGGAGACAATCTTCTCCATTATACCAACATCAGTGCCAGTAATTGGTGGAATGCTCCCTATCACAGAAGGAGGTTTTAGCCTGGGGTTGCTTTTCACCTTTAGATTTGTAGTGATGATCCTTTCATTCCACTTGTTTATCGTCACAACAAAACCTTCTGAACTGGTAACCGGCCTGCTAGCCTTCCATATGCCAGTCGATTATATCCTGATGTTTCTGATTGCCCTCAGGTTTATCCCAAGCCTTCAGCTGGAAGCAAAGCGTATACACGAGGCGCAACTGTCAAGAGGATATAACCCGGGAACTGGCGTCATCGGAAAAGTGAAAAGTTTGAGACCCATTATGATCCCTCTTGTTGCTAACTCCCTTGCCAAGACACAGGTTTTGGGACTGACCCTTGACATGCGTGGATACCGGAGTAAAACGACCCTGCCATTCCATGAACTGGAATTTCATCGAAGTGACGGGGCAGCGCTCATATGCATCGGGCTTGTGTTTCTTGTGTATCTAATATATCACTTGGGATAACTTCCAAATGGATCTTTTTTCCATGATTTTTCTGTTTTCTGTAAAATGATTCTAGCCAGATAAAGGATAATCAGGATATCCGTACTCTGATATCCGGGAAAATCAAATATTGGGTATGAAACGATCTATTGGAATTAAACCTGCCATCCTGCCAACTCCGGCACTTCTGATTGGAACCTATGATAGTTCTGGAAAACCAAACGCCATGACTGCAGCATGGGGAGGTATTTGTTCTTCAAATCCTGTTAGTATTGCATTTTCTGTTCAGAAGATACGACATTCATTTGAAGCTCTCCTGAAAAACAAAGAGTGTACGATCAATATTCCGTCTTCCCGGATTGCAGCAGAAACTGATTTTTTTGGAGTTCGTTCTGGGAAAGATACAGATAAATTCGCATTAACCGGACTCACCCCAGTGAAGGGATCTCAGGTACATGCTCCATACATCGAAGAATGTCCTATCATTATTGAATGCCGGATCACCCAGATACTCGAGATAGGAGTACATACCCAATTTATTGCTGAAGTACTCGAAGTGATGGTTGATGAAACCCTGATCAATGAAGAGGAGAAGATTGACATTATCAAAGCAGATCCCTTCTTCTATGATCCTTTAAATCGGGCATATCATGAAATAGGTAAGTTCCTTATGCCTGCGTTCACTGCGGGTTCACTTTTCCCCAAAACAGAATAGAACAATGAGGAGGAAACCCCATCCTTTATTTATTTATTTTTTTATCGGAGGCTTATTTTTCTTTTATCAGACCTTTTGCAATAGAAAATGCCTCATTGGCCTCATTAATCTGTCCAAGAGCCAGATGGATCTCCCCTTTCTTACTCCAAATCTCCGGATTATCCGGAGCAATCCCGGTCATGACCTCATAACACTGAAGTACTTCCATAAACCGCCCTAGTTTTGTGAGAGTATAGGCCTTATTCTGCCAGAGGTCCAGACGTTTGGGATCAATTTCTATTGCTTTATCAAATGCCAGTAGCGCTTCGTCATAATTCTCAAGCCGGTTCAGAGCAAATCCCCGAATCAAATAGGCATTTTCGATTTTGTCATCTTTGGTTTTTGCCAGTTCGATCGCACGGTCTGCTGATTTTACTGCCTGACGGTATTGAGCAATTTCTATGTATGTAGCAGCCTTTCCCTGCCATGCTGCACTTTCATTTGGATTTATGCTAAGAGCGTGCTCAAAATCCTGCATTGCATCATCATACTTACCCAGATGCTGAAGAGCAACCCCCCGATATGTAAATGCTTTCGCATTTGATAACTGCAACTTGAGAGATTGGTTATACGCATCTACTGCACCCTCATAAAGCCCATCTTTTGCAAGCTGGTTCCCCTGTTCCAGCCATTGATCCGCAGTCAAGGAGGAATTTCCTATACATCCTGCAAAAAGGGCAAGAATACCCGGAAGAAGAAAAACCATAAGAACAAATGCTTGTGTTATTACCCGGGAAGACACCTGATATCACCTATAATATTGCAGAGACCTCGCATTCTGAGTATTTGTTTAAGAAAAAGAAATGTCTTCCTCTTTATTGGAAATACCGGGTTATTGATTAATAAATGTAACGGGAGTTCTTGGAATCTTTTTTGATATTTCTTTCTCTTCTTCTTTGTAGAGAAGATCAGCCTTTGCCATAGCTACATCAGCCTCCGCCTGTTTACCAAGAATCTTCAAAATAGACGCTTTATTAATCCAGTTTTCTGCATTTTGAGGATTAACGGTAATTGCCTGTTCAAATGAAGAAAGTGCCTGATTATAATCTTTTTTCATAATGAAAGCAAATCCCCTGGCACTCCATATTTTTTCATCATTCTTATTCATGAGGAGAGCTTTGTCAAAATGCTGGATCGCCATGTCATACTGACCCCGACTTGTCAGAGCCATTCCGCGATAATACCAGTACTCAGTATTCCCTGGTTCAAGTTCAATTGCCTTAAAAAATGAACGGACTGCCTCATCATAGTCACCCATCATATAACTGGTCCGGCCTTTCCAGAACCAGGCAAGTGAATAATCTGATTTTTGCCGTATGGCAGATGTAAATGCATCGATGGCGTCTTTATAACGAACCATCTCATAAAGAGAGAGGCCCTTCAGATAATACAGTTCAGTATCATTTGGCTGAAGGCTGATTGCATTATCATAATCAGAAATTGCATCAGAATAACGACCACTCTGATGATCTTTCAGACCCTTTTCTTTCCATTCAACCGTGCTCATACAACCGGACAGAAATATGCATACAAGTAGAATTACCCATAAAACCGCTAAAACTCTCCACAGCCCGGGTGAATGTATATCAGAGTCCATAAAAGATGCAAACTATAATAAATATTTGCTCGCACCCCATAAGAGCCTGTCTAATCAGACGACAGGAAAAAAAGAGTTATTCGTAGAGAAATGGCTCGTCTATCCGGGTGTAGGATGCGAGTTCCTCTGGTTTGAAATGGATTGCAATCTCACGGGTTGCAGTCTCAACAGAGTCAGACCCATGGATAACATTCATCCCAATCTCTAAAGCAAGATCACCACGAATCGTACCAGGAGCAGCTCCTGCAGGATTCGTAGCACCAATCATATCCCGGCTGATCTTCACAATGTTCTTTCCGGCAAACACCATCAGGAAACAGGGTCCACTGGTAATATATGCCTTCAGACCTGGAAAGAACGGCTTTTGAACATGTTCAGCATAGTGTTCCATTACCCGTGCATCCGGGAGCCGTTCAAATTTGGCAGCCACGAGTTTAAACCCACGGCGTTCAAAACGGGAGATGATCTCCCCAACAAGGCCACGCTGAACCCCGTCAGGTTTGACCATCAGGAACGTCTGTTCCATTTTTATACCTTACCCAATGCTTTGCGGCCGGCGGCAGTCCAGGCAACACGGCGCGGAATACGTCCGAGTTTGTAGTTCTTCTGGCACTTAGTGCTACAGAAATAGAAAATCTGCCCATCCTTTCGGACAAACATCTTCCCTGTACCTGGCTCCATACCATCACCACAGAACGAGCAAACATGTGATTGCAGCAATGTTTTCACCTCCGGGAGAGTTTCTTTGCCTCACGCTCAGTTTCCAGGAGCATCAGGACATCCCCTTCCCGGATGGGGCCAACCGTATTCCGTGTAATTATTCGTCCCTTGTTTGGACCGTCAAGGATCCGGCACTTGACCTGCATGGCTTCACCATGCATGCCCGTAGAGCCGATCACTTCGATCACTTCGGCGGGCGTTCCGTCAGACATGACACTCACTCGGCCTTAAGCGCAGCAATCTGTCCTGCAATCTCGTCAACAATCTCCTTCGCCTTGCCGGGTTTTATCACGGCAGCAGCAGCAGATCCAACTTCAAGGCCACATGCGGCCCCAATGTCGTTCTGTTTTGTGACGAAGATATACGGAACCTTCTTTTCCTCGCAGAGTGGGCCAAGGTGCATCACAATCTCAGCCGGCTCAACGTCAGCACCAATAAGGACAAGCTGGGCGATCCCACGCTCAACAGCCTTCGTTGCCTCGTTGGAGCCTTTCTTAATCTTGCCAGTCTCCCGGGCGGCTTCGACTGCCTCGAGTGCCTTGTTCTGAATCTCTTCAGAAACTTCAAAGGTAACGTAGTTTGCCATATTTCACCTCATTCAGGAGAGCTTCGGTCTCTCCATCATCACTCATCAGTACATGACGAATGTGCCATACAGTTACGAGAAGAAAGCCAATAAAGGTTTTGAAATATCGAGGAAAAAATAGAGAGTTTAAGAAATGTCTAAGCACTGGACATTTTATAAATGGTGACCGCGCCTTGGGAGTATACGGGTTCCAGTCCTTTTGAAGGAAGAGTTACGTTGTAACGCTCGTGTTCTGCCGGGCCAGCATAAAGAAGATTAATTCCAAACATCTTCATCAGTTTCAGACACCAGGAGGGATCTTCATATATCGTTCGCACAACGGTAGTTCTCTGTGCATACCAACCGGGAGGATTATTCTTTCGCCATAATGTCTCATGAAATGGCCACCCAATGAGAGTAGGAATACCAGTCATCGCAGATACCCGCGAGTAATAGACGAAATCCCCTCCTTCAGCTTCAACAAGAGTAATATTTCCCTTCTGTTCGCGAAGCCAGGAAATCGCTGCATGATCATCCGGATGAGAAACTGTAAGCCATTCCAATCCGTCAAGTGTTGGCGTATAAGGACCTGCATGAGACATAGTTACCATTACAGGGAGGAGGAGAAGGAGGAAGAGTAGTACTGCAATCGAACCATCAATGGCATTTCCCACCCAGGCACATTTTTTCTGAAGCAACAGAAGCATTTGCCCAAGCATATAGGCAGATGAACAGCTGAAGAGAAACCAGGCTGCAATATAGAATTTAAAAACGGTATTCATCCGGAAATACTGCTCACCCATGCTATCCTGCAGATAGAAGATTTCACAGAAGACGAGAATGAGCAGGCCTACCCCAGCCATGAGATCGGCAGCTCCGTCTCTTCGTACTATTACCGCCCCTAGAAGCACCATGGCGATTGCTGCAGCATAATACCCGGTTGCAAGGAATGGTAGAGTTATTAGAAAAATCCAGGGATTTTTTCTCAGTGTGGGAATCAATGACAGAGATATAATTCCCAAAAATATACCATTCACGAGAATGAACTGAGAAACAGAACTAGGAAATGGCACAATATGGATCGCCTGAATACCCTCTGCTTTCATCATGAGATAAAAAGGAAGATAACAGAGTATACCCAGCAAAGGAACCAGAATAGTGTAACAAACAGCACTTCTCATCCCGGAAAAATACCTGGATAAAACATTTCCTGGAGGAGTTACCCGTATTTGTTGACATAATCCCCCTATCCGACCCAAGAGAGAAGATAAGTCTCCAGATATCCCGGTAACGCTTTTCAACTCTTCTCCAAAAAGGAGAATTCCGACCACGATAATCAGGGGAGCATAAATAAAAATATCCCAGGTATTCGTAGGAGGGACAGACCCGAGCGCCAGAGCTGTGGTAAGGATCACCATTAACCGCTGAACAGGGTTCATCCGTTTAAAACAGATCAGAGCGAGAGTTATCAATAAAATAAGAGTGCTTTGAGGGATAAAACCGAGAACATGTGCATGAACATCACCAAATATGAAAGAAAACAGTGGATATTCATTTATTGTCCCATCTATGACCCGGGTACTGTCCCAGAGGAGTTTACTCCATTCAGTCCCGGAGATTGTTAACTGAAGGAATGCAGGATTGATAAGAAACAAAAATAATACCGGGAGAAGTCGGAACCGTGAAAGGAGGAGATGACCAACCCCATAGAGATTTACTGCTACTACAGCCGCAATAGTTGGTAGGGCAAGATTAAATAAGAAATTCGAAGGTATTCCCGCATTCAAGCCGAGGGAGGCGATCATCCAGTGACCCAGATAGTAATACACCGTAAGGTTTCCCCCTGAAAACCATGGGTCCAGAGGAGGAACAACTGGATTTCTCATAATCGAAGCAATAAATCCATGATCCATGAATTTCTCTGCAGATCCAATATCCGGATTATATAACCGAAGGATCAACATTGAAACGAACACTACCGCAAAAAGTAAGTAATATCTCCAATATGCCTTCAGATAATGTAACACCTCGGAGATGCCTAACGCATTTCTCTTTTTATATCCCAGAAGTCCAAAATAACCACCGATCAGTACAAATGGGATGATAGATACCTGGATGGGTAGGTGAAAAATGGTCACCCAGTAACTCAACAAGGTATAGAAAAGAAGCCCTATGCTGAATGAAAGAGGAGGAGATACTTTAGGAAAGAAGCGATGAATAACCGGGAGAAGGGAAAAATGCAGAAACAAAATGAGGATGATCCATGATCCTATATAAAAAAAATCTGCGAGAGGGATCATACATTATCTCCCCCGTTATCAGATAACCGTTGTTTAATACTCTGAACCATTTCAGGAACAACCCAGTTTCCAAAATACAGAATTGAAGCAGCACCGCCGATCAGAGTGATCAGGTTCTTGATTAAATGATCCAGTACAGCAATAAGGGTAGCAATAGCTGGAGCAACTCCAGACAACTCAAATATTAACGCAAGTGATACTTCATACGTTCCCATTCCTCCCGGAGTTATTGGAACCGCTTTAACAAGATTCCCCGCAACGATGGCAAGGAGTACCACTGCAAATGGGATATTTTGATCAAACATCGCTGATACAAAGATACATATCAAAGTATCCATCCCCCAAATTGCAATAGAAGAGAGAAACAACACAGCCCCAGCAGTAGGAGTCAGGGAGGCGGATCTCACCTCTGCAAGCATGGTCAAAAAATATCCAATATATTTATTTTCTGAAGAAAGACGGCCCATAAAGACCAGAATTACAAAAAAGGCTCCCCCTAATATTAACGGAATGGCAATGAGTGAAAGCATCCATTCCGGAACATTCAAAACAAACAAAACTGACACCAGACCAAGAATGGCAACAGTAATAATGTCAAATACTCTCTCAACTACTATCGAGGAGAGACCCTGTGAAACCGTGGAGTTGTATTCATGCCTGACAAGAATAATCCGGATGAGATCTCCAAGTCGTGCCGGGACAATGAGATTGACTGTTTGAGAAAGGTAGATGCAGGCTGTTGCAAATAACAAAGGAACTGTAACAGTCAGGCGGGCCAGGATGATTTTATACCGCCATCCTCGCCCAAACCAGGCAATAATGCAGATGATAATTGCGGGTACCAGATATATCGGATGCAGATAGGCGAGAGTTCCACTCAGATCCGGCCAGACCCTCCAGAGCATTCCTGCAATAATACCAACTGCGAGGAGTATCGAGAAAAGAAGGGCCAGAATTTTACGATACATGCAGATTCCACCACAAACGCAAAATTGCGCGTCCCATCTTCCAAATGTCCTGAGTCTTTACCGTAGTACCTGGTCCTTCACGCCACAGAACAGGGATCTCAGAGACACAGTATCCTTTTTTCTGAGCTCGAATCAGAACCTCAGTATCCCAGAACCAATGAGTGTCCTGTATTTCCGGGAGGAGAGAAAGAAGAGTTTCACGTTTAAACGCTTTGAATCCACATTGATGATCCTGCAGTTTACTCCTGAGGAAAAACCGAACCAGCCAGTTGTATCCCCGACTCTTTATCTCACGGTTGATACTTCGCGTAATATCACTATCAGGGAGGAGTCGTGAGCCTGTTGCAACATCCGCACCGTTTTGAATTGCTTTGATGAGAGCAGAGAGGTGGTTCAAATCAGTCGCAAGGTCGACATCAAAGTAACAGAAGATATCTCCTTTTGCTTCTCTTGCAGCTAAAGAGAGGGCAGAACCCCTGCCCAGACGCTCATCACGATGAAGGTGCCTCACACGGTTATCTTTTTTTTCCCAGGATGCAGCGTATTCTGCTGAACCATCGGTACTCGCATCTTCTGCGATTATTATCTCAAACCGGGAGACTGTATTCTCCATAACCTGTAATGTAAGGGGGATGGCTGATTTGAGAGCGGGGAGATCATTATAGACGGGAATGACTACAGATATGAATGATTCAGACATGTTATTCACAGTTTCGAATACCCTCCACGACACGCAGGGCTGCCCTCACTGAGCCTTCAATGCTCCGCTCCGGATAATTTTCTGGAGAGAACATTCCAGCAAGGAACAGTCCGGGGATCGCTGATTCGGTTAATTTTCGTTTATACCCAGTGAGATACAAAGGACCAGCGTCTCTATCGATTGCCATTTGGGTCCATAGAATCTCATGAGAAGCTACAGAAAATTTAGTGCAGAAATCAGATAGCATCTTCTCCTTAATATCAGGATCTGGTTCACCTGAAAAATATGAGGCAAGATAGACGAGATGCTCCCCATACCAATCAAAAGGAGCAAAATTCGTATGAGATACAACTGCCCCATAGGGTGATGAATCAATCATATTGATCCAGTATATCCCATCTGCAATATCACGGGTGAGCGCGAGGGTCATGCAGGCAGCTCCCTGATAGAGAGTATCAGGAATCCCCGGAATTCCAAGTGATGAAAGAATTCCGGGACTGCAGGTTCCAATGAGAATATCGAAGAATTCGCTATTTACTTCCCAACCAGATGATGAGGAATTTTTTACCTGTTTTACCGTTTTTACCGGGTTATCAGTAAGGATTTTACATCCTCTCTCTATTGCTCTGTTTGCAAGTTGGTCAATCAAGAGATGAAACCCGCCTTTAATATAACCAAGACGCTCTCCTGCGACTCCACGGTCAGACCTTATCGCTACCCTGCTGATAAGCCAGGCTGCAGAGACGCGATCAGCATTCTGACCAAATTTAGACTTTAGCAGAGGTTCAAAAAACGATTCATAAACCCGAGTTCCGAGTTCAGATATAATAAACTCTTTTGCTGTTACATCATCGAGCTGAGCCATATCCATGCGGGGAGCCCGCTTCGTAAAGAGACCCAACCTTGCTTTATCCATTAGGTGCAGATAGGGATAGCGAAGAATCTCAAGAGGAGAAGTTAATGGGTGAATTTCGCCGTCCTTGAATGAACCAGTTGATCCGGAAAGCCAGATGATATCCTGATGTAAGTTCAATTCATCAAGAAGAGCCATCAGAGACCGATCACCAGAAAAAAAGTGATGATAATATCGTTCTATTGAATAATTGTCAAGCACATATGAGGATAAAAATCCCCCTAATTCTCTCTCTTTCTCTAAAATAACCACCTCATGATCATTGGAAAGAGAGTACCCCGCAACGAGACCAGCCAAGCCGCCACCGATGATACCGATCCTCATCTGAATTCTCCGCTCATTTTTCCTTAGTTAATCCCTTCTCGCTCATTGAAGAAACTTTTTGAGTATACAAACGTAAATTGTACGCAATATCAAGGTACCTTACTATTTCGGGCAACTGGTGTAATCACAATGAAAGTATTTTTTATCGGATTCGGTCAGGCGGGAGGAAAAATCGTTGATAAATTCATCGAAATTGACCAACGAAGCTCGGGAGAAAGTTTCCGGGCCATCGCAGTCAATACCGCACGCACTGATCTTATGGGACTACAGAACCTGGATTTTGAAGATCGGGTACTGATAGGACAAACAACGGTGAAGGGGCACGGGGTCGGGACAGATAACGACGCCGGTGCTCAAATCACGTTTGACGAAATTGACATAGTAATGAATGCCATCGATCGAAAAGGAATCGGAGAGACAGAAGCATTCATTATCGTTGCAGGTCTTGGAGGAGGGACCGGGTCAGGAGGCGCACCGGTACTTGCCCGCCATCTGAAAAAGATATACACCGAACCCGTCTATGTTCTCGCAATCCTTCCTGCTCCGGAAGAAGGACGTCTTTACTCGTATAATGCTGCGCGAAGTCTGGCAACCCTCGTAAAAGAGGCAGATAACGTTATACTCTTTGATAACAGTGCTTGGAAGAATGAAGGAGAGAGTATAAAAGGGGCATTTGATCGCCTGAACGATGAGATCGTTCGTAGATTTGGATTACTCTTCCGCGCCGGGGAGGTAGGAAGTCTGGGACATGTCGGCGAGATGGTCGTTGATTCCAGTGAGATTATTAACACTTTACGAGGCGGGGGAATCAGTTCTGTAGGTTATGCCATAAGTGAGGTTGGAGGACAGGCTCCTGAACCAGAAAAGGGTCTTCTCGGTAGAGTCCTTCGGAGAAACCAGGTAGAGGAGCGCCGTCCGGAAGATAAGTTAATGGGTGAAGACCGGACATCCCGAATTCTCTCTCTTGTCCGGCGGGCAATGCTTGGACGTCTCACATTGCCTTGTGAATACACAACCGCAAGTCGTGCTCTGGTTCTGGTTGCCGGACCACCAGATGAACTTGATCGAAAAGGAATTGAAAAGGCAAAAAGCTGGGTGGAGGAAAATATTGCCGGAGTAGAAGTCAGAGGAGGGGATTATCCCGCGCAGAGTAGATTTGTTGCAGCGGTAGTCCTTCTGGCTTCCATCGCTGATGCACCCCGAGTCACAAACCTCCTTGCAATTGCCAAGGAAACCAAAGCAACATCTGAAAGAATTGATGAAGAGAATATACTCAAACTTGACGAGAGTATAGAACCACTGTTTGAATGAGGTGTGAATGAAGAAGGAAACGCTCGTAATCTCCCTGCTGGTCCTTGTAGGACTCATGATAACCCCGGTCCTGGCCGGAGTGGAAGTAGGATATGTAAATGTAAAACCGGGTGGAGATCTTGAAGCAGGAAAGACAAATGTTACCGCAGATTTTCAGATCGATTTCATCTCTACAGCAGGAGAAACATTTCCCAGTGATGAAAATGTTCTCCTCTCCACTCAACTCGACAATCCAGTCTGGACATATTCAATCATTCTGGATGGAGTAGAAAATCCACGGCCTGCATCAAGCAAATCTCAGTTGATGCTTACCGGCTGGGAACTATCCTATAAGGATGTGGAAGAACATGTGAAAGTTTCTTTGAAAGGAAACGCTCCCAAAACTGACAAATCTAAACAGATTGAAGTAGTCGGAGTAGGTGTTGCTTCGGCAAATGGAAGGGTAAAAGATCAGGTTCGAAATGTTTCTGCATTCCTGACCAACCCGGGTGAAATTACTGGTGATATCGGCCCGGTAAATACCAAAGTGAAAAAACTCCAGGCCGATATTGCAAAATTAAAAGCAGATGGGATTGATGTATCCAAAGCTTCTCAAAAAGCAAAAGATGCAACTGATGCTCTGACTCGTGCTTCAAAAGAGAGTTTTGCTAATGCAAAGGTCTATATCCAGAATGCAGACACGTATGTCACTGATGCATACAGTTACCTGGATATGGGAGTAGCTCAGAAGACAATCGCCGACGCCAAAGAGGCCATAGATAGAACGGACGAATGGATTACGTATTTCAAAACTGAAAAGAATATGGAAACGGATCCACGACTCGCTCCAATTATTACAAAGCGTGAATTTGCCGCTGAATATACCTCAAATGCTCAGGAATTATTTAGCCAGAACAAATATTCTGAAGCTAAATCAAAGGCAACTGAAGCAAACAATAAAGCAACAGAAGTTTTTAAAGAGACGCAAAAGTTAAATGATGAAGTAAATAAGACTCCGTTAAGTTCTGGTCCTGATGTCAGTGCTATTACCGGGAGCCTAATCTATATTGTTGTTGCAATTCTTATTATTGGAGTAGGAGTTGGAATTTTCCTCTTTATGAAAAACAAAGGAGGAAATGGCGGCGGAAAAGGTGGTAGCGGGGGTGGAGGATCTTTTGGATGGAAAAATAGGTCAGCCCCTAAATCCAAAAAATCTCATCAGTATGATGAACTTTTTTAATTTTTTTTCAACTCTTTTTTATTAAAGAATCGCACGCATCTATAGTTTTTCTCCGCATTTTATCTTTTCATACATTCAGATGCTCATCCTCAAGATATTCAATACGAAAATCCAGTGACGAGGGAAAAATAATACCCATTTGAATAGAGACGATAATTAATCAGAAAAGAAAGAGTTCCAGTTCAACCACAAACACCCATAAATGTCATACAAATGCCCAAAGCTCAGAGAAAGAATGGAGGGAATTATTGTTTTACAAAAACATCCAGGTTGATACTACCCATCTTCCCATTACGGAGAAGATAGTATTCTGGAACCCGGTTTTTATTGTCATACCATGAGAACCAATAACTGAGTTTTAGCTGTTTTTTAACATACCCTGGTAAAGAAGGATAACTCTCGGTGTCATGGGTAATTACCAAATCAGGATTCAGGGATTCAAATGTTGAAGGTTCAACTTTACGTCCGTAGAAGGTGATTTTATCCCATCTCTCTCCTCGGTAGTACCAGGGGAGTGGCCAGTAGGATTCAGTGGCAACGACTACTGAATGGGAATTATCAATAAGACGCATCACCTCTCGCATATCTTCGCTATTTTGGACCTGAACAATAGGTTCGTTGATATCTGTCGGAGTGTAGCAGACATGGATTGTCATGATAATAAGGAAAATGCACCCAATGGCTAAGAAAATTTTTTTCTTCCCAGTTATCTGATAGGATGCAAGGATAATGATGGGAAAAAGTTGATGGATAACCAGCCAGGGAACTTTTTCCCCAACATATGCATAAAACGCCATTGAGAAAATTGCCCAATATAGGGCAAAAAACATCAAGAAGTCAGATTTATTACTAACTCCCTGGTATTCACAGAGGTATGATTTTTTCTCTTTTATGGCGTGAAAATATGAAAAAATACCAGTTTTCACCTGTTGAAATTTCTTCTCCCGTATCCCAAACTGCCACACCCCAAAGATTCCAAGAAGTGCAATTGGCAATTCATAGAGACCAAGGATTAACAGATACCAATAAGGTCCGCCACATAACCGGCATTGACCACTGATCCCGGTCCAATGTTCAATTGCCTTGATGGGTGCCTGAAGAAACATATCAGGATGAACAAAAAAAGAAGTATAAAATAGGAAACCGATCCCAACCATTGTAAAAAATCCAGCAGATATATCACGCTTCCAGGTGATCGGAAATGCAAGACGTCCATTTACCATCATGAAAAAAAAGAATGAACCAAATATCATCAGAGTAAAAGGCATATCCTCTTTTAAGCAAAGACCACAGGCTGCAGCTACCCCCGCTCCTATCGCATAGTGTAACCGCCCTTTCTCAAAATACATCAGGAGCAATACCAGCAGAAGAACAGTGAAGAAGAGTTGAAAGATGTCATGCCGGAGAAACCGAGAAAAATACACCATAGAGGGGGAGATCGCAAAAAGCAAAGCAGCGATTATTGCATGAGAACGTGACAACCATCCTTCCCGATGTAATATCCAGAAAAGGGGTATTATTAGCGTTCCAAATAACGCGGGAAGAAGACGGGCTATCAGGTCCGAATCCTTAAAAAAGAGAAACACTGCCCCAGTAAGATAGTAAAGAAGCGGACCATGATACATGGGATCATACAGATAAGTTCCCTTGGTCATCAATTCATACGTAAACCAGGCATGGATGGCTTCATCGTGATGAAGGAGTTTTAATTCAGGAAAGATAAATCGCAAAACAAGCCCAAGAATGATAATAAGGAGAAATAGAGTGTTTGTTGACAGAGTGAATCGATCTTTGATCGTTTGTGTAAACATGGGTAACAGATAAATCGCATTCCAATAAAAAAAGGATCGCGAAAGATTTACGCTGTAGATAATGATGAAACAGAAGCTCTGGGAGAGTTTTTATAAAATACATCCAGAGTTGAATTCAATTTGTCTCCTTCGCGCGTAAGATACCACTTTGGAAATTGCGATTCAACCAGTGGCAATGAGAATGAATAGTTATATTGGTATTGTTTTTTCTGATAGCCCGGCAGAGATGCAGAATCATACGAATTGGTATCCAGCATAATCACTACATCAGGATCTTTCTGGAGGATCAGGGATGCTGCGGGTTTTTGGGATAGGAGAACAATTTTTTTCCAGTCTTCACCTCTGAAATACCAGGGGAATGGCCAGTATGCATCTGTTGTTACAACTGACATGGATGAACTGGCAATGAGATCCATAACAGGTATGAGATCTTCACTATTTTGGGTTTGAACAATTGGCTCATTCAAATCTCCCGGTGTAAAACATACATGTCCGGTCATACCTATTAGGAAAATCACTGCTAGCCCTAGCCCTACCAGAAGAACTTTTTTTCCCTGCAGGCCATATGCAGCAAGCAGGATAAGAGGGAAGAGCTGGTGGATAAGAAGCCAAGGAACTTTCTCTCCAATCGCTGCATAACAGAAACCAGAGAGTATCGCCCAATACAGAGCAAATAGTACGAAAAAATGATGTTTATTTGGTATTCCCCGATATTGTTCTACGATTCCTGTACCCTTTTGCACAAAATGTGCATAGCGCAGAATGCCAGTTCTGATCTCTGAAAAGCCATTTTCCTTTATCCCGTACCACCAAACTCCAACAATCGCAAAAATCAGGATCGGAAGTTCGTAGATTATCAGGAGAAAAAGATAATACCAGGGTGCACCGCATATTCGACATTCTCCCTGCACACCAAACCAGTGAGCAATTGCTTTGCCGGGAGCAAGGAAGAGCATCTCTGGATGAGAAAGAAAACTCGAATAGAAAAGTGTACCAATAACCCCGATGATCAATACCCCACTAAACAGATCCCGAATCCATCTCTTTGGAAGCTGCAGTCTCCCCGCTGCAAGCATCCACACTATAAATGAGCCAAAGATGGCCAGGGTTAAGGGCATGTCTTCTTTAAGGCAAAGGCCACAGGCAGCCGCTACTCCAATACCAAGGGTATACTTCCATCGGCCGGTATCAAAGTAAAGGAGCAACATAACAAAGAGGGCCACCGTAAAAAAGAGTTGAAACACATCGTGTCTGAGAAACCGCGAGAAATATACCATAGATGGTGAAACAGCCACAAACAGGGCTCCCATGACAGCATGATTTTTGCTCATCCATCCTTCCCGGTTGAGGACCCAGAATAGGGGAATTATTGCTGCACCAAATAGTGCTGGGAGAAGACGAGCAATAACATCAGAATCCCCTAGTAGAAGAAAAGCCCCCCCGGTGAGGTAATAAAGTAAAGGTCCATGGTACGCGGGATCATACAGGTAATTTCCGGTATTTATCAGGTTGTAAGCAAACCATGCATGAATCGCTTCATCATGATGAAACAACTTCAGATCCAGAGATAAACATCTGATAATAAGTGCAGTAAAAAAAAGGAGACAAATGATCCGCCCTGCGGAGGTGCGGGCATAGATATTGGAAAGACGTGCAGCAGGCACGTTAACGCCGTCGATGATCTCAGCTCTCGAGAACAATCTCGATGCCGATATCTTTGGGTACCTGTGTACGCATCAGCTGGCGCAGTGCACGTTCATCTGCATCAATATCGATGAGACGCTTGTGCACGCGCATCTGCCAGCGATCCCAGGTTGCCGTGCCTTCGCCGTCCGGGCTCTTCCGGATTGGAACAACGAGTTTGCGGGTTGGGAGCGGGATTGGGCCTGCGAGGTTGACACCTGTTCGTTCTGCGATCTCACGGATCTTGTCGCATACCTCTTCAACTTTCTGATAATCTGTTCCGGTGAGCCGGATACGGGCTTTCTGCATGATATAACACACCCAAAAAATTAGGGTTAGCGGAATTGTTTCTTAACTACTTCAATGCACATACCGGCGGCTATGGTCTGACCCATATCACGGATGGCAAAGCGACCGAGCTGCGGGAATTCCTTTGCGCTTTCAACGCAGAAAGGCTTGGTAGGTCTGCACTTGATGATTGCAGCATCTCCTGCTTTCAGGAAGGTTGGATTCTCTTCAGAGGTCTGACCGGTCTTAGGGTCAAGCTTCTTGAGAAGTTCGGTAAAAGTGCATGCAACCTGTGCGGTGTGGCAGTGGAACACAGGAGTGTATCCGGTAGTGATTGCACTTGGGTGCTGGAGAACGACGATCTGAGCGGAGAACTCCTCTGCGACTGCTGGTGGAACATCTGCTGCACCACAAACGTCACCACGGCGGACATCGTCCTTACCGATACCACGGACGTTAAACCCGATGTTGTCACCTGGGAGTGCCTGAGGCTGTTCTTCGTGGTGCATCTCAATAGACTTGCACTCGCCACCCTTGTTTGCAGGCATAAAGACAACGTTCATACCCTTCTTAAGGATACCGGTCTCTACTCGGCCGACTGGCACAGTTCCAATACCAGAGATGGAGTATGCGTCCTGAATTGGAATGCGGAGTGGTTTCTCGGTTGGCTTCTCTGGAACTTCAAGTTCGTCGAGAAGTGCAAAGAGAGTCTTCCCTTTGTACCAGGGCATCTTGTCGCTGATCTTGGTGATGTTGTCACCTTCGAATGCACTGATTGGGATGAACTTAACGGAGTCAGGATTCGTTCCTACCATCTTGAGGAGACTGCTTACATCAGCCTTGACCTGGTTAAACCGTGCCTCATCGTAGTTGGAGGTGTCCATCTTGTTGATACCGATGATGAGCTGCTTGATACCAAGGGTCTTGGAAAGGAAGACGTGCTCCTTGGTCTGCTCCATAACACCATCAGGTGCTGCAACGATGATAATTGCTGCATCTGCCTGTGATGCTCCGGTAATCATGTTCTTAACGAAATCTCTGTGTCCGGGGCAGTCCACTACAGTGAAGTAGTACTTTGGTGTGTCGAACCTCTTGTGAGCGATATCGATAGTAATACCACGCTCTCGCTCCTCTTTGAGGTTGTCCATGACCCATGCAAATGCAAAGGAACCTTTACCCTTTGATTCTGCTTCCTTCTTATACTGTTCAATGATGTGTGCTGGCACAGCGCCTGCTTCATACATCAAACGTCCGACTGTCGTAGACTTTCCATGGTCAATGTGTCCAATGACCGCGAGGTTAATGTGGGGCTTCTCAGCTGCCATAATATAATATCCTCCAATACCTCCGCAAATATCAGATCTGCCTAACACAGTCCATTTATGCGAGTATTACATATTTGCCAAAAGTCCCTATTAATAGTTTTCATTGCAACCCAACCATCGCCATGAACAGCGTTCTGCAAATAGAGCCCAAAGAACGAACAGATATATAACAATACAAGGGATAGATATCAGTTACAATGAAATCACTCCCAATTCTTCGAGACACGGAGTCAGATCGGGTGCAAGTGGAATGCGCTTCAGGAAAACTCGCCGTACACACCAGGTGCAGTTTTTGTTCCCACTGTAAAGGAGTGAAAGTGGGAGCGCGTATAATGCCCTCTCCATATGACCTAATATCAGGAAAAATCCGGTCTGGAGCAATGCCACCCGAGGCACTTATGGAAGCTGCCATGCAATTCAACACTCTGATACGGGATGGAACAGACATCGCATGTGATGATGATGAGAATGCAGGATATACCCCACGGTTTCGATCAAAATAACCCGGGTAGGGGAATAATCCCTGAAAGAGGGGAGAAACTACCAGTCCCTGCAACAACAGTCAGAATAATTGCACGGGTAATTTCTCCTGATGCACCAGTAACATCCCCGTTCACTCCCCCAAAGAGTCGATAGGCCACCCATATCAAAACAAGAGGGATGAAGATCATTACCAGAAGGACGGAGACAAATCCCACTCCCGATAGCGGAAGAAAACCAATCGGCAGAAGAAGGATCGATGCAGGAATAATAAACCACTTTTTTGTCTGTGCATGGAGAGTTGCATGCAATCCGGGATGAAATGGTCTCCCAAAGATTGTCATCAAAGCCATGACATACTTCCCTCCAACTTCTGCAATCAAGAGGCCAGCCGCTGCGAGAGGAGCATATGCGAGTGAGGAGATACTCAGAAGAGTAATGATCATTCCCAATGCAATTCCACCAGTTCCAACCATCCTATCCGTTAAAGCCCGTATTCGAACATCCTTACCCCCATGGGCCATAAGGCCGTCTCCAAGATCCAGTAACCCGTCAAAGTGATTGCATCCTGTGAGCAGGAAGATCACCCCGACTCCGATCACTGCGTTCACCAAGGGAGGGAGAGGAAGAATCAGGAGAAGCAATGCAGCAATTCCCCCGGTAACATACCCGGACAATGGATAGAGCCAGGTGGCTTTTGCAAAGGATTCAAAGGGTGCAATCTTACCAAGAGGAAGTATAGTGGTGAACTGGAGCAGTGCTATGATCGGATGAAGAAGTGACATGATTATAGTATCTATCAGAGTGGAGAGGAAAAGAGATACCGGGATTTTTTCCCGAATCACCTTCCGGAGTTACCAGACAAGTTGATGCCTGACTGGTTCTAACCGATACCAATGAATCTGCTCTCCCATTCCCATCCCCACACCCCAAAAAATCCTCTTTTTTGCGGAGTTCTCGCAAACACAATCCTTTCAACGGTTCCCGGGTTATCGGGTGCCGGGCCTGACCCCCAGGGATCCTTATTAGTTCCAAATCTGGATGCTGAACTTATCATTCAGGGAAGAATCACCAGTTGTGATGCAACACCTAATACCGGAACCGGATGCCCAACGCCAGCATCGATTACTCGTTCAATGGCTGAACTGACAGGTTTTCCGATAGTTTTTGTAAATGCCGGATTAGAAAACCCTCCACTGGTTCCAAGTCTTAATATCAGAGGATCACCGGGAAAAGATCCCCGAATAGAAGCGGCAGTTCCCGAAGCAAATGAACTATTTTCCCAAGGAAAATGGATTGGTCATTTTTTTTCTAAAATTTGTGATACACTGGTTATTGGAGAATGTGTTCCAGGAGGGACAACTACCGCATTGTGCGTTCTCCGGGCGCAGGGATATAATGCATACGTGAGTAGTGCAGCAGTCAAGAGCCCGACACAGCTCAAAGAGGTTATCGTCCATTCTGTCCTGAGTCGCCTTCAAAATATTGAGATCACCAACCCCATGCAGATCATCAGAGAGGCAGGAGATCCAATGATGGCGGTTACCGCAGGAATTGTGGCAGGATACACGGGAAAAGTATACCTCGCCGGAGGCACCCAGATGCTTGCAGTAGCATCCATCATTGCTGCCCTTGGTCTGAATATACCTGATGTAGTAACCACAGTCTATGTGAGAGACGATCCAACTGCAAACAGTACAGATCTCGCCAAAAAGATAGGTGCCTCAATAATCTACGTTGACCCGGATTTCGGGAATATCGGTCATTCAGGCCTGGTTCGGTATTGTATCGGAGAAGTGAAGGAAGGCATGGGTGCTGGTGGAGCGATGTTTCTCGCAAATCAAATGGGTTATCCACTCCCTGAGATCAAAAAGGCAATTCTCAGATTTGTCACCTCATATTGTCCCTCAAAACCTTTGTAGTTCTGACACAAACACATGGGGAGATGCTCCCCATCTCAGTGGTCAATAACTATGGGCAGTTTAATCATCTGATATCACGGGCACTCCGGGATTTGGATATTGAATCGCGGTTAATTCCAAATACAACACCTCCCGATGAAGTTGCGGCTCAGTACCGTGGAATCATTCTTGGTGGAGGCCCGGATATCAGTCGTGCAGGCAGATGCACAGAGTATCTGGATATAGGCCTTCCAGTGCTTGGTATCTGTCTCGGATTACACATCATCGCAGCCAAATTCGGTGGCTCTGTACGACCAGGAAAAATGGGCGGATACGGGGCTGTTGAAGTTACCGTAATCGATCAGGATAAAATTCTGTCAGGATATCCGGAGACTATGCAGGTTTGGGCTTCACATGCTGATGAAGTGATCACCGCACCACCCGGTTTCCTTCGTCTTGCTACCTCCGATATTTGTGGTAATGAGGCGATAAGACATCCGGACAGACCAATATTCGGACTTCAATGGCATCCTGAAGTAAGTCATACCTTTGAAGGGTTCAGGGTGTTTGAAAACTTTGCTCAGATCTGTGAGGAGTGAATATTCCAATAGAGCCTGACCAGATCCGTTCTCGTATTCTTGAACAGGATTTTATCTGCATCAGGTGCGGAGCTTGTTGCCGGGAGATCGAACCAGGTTCCAACCTGGTGATGGTGAGTCCTGCAGAAGTGAGGAACATCATGGCAGTTACTTCACTCCCGTTTGATGAAGTAGTAGAGCCGTATCCTGACACAATCAAAGAGGGGAAAAGGGAGTATACTCTGGGATGGGCAATTCGTCGTGAGGGTGACCATTGCAGATTCCTTGTAGATGGCAGGTGTTCTATCTACCTCATGAGACCCTGGATATGCAGGACATATCCTTTTATGCTCGATAATGAGGTTCTTGTCATCTCCCCCTGCAATGGTATCGGAGCAGGCGAAAAAGAGCCTGATAAAATGATCAAAACAGATCAGATCAGATCAGACCTTCATGAAAGGCAGAAGGCAGAGAGAGAAGAAGAATCACAGGTTGCAAAGATTCTTGCCAGGGAGAAAATCCCTAAAGGGCGGCTTGTAGTTGTTGATAGTGAAGGTATGAGGATAATACATGGGTGAGATACGGATAATCGGAACAGCGCACGTCTCTCAAAAGAGCGTCGATGAAGTCATAGAAGCAATTGGTGACTGGAATCCAGATGTCGTTGCAATAGAACTGGATCAGGGGCGGTATAACGGGTTGAAACAGCAGCAACAAAACCCGGACATTGAAGAACTTCTCCATGAGAAAAACTTCAACCAGCTTCTTATCCAGTGGGTTCTGGCATATATTCAGCGAAAGATCGGGATGGATGTCGGCGTAGAACCAGGTGCTGAGATGAAAGCGGCTATCGCCGAGACTGAAGGGAGGGGAATAGAACTCGCACTCATCGATCGGGATATCAGAGTAACGCTTCATCGTTTTTGGGCATCAATGTCCATCATTGAAAAACTGAAGATGTTTTATGCTCTTGCAGGATCCGTTATCGTTGCCAACGATGCCAGCGAAATGATTGATATTGAACAGCTGAAGAAAGAAGACTTCGTCACAGTGGCAATGGACGAATTTCACAAATTTTCCCCCCGGGGTGCATATGCTCTAATTACTGAGCGCGATGCATACATGTCCTACCATCTGATCAACCTGGCACAGAATCATGAACGTGTTCTGGCAGTAGTTGGTGCAGGACACCGGAAGGGCATGCAGGAATTCTTGTCAGATCCTAAAACATTACCTCCGATGAGTGAACTGGTAGCAACCATCAAAACCTATCCCTGGGGAAAGATCATTGCAGCAGCCATGATGGCAATGTTTGCTATCATTATTATTGCAATCATTTTCTCCGGAGTGGGTACAACTGTGTTACTCTGGGCTCTCTTCTACTGGGTAATAATTCATGGTGTTCCAACAGCAATCTGTACCCTTCTTGCCCGTGGCCACCCTCTTTCAGCCCTTACCGGATTTCTGGTTTCACCAATATCAGCCCTCCACCCTCTGATCGCAGCAGGATGGTTCTCAGCGATTGTTGAAGCAAAAATTCGAAAACCAAGGCCGTCTGATCTTAAAAAGATCTTTGCAGCCGAATCATTTACTGAGATGAATCAGATACCGCTCTTCAGAGTTGTCCTCGTGGCAGCACTCGCAAACGTCGGGAGTAGTATCGGAACCTTTGCTTATTTGATATTTATCTTTCCGATCCTCGGTATTGATCCAGGGGCATTGCTCTCTACAGGATTTGAAAACCTGATCCATTCAATCACAAACCTGTTTACGTAAACTGTTGACTCAATACGAATGACGGATAATATATTTTCTCCTTTTCATTTCTCTTTTTATGAGACCCTTCCAAGACAAGGTCCGGGTGATGACCACATTTCCCGGGCAATTCTAAAAAATCTTTCAGAACTGCCTGATAATCCGGATATCATCGATATGGGATGTGGAACGGGAGTTCAGACGATGATACTCGCAGAAAAAGGGAGAGTAGCAGCAGTAGACATTCACCAGCCATTTCTGGATACCTTACTTACCACAGCTACCAAGAAGAACCTGAATTCTCGTATAACTCCCCATCTTCGATCAATGGATGATACCTCCGGTTTTCATCAGGTAGATCTCATCTGGAGTGAGGGGGCAGTATATCTTATCGGTTTTGAACATGGGATACGACTCTGGTGGAACCTCATCAAACCCGGCGGATATCTGGTCGTATCTGAGTTAACACAGTTAGTCAAAGACCCACCAAAGCCTGCGAAGGAGTTCTGGAGCAGGGAGTATCCAGGGGTTCAAACCAGAGAAGAAAATCGCCATAGCATCAAACGAGTCGGGTATCATCTACTTCAGACGAGAAAAATTCCACATAAAGCATGGATTGAATTCTATGCACCCCAAAAAGAAAAAATCTCTCAGATCCGAAGAAATATGTTACCTCCTGAACATGAGGATATCCTGGAAGATATTGAACGGGAAATCCAGATACAGGAGGATTATCCAAACACGTACGGGTATGTATTCTATGTAATGCAGAGACCGTCTGATGAGTGAGTATCCGATTCTCGATACTGATCAAAGGAATCGCATAACTTCATATCAGAGAATCGAGTGGAATTTTGGTTAAGGAGATCAGATGGGATTGGATTGAACGATATCTCTCATCCATCTCTTGGAGGTTTAAATGCATGGGCATCTTGTATCACAAAATCTTGCACGTCAATGAATTATTCGCAATTCTTGAGATACATAAAACAATATGATAGGATGGGAACTGGGGATAAGAATATGATCAGAAACATATCCGGGCAGAACGTAAGTACTTTTCAAATCCCTCGGGATGAAGACAAGGTAAGATGGTGCATAAACCCTCCAAAATGGATGAAAATTAAATGAAACTCGGTGTCCTGATGTCGGGTGGAAAAGACTCCCTGTATTCCTGCTGGAAAGCAATGCAGACAGAAGAGGTTACCTGTTTTATAACAATCCGGTCCCAGAATCCCGAGAGTTATATGTTCCATACCCCTAATATCGATCTCACCAGGCTCCAGGCAGAAGCAGCAGGAATACCACTCATTGAATGGCAAACTCCCGGTCAGGAAGAAGATGAACTGAGCGATCTCGAAGAGGCGATTATAGAGGCAATCAGGATATATAAATTTGAAGGAGTGATATCCGGAGCGATCCAATCTGTATATCAGGCAGCTCGTGTTCAACGAATCTGTAGAAAACTTGGATTATGGTCGTGTAATCCGTTATGGCTCTGCGACCAGGATTCATATATGAAGGATCTCGTCACTCATTCCTTTGATGTCCGTATTGCAGGAGTGTTCTCCGCCCCCTTTGATGAAACCTGGTTAGGAAGAAAGATAGATAATACCTTTCTTGCGGACATGCTCCCAATACGAAAGCGATATGGCATTTCACTTACCGGGGAAGGAGGAGAATATGAAAGTGTTGTTTGTGACGCACCCTTTTTTTCGAAACGGATTGAAATTATCGGTTATGAAAAATTCTTCAAAAATCATAACGGGAGATATCTGATCACCAAGGCCGAACTGGTGATGAAGTGATTCTTATCATAGATTGCACAGACCCAAAGGTTCCCCTCCTTAAAGATGAATTCGTGCAACCAATTATCACGATTGTTCGTCAAGCGGGATATGAATTAAATACACTTACTTTGGCATCAAAAAACCCAACACAAGAATTTCAGGGAGTAATTCTGACCGGAACCGCTCTGATGGATCATCAATATCTGAATATCGGGCTCCCTGAATGGTTAAAGGAATGGAAAGGTCCTGTTCTTGGGATCTGTGCAGGGATGCAAATGATTGCAATTGCAAGCGGAGGTGGAGTAATCCCATCCGAAGAGATCGGGATGACAGATATCACAGTCACGAAAGCGGACCCTCTCTTTGCCGATACATCTACATTAAGTGTTTGGGAACTGCATCAGTCAGGTGTCTGGATTTCAGAGAAATGTACTGTCCTTGCTCAATCCCCTTCAGGTATTCAGGCGTTCAAACTTCAGGAAAAGCCATGGTATGGACTCATTTTTCATCCGGAGGTCAGAAATGAATGGATCTTCACGAATTTTCTCAAACTCTGTAATTCGAAAGAAAACGAACATTGCGAAACGAAGTCGTAAAAATCATTTTATTATCACATATATGGAACAAATCTTTCCTTACATTATTCCACAAGGAACTAAGGTTAACCTAATCTCTCAATTTTTTCTGAAGGCAAAACTTACCACTCTTCAGAGGGAATTATCATCAGATTTTTCAATCCGGACCAGGGAAAAGAATAAATTAGGGTGAATCATTTAGATTTTCCTAAATAGTTCTGTCTGATTAGAGAGAGTCAATGAATCGATATACCCACATATCTCTTACACAAAAACTGAAGAACACATGGAAGATGATTCCAAAACCGGGTATCAATGAAGGAAGGGAAGAAAAGAGAAGGAATTATGCCTGAAGAAAAAGTTTCACGGAGAAATGAGGATTTATTGGAAGCAATTTATGAAGTGGCCCTGCAAAAAGGGTATGCGAAGTCCCGTGATATCGCATTAGCACTTCATGTTACCCCCGCTACCGTGACAGACGGTTTTAAAAGGTTATCAGAAGCCGGGCTTGTGAATTATGAACCCTATGGAGGAGTTACCCTCACAAAATCCGGAACAGCAATTGCCAGACGAACCCAAGACTCTCATAAGATTATTCAAAAGCTTCTTGAAATAACGGGAGCCGAAAAAGATACCGCCGATCGCGATGCGTGTGTGATGGAACATGGTCTTTCTCCTGATTCATGTGAACGAATCAGTCGTCTGGTCAAATTTTTGGAGATTAAATTTGCAGATGAAAAATTCCAGCAGCAATTTATTCAAATTGTCCAAAAGGGAAAATAATTAATTTAACAAATACCGTGGTGCCGGAATCGTTCCAGATTTATCTCCGACATTTCCAGGCATATACGCCAGAACCAACCAGTGCAGTAATTATCGTTACTACCTCAAATCCAGGACTTTCTGGTGGAGATGAAGATGGAGTATTGTCAGTTGAAGGAGTTTTTTGAGATGCCGTGGGAGATACTTTCTCCCGATCAATAGTGATCTTTTTGACTAAAGAGCCGTATCTGTTACATACCGCAGTAAAGATAATTTCCTCACCAGAAAGTGCAGTAACCGGATACGAATAGGAAAAATTGCGGTTATCCGGTTGACTTGAGTATTCAGTCATGTTTATCTCTTTCCCTCCCTTTTCGATGACAATCTGTCTGATGTAGTGCTCCAGAGGATTATCAACCATATGAGTTACAGTCGCAGTGAGTGTACCGGTAGCTGAATCATACGAGAGTTGAATGTCTTGAGGTGGATGGGCCATACCCGGAGATATCAGGAAAGTCGCTGCCAGGAGAGTAAGGATGGGCCAGATGAACATACGAGTGAGCATAAAATAAGATACACGAATGACCGTATAACACCTGCGGATGGATAGGGCAGGCACAAAGATTCTATAACCAATCAAAATCCCGGGATTTAAGTCCGGTGCAGCCAAATCTTGAGTATTCCCCCATCATTGCTGGATTTCCGGTCTTCATATCCGGGCTGGAAACAAGACATATCAGGTTAAGAGAAAGGTCTGGAACCAGGGAATCCCTGATGGGATGCAATCAGGGGGGATGGGATTGTCAACAGATACCATCTCCCACGAGTCATATGAAACACCAGATGGTCTCTTTCGGATCTGACACGTGCTGTCTGGTGGGGTTGATGTGTCTGGTAGGTGATCCATGATGCGGACTGGATGGTATGTGGGTCAGACCACCCAATGCAACAGTTGTAATTATGACCGAGAGACTCGGTCGGATCGATAATCCTGAGACCTGTGTCACATATGCCACTCAGGGGATGATATCTACGCGGATATTCCCGGTAACAGACCTTCGAGGCAACGCTCCTGACATCCGGGGGCATGTACCTCTGATTCAATGGTCAGTAGATAGCTGGTTAAAGCTTGCCCTGGAAGAGAAAATTATCGGATTTGACAGATAATTTGAGCGAAATTGGTGATAGGAAATCGGGAGAAAGAATATTCGTAAATCACAGAAATAACCAGAAAGGGAAGTTATTAGTGGAATGTGTTAAATTTCAGATTTTTTTGACAAATAACGAATATTTATTCAATTTAGATAAAATATCATAAATCAGGGCATATAATCCAAAAATCAATAACACATCCCCTTGCTGCAGTTATCTATAAAATTTGGAACCAATTTTGGGATGCGTGCAATAGGGCGGGAGATTTGCTGAAGAGAAGCCCCATTTATAATAGCAAAAGAGTTTCGAAAGGGAGGAATGCGATGTGCATAGAATCGTTCTAACATCACTCACAAGGACGAAGAAAAAAGGGATCATTTCCTCTGTAGAATGATCCGATCTATTGACATCGCTGATTCATTCAGAGCGTCATTGACTCTATCGGATGATAGATGACTTTCGGATAACATCATGCGGATAAATTGTTCACACTCCTCCCGAATTGCACAAGAAGTATCATTTCTCATTGATGATACTCCCACCCGCATACTTTCCGGGAATGCACGATTGAATAAATTTAGGCTCAAATAAGGGTATGAGTCCAGCATTGACACCACCGCTGGTTGATGCCCGGACTGTGCATAAGTAAATTGCACATCTGGAGAGAAGAACCAATTCAGAAATGCAATAGCTCGTTCAGATGAACCATTATTCATAATGCCAATCCCATCCATTCTCACAAGGATTCCCCGATGAGATCCGGCCGGAGTATCAGCCCCGGGAAGTGGCATATACCCAATAGAGATATTTTGGCGATTTGCCCGGTCTTGGATCTCAGGAAAGTTTGAAAACCAGGTGATCACCATCGCTACCTTTCCATTGAGAAGGGCATTGATAACATCGTTATCATTCCAGTTATCTGAACCTGAAATCTGCTGATGCGATAGATTCCGCAGCATCATCAAACCAGAAATCGTAGAAGACCGATTCCAGAAACCAGATGCGAAACCAGAAGATCGATCCGATATGCCGGAATTGTAGGAAGAGATAATACTCATCCATGGAGAGGAGATGGGATCTGATCCATTAAGACCAGCAAAACCAATCCCATCCATTCCATTTTCACTCCGGGTAAAGAAATCCGTGAGATTCAGGAGTTCATCATAAGTACCAGGAACACCGAGGGGATACCCATAAGTAGCACAAAATGCTGCAGACTCTTGAGGATCATAGAACAGATCAGCGCGGAATGCAATCCCCTGTGCATCCTGAGAGAAGGGAAGAGCATAGATGGTGCCGGAATGTTCGGGGAATTCTCCGGCAATAACCAGTGAAGGTCGTTCAAAGACTGTCCAATTCACCTGCTTACTGGTATTTAGATGATCATTGAGGGGAATCAACTGATGGTCAGCAGCAAACGCGGAAATGTTTCCGCTATCTGCTATCAGAATATCACCCATTAAGGATTTTTCAGATTTCGCACTCCAGTCAACTGGCACCTGGTTTATGGTTACCGGAGTTCCGGTTTGATTCTGATAATTTCGTGCCAGCTCTTTGACGGTATTAAGTTGGTTTGGATCATCTACTAGTATCGTCAGGCCCGTTGAGCCGGATGAAAAACCCTGATTTACACACCCACTCATCAGAATGGATCCTGTCAGAACAAGTATCATGAGGGGGGCTAGAATCCACCGGGCACGGACCTTTTGGACGTTAATCCCCAGAACATGGTCATTCATATTTCTTACCAGCCCCATTCACCCGGTAATCAGATGTTCGCCAAGAATCCTCATACCTATCAGAATGAGTACAATCCCACCAATTAGTTCTGCTCGTGAACCAATTATTGCTCCAAATCGATCACCAAACCAGAATCCGACACCAGACATGATAACAGCACCAACACCAATCGCTAAAGCAGGAAATAATATTTCCACCTGCAAGGTAGCAAAGGAGAGACCAACAGCCAAAGCATCAATACTGGTAGCAACTGCCAAAACCAATAAGACAACCATTGAATGGAAATCGATCTTTTTTTCTTCAGCATGAGATAATCCCTCATGAATCATTTTTCCTCCAATAATTGCCAGGAGAATTGCTGCTACCCAATGATCATATGGCTCAATCCATGATTGGATGAATGTCCCACTGATCCAGCCAATAGAAGTCATCCCTGCCTGAAAAATCCCAAATAAAAATGCTATCTTCGCAATAATCAGGATTCTTCCTTCACGAACAGCCATCCCTGCAGCGACACAGACAGCAAAACAATCCATTCCCAAGCTTACAGCAACAGCAATGATACTAATTATATCCATGGAACCAGTCACTCCAGAATCCGGCGGGGAACAGATGCAAGCCGATTATCCAGTTTAGTGGCGGTAACAAATGCAAGGTCCGCCCTATCATTAAGATCAGTGGCTGCTAGAATAACACCTGCATTAAACCAGACTTTGGCCATGGTTGGAAATTTAGATAGTGCTTTCTCAATCGCACCAAGAGATCCATCAAGATCACTCCTCTTAAAAAGGATGACGGCTAGATAATGCCATCGGATAGAGAAATCATCATAATCCTCTGGAATCAGAGCAAAATCATGAAGAGCCTCCTGATCCATTCCAAGTTTATAATGAATGAAACCTCGACGGAAAAGATATTCAGGATTCGTTGAATTCTGCCGGACCAGAACCTCAAAATCTGTAAGTGCTGACTGGTAATCACCACTATCGATATGACACATTCCACGATAGTAGAGAATATCAAAATCGCCAATACCCCCGGCAATTGCTCTGGTGAAAAAACCAGCAGCACTTTTCAAATCACCATCCCGGTAACGCTTCAAACCTTCTATATAGGCTTGTTTAGCGGGATCTGCACTATCACCACTCAGTCCTGACTGCATGAATCTGAAACAGTATTCGATTCCTTTCTATATGGTATATCTGAGTGAAAATGCCAGATGAAGATCGACATGAAAAAGAGAACCAAAAATAAATGTTGAATCAGATCAATTTTTTGATGACACGAGATAACCGATGCATGCCCTCAACTATCTGAACGGGATCAGAAGAGGAAAAATTCAACCGAATGGAATCATTCCCCCCACCATCTATATAAAAGGGGACTCCCGGCATTATCGCAACTCCCTCTGATACTCCTTGATAAAAAACATCCATTGAAGAAACGCCGGGTGGTAAGGTTACCATGAGAAACATTCCCCCCTCTGGAGAGGTATGAGACGTACCAGATGGGAATTGATCGTCCAGGATCTCTTCCATCAGTCTGCATCGTTCCCCATAAATCCTGGCAGTCTCCCTGATACGCATATCCACATCTGTCGAATGTAAATATCGGGTCAATATCATTTGTGACAGAAGATTAGAGTGCAGATCAGCAGCCTGTTTTGCCCGGTTGAATTCAGTGATAACCGGTTCGGGTGCAAAAATCCAGCCACATCGCAGACCAGGTGCAATTGTCTTAGAGAATGAGCCGGACATAATCGTCTGGTGTGGTAACCATTCCTTGACTGCTTTTCGTGGTTTTCCATCAAAGAAGAGTTCTCCAAAGGCATCATCTTCATAAAACATCGTACCAGAACCAGAGAGTGTTTCTGCAACCTCTCTCCGTGTTTCTTCATGCCACGTCATCCCAGATGGGTTCTGTGAATTCGGAATCGCATACCAGAATGGGTGTTTGTGTTTGGTTATCAGACGGCGCACAAAATCCATATCCGGCTTTCCCACACCTGACCGGGTAAGACATACTGGATCAAATACTGGTTCATAAAAAGAGAACGCTTCAATAGCTCCAAGGTATCCCGGACGTTCTATGAGAATATGATCACCAGGGTTGATCAATACTTTAGCAACGAGATCAAGACATTGCTGGGAACCATTAACAATCTGAATCTCTTCAGGTCTTGCATCTAATCCAAGGCGGGATCGATATCGTTCAGCGATGTATTGCCGAAGGGGAAGATATCCATCAGTAGTTGTATACTGAAGAGCACACCGGCCACCCTCTCCAAGTACCTCTTCTGCCGCAGTTCTGATACCTGGAAGATCGATTTGCTGTGAATCCGGAAGCCCTCCTGCAAATGAGATCACCCCTGGTTTTGAAGATACCCGAAACAACTCACCAAGAAAAGAATTTGGCACATGAGTCATCCTTTTCGAAAATCGGTATTGCATCGGTCCACTCATTTATGAGTATGGATCCTGGAAAGATGAATCATTATTGCACCATCCTTCAATCATAATTGTTGAGATTTTTGCTCCAATATAGGGTGAATAATCATCCGGAACAAAAGCCTGAATAGCCTGCCATACAAATACCCACGTACATATGAAGATGCATACTTTAGTCATCATCCTCATTGCCGGTTTTTTACTGGTCATGATGACAATAGCGCAGACTCCTTCGTCAGATGGGAGTAATATCACCAAGGAGGCTGACTCATTAATCAACAACACATCAGTGGGCCAATACAATCAGGGAGAATTATTGGTTCGATTCAACCCTGAAGTATTTCCCACCAATGGTTCACGGGAAGCATCAGAGATGCAGGCAAATGCTGCAATTGGCGCAGTTATGATTACTGACTTCACATCCCAGGGGATAACAGGTTTGGAGTTGGTTCGTCTTCCCCAGGGAATGACAACCGAGCAAGGAATAACCTATTACCAAAGTCTCCCAACGGTGATGTATGCTGAAGTTAATGCCGTGTATTCAATTGCTAATACTACAAACCACAATAACTTAGCAGTTATGCCAGCAGAAAACACCACGGCAGCAGGAGGGTTGTTTGTCCGGTATAATGCAACGGCATTTGCATCTCAGGCAGAACTTCAGTCCTATGCAAACGCGACAAATCAGGTTGTCAATGCGACAACCATAACAGATTACACCCTATATGGTATGCCGGGACTGGAACTGGTACGTCTGCAACCACCCATGACAACTGATCAGGGACTGATGTATTACCGCAACGTAACGAATGTCTTGTATGCTGAACCAAATGTGCAATATAAGGCGATCAATATGACTGCTGTGGGAAATTCCACTCCATCAGGATGATCCAACATTTACAATAATCTTTTTTGGACCGGGAAAAATTCGTACAATAGCACTCCCTCAATTCGATCTAAAGTCGCATTTTTGATAGATATCATCTTTTCGATCCCTATACACGGCAAATCCTTCCCGTATCTCTTCTACGAATCCTGGTGATATATCTGTAAAAAGGAGTTCTTCCTGATCAGAACCCTTGCTGATAACTGTACCGGTAGGATCAACAATCAAGGAACCACCGGAATATGAATCCACCGGAGTGGTTCCTACAGTATTTATTCCTGCAACATACATCTGGAATTCTGCGGCCCGAGCGATGGAAAAAAGAGAAAAATGTCGCATCCGGGCGGAAGGCCAGGCACTTGGAACAAGCATCAGATGAACTCCGGACTTCCGATATAATCGGAAGAGGTCGGCAAATCGGAGATCATAGCAGATCCCAATCCCACACTTGCATCCATCTATGGTGAATATGCCAAGATCTTCTCCGGGATCGTAAAAAATATCTTCACCACCAGGAGAGAACAGATGAATTTTTGAATATTTTGCGAGAACCTGCCCTTCCGGACTGATTGAAACCGCAGTATTACGCGGGTGGGGAAGATGATACTCTCGGTACGAACCAAGAATACCAATACTAAAGTCGCGGGCACACTCTTTAAACTGCGAGATGATTGTGTCGTCCTCACTCTGAACACCCATGAAAGAATCACTGGGATCCCATCCGGTGGGAATCTGTTCAGGAAACGCAATAAAAGAGGCATCATATTCCACCGCTTCAGCGATCTTTAGCCGTATTTTTGCCATGGTTTCCTCAGGGCTCTGCCAACACGGGCTGATCTGGGCGGTGCAAAGGATCATACCGGAGTATTGATCCTTCATCAATAAAAAAAACCGCATAGGGTTAACAGTGATCAGGAGAATGATGATATGATATCTCCCAGAATAGAGTTTTTTCATTTATCCAGTGTATCAAAAGAGAAGGAGCAAGAGGTGTCTTTGGAATGACTGATTCACGAAAAAAAATCGAAATCCAGGTTACTGGGATGCATTGTGCTAGTTGTGCCATTACCCTTGAGAAAGGCCTGACAGGTGTACAAGGAGTACATGATGCCCAGGTTAATTTCGGAACCGGGAAAGCCGTAGTAGAATATGACCCTGCAATAACCGATCTGTCATCTCTGGAAAAAACGGTAGTAAAGAGCGGGTACGAAGTAATACATGACCAGGTAACCATCCGGATCGGAGGAATGACCTGTGCGATCTGTGTGCAGACAATTGAGAAAGCACTCAATAACCTTGACGGGGTGACATCTGCTACCGTTAATCTTGCATTAGAAAGGGCATATGTCACCTATATTCCCTCACAAGTTTCCCTGAAAAAGATGCAGGAGGTTATAGTATCTGCTGGCTACCAATATCTGGGAACTGATAAAGAGGGAACTTTAAAATCCGGGGATGAACGGCTCCAGAAAGAACTGAAGGATAAGAAAATCCGGGTGATAATCGGATTCATCATATCTGCAGTTCTGATGGGAATGATGGCGGCTCCACCAGAACTGATGCATATCCTCATTTTCGGGGAATTTCTTATTGCAACTCCAGCATTCATCTGGTTGGGAATGCCCATATTCAGAGCAGCAATCGGAGCTCTTCAGACCCATACACTGAATATGGACGTGATGTATGCGATGGGAACCACGGTTGCATACCTTGCTAGCGTAATGGGAACTTTTGAGATCATTCTTGATATGCAGTATATCTTTTATGAAACTGCAATCATGCTCATATCCTTCCTCATGCTTGGGAGATATCTAGAGGCAAAAGCCAAAGGAAGGACATCAACTGCAATTCAGAGTCTAATCCAACTTCAACCCGATACCGCAGCCATTCTGATCGATGGATCAGAAAAAAAAGTGCCCGTAGAGGAAGTCAGAGTAGGTGACCAGATACGGATCAGACCCGGGGATCGGATACCCGTCGACGGAATAGTACTTTCTGGAACCTGTTTTATCGATGAATCCATGGTTACCGGAGAACCCCTACCAGTTGAGAAACTTTTAGGTGATGAAATTATTGCGGGAACTCTTGCAACGGGGGGAAGTCTTATCCTCGAGGCCCATAAGGTGGGTTCGGATACGATGCTCGCCAGGATAATCCGGATGGTTGAAGAAGCCCAAGGTTCTAAACCGCCAGTTCAGCGGCTGGCTGATAAAGTAGTCACCTGGTTCATCCCGGTGGTACTGATCATTGCAATAGGTGCTTTGGGTTTCTGGTTTTTTATCGCAAAAGCAGGACTCCAGTTTTCCTTGCAGACTTTCATCGCAATTCTGGTGATCGCCTGCCCATGTGCCCTGGGACTAGCCACCCCAACGGCAGTAACGGTGGGAGTTGGCAGGGGGGCAGAACTGGGGATCCTTATCAGGAATGGAGCAAATCTTGAAGTATCAGATCGGTTGACCACAGTACTTTTTGATAAGACCGGTACCCTGACATTCGGTAAACCAACAGTCACTGACGTGGACGTTATTTCCGGAACCCGCCAGCTTCTGCTTTCTTATGCTGCTAGCATTGAATTTCTGTCAAATCACCCACTTGGAGAGGCCATCATTAAATATGCGGAGAAAGAGGGAATAACTCCGGCAGACGTACAGAATTTTTCGCAGATTGCAGGGAAAGGTCTTGAAGGAGTGATAGCAGGAGGACATGTCTGTATCGGAAATCAGCAATTCTTTGTTGAGTCCGGCGGTATACTCACTACAGATCAAGAACAGATAATTCAGAGGCGCCAAAGTGAAGGAAAAACAACTGTTTTGATCTCTCGGGATAATCAACTCATCGGAGTGATTTCCATTTCAGATACCATTAAAGATTCAGCGGCATCTGCTGTTGCAGCACTGGCAAAAATGGGTATCTCTTCTGCTTTGGTGACAGGAGATAATCAACGGACTGCAACAGCAGTTGGGAAGATGGTTCAGATAACCAAGATTATTGCCGGAGTTCTTCCAGATGGGAAAGAGCAGGAAGTTAACCGTCTGCAAAAGAGCGGTGAAATTGTTGCTTTTGTCGGTGATGGGATCAACGATGCACCCGCACTCGCACGAGCAGATACAGGAATTGCAATCGGATCCGGTACTGACGTAGCAATTGAGAGTGCCGATATTATCCTGATGCGAGATGATATCTCCGATGCTGTTGCAGCAATTCAACTCTCCCGAAAGGTAATGGGAAGAATAAGGCTCAATCTCTTTTGGGCTTTTGCATACAATATCATCCTTATTCCCCTCGCGGCCGGAGTAATGTATCCCATTCTTATATTTCGCCCTGAATATGGTGCTCTGGCCATGGCCCTTTCATCTGTCACAGTGATCTCACTCTCACTTATGCTCCGAAGTTATACGCCACCAATCAGGCAAAAAATCGGGAAGATCTCGAAAAGAACAAGAACAGCGAAAGATCCCATTTGTGGTATGTATGTAGAGATGGAAACGGCAAAATTCATTTCACGGTATCGTGGAAAAACCTATTATTTCTGTAATAAAGGATGCAAAGAGACATTCGATGCAAACCCAGAAAATTACCAATAACCGATAATCATCATTTTTGCAAAATGTGCAAGATGTATACAGATTATGAAGAACAGAAATATCCTGACTCACAATTAGAACTTACACCAATATATGAGTAGAGAAAAGAGATGCATATTAAGAGAAATATTTTCCAATTTGGAAACAAATAAAGTTCATTTTATGAACCGGTACTGGTAATTCCAATCTCCCTGCTTTTTGACTTCAGATATATTTCATCGCCGGCGAAGAATGTCCGGACACTAATTCCACCTTCTTCGACAACAGGAATCGAGAAGGTATACGCTCCACTATTATCTGTCCGTACTGATCCTGCAGGTTGCCATGTACTCAAATCCGGACCTCTGCATCCACCCACGCAACCTGAGGGAGAGGTAGCAAATTCGTAGATAATCTCCCGATTTGTTATACCTTTCCCGGTAGCATCAGATAGTCTTCCTTTAAAGGTGACATCATCTCCAATACGAGGATATGACGGCCACCCGGACAGGGTTAGCAGGGTCTTTCCCGATTGCGTCGAAGGAATCGCCTCAACGTTGAGCTTAGGGCTGTATAATCCGGTATAGAGAGCTTCAAATCCCCACATCCCACTGACATCTGCGGGAAGATCATAATCAAACCTGCCGTGCCGGTCTGGGGAGGAGAGAACAAAAGTATCAGTCAGGCTTCCTTCTGGAGCTGAAATCAGAATAACTACATCAGATGGATTTCCTCCAATTAACGAAGAATCAATAATCCCATTCAAATGAATTATATCCCCGATTTCTACCGAATCAAAATCAGATTCCAAAACCACTCGTTTATTTTGATCCGTTTCTCCAGGTGATTCTTGCAATATCACATTTTCTGCCATCACCATCGTGATCAGCATCGCCATACTGACAATAAACAGTAAAAAAATTCTCAGGCAGATCGTACCAGCCATTCCTCCTTTCAGGTATCCCGTATGTATCTCTCAAGTATCATCATATCAGGTTTCGCGGATCGGTGCAGAGGATACCTGGGAACTAAAAGAGAATAATCAAGAACTATGCGAGAAATATTACGATTATTTTTCCCTGAAGTATGCCGCGCATAGTAGAGTGAGTATCTTACTGGAGAACGATGATGTCAGAGAGAATATTGATTTTTTTAAGATTTTCTGCATGATTATTCGAATTTAAGAGTGAAAATCTCATTCATCTTCGATAATTATTCGAACTACCCTGCCGACCTTTCCATCAGCAAGCCTGACTTTGATCCCATGGGGATGAAACGATGAATTTGTCAGAATTTCCTGGACAACACCACGGGCGGTTTTCCCCGTCCTCTGATCTTGTTTTTGCACAATATCTACACTGATACCGGCACGAATGGCTATTCGGTTTCTTCCATCTTCTTTCGTATTCATATACCGTCCAAAAATTCTCAAACTCTTTTTACCAAGAGGTATCCTATTGTTTTCAGCCAGAAATACAAATAATGTGGGAAAAAAGGACTGGGAGAGATCATCGATCTCTAACAAGCCTGGAATAGTTTGGCCTGATGGATCCAAAATCATCCCCCAATTATTAAGTGAATTACTCTTCCAATGTGGAGATATCTCCTGGATCCAGCCCCATTTCTTTCGCTTTGAGAACACGTCTCATGATCTTTCCACTTCTTGTCTTGGGAAGTTTATCCATGAACTCTATACCATTAGGCATGGCAATCGGACCAATGCTCATTCTTACGTGATACATTAATTCTGAGATCAACTTCTGACTTGGCTCATATCCTTGAACAAGCGTGACAAATGCTTTTACGGCCTGTCCTTTGATCTCATCAGGAACACCGATAACTGCTGCTTCCGCCACAGCTTCATGTTCGACCAGAGCTGATTCAACTTCAGCAGTTCCCAGATTATGACCAGCAACAATGATAATATCATCAGACCGGCCTAGGATCATAATATATCCATCCTCATCTTTTACCGCTAGATCACCTACCGTGTAATAATTACGAATCTGATTCCAATACTTGCGGTACCGCTCATCATTATTGTATACTGTCCGCATCATGGAAGGCCATGGTTCTTTGATTACCAGGAGGCCACCCTGACCGGCAGGAACCGGATTTCCGTCCTTATCCACGACGTCAACTACAACCCCTGGAATGGGAACTCCGGCAAAACCGGGTTTCATCGGCTGGCCAAGAGGGGTGGTAATCATGTGCATACCGGTTTCCGTCTGCCACCAGGTATCCAGGATCGGGCACTTGTTCCTGCCAATAACCCGATAGTACCATTCAAAGGCTTCAGGGTTGAGTGGCTCACCCACTGAACCGATAATCCGAAGTGAACTCAGATTATACTTGTTCGGCCATTCTTCGCCAACCCGCATGAACATTCGGATTGCAGTGGGAGCTGTATAGAAGATCGAGACCCCAAACTCCTCAATAATACTCCACCATATTCCAAAATCAGGGTAATCCGGTGTAGTCTCGGTAATCACTACGGTGGCTCCAACAGAGAGGGGCCCATATACGATATAACTGTGACCAGTAATCCACCCAGGGTCTGCTGAACACCAGAAAACATCATTCTCCTTAATATCGAAGATGTCCCTGCAGGTGTAATGGGTTCCCACCATGTAACCACCACAGGCGTGCACAATTCCCTTTGGTAATCCAGTTGTTCCACTGGTATAAAGGATAAAAAGCGGATCTTCAGCATCCATCTCTTCCGCAGGACATTCATCTGCAACGCCTTCCTGAATGCCATAATAATCCACCTCTATCTCAGAGTATAACTCAAGAGGGCATTTTTCTCTGCAAAGTACGATAACTTTCTCAACACTTGGTGCGTTTCTCACCGCATCGTCAACAATACTCTTGAGAGGTATGGTCTTCCCCCGACGCTTACCGACATCTGCTGTGATGACGATTTTGGCATTCGCATCCCGGATTCGTGAATGAAGGGCTTCAGCTCCAAAACCAGCATATACAATAGAATGAACCGCCCCTATTCTGGCGCAGGCAAGAATTGCGATGACATGTTCAGGAACAAAGGGCATATAAAAGCATACGCGATCTCCTTTCTGCACCCCAAGTTTCTTGAGAGCATTCGCAAATCTCATCACCGAACGATGGAGCTGACGATACGTGAGAACCTCTTCTCTGCCATCTTCCCCACGCCAGATGATAGCGAGTTTATTCCTTCGTCCATTATTTACATGCCTGTCCAGACAGTTCTCCGTGATATTTAATTTCGCTCCAGTAAACCACCGGGCATAAGGATAATTCCATTCTTTTACCTTTTCCCAGGGTTTCATCCATTGCAGTTCACGCGCCTTTTCATCCCAAAAAGCATCAGGATCAGCCAGAAAATTCTCATATACCTTTTTGTAGTCACCGAGGTGGGATTTTTCTTCATACGAGGGATCAGGCATGTATGCCTTTTTTTCCAGTTTTACTTCAAAATCTTCAGCCATGAATGGTTCTCTTTCTCATTATTAATCATGTAAGATCAGATCCGCTCCCTTGGACACCATCATGAAATCCAAAGAAGAACGGTTCTCAGCACAATATGATTATGCTGATCATCTGAAATCAGATTTATTTATTTGATATATAATACATCACATATGTCGTACACTATGGATCTTAGAAACCTCTTCATTATCCTACTCATATCAAAAATCCAGGGATATATTGAAAATTTGATCCACAAATTCGGCTTTTTCATTTTTCTATGGAGAAGGGCATCATTTATCATGTCAAATAGCTCGATAATATGTACGACATATAACTTTTGGAATTCGAATGAATAGAACAAACCAGGAGAGGCGATAATGATCGGTGATTTTGAGGAGATACGACGAATCCGGGATTTACTTGCGGAACACCCTCGAGGCATGTCAATAACAGAGATCTCACGGGATCTGAACATTCACCGGACTACTGTTGCAAAATATCTGGACAGTATGCAAATGAAAGGAGAAGTGGATATGAGGGTAGTGAGCACTGCAAAAGTGTACCATCTGTCTACCCGAATTCCATCATCTGCTCTTGCCGTATTCACCGATGAACCATATCTGCTTATAACCTGCCGGATGACTATCAGCGAAGCCAAAAACGGAGTCACTGAATCATTGGGAATCAGGGAAGAACCTGTGGGAAGATCGGTAAATGATCCTGTGCTAGCCGGACTTATGGAAGAGGCTACCATAGGGAAAGTAAAGAAGGCTATCCAGGGAATCAAGGACAGTGCAGAACTGACCTTAATCTTTGCAGGAATGAAACGATGGTTTACAATATCAATTATTCCGGCAGTCTGTCATGATGGAAGACCTGGATGCGCTATGATCTGTCGGGATCGGACACAATTTCAAGAAGCCATATACTTAGCTGAACGGTGCACCGGAGAAGCAGAGGCCCTCGCATCAGACCAGAATGAATTCATCTATCGATCCCGGCCTGATGGAGTACTTACCTATGTCAACGATGCCTTTTGCAGAAGAATGGAACGAAAAAAGGAAGATCTGATAGGTTTTCCCTATGAACCTGTAATATCTCACGAGGATCTGGACCGTCTCAGTCGGATGCGGCTTGAGATCAATCCAAAAAGGCCTTCATTTCACATTCAATTCAAAGCTATTCAGCCTGATGGGATGGTGTCCTGGGAGGAATGGCATTACCGTGGAATTTTTTCAAACGATGAAACCCTTGTTGGATTTCAAGCTATTGGGAATGACATATCAGAGCGTAAACATCTCGAAGAGCAGCTCCAGACCTATCATACGAACTTTGAGTCGATTGTAAAACAACGAACCAGGGAGATGCGTTCCGCTAACCAGGATCTCATGTCAGAGATTGCCCGTAGAGAAAAACTGGAGCGGGAACTCCTTATTATCAGGTTTGTATTTGATCAGGCATCTGACTCAATCCTGCTCTTTGACAAATCCGGTTCTCTTTATCGGGCAAATGAGACAGCATGCAAACTTCTCGGCTACACTGTGTCAGAGATTCAGAACATCACCGTTTTTAGAGTAAATCCTGAGATTACTCCGGAAATATGGCAGGAGATGTGGGAAACTCAAGGAGGAGAGGAGGAGGAAACTTCACGTGTTCTATCTGTCCACCGGAAACAGGATGGAGAAATCATACCCGTTGAGATATCACGTAAATTCATATCCGCCGGCCCAATATCACTGTTCTGCTCAATCGCAAGGCAGATCACCCCGATTGAGCCGATTACAACCTAACATACATTCAACCCAAAAAAACAAATCCGAACGATTATGTCTGGTCATGCAGAGATCATCGTAGACCATGTCAGGTGAATGGATATGACCCGGGTTCTTCTCGTAGATGATGAACCTGCGCTTCTCGATGTTGAAGGACAGATCCTAGAAAAGAAATTTGGATTTTCTGTTAAATCAGTACTTTCTGGCGAAGAAGCTTTAGAGGCCCTCAAATCCAGCACCTTTGATGCAATTATTTCAGATTATTCCATGCCTGGGATGGATGGGCTCACCCTGCTCCAAAAGATACGGGAACTTGACAAACATCTCCCGTTTATTCTTTTTACGGTAAAAGAGCGTGAAGAAGTTGCAATTGAAGCATTGAATAGTGGGGCGAATTTTTATGTTCAAAAAGAGGAGAGCCCCCATATTGCATTTACTGAACTTGCCCACAAGGTCAATACAGCAGTTGAGCTTGTCCGGGCAGAAAAAAACCTGACAATACAACGGGATTTAGCTATTTTTTGTGCTAATACAAAGGATTTACACGAGATATTGCAATTTTGCCTACGATCTGCCCTGGATGCGTCAAATTTTGATGCAGTTGCAATCTACCTCATCGATGACCACGATCACCTCGCTCTCTCTGTAGCAGAGGGATTTTCAGAGATATATGGAGAACACATTCTCCAGGCTCACCTCATTCCACTCTTCTTTTCGCTTCTTCGCGGATCAGACAACATATTCAGAGATCATCAGAACATCAATAAATTCTCACAGATTCTGGTGAGTGAAGAGAACATCCAGTCAGATGCCATTATATCACTGACTCATCATGGCAAACCAATCGGCCTCATCCATCTCGCCTCGCATACCTTCCAACAGGTCCAGTCAACTGCTCTTCAACAATCTTTGCAAGGAGTAGTAGTGCAGATAGCTGGACACATATCCGATCGGATTGCAGAAGATGCCCTCTGGGAAAGTGAACGAATGGTGAAGACATTGATCGGGAATCTTCCCGGGATGGTTTATAAATGTTCATTTGATGAAGATCGGAGGATGGAATTTGTCAGTGATGGAAGTATCGATCTCACGGGATACCTGCCATCTGATCTGATTCATGAACAAACCACCAGTTATACATCACTCATTCACCCGGATGACCGCCCCCGGATCATGGAGGTAATTGGAAGGGCAGTGCTCAGGCATGTGCAGTTCAAACTGACCTATCGGATTTTTACTAACGCCATGAGATTTAAGTGGGTTTTAGAACAGGGAGTAGGAGTATATAATAGTGCTGGCAATGTTATCGGGCTTGAAGGATTCATTATTGACATTACCCGGCAAAAGGTTCTCGATGATCAGGTAAAAGTCAGCCAAAATCGCCTGAACCTTCTTTTCTCCAACATGAATGCCGGATGTGCAATATTTTTGGATAGTCACAACGATGGCCGGTTTATTCTTATCGAGGTGAACACTATGGCATCTGATATGGAAGGGAAAAAAAAGGAAGAGATGCTAGGAAAAACCATATATGAATATTTTTCACCTTCTCCTCCTGAATCTTTAACCAAGGCTATTCAAACCCTTATTCTCAATGGAAACCCTCAAAATCTTCCCCGCATTCCTTTGAAATCTCCTTATGGTAACCGATACATAGAAGTATATCTTTCAAGTTCGTTCATCGGGAATGCACGGGAAATATTTCTGATATATAGCGACGTGACCAACCGCGTTCGTGATGAAGAACAGATCATCGCTTCCCTACGGGAAAAAGAACTTCTGCTCAAAGAAGTGCATCACCGGGTAAAGAATAACCTCCAGATTATTGCAGGGATTCTGAAACTTCAGGCAATGCGTACCACAGATCCCACCACTAACGAGATATTACAGGACTGCCGAAACCAGGTTTTTTCTATGGCATCCATTCATGAACTCCTGTACAGTTCCCGGGATATCGGAAACATTAGTGTTCATGAATATGTCGGCAATCTCATTAATCACCTGAAACAGGAATATCAGGGTGCAAGTGCGAATATCAAGTACGTACTGGATGTAGATCCATCTATTGTTCTCGATATCGAACGATGTATTCCATGTGGATTAATATTAAATGAATTGATAACTAATGCCGTCAAATATGCCTTTGATCCAGGGGCAGAGGGGGAGATTCGGGTGACATTTATCAGTAAAAATCATATTTATCAGATGGAGGTATCTGATAATGGCAGGGGGATGCCAGCAGCATCGAATATCAGTACCAGAAAATCCTTGGGAACAGAGTTGGTAACAAGGCTCACGCATCAGTTAAAAGGTGAAATGCAGATTAAAAGTGGAAAAGGAACCACGATATCAATAATTTTTAGTGATAAACCCGGGGAAAAGGTCAGCGCATGAAGAGACGAATCCTGATTGTTGAAGATGAAGCAGTGACTTCGGTTTTGCTCGAAAAAACACTCAAGGAACTTGGATATGAGGTGGTGGGAAGCGCTTTTGATGGTGCAGAAGCGATTGCGCTCGCCCGTGATAAGCGGCCGGATATCATCCTGATGGATATCAGAATTCAGGGAGACATAGACGGGATAGAGACGGCAAAAAGGATATATAAGCAATATGGAATTCCCATTATCTATCTTACGGCTCATTCTGACGATGATACTATCAAACGGGCAGTTGAATCCGGACCGTTCGGATACCTGATAAAACCCTTTAAAGATCGGGAACTTTACAGCAATATCGAGATGGTGGCACATAAATTTAAATTATATCAGACCACTACTCAACAGCAGGCTCCAAAGTCCGTGCCAACACCAGAACCTGAAGTATCACATATCACACAAAAGAGTCAACCCTCAACCATCAAACCGGGAGATTTTCGTTTAGCAGTCCTCGCCGTTCAATCGCTCCCTCATCCGGTAATTCTTTTCAATGCCAGCGGGAACATCACCTATCTCAATAATTCTGCCCGATCCTTCTTCCATATTGAAGCATCCAATCAAGACACCCTGAAAACCATTCAGGATCTTCCAGATTTATTTAACAGAATCTGGGTTTCAGGAAAAGAACGATTTCAGGAAGGAAAGGGATTTGCAACAAATGGCCCGCTTGAGATCATGGGCAAGGTTCGTCGAGTAAGGATTGATATGATCCCTCTCATGGAGAGAGGGTCTTTACAATTTATCTCATCCATTGTATTTCCCGAGCCTCAGGGATTGTCGGGAGGAGCATCACCTGCTGGAATGAACACCCTTCTTGATGAAGTGGAAAACCAACTTGCAGAAATACGATTCCTCTCTTCGACAGAAGAGACCCTCCGGCTCAGAAAGATATCCATCTTTTCCACTGAAGTTCTCAAAAAGATCCGGGAACTGAGAGCGATCTCATACCCAGGAGGAGAACCAGAAAAACAATCCAACCATATCAGATCGTGATTGGATAATCATTGAGAATTTTTGCCGGAAGACGCATGGTAATATGGTATGCTGACTGGGGATAGTGCTCTTCAAGAACAAGCAGAGAACACCGGTCAAGGTTACCAAAAAATTCCCGATCAAATCTCGCCTCAGCATTTTTATAAAAGGCGGTAATTCTTTTTGCTGCATCAGAGAATTCATCGCCCAGAATAGCTTTTCCAAATTTTTCTCCTATCTCAAATGGCAACGGGAGCTCATTATCATCAAACCAGAAGAGACACTTGTCAACCTCCATAATATCAGGTCCAATGATAATATAGGTAAATTCCACATCCGGATTGTGTTCTTTCTCTCCCGATGTGGTGATGATATTATAGAGAAAATCAAGCAGGAGTCGTTTGTTAGAGAGGAGTTCTCCATGCATTGCTTCTCGTGAAAGACGTTTTGCCATGTCCGGGATAGAATCTTCACGATCCAGAATCCGGAGAAACATCTCCTGTGATCTGATGTGATCGACCACAACCTGCAGAGATCGAAACTGCTGACGGGTATCCCCTAACCCCCGTGTCATTGAAATTGCCATATGCTACTCTTTCCAGTAGTATTTCCAGAGATATATGCATTCCTTCACACACTCATCACCACAACCATGAGAGCCATTTGAAGAAAATAAAAAAAACGAAAATTCAATACAAAAAATATGTCACTAAGATCATCCTGAAATATCGCAGGATATAGTTTATTATAAAAATATTATTTCAAATCCATCTCATCAAGAAATGGAAGGATACCCTTGATAACCGATCTTCCCTGATAGATTTCAGAATTAGAGACAATGGTAATAATAAGGGGGACTGTCGTGAGGGCTTCATTAAAATACGGACTCATTTCTCGTTGAAATTTGAGGAACGCCCGAATCTCAATAAAGGGGCGTTCATGCTCAGGAAACTTCGATTGGGAAACCAGATCCTTTTCATATGTTGATGTTCGGGCAAGATCCTCTTCAAAATACAAGATGATCTGTACCTCTCCATGAAGAGCAATGGCTTCAAGGACACGAACATCTACTTGTTTGCCTACGGTTAATCCAGCCGGACCATTTTCATCAGTCATAGGTTACCTTTGGGAGTGAATTGCTTCAATCATATGTTCAAGAACTTCGCGGCGCTTTTTAGACTCTTTTTTCATATCTCTGAGCGCTTCAATCATTTCAGTCTGTGTTTTGAGAGATCGTTTCTGCAATTTGATCATTTCACGCATATATTCAAGAGCTAACTCGGACCGAAAAAACATCTCTTTCTGAAAATCCCCAAAGTGGGGTTCAAACCGATCAAATTCTCCAGTACATATCTCTTCAGTGACATGCATTGACTGAACTTCGATAAGAGGTTCATCTGTAGCATGGAGATCAGCGATAAAGGATTCGAGCGCACCTCCATCACCTTCTCCAACGATCAAAACGCTTCCATCCGGGTTATTTGATGCATACCCGGTGATCCCATATCGATTTGCAACCAGGCGGGCAAAGCCCCGGTATCCAACGCCTTGAACCCGGCCTGACACCAGAATATTCATTCTTTTCTGCATACAACTTCGCGGATGCAGTAACTATATGGTGTACTATTGATTGAATATTTCGAAGTTTCATATCCCGTCAGAATCATTAGGAAAATCCTAAAGATTCCGGAGATCAATCTCGACAGCAGCAACCGGCTGATCGATATCAAAGGCGCTCAAAACTGCCGGATGAATCTCTCCAAAGACTCCGATACTCTTCCCATCAACGATAATGTCTGCCCTTCTTCCTTCAATAAATGCGGGGTCCAAGCTTTCCATTACCTCGTAAGCAAGACCCATCTCCCGGCATACTGCATCAACAGTTGCATATGCTTCAGAGAAATCAGCTCCGGGATGGGTAGAAGAAAGAGCCATCTTCTGCCCGGTCTGCAGATCCTGAACCACATCCCCAATATGGAAGATCCGCTGAGGAAGTTCCCGACGTTTATTGATGCGAAGAAGGTCCAGAAGGAGTGGCAGGATATCAGTTCGAACCAGTGTCTGATCTTCACTTATCGGATGCTGTACCCTGAGTACCTTGGGATCTTTTTGTCGTTGCATCTGGGTATACATCACCTCATCACTGGAGAGAGTGAATGGCATGACCTCCTGGTATCCCAGACCACAACAGATCTCCCGGAGAAGACCGGAGCGTATCATAACCGGATGCTCCTTTCCCAGGGTTGGAGCCCGGGGAAGAGCCGCATCCAGATTGTCAAATCCGTATCCGATGGCAACATCCTCAAAGACATCCCAGTCATGCATGATATCAGCCCGGTAACAGGGAATCCGTACCCGGATGGTATCAGGACTGAGAACATCAGCTCCGTAACGCATCTTCATCAGAACATCTCTCATCTCTTCTGCTGAGAGAGATGAGCCGATGAGTTTGTTGCAGGCAGAAACACTAATCTCACGGATTCCCGGATTGAGATCCGGACAGGAAATTCCATTCACTCTGACGGCTTCACATGTTCCACCGGCAGATATGAGAGCCGTGGTAATGACCTTGACCGCAGTCATGACTGCCCGGGGATCTGTTCCCGTGACATCAAGGAGAAGGTTATGACTCTGCTCCGTAACCCGGGTCAATTCCCCATTGATGATTGGGGGGAATGAAAGAACCTGCCCGTTCGCATCTTCAATGAGAGGCATAACAGGTTTGTCTGCCACGATATGAGCATAATCACGACCTTTGGGATGGATCTCCATGATTTCCGCAAGAGTCATCTCTTCGGTAAAATCAAGCGGGACAAAGCTCCGGGTGAGGGGAGCCCCATAGTATCGGAAGGGCGGAGTAATCTTGTCAAGGTCATGGATACCAATTGCAACCTTGGAGCGACCCCGGCCAACCACCCAGTGCAATGCTTCCTGAACGCCCATGAGACTGATGATCGCCTCATTATCAAGGGAAATATTTCTGATAACCGCTGACCCCAGGTAGGGGCGAACTTCTTTCAGGTTATCATCGATGGTGAAGTCAATCGATGGCGGGGCTACCGGATACTCTTCTTCTCCATTCACCAGCCCAAGAAATCCTCTCATAGCCCGGGCAACACCTTCAGTGGAATAGAGATCCACCCGGTCAGGGAAGAATTCCACATCAACCTGTTCATCAAGAATTCGTTCGATATCACATCCGATCATCGGGAGTCGGTCAATGATCGTTTTGCGGTCAGTTCCGCATAAACGCTCCAGATACTTGTAAGGAAGAGATACAACCGGCATCAGTAATCACCTCTGGTATATCCGGTCATTACCGGTGTCCTGCGAACCCAGTCGATATCACTCTGGTATAGCTCCCGCAGGTCAGAGAGACCCATCCGGAGCATAGCGACCCGAGACACCCCAAGACCCCAGGCAAGAACCGGAGACTCAATCCCCCATGGTGCGGTAACTTCTTCCCGGAAGATGCCTGCTCCTCCGAGTTCAACCCACCCAAGGCCGTCAATCCAGACTTCTGGTTCAACACTCGGTTCAGTATAAGGAAAGTATGCAGGCCTGAACCGGACATTGGAGAATCCCATCCTTCCGTAAAATTCCTTGAGGTACCCAAGGAGGTGACGGAAGCTTACATCCTCATCCATCACGATACCCTCCAGCTGTTCAAATTCCGGAAGGTGGGTAGGATCGATAGTCTCCCGCCGATATACTCTTCCGATACAGAAGGCTTTTTCCGGGGGATTTGGATGAGACGCCAGATGCTGGATAGAGAGGGATGTAGTGTGGGTTCGCAAGACCGTAGCCCTGGCTTTGTCAGGATCCCATCTTCCTCCCCATCCACACGAGGAGGTGTCACCACCATGTTCATGAATATCCCTGACTTTTTCCCACCCTGATGGAAGTTCTGACCGCTCTTTCAGGTGGAAGGTATCCTGCATCTCTCTCGCCGGGTGATCCTGTGGCTGGAAGAGAGCATCAAAATTCCAGAATGCTCCCTGCACAACACTCCCATAGAGTTCAGTGAATCCCATATCAAGGAGAATCCGGCGCATCTCATTGATGAGACGCTGATATGGGTGGACTTTACCAGGCCAGACAGGACGGGGTTTCTTTGAAACATCATACTTTCGCAGAGTCAGATCTTTCCAGGCTCCTGAACTGATCTGATCGCTCGTAAGGGTTCCCGTCTCTTCAGTCAGGGTCAGGCCCGCTTCTGCCAGTACTTTCCCCTCACTGGTGATCAGAATTTCATAAGACACTGATTCCTCTTCAACAGCAAGTCCTCTTTTCATGAGTTCTTTCTGTACATCACCTGGTGCCGTGTCCGGATTTTGCAGGCCAATCTCAATAGGGGATGGAGCAGGAGATCCCGTTTTGACAACTGTACCGGCATCTATTTTCACCCAGCCAAGCCGCTTCATCCAGCCAAGCCCAATCCGGGCATGGACGTGTTGATTCAGATCGGCAATTGCAATGGAATCACCAAAGCTAGAAAATAACTGACGTTCAGGTAGCCCTTCAGAGCAGTACCGGATTCCTTCTTCAGTAAGAACCAGCCGTCTGCTCACTGACCGCTCTACCACGGCAAGTCCTTTCTGGGAGAGAAGTCCACCGTACTGAATCACCGACTCAGCTGGGCGATCCAGAATGGTTGCGAGGGTATCTGGTGAAGCTTTCTCTACCTTTTTCAGTTCAAGAAGCAATCGCTTCTCATTAAGTGCTAACTGCATACTACCTCGTGTCCACCGGTGGACATCACAGAGGTGAGAGTCATACAGGGATGAGATGGATGATTCGTGTTGAAATCTTGCATATGGTAACCTCTAAAAACCTTCGGTACGGGTAATCGATTATTACAGGGGCCCGGAAAAAACCAGACCCCTACCTAAACGAGAAAAATGAGCCGGAGAAGAATGTGGGGAATGAACCCATTACGTTCATGAATAGTCTGTGTAAGTGTTGCCAGTGATCACTATTTATAAGATCGGGTTTTTCGGATCATTCGCAAAAATGGAGATGGATTGATGCAAATCCCGTGCGTAGAAAATCATTGAAAATAAAAAGTGAGGTTTTGCCAGGTTTCTATCTTGAGGCCTCTTACCAGCATTAACAGGTTTTTCGCCTGGAGAGTTCATCAGAGGCTGCAGCCATCTTTTCTCTGAACTCAGCAAGAAACGCAAGGACTCTGGCTGACGTATCTTTCTTACACTGTCCGCACATGAGTTCCCCTGCTTTACATTTTCGATAGATTTCTGCAAGTTCACTATCATCAGGAACCATATGAAACAGGTTCAGGAGATAGACCGGACAGGTATCAGCCTCGCCCCCAAGATCTTTCTGCTCCTGCAGAGTCATTCTTCCACCGGTTAACGCAGACATGATCTTTTTCTGTACCGCTTTGTCGTCCTCATGGAATCCGATAATACTTTCCGGAACACTTGAAGACATCTTCCCTCCGGTAAGCCCTGGCATAAAGCGGTGATAAGTAGCTGAAGGAGTTACAAATCCATAACCGCCATGAGCACGTTCAATTGCCCGGACAGTCTGGGAGACAAGGTCATGAGTCACACCGCTAATATCGATATGCCCTTCATATCGCTTGGACCCTTTAAAGGCTGCATGAACTGCCTTCATCGCCTCTTCCGGAGCTTCTTTGGATCTGACACTGATATGGGAACTCCGATCTTCGATGGTGAACATCCGGAGTTTATGGGCAACTCCCCGGGTAAGCCGGATATGGGGATCCTGATCCAGTCCGACCGGAACAACCGTCGGAGCCGGCTCATCATCTACCTGCGGGTAGAGGATATCAGAGACCTGGGTGAGCACACTCATAGCATGTCCGATGTCGGTTTCAGGAGTAAACCCATAAATCGCACTCATCTCAGAAAAATTCACCCGGGAAGAGGCTTCAAATGCCAGATCCTGCACAACCCTGTTGGTACTTTGCTGATAGGTTTCCCCCTCATACCCCAGAGCAAACAGACAGGATAGATATTCATCTCCATATATCCGGCATTGTTCCCAGGACAGATTACGAACCGCATGTGCTTCCCGGTCTGCAATGCAGATATACCCTTTTCCACCCTGCTGTACATGCCAGACGACTTCTTTCATCACCATCAGGTGACCAAGATGGGGATGGCCGGATGGCATAAATCCGGTAAGTACGTGAAACGGGTCATTATTGCGGATCGCATCGGCGATTCGGTGGTAATCCCGGTGGCCAAATACAATCCCCCGTTTCATAAAGTACGGGACTTCAGGAAGCAGAGAGGTGATATCATCCATCCGTTCAATGCCGAATTCCGTATGAAGGCGCTCGATATCTACCGATGGGTCGGAAGACCAGGGATTTATACTAGAGTCCATATTTTCCTCAATCCAGAGCTCAGAGTTTTATTCTCCCAAACTCGATGTAGGCAATGCCCTCACCATGTATGCACCCAAACAGCATCTTCTTTTTTACGCTGTGAGCCATTCTTACAGAACGGGAAATACTGTTCATCGGAAGGGTGGTATTCGGCTCGATTGCCTGCACAAGCATTTCAGAGTGGACCTTTCTTCCGAGATATACCCGGAAGTGATGACCGAATTTGTACCCGGTCTTAGGAATATAATTCAGCGAACGCAAATGCTGGTATACAGTCAGCTTTGGCTCCATTTCAGCATCAAATTCCTGGATCATCTTTCGGTATTCAGAGGATGGGACGGCTCTCCCTTCATGCTTTACCGTGACCAGGCCTTGTTCCATGAGAAAGATGGATTCGATGGTGGAAAGTACGATTCGTTCCTCATCAAAGCGTTTGCCATAAAACGCCTGTTCATATGCAGACTCCGGAGGTGACGGGATGATAACCGAGCGGCTTGAGATGAGACCAGTAACCGGATCAGGGCGGACACTCTCTTCAATTGCTGCAGGTTTCTGGATTTTTACTTCATAATAGGTGAGTTCAAACTCATCATCTACCACCGCGATCACATGGATTTTTCGCATATTCGCAGTGGCCTGAACTTCTTTTCTTACCACCGCGAAATCGATGAGATCCCGCTCGGAGAGCACCCGAAGCATATAGAGGGATTCCCCCTTCCCTGGTTTTTCTCCCCGGCGAAATACCCGGAAGTCCTGCGGTCCGGTCTGGACCACGTAACCCCGCTCTCTCAGATCCCGATAGACCAGAAATGATCGCAGGAAATGAGGATCATCAGAGAAATGCACGAGGAGTGAGTCAAACGAAAAACCCGGTACCTCAATTCTTCCCCGGTATACCAGATATAACGCTTCTACCGGAGAGAGACGAATCCCCTCTTTCAGAGGTCTGCCAAATCCACTCTGTTCATACAGGGATAACCCGTCCTGCCCGAGCATAACGTGACCCTTATCAATCCTCGCCTTCACGGCTTAGTATTTGGGCGTCCAGCGGCATAAAACCGGCACATAAAATGAAAAAACTTCCGGACTCAATTGCGAATAAACCTTATGATGAGATATGCAAGAATTCCCATAATGAAAATGTCTGGATGGTGTTGTATACCACAAAGAAAAAACAAAAACCAGAGGCCCAATATCAAGGGTGATCAGAAAAGCCTGCGTTACGATAAGGAAAAATACCGATATTCACTGACTATCTAAATAGTTCGGATAAAAAAGTCATCACGATGAGAAAGCACGGGAAATTTTTGAGCATTAATCAAAGAGGTAAGAGACAAAATAAGGAGGGGGTTCAGATGATCCAGCCGGCATGATACGCACAAACTCCAAAGAAGAGGATCACCACGGGAAGTACGACATGAATTGTAAATGCCGTAATTTCAAGACTCTGCACAAAAGCAAGGTTCATGGGGGCAGTGTTTTTCATCTGCATGAATAGTAGGTAAACATAGACTCAATAAGGGGCTTCTTCTCTTTTTACCCGCAATACCCATATCTTCACAACTCCCTTATCAGGGAGTACCGCTGAAAACCTAAGAAGACCATGCCACCGGAGAACCTGCATCAGCCATGTATGTTTTGGAACGAATCCTGCATCTCTGGTGCCCCGAAATATATTCCCGACAACTCAGTGGATCTGATTATCACTGATCCTCCCTATGGAATTCAGGGCGATACCCTTCACAAGCACTATAACCGGAATGAGTCTTATGTGGTTGAAGGATATGTCGAGATCCCGGAGGAGGAATATGGAGTGTTTTCCCGGCAATGGATCTCGGAGGCTGCCCGGATTTTAAAACCTGGGGGATCCATCTATATCGTCTCCGGATATTCCAACCTGTATCATATACTACATGCCCTCCGCAGTACACCACTTCAGGAGATCAATCATATCATCTGGAAATATAACTTCGGTGTCTGGACGAGCAGGAAGTACATCTCATCCCATTATCACATTCTTTTTTATGAAAAACCAGGGGGACGGCGGATTTTCCACCTGGAGAGCAGATTTGGTACCGGAGAGAAGGACTCGGAGGGAGGCTCGCGTAATTATCAGGACCGGGAAGATGTCTGGGTAATCAACCGGGAGTACAAACATGCACAAACGAAAAACAAAAACGAACTCCCACTTGAGTTACTAACCAAGATGATCAGGTACTCCAGTTCTGAAGGAGATACTGTCTGTGATCTCTTTCTTGGAGGAGGGTCCACTGCCCGGGCAGCAATCGGATTAAACCGGCGGGCAATAGGGTTTGAAATATCACCCTCCATCTTTACCATCCGGGAACCTGAACTACGTGCACTACAACCAGGGTTTCTGCTTTCTGATATTCGGGAACCTACCCCATCAGAACCATCCCGGAAAGGGGAACGATGGACACCTGAAGCGAGAGAGATCCTACTCACAAGATATCAGGAACTCAGGGATCGGGGACTCAATAAAAAAGATATTGTGGAACAGTTATCTAAGGAGTTTGAGCGTGGACGATGGTCAATAATCAAATTACTAAAGAGTAGTGAAAATTGAAGGTGATGAATTCCTGATGCCGAGGATTCAGATCTCTTTTAACAGATATTTCGAACTTCCCAGTCCAATCTGCTCGCCATACCGGATCTGATGCTCCCCATCCACTTTTGCCCAGAGGCCGGTGAACTTATTCTCCCCAGGAGAGTGATGGTCATGAAGGCACGACTCTTTGATACCCGGCTGCTGATTAATCAGATCAATCGCTGCAGCATCAATTGCCACCGGGTCCGTTGAAGCAAGGAACCCGATATCCGGCACGATAGGGGCATCACTCCAGGGAACACAGTCGCAGTCAGGAGTTACGGACATGACGAAACTCAGGTAGAGAGTCTTCCCCTCTTTCCCGGATACTGCTCCCGCTGCATATTCCATCATCCGCTCGATAAATTTCGGAACATCATCCTTCCAGTTGAAATCAATTGCCTGTTTCGGACAGACCTGAAGACAGGCAGAGCAACCATAACAGATGGATTTATCAATTCTTGCCAGTTTCCCATCACACCGGATCGCATCAAACGGACATTGAGTGACACAAAAGCCACACCCGACACAATTCTGTGGATCCACAGACGCCTGCATTCCCTGATGCTGGTCACGTTTCCCCAGAGGGGTAGCGCAACCCATCGCAAGATTTTTCAGAGCTCCACCAAATCCGGAGAGGGCATGCCCCTTCACATGGGAGAGAACAACCATGGCATTCGCATCAGCAATATCTCCGGCAATCTTCACCGATGCAAAGTGTTTTCCTTTCAGTGAAACCTGCCGGGAATTCTGTCCGGTAAGTCCGTCGGCAATGACAACCGGAGCATCAACCACCGCATAACAAAATCCATGCCGAATCGCCACCTGAAGATGATCTACTGCATTATGCCGGGATCCGATATACATCGTATTCGTATCAGTGAGAAACGGTTTTCCATTCTGCCCACGGATCTCATCGATCACCTGACGAACAAAGACCGGCTTGATGTACGTGTCATTGCCAAGTTCGCCAAAATGTAACTTGACCGCAGTCAAATCTTCTTCAGATATACATTCAGCTATTCCGGCAGCGTGTAAAAGCCGGGAGATTTTGGTGAGATTGTTCTCATCCGGGCTCTTTATACGCATTCGTGCAAGGTATACATCACTCACCATGGATTCGCCTGTACCGAAATGGATCCTGAAATATAAGAATGATCGGGATCATCCCATACCGATCAGCATCGCCATGACCGGGATAGACAAAAGGGAGAGGATCGTCGAGAGAAAAACCCCTTTGGATGCGAGCTCTGCATTCACCCCGTACTCCTCGGCAAGAAGAACCGTATTTGCCGCCACCGGCATGGCAGCAAGGATAACCGGGACCCCAAGAAGCAGCGGGTCAGAGATATAGGGTTTCAATATCCACAGGACTGCCAGTGGGATAATAATCAGACGAAACAGGGAGATGACCCAGATCCGGATATCCCCAAACATGGATCCAATCGGAAGAGTGGAGAGCAGGGCACCGATAACGATCATTGCAAGCGGAGTGGTAACCGAACCAAGAAGGCTCAATGAATCAGATACCGGGGAAGGAATATCAAAACCCGTGAAGAAGAATAGCAGACCGACAAGAGAAGCAATCAATCCGGGAGTGAAAATCCGTTTCATATCATGATCATGCATAATATCCGGCCGAAGGAGAAATACCCCGACGGTAAAGACCAGAAGTCCGAACGGAATATTGATCAGGGTCACATAGAAGAGGGATTCCGGACCAAACAATGTCTGAGCTACCGGGTAACCCATGAATCCAAGATTGGAGAAGATGAGCATGAACCGAAAAACTCCTGCTTCAAATATGGAACCGCCCAGAAGATACGGAACCAGAAATGCGCAGCAGAAAGAGAGACCATATACTAGCAGTTCAATCAGGATGATCGTTTCCATATTTCCAATCAGGGATCCAGTCACCTGAACCTGCATACTCTCAATGATCAGACAGGGCAGACTGATGTTTACCAGAAGACTGGAGAGTCCTGATACACCAGTCCGGTTGATAAATCCAATCCTGAATGCAAGGAATCCGATAAGAATCAGAATGAACAAGGTGAGTATACTCTGAACAATCGGAAGAATATCCATACGACAACCTGATGACTGCATGACTGTCTGATGAAGACCCTCGCGGTTTCTCCATATCAAAAGGGATGCAGTATCAAAAGTCAGATTTTCAGAGCCTAAATACTTTTCATCAGGGCGTGCAGACAAACAACCTGAGAGTTTTGGTATAATTCCCGGGACCTCTTCTGATCAGTGCTATGCAGGCGAACATGCCAGACGGTAATATGATATCATCAGCAGCCGATGGTTACCTGAATTACTGTACAGAGATGGATGAAACATGAATGACCTCGATTCATCCCTCTTCTATCCGCTGAATCAGATGAACATTATTCCCGCAGATGTACCTGCATTATCAACATTATGAATGAACGGAAGTTATTTGTCGGAAACCTGAATTATACCGTCACAAAAGATCAGCTCACTGCTCTATTTTCCAAACATGGGGAAGTGCTGGATGTCAAAGTGATGGACGGAAAAGGATATGCCTTTATTGAGATGGCAAATCCCCAGCAGGCTCAACGAATAAAAAATACCCTTCGGGAGACCGAATTTGAAGGGAGGAGGCTCCTCATAGATGATGTTCCATCCCGGCAACATCAGGGAGGAAAAGGGAGAGTGGCTCAGCCAGACTCACCTCGGACCAACAGAACCTATGGGAGGGGAGAGCGTTCAGAAAACCGGGAATACCGGCCTGGACCATATGGAAGATCCGGAAAATCAGAAGAATCGGTCCGTCATCTTAATGACGTCACCGGAGAATTCAAGGCCGGTCCAAAACCAGGAGGAAAAGGGAAAGATGTCCAAAAACCTGTGACGAAACCAGGAACACAGGAGCAGAGAATCCCTCGTCAGGACAACATACCTACCCAGAGAACAGGAACTGATAAACCAGTAACGAAAAAACCGGAAGGAGAAAGACCGGCGAAAAAAGGGTGGCAGGATGAGCGAAAGCCGAGAGCAAATCCCCGGGAGGGAACTCCAGGATCCGGATCAGATAAGCGGCCGGCTAGACATGTATCAAAGAAGATAAAAGAGGCAGCTCCCAAAAACCCGCATCCATATCAGGGATCCAAAAAGAGTAAAAAACCTGCCAGCCAAAAAGAGCCACAACTATCAACCCCAAAACCAGAGGAGAATGAAAAACAGCATTTCCTACGGTACTGGGCGACATTGTCAGGAAAAAAGAAAGAATAACTCCCTCATTTTTCTGATTACCAAAGAGGTATTTCATCTGACTCGTCCTTCGTCTCTTTCTGATTATTATGACATCTGATACGAATTCCGCCATCCGGGACATGGTTGATGACCATGTAGTAAGTCTCGTCTCCTGTGACGGATATGATGATGAATCCGTCAGAACTGCGGTGAGAACAGCACTGGATCTTATCGGAGGAATTGATCAGTATCTTACTCCGGGGATGCATGTGCTGGTCAAGCCGAACCTTCTCATGGGAGCGGATCCTGCAAAGGCTGTTTGCACCCATCCAAAAGTCCTCGAAGCAGTCTGCCAAATGATTACTGATATGGGATGCACCGTAACCATCGCAGATAGTCCGGGTGCCGGTATCCCCTATCGACCAAAAAATCTGCACAAAGCCTACGAGCTTGCAGGATATTCCAATCTTCATGCGATACCCGGTGTCTCTCTGAATACTGATACCTCATCCCGGGCAGTTGCATTTCCCGAGGGCATACTAGTCAAACAATTCGAGATCATCACGCCAATATTCGAAGCAGATGCGGTAGTGGTGATCTCCAAACTGAAGACCCACATATACACCGGGATGACCGGAGCGACAAAGAATCTCTTTGGTGCAATACCAGGTCTTGATAAACCCCCATATCATGCACGGCTTGTTGACCCTGCACTGTTCGGAAAGATGCTTCTTGACCTGAACCGGTGTATCAAACCGGATCTCCAGATCATGGATGCAATTGATATCATGGAAGGAGACGGTCCGATGGCGGGAACTCCGGTCCGACTAGGTGCAATTCTCTCAAGTCCAAACTATACAGCTCTTGATATTGTTGCAAGCAGGCTGATAGGATTTGATCCCTGCACAATTGGAGGAGTTCAGGCCGCAATTGAAGAAGGCTGCATCGATGAAAAGAAGATCGTGATAATAGGGGCAACGATTGAGGAACTTGCAAACCCATCGATTCAAAAACCTCAAACCCACACTCAGACATCTCCGTCATTCTTCAGGAAAATTCTTCGACGAATTCTTCATGGGGCCGGACTTTCATTTACCCTCAGACCATCACTGATAAAAAAATCATGCATCCGGTGTATGAAATGCAGACAGATCTGCCCGGTCGATGCAATTGAATTGTCAAAGGGATATCCGGTTTTTATGACCAAAAAGTGCATTTGCTGTTACTGTTGCCACGAGATGTGTGATTCCCATGCCATCAGCCTGAAAAGAGGGATCCTTCATCAGATACTCAGACCCTTCATTCGGTGAGTCTCCTGGTTCAGGACAATCAGAAATGCAGGGATTCCCCGGAGTCTGGAGAAGTTCTTTTTTTCCTCCAGAGAATTCACAAAAGATATTATAGCATCATCTGTAACGAATTATCACATGTTAGAACTCATCACTGGATCTCTTGACCTTTTCATTCATCTGGATAAATATCTCCCTGCAATCATCGCTTCGTATGGTAACCTGATCTATGGATTATTATTTCTCATTATTTTCTGCGAGACCGGACTTGTTATCACTCCATTCCTGCCCGGAGACTCTCTTCTCTTTGTGGCTGGTACGCTCTCTGGCTTTGGGGGACTCAATATAGGAATTCTACTGGTAAGCCTTTACATCGCAGCCATTCTTGGAGATACGGTAAATTACTTTATCGGTAAATATGTGGGCCACAAGATTCTGGATATGAACCTCCCGGTGATTCGGAAAGAACATCTCGACAAAACCCACCAGTACTTTGACAAGTACGGACCAGTTACCATCGTTATCGCGAGATTTGCTCCGTTTGTCAGAACACTTGCCCCGTTTCTCGCAGGTATGGGTGAAATGGAATACAAAACCTTCCTGATGTATAACGTGACAGGAGGGATTCTCTGGGTAAGTACTTTCCTTTTAGCCGGATATTTCCTCGGAGGCATACCGATAGTCAAGGAGAATATGTCCCTGGTTGCAATGCTCATCATCATCATATCCCTGGTAGCAGTAGGCTCTCTCCTCATCGAAATTTGCAGGTTTTTCGGATCCTGTGTCCTGAGGCGAACCAAGTAACCATTTTTTCTTAATCATCAAATGTATCCGGTACCTTTTTGATCTCTCCCTCCCACTGATCACTATGCGATATTATCCTGCTCCCGAGGATGTTATTGAAATTCCAGCTCTCATTGAAGCAGTGAGAGCCGCCTTTATCGATCACGGAAATGCCGAATGTCAGATGCCTTCAAAAAGTTATGTCTTTCTTCCGGGGGGAGACTTTCGCACCATGCCCTCATTTCTTCCCGGATTAAACGTAGCCGGAGTGAAAGTGGTGAATGTTCATCCGGAAAACCGGGCAAAAAATCTGCCAACCGTGATGGCCCTGACGATTCTCCTGGACCCGCCTACGGGTCTTCCAATCGCAATACTCAATGCCACGGGTCTGACAGATCTTCGAACCGGTGCATCTGCTGCAGTTGCAACAGCAGCTCTGGCACCAGTCAGGGGCGGAGAGGTGGGAATCATCGGAGCAGGCAAACAGGCGAGAGCCGGGCTACGGGCAATTAGTGCCGTATTCAATGTGCAGTCTGTAAAAGTGTGGTCAAGAAATACTACAACTGCCGAGGATTTTACCAGGGATTTTCCTCATCTGGATATATCAGTTGCCAGGATCGAACAAGCTGCAGATGCTGATGTTCTATTAACTACGACCCCGTCCAGAGCACCATTGATCCAGAATGACTGGGTATCCGATGGAACTCACATTAACGCAATCGGGGCTGATGCACCGGGAAAACAGGAGCTGGATCCCCAGCTTCTTCTCAGATCCCAAATTATTGTAGATGATCGTGATCAGGCATTTCACTCCGGAGAAGTGAATGTCCCACTTCGGGATGGACTCATATCAGAGGATCATATTGCCGGCACTCTGGGAGAAATCCTTACCTCAAAGATAGCGAAGAGAGATTCGAATGATGTAACAATTTTTGATTCTACCGGAATCGCTATCACCGATCTTGCTGCTGCATCGCTGGCTCTTGAGAAAGGAACTTCAATCGAACTCCCGTTCCTCTGATTCCACATCTAAAAACATTTTAGGATCACGATGGTAACTCCCCTCCGGAAACTCAATCTCAAATCGCACCCCTTTTCCATATTCACCCGTTTCACTGATTGAATAACCAGTAATGGCAAGGATTTCCCGGGAGAGAAACAGACCAAACCCGGTGTTATTATAGTACTTCAGATTGAAGATATTCTCCTTCTCATCCGGAGGTATTCCTCCCCCATCATCACAATAGATCAGGCGCATCTTCCCATCGTTCTCCTTGATAGAGAATGAGATATAGGTAATGTCACGTCCATACCTGACAGAATTATCAACCAAATTGAAAAATACCTTCTCAAGTAAGGGATCTGCATATACCGCAACAGAGGGGACATCAATATCCAGGCGGATTTCACCGGTATCAAGAAGGGAAGCAGCCTGTCCGATCAGCATCTTCAGGTTCTGCCAGCGGGGAGATTGAATCCCGACATTCTGATAATCACGAGTAAAGAGGATCTGATGAAAAATTGTATCAGCGATCTTCTTCTCTTTTCGGATAAATAAAAGCAGACCTTCATCTTTTGTACTATCTTCAGACAGGGCAAGATATCCGGTAAGGGCCGTGAGTTGGTTCAGGATATCATGACGGGTAATGCTGGAGAGAAGATTCAATTTTTTATTTGCATTTTGCAGTGCCGACTCAAACCGTTTTCGCTCAGAAATATCCCTCGCAATAGAAAGCACCACCCGTTCGCCTTTGAATTCATAAACATGAGCGTTGATCTCCACCGGGATACTCTCATTGCTTTTGGATCGGAGTATGGTTTCATAGGTAATATGGCCGGAGTCTTTTTGAAATCCGGAGTAAATCTGTTCCCGGTCTGGTGAATTGTCTGTATCGATATCAAGAGGAGACATCCTGATAAGTTCCTCCCGGGTAAAGCCCAGGATAAGACATGCCGTATTGTTTACCTCGATAAAGGTTCCAGGATGGTTCTCTGGGGTGATCTGATGAAGAAAGATCGCATCTGTCGCATTACTAAACAGGGTTCGAAACCGCTCCTCACTCTCCATCAGAGCATTGTCAGCCCTTTTCCGCTCGGTGATATCTTCAAGAGTTTCCACAGCACCCACAATCAGCCCCTGGTCATTCCGAATGGGGGCGGCAGTAAAAAACAGCCATGCACCTTCACCCCCCATCGTCGGAAAAAAGTCAGTTGCCTCAAAACCCCCCGCAATCAGAGATGATGGCTGATAATTTTCCCGAAAAGAACCCTTCGTGATATCAATACCATCCACGATCAGGTCAGCAAGACATGGGTATTTTTCCGGATAGAACGCCCGCCAATGGTGATCCGTTCCAATAATATCCTCAGCAGGTATCCGGGAATATGCAGCAAGTGCATGATTCCACTGAATAACCCGGTGATCTTTGTCAATCACAAACTGGGGGATCGGGGATCCGGTGATGATCGCCTGGAGAGAATTTTCACTCCCCTGCAGGGCATTTTCTGCTCTGACCCGTTCGGATATATCCTGAAGTATTTCAACTGCACCAATAAGCCCCCCATTCGCGTCTCGGATCGGGGCGGCAGTAAAAAACAACCAGCATCCATCATCCCCAAGATCGGGGAAAAAATCCACTGCTTCGTACGCCCCATCAATAAGATGGGATGGGGCATACTTCCCCGGATACCACTCGGACAATGAAGAGATCTCATCATCAAGAAGCAGATCAGCCATACAGGGACGCTCTGTGGTATAAAACGCCTGCCACTGCCCGGAAGTTCCAAGGACTTTTTGTGCAGGTATTCCGCTATAGGTTTCCAATGCTTTGTTCCAGTGCATAACCTGGTGATTTGTATCGATTACAAAGAGGGGAACCGGAGATTCCTGAACTACTGCAGTGAGGATTGCTTCGTTACGCTTTAATCGCCTGCTGTTTTCCACCAGTTTGGTAATATCGCGAAATGTTCCTTCAATACCGGCAGGTTTCCCATCACGATCATAGTAGAGGTGACTGCTGGTTGATACGAGAATGGGAGTTCCATCTTTTTTCTTGAGCGTGACCTCATAATTGGTGACGGAACCATCCCGGGCAATTGCTGACCGTAAAACCTCCCGATCTTTTGGGTTGGCATAAAAGGTTTCAGCGATTTTTTTTCCAATACATTCATGAAAGGACTGATATCCAAGGAGAGGCAGGATACTCGGACTTGCCATGATAAGCCGTCCTTCCATATCACTCCGGTAAAAACTGTCCTGAAGATTTTCTATCACTCCCCGATACCGGGATTCACTCTCCTCAAGATCCAATGATGCTTTTTTCTGTGTGGTAATATCTTCAAGAGTCTCAAGGGCTCCAATGATATTCCCCTGCTGATCCCTGATGATACTCGCGGTAAAGGAAAGCCAAGTACCTCCTTCACCCATACCGGGAAAGTAATCCACACCATTGTAAGCATCAGGGATGAGTTGAGAACGGGAAACTTTCGGACCATACCATTCGGTGATCCGATCAAATTCTTTATTCAGAAGTAGATCTGCCAGACATGGCCGTTTCTCTGAATAAAAGGCCTTCCAATGATTATCAGTTCCGAGAATATCCATTGCATCAATTCTGCAATATTGTGCGAGAGCACGATTCCAATGAGTCACCAGGTGATTCTTATCAATAACAAACTGGGGAATTGGCGAACCCTGGATAATTGCCTCAAGATAAGCCTGACTTTCCTGCAGAGCCTCTTCACTTTGAGTAGTGATCCGATATTGAGTCCTGAGTTCTTCTTCAGTACTCATGAGTTCTTCATATGAGGCAGAAAGTTCCTCACTTTTCCGATAGAGTTCTATTTCATTCTCTTTACGGGCAGTAATATCCCGAAGAACTGCTATCAGAACGAATCTACCCGCAATCTCAAACCGGTTCAGACTCACTTCAGCATCAAACTCAGAACCATCACGCCTGGTATGTTTCCATTCAAAAATAACCGGAGTTCCCGCCAGCGCTAATGCAATCCGCTCCTCTGCTGCTACAGAAGAAAGAGTTCCATCTGGTTGATATGCAGGTGAAAGTTCTGCAGGATGCATTCCTATGAGGGCTTGTCGTGAACGTTGAAAGTAATACTCCATCTGGCGGTTACATTCAACGATTACTCCATTATCGATAATAAAAAATGCATCAAGAGCAGAATCAAAGAGAGCATGGTACTTTTGCTCATTTTCCCTGACCCGCATTTCTGCATGTCGTTGTCTGACAACCTGACGAATCTGATTCATCAGTTCGGCAAACTGCGATCGGGGATCTCCTCCTTTCTGAAGATAGAAATCCGCACCTTCTTTTAAGGCGGCAATTGCTATCTCTTCCCTCCCTCTTCCGGTAAAAATTATAAACGGAACAGGATTTCCATGGGAGCGAATCTGTTTCAGAAACTCAATGCCATCAATTTCCGGCATCTGATAGTCAGATACAATAACATCAAACGATTCCTGCCTGAGGCGGTTGAGTGCATTACCTGCCGATGATTCAGTCTGTACCTGAAACTCTCCGGTTTTTTCCAGAAATAGTTTACAGATTTCAAGGAGAACCGGTTCATCATCCACATACAATACCGATATCACGAAAAAAACACTCCAAATCAGTGAGGGGTATTATCATTAGAATCCAGATATTCTTTTCTATGTTTATCTCAAAAATCTGATTCGTGCCCTTTGGATATTACTGAACCAATGACATATGTGTAATCCGGTGAAGACATAAGGAAGACCATGACACCGATCACCCTCACGCTTCTTGGTACAAATGGGTGGTACTCCTCTCGTACCGGAAACACCCTGTCAATCCTCATGCAAACTGCAGATGTCACCATAATTCTGGATGCAGGAGACGGTATTCACAAAATTGCTGACATCTGCCCTGTAGTTAAAACACCTGCATATCTGTTTCTCTCACATCTTCACCTGGATCATATCAGTGGTCTGCATTCCTTAGCCAGGCTTCGATTTTCCCAGGGTCTTACGATTTGTGGCCCACCCGGAATACAAAAAACCTTATCTGAGTTTATTGGATATCCATACACCATTCCGGTTCATGAGCTCTCTTTCCCGGTCACTATCATTGAACTTCCCGAAGGAAAGACAGACCTGAAGATTCCCGTAACTACCGCATCCCTAATCCATACTCAGCTGGTGTATGGGTACCGGTTTGATCTCGAAAAGACCATTACCTTCTGTACCGATACCGGTCCCTGCGATAATTACCTGAACCTTGCAAAAGATGCAGACGTTCTGATTTCTGAATGTTCAAATCTTCCAGGTCAGTATACTCCGGAGTGGCCACATATGAATCCGAAGATGGCGGTCACTGCAGCGAGGAATGCAGGAGCGAAAAAACTCATTCTGGTTCATTTTGCAGCAAATTTGTATACAACCCTGCAGATGAGAAGAGACATTCGCACTTCAATTACAGATTTCCCGGATCTTGTCATTGGTGAAGATGACATGACTCTGATTCTTTGATAAAAAGGAAACCAGTAAGAAGAGAGAAAGACGAAATTCGTCCCCTACCCTTCATCCATTTATTGGATCTCGTAAAAGAACATACCACTTTTTTATCGCTTCTCCCAGCACCAGGACCATGAGAATCATCAATACTACTGATATTATCGTAAGGAGATATCCGGTTGGAGACCCAAGTTTCAGATAATTCAGGATGTTCAGATATCCGGCATCAAGGGTGATGGGGATCATAAGGAGGCCGGGAATCGCAGTGACCCACATGTATTTTTTCCGACCCATCCGAATCAAGAGAGTAGTCCCGACAATGAGACCGGTTGCCGCAAGTAGTTGGTTGGACATACCAAAAAGCGGCCATATCGATGATATTTCACCAGTATAGAGAAGGTATCCCCAGGAGAAGGTGAAGAGAAAACTGGAGATAAAAATCCCCGGGAGCCACCTTTTCTCAGCAAACTTGGGGATGACCCGACCGATTAACTCCTGAAGGAGATAACGTCCGACCCGGGTTCCCGTATCTACGGCAGTGAGCACAAAGGCTGCTTCAAACATAATGGCAAAATGATACCAGTAACCCATCAATCCCTGGAGAAACGGAATCTGGGAGAAGATAGATGCCATCCCCACAGCGAGAGATACTGCACCTCCGGTTCTCCCAGCCAGATCTTCTCCGATCATCTGTTCAAGTATGGGAAGTTGAACCGGAGTCATACCAAGTGTCTGATACACTGCCGGTGCTACATTTATCGCAAAATAATCTGCAGGAACCAGGGCACAGGCTGCAATAAGGGCCATTATTGCAACAAATCCCTCGGTGAGCATTGCACCATATCCTACAAAGAGGATATCCCCTTCATTTGAGATCATTTTCGGAGTCGTTCCCGTGCCAATTGTTGAGTGAAACCCGGAAAGGGCACCACAGGCAATGGTAATAAAGAGGAAGGGGATTGCTGCCCCAGGGATGATAGGCCCTCCCCCATCGACAAATTGTGTCACTGCCGGCATCTGCATTTCCGGTTGTACGATGAATACTCCTACTGCAAGGATGACGATGGTTCCAATCTTCAGATAGGTAGAGAGATAATCACGTGGGCATAAAAGTAGCCATACCGGAAGTGCTGCAGCGAAGAACCCATATGCCGGAATAAGAATCCGCAAAGGTGCCTCACCCAGAGTCAGGTAAGTAGTGATCAGAGATGACTGGGCAAGAATCGGACCACATGCAATCACCAGCGTCAACAATCCAACACCCATGAGGGTAGCACCGATATAATCACCCGGCCGTATCCGATTCATATATATTCCCATTAACAGGGCAATCGGAACCGTAGCAAGAACGGTGAAGGTGTTTACCGGGCTCATATACAATGCCTTAACCACCGCAAGTGACAGACCGGCAAGGGTAAGCATCAAGATAAAAAGAATTGCAAGAGAAGCGATGATTCCAGCCCGGGATCCCAGAAGGTCTTCAGCAATTAAGGAAAGACTTCGTCCCCCATACCTGACAGATGCAAAAAGCACCACCATATCATGAACAGCCCCTCCAAGAACAGCCCCAATCAGGATCCAGAGCATCCCGGGAAGGTATCCAAACTGTGCTGCCAGAACCGGTCCAACGAGGGGGCCAGCACCCGCTATTGCAGCAAAATGATGGCCAAATAAGATATATCGATTCGTTGGGTGGTAATCGTGGCCATCATCTTCCGTGATCGCCGGTGTTTTCCGGGACGGATCCAACTGAAGAACCTTGGTGGCAATAAAGAGTCCATAATACCGGTAGGCAAGGGCGAAGACACAGAGTGCAATTATTACGATAATTATGGCATTCAAATCAGCACCAGGATAGGAGTTTGCTGAGTGAGAATAATAAATTTGGGAACGATTCAAGCGTCAGAAGAAGATATCTGCCATAAATCCAAAGCAAAATCAGGGATTTGGCAGGAGGTGATGGACCATATCCCGGGTGCGGATCTCAACTGTCTCATGCATCTTCACGATAATTTCACCTGCATGAATTGCCTGATGATGAGATAGACAAACAACCAGCATATTTCTGGCTGTGTCGCAGCCACCTTCAGAAAGAGGTACAATGTGATGAACCGTGATTTCCGAACCTGAAAGTGACATACCACTTATGGTGCAGATCTGGCAAGTATCCTGATGCATTTTTTTAACCAGATACGACAAAAACGCATTTCGGGAGACCTGAATGGGGAGGATCCGATTTTCTTCCTCCCTGATAACGTCACTAATACTCATCCCCTGCTTTAAAAATTTCCCTAGTAATTGGTGATATCGTCGATGGGATGGAAGAGGAGAGATCTCAGTTTGACGCATTTTGAGATCCTCAAGCGAGAGATCATCCGGACAGAACTCATGGCGATATACCGGGAAGACCTCAAGAAGTCTCAGGATGATCACCGGATCCTGAACTGAGAGACGACGATGTACATCGGTTTTTTGGATTACTGCTTCAAAAACCTGACGAAGACTCACCGGATTGAGACCAAACCGGGGCCACCATTCCAGAAGCAGAAGAAGTTCCAGATGATCGGCAATCGCAAATTTGAGTCTTCCCCGTTTATTGAGGATCATATTTCCGATTGCATCAGCACTGTTCAGATTCAACAAAGCACAAAGTGGTGACGAGGACTGACAGACCAAATGGATCACATGAGCATAGGTGACGAAATCAGGAGAGTAAGGACCTTCTGCTCTGAAGAAGAGATATTCAAGAAACGCAAGAACCGATGAGTCAACTCCCAGAATCTGTTTCCCGGATAATGGATCCTTCTCACAAATCCCGGTGATCCGATAGGGGAGAGTGGTGATAGCGAAGGAATCTCCAGATATCAGAAGACCTGTCAGATGGGTAAACCCTTCCTGATGGTTTCTCCAGTTCAGGTCCGCCATTCCAGATCAGGGAGCGTTGGAAGCATCGTCATGACCCTGAAGGTGAGGATACATTTCCGCTATGCCACAAAGATACTCTATTACCCCGCTAATCTTCCCGGTCTCCGAATTATAAAGCGGATACGTAAAGACTTTTACCGGACATTTTTTGCCTTCCCCATCCCGGATTGCCACAATTTTCTGTCTGGGAAGACCTGTTTTAAGGGTCTCAAGGGCCGGACATCCCTCACATGGCACATCCTGGTTATGATATCGTCCAAAGCAGGTTTTTCCAATAGTTGTGTCATTATCAGGAAACAGGTTTTTCATTGCCTGATTCGTCCGGACAACCTTGAGATCAGGGTCAAGAATTATTATCCCATCCTGAATACTGGAGAGAACATCACGAATAAATCGTTCATCTTCCCGAATCCGGGATTCACTCCATGCAAGTTCCAGGTACTGTTGTCTGAGTTCTTCTTCGGTTGCAGTCACTTGTTCATATGCTGCTTTCAAATCATCAAGATTTCGTTTCCGTTCCGTGACATCACGGATGGATTCAATAGCTCCGATAACCTTTCCTTCAGCATCGTAAAGCGGAGCAGCGGTGAACCAGACATCTGCTCCTTTTCCCTGGTGGATATAAGGACTGTAGACTTCTGCGAATACTTTTCCCCCCACTCGCGTAAACGACGGATAGAGGGATTTGACATCGAGTTCTTCTTTCAGAACCATGTCAATCAGAACCGGCCTTCTTACACCCCACAGAGGAAGAGCATATGCATAATCCCCTTTCCCTAGAATTTCAGATCGCGGGACACCGGTTATCTCTTCCATCGCATTATTCCATGCAATGACCTCCCCTTTCGTATCTATTGCAAAGGTTGCATCAGGAAGGAAATTGATAATATCTGAAAGACGTCTCTCGCTATTCCGGATACGGGTTTCACTTCGAGCCAGATCTTCATACTGTTGTCGAAGTTCCTCTTCGGCAGCAGCCAGTTGCTCAAAGGCTGCACGCATTTCTTCTTCAGCTCTTTTTCTGCTGGAAATATCACGGAGAGATCCAATTACTCCATTGATGTTGCCTGTTGAATCATACAAAGGAGAGGAAGTAATCCAGAGGTGAGCTCCTTTTCCATTATTCAGAGTAGGAACAAATCGCTCTGCTATGAAACGATCTCCCTCCCTGTTGATATATTGATACTGGGAATGTATCTTTGGATCATCTTGCAGAACCATATCGATAAGTATCGGTCCCTTTTCACCGAAAAGATGGAGAGAATAGCAATAATCACCAGTCCCAAGCACAGTATCCTTACTAACACCGGATAGTTCTTCTATGGCACGGTTCCATGCAATCACCTTACCATCAAGATCAATTGCAAACGTTGGATCAGGGAGAAAATTAATGATATCAAAAAGGCGCCGCTCTGAATTACGTAATTTTTCCCGGGTGGTCTGTCTCTCTATGGCGAGCAGTATTTTATGTTCAAGTTCAGTAAACTGCGAACGGGGCTCTCCTCCTTTTTGGAGATAAAAATCAGATCCGCTATTCAGAGCTTCGATAACAACTTCTTCTCTTCCTTTTCCGGTAAAGAGAATAAACGGAATATTTCCCCATGTTGAACGGACAATCTTAAGGAACTCGATCCCATCCATTCCGGGCATCTGGTAATCTGATATAATGCAATCATAGGGAGTTTGGTGGAGCGTATCCAGTGCTTCCTGTGCTGAAAGAATTGTATCTACTGAGAGAAGACCATTTTTTTCCAGGAAAATTTTCCCAATATCAAGAAGTCCCGGTTCATCATCAACATACAGAATCGAGAACATGAATCTTGTTACATGTTGCCCTCCAGAAATAAAAAGGCAGAACAGTGGATCTTTTCACATGTGAGAAGATATCACACCATTGGCCTGAATTTTACTCGGTATATCAGATCGCTTTTTGCATCCAGATAATATCAAAAAATTCTCCATGCTTTTTTCCGATTTTGGTGAGTCTTCCGGATTCTACGAAACCATGCTTTTTGTGGAACGAGATGCTTCCATAGTTTTTAGAGGATATTTGCGCGAGAATGCAGGTAATCCCGTATTCACGTGCTTTCTCCTCAAGATGCATGAGAAGTTTACCTCCAAGTCCTCTGCCGGTAAATTCGGGATCGATAAAATAGGTGATCTCACCCGTATGTCTGAACACCGGTAAGGGATTATGAAGGCGAACCATGCCAAACCCGACAATCCTTCCATTAGTAGTTCTTATTACCGCAGATGGATAGGAACCAAGGAGTTCGAGCATCTTAAAATAAAAAGGTTCCGGAACCAGATCTTCAAAAAACGCAGCATCACTGTGCTCAACGTAGTAGTTAAAAATATGCATAACCTGCGGAGCATCATCTTTTCCTAAAGGGGAGAAATCCGGCGATATCTCGATATTATTCATGTACATCAACCCAGGGTAATGAGAGATGATCAAATCGGTTCAGGAATTCCTGTGCCTGATACGAACTCTCGTTCAAAATAGTATAGCAACTATACTATTTATGTACCCACTTCTCTCTGGATAGCCCACCCAACATTTCCCCTAAAAACCTTACTCAGTAAGGTTCTCCAGAATAATCAGATAAAAACCGCCGGGTATGTTCATCCCGAATCTCTAATGAGTAATCCAGGGTGGAATCAAAGCATGAGAGCAGATGATGTAGCCTCTCAAGATCGTGGGGGGGATAGGTATGGAGGAGATCAAGTAACTGGGAATTTATCAGAAGATGCAGGGAAGTATGCCAGGAATATGCTTTTCTTCCATTACTTGTCAGATTCAGACAAACAGTTTTTCGGTTTCCCACTCCATATGACCGGGTAATAAAGCCTTTTGTAAGAAGTTTTTGCACTATTTGAGATACGGCCCCTTTGGTTATTCCAAGATGAGATGCAAGATCCGAGACACTTTCATCAGGTTTTTTCCCAATCAGATCAATCAAATGTATTTCTGCGGCAGTGAGAGTTGCACCTTCACCCAGATCCACGGGCTGATTATCAATACACGCAGCTTTATGAACTATTCGCACAAGATTTTCTAAAATCCCTGCAGTTATTTTTTCCGGACCAAACCTATCCGGTATGTCATCCATAATAGAAATTATCAGTGTCTGTGAGATATCTGATTTTCGAGAATCCATACATGTTCAGATTTGAGAAAAGATTCGAAATCCTTATTCATTTTGATGAGTTTTAATTGTATATGACAATCTCACGATTGATAATGCTGGCACTCCTCTGTGGATTTCTTGCATGGGGATGTTGTGCTGCGGATAGTAAGAATCAGACAAATCTGACAATTGTTGGTGAAGAGTATGCCCCTTTCTCCTATTATGCAGAAAATGAGGTGACAGGACAGTCAGTAGATCTCATAGAAAAGATAACTGCCGACGCAGGAATTGCATTCAACCGGACTGATATCTCCCTCCTTCCCTGGGATGAAGCATACAATGCGACGGTAAATGGATCAAACACTCTTCTTCTGGGGGCATACCGTACACCTTCGAGAGAATATGCCCTTCAATGGGTCGGACCAATTGCAAAGGATTCCAGTGCTCTTTTTGTCAGTCAGGATTTGAAGGATACCATAACCAATGTTTCAGATCTCAAAAAATACCGGATCGGAGTAAAAACCGGCGATGCACACTACGATATGCTCACGGAGTATGGAGTACCAGTCAATAATATCATCACTGATGAGAATGTTTCAGAATTACGAGAAAAAGTTCAGGAAGGATCACTTGACGGATTTTTCTACGGAGAGCAGGCAGGGAAATATATCATTGCTCAGGACACCGGGTCAGAGGAAACCCTGCCAATTGCACTCATAGTTGATGAACAGGATGTATGGTTTGGTTTGAGTCCGGACACTCCTGCAGAAGTGGTAAGATCGCTACAGGATTCCCTTGAAAAGAGGAATGTGATTCCGGTCAAAAATATTACAGAATAACCGCCTCCTATCAAATGGAGTGGAAAATTCACTATTTCAGTTTCCTCTTTTTTTCCTTGATTCATATCAACGAACACAAATGGTGCAGAGACTAAAATAATGAGTATGACTTTGAGCCCGATGGAGATGTTCTTCAATGAAGCACCGGAAGTAGCAAAAGCATTTCAGAATTTGATCACCGCTGTTGCCAGTTCCCCAGGACTTGATGGAAAAACCAAGCAACTAATTTATATCGCGATGAAAGCTGCATCTGGTGATGCAGGGGCAGTAAGGGCTCATATTCCAATGGCAAAACAGATGGGAGCCACAAAAGAAGAAGTCGTTGATGCTGTTCTCATGTCACTGACGGTATCTGGAATCAGGGGAGTGATTACCTGTCTACCAGAGGTAATCCAGTGTTATTCCGATTCATCTGAATAACCCTTCATCATACCAGTTGCAAATATACCCTGAATTCATCTTCTCCGGGATGATGGAGCACCACCTCTCCGGGGAGGAGAGGAGGTGCGACCAGCTGAGTGAGGACGTCCGGCAGGTCTCCCTGCTCCCTGTCCAACGGAGTGTATGGGTTTTTTCCCCCGATAGCCGGAACTGATCTTTCCAGGAGGAGAACCAACCCGGGATGAAGGTTTTGTTCGAAGATTTGGTTGCCCGGAGCGGCCACGAGGTTTTTTTGTTTTTATATGAGGGCGAACACCGTCAATAAGGAGATTTCTTCCCTCAAATTCGGTTTCGCTTAACGCTTCACGCGCAGCTTTTGCCTGTTCCGGAGTAGCCATTTCAACAAAACCATATCCTTTCTTCTCCAGAATTCTAACACTGACAACGTCACCAAATCGGGAAAACAAGCCCTTCAACTGACCTTCCCGAACAGAATAGGTAAGATTCCCAACAAATAATTTCCGATTATTAATTCCGCTTCCAATAATTGTCTCCATGGCAATGTTACTGGCCAATGATCACGGGAAAGTTATGGAGGGTACCAGAATATTCTTCTCCAAAACCGATCTGATCGGCCATCCTCGGATTATCCTGTGTGATATGACTATATAGGCCTATGGTTGATCAAAATGGCCAATCTCGATCAAAACTCTTCCCCACGATATGAAGGGGATAGCTATTTTCGTTCATACATTCTGTCTTCATTACTCAAGGGGGTAAAGATACCAGCATGGATGAGATCACTTCAGTTTTGATTGTTGACGATGATGAGATTATCCGGGAATATCTCAAGGCAGTTATCGAGAAAATGGGGTATTCAACAGCGAGTGCAGCGGATGGAATTGAAGCACTCCAATATCTTCAGGAAAACCCAAATCCGGATCTCATCCTTCTGGATGTCATCATGCCAGAGATGACAGGGCTAGAGGTTCTCAGAAAGATCAAAGAAGACCCGGTTCTCAAGGCCATTATTGTCATTATGGTTACCGGAGTACATCACATATCAGAGAAAGAACTTGCATTTATGCTTGGAGCGAGTGATTATCTGGAAAAACCATTCGAAACCCGTGAACTCGTTGCCCGGGTGAGAACCCATATCAACCTTAAAAAAGCCACAGAAAAATGTGTAATTCAACGAAAAATCCAGGAAACTATCCTCTCCACAGTCCCGGGTATTGTGTACATGAAGAGCAGGGATGGAACATACATCCATGCAAATGAGATGTTTGGAAAACTCGTGGGAAAGCCAATAGATATTATCGTCGGGATGACTGAATTGGATCTTTTTCCTGAGTCAGTCGCATCTGAACGGACCCGGACCGATGAGTTAATTCTCCGGCTTGGAGTTCCTGAACTCGAGATGCAGGAAGAGATCACCAGTCAGAATGGTGAAACAAGATATTTTTTTACCAGGAAACGTCCGGTATTAGATAATAAGAGTCAGATTACCGGTTTAGTCGGTGTTTCCATAGATATCACTGAGCAGGTGATTCTTAAAGAGGCATATTTTGAGAAAGAGGAACTCCTTACGGCGATTCTTAACACATATCCTGCAGAAATCTGGGTTCTCAATCTGGACAAGGAGATGATCCTCCAGAACAACGACCATTTGCTAAAATATGGAACCCTCATCGGGCAAAAATTAGATCTGATGCCCATTTCCCAGGAGATACGAACATTCTGGGAATCAGGATATGATGAAGCTTTGATAGGGAGAACGAAGATTCAAGAACATACTATTTCTGAACCAGCCGGAATCCAGCGAAAGATCCAGATCATTACACCGGTCCATTCCGATGAGAAAGTTCTGGGAGTAATGGGGATGAATCTGAATGTCACCCGGTGGAAAGGAAAAGAGTCCGAAACCGATCTCCCTGCTGATAGCCTGATGCCCATCATTGATCACATTCCAGAACCAGTGTTTGGTTTTGATATTTCAACAGAGAGTATTCAATTCACCAATCGGGCAGCCCAACAGGTGATGCAGGGAAAAAGCAAGACAAATGTCCGGGTCGCCAATTCAAATGATGGAGGAATTACCTGGATTCCAATAAATGCGGATGCTCAAACCTTTCAGCATTTGAGAATCGAGATTGACAATGATATCAGAGATGTTGCATTTTTGGGAACAACCAGATTCGAGAATCGGGATATCTATCTTTTCAGCATAATACATACACCAACTCTTCAACCCGGAATAAAACCAGAGCTACTGAGGAAGGAAAACGGGATGTGAGAGAAGTGGCACGTATCCTCATAGTTGATGATACCCTCTTTATGCGTACCGTACTTCGGACGATTGTTACCGATGGAGGCCATGAAGTAACCGGAGAGGCAGAAGACGGATACCAGGGAGTGTACGAATATGTCAACAACCGTCCGGATCTGATACTTCTCGATATTCTGATGCCAAAAATGGATGGCATTATGACACTGAAAACTTTGATGGGATATGATCCACTCGTAAAAGTCATAATGGTCAGTGCGATACAGTCAACCAAAATGATAAAACTCGCCATTAGTTGTGGAGCAAAAGGGTATATATTAAAACCGTTCCAACGCCCGCAACTAATTCAGGAGATAACTAGAGTGCTCAATGACGGATGATTACTATTTGTTGCAAAAATTCGTCATCACTCCATAAATTTGAGGATCAGTTACTGAAATCCATTGCATACAGAAAAATGTGATGAAAAGGAACCTGATGAAACAAGTAATACAACCAGGTGTTGGTGAAGGATGAGGATCGAGACACCAGGTTTTTTTCCGGATGAGATTTTTTCCACTCTGCTATTGTAGACGGAAATTGAAAAAATAGAGAAGAATATTACCCATTGAAGGCTATAAGAGAAACTGATATCTGATGTTATTACTCATTCTCGCCGGTATCGTAATACTGGTTATATTAGGCCTGATTATATGGGGTATATCAATCTATAACAGATTTTATAGTTTGAAAAATACTCATGAAGCAACACTCGCCCAGGTAAAAGTCGCTTTAAAGAAACGCCTCGATATGATCGAACAACTCCTGGGAGCTACGAAATCCTACGCAGCATTTGAAAAAGATACCCTTGAGCGGGTTACAGCAATGCGTGCGTCTGTTGGTTCAGCAGGACCTGGAGATCTTGCCGGTATGGAGGCTGAATCCCGTTCAATTCTGGGAAGACTTTTTGCGGTCATGGAAAATTACCCGGACCTCAAAACCTCACAGCCCGTCATGGAACTTATGAGTGCGGTTAAACTAGTAGAAGATGAGATAGCAAGGCAACGATATACCACGAACAACATAGCTGAACAGTTCAACACCATGATGGATACGATCCCTTCAAATTTTATCGGCAGATTTGCCGGACTTGTTAAACTCACGTATCTTGAATTTGCAGATGAGAATATTGAAAAACGTCCGGAAATCTCCTTTTAGGAGATCTTCTTTTTTTATCCTGAACCAGGGTATCTACCCTCATGAACGTGTCAGATAAAAGTGAACAGGAATCAATTCAGGTTTCAGGTTCTCATTAGTCTTATTGTGGTCATTCGTAGAGAGAATGATATAAGAATTCTTCCGAAATAAAGAAAAAGGGACCTAATCACATGGTTTCTGCAATTACCCGTCCATCAGCAAAAATCCGTACCATGCCACCACTTTCAGATACCACTATACCGATGGCACGAGTCTCCTGAGTGATCGCGGCAACTGATACATGACGGGTTCCAAATCCTTTGGGTAAGTTCACATTACTAGTATCTATCGAGATGTACCGCCCTGCTGCCTCAACAATACCGGTTTCCCGGATCACAAAGGCACCGTCAACAAGGGCCAGTTCTTTAATGTTTTCCCGCATATCCGGACTGGTAATATATCGTTCATCCTCAGAATGACCAGCTAAAGGATTGAGGATGAGTTGGCGGGAACGCTCCAGAACTGCATCGCTATCTCCCAGGACAAAAGCGGTTCCGATCGCTTTTCCTTCTCTTCCTTCTCTGGCGATTTCAATTGCGAGTCTGACTACCGCTTTACAGACTTCAATATCTCCGGAGTAATAGGGAAGGATTGCCGCACTTATTGTATCAATGTCAGGGAAGGGAGCCTGGTTTCCTATGCTCTGCCGTGAACTCGTAGTGGAGGACTGTTCTGTGGGAAGGATGCTCCCCGATCTTCTTCGCACAAAAAACAAGATGCCTCCAACCACCACTCCCGTAATTCCCACACCGATTGCAATCCATGCGAGGGGAGTACCAGCATTTTGCGGAGCAGGTAGCGGGGGACGTCGATCTGATAAACTGGAGGAGTTACTTCCGGTAATATTCACAGATGCCGGATATCCGGGATCAATGGTGAGTAAAAACCGGTATGCCTGATATGCATCATCCCACATTCCCAGTTTTTCATAACTGAGAGCTTTGTGATACCAGGCATCCGTATAATAAGGTTCCCGTGCAATAGCCCGGTCAAACTCATGAATGGATGCATTATAATCACCGGCGTCTTCATACGCCCGTCCCCACTGGAAATATGTCGATGCAGATTCATTATCGCCGGGAGTTACGGCAGCCGCAACCTCCGGAGTACTCGTTGGGGTACCGGTAGTAGGAATTGGCCGGGTGTCTGCCGGAGGAGTGGAAGGGATTATTGAGGGAATTGGAGAAGGTTGATCTACGGGTGGCTTGATGACCGGTTCTTTCGTATGAATCGGGGCGATAGTTACTTTAACCGTAGGACTGGTCGTTGCTTTCTGAACTGTTTCCAAAGGAGAAATTTGGAGAGAACCTGGATCTGAATTTGCAGAATCTGCCAGGCATACCTGAATTCCGCAGACCCCTGCCAGAATCAACAGCAGGATGAGTAAGCGGTAGCAGATGCCGGCCTTCATGGTACAATTAACGCGTTGTATCAAGATAAATATAACACCCGATATTGAGATTGTTTTTCAAAAATCTGCAAAAATATCCGAAATATTCTCTGGCAGCGCTCTCATCGATGAAGCATGCCTGAGAGAAACTGCATATATGAAAGAATAATTTCAGGTGAAACCAGCCACCAGAGTATGATCCGAAGTCACATTCATAAACCGGTACTCTGACATAGGACTGGTTTGAATCCCATCGATAACCAGATACGCAACCTTCCTACCCTTGTCAGCAGTTATCGCAAAATTTGCAGAATCGCCTGAATGCACCGATATGGTACCGTCCGGGAGGACTGCTCCACCAGGTCCTGCTGATGCCCGAATCATATGGGATGCTGAGGAAACTGATGTTTTTACTGCGCCATTTGCAACAACCATCGCTTGATTTGCCATGGAGGAAGAATTGACGGCAACAGAGCTGCCATTCGCCGTCTCACTGGAGGAGAGAGGAGAAGAATGACCAGGCACGGAGATTACAGGAGGTTCTACGGTTGGGATAGGTGTGGACGGTAAGGTCACATTCCTCTGAACCTGCTGAGAAACCGAAGTATTGCTTTCCATCTGAATCAGAGTGACGGGAATACTGACAGTCTCTCCGGATGCCGGATAGGGAGAAATATTTCCCCTTTTTGCAGTAAAGCCATCCTTTTCTATCAGGTATGACAGGTATACAAGTCCTTCAACCGGTACCGGAACAGAGAGATTGTTCCCTTCCATCGGGTCAAGTTTGATTTCAGAACCGGATTTCGTTGTCAGAGTCACCCTTCCTCCAGGTTGTGATACGGTGAAGAGCAGATATCCAACTGATGCAGGAGCACTCACGGTAGTTGTAGTTCCATTCACATTTGAGTTTATTCCGGCTTGCGGACCAGGAGTTGTATTTGACGAGGAATTATCTTGTGATCGAAGATCCGGGATCATTGCATCTGCCCCAATCCCCAAAGTCTGCACGAGTGGGATATTTGAATAGGAATTGGCTACTGATTTGTTGAGAATTGACTCGTTACTCACACTCATGTTCTTTTCAGAAGAACTCGTTTCATTCTTCAGTGTGGAGTTGGCAGCAGAGGGTAATACCGGGGATGGTTCTGGCGTCTTGGATACAGATGGAACGGGAGCCGGTTCAGTCCCTGCAGTGATATTACTCTGGCTGGCATTTGAGGTGATTACCGGAGTCTGATCTTGTGGGATTACCTCAGGTGATTGATTACCATCGGAAAGACTTTCACCATCTTCTGAATCACTGCTCACCTTTACCGAAGCATTATCCTGCTGCTCTTCAGGAGCTTTCGTCGCGGTAGTGTGGGTAAGGGGCAGATAATCAACATTATAATCATTGATCCTGAAGGAGTCATCAGAGATTCCAAAGCCATCACGGTCCGGAGCAGAATCTGAGAAACCCTTTGAACCCGATGCTGAACCCCAGTAATTTCCTCCGAGATAGGGGCCACCAAGAATGTTTACCCCGGGAGTCTGGGTGCTGTTCCATGAGATTTCTGAACTGACATCATCAACCGCTACATTTTCATAAGAACCAAAGTAGTTGTTTGTGATTACCGCATCTCGTACTTCGTTCCCGATAATTAATGCCGGGCCGACTTCAGTCTGAGAGAGATTATTCCCGGTAAGGACTGAATGTTTTGAATTCTCCAGCCTGATAGCAGCGTATTTATTGTCACTGATACCGTTTTTCGTGATAGTAGTATATTCAGAGTCCACTACCTCAAGTCCATACACTGAACAGGTATTGATATTGTTTTCATTCAGCGTGCTGTGCATGGAGTTGGTAATCCCTACTCCAAGTCCGGCTCCCTTTATGGTATTTTTTGATACTTTGGTATAGGTAGACAACCCTTCAACAATGATACCCGAGGAACAATCATGTATCTGGTTATCATGAGCATCGATATAATCAGAATACTCAATGTGAATCCCGATATTACTGTTTACGATGTCACATCCGGTAATCAGATTCGAATCTCCTGAATCACCCTTCACATATTTATAGTCGATACCAGTCTCCCAGTCTTCCAAAACTACATTTTTTACGGTGATATTGGTTATTGAGCCACCATATTGATTGACATAGATACCAGCAGATTTCTCCCGCTGTTCCCCCCCGAGAAAGTGGCCTGCTCCGTCAAGTACTACATCAGAACATTCAATCTTGATACCATAGATATCCGTGATTCCACGTGCATCTGCTTCAAGTTCATAGAGACCTGGCGTCGTTATCGTTGCCGGCGCCTTTATCGGTTGGGCAGTCACGATAGTTCCAGAAAATAATCCTATTCCCACCAGTATGAGAACTACCCAAGTCATCTGTACTATCCATTTCATATTCATAACACCTGATGAATGACTCGACGGGTAAAACATACCGAGAAGCAGCCGCCATACCCAGTCAGCCCCATATTAGTAAGATTTCCTTCCGGCGGCTATAAGGTTCTCGATTGAAACCCGGGTTTTTCCCGGCCAATCAGGTTAGGAGGGGGAGTTTGCCTCTTCAGGTGCGCATGAAGATCCGAATAGATTCGATAAAATTCACCCTAATTTGGAAAAAAACCCTCATTACACTCAATCTATCAATACTTTCTTCAGCTTTCACCAGAGATGGTCCGGACACAGACGAGGTTTTCCTCGTCCCCGCGCCGATCATCAACCGGTGTTTCACAGATCATGGGGACGGAAGCAAAAAACGGGTTCGTAAGGATAGCTTGCATTCCTGTCATGCCTATCATCCCAAGCCCAATGTGTTCATGCCGATCCAGGCCGGATCCCCGATCCCCCTTGGTATCATTCAGATGGATTAATTCTATGAGAGAAGATCCAAAGAGATCCCGGATCTGATCTTCCACCAAAGCAACGGACTCATCGGTTCTGAGTTCATATCCTGCAGCAAAGGCGTGACAGGTGTCAAAACATAGCCCAACCCTGCCAAAGTCCGCTATCCCGTCAAGAACTTCCCTGATATCTTCCAGAGAGCTCCCAACAGAGTTGCGCTCTCCTGCAGTATTTTCAAGCAATATTCGGGTGGAACTCTCACTCTGATCCATAACCTCCCGAATCGCAGAGACTACCCGTTCTCTCCCAAGTTCAGGAGAATCGCCGGCATGCCCAAGATGGGTAACCAGATAAGGGATGTGCAACTTTGAGCAGCGATCCATTTCGAGCAGGAATGCCTCAATGGATTTTTGATAAATTTCAGGTTTTTCTGATGCCAGATTCGGGAGATAGGGCATGTGTGCAAATACCGGCGATAGGGAGGATATAGATACCGCATGAATAAAATTCCGTGCGTCCTCTTCCGATATTTCTTTAGCTGCCCACCCCCGGGGATTCTTCGTGAATATTTGGAAGCAATCACATCCACGCTCTTTTGCCCTCCCGGCAGCTTTGTCCAGAGAACCGGCTATAGAAACATGTACTCCGACGCGTACCATGATTCAGGGTTTAATGAGGACAGTTTTATCCTCAAGATAATGATCCAGAGCATACCGCCCATTTTCCCGCCCGATTCCAGAGTTTTTTGTTCCCCCAAAAGGAACTTCAGGAGGGATCTTCAGATGCTGATTCACCCAGACAATACCTGCCTCAAGTTCACCGCACACTCTGCTGACAATCCGGGTATCGTGAGTCCATACTGACGCTCCAAGGCCGAACCTGGCGTCATTTGCTGCCTGGATAGCAGTATCAAGGGTATCATAAGACATTACCGGCAGAACTGGGCCAAACACTTCTTCTTTCAGGACTGGTGCTTCAGGATCAAGATCTGCAATAAGAGTGGGTTCAAAGAAAAAGCCTCCACGATATACGTCACTTTCCGGTACCTTTCCCCCATTCACGACCTTTCCTTGTCCCCCTTCAATTGTCCTGCGTATCTGGTCCATAATTATATCCCGTTGCGGACCTGTATGGATGGGCCCCATATCCATCCCAGATGACAACCCATTACCAATTTGTAACTCCTGAATGATCAGAGTTAATTTCCGGATAAATTCTTCAGCAATTGACTGATCGACAAATAATCGTTTTACTGCCGTGCAGGTCTGCCCACAATTATAGAATCTCCCGGCAACTGCTCCCTTTGCTGCATCAATAAGATCGGCATCCCGACATACAATCATCGGATCACTTCCCCCAAGTTCAAGGGTCACCCGTTTGAAGGATGGAGCTGCAAGCGATGACACCCGGCGGCCAGTCTCCACTTCTCCGGTAAAAGATATGGCACGAATATCAGGATGAGTTACAAGCGCTTCGCCCACAACCGGACCAGTCCCGGTGATGACCTGTAGGACATGAGGAGGGAGTCCGGCATCAGCCAGACACCCGGCAAGGCGAATACAAGTCAGAGGTGCAGTTGTCGCAGGCTTTACCAGCAGGGTGTTACCAGATGTAAGAGCAGGACCAATTTTCCACCCCATGATGATACCCGGAACATTCCACGGAATGATAGCACTACAGACACCAAGGGGCTTTCGAGAAACAATAGCGTGGCCATATGCAGACGAATGACCATAATCACCCCGGATCTGGCCAGATATGGAAGCGTAATATTCAAGAATCCGGGCAAACCCTGTGATCTCATTTTTTGCCTCTTTCAGAGGTTTTCCCTGTTCACAGGTAAGAAGACGGGCGAGATCATCTACCCGGTTTCTGACAAGTTGAGCTGCTCCATAGAGAATCTTTCCCCGGTCGACGGGATCCTTTGTTGCCCAGCCGGGAAATGCGAGCAATGCCTGCTGAACTGCCATATCTACCGTTTCACTATTTCCCAGAGGGACGGTTCCCACTTCTTCTCCGGTTGCAGGATTTCGAACCGACACCAGATCAGAACAGGTACTGGATGCCCTAGGGTTGTCTGCCGGTCTCTCCATACTCAGGTGATCCGATCTACGAAGAGAAAAAGGTGCAAGAGGAGGTACGCCAGGCACATTCCCTGAGCAATTGTCCGGAAGGAGGGTTTACGATCCAACTCCTGAATACATGGCATTAAGCCGGTTTGCAATACCACTCCATTGAAAGTCCCGATATACTTTTGCCCGTCCGACTCTCCCCCATTGGCGGGATCGATCCATATTATCAAGCGCTTCACAAATCCCAGAAGCAATACCCCGGGACGACACATCGGTTCTGATACCATCCCGGTATTGCTCAATATTTTCATGAAGTCCACCTACATCACAGGCAACAACCGGATTTCCTGCACTCCATGCTTCAGGTAACACGATCCCAAAAGGTTCATTTCTACTAGGTATTACTACCAGATCCGCAGCAGTCAGAAGACGGACATACTCCGTATCGGTAATATATCCCGGGAATCTGATGGGTAGCCCAAGATCTTTTGAACGGTTTTGGAGCCATGAGCGCATTCCCCCATCTCCGGCCATGATTACCTGTACTCCCCAGAATTTTTCTTTTACGGCTGATAATGCTTCAAGGAGGAGATCAGGCCCTTTTTGAATGACCATTCTTCCGATAAAAAGGACAGTTGGGGCAAACGGATGGATACCCATCTGTTTCTTTACTTCACCTTGATCAAGAAGAACATCGAATTGTTCAGGAACAACCCCATTGGGAAAAACCTCTATCTTCCAGTCAGGAACATGATACAGATCCATTACTTCATCACGAAGTACTCCTGAAACCGTTGTAACCTGTTTGGCGATGAGACCAGCATACCATTCTTTTCCCGATATCTCCTGGTACTCCCACCAATTTCCATGCTGATTACCATTCCTTCCAAATTCGGTTGAATGATAAGTAAAGACCGTATTTCGGTCCTGAAGGAGATGCAGGACTTCTGTTACATGCCAGTCATGAAAATGGAGGATATCAAATCCGGGATGATCCAGGGCATGAAACTTTTCTGCCATCATGTGGCTCATATTCTGGCAATACTCTACAATATTGGAACCAGACGGGCGAACGGTATGGTAATGAACATTGCCAAAAATGAAATCTTCATCACCCCGGGTAAAATAGTGAACCTCATTATTCCTTGCAAGTTCCTGTGCAAGATAGGTAGCTGCATTCGCCAGACCGCCTACACGATCCGTGTAAAGAGATTCCCAACAAAAAAAGGCAATTTTTTTTCGTTCCATGTTTTTCATTTCTCCTGGAATTTACGATTGATTCCTGATGTGATATGAGTATATGACCCGTGCCCACCCAGTTTTTTCTTATATTTGACCGAAAATGACCCCATAAATTTTTTATATAATACAGATTGCCAATAATTGGGCAGAAGTATGTCGGACCAAATTCACAATAGACTTGAAAGTAGATAAATATTACTGCACACTACCCCCAACCTTTTTCCAGAGGAGAGATCAGAATAGAACTCCGGGCAGTATGGGAAAAGAAGAAAGAGAAGATGGCACTCCCTGACCATTATTCTCCATAGAACACCCATAATCTATACTTTTCTAAAATCTGAAAATGGTATTTTTGATACATCCAGAAATCCTGAGGATTTTTTTCAATACCCCAAGCATGAACGTTGGAACGCAACAAACACCAACAATGTATAAATATGTACAATCGCATACAGTATTGTACATGATTCAAATGCTTGATACCAAAAAACAGGTGATGCCGGTGGAATGGAGTTCACGGTGACAGAAAAAAATTTGTCACCGGATCAGTCATTATCTGATTTTATTCAGATAACTGAAGGTCTATCTACACCAATTCGCTTTCCCATCACCATCACCCTCCCAAACCCGCTCGTGTCTCCTGCGGCGATATACCATCAGATGCGAAGAGAACAGGGATTTCTGCTCGAATCTATGGAAGGGGTGCCAAGACGTGCCGTCAGATCCATCATCGGTACGGGTGTGAAGACTCTGATAACCATTGACGGGGATGAGGATCAGGCTTTAGATCCGATTCACGAAGTCAGGAAGATAATGGCAGATGAACAGCTTATCGGGAGTGCTCCGGCAGGATTTGCAGGGGGCCTGGTAGGATACCACTCATATGACATGGTCACTCATCTGAACAATGGATACCTGAATGCCGGAAAGGAGGAGGGATGTCCGATAGGAAGATTCATGTTTGTAGAGAGTGGGATTGTGATGGATCATCAGGCAGGTACCTGTACGATATTTGTTACTCCAAAGGTTTATCCTGAAGATGACCGGGAAGTCATCTACTCTATCGCAAAACAACAGGTAATCTCTCTTGCTTGTGAAATATTGCAAATTCACAATGAAAACCTACCTGAATACAAAGAAAACCCCCCATGTAACGACATCTCTGTTTCCTCTTCAATGAGTAAAGAGGAATATGAAGAGGCAGTCAGGAAAATCCTTACCCATATCAGAGCAGGGGATATATTCCAGGCAGTAATATCCCGTAAGTTTGAAACTCCATACTCCGGGGATCCTTTCCAGATATATACCGAAGTGAGGGAACTCAATCCATCCCCGTATCTCTATCTCCTCGAATTTGGCGATGAAACGGTTATTGGATCCAGTCCGGAGATGCTGGTAAAATCTGATTATGGAAATATCTCTACAGTGCCCATTGCAGGAACAAGGCCTCGAGGGAAGGATCCTGATGAAGATGCCAGACTGGCAGAAGATATGCTGGCTGATGAAAAGGAAAAAGCAGAACATCTGATGCTGGTAGATCTTGCGAGAAACGATATCGGGAAAGTTGCATCCTTTGGATCCGTAAAGGTAGCATCATTCATGGAGGTCGAGAAATTCTCACATGTTCAGCACCTGACATCTCTCGTAACCGGTTCATTACATGAGAAGGCAGACCGATTTGATGCATTAGCATCCTGTTTCCCTGCAGGAACCGTATCAGGAGCACCAAAACTGCGGGCAATGCAGATAATCGCGGATCTGGAGTCCAGACCTCGTGGACTGTATGCTGGAGCAGTCGGATATATCGGATTTGATGATCGCCTGGAGTTTGCCATTGCCATCAGAACGGTGATTGTCAAAAACCAGATTGCGATGTTTCAGACCGGTGCAGGAATTGTAGCAGACTCAGATCCTACCCGGGAATACGAGGAGACAAATCAGAAAGCAGGGGCAATGCTTGCGGCACTTCGACAAGCCTCCTCTCATGCATCCTGCATAAAGACGGGCAAAGTCACCGGAGGAATATCATGAAGGTTGTTATTATCGACTGTTTCGACAGTTTTACCTACAATCTTCTTCAATTGGTCGGAACAGCCGGGGCTAATCCCATTGCGATAACTTCTGATCAGAATATTGAAAAAATTGAACAGGAACAACCGGACCGGATCATTCTCTCTCCTGGGCCGGGTACTCCTGATGAATCAGGAGTTTGTCGTGAAGTCATTGAGCGATATGCCGGAATCGTTCCGATTCTCGGAGTCTGTCTGGGTCATCAGACCATTGTGCAGACATTTGGAGGAAAAATCGTCAGACTGGAAACACCAGTACATGGGAAAACCAGTCAGATAACCCATACCGGAACTGGAATTTTTGATGGTGTATCTCCGTCATTTACAGCTACCCGGTATCATTCCCTGACGGCGGATACAGAGAGTCTGCCAGAGAATATCAGAGTTACCGCAACATCGCAAAATGACGGATGCATTATGGCAGTTTCCCATACCACTCTCCCGATTCACGGAGTGCAGTTCCACCCGGAGAGCATCATGACTCCTGCAGGTTATCAGATCATCAAGAACTTTTTGAAAAACGGGGGGATGTAATGATTCAACAGGCAATCCAGCGGGTGATAATTCGGGAGAACCTGAAGCCTGATGAGGCAGAAGCAGTCATGGATCAGATCGCAAGCGGAAATGCTACGCAGGCTCAGATCGGATGCTTTCTGACTGCTCTCCGGATGAAAGGAGTTACATCAACCGAGATAGCGGCTTTTGCGAAAGTAATGCAGGAGTGTGCTGTTCCGGTCAATACCCAGGTATCAGGAATGATGGTGGATACTTGTGGTACCGGGGGCGATCATACGGAGTCAGGCGGTACCTTTAACATCAGTACGGCAGCAGCGATAGTGGCAGCAGCAGCAGGCGTTCTGGTGATGAAACATGGCAACCGGAGTGTTTCCAGCAGATGCGGGTCGGCAGATGTTCTGGAAGCTCTTGGAGTCACCCTGGATCAGACTCCCGAAACTGCAGCACGTACCATAGAAACTACCGGAATGGGATTTCTCTTTGCCCCCCATTATCATCCTGCAATGCGCCATGTTGCACCAGTGAGAAAAGAACTCGGTATTTACACGGTCTTTAACATTCTCGGACCACTCCTGAATCCGGCCCGGGCAGAGGGACGACTCATCGGCGTATACGATCCTGCACTGGTAATGATTGTTGCAGAAGCCCTTCGTGAACTCGGAGTGAAGCGGGCAATGGTAGTACATGGAGAAGGGCTCGATGAGATTACTACCACCGGATCCACCCTTATTGCTGAACTAAAGGACGAAAATCTGGAAGTCTCCTATGTTTCCCCTGAAGAATTCGGCATCCCCCGGGCAGATATTTCATCTCTTCGGGGAGGAACACCTGAAGAAAATGCTGCGATAATCAGAGAAGTTCTAGCAGGAACAAAAGGTCCTTCCCAGGATATTGTTGCTTTCAATGCGGGTGCTGCAATTTATCTCGGAGGAAAAACCGACTCCTTTGCAGAAGGGATCAAAAAAGCATACGAAACACTCCAGTCTGGGGCTGCCGCAAAAAAACTGGAAATGTTGGTTCAGGTCTCCGGGAGTCCGTTATGATTCTCGACCAGATTGTGCAGGCATCAGGTGATCGTGCGCAGGCATTATCCATCCCCGGGGGAAAACACCTGAACTACCTCAATTGCGGGCCAATTCCGGAGCATAAACCTGTCAGCCTCCTGAAAGCAATCAGAGAGGTATCAGGAAAAACTGCAGTCATTGCAGAGATGAAACCGGCTAGTCCTTCCCGGGGTCATCTTCGGGCAATTACAGATCCTGTTGCGGTGTCCTCTGATCTCCTGAAAGGGGGGTGTTGTGCACTATCTGTCATTACCGAGCCGAAGTTTTTCCACGGGAGTATTACCACAATTCCGGCAATCCGATCCCATGTTTCGATTCCGATATTACGAAAGGATTTCATTGTTGATATCCGCCAGATAGAAGAGACGAAACATTTCGGAGCAGATGCAGTCCTGCTGATAGCCGCAGTTCTTGGAGATCGATTGGATGAATTTGTTCAGGCAGCAATCAAAAGAGGGATAGAACCCCTTGTTGAGGTGCATGATCGTCCGGAAGTCAGGCTCGCTCTGGATACTGGTGCGGATCTCATTGGTGTGAATAACAGAAACCTCAAAACACTGAAAACAAATCTTTCAACTACCATCCACCTTGCACCTCTCATACGACGGGCAGGAAGAACGGTGGTAGCTGAGAGCGGGGTAACCTGGCCATGCGACATCAGGACTCTTCGCCCCTTTGCTGATGCATATCTGATCGGGTCAAGTATTATGGCAGCACAGAATCCTCAGAAGAAACTGGAGGGATTTGTATACGCGTAAAAATTTGTGGGATCACTCGCCCTGAAGATGCAAGAGTTGCCGATCATGCAGGTGCAGATGCAATCGGTGTGGTCCTCTTCTCTGATTCTCCCCGCTCGGTGGAGCCTGAGAAAGCAGCAGAAATATTCAGATCTGTCGGACCGTATATCAGTAGAGCATGTGTGACTCATACCTCCTCACGATCAGAACTGGAAGAAATTCTGAACATTGGACCGGATGCCATACAGGTATCTTATCCTCATCATTTCGGTTCATCAAGAGATGTCCGGGTGATCCGGGTGATTGAACCAGGAATGGAAATCCCGGATAATACCGACACAGACGCGATAATTGTTGATTCAAGTCAGGGTAAAGGGAAGATATATAATACTGAATTTGCCCTCGAAATCATGAGAAAAACCACATTCCCAGTTGTTCTTGCCGGTGGACTGACTCCGGGAAACGTGGCTGAAGCAGTGAAAACCATCAGACCATATGCAGTTGATGTCTCATCAGGAATCGAACTCAGCCCAGGAGTAAAAGACCCTGCAAAAATCAGGGCATTTGTGCAAAATGCACGGGTAATACTATGAAACTCAAAACCCGATTTGGAGAATATGGAGGGTGTTTTGTCCCGGAAACCCTGATTGCAGCATTGGAAGAACTGGAGGACGGGTACCTGCAGATACTGAAGAGTTCTTCCTTTCAGGAAGAATTGGCATATTACCTCACAGAATTTGCTGGAAGAGAAACACCACTGACTTTCTGCAGGAATATGTCGGCAGAACTTGGATGCAAAGTATATCTGAAACGAGAAGATCTTCTGCATTCAGGTGCTCATAAATTGAATAACGCCATAGGACAGGCCCTGCTGGCAAAACACATGGGAAAGAAGCGACTCATCGCTGAGACCGGAGCAGGCCAGCATGGGGTTGCTACAGCCATAGCCGGAGCTGCACTCGGCCTTCAGGTTGAAGTATATATGGGGGAAGTGGATGTCGAACGACAGGCATTGAACGTAGCCCGTATGAAGATGCTGGGTGCAACCGTCATTCCGGTTACCTCAGGAACTCGGACCCTGAAAGATGCCATCAATGAAGCGATGCGGGACTGGGTAGCAACAGTCGGAGACACCCATTATCTAATCGGGACAGTTGTCGGCCCTCATCCATTCCCCCTCCTGGTTCGAGACCTGCAGTCCATCATCGGAGTTGAAACCCGGAGACAAATCCTCGCAAAGGAAGGGAGATTGCCAACCGCTGTCGTCGCCTGTATCGGAGGGGGTTCTAATGCGATCGGGATCTTCCATGCCTTTGTCGCAGATGATGTTCAGTTAATCGGTGTTGAAGCCGGAGGAGAAGGACTGGATGGAAAGCATGGAGCAACGCTCTGTGGAGGATCTCCCGGAGTCCTGCATGGGAATTTTTCCTATATTCTGCAGGATGCATATGGGCAGATCGAAGAGTCACACTCTGTCTCTGCAGGACTTGATTACCCGGGAGTAGGTCCTGAACACGCCATGCACAAGGATGCAGGCCGGGTCACTTATACTGCGGTAACCGATGACGAAGCATTAGATGCATTCCTGTATCTCTCACGGACCGAAGGAATCATTCCTGCACTGGAATCATCCCATGCAGTAGCTCATGCAAGAAAACTTGGCCCTTCTCTTTGTGCAGATGACATTCTGGTCATTAATCTCTCAGGAAGAGGAGACAAGGATGTAGCCCAGGTAATTGATCTTATCGGGCAGAAAGGAGGCACATTATGAAAAGTGGAAAAGACCGGATTGAAGCAGTATTCTCCTCGGGAATACGGCCACACCTGGTAGCGTTCACTGTAGCAGGAGATCCTGATTTCGACACCAGTCTGAACATAATGAGAGAGATGGCAAGAAAAGGGGCTGGAATCATTGAACTTGGGCTGCCTTTTTCTGATCCGGTAGCTGACGGTCCGGTCATTCAACGTGCCGATCTCCGGGCAATGGGTGCCGGAATGAACACCGACAGACTCCTTGATCTCGTCAGGGATTTTCGGAAAGAATCAGATACCCCGATAGTGATACTGACGTATGCAAATCTGATCATTCGCAGAGGAATTGAACGATTCTATCAGGATGCTGCCGATGCAGGGATAGATGGAGTTGTCATAGCAGATGTGCCATATGAAGAAGCGATGCCATTCATAGACGGTGCAAAAAAATCCGGGATTGCACCGATAATGATGGTCAGTCCGACAACCTCTGATGAGCGTCTGAAAGGAATTCTTTCTCATGCCTCCGGATTTATCTATCTGGTTGCGGTGAAAGGAGTGACCGGAACCCGGACCGGGGTAGATCCGGCAGCGATTGAACTCCTCCACCGGGTGAAAGAAAAAACGCCTGTGCCAGTTGCACCCGGATTTGGAATTTCCACTTCGGAGCAGGTAAAGGAATGGGCTGATGCAGGAGCCGATGCGGTCATTGTCGGATCAGCAATCGTGAGAAGGATTGAAGAGCATCTAGACAATAAAGACGATATTATCCAGAAAGTCGGGGAATATATCAACGAACTGACAAATAGATAACTTTCCATCCGAAAGTCTTCAAAGAGAATCCATTTTTTCTGTCAGATGAACATTTTTGGGAAAACACAGGATAAATGTCGAACCTTTCCCTTTTCCTTCACTCTCGACATGTACCGTCCCCCCATACAAATGAACTATCCGCCGAACGATTGATAATCCAAGCCCTGAAGAATACCGATCATGACGGGAACTGTCTGCCATATAAAATTCATCAAACACATGCTCTGCTTCATCAGGGGAGAGGCCGATACCGTCATCAGTCACCATTATGCAGACATGTTCTCCATCCGGACGAACGCTGACAGTGATTTTTCCCTCTTCTAATGAATATTTTGCAGAATTGCCGATCACATTATCAAAAACTGTTGTAGCATCTGCATGAGAGAAGTATACTTCTAACTCTTCAGGAACCGTTATCTCTACCTGAATTTTTTTCCGTTCAATAAATAACCAGTTTTTCTGAACAGATTCCCTGATAATCGGAAGCACCCGGATTAACTCGGGTCGAATGGCAATGTCTTCTCTGCTAAGCCGGGCAATGGTAAGTATCTTTTCGGTCTGTTCCTGTATGGAGTGAACAGATCGGAGCAGAACCTGGAGAGATTCTTTGCTTTCAGGATTTTTTTCGACTTCAATAAGATATGGCAATAATGCACGAAGGGGAGTTAAGGGAGTTTTCAGATCATGTCCAATCTGGGTGATAACCTCATCCTTCTGTTTCATGACCCTCAAGACTTGTTCAGTCCGCTCTTTCACGCGATTGTCCAGTTCTTCATTCATATCAAGCAGTTGATTGGTGAGAAAATCCAGTTCGGCATTTTTATCTGCCATATCTGCAGCAGACTGGCGAAGCTGTTCTTCAGCCTTCTTCCTTCTCGTAATATCCCGCACAAATACAAGGGCGGCAGGAATGCCCTGATACATGATCGGTGCTGAAGAAACTTCAACATCAATAACTTTTTTGTCGAGCCGAATAAATTTCTCTTCAGAAATAAGAGGTTTCATACCCTCAAGTTCTTTCAGATCCTGACTCATTTTTGCCGTTCCAATGAAAGCCGGGTGAACAAAGTCATTGATTCCTTTCCCGATCACCTCCGAATCATTATTCGCACCAAGTAGCCAGGTTCCGGCGAGATTCACGTAAATAATCTGTGACCCATCATGAACGAGAATCGCATCAGGAGAGAGTTCAACCAACCTGCGGTACCGCTCTTCACTCTCCCTCAAAGCTGCTTCAGCAAGTCCTCTTTCTTCAATCTCTGAGGTGAGAGCAGTATTTGCTGCGGTGAGTTCAGCAGTTCGCTGGGATACCCGTAGCTCCAGATCTTCCCTCGCTCTCATCAACTCTATTTCGGCGATCTTTCGATCGGTAATATCACGGATGCTTTCGATAGCACCAATAATTGCTCCTTTCGAATCACGAAGCGGGGAAGCGGCACCCCAGAGATATACCGGCTTTCCGCATAAATCCGGCACATACGCTTCAGCGATGATCGTTTCTCCAAAACGAGAGACCGCCAGGTATTTTTCTTCTGTTTGCGGATCTGATATCAGAGCGATGTCAATGAGGATCGGACGCTTGACACCATAAAACGGCATTGCATATGCATAATCCCCTTCCCCTAACATTTCGCCGGCAGAAACATGGGTAAGTTGCTCCATTGCCCGGTTCCAGGTGGTCACCCGGCCCTGCCCGTCAATAACAAAGGTTGCATCAGGGAGGAAATCTATAACATCAGCAAGTTGGCGTTCTGATTCACGCAGAGCATCCTCCGCTTTTCGCTTTTGAGTGACATCCCTGATAGTGCCGATGCTCACCTTCCTTCCCTGAATCATCGTCAGTCCTACATCCATATGGACAAGAACCTTGGTTATTCCGTCATGATGGAGAAGACTGAACTCGTACTTCTCAGAAACAGGGGCCCCTTTCAGTCGCTGATGATACCGCTCCAGAACCATGGCCCGATCCTCAGGAGCAATAATATCCATAATTTTCAGACCTGCTAATTCATCCACTGAATAGCCAACAATAGAAGCAAAAGCCGGATTTACGAACTGGAGCTTCCCTTCCTGGATGATAAAAACACCATCCTGAATATGCTCCACAAGTGTTCGATACTGTTCTTCTGACCGGGTAAGGAGTTCGGCAGCATGTTTCTGCTCGGTAATATCAATGATGATCCCGCGAAATCCAACACATTTATCATTGCGGATAATCGGGGCTGTGTAGATGAGAATCGGAATACTACTTCCGTCATACCGTAACGCCCGGTATTCATGAGACTGCGGGGTGTCAGCGAGGAAAATTTTCCCCACATTTTCCTTTGCCCGTTCCCGATCCTCTGGCACAATTAAATCCAGAACTATCAGATTATCTGGAATATCTCCCGTGGGATACCCAAATGTGATGAACGCCTGTTTGTTTGCATAGGTTATCCTCCCCTGCAGATCACATTCATACACGATCTGGGGAAGGAGGTCTGCCAGTTCACGGAATTTTTGCTCACTCTCACGAAGTTTTCCCTGACTAACCAGAAGCTCGTTCAGATATGCCCGGCGTTCATCCTCTGTCGCTTTCAGTTCTTCAAAGGAAGCATGAAGATCAGCATTTCTCTGGGACAGTTCTTCCTGATCCCGAAGGCGGTCGGTGATATCCCTGATGACCGACTGAATACAGAGTTGGCCATCAAGGATAATCCGGTTCAGGCTGGCTTCGGTGTCAAAAGTTGTGCCATCAACCCGTTTATGGCGCCAGACCATAAAGGCAGATTCACCATCCAGAACCTTTTTCGAGCATAATGCCCATTTCTCTTCTGTGTCTGACCCATCAGGCTGAACTAACGGGGAAAGGGAGAGAATACTTTTCCCTATGATATCTTCCGGCCGTAAACCAAAAAAGAGCGAAGCCTGATGGTTTGCATCGATAACCCGGTTATTATGCAGAATTAAGATCCCATCACGAGCTGACTCAAAAAGAAGCCGGAACTTTTCTTCGCTCTCCCGAAGGGCTGATTCTGCACGGCGCTGATGAACTGCCTGACGGATTTTATGTGCAAGTTCAACAAAGAGCGTCCGGGGGTCTCCTGTTTTTTGCAGGTAAAATGCAGCACCATTGTTAATGGCCTCAATGACAACCTCTTCCCTCCCTTTTCCGGTGAAGAGAATAAAGGGAGGGGATGATGGCGATTCGCGAATTTTTTTCAGAAGGGAGATACCATCCATCCCGGGCATATAGTAATCAGAGACAACAACATCGCATTCCTCCCGGGATAAATACTCAATGGCAACAAAACTGTTGGATGCGATAACTATCGAGAAAGGGCCCTCCCTCACAAGAGACTTTTGGAAAACATCACCCATGTCCTTGTCATCATCAACATACAGGACCCTGATTACTGATGAGGAACGATGAGAACTCTGAATATCAGCCGGAGTTACTCCACTGGGAAAGATGCTCCCTGGCCGATACACCTCTTCCCCAGACATATGATATCTCCAACGAGCTATGAGATTCATTGCACAACAGATGATATGAAGCTCACTCAGAGATTACGGATGGAACGATAACCCGAATACATGGAGTACAGGTTTCTTGCGCCAAGAGTCTACTACCAAGAAAAAAAGGATTAGGAAGAGATAATGAGATCCTGCCCCATTTTGAAGGCAGCACTCAAATATGCCGGGTTTTTCTCTACATCATTGGGTTTATCAAGACCCGGAACAATGAGCGGGGCAACGACATCAACAGAAAGGAATGACATTGCAAATCCAAAGGTTCCTGCAATTGCGGTAAAAGACTCCGGATTCTCATCACCCTGCGTTATGACGATGGATGCAACTTTTCCTGCAGGAATGCGGGAGGCATATTCAGCATCGATGAGAGCGTACAGTCGGTCAATAAACAATTTCATCTGACCGGTCATTTGAGCGAAATAAACCGGGGTTCCAAAGACCAGCCGATCCGCTTCCCGGATCTTTGCATACAATGTCTGCATGTCATCATTGATCCGGCACGTTTCATGGGATTTGCAATATTTGCATCCTCTGCATCCACTGATAGTAAGATCAGGAACCTGGATAAGTTCCACTTCTGCTCCCGATGCCTTCGCCCCTGCAAGAACCTGAGAGACAAGGGCGGCAGTATTTCCATTTGCCCGGGGACTTCCCACAAAGCCAAGTACCTTCATGATCATTCACTCTACTGCCGACCTGATAATTATCACTCTGCGCTGATGAATTAAAAACCAAATAGAGGTCATTCTATTTTCCATACTGTTCTCTGAAGCGAAGAGATATTATGGTACTCCATGCAGATCTGATCTGTTATGCGATTATTTCCGGTCTTATTCATCATCCTGATCTTCTGCACAGCCGGAGTGTATGCAGAAACACCCGAGGAGTATACCAAGCAGGCTATTGCCCTGTATGATCAGGGACAGTATGAGCAGGCTATTGAGATCCTTGACAAGGCACTTGCAATAAACCCAAAAGAGATTGAAGCGTTAAATACCAAAGGAAAGGCATACAAAGGTCTTGAGAAATACGAAGAATCTCTTGCAACATTTGATGAAGCACTCAAGATCGATCCTACCTATACCAAGGCATGGAACAACAAAGGAAATACCTACACCTACATGGGCAAATATGACGATGCAATCATCATGTTTGACAAGGCTCTTGAACTCGATCCCAAATACGCCAAAGCCTGGAGTAACAAAGGGTGGTGTCTGAATCTCGCCAGCCGTAACGAAGAAGCTCTCACCTGTCTTGAAAAAGCAACAACACTTGATTCCGAATATTCCCGTGGATGGAGTAATATGGGTGATGCATTACGTGCTCTCGGAAGAAATGACGAAGCAATAAAGGCCTATGATCAAGCACTTGCGATTGATCCGGAGCTTAGTGAAGCACTTGAAGGAAAAGCAGCAATTACTGGCGCCTGATATTGTTGGCGGAGTAATGAATGATATAAACGGGGGATATAAATGCAAATTCGTATAGGTATGTTTCTGGGTATCCTGATCAGTATAGCCATCATCAGCGGAGCCGCTGCTAATCAGACAGCAAATTCATCTGAAGAAAATGCCACGGTAATTGGAGATAATGCAAATGCCAGTGAAGCATTAATGAACCTGGCACTTGAAGCCCGGGCATATGCTCTTGAGAATGGAAAACTTGCAGCAAAGTCGGCATTTTCTGATCAGGCATCATTTGTGAAAGACAGTATGTATATCACTGCCTATGATACGAAAGGAGTTCTCCTTGCGGATCCTTTCAATCCGGGCAAAATTGGTGCGAAAGAGATCACTGATGATCATGACACCGGCATCGTCAGACAACTCAGGGACATTGCCCAGTCAGGCGGAGGGATGCTTGCAGGTAATCTGACCGGATCAGGTGGCAGGTCATACTATGCTCTGGATATAGACGGAAGCTGGTGGCTTGTCGCTGTCTCCGGAAGATAACATTGAGAACTACGGTTCATTCAAAAAAAGAGAACCCGGTTGTCATGAGATTACTCATACAATCGAAAATTTTCCTCTCCTGATACCATAATCCTGCAATACTCAGAACTTCTTTTTTCCCAGGAGACATATAGTGAAAGAGATATGATCCTTATTCGGAAACTGACGATTGGGGAAGCACATGAAGAGGTCGTCAGAATTATTGCAGAGCGGTGCCAGGGGGAAAGCCGGGTAACTGAGGATGGAGAAGTTACCTATGATCCTGAGGAGCCGATCTGCATCCATATTGAATCTCCTTTTTCCAGCCCGATGAAATCAAGTGCATCACTTTTTGGCACCGGTTTTTCTGATATGTACCAGTCGTCCCTCTATACCATAACAGAAAGAAAAAACGATGGGACTGATGCTGTGTATACGTATGGAAACCGACTCCGGGATTATCCCTTCCCGGTTCTGGAGAAACGTACCTCTTCAAAAACCTGGTTTCGCAGAGGAATGGATCATCTGATGGAATATATCGGGTATGTTCCAGCAGACGCTCTTGGCAGCATTTCATTTAAGGGCGACGGAAATCTGGGAGGAGTCGATCAGATTCAGCAGAGCATCATCGAAAGGCTGATCGATAACCCGACGAGCCGCCGGGCAGTTGCTATCACCTGGTATCCGGTCTTTGATATTACCCGTGATGAACCTCCCTGCCTGCAGTTTGTTCAGTGTATGATTGATAAAAATCATCATCTGAATCTGGTCTGTCTCTTCCGGAGTAATGATATGCTCTCTGCATGGGGTCAGAATGCATACGGACTCGCTCATATGCAGAAATATATCGTAGACGCTGTCAACGAAGGAAGAACAAAGAAAGGCGAAGAGCCCCTGATCCAGGGATGGCTTGAAACAATCAGCGTGTCAGCACATATGTACTTTACCCGGGATCAACTGGAACTAATGAAATTTTTCCAGAAAGAACACGCCCAGGCTTCATTCCGCTCTTTTCATAAGACCTGATTTTTAAATGTGCAAGTGCACCAGAATATAAAAAAGATAGATAAAATCAATAACCTACATATACGGACACAGAAGAGTAGCTTGAGATGACACCCCTGAAAACCCTCCTGTCTGATTGCATCAATGGGGATCGCCTCACCCCGGATGAGGCAATCACCCTATTCAACGTGAAAGGCAGTGATATCTTTCACGTCGCTGAAGCAGCCGATGAGAAACGGAGGCAGGTAGTGGGTGATAGAATCACGTTTGTGAAAAATCAGAATATCAACTGCACTAACGTCTGCACAAACCACTGCGGGTTTTGTGGATTCTCCCGTTCATCATCTGACACGGATGCGTTCCAGCTTTCCCGGGAAGATATCGCAAAGCAGGTCCAAATCGCTGTAGAGCGTGGAGTTACCGAGATTTGTAGTGTCAGCGGGCTTCATCCGGCTTTCACCCTTGACTCTTATCTGGAGATATATACTACCATACAGGAGGTCGCTCCCCATTTGCATATCCATGCCAGTAATCCCATGGAGGTTGCGTACGCGGCAAAGCAGAGTGACTGCACTACCGGTGAAGTGCTCCAGGCATTCAAATCGGCTGGGGTGAAGACCATGTGTGGGACAGCCGCAGAAATTCTTTCAGATCCTATTCGGGAGGTCATCTGTCCGGAGAAGATCCCCACCGAAGAATGGATCCGGATAATCAGGCAGGCCCACGAGATCGGAATACCAACAACTGCAACCATCATGTATGGCCACTGTGAATCTGTCCAGGACTGGGCCAGCCACCTCTCAATCATTCGATCCATTCAGGATGAAACACATGGATTTACCGAGTTTGTTCCGTTATCATTTGTCCACCACAAAACCCCTCTGTATGCCAGAGGATGCTCACGACCTGGCGCCACCGGAAGGGAAGATCTGCTCATGACTGCAGTGTCCCGGTTATTTTTGGATAGTATGAAAAATATTCAGGTATCCTGGGTAAAATACGGACTGAAGATGTCTCAGCTTGCCCTGATAGCCGGAGCAAACGATCTTGGGGGAACCCTCTATGAAGAGAGCATCTCACGAGAAGCAGGATCTTCATCAGGAACCTACCTGGATCCTGCAGAGATGCAACATATTACTGATGATATTGGAAGACCATTGCAGGAACGATATACTGATTACTCTCTGGTATGACAGCAAAAACCCATAATACCTATCCAACAGAACTCCCGGAAAGTGCAACCCTTCTTCACCTGATGGAGACGGAGAGCGGCCCGATTTCTGATGCAATCCGGGCCTTACTCGTCACCGATGGATCGGTGACCCGGCTGCTGGAGTGTTTCGGCGGTGCACCGGTTTCCATCCGCACTCTGACCCAACAGGTGATCAATGCCGATGAAGCGATTGCAGAAGAGATGCAGATAGCACCGGGAGATCCGGTCAACTACCGCGAAGTCGGCATTTGTGATAAAGTAACCAATACTCCCCTCATTCATGCAATTTCGTATTGTCCGATAAGCCGCCTTCCGGTCCATGCCCGGGAGAAACTGATGCAGGCAGACATTCCGATTGGACATATTCTTCGCGATGAGAAGATTGAATCACGAAGGGAGATCACCAATATCTGCACAGTTGAGCAGCCAACTGTTCTGCATGGGCAGATGCGATGGGCAACAGCACCAAACCGGTTATTTTCACGAACATACCGGATCATCCATCAGAACCTTCCTCTCTTCAGAATCGAAGAATTCATTCCGGATGATCTCTTTACCCAATCCCGGCAGGTCACCATTCGGACACCATCACGGCTCCATCTAGCCCTCATCGATATGAATGGCTCATTAGGAAGAGTGGATGGCGGTGTGGGGATAACCCTGGATAATCCAGGATTCGTGCTCGTTGCAAAACCATCAGACGAGACGCGGATAACTGCGGAAGATGAAATCCTGAAAGCCAGGGCCGGTTCAATCGTTGCTGACCTTTCCGCACAATACGGGTATGACTCCGGTGTCGATATCCACATCAGCGAGACTATCCCCACCCACAGCGGTCTTGGGAGTGGAACCCAGCTGGCTCTTGCAGTCGCTTCAGCAATGTCACTCCTGTCGGGAAAAGAAGAATCGGATCTGGCAGGGAAAACCGGCAGAGGGGGAACGTCGGGCATCGGAGTCAGGGCATTCACCGATGGAGGAGTCATTATCGATGGAGGTCACCGGTTTGGTCCAGGGAAAGAGAAGAATTCGTTTCTTCCTTCTTCAGCTGCAAAAGGAGTGAAAAAACCTCCACTCATCGGCAGATTTGATTTCCCGGAGGACTGGAGGATTATTCTCTGTCTTCCTGATTCAACTCCGGGAGCAAGTGGACTGAACGAACAACATATCTTCAAAAGGTCCTGCCCGGTGCCGCTCCCAGAAGTGGAGAAGATATCCCACCTTATCCTGATGCAGATGATTCCGGCACTTCTTGAAGAAGATCTGGATCAATTTGGCAAATCCGTGACAGCCCTGCGAAAGTTAGGATTCAAGAAAAAAGAGATGGATCTGCAGCCACCCATCATTCATGAACTCCTTGATGAAATGATCACCTGCGGGGCTGCAGGAGCGGGAATGAGTTCATTTGGACCAGCTCTCTATGCAGTAACCGATACCAACGGGGTTTCCCTGGCAGATGATATCAAATCGTGCCTCCATGAACGCTGCGGTGGTGATGTCCATATCGTAAAGGGACGCAACAGTGGTGCAGCAATAAAGTGGGTGAACTGAGTATCAGAAATTATCTGATGATCTGTTCCATGAGGCGGATGGCACAGAAATCACCACACATCGTGCAGGGGCCGGAGTCATCACGAAGGGACCGGGCCCCGTTTCCATCAATCGCATGATGAAACTGACCTTCCCAATCCATTGACCGGCGACATCGGGCAAGTTCCCGATCAGATCCGGATGGCCCATATTTCATCGAGTCACCAATACGTGCAGCTATTTTGAACGCGATCAATCCTTCCCTGACCTGATCCGGTGTAGGAAGCCCAAGATGCTCAGACGGGGTCAGGTAGCAGAGATAATCAGCCCCTGATCCTGAAGCAATACTGGCTCCGACACAACCAGCCATATGATCATGGCCAACTGCCGTGTCCAGGGGGAGAGGACCTGCCACAAAAAGCGGGAACTCTGACCGCTCTTTATAGTACCGAAGATTGTCCGGGATCATATCGGCCCGGACATGACCCCCGGACCATTCGATGATGGTCTGGACCCCGGCATTGTGCGCCCTTCGTGCCAGCCGGATATTATCCATAAGTTCCTGTTCCTGTGCCGGATCCCGGGGATCATGAATACACCCGCTCCTCATGGTATTGCCTAGCGAGAGAACAATATCATATTCATGGAGGATTTCCAGAATATCGTCAAAACGCTTTACATGAGGATTTTCTTCTCCATTCAGATGCATATAGGATGCAACAATCGAACCTCCCTTTGAGACCACCCCCATTATCCGGTCTCCGGAGCGGATCTTTTCAATCTGTTCCCGGGTAACCGTGTGGAAAACCATGGAACTGATTCCTTCCTCAGCCTGATCAGAGATCGTCCTGATGATATCTTCTTCTTCAAGGGCATCTAGACCATTTCGCGCAGCTGCTTCATAAATTGGAACCGTAGTAAGAGGAAGAGTCGTTGTAGCAGCAATTTTTTTCCGAATCTCTCGAACCGGCCCGCCCATCGATAATTCGCTCAGCGTATCTGCCCCGTACTGTTCAGCGATAACGGCTTTTTGAATCTCTTCATCGACATTAGCTTTCAGGCCGGATGTTCCGATATTCACATTTACTTTGGTGCGAAGACCAGCCCCGATTCCACAAACCCTGCCATCTCTTTCCATAATGGCGATATTGCCTGAGGCTACTCTCTGCAGAATCTGAGCAACCGGAATCTGCTCCTGCTCCGCAACAATCATACACTCATCCGGTATCCTCCCAGCCTGCGCATACTCAATTCTGGTTTTCATCCCAATCCTCTTGTAATATGTAAAGATACTGTTCTTTCACCAGTAATTTCCTGAAGAAAACCCTGAGAAATAACGAGAAATTTCCGTGCAATCTGCTCAACATGTAGAAGAGGGAGGGATGAAAAGCCATCTCTCTGCTGATCATACCGGGATCTGAACATAAATCCTTTATTATTCAAGATAACAGATCAGGTATGCAGCTTACCGAGTTCAGGGTCCAGAACTATAAAATTATTAATGACACGGGCTGGATCCCGGTCGGAAACCTGACAATCTTCGTTGGAAAGAACGAATCCGGAAAGTCAGCTATTTTTCGGGCATTGTCCAAACTCAACCCTTCAGACGGGGAAGGATATGATGGTCTGAAAGAATTTCCCCGGCAGCGGTATGCCGGAGAGATTACCAGGACCGACTGGCCGGTAGCTTCAGGGCGGTTTACGTTATTACCCCGGGAGCAGGAAGAACTTCGAAGACTATCAGATCTCTGCCGCGATGTCGAGAATGTTGAAGTGACCCGGCACTATACCGGAAAATACAGTATCACCTACCATCCTGACATCGGGGTGGAACTTGTCACTCCAAAAGACCTCTTGTATGTGATGGATGTGGCAATTGAGCAGATCAGAAATCTCATCGCCCCTGAAGGACATGGAGAATCCCTTGGGAGAATTAAGAGTGAACTGCTCTCCATCCTTGAGGAACAGAAAGAAGCAATTCCCGAAGGGGGACAGGTTCAGAAACGACAGATCACCGATCTGATCAATATGATCAAGAGCCGGGGGAACGAACAATGGCAGCTTGAACTCGTGAACCCGATTTGTGAGCCGATGTACAGCCTCGTGAGGCAGATCGAAGTATATGAGAGCCTGATGGCGGCAAACCGGTATATCATTGATCATCTCCCGAAATTTGTGTACTTTGACCAGTACAATGTCATTGAGAGTGCCATTCACATCCCCACCTTCATCGCAACGCTCAAAAGTCACCCGGATAGTCCCGGACTGCGGGCAACTCACTGCCTGTTCCGGCATGTAAACCTGGATCTGGATATTCTGGACAAACTCGGCACCCATAAAAACGCAACCGACGAAAATCCCATGATCCGCAGGCAGGTGGATGAGCGTTCAATTCTATTGTCAACTGCATCTAACCAGATGAGCCGCAGATTTGAGGACTGGTGGGGGCAGCGGAAACTCCGGTTCAGATATGATATCGATGGCGATTATTTCCGGGTCTGGGTCTCCGATGACGTGGATCCGTCAGAAATAGAACTGGAACAGCGAAGTGCCGGCCTCCAGTATTTCTTTTCGTTCTATCTTGTATTCCTGGTTGAATCAGGGGACGCATATCAGGATAGCATTCTCCTTCTGGATGAACCGGGTCTTCAGCTTCACGCAACCGCCCAACAGCACTCGGTAAAGTTCTTCTCCCGGTTGTCTGAAGGAAACCAGATCATGTACTCCACCCATTCCCCGTTCATGATTGATATCGATCATCTGGACCGGGTGCGAATGGTGCATGAAAGTGGAGATGGAACCACACGGGTTTCCGCTACCGAATGGCCAAAAGACACCGACTCTCTCTTCCCTCTTGAAGCAGCACTTGCGTACCGGATCTCCTCACGCACCCTGATCTCAGGCAGACAACTGCTTGTCGAGGATATGGTGGATCTCTGGTTACTGCAGGCGATGAATTATGCCGTGGAAAAAATCGGGAAAAATGGGATGGATCCGGGGATTACCATCACCCCTGCTGGAGGAACAGCAAATATGCTCCCCCTGGCAACCCTTATCCGTGCCCGTCAGTCACCAGCAGCTGTTCTAATATCCGGTCATGATGTTCCGGTTGAGATGGTAACACAACTCAAAGAGCGGACTACCGGAAAGGACTGTGGTCTCCTCCTTTACAGCCAGATAACTGGTCATGCAGGATCCACTATAGAGGATCTGGTAACTCCTGATTTCTTCATCAGATGCGTAAAAGATGTCTACCCGAATATTGTGATCACTCCATTACCGGGAAGTAACCCTGCTGAACGGGGAGAAGAACGAGGCATTATTCATGCGGTCAGTGAGGCGGTAGAAAGGCGTCAGGGAGAGAGATTTGAGCGGTGGCGTGTCGCAGAGGTCCTTTCCGACCGGATATGCGAAGCTCCCGGCATGGTCGATGAAGAGACCGTTTCCCGGTTCATCAGACTCTTCGCTGAGATCAATCAGACCGTTCCTGATACTGATGCTCAGCAAAGTTCAGGATCTTTCATCTGAACAGAAGCAATACACACATACTTTTTTTGATCGAAAGAAGAAGGATTTAGATATCCGAGGATGACTGGCTGGAAAGGATCGTTTTAAGTTCTTTCACAATCGCTTCCCCCACCTCATGGGTTTTGGATTTACCCCCGATGTCAGGAGTCTTGATTCCACGTTTGATCACATTCTGAATCGCTGCTTCCACCATCTTTGCATGATCCCGCTCCTGTACATATTTTAAGAGCAGAGCAATGCACCGGATAGCAGCAATAGGATTTGCAATCCCTTTCCCGGCAATATCCGGGGCACTCCCGTGAACCGGTTCAAACAAAGCATGTTTGACGCCGATATTGGCACTTGGCAGCATTCCAAGCCCTCCTTCAAGATACGCTGCAGCATCAGAGAGAATGTCGCCAAAGATGTTTGTCGTGACAATGACATCGTACCGCTCCGGATGCTGAAGGACATCAAGAACCAGAGCATCAATATACTTTTTGTCCGTTGATACCCCGGCTTTTTCTGCTTCTTCCATACAAATCTGCTGGAAGAAAATATCAGATTTGAGAATATTTGCCTTATTCCCAATGGTCAGATGGCGTCTTCTTCTCCGTGCACATGAACTGGCAAACCGGGCAATTCTCCGGGAACCTGCTTCAGATACGACGCGAAGCGTGCATGCACGATCCTTTTCCTGCCATTCAATCCCGGAGTACAGACCTTCCGTATTTTCCCGGACAATCAGGATATCAAACCCGGATCCGACCACCGGCCTGAGATTTGCATACAGATCCAGTTCTTTTCTGATAGTAAGGATGACACTGTGGTATTCAGGATCAGGCGGCGTGGTTATTGCACCAAAAAGGATGAGGTTGGCATCACGAAGTGCTGCCCGGGTGGCCTGAGAGAGGGGATCCCCGGTTCTCTTCCAGCATTCATATCCCAGGTATACCTGATTATACTCCCATTCCGGATGAAAAACCTGCAACACATCAAGTGCCGGAGCGATAACCTCCGGACCAATCCCGTCACCGGGTGCTACTACTACTTTCATGCATTTCTCCACTGATTAGCCAGTTCAAACACTGCGTCAGCAATCTGTCTGGGTGAAGAGCCCCAGTGAACCACGACCCCCTGACATCCGTTGATCTCCTGCAGCCCTGCACGCTCTGCCCGGCAACACCGGGCAATAAACGGACCTTCAGAGGCAGCATTTGCAGGACATATGTCAATTATTGAGAATTCCTTTCCATAACACTCAGCAAGAACCTGACGAGCCGTAAGACATCCTGCTACCTGCTCATTTCCCAGGAGAGGATGGGTATCAATCGTTCGCGAAAACCCTCCCGCACGACAAGGGAACACATCAGCCCCGGTCTCCCTGATATCGCGAATGTGGTATTCAAACCTGATGGCAAGCTCCCCAAACAACCCGGTTTCCTCCAGGGATTTCAGCGTCTCTGCAAGATGAGCCCGGGGCGGGATCACATCATACACATGGACCGTTTGAATTGCAGAGAGATCCGGATCACAGACAAACGTCATGTGTTCGTCAATCCCGGTAAAAATGGTACATCGCTTTCCGGTTTCGGCAGCACGGCGAATCAGATCGCCTTTGTTATGCAGGATAACCCGATCCGGATAGTGACAGATATCATCAATCTCCACAATGGTCCGGATGGACCTGACAGGACGCATCATACCGGCTCCCTCACCGACCTTCACTTCCAGTATTTCATGCCCACCGGGAACTTCATGGATCAGATATTCTGAGAGGAAGTATACCTGATCGCCAACGGGTTTGTCTCCTGCATATCCGACGCATTTGCAGTGGGCAGGAAAGATCATCTGTTCAATCTCCCTTTCCAGTACGCAACCAGCCCACCAGACCCAAGAATCTCCTGCATCCGGGGCGATAGCGGACGTGACACAAAGGTCCGCTCTCCAACCGTGATTTCTCCGGTTGTGCAGTTATACGAGACCTGCTCTCCATCCGTGCAGACAATATCTTCGCATTCAAGGGCGGGAAGACCTACATTGATACAGTTCCGAAAGAATATCCGGGCAAAGGAAGGGGCAACAACTGCAAGGACCCCGGCTTCCCGTAACGCCATTACCGCCTGTTCCCGGGATGAACCACATCCCATATTCTTCCCTGCTACCAGTACTGCTCCCTTCAGCCGGGGGGCGAGTGTGGGATCCAGGTCTTCAAAAACATGTTCAGCCCAGACCTTCCGATCTTTTGTCCGAAGATATCGGCCAGCGATCACCAGATCGGTATCAATATCCTCACCAATGCATACAGCAGGGCCGGTCCCGGCAGAGACAGTCATAATACCTCCCTGGGATCGGCAATTTCTCCAACAATGGCACTTGCTGCAGCGGTTGATGGTGAAGAGAGATAATACGAAGCTCCAACCCCCATCCGGTTTTTAAAATTCCGGTTCGCGGTGGAGAGTCCCACTTCGCCATCTCCAAGAACACCCATATGTGCTCCAAGACAGGGACCACAGCCTGGCGGGCAGATAATACATCCAGCTTCGATGAGGGTAGAGAGAACTCCAGATTCACTGGATTTCTGATAATCAGCCCGGGATGCCGGCACGACAACGGTTCTGACCGTTACCGTTTTCCCTTTCATAATCGCCGCAGCCCGTGCAAGATCTTCAAATCGTCCATTCGTACAGGTTCCAATGAACACCTGATCCAGAGAAGTTCCCACCAGATCTGATACCGGTTTCACGGTATCTACCCGGTGAGGAACCGCAAGAAGAGGCTCCAGATCTGAGAGATCGAGATCCAATTCAGAGATATACGCAATATCTGTATCAGGTGCCTGCTCCTTTACGTTCACCCCGTAGGAAGCAAGATAATCCCTGCACTTGGCATCAGCATACCACAAACCGGCCTTTGCACCGGCTTCTACCGCCATGTTGCTCAGAGTAAGCCTGCCTTCCATTACCACATCACCGGCAGCAGGCCCCACAAACTCTAATGTCTGATAGGTTGCCCCATCCATCCCCAGTGCGGCAATGTAGGCGAGAGCTGCATCTTTGTATTCAACACCCGGAGAGAGAGAACCGGATAGGGAGAGCCCGATAGAATCCGGAACCCGAAGCCAGGTCTCTCCGGAAACCCATATTCCCGCCATGTCACTTGCCCCAACTCCGGTTGCAAATGCGCCAAAAGCTCCAAGGGTACAGGAGTGCGAATCTGCTCCGATCACAACTTCTCCCGGGAGAACCCGTCCTTCAGCCATATATTGATGACAGATACCGCCACCGACATCGGAGAAATGCATCCCCGAACGGGTTGCAAAATTTCGAAGCTCCCGGTGGAGGTCTGCAGTTTGTGAGGTGTTTGCCGGAGCAATATGATCATAAATCACATAACAGGCCCCCGGGTCTGCAATCCCCGGAGATCCCATCTCATCGTACATGACCTTTGCCTGGATTCCTGTCCCGTCATGACAGAACGCCCGATCTACCTTCCGGTCACAATAACTGCCGGCCGGCGCACCGAGTATTCTCTCTGATAATGTTGCCATTGATAATCTCCTCTCCGGTTATGTTCTGAATGATCGTTCGCAGCACCTGTGGGGTGATAGTGCATTTTCCTTCGCTCTGCTCTTTGATATCCTCAAGAGCCTGGACAATCTGTTCATCGGTGAGATGATACCCGAATGTCGTGAGAATATGTGTTAATGCACGTTTTCCCGTATGTTTGCCCAGAATAAACTGCCGGTCCAGACCAAGCAGCTGGGGAGGAACATACTCATAGGTTTCAGGATTTTCCAGAATTGCCGCAATATGAATACCACTCTCATGAGCGAAGGCGTTTGAGCCGACAATCGGCTTCGTTGCCGGCATAAATATGTCGGTGTACTCCTGCACCCGTGCGGATAATTGAGGAATATGAGTCAGATCATACCGGTCAATTCCTCCTTTCAGCACGAGGGCAACCAGAACCTCTTCAAGCCGGGCATTCCCGGCCCGCTCTCCAAGCCCGTTCACCGTGGTATGGAGCTGATATGCTCCAAGTTCGGCAGCGATAATGGTATTGGCTGTCGCACATCCAAGATCATTGTGACTGTGCATTGCAATTGGAATCGGAACCCGGGGGACGAGTTCTTTCATAATTGTCGCAGTTTCAAGCGGAGTGAGGCGGCCGGTGGTATCAGCATAGGTCACATAACTTGCTTTATGCTCCGCTGCCTGACGATACACATCGATTAACACCTCAAGATCTGTCCGGGATGCATCCTCTGCACCAAACCTGACGATAAGCCCGTGATCGATGGCGTAATCACACTGGGCAAGGGCACTTGCAATGACCTCTTCACGGGGTTTTTTGTATTTGTGCCTGATATGAAGATCAGAGGTTGCGACAAAGAGGCCGATCATGTCTACCTCCGCATCCAGTGCCGCATCAATATCTTCCCGGCAGGCCCTCGATAATCCGCAGATCTTTGCATCCAGCCCCATACGGGAGATAGACCGGATGATCTCTTTTTCATGGAGAGATACAATCGGGAATCCTGCCTCGATGACTTCAACCCCGATAGAATCGAGACGCTGCGCAATATCCTGTTTCTCTTCAAGGGTGAAGGATACACCCGGAGTCTGTTCTCCGTCACGGAGCGTTACATCACAGATTTCAACATGCCACGGTTTCATGTGTAATCACCTCAGGACACCTGCCATAGACGAGGACCGTCCGGGGCAGATTCGGTTGAGCAAGTAACTGGTCAAGCCGCTCAAGATCCTTCATATCACAGACATCAGGATTTGCAAATCCAAGATAGGGAAGCGGATCTCCAGTGGGCTGACCACCTGTCATTCCCATGCACCGGTTTACCATCACGATCGTAAGCAGAGGAATCTGCTGCCGGTACACTTCGATCAAACTCTGCAATCCGGTGTGCAGCAACGCATAGTCACCAATGAGTGCCACATTCCCGGATTGAGCGGCAACACCAATTGCAGAGCCCATCCCGTAACTGGCAATTCCAAAAGAGAACGGGGGATTCATTGCAATCAGACTACACCCGGTATCACAGATTGCACAAATCCCCCGGATCTGCATTTTCTCATACAAGGCCCGGAACGGACATGCATGGCAGAGGGAGAGGGCATACCCGCGTTCACTTCTTCGAAGTGGCGAGTCCGCTACCGGAATAGAAGGATAGGGAGCCGGAGAGAGGCCCTCTGCAGCCAACCGGTCTGAACCGGCTCCAGCCAGAGCAGCCCGACCATACATGGTAAGGTCCGGATCTGCCAGAGAGCCAGGAGAAACTGAGGTTTTGCACGTGCATGCACCAGCACTCACCCCCACCTCATCCTTTTGAAAATTCAGATGATCCGGAGTCAGGCGGATTAGGGTAACCCGGGAATACTTCTCTGATATGTCAAACGCTTTAGAGATATCAGATGGCGAGGGATTATTCAAAACCGGTATCTGGGCAACCGGACCAAAGCACCGGGAGTCCTGAACCGTCATGGTATTTTTTGCCGTGGGATCGTCTCCACAGAGAATCACTACCCCGGCACGGATTCCCTGAAATGTTGCATGGACCAGGGGATCTAAAAGAGCATTCATACCGACATGTTTTACGATGACACATGCCCGTCTTCCTGCCAAAGAGTCACCTAAAGCAAATTCCAGGGCTACTTTCTCGTTGATAACAAGCATCGCCCGGGTCATGGATACCAGATCCGTCACCGGATACCCGGGAACTGCATAGATCCGGTCAGTGCATGCCGTTAGTGCAGATGCCAGTTCGTAACCTGAAGAATGAGCCTCTGACATCATTCCCTCCCCGGAATCATGTCACATCCCATGCAGGCAGGACACATCGTCAGTGCCATTGCAGGGTTGAGATCTGCGTCTTTTAATGCCTGCTCTAAAACCCGGAAGGTTTTTTCGATTCTCCCGGCATCCGGACGAGGGTAGGAAGAGAGATCAGCAGTCGGATTGAGAGGCCTGACCACCGGGATAACCCCGTCCTGGCAAAGAGAGATGAGGCACTCTTTCATCTCTTCATCAGTCTCCCCCAGACCCAGAATGACATTGGAAAAGACATGTCCTCTCCCAAAAAGCCGGACTGATTCCCGGAGAATCTCCCGGAGTGAACCGATCACAAGACCGGGGCACATCTCCGTAAACAGGGCCGGAGTCGCCGCTTCCACATTAAATTTCACCTCAACCACTCCGGCTTTTCTGAGCAGGCCCGGAGTCTGTAGCGTAGGATAGATGGAAACCCCGATAGGGATGTGAAACCGTTTCAGGCGCCTGACGATCTCTAGGGTGTACGCCTCTTCTTCCTCAATACTTTCAAAAACCCCGGAAGTCAGGGATATCGCATCAATCTCCCCCGATACCGATTCAACCAGCCGTTCTATCTCTTCGGGAGTCTTGCGATGTCCCTGAAGCCGGGGAACATTGCAATAGCGACAGGAGAAGATACAGGAGGCAGATATCGTGATATATGCCTGCCCGGGACAGTGGAGAGCAGGTCGCTGCAAAACCCCCGGATACTCCTCCCCATCAAAATGCAGGACAGCTCTTCCTTCTCCCAGATGCTGAATAGTCACCGGAGATGATTCTGCCAGAGAGAGCCTGACCCGGTGATCATCCACTGCAAAGAATACCGATCCCCTGCCACCGGCGCCCGGACCAGCACTGGATACGGTTCGATACTTCTCCAGATCTGTTCCGGTGAGGACAGCCGATCCTGTTGCCAGAAGATGTGCCTTGAGTTTTTGCCAGGCTTCAGGGTCCATAGAGTGCCAAAGCCTCATCATATTCGGTGTAGAAGGGTATGGCAGCAACAGCGCCCGTAATACCTCTTCCCCCGAGAATAATCTGAAGATGATCATCAGCCAGAAGTGCAGCCTCTCCCGGCTCTACCTGACCTCGTTTCACTTTTTCCGCAAATGGACGAAGTCGATCAGGTGAGAAACCCGTAAACACAGCCATCCCGGTTTCATCAGAAAGGGTGTACTTCACCAGAAGATCCCGGAACCGGGAAATAAGAGCGGAAGGATTTCGTGTGGCAAACTCTGCAACCACCCCTACACAATTTTTTGTCCTGAACACAACCGGAAAGAGCTGCACAATCGTATGGGAAAGATACCGGTGCTCGGGTGTCTGAGAGGTGCCACTTACGGCTTTTGCAATATTATGTACTAACGTCCAGGTTGCTCCCTGCTCTGGCGTGTCCGTATCATCAACCCCGATGAGAACCCGCTGGAGACGGGGGAGAGTTATGGTTGAGCCGGCAACCTTTCCTCCCCCGGATTCATCATATTCAGAAGAGAGAACACCCGAAGCAGTTGCCCGGCAGATAGTTGCTCCAACCCCGCCACCACCCATCCCGATATACGATATACCAACCGTTTCGTCGTTCACCTTCACTGCAGATATTCCTGCAGGAAAGCGTGAACCTTCCAGGTTGAGATCGACAATTCCGGAGCGGAGAAGATACCGGTTCATCGAACCGACAGTTCGCACCGAGGTGACGAGGGGGCTTTGTGCATAGTGTTTCCTGACCCACATGGCACCGCCGACGCAGTCAAACGACTCGATGAGTTCAACCAGGGAACCATCCGCGGATGTGACAGAGGCAATCCAGGGATATTGAATTGTATAGGGATTTTCAAGAGTTTCAGATCCCAGATCAGGAGTACACATGTTATCACCGGAAATTTCGTTACCAGAATTTTCGGCGACAAACCATATAAGGTATCCCCCCCTGCACCACCCCTACTGAACTTCAAGAACCCATGCTTCTTCACTCAGACCAATCAGCCGCATCATAATGATACACATATCCCGGATTTGATACCTTCCAAATCGGGATTTGAAGGTATATGGCCCGACAACGGATTTGTATGCCGATTCATCGGTAGAAAAATATCCGGGCCATTCGCGGACAATTCTCTCAAATTTCTGGGGCTCTGCATCGTATAATGCATGAACCGTAGCCTCAAGTACCTGGTACCAGTATTTTACCGGATACTCAGTGCCAAGAATGATGACTTTTACCGGTTTTGCCGATTTGGGAATATCCCCATACCGCATTCCCGGAGCTACCAGATCTTTTGGCGGCTCCTGAACAGATGCAGGAACCTCATATGGCCAGATCTTCCGGCAGAATGCAGCAAGTACCCCAGAACGCTGATCGATCTGAAACCGGCGCCACAACCGTATGCTCTTCATTGAGGAGTTGAGCAGATGATTATCCAGAGCGTACCAGGCCTTTTTGGTATCAAAATCTGCATTCAGAATAGCCGGGTTTTCCATCGTCAGGGTGAGATTCCCTATCCGGTGCAGATAATCCTGATGTACCGCCTGCCACTCAGCGCCAAGATGCTCCTTCCACCAGGGAGTCATAACAGACGGCATGATATGGTCAATCATCTGCTCTTTTGGTCCGTCATCAAAGAGATCCAGACCTTCCAGAGTATCTCCGACCGGAGTAAGAGCTGAGAAGTAGGTCTCAAGAGCAGTCATTACAACCCAGGCAACCGTATTCTCCCCTTCAGGCTGGTAGAGATCACTATAGCGGAGATGATCGTCAAACTCCCCGTCGTCGGGCATCCGGTGGGGTTCAGCCAAAGAAATGAGCCGGGTTGCTACCTGATCCGGGACAGAGCCGCTTTCAGGATGAATACTCCGGCAGAGATCGATAAAAACTTCTTCATAACCGGTTTCAGGCCGGTGACACACCGCACGCCTGATGAGATAGGTCTCAATATGATGGAGGACTTTTCCCAGATCTTCATCAGAGAGTACTTTGGAGGTATTTCGGAGACCGTCATTCCAGGAGAGACAGTTCATCAGAAATGGCGATGCCACATCAGCGCCAAGGAGATGAATACGGGTGAGGTGACGTCGGACCTCTTCAGATATCACCTTCTCTTCAGGCAGGATCTCCGGCTGAATAAGACAGAGATAATAATCAGAGTATCGATCAATATCCTTAAGGAGCTGGCGTATCTCATCCGGATTGACACCGAGATACTTCTTTCGAATATTCTCAAAGATCTCGCCCACCCGGATGGGATCCCCATTTCGCATACAGAAATATCGAAGGAATCGTGAGATCAATTCCTGGCGATTTGCAAACCGGTCCTCCATGGGTTTCCAGCATTTGTCATATTGGGTCTCGGCAATGTCTGGAGATTCAAGACTTGCAAAGAAAAAATTTCTGATGAGATCAGACTCTTCCAACGGAACACCACGATAATTGAGAGCTTCAAAAACCTGGTTGGGATTTTCTCCCTGATCCAGTTCAATATATACGACACAGAGATCTTCGGTGATCACCTGCTGTATCGTCGTAATATCAAGTTGTTTGGACTCATCAATCCGGCGCCAGAAAAAGTCAAAGCATTCTACGATACGCGAATCATGTTCAAAGGAATAATCCTCATCAAAAATATGGTAGAGAGAGGGTTTGTCTACCCGGGTAGGAATGACCACATACTGACCTTCGCCACTCCTCGGGCTGTTTTTCAGAAAATCGGAGACCTGTTCATATAATTCATGAATGCCCCGTTCTTTTGCAAAGGCACGAAGAACCGCTAAAATAATACTGATTGTGGTAACCCGTTGCTGACCATCGATGATCGTATATTTGTCAAGATTCTTCTCATATTCCCTGACAACCACAATGGATCCAAGAAACCTGTCAGGTATCTTTTCGCGCTGTTGTCCCTCTTTCAGCAGGTATTGTTCAGTGATATCAGACCAGAGTTGTTCCCACTGCGGTCTTGACCATACATATGGCCGCTGAAAAAGCGGCACCACATACTGCTTCGCTCCGTTGAACAGATCCCAGACTGAAGACTTCGCCGCCTTCATTCTCACACAACCCCCACATACTATCGTAACTCCTATCCCATAGTATCACCGGTACGCATCTGGAAGAGCTGAGGAAAACAGAACACCTGACGATGCTCACGAGATGCCAAAAGACCTGATAGTCGCCGGTCAGACTGATACAAAAGGTGATCGCTCGGAACCCGCTGATGCAGATACGAGAAAAAAGGAAAGATTACCAAGCCTCAGCAAATGCGGCATTGGTGTAGATGTCTTCAAGTCTTGCCTTGTGTCCGAGTTCCATCTTGGCAAGTTCCTCAAAGATCTTCTTCTGGTCTGCATCAGAAGATGCTTCTGCCAGCTTTTCGTACATCTCTTTGGCTTCCTCTTCCTTCTTGATGGCCAGTTTCAAACCGTCAAGGGGTTTCATATCTGAAGATGGGCCGGGCTTTTCAATCATGTCTGAAAGATGATAGTCCTTCACTTCATCAAACTTGAGCTCTTTCTTTCCACCGGTAAGGTATTCAAGAAGAGTCTTGCGGTGATAGGTTTCCTGTTCTGCCAATTCCTTGAAAAGGGATTTCAGGGAACTGTCATTCACTTTCTCAGAAATTGCCTGATAAAAGGCATATGCTTCAACTTCCTTGTCGATAGCATTGAGTAAAATTTTCTTATAATCTTCTTGCTTCATGAGAAGTCCTCCTCGAAATGACAGTTTCAAACGGCCAACAGGATCAGGTATGCTGATCCCTGACTGCTTTCAACAAGATTTTGTTTGCTCGCAGAATCTTTAATCCTTTTGAGTAATTCTCATGAGGCCGAAGGGGTCTAAAACCAGGATTATTAATACAGATTTCCGATTGAAGGTAAATTAAGGAAACAAAATCAAAAAAAAGATGTATTATCGGGTATGCAGTTTAGAGAATTTCGTGAAGTTTCAGCTGGAAAGGTCCGAGCTTGCCTTCATAGTTCCCTGCACTAATAAAGGTCACACCGGGCACTTTGACTGCCGCTTTGATACCAGCTGCCATTGCCTGCTTGACTGCGTCTTCACTGACTCCGTTGATAACAAGCTCGTAGATGGACTTGACGCCTTCAGGAACTTTGGTGTCTGGGACCTGGTCTCTGATGCTTGGGCAGTACTGCTCGTTCGTGGTTGCCGGGATCGGGAACTTGTAGTTCTTTGATCCGACCTTGGATCCGGATGCAACAATGCCGCCTGGGAAGCTGGTGATAGTTCCCTTGACTTCAAGGATTGCATCAGAAGCTGCCTGTGCACCCATGAGAGCTGCCATCTGGTTCTCTGCCATGACAAAGAAGTTGCCACCTGCAACACCCTTTACCATCCCAAAGACTTCCTCACCCACATAGTCTCCTTCCATGATTGGGATCTTCCAGCATGCACGCCCGCCGATCTCAACCTTGGACTCGAACTTGTCACCAAAGAAGTGAATCTTGATGTCAAACTTCTCTTCTACATCTGGGAGACCATTAAAGACTGAGGTCGTTGCTGCGGTCAGGACACACTCGGCGATACGCTCCATAACCTGCTCGGGGAGCTTCTTCTTGGAAGCGCAGATCAGAATGGATACGCCCGGGCGTCCGTCAGGGGTCTCATCTCCGGAGAGGTACCCTTCAATACCTGCTTCACAGGGACAGCCAATTGCTGATGTTGCAAACCCGGTTGCCTCTACAGCAGCCTTCATTGCGTATTCGCGGGTTACACCAGTGATGATTACACGGGACATCCAGATTGGAAATCCCTCTGCAAACGTGTTGTCAATAGTTACACCGTTCAGTTCCATTACGGATCCTCTGATCTGAGGTCACCCGATATCCCAATAATGGTTTCTTTATGGATTCGAAGAAAAAATGCCGTCCCTTCAAATATTTATGGGAAATCCACAGGCTTTCAGTACTTCTGCGCCTGTTAGAGCCCCACTTGGCATCGGCTGCATCACCAATGCTGATAATGCAAGGATCGACTGGGGAAGCATGATACCATAGAGATCCACAACCGGTATCTGATGGGAAAAAGCGAGAGCCATTTTTCTGACGGTGCCCCGATCCACAATGATGCCGAGATCCTGGAGGATAGTGGAGGTCTGGGAGTATGAGTGATCCCTGCAGAGAGTCAGGCAGAGATCTACTACCGGAGCTCCGAACCTGCTGTTGAGATAAAAGGGTGCATCAGCATAACAGAGGTGCCCACAATCCCGGCAATAGTACCGCTTAATATATACATAAATATGGTTTGGACCATTTTCCGTCAGTAACGTGGAGAAACGTCTCTTTTTCAGATCATGAGACATCAGGAGCCCCGCACACTCCGGACAAACAGATGCATCCAGAAACTGGATATCTGCAACTCCGGATAAGGCAAGAGAAACACAATCTGCGATGACCGGGGGGATGAGGGGAGAACGTTTCATACAACTCCAGAGTATCTATAAAATTCCCGGCATGATTGGATAATTCTTCTGATGTGTGATCGCGAATTTCGCTTCAAAACTCCAAACCCTGAATACATGGGGTTTCATCCACTCCTATTAATCAAAATTTGAGATCGAATATTCAATATTCAAATATTACCTGGTAAAACCTAGTAGGTGCAACCGAGGGTCCCAATGAACCTTACGTACGTCTCAACAACCTGTCCATTCTGTGGAACAGGTTGTTCAATGAATCTCGCTGTCGTTGACGGTGTAGTGTCAGGCACTCAGCCATACCACCGGTCACCAGTGAATGAAGGACGCCTTTGCATAAAAGGTGGCTTCTGTGAAGAGTATATAAACAGCCCGGCACGAATTCAGAAACCTCTGATCCGAAAAGACGGAAAACTGCAGGAAGCTAGCTGGGAAGAGGCAATTGCATTTGCTGCAAAGAAACTGAAAGAGTACAAGGCTGACGAAGTTGCCTGTATTGCATCAGCAAGAACCACGAACGAAGACATTTATGCAGTCACCAGACTCGCAAAGGATGTTCTTGCAACGGCACATATTGACAACACTCAGAGCATTGTCAATCCGAAGATCGGAACCGGCCTTGCCGGATCGGTCGGATTTGACGCATCGACCTGTTCAATCGATGCACTGCTCAGTGCAAAAGCAGTCGCACTCATCGGAGTGGACCTCTATGTTCAGAACCCGATTCTCATCAGCCAGGTAACCGCAGCACGCAAGGCTGGTGCAAAAGTTCTGTACGCAAATGGCGCAGTGAACCCAACCGGCAACCTCGCTGATGAGGTCATCACCTTTGCCGAAGGCAGTGAGACCGCATTTGTCAATGCAGTTGCTGCAGAGATCATCAAGTCCGGATCTTTTGACAAAGCAGCAGAGAAGAATGCAGGATTCGCTGCAGCAAAGGCAGCTGTCGCAGCGGCAACCGCTGATGCCTGCGGAGTGTCTGATGACGCAATCAAGGCAGCGGCAGCACTGATCACCAGCGGAAAGGCAGTCTTTGCGTTCTCCAGCGAAGTCATGTCTGAGGCAGGTGCCCGGGCAGTTGCAAACCTTGCAATCCTGACCGGCAATGCAGACGGTATCCTTGTTCTGAGGAAGCGCAACAATGGACAGGGAGCTGTTGATATGGGAGCAGTCCCGGCAGCAGGCAATGGTGTTCCCGCGGTTCTTGGCGGAAAAGTCAAAGCAGTCTACTTGGTTGGAGACAGCCCACGCCTCTGTGAGTGCGGATGTGCAGAGCCGGTTGAGGCACTGAAGAATATGGAGTTCATTGTTCTGCAGGACAGCATTGAAGGAGCTCTTATGGACATCGCTCATGTTGTTCTTCCCTCTGCAGTCCTTGCCGAGAAGGAAGGTACCCAGACCAACACCGAGCGCCGTGTCCAGAGAGTCACCAAGGCAGTCGATGCACCGGGAATGGCACTTGCAGACTGGAAGATCACCGCTGATCTCGCAGCAGCAATGGGCAAGGATCTTGGATGGAAATCAGTTCAGGATGTCTTCGCAGAGATCACTTCCAAGGTAGCAGCATACAAGGGAATCACGCTTGAGCAGATCGGGAAACCGGAAGCAGTTCTGATCAAGGAAACAGCAAAACCGGTCCTTACTGCAGCTGTTGATACGGAGGCTTAAATATGGCAGCAAAAGGCGACATGGTCTATGCATGGGCAAAGGATCCGGAAGTCCTGAAGAAAGGAGAATGTGGTGGCGCAATTACCGCTCTTCTCAAATATGCACTGGAGAGCAAGACAGTTGATGCTGTCGTTGCAATCAAGAAGGGAAAAGATCTGTATGATGCAGTACCTGCAGTCATCACCGATCCGGCAGAAGTCCTCACCACCGCCGGATCCCTCCACTGCGGTACTCTCCTCCTCCCAAAAATCATCAAGAAATACCTGAAGGGTGCAAAGGACAGCAAGATAGCCGTTACCGTAAAGGGTTGCGATGCAATGGCCTTTTATGAACTGGCAAAGCGGAACCAGATCAACCTTGACAACATCGTGATGATTGGTGTCAACTGTGGAGGATCGGTCAGTCCGGTAGCAGCCCGGAAGATGATCACCGAGAAGTACGGGGTTGACCCGGACATCGTTCACAAGGAAGAGATCGACAAGGGTCAGTTCATCATCGAGTACGAGGGTGGACACAAGGGTCTCAAGATCGAAGAGCTCGAAGAGGAAGGATATGGTCGCAGGTCCAACTGCCGCCGCTGTAAGATGAAGATCCCCCGTCAGGCTGATCTTGCCTGCGGTAACTGGGGAGTCTTTGGTGACAAGGCTGGAAAGGCAACCTTCGTTGAGATCTGCTCAGAAAAGGGTGCAAACCTCCTCACCGGAGCACAGTCTGCAGGGGCACTTGAGACCTGTGCACCAGATCCAAAGGGTATTGATATCAGAGCCAAGGTTGAGAAGGCAATGCTCAAACTCGGAGACGAGTGGCGCCACCGCGACTTTGAGGGGCTTGGACAAGGAAAAGACCGGCTCAGGACCATTATGGATGAGTCTTCCCGGTGCATCCGGTGCTATCAGTGCATTGACAACTGTCCAATCTGCTACTGTATTGAGTGTTCGACAAAGAAGCCATGGTACATCCCCGAAGAGAATATGCCTCCAGGCTTCATGTTCCACCTCATCAGATTTGCTCACATCTCTGACTCATGTATCAACTGTGGTCAGTGCGAGGAACTGTGTGCGGTAGACATTCCCAATGCACTCTACATGCATGCACAGCAGGTTGAGATCGAGAAGATGTTCAAGCACACTCCGGGTATCAACATGACTGCGCCAATTCATGCACTTGCTGAAGAGCGGGCTGAGCGGGCACGGCTTGACGCAACCGGATCAGATATGATCTACGACAACGTGTTCCAGGAATAATTACTATCTTCCTAAATACCCATCAATCCCTTTTTTTCCGGACCAAAAAAGCAGGAAAAATTCCTGAAGTTATTTGTTTGAATATCGCAGGTGAAGCCGGATCACGAGCACCGTCACCGTGGTCGCAAACAGGGTTTGTAGCTGAAGATTCGGTTCGATATCAAGCCCCATAAATATAATCACCGCGTATGCAGGGGTCAGCATAGATACCAGATCCATCTTCTTTTTCTGAAGAGCCAGATATGACAGCACAAAAGACCCGATGATACATCCCCAATAGAATCGGCCCGGATCACCAATAATGCCGAGTACAAAGAGAAGAAGTGCAATTCCAATGCCTCCCCAGACACAAAGGAGAACGATGAGAGAGAGGATCTTTTCCTTCTTTGGTAGAACACGGAATACAGATGGAATTTCAAAACCCATGTGAGAATAATCCTTGCAGGATAAGGTATTGAATAATCCGGTTTGAGATACAGAGGGAGGTCACGAAAAAACGAGAAAAACCTCCGATTCACTGAGGATAATGAGGTACCTACCACCGGTTAATTGGCCGGAATGCGGTCCAATTACTATTCTTCAACTTATGGTGATGAAAGTACTTTGTTTATACGTTAGTATTTTGTAATATCGGAAATAACTCAGATATTTCCTCTTTTTATTCTCCTATCATGGACCAAGCCCCATAGGGATTCAGGTATTTCAAAAAATCTATTGATTCAATTTTTGCAAAAACTGATCAGGGGTATATACTTCCACCCCCCATGCAGGTAATCTCTGGTATGAGTGTTTATTATCCAATTTCCGAGATAATTCATCATATTTGGGATAGGAGTAGGAAATTATGGTAAGGCATGGTTTATCTTTGAGAGAAGAATCTCTGAAGAGTGAAGAGAAGAAATATTGTAAAGTGATCTGGATTGTTTTCCTGATACTATTTATCTCGACCCTCATTGTTACATCAGTATCAGCTGAAACATATAATGTATTAGATTCGGGATCATCGGGAGACCCTAATGTTTTGGGTACGGTATCAGGAAATTTGGATACTGCCATAAATTCATTACCTGTTGAAAACAACTCGGAGATAAATATTCAAGCTAGCACAAAAACTGATGTCAGTATTACCAACCTTGTCGTATATTTCAATGAGATTGTCCCCATCTCTCTCAGGGAGAACCCGACAACCGGGTATACATGGCAGGTCACCACTTCCTCTGGCCTTGAAATCATGAGTGATGACTATATTGCAGATAACACCTCTAACGGGATAGTAGGTGCAGGAGGAGTTCATACTTGGACCGTAAGAGCAATTAAATCCGGGAATCAGTCATTCTCTGCAGTGTTGACAAGATCACCAGGAAAACTGACTGGTGAGGAAGAAACCTATACCCTTAATATAAGCGTCATAAAAATAACCGATGACATAATAATTGCAGATCCTGATATGAGACCAATCCCCTATTTATAAGCAAATTATCGCATAATTAAAGGCAGATTCGATGAATTCCCGTTACAAGAAATTGAGAAGATATCCCCCCTTTTTTATACAACGGCATAGGTAATTAAGGAAAATCCTGGGGCAATCTGAAATTTATGGGATTATGGCGACCATACGCTCATCTGATAGTATTACATAGATAATATTTTTTTTCTTGATGTACTCCCACATTTCGCAGTCTTTTATGAAAATATTTTTTTATAAGGACTGCGGAAGATGGGATAAATGAGAAGCCAGAGTAGCGAAACTCGAATCCCGGCTTAAAAAAACAGTCCCGATATCAGTCAGGGATAACAGCGAAAGAAAAATCATCGAACTGAGAGATATTGAACCTAAAGAGAGAGGACGTACACCGGGTTTACCCTGATTGAGGGATGAGGGATTGAGATCCAATTCCTGGATCTGCATATCAATTCATCAGATCTTCACCCTTCATTCTCAGAAAAATCTGAATTCCATCCCGCCCTCATATATACCCAAATAGTTCAAATTATTTTGAAACATAGGTAAGATATCCATGACTATCACAATCTCCTGCATCGGAGCCGGGCGAGTTACCCGGATTCTCCTCGAAGGACTGGCAAAAAAGAACCATCTGCCTCACCGGATCATCATCGTAGATACCAATGCCGATACCCTGAAAAATCTGAACCAGTCATTTCCCATGATTGAAACAAAGATGGAAATCGATGAGACGGTCACCACGGCTGATTTCATCATGATCGCCCTTCATCCTCCGGCAGTCGTTGATGCAATCAAAAAAATCGCTCCAATCATCGGGGAAAAGAGCACTCTCGTCTCCCTGGCTCCGAAGATCAAAATCCCGATGATCTCCCAGATCATCGGAGGAACAAACCCGGTAATCCGGATGATACCCAATGCCCCATCTCTGGTAAATGAAGGGTACAATCCCGTAGTATTTGATGCCAATTGTCCGGAAAAGGTCAGAAATATCTTCACAGAACTGATGTCCCCGCTCGGCAGGATGCCTGAAGTGAGTGAAGAGACCCTTGAAGCCTATGCAGTCATCACCGCCATGGGACCGACCTATCTCTGGTACCAACTTGCTGAACTTGCCCGGCTTGGGGAGTCTTTCGGCCTTTCACCAGATGAAGCAAACCGGGCCGTCCTGTCTATGACGGAAGGGGCAGTGAAAACAATGAAAGAATCAGGTCTATCTCCGGCTGAGGTGATGGATCTGGTCCCGGTCAAACCCATGGCAGAGTATGAAGAATCAATCAGGGAAATGTACACCACATCCCTTACCGGATTATATGGAAAACTTTCATCCTGATTTTTCACCCCCCTCCTGCTTCTGATACGATAAAAATTTTGATTCCAGCGAGGGCAATCGGGAGAGTATACGCTTTTCCCACGTTTTTGTATCGTCACCGGTAGTCCGAGGGACAAACCAGAAGAAGGGATCGGAAATATATCCTGACAAGCATGATAAGTGCCAGGGTTATGGCAAATGTGATGATGAGAACCATATGCTCTGAGTGGAGGAGGAAAACAGACAATCAGTTAACAAAAAAAATCCTCCATCTGGCTCCGGTATCAAAGGGCAACACCCATTCAAAATAGCTTGATTTGGGTATGGTTTCATCATGGAAGACCGCCCATACATGATACGAATGGCACTAAGAAATTCCTGCATCGCTCTGGCTTTTCTGCTTCTCATATGCTTCATCAATCCCTGCTATGCACTGGTTATCCTTCCAAATGGAACTGAAGTACAGAAAGATCAGATTCCGGATCTGTTTTCCCATGCTTCCCTGACCATGAACAAAGGTCCTCTGGAGTTTTTCTATGACTATGACTGCCAGTCATGTCAGCAGGCTCTTGAGTATCTTCGTTCATTTGAGAAGAAGAATCCGGATATCCAGATAACCCACTATAATCTAGCTTACCCGGAGGAGAACAGAGGCCTGTTTTCACAGCAGAAGAGTCGGTTTAACACGACTAAAATTCACTATCCTGCGGTGTTTATCGGAGATGTGGTGATTTCTGGAAGTAGTGATATCATCCATTATACCGGTCCTATTGCCAGGGCATATCTAAATCTCACCAGTTGAGCCAGATAACAATCATCATTCTATTTTTTTCCTTTATTCACTTGAAATGTCTGTAAATTAGATTTTGAATACCCTCATATCCCGTTTCGCCAGATCTCCTGCCTATTTTCCTTCGACGATAACCTTGAATCCACCATAGGCCATGCGATTCACGTCAAAAGGCATCGGCTTGTCTTTCCATGCAGAATCGTTCATCATTGGATCATTCATCACCAATGCATTCACGGCATCCCGGTGGGTTCGGGATTCAAAGACGATAAACGAGAAGAGCACCGTCTCCCCTGCTTTTGCCCCGGTCATCTGGAAAAAAGTCATCCCAGGCATATTCTCCGGCATGAGATCGTCTCCTGCACATTCAAAGAAGGCCTGAGCCCCATGCTTCATCCAGATATTCTTGCCCATTGTCGCCATATCGCGGTACTCCTCAATTTTGTCTTCCGGAATCACGATCACAAATCCATCGACATATGTCATGCTTTCCAGAGGGTGGTTCCAAAATAAAAGGTTGCGGGTATCCGGGAGAATGATTCCCGATTCATCAATGAATAAAAATGCACATACAACATGAGAATCCCATTTCATCATGGTATATGAACGGAGATGAGGAGTTGAAAAGTATGGAAATTATGGTGACCTAACAGGAACACCTTCCACCGCAGCCACAACCACCGGATTTTCCTTCCCCTTTCCAGGCAGCTGATGCGATCATTTCCACCTGCCCGGAGGTAAATGCTCGATCTCCACTCTTCTTTTCCACACCCAGGTCGGTGATCACCAGGTGCTGGTGAACCGGAACTCCTGCTGCCTCTGCAATCTTCTTTGCACAGGCCATCCCACACCCGTCAATAGCCACAACTTCATCAACTTCCCGTGCCCGTGTGGCAAGTACTTCAGACGATGCAAGTAATGCAGTACAGGCATATCCCCCATATCCCTCCTCATCAAGCTGAATGGCAACTGAATTTGATATCTGACCGGTATTTGCCTGACCGCAGCAGGGGAAGAGGATACGGGATTTATCTCCGCCTGCACAACTGCATGGAGATTGCTCTGCCATTATTATCCCTCCTTGAGAATTTCGATCAGTTCATTCACCGTCGGAACTCTTCCGGCAACCCGTTCCTCACCATCCACAAATAATGCGGGTGTCATCAGAACGCCACGGGTCACAATCTCGTTCAGTTCCTCAACCTTCACAACATCAGCCTCAATACCGGATTTTTTCACCGCTTCAGCCACGTTATCATACATCCGCTTGCATTTTGCACATCCGGATCCCAGTACTTCAATCTTCATGTTTTCACCGTAATTTTTCATGTGTAGTTCAGGAGAAATATTCATCTATTGACCAGTAACCCATCTCATTTACCCCATTATCCAGTTAAAGAGATACCCGGTAAGGATAATTCCCGACCCGACCACTCCGATGAAGATGGCCAGAAGCCGGGGCTTGAGAACTTTTCTGAGCAGGATCATTTCAGGTATCGAGAGGGCAGTCACTGCCATCATGAATGCAAGGGCAGTTCCCATCGCAACCCCGAGCCGGGTTAGTTCTGATACCAGCGGAATGATACCGGCAGCATTGCTGTACAGAGGAATACCGATGATCACTGCTACAATAACCGCGAACGGATTGTCTTTTCCTGCATACTCAGCCAGTGCTCCGGCAGGTACCCAGCCATGCATCAGAGCCCCAATTCCAATACCGATTATGACGTAGATCCAGATTCGCCTGATGATATCAAGCGTTTCAATCCAAGCCTCCTGCAGACGTTCAGCATAGGTTGGCACATACATCGCAGTCCGGGCTGGTTTCACCTTGACCTGATAGACATAATCCTCTACATACCCTTCCAGTTTCATTCTGCCGATGATTAGTCCTGCAACGATAGCAATCACTTCACCGGATACGATATAGGTAAGGGCAACCTGCCATCCGAACATTCCGTATAACAGAACCAGGGCAACCTCATTCACCATCGGAGCGGCGATCAGATACGTGAACGTCACTCCGAGCGGGATACCTGCTTCGACAAACCCGATGAAGAGGGGGACTGCAGAACAGGAACAGAACGGGGTGATGATCCCAAGCAGGGCGGCCAGGATATGACCGATAAATGTCGAACCTTTTCGCTCGGCAAGCCATGCCTTCGTCTTTTCCGGTGAGAAGAACGACCGGAGAAAAGTTACGACATAGACAATCACCAGAAGAAGGATGAAGATCTTCACCGTGTCGTAGATAAAGAAATTCAACGAGCTTCCGGCCGAACTGTCCGGACTGAGGCCGAGCAGGGAGTAGACGATCCAGTCAGCTGCGGTCTGTACTATCTCAAATACCATAGTTTTTCGATCTTATCTTGAAAGAGGAACGGATAGTCCGACCCATTTTTTACCCACGTTTCTACGCATTTTCTTCATCACTCCAGGATACCGGAAGACAGCAATGACCACTCCGGCAAAGAGATGGCATAAACGGTATCATCAAGGCCATGCAATTCTCATCTCATTTTGGTTGCATACATATGGACATAATCATTTCAATATTTATTGAAGTGGATGCCATACTATTTAACAATACGCAACATATACCCCGATAAAGAAGACCAGATAATGATATGATATTTCAGAAAAATCTGAAGTCTGGCACTGGGATTATCTCCCTTCATGTGGATTTGTAGTATATGGTTGTACTATTTGGAAGCTTTTTCCCGATCTATGGATTGATTGCAATGATCGTTCTTTTTCTCATCATGATGATTATATGCTTTCTGATGATGAGAAGAATGCGGCACATAATGTGCCGGGATGGGTGGTGTTGCTGCCATGGGATGCAGCAGAACCGGACAAAAGGAGATGACACATGACCACATCAGAATCAGCCGCACCTTCTTCAGTGCAAAGATCAGGGCAGATTGTTCTTGCAACCTGCTCAGGAGTCTGTAATGTCGGGCAACTGACAACCCAGGCTGCCATGCAACTGATCCGCCGGTCTCCGGGAATGTACCGGTGGATGAAAGTGGAGAAAGGGAAACGTATTCCCCCGGTATCACCAGGGGATACCATCTGGGCAATTGTCGGCTGCGAGGACCGGTGTGCCTGCAGGGAACTTGACCGTTCCCGGATCGCATATGAAAAGACCGTCATCGCAACTGATCTCGGTATTGTTCGTGATATCAAGGCAACGGTCAGGTTTGATGAGATAGATCGGTTCGCAGATGAGATCAAGGCCTGATCATTTGTTCATTTTTCATACAGACTTTTTTGCAATGCATACATCATTCCCGGTTATGATAATGCAGAAATATGCAGAAAATAACGAGCCATGCTCCGGATGGGAAGAAAATCATTCCTGGAGAAGAGACCGATACCACTCTTGGTGAATCAGGGATTCTCTCATGCATCAACCGGAGCATTTCATACCATGAAAAGCAAATAATGAACGGATTACAAATATGGGATTACCCGAACCGATAGAAGAAAATTTGGATCTGGTTGGAGGAATTGAAGGACTTACCCAGTATCTTCCCCCGGATGATGAACTTTTGAGAAAAAAGAATGTGTTCACCGCGTTATCTGACGTATACCGGCTTCAGATCCTCTATCTCCTCAATGTTCAGCCACTTTGTGTATGTGTGATCAAAGAGGTGATCGATATTGCCGACTCCAAACTCTCATATCATCTGAAAACCCTCACAACTGCCGGATTGATAGAAAAAGAACAAGATGGTATCTTTCTCATCTACTCAATCACTCAAATGGGGAAACGATGTATTCAGATCTGGCTATAATATCACAAATTTTTCTCCGAATCCATGCATAAACGGATTGAATATCCTCGTTCGATAAATTCTCTCTGAATATTCTTTTTTTTCTCCAGTACCTTTTTATTACTTCAAAATAAATTGAATGAGGGGACGATAAGGTTATGTCGTGGATGCGTCGCAAAAACCCAGAATTGCCTTCAATATCAGCCCGGCATTCTAGTCTTGTATTATTTTCGTCAGGTGAATCATGATTTATACTTCTTCAAAGGTAATCCGCTCTATTGCCACTATCCTGATATCAGGAATTATCTGCTCTTGTCTGCTTATCTCCGGAGCTGCAGCAGCAGAAACAACCAGTAATCTCTCATCAGTCCAGCAGGTAGAAATATACCACTTCCATCCGACGAACGGATGCAGAACCTGCACAACTATCGGGGAATATGCAGAGGAACTGGTAAATAAATCCTACCCAGCCGAATTAGAAAGCAAAAAGATCGTTTTTGGCCACATCAACTTTCAGGACCCCATTAATGCAGAGCTCGTCAAAAAGTTTGCAGTAACCGGATCATCCCTGATGATCGGGGTGACCGATCCAACTGGATTTCATAAGGAAGAGAACATCAAAGTCTGGTACAAGGTCTCAAATAAGGACGATTTTATGACCTATCTCAAAGATATCCTTGACAAGAGACTCGCAGGATCATTTGAAGAGTAATTCGTCTGATTTCGTTATTGGTGACATATGTCTATGACCGTATCACGCATTTTGGCCCTGCTTCTTCTCTGCTGTCTTGCAGCAGTCATGGTTCCGGCCAGTGCAGAAGTCTTTTTGCAGAACGGATCTTCTGTTCCTGAGGGAACATCGGCTGACCAGTTGATCGGGGAAATTCTTTCTTCCAGAGAGCCGGTATCAACAGTATTTTTCTATAATCTGCATTGCAGTGCCTGTCATGAATCCATTGTATATCTGCAGGAACTGGAAAAACGTCATCCCGGCACCTACCCGGTCAGTTATGACCTCTTCAATAACACCACAACCCATGAACTGTTTCAAGAGGCGAAACAGGCATACAACCAGCAATATCTCTCCTACCCGGTGATATTCATCGGACCGGTAGTGCTTGAAGGAACCGGGGCTATCTCAACCTACTACGAACCGTTGATCCTGGCAGTTCAAAAGAGCCAGAGCAGTTCACTCTCCGGATTTCTGACCGGACTGACCGGGATATCATCAGGAGGAACCTTTGAGATCGGGCTGCCGCTGATTCTGGGGGCAGGGCTACTTGACGGGATCAATCCCTGTGCCTTTGCGGTTCTGGTCTTTCTCCTGACCTATCTGCTTTCTCTCAATAACCGCCGCCGGGTTCTCCTGGCAGGGTTAGTATACACAGCCGCGGTCTTCATCTTTTACTTCCTGTCCGGAGTCGGGATCTTTACCGTAGTCCAGACTACGGGCCTTGTCAGCGGGTTTTCCCAGGTAGCCGGAATCATCGCCCTGATATTTGCGATCATCATGATCAAGGATGCGATTCTTCCCGGAAAAGGCCCAAGTCTTGTCATCCCGGAGTCACGAAAAGGCACAATCAACAGGTTTGTTCAAAAAACATCAATACCCGCAGCATTTATTCTTGGAATTCTCGTCGGGATGTTTGAACTCCCCTGCACAGGCGGCATCTACCTCTCAATCATCTCGATGATATCGTTGAAGACGAATCTGGCCGGAGGACTGTGGTATCTGTTCGTCTATAACATCGCCTTTGTATTCCCGCTTCTGCTCATCATCGGTCTTATCTACTGGGGAATTCCTCCTGAGCGGGTGAACGAGTGGCGGCTTGATCAGAGAAGGACGCTCCGTCTGATTATTGGTCTGATTATGCTGGTCTTTGCGATAATCATCTTACATGAGGTCCTGATATGATCTCAGGGCAACCCCCTGCAGGTAGGATAATGAAGCCATTCGATAAATACCGGTTCAGATTACCGTATCTCCTGTTGATCTCTGCGATATTTGTGGGAGTGATCCTGACTACCGGATGCACGACACCAGCAGAACAGTCAAAGATCACCGGGTTTTCCACTCCGGTTGAGAAGGTCGAGGTGTATCATTTCCACCCGAGCAATGGGTGTCAAAGTTGTACTACGGTGGGACAGTATGCAGAAGAGACGGTGAAAAAATTCTTTTCAGGCGAACTCAGGAGCGGCAGACTCGTCTTTGATCATATCAATTATCAGGATGATGCGAATGCCGATCTGGTACAACGATATGGGGTAACCGGTTCATCATTGATGATTGGAGTGTACAACACGACGACGTTCTCCCGTGAGAATAATCATAAAGTCTGGTATATGACCGGGAATAAGACGCAATATATGAATTACCTGAAAGAAGTTATCGATCTACGGCTTGCTGGAAACCTCTCATGACCGATCTGATGAGTTTCATGGAAGCCATGGGGACCAGTGATATCCCTCTTGTCGCGGCGTTCTTCATCGGCCTGATGATGGCGATCAGCCCCTGCCCGATGGCAACCAATGTGACTGCTATCGCGTTTGTATCCCGCAAGATTGGGGACAGCCGGTATACGATCCTGGTCGGATTGTTATACAGCCTTGGCCGGATATGTGTCTATGTCGCCATTGCTGCCCTCATCGTTGTATGCGGGCTCAATGTCCAGTCAATCGCCCTGTTTCTGCAGCAATATGGAGATATGCTCCTCGGTCCGATTCTCCTGGTATGTGGTGTTCTGATGCTGGAGATCATTCCTCTCTCTTTCGGACTTGAATATGCGGGTCTCCAGGAACTCAAAGATCAATGGTCTCAGAGATTGTCTGACCAGGGATTGCTGGGGAGCTTCTTTCTGGGTATTCTCTTTGCGTTGAGTTTCTGCCCGTTCAGTGCAGTTCTGTTCTTTGGAATGCTCGTGCCTTTGGCTCTGAGTGTCCAGGATCCCATCGGAGTGCCTCTGGCGTTTGGATTAGCAACCGGTCTGCCCGTGATTCTTTTCTCGGTGCTACTTGTAACCGGAGTAAAACGGTGTGGTAATGTTCTCGGCAGGGTCCAGGCCGCCGAGGTCTGGTTCAGAAGAGTTGTTGCGGTGATATTCATCCTGATTGGATTGTATTTTACCATCCGGTTGTTTACGGATTACTGATTATCCTGCTGAGTTGATGGGCAATACGATATTCGGTAAAATCGGGTTTGTGAAGAGATATTCACGTATTACATCCATTGGATGAGTGTTCCTGTTCTCCTCCACAACAGGAACCGGCATCTCCCCCACAACTACATTCTCCACTGTCCATATCTTTTCCTCTGAGAGCGGCACCGATCATTGCCCATGCACATCCAACTCCGCTCTGAACTTCAATTGCCTGAACCGGACAGTTCAGGGCACAGGCTCCACACTCCATACATCGGGCAGGATGTTTGAGCTCAACGTGGCCTGATCCTTCGATAAACACCCCGTGAGGACATACTTCCGTGCAGCGGTGACAATTCACACATTTCTCTTCGTGATAGTGAAGCGTATTTTCCTGGTACGAATTGAACATCAGATAACCCCCAGAACTCGACATACTCCAAGAGCAATTCCCGCTATTCCACCGATAGCAGCCATACCGGCCATCAGCGGTACATATCTGAATATCTCTTTCCTCACTCCGGTTCGGGAAGTGAAGGTGGTTGATCCCGTGAAGTTCAACCCGAGAAATGCTACTACCGCTGGGATGATCAAAAGCGGCACCAGAATCCCCACTGCCGTTGCCCATAAGGGAAGGCCGGGAGATGTAGCGTAGGTGTATGAGAACGGGATAGCGACGATACCTCCAAGAATGAGTCCTTTTGTTGAGAAATCTTTTGTCGGAAGAAACGGCAGGAGGGCTGGAAAGAGCACGGTTCCTGCTAGTACTGCCGTGACTGCTGCTATGGATGCAATCGATCCTGCAACAAACCAGAGGACGATTGCCACGATGATGGCTTTCACTGCAATAAAACCCAGTTCTACCGGAGCGAGGATAACCCGATCATACAGGGGAAACGTCACTTGTCGCATTTCTGGAGTTGCTTTTCCGGATTTGAGGAACTCAGGGAGATCACTCGCCCTGACTGGCCCGTATTCAACACGGAATCCGGTCTGACGCTGGACCTCAAGGGCAGCGATACCCGGCGCTCCAAGCTGGGGAACAATTACCTTCCGGTGAGAGACCATATCAGAGAGACCGGTGGATGTTATCTGGCGGACCAGTTCATCAGTGCCGAATGTCCCTTTTCCCGCAGCACACCAGACATTGATCCCTTTGGTATCCAGGACGAGAATATACGCATTGATTTCAGGAAGATTTGACCGGAGAGCATCAAAACTGAGTGTGTAGTTTGCTGATGCAAAAACCGGAGAGTCTGCATCAGGATTCCCGAGCCGGTACAGACCCGGTGTCACGCGGTGGCCGGAGCGGTTGTATCCGCACCGTGCAAGAACATGATCTATCCGGTTATGGATGGTGATGGTACTATTTACTGCTCGTATCTCCTGAGAACAGGAAGAACCGGAATCTGCACAGGAACAGTTGCAACATGATGATTCCATAACCGACTCACACTCCGGGATCATTCATCAGGGGAGACAGTACGTCTTTTACCATCCCACTCAGATTTTCTGTTTTCATCAGTGCCAGACAACAGATGCTTCCGTCTTTTTCCCAGCTGATCAGGGCAAGTTTGTCTCCAGGTTTGATATCTGCCCGTTCGCGGACATCTTTTGGGAGCACCATCTGTCCCCGGTCATCTATCGTCAGAATTGACTCAACGATACATCCGGCTTTCTGACCACATCCACATTGATTATCGTCAGAAGAACACGTATTTTCAGATTTTCCTTTCGCCATATCTGCTAAGAATATTGTATGCCCTCCCAATATTTAACATTATCAGAATTATCAGAAAATTCTGATTGTGAGGAATTGTCAGCAATATTCTCAATAACTTGTAGTATTATGGATAGATCTGAAATGGGGTTATTTGAATTGAATACGGCAAATCATGCCACTATGAAAAAATTTAAACAGTCCATGCCTTGAATGGATTCATTCATTCATTAAATGATGATCAATCCAGTGGATGATCTCATCTCTTACCTGCCTGAAGACTGCCATCTGTTCTTCCTGCATCCCGGTTGCACCTGATGGATCGGGAAAACTGACATGAATCATCTTTTTCGCTCCGGGAAACATCGGACAGGCTGCATTTGCACTATCACAGACCGTTACAACGAGATCGATATCCATGTCAAAAAACTCGATAAGGGCTTTTGACCGGTGATGAGTGATATCGATTCCTATCTCTTCCATCGCCCTAATTGCCAGGGGATGGACCCGGGTTACCTCGGTTCCGGCACTCAGACCTTCATACCGGTCGCTGTACTTCGCGTTGAGGTATCCTTCGGCCATCTGGGAACGGGCTGCATTGTGGGTACAGATAAAGAGCACTTTTTGTCTCATGGAGTAACCTATGGTTGTTTGGTATTCTTCTTCCATTGTTGATGGAGGAATGAGATGATCGTCCTGTCAGCATCTTCTTTGAACCGGTAGATCTTGTGATTTGACCGGTAATAGGTCTCGATAATCCCGGCGTCTTTGAGGATTTTCAGGTGGTTGGAGATGAGGGTGGAGGGTTCCTTGAAGATCCAGATAAATTCGCAGACACACTGGTCACGATTACTGAGCATCAGGAGGATTTTGAGCCTGAGCGGGTGACTGATCGCCTTGATCATCTGCTCCATTCTTTGCACAGATGCATCTTCCAGTGCTGCTTTCACCTGGTTCAGTTCATCCTCCCAGTCTTCCCGAAGGGCACAGTCAGCAGGACAACACCGGGCAGTTACCATACGAACACATCCGGAAAGGGAACCTGAACATTCCCATGAGATGGCATATGTAATCATTTCTCTGTATTTCATAAAAAACTGAAGTATTGATCATCCCTTTTACTGTTTTTTCGTAGATATCATTAGGGTGAAGCCAATGGACTATGAAACTATTCAGATACGAAAGATAGAAGGGGCATGTGGCCTGTGTGAAGAGTATTCGGAAAAGAACAGCACTACTCCCCCAAAGATTGCTATCCTCTCCTGTGAAGGTGCCTGTGCACGAGGAGAAGTATCCCGGCGGGCAGCAAACCTGGTTACCCACACACTTGCGAAAGAGGAGACGGTCCGGATATGTCTTGGAGGAGCGTTTACGAAGGATACCGGCCAGAGAAATCTGGTCAGGCGGGCTGAGAGATGTATTGCCATTGAGGGGTGCTTTGTCTCATGTGCTACCCGGATGATGCAGGGTGTTCTTGCGGATCTGAACCCCGAGGTCGTTCTTGCCGATACACTTTATGACGAATCGCTTCCGTTCGGAATAGATGAAGTATCAGACGAGAGATTTAGTGCCTATGCCAGGCAGGTTGCGGAAAAAGTGGTGGCTCAGTATATCAAAAATGAACGGTTACTCTGATATTTCCGATAGATATTCGGAAATATCAGGAAAGGGAGGATTCTCCTTCGGATTCCTTTCCATACCACTTTTCTTTCAGGTAGAGAGCGACGTTTACCAGGCTGATAAGGACCGGGACCTCTACCAGGGGACCGATAACCGTAGCAAATGCCACCGGGGATGCAATTCCGAATACCGCAATTGCAACAGCAATAGCCAGTTCAAAGTTGTTTGATGCTGCGGTGAACGAAAGGGTAGCAGATTTCTGATAATCCACTCCTGCTTTCCAGCTCATCCAGAATGTTGCCATAAACATGATGAGGAAGTAACAGACCAGCGGGATGGCTACCCGGACGACATCGAAGGGAACGGTGATGATGTATTCTCCTTTGAGCGAGAACATGACGATGATCGTAAAGAGCAGGGCTATCAGGGTGATTGGGGAAATTTTCGGGATGAATACGGTCTCATACCAGTTTTTTCCGTTCTTTTTTATCAGGATAATCCGGCTGAACAGTCCGGCAAGAAACGGAATGCCAAGATAGATGAAGACACTGATGGCTATCTCAACCATCGTGATCGACACAGAAGTGCCGGTGATACCAAAGATCGGGGGGAGAACCGAGATAAATATCCAGGCATACAGGGAGAAGAACAGAACCTGAAAGATAGAATTGAGTCCTACGATGGCAGCACAGTATTCTCCATCACCTCCGGCAAGGTCATTCCAGACGATGACCATGGCGATACACCGGGCGATTCCTACCAGGATCAATCCGTACATGAGAAGTGGCTGATCCGAAAGGAACAGGAGAGCGAGGGCAAACATCAGAACCGGGCCGATGATCCAGTTCTGTATCAGGGAAAATCCCAGAACCTTTCTATCCTGAAAGACAAGATGCAGTTCTTCATACCTGACTTTTGCCAGAGGTGGATACATCATGAGTATCAGACCGATGGCAATCGGGATCGAAGTTGTCCCAATCGAGAGGCTGGTGATAACCGCTGGTACTGCCGGTGCCAGATACCCCACCGCAATGCCAATAATCATGGCGAGAAATATCCAAAGGGTGAGGTAGGTATCAAGAAATGAGAGTTTTTTCAATGCAGACATGGGAGGGTTCTCCATTGTTCACACTAGTGAATTATCTCAGTATTTATTGAAATAATGGTTATACTTTTGCTTTGAGGTTACAAAAAAACGGATACTTCCCATATAGGGTATTTACCGGGAGGATGGTGAGAGAGTAAGGGAGCGTAGGGAATGATTTCGCTTACTCTACCTTCTCACGAAACTGGCATTGATATGATACCCGTTGTTCTTCTCCTGAATTACTTTGCCGGTTATCCGGACAATATCAAGATATTTAGGAATTGTCCCGGCATACCAGATGATTATCGAATTTTTCTCAATCTTATCCTTACAGAGAGAACATCCGACCCGATCCGCAACGCCAAATTCCATCTGTCCCGGATAGGTCTTTGATACCACGGCTTTCAGAGATATGGTCTTTCCAAAATACTGCGTCGGATTGTCGAGTATCGACTGAACATCTGGTACCTCGATCACTTCAGAGAGATTTACGGGGACATATACGTCGGCCGGAGTATCATTCAGGTCAGAAGCAGTTCCTATCCCAGAGAGGGCGAAGAGAAACAGGGAGATTATCAGGAGATGGTTGGGATGTGTCATGGAATTCAATAGAGAAATTCTGTTCATTGCTTACATATGAAGGTATTTCCGGACGGGTGAGTTTTTTCTCCCGCAGGATCGAGAACATGAAAGGGAACAACAGGTATTACCCTAGTCTCCTCCTATAGATCCAGATATCGTGAAGATCGGAATCGTGAGTGACGGGCAGTATGGGGAGAGGGCATATGAACAGATACGTAGATCCTTTCCTACCCAGTGGGTTCTCCTCCCTTTTCCGTCCTCCCTCGTTATCGATGATATCGATCTCCAAATCCCTCCCTGTGATCTCTATCTCTCTTATCTCCGGCACCCCGATATGGCGATGGAACTGATCAAGACAGGAGTTCCGGTGATACTCGGAGTGAACCAGGGTCCCGGATTCATCGCCCAGGCTCAGGAGTATAATCCGGCGGTAATCGGGCCGGAGACGATGTGTTCCCTCCTGCCAAACACAGAGTTCTGGCAGATAAATGAGTACGCGAAGGTGTTTGGCAGGCCGGTTTTTCATGTCCTCCTGGATGATGACAGGATCGTTTGGTGTCAGCCGATCCGGAGATCCCCATGTGGATCCACGGAAATTGCAGCCCGGGAGTTAAACGGTCAGGTATTTGACCAGGAGATGATGAACCGGTTTGCTCTCTCCATCTGTCATACCTGTCGTGCTCCCCGGTTCGGGAAAACCTGTGACAAGGAGAAGGCCGGGATCATTCACCTGGAAGAACTCATCACTTCTCTGAAAGGGATACACCCGGACCTCTGGGAGAGAAGTACGCAGGCCTTGAAGAGAGTGACCTGCACAGTGGCGTCTGACAGGAAAGGAGAGAACGAAAGCCAATAATATCCGGAAATTATCCTTCTCTCTCAATACTCGTAATGACGCTTCATATACGACCGGACCTTTTCAGATTCAATCCATCCCTGATCCAGCCGATCAATGATCCCATCGATATCTTTGACTGCCTGGATTATGGTTTCATTATAATTCCCCGGCTCAATATCACAGATTGCCATAATTATCGCGAGAGGATTTCGGATCTCATCATTCAGAATTGCAAGAACCTCAAGATTATGGGTTATCTGGGCAAATGCCTTCAACCGTTCTTCTTCTGCCTGCTTTCGTGCCGTGATATCCAGAATAATTCCTTCGATGACTCTTTTCTCGCCTTCTTCATTTCTTAAGGCTTCTATGATGACATGCACCCATCTCACCGCTCCATCAGGTCTGACAAACCGGTGTTCGATATCTCCCTTCCCACCCGTCTCAATCATTATCCGGAATGTTTCCTGAACCAGTTCCCGGTCATCCGGGTGAATATACGTGAAAAAATCTCCGATACTCCCCGTCCAGGTGGAACGATCAATGCCACATATCTGATACACCTCTTCAGAAAACTGAATTGTACCGAGCAGATAATCATAGGTTACATTGCCAAATTTGGCAATATACTCTGCTTTATACAACCGGCGTTCGGTTACTCTGATAGTCTGTTCAATCTTGCGTCGATAGAGGATTTCCCAGGTACTATGGGCAAACGTTACGAGAGACTGTATGTCTTCTTCGTTGTATGGTTCTTTCTTGTTTGCTCCGGCTATTACGGCTACCACCTGATCTCCGACCATAACCGGAACAGATATCACCCGGGTGAGCGGAATATGTCCTTTCGGAAGAAACTTCCCGTCAGTACAGGTTGGGATATAGTCATTGATAATCACCGGTTTTTTCAGTCTTACCGAATCTGCCCATACTCCGGCGTTCTCAATGGGAAGATGCATCGGAGTAGTTTTTACCTCACATGCCTCCATCACCTCTCGTGACCAGGCATGCCCGTGGAGCATCTGTTCATCGTCGCTCATAAGACCGATAAACCCCACAGAACTCTGAGCAATCTTCAGGGATCCCTCAAGAACATACTCCAGAAACTGATCCTCACTCAGATACGGTTGTTGATAGAGACCAAGTAAGGACCCGATTCGTCTTGAATTGAGATCCGATTGTTCGATTGCTTTACAGAGCTCTGAGATATCACTAATTGCGAGCCTGACCTGAACCGGATGACTCGGTGACTCTCCTTTGAGTCCTTCTATCCGGGAGAAGAATCTGGTTCCATCTGAACGGACAATCTGAATTGTTTCAGCGACCTTCTCCCGGTGATTGAGCATCTGGAAAAATACCCGATCCCACGGTCCCTGATGATCCGGTGCAACAAACCTGCGAAACCGGGAACCAATCAATTGTTGTCTGACCACCCCGAGCATGGTTGCTCCGGTCAGATTGATCTCCAGGATAGTGGCCTGCCTGGTTAACGTAACATACCCGACAGGTGAGAAATCGTAGAGATCCAAATACCGGTTCCTGGAGTCTTCAAGATCCAACTGGGCCTTTTTGAGTTCCTCGTTCTGGATCTCCAGTTCAATCTGATGTCCCCGGAGCTCATGAATAATCTCTTCCGGGGTTTTTCCTGCCATATCATCCGGGATGGGAGGAGAATCAGCCAGCCGATCTTTCGCATCACTTTGAATGGGATTGCCGGATTGATCAGGTTCATCAGATCGAGGTATTTTTTTTTTCAAGATACACCAGGGAAGATATGTCAGAGATGCGAAGACACTGGCGTTTTGTCAGGATTCATCAGGATAACCCCCGGTATTTACCGTTCGGGACCAGAATTTCAAACCGGGAACCTTTCCCTTCCTCCCCAGACTCATGAATGGCCAGGTTGGTGATAGTGAGGATTTCCCGGATAATGAAGAGTCCGATACCAGTATGGTCCCCATATCCGTGCTCAAAGATATGATCTTTTTTCTCCTTTGGGATACCTGATCCGTCATCCTCACAGATGAGGAGGAGACTCCCTCCGGATTCAGCAGATGAAAAAACGATTCTTGTGAGGTCTTTCCCATGACGAATTGCATTTTCCATCAATGTGGTGAAGACTTTTCTGATAATCGGATCTGCATACACCTCAAGATCCTCAGAGATTCGGTTATCTATGGTAACCTTCTGAAGAGAGATTTCAGATTTCGCAGACTCAATAATCGGTCGTATTCGTTGCCAACCACTGGAAACCACCCCAAAATCGTCATAATCCCGGGTAAAGCCAATGGTAGCTTCGATCTGGTTAGCTGCTTCGCGAATGAGGGTTAAATACCGATGAATTTTTTCCGGGTCAGTGGTATTGAGAACTTCATCATGAAGGATCTGGACTACAAAAATCTGGTTCAGGATGTCATGACGGGTGAGACTGGTGAGCAGGCGAAGTTTTTGGTTTGACTCATGAAGAGCATTCTGTGCATACAAGCGATCCGTAATATCCGTGACACCGGCAATCACCCCGAGAAACTCCCCATCTTCACTCATAATCGGTGTTGCTTGAAGGGATGTATGTATCACGGTACCGTCAATTTTCAGGAATTCAAACTCCGCATGTTTCTTCATCCCCTGACGAATGTTTTCAAGATTCTGTTCACAAATCTGTTTTCCATCATCAGGTATGAATGAAAACAGACTTCTCCCTATCATCTCTTCTCTGGGATATCCGAAAATTTCCCCTATCTTCGGATTTACAAAAGTGGTGACTGAATTCTTATCGATGACCCAGATTCCTTCATTGAGAGTCTCGATGAGCATTCGATATTTTTTTTCGCTCTCTTTCAGGGATTCTTCTATTATTTTCCGTCCGGTAACGTCACCCATCGCAATTCTGACCTGGATCGAACCATCAGGTTTCTCAGCACGAATGGCGTCAATCCGAACAGAAAACCCGATTCCATCTTTTCGTATGAGATCGAATTCACCAGTCGTCTGTTTATTGAGTTTTAGAACAGTAAGGAAAAAACTGTCCCATATGTCCAGGTTCCCCGGGGAAATGAATTTCCGAAACCGTGCCTTAAGTAATTGGTTCCTGAACGATCCGAGCATTACCGCTCCGGTGAGATTCACTTCAGCGATTAATGCTTCTTTTGTCAGAGTGATGTATCCTATCGGGGCAAAATCATAGAGATCCATATACTGGTTCCGGGAATCTTCCAGATCCAGTTGAGTCTTTTTGAGCTCCTCGTTCTGGATCTCAAGTTCAATCTGATGCACCCGGAGCTCATGAATGATCTCTTCCGAAGTTTTTCCAAAGAAATCTGCAGGAACAGTTTTTGTTTCTGCGATACGATTCTCCGCTACTTTGCGAATCCGGGAATTCTGGAGATCCTGCTTATCAGAATCGGGTGGGTTTTTCATACATTATCCTGAATACAAACACTATGGATGGTCCGATACCATACCCCGTGACATCGAATCATCCGGGTTTTCTCCTGAATTTTCCTGCCCGCACAAGAATCTCAAACCGCGATCCTTCTCCATCATCCATACAGGAGGGGATCCATAATCGGTCATCTTGCTTGAATAAGCAGATACGATGGGGGTAATATTCTCTTCACTGGTTTTCCCTCGGGGATTATTTTGGAGAGGGAAGAAAAAATCGGTCAACCACCTGTCCTGATCATAGGCAGCGATACCTTTCATGAACCGGTGAGGGAGAAGATCCATCTTCTCTCCCCCGGGCATTCCTGCTCCGGTTCGGTTCACTCCCGGAATAACGGCTACTTTTGTCAGGGAGAAGTATCGTACTGGAGCGAACTCATTTTGATCCTGATATCGGTCCCGTGAGGATGTATTATCCTGATGAGCCTTTCGTAACTCCTCGTTTTGCAGTTCAAGGTCTATCTGATATACCTGAAGTTCATGAACTATCTGCTCCGGAGTTTTTCCCTGAAATTCATGGAATACATCAGAACGCCGCGAGAAAAGTCCCTCTGTCTTGCTCAGAAGCTGGTTCTTTTTTGACTTCTCTTCGGCCTTCTGTGTATTGACCATGGTTATCCTTTCGATAGATCCGGCCCGGGGCTCCTGGATATCTCCTCTATTGCCAGAAGAATCAGATATGATTCCTGATCCTTCTCCCTGATTGCCCTTCCGTTCACGATAAAGATCCTCTCATCGCCATCAGGGAATATCTGGCTCACTTGTACATCTTTAAAAGAAGTCTTCTCCGGAAGAATTGTCTGGATAAGGGTGATAAGGTGGGGGATATTCCATTGGCCCTCTCCTATCTCGAGAATATTCTTTCCTTCAGTCTCCGCCTGGGTGGTCTGAAAAGACTGATAAAAAGAACCACTCGCCGATATTACGGTTAAATCCCGATCCAGGATGAGAAGAGGTTCGCGGACCGTATCGACAATACTTTCTGCATATTCTCTTGCCCGGATTACTTCATCTTCTGCTGCCTTTCGACTGGTAATATCAATAAAACTGATAACCACTCCGTCGATGACGTTCTCCAGTGTCCGGTATGGGAGGATTCGAACCAGATACCACTGGTTGTCTAAGGTCTGCACTTCTCTCTCCTTCGGGATGAGTGAAGCGAGAACATCACTGGCATAGTCGAGCAGGTCATCAGAGAGGAGCACGGATTTTATATCGTTGAGTGGTCTGCCGATATCTGAGTTGACAATCTTATATATCTTCAATATTTCCGGAGTAAACTGCCGAATCAGGAGATTAGTATCAAGAAATACGGTTCCAATTCCGGTACTGGCCTGGAAATTCCTCATATCGTTTTGAATACCGATGAGTTCGCCAATCTTTGACTGGAGTTCCGCATTAACCGTCATCATCTCTTCATTGACGGATTGAAGTTCTTCCCGGGATGTCTCCAGTTCTTCATTTGTTGATTGCAACTCTTCATTCGTTGACTGAAGTTCTTCGTTTGTTGACTTCAGTTCTTCAGTTCCGGCTTGCATCTCTTCAACCGTAGCCTGGAGATTCTCTTTGAGGTACTGGAGTTCTTGTTCAAGTTCTTCAATACGACCAGGTTTACTCTGTTTTCTTCGGGAAGTCTGCTTCTGTCCGGATTCCTTAAAAATCGCATCAGCCAGATGGAAACTGATGATAAGGGCTCCCTGCAACGGATCTGAACTGATAATCGGTCTGACCTCAAGATCCACCGGTTCAAACCCGCCATTGGTCCGAACCTGCAGATTTTTCACCTGAACGATCTTTTTTTGAGATTTGGCAGTAAATATCGCGGTTCGAAGATCCAGATCCAGTCCTTCTCTTGCCATATCAATGACGGAAATACTCATCTGCCCCTGGGCAGGACGCAGGAACTTTCCGGTATCTCCATGCACATACAATACATTCCCCTCCTCATCAGTGACCACCGATGGGGGAGTATATGCTCGGAGTAATGCCCATCGCATCATGTCAACCGTTTTCAACTCGGTGGACTGGCGGACAGGGAGAAGAGATTGTGGCATCTGAGGATGGGAGTCACTCCAGGAGAGGGGAGTCTCCATCACTGCCGGAACTCCCAATTTTATCCCTGTCGCTTCATAGATCTTCCATCTCCGGTTTATGGCTTTGAAGAGATCGGTATGTGAACCAATTGACTCGGAAGAGGAGAGAAAGAGTATGCCCTGAGGATTGAGGGCATAATGAAATGTGGATAGCAATTTGGACTGAAGTTCAGATTCCAGATAGATAAGCAGATTGCGACAACTGAGGAGATCGAGTTTGGTGAAGGGGGGATCTTTAATAATATTCTGGGTGGCATACACGATCATCTCCCGGATCTCTTTCTTCACCTGGTATCCGTTCTCTTCTCTGAGAAAGAACTTTTTCAGTCGGTCAGCTGATATATCAGCAGATATATTTGGGGGGTAGAACCCTTTGCGGGCAATGGCAATTACATCTTCTGCAAGATCGGTACTGTATATCTGGACTTTACAGTCTTTTCTCTGATCATCCAGAATTTCTCTGATGATGATAGCGAGCGAATATGCTTCTTCTCCGGTTGAACATCCAGGGACCCAGACCCGGATTGGTTCATATTCCCTCTTTTCTCTGATGATATCAGGAAGAACAGAGTTTTTCAGGGCCTCAAAGGCTTCCGGATCCCGGAAAAAACTGGTCACATTGATGAGAAGTTCGCGAAAAAGGGTTTTCACTTCCTCAGGATGTTCTTCCATATATCTGGCATATGTTTCCGTATCTTCGATCACATGGAGAGCCATACGCCGGGCGATTCTCCGGTGAATGGTACTCTTTTTATACTGGGAAAAGTCGTGCCCGGTTTTTGTTCTGATAATTCGCAGGATACGGGATATGGTACTTTTCTTATCAATGCCTGCAGGTTCCTCACCTCTTCCCTGAGTGTAAGCTTTGCTAAAGAGAACGTTCACACTGGCAATGAGCTGTTCCGGCATCTGTTCTACCGGGAGGACAAAGGTTGCATATCCACTCTCTATTGCACTGATTGGCATTCCGGTATACTTGGCATTCTCCGGATCCTGCACGATGGTCAGACCACCGGCTCCTTGAATTGCCCGAAGGCCAAGAGTACCATCAGTTCCGGTCCCGGAGAGAACGATACCGATAGCCTTGTCTTCCATCTCTTCTGCCAGGGATCGGAAGAAGAGATCTATCTTCATTCGCTGCCCTTTTGTCGTATCTGGAGTGGTGAGATGAATCTGACCATGGAAGATGGACATCTCCCGGTTTGGCGCGATGATGTACACATGGTCTGCCTCTATGGTCATCAGATCCCGGGCCTCTACCACCGGCATAGCAGTATTTCGCCCGAGAATATCGGCAAGCATACTCTCATGGTCCGGATCCAGATGGGGAGCTAGAATGAAAGCAATTCCGGCGTCTGTAGGCATATGGCGGAAGAATTGTTCAAAGGATTCCAGACCTCCGGCTGATGCCCCTATTCCAACGATAGGGATATGTGCATTATGGATGTTATCTGGTGCCTCATCAGAAGGTGATATGCAAGAACTTGGTGCAGGTCTTTTTCTGTTCATTGGAATGCCTGTATCAGAGTGGATGATCTGAAGTGAAGAGAAATCGGAAGATCTCTGCTTTCCCTTTAGGTACATCAGATAAAAAGATTGTGAAGATGATTAAATAAATAGGCATGTGCTCAGATGGATATCAGGGGAAATCCATTTCTCATATATTTCCTCTCCTCTTTGAGGCTGATTATTTTCACCGAGTGCGTATGCATCAGATAATGGTATAACAGAAACAGCCCGGATCCCGGAACTCAGGGGTCCGGTTTTTTCTCACGATGAATCAGAGAACAACTGGTGAAAAGGAAAAGGCCGGGATTATTCATCTGGAAGAACTCAATTCCCCATGAAGGGAGTCCATCCAGAGATCTGGGGAAGAGCATGCAGGCGCTTACAAAGAGTTACCTACACAGTTAGGTCTGTTTGTGAAGGGGAGTGCAAACCATACGGTCCTGGGGATTTATTCATCGAAAATATTCTCCTCACTCATCTTTTCTGCACTGATGCATACGTCTCCTGCATCGAGGTAACTATCCGGAACCCTTTTTCCGTGATGATGTAATCACCCCGTTCATGACGTTGCATAATCATCCCCGCTTCCTGCAGCTTTTTCAGATGAAATAACAGGTTACCACCTCTGAGTTTTGTCAGTTGCGAGAGTTCTGAAAAGGTTTTTGTCTCTCTGGATAAGGCCTGGATGATCTGAAACCGTGTTGGACTTGCCAGCGGCTCAATCATCTGCGAGACGATCTCTTCATGGGAAATCTCCAGGGGAGATGATTCTCCGTCTTTGCGGTCCAGTACACCAAGCGATCTCATGAGGTCTATCTGTTTGTGAAATAACCGGAATACTTCGGTGAAACAGATGTCACAACTTTCAAACGGCCCATTCTTGTGCAGGCATTCCAGCTGGGTTTGATAGGACTGGACCATCTCTTCGGTGATTTCACCGTTCTGGATATGCTTTGAAGTATTGGTGAGAAAATCCAAAAATACCTGAAAACAGGTATCATGCATTTTGCATTCATGAACCATGGAGTGAGTGAGACAATCAGATGCACGTTCCACCTGATGATGTGCAAGGAGTCCGGAGTACTCATTTCTCAGATCCGCAATGATGGAGTTGACATGGATCTGGTTTGTCCGTTCAATAAACCTTCGCAGTTCATCACGGAGTGAGTGGATTTCCTTTTTTATCGAATCGAATGGGGCTTCATATTCAGAGGGATATTCCATACGTGTACCCCCTATGTTGGGCAGGGGAGGAGATAACCTTTAGAGTTAGTAAAATGCATCGGAACCGATCCGGGTCATTTTAGTAACGCTCAAGTATATTTGTTCAACAACCAGAGGAGTAGTGGTGACAGAGATGCCCTCAGGGAAATCTACCGGGACAGAAGTCTCAAAGGAAAAAGCCCGGGAGTCTCTTGATCAGATTAAGTCTGCCTGTTTTGGATGTCAGACCCACAGCAATGACTGCCCGATCGCTCATGCAGCCGGGGCAGTTGCAGAATTACGAAAGGAGTAAAAAAATGGCAACCGTAAAAGAACAGATTCATGCACAGATTTCCGGAGCACTTGCAAATGCCTCATTTCCGATTGAGACACCAGAGTCTCTGATAGCAGCATTTCCTGCAGGAGCAGATACCACCTGCCAGGTAGGAGATCTGAAGATGACGGCAGGAGAAGCAGGAACCCTGCTCAAAGCATCAGATTTTCCATTTAAGAGTGCGGCTCAGGTCGCCGATGTAATTGTCGAGCGGGCCGGACTGTAAATACTCAGGTTCCTCCGGTTTCACTCTTTTTGTGCAGATACTATCAGAATTCTCCTGAATCTGAAGATTTGAATGAATATTCAAGAATATGGTGATCTCCATATGAGGGAGAGAAAGGAACATTCATGATAACAATCGGGACGATAATCCGATTCCTGAACCGGGAGACCTTTTCAAACAGGATATTGCGAGAAAGGATGTCTTTTTAAGGGATCAAACGAATCTTACTCATCGATGAGAATGGATCAATCGAGAGTACTACTGCTCCTCACCCTTCTTGTGATATCAGGAATGGGTATTCAGGGATGTACCGCAGCAGAATCAACATCTGCGAAGAAAGTCGTCATCGGTGCGATGCCGTTCAATGAACAATATATTCTCGCAGAAATAGCCGGACAACTTCTCGAAAAAGCAGGATATTCGTACGAAGTTAATTCGGGGCTCAACAACGCCATGCTGTATCAGGGAGTAAAAAAGGGACAAATCGATCTCTATATCGATTATACCAGTGCTATTCCAACATACTTTGAAAATCCGGAGCCTTTGAAAAGTCTGGATCCGGACTCGGTCACTCAGGAAGTCAAAACCATGGTGGTATCAGACGGAGTAGTGTGGGGAGGTCCGGTCGGGTTTCGCAATGATTACCAGATGGCAGTAAAAGAGGCCTTTGCCAGGGAGAAAGGGATACAAAACCTGAGTGATCTTGCTCCTTATGCGAAAGATATGGTACTTGGGTCGGATCTGGTCTTCCATCTGGATGAGGTGTACGGACTTCCAAATCTAGAGAAAACATACGGGTATTCATTCAGGGAAGTGAAACCCATGGAACCGACATTGATGTTTGAAGCGATGAAAAACAACCAGGTTGATATCATCCCGGCCAGTTCCACCGATTCCCGCATAGATCTCTTCAATCTTACCACTCTCACTGATGACAAGGCAGCTCTTGCTCCTTATGACAGTATACTCCTCATTGCAAAGACAAGAGAGAATGATCCGACCTTCATGGATACCATCAGCCAGATGAATGCCCTGGTTGATACCAAGACGATGCGGTCACTAAACCGGATGTTTGATATTGACAAGAAGGATGCCAAAGAAATCGCTCATGAATTTTTGAAAGAGCGATCCCTGGCATAATTCCTTTTTTATGACCGGTCATAAGACACCATATCCTCGTCCATTTGAGCAGGTTCAGTCACTTGATTTTACCAACGTATCCAAACGGTACAAAGAAACCTATGCAGTCAGGGATCTCACCTTTTCAGTAATCGAAGGGGAGATCATTGTCCTGATCGGAGGAAGCGGATCAGGGAAGACTACCACGCTGCGGATGATAAACCGCCTCATTGAACCTGACTCTGGAGAAATTCGCATTAACGGCTCGAATATCATATCTTTCAATCCCATAGCGCTCCGACGGTCTATCGGGTATGTGATCCAGCAGATTGGCCTCTTTCCCCATATGTCGGTGGCAGAAAATATTGCCATCCCCCTTACCCTGGAGAAAAATCCACCCGAAGCGATGCGAAAACGGGTTGATGAACTGCTCTTACTTGTCAGCCTTTCTCCTGATCAGTACCGGGACCGGCGACCGTCAGAGCTCTCCGGAGGGCAGCAGCAACGGGTAGGCCTTGCACGGGCTCTTGCGTCCGATCCTCCGCTCCTTCTCATGGATGAACCCTTCGGGGCGTTGGATCCTCTCTTGCGCAGACAGTTACAGAAAGAATTTGTCAGGATAAAAAAGAGTCTCGGAAAGACAATTCTGTTTGTTACCCATGATATTGACGAAGCATTGCTACTCGGTGACCGTATTGCGGTTTTTCAAGACGGATTGCTTCATACGATCACCACCCCTTCTGAACTCCTGGTAGCAGCACAGTCTGATCCCTACCTCTCCTACCTTACCGGAGGAGACCGTGACTGCAGGATTATGTCAGCCAAAGTTGCGATTCTGGCAGCAAAACCCGGAGAAACGATCATCAGCAGACACGAACATGAGGCTTTGGACCTGCAGGATGCAGTCAGGCGAAAAGAGCTCCGTGCAGCCATCATTTCTCCCCCTGACGCGATGCCGTATGCCTTTGTGTCCAAACATGAAAACCCGGCAGAAGAGAGTGCCCTCTGTCCGGTGGTCAGGTTCACTGAAACAACAACCATCCAGGAGGCTCTCATCAGGTTTTCGCAGGCATCAGCACCGGTGGCAATCCTATCAGATCCATCAGGGGATCAGATCATCCTTCTCGAAGATCTGATCACCTTTCTTTGTGGAGCTGAAATCCCGTGAATATCACCCCCTCTGCAATCCAGCAGGTCTGGACAGTTCACCAGATGACCAATCAGACTCTCGTTCACTTAAGTCTCTTTTTTTCCGCCCTGGTGATAGTGATCATCCTCGGACTTACCCTCGGAATTGTATCAGGAATCCGCCCGAAACCGGGAAATCTCATGATTCAGGTACTCAATGTCATTGAGATGATTCCCGACATTGCCCTTCTCCTTCTGCTGCTTCCCTTCACCGGGATAGGAGCATTTCCCACGATTTCTGCAGCAGTTCTGTATTCTCTCCTTCCGATTGTGAGGAATACCAGCACCGGCATTCTCACGGTAAGACCCGAGCTGATTGAGAACGGAATAGCCCTTGGCATGACGGAAAAGGAGATTTTGCTTCGTATCCAGTTACCTCTTGCCCTTCCCCTGATTTCCGGGGGGATCCGGACTGCGGTGATATATACCATGGGAATTGTCACCCTTGGAGGTATAATCGGAGCCCGGGGACTGGGATCGGTGCTTCAGGCTGGGATAACCCGGAATAATATGACGGTTATTCTTGTTTGCGGATTATGGATCGGAGTTCTTGCGGTTCTGATGGATCTTATCGCAGCCGGGGGAGAGTGGATTCTCAGGAGAAAATATGGAGACAACCGATGACCGCTCTTCTTACCGCTATCAGTCAGCATATCCTTCTTGCGTACACCGGATTTCTGATTTCAGCGGTTATCGGAATTGCAGGAGGAATCGTTGCGTTACGGTTCAGACCGGTAAAGACTGCTCTTCTCGGATTTACCAGTCTACTCCAGGCTATTCCTGCATTCACGCTTGTTGCCCTCATGGTTCCCATCCTGGGGATCGGTTTTGTTCCGGCTCTGGCAGTCATTGTCGCTTCAACGGTTCTTCCCGTGGTTCGAAATACCATCACCGGACTATCTTCCACGGATCCCGTTCTGATAGAAGGAGCAACCGGGCTTGGTATGACCTGGAATCAGATTCTGGTCAGGGTACGGTTTCCCCTGGGAATCGCACCGATCTTTTCCGGGCTCAGATTATCCTCCATTGTCGCCAATGCAGTCGCCATAATGACCGTCTTCATTGGCAGCGGGGGTCTTGGAGCCATTATTCTCGAAGGACTTGTCAGGTTTCATCCCCCCGGTATCCTGGCCGGAGTGATCCCTGCTATCGGAATAGCCCTGACAGCAGATCTGATGCTGATTTTTTTGGAAAAAAAGATGACACCTCTTCAAGTCTCATCAGGAACGAAGTAACAGAATAACCCTTCGGGAAGACCTACGAAAGCACCATTCTTCAGGGGTAGGAAGAGGAGAAGCCCAAACATTGATGGAATTGCCCTATGGTGATTCCATCTGTTTCTATGGTCAGTCTTTGATGAAGGGGGATCAGTATGACTTCCCTTCGCAGTTCAGACGCCGGGTATGGATTTCTCAAGATGCGAGGAGTTATCCTCCGAAGAATACCGATACCGGGGTATCGGGTGAGAAGGAGTTATTCATATTATATATCCCCGGATGAGAGGATCGCACTGCGGGATAGATCTTTGCAAACAACTCTCGAACCGAGTCTTTTTCCCCGGAATTCCGAATAATTTCGGTAAGTTTACTGGTAAATTCATCTGATATCCAGCTGGAGAGATCAGAATCATAAATTGCGGATTTTGAGGTCTCGTTCTTTCCTGAAGCAGTCATGACGAGCACTCCGGGAACAGAGATGCCTTGTGCCGTTGCACCACTGTAACAGGATTCAAGGAGGAGAAACATCTGTCCGAATTTTTTGTTCTCTTTCATCTTTTCCACCAGGGCAGTCATATCTTCTGGCGTTATCATGGCTTCTCCCTGACCGATGACAAGTTGTCCACCTGAAGCACCGTGGGAAGCGAAATATACCAGAACGGTTGAGTTCTCATCAGAATCAAGCACCGGAACATCAGGAGAGGAGGATGTTCCGGTCATAACCTGCTCTATGGTCTGGAGATTTACCTGTTCTCCTGAATAATCGATGTCTGCCGTTTTTCGCACTTCTTCAATTTTTGGCAGATGGTAGACCTCACCTGGCTTTGTGTTGAGGGGGTCCTGAGGGATGTCATCATACACCATCAGGATAATGTGATCATCAGGGACTCCATGTTCCTTCAGGATCTGGTACATGGTCAGGGCATCGGCCTGATGACGGTAATTTGTCCAGTGTCGTGACAGGCCTCCGATCACAGCCCAGAGATCGTTGCTTTTAGAGATATTTTTTTGCTGTTCTGGCAAATCGGCACTATTCTGGTTGATTGCAGAGGTGATTTCGGTCTTTTGAATCTCCCGGTATACAATGGGATCTTCCGTTATCACCCCATCTTTGATGAGATAGGTCTGATACCAGGGAGAGGATCGGTCGGTTCCTTCCGGAATAAAGGTTAATGGTCCGGTTGCCCCGGTCATCACCGGCGTCTCACCCTGCTGAACCATCGCAAATGCAGCCTGTATCCCCTGCACCGTCCGGGGGGTCTGTGGCTTTGACTGGTTCAGAAGAATCCCATTCGCAGCTTTCATGGGAGACTGCCCCGGGTTTGCATCGAACCGTGCCATGATGCTGGCTGAAACCAGAAGTGCATCATAGGTTTCCGAGGCAAAAAAGAGGGGGGTTTTCCCGGAATACTGGAGGTACTCCTTTGCAAATCCTGGCTCCGGAGAAGGAGACATAAAGATAAGGGTATCATCGGGAAGGGGAACCGATATGGTGCTGGTTCCCTGAAGTTCCCACATACCCGAAACCAGGGCTTCCTGCAGTGATCCCCTATCTGAAGAAGCCTGAACTGATCCCTTCTCATCGACATTCGGCTTGACTAGATAGAGACGGCTTGATGAATGACTTTCGGCTAAGGCTCGTACCGCTGCAATCAAATCCTGGTTCCGTCCGGTATAGAGAAATACGATATAATCGGGATTCTGCTTTCCGAGATCCTGAAGGGCATCAGAGATATTGGCCTGGCTGTCGTATTTGAGACTCCCGGTAACTTCAACTCCGGTATCCATCGCCCAGAAAGGAATCCAGTCGTCGAACGTTTGTGATGCTGAATTATTTGGAGAGAGTATGGCGATTTTTTTGGCCTGATGACTGATGAGGTGCTGCATAATCACCGAGGTCATCTCCCGGCTGTTGATGGAGAGCCTCCAGAAATTTCCGGTTCCGGAGAATGCACGAAAACCCTCATCAGATCCGATGGTGGGAGAGACGAGCACCTTCTGATTGTTCACAAAGAGGTCAGCGATCTGAAAGAGTTCATCCGCATAATATGGGCCTATCACGACCTGTATCCGGGGATCTGAAGCGAGTTCTTCGGCATAGGTCCGAAGGCTTCCAGACCGGGTATCCCGGAAGATCAACCGTAGCGGTCTTCCTCCGATGCCCCCGCCTGCATTGATCTGTTCTGCTCCCAGCTGCAAGGCATCATAGAGGTAGGTTCCCTGTGGTCCGGTCAGAGGAAGGAGAACTCCGATATAAACCGGCTCTGGTGATACATCCTGGGCAAGGGCAGGAGATATCGGTACCATGCAAAGAATCAGGATCAGTGCGAGGACCATGATAACGTGTTTCATAATTGATGCCTATACCCGGGTGTAACACACTGCATACCTTTCATGGAAGAGTACCTGATGAAATCGGTGCTATATCGGTGATATGATACATGTCAGGCTCTTCAGGTAAAAAGATTATAGAGTTGGATGAGGGAGTGAGGCCCTGCGATACACCATATCGAGACATGAAAAACTCCCGGAATAGATTTCATATCCAGGATTGTCTGACCCAGTATGATCTGAAACGTATGATTATGACATTCTCGGCTCTGTTGAAATCCTACAAAAACAAACCGAAAGATCTCAGATCTCAACGCTCCTTGCATAATATATGCATAAACCCAACAAGGATCATTATTTACTCTCTAATCAAAAGTATATCTGTTCTTTCTCTTTTTTGATCTCCAATCCAAGATCCACAGATCCCTCAATACCGTTCTTCATACGAAAAAAGGAGAGTTAATCTTTACAGGGAACTGATGACAGATGATACCACGCATTCTCAATACCCGAGTTTGTTTCATAACAACTGTACATACACTTTCCCGTATACCACTCTTCTCTGCAAACAACCTCATTGTTTTGAATGGGGATCATTGATTCGATATGAATAGTTGTTGTGGAATAATTCCCAGGACTGATTGCAATCGTATTATCAAAAAATCTCTGAAGTAGTGTACCATCATAATATTTCAGTGGGGTCAGGTTCAGAGAAAGACTCTTTTGATCAGTGGAATATTTTTCAAATGATACACGACCCATACAAGTAGACTCATTTCCATCGATCCCGGAAAGAACAATGGCTGCATTACTTGTTTCGTTTGGGATCCCAGCCTGGAGTGGGATTGTCCACAGGGTCTGATTATTATCACTCATTGTCGCATTCGCGTTGACCTCATCGAGGGTAATCACATAGGTATCATTCTCATTTTGAGTGATTGCTGAACTGTTTGCAGTCACCGTTACCACTTTCACGGGTCCATTCTCACCGGCTACCATGCAAACAAGGAATGAAACCATGATCAGAAGAAGGAAAGTCAGAATCCTATATGAGGGTCTCATAGTCGTAATCTCTTTTTTGCAAATTTAACTTTAATGGTCGGGCAGCCATGAGGAACATTTCTTCAAATATAGGATACATTTCTTAAAAAGGCTGTGAAAATGGGAGATCCCTGTAATGCCATGAAAACCGATCCCATTACTGGAGCTCAGCCGGCGTTGTCATGTGCTCATCAGCAAATGATCCTAAGATGAAACATCTCTTCCAAGTTGGAGCATTACCGGGAAGCTGAGAAAGATACCGGTAATAAGGAGTGAGTATAATAGGAAATATCATAGTGATACATTCCTTCTGATTTCTCCGGCTCACAATTCTGGAGAACAGGATATCCCGGAGTTACTCGGGAGGGGAGAGTGTATCGTGGAGATATGCTGGTGAAACATCAGATGAATCAATATTTTTCTCGTGTATTTTTCGGTTTCCTGGTGTTTGTTGTACTCGGAGTACTCTTTTCTCCCGTATCTGCTGAAATGAACAGATCCATGACCTGTGGAATTATTCTTCCTCTGAGCGGTGAATATGAAAATCTCGGCAATGAGGTTTTACAGGGAATAGAGATTGCAGTAGACCAGATCTATGGCCGGGAAGGGGAAGAGGGATACCGGATAGCTCTTGAGGTTAGAGACGACAGGAGCGATCCGAATCAATCATCCTCGCTTTTTGCCGAAATGAGAGAACAGGGAGTTCCGGTGGTCATCGGGTCGGTAACCACGTCACTGACCCTGCCAATGGCAGAGCAGACACAAATGAATACCACAAATGGGACCGTTCTGATATCACCTCTTGCCAACGGGAATGAGATCTATGGTATCTCTCCCGGATTCTACCAGGTTCTCCCTCCCGTGTTTTACCTTGGTACGGTTATCGGTGACTGGATATCGTACTCAACAACCCGTTCTGCCTTAGTGTATACCGATGATTCCTATGGCAGATCTCTTCGGGATACGATCAACGAGCGATTACAAAATACCTCCACCTCATCGAAGATATCAGCAGAAATTCCGCTCATCCATGATGAATCCGGGTATCAACTGGTTACCAGCCAGATTCTAGATAATGTATCAGATGCGGTTGTATTGATCGGATATGACACGGAGTTCCTCTCCCTTTTAAAATCATTAAGCGAGGCCGGATATGAAGGACAGGTCGTATTAGGAGAATCGTATCTGATGGATCTCCTTGGCACGGATACGAGTGGCAATCTTGCTGCAAACTTCTCTCTTGTCACCACAAATGCCTATACCACCCTGGTTCCCGGAATCAGAACCGACCAGTTTATTCTTGCGTATCAGAAACGATACCAGACAAGTCCGGTTGGAACCTATGCAGGATACGGATATGATTCGATGATGATCATTGATGAAGCACGTATTCATGAAAGAGGATCAGGAAATAGTACCGGATCATCCCTGATGCAGGGACTTAGAGAGATCCAATATTACGGGGTAACGGGACCAAAAGTGTTTGATGACCATAATGCCGTAAGTCCTGTGTATGACCGTTTTCTCTATCGAAACGGAACATTTGAACTTCTATCCACGTGTATCAGATAATAGGTAAACTCTCAGGAGAAGTGGCACAGTTATGGAAGATCTGTCCGGTTAACCTCTTGTAGGGATAGATACGCGATAATTCGTGTCTGTAGAAATTCCATCATTTCCATCAACTTTTCCGGGTCAATCACACATTCAACAGACACTCGCTTTCCATTGTCCTGAATCCTCCATTTTCCCAAAGGAGCCTGATGGTTATACCCTAGGGTTTTTGTACCTGGGTTTCAAAACAGAGAACGTACGAAATTATTTTACCGTATAGTAACAGTTGTTGAATATGAATCGTTCATCTTTGCTTGCGGTAACGGTCTTAGTTCAGCTCATTTTTCAGATCGGAATCTGCCGGACGATTTTGACTGAGAGAAAATGAAAGCGTATGCTCATAATGCAACCCCCATCGATGGAAATATCGCTGACAATGCTTCTCATTTCTCTGTATATCCCGGGATGAACAGAAGGAATGAACGAAAATTTCTGTGACGATGGGTGTGTTCAATAATCATCAGAAGCATTTTCTGAAAAGTATGTACTACTCTGATAGAGAATGTCATCAGGCATGGGGGACTAATCAATCGTAATGAATTCTCCTGTCCTGAATTCAAAGATAGTCTCAGTATTAGATGTGAAGAAAACGGAAAGGGGATTCCATTCGAAGAGAAAGAGAAGATATTTGATCATGGGTATGGAGATAATATCGGAATTATGCTTTTTATGGCGAACCAAATTCATTCTATCACCGGCCTTTCCATCAGGGAGTGTGGGGAGCCCTGGAAAGGAGCAAGGTTTGAGATCCTTCCTAAGGGAAAATACCGGATAAGCCGGGGATACAAGATATGACTCAGCCGATTCACGCCCTCTATGTTGATGATAACCTTATGCTCCTGAAAGCTGGGCAAATGTATCTTGAACAATCTGGAGATTTTACGGTCACGACTGCACCGGGGGCTATACAGGCAATCAACCTGCTCAAAGAACACTCATTTGATGTGATCATCTCTGACTATCAGATGCCTGGAATGGATGGGATTGGATTTCTCAAACATCTGAGGGCTGAAGGAGATGCTACTCCGTTCATCCTCTTTACGGGAAGAGGACGTGAAGAGGTGGTTATCGAAGCACTCAATAACGGTGCAGACTTTTATCTCCAGAAAGGTGGAGAACCGAAATCGCAATTTGCGGAACTTTCAACTAAAATTCGTTTTGCCGTTGAACGCAGACGTGCGGAATTGAATCTTTTGAAAACAAATGAAGAACTTCAAACCGCATATGAACAAATTGCCTCTACAGAAGAGGAACTTCGTCATAATATAAACGACTTGACGAGACAGAAAACCCTCCTCTCTATCCTCAATAGAATCATTTCGACCGCCAATAAGGCTGAAAATCTCTCAGATCTCATGAAAAATATTCTGGAGGAGACGTTGCACCTTCTTGACTTCGATGCCGGGGGAATTTACCTGGTGAATCGTCCGTTACGAATTGCAGAGGTAATCCATTCAAAAAATCTCCCTTCGGAATTTCTTGCCCAGATTCAAATCGTATCCTTTGATAAAATCCCCTATGATACGTTATTCATACAAAAACTACCGATTTTTTCGGATCATTATGCAACCCTAGCCCCTGACCGTTCGAGGATGTTTGGATTTCAATCAGTAGCCAGTATTCCCTTACTATCCAAAGGAGAGGTTATCGGAGCATTGAATATTATCAGCACGAGACGGCAGATTATCAACGAAGAGGAAAAACTCACGCTCATTTCGATAAGTACGGAACTTGGCAGCACGATAGAGAGGATGCTAACTGAGAGGGATATTCTGAAGATAAATGAAGAACTTCAGGGAGCATATGAGGAGATATCTGCAAATGAGGAGAAACTTCGGTTAAATCTGAGTCTATTAGAGACGACGGAACAAGAACTCAAGAAGAGTGAGGAGCAGTATCGTACCCTTTTTATGAGCAGCAGGGATGCGATTATGGTTGCATCCCCTGGGCAAGAATTGCTATCTGCGAATCCAGCTGCCATTCAATTATTTGCTTGTAAAAATGAGCAGGAATTCATTTCTCATACCCCCTCATCACTGTCTCCGGTATACCAGCCAGATGGAGCATTATCATCAGAAAAATCACGGATGATGATACAATATGCGATGGAGAATGGTTCACACTTCTTTGAGTGGACGCATTGTAAGATGGATGGGACCGAATTTCAGGCAACTGTCCTGCTGTCCCAGTTTGAGATTGATCAAAAAATGTATCTCCAGGCCACCGTTCGAGACATCACCGATCGAAAGGAGGTGGAGTATGCTCTTATTCAGGCACATGAAAAACTTCGACGGTATTTCGATGCCAATATTATCGGAATCATTCTCGGCAACCCATTGGGAGACATCATCGAAGCGAATGATTATTATCTTGACATGATCGGGTATACCCGCGAAGAGTTCGAACAAGGTATGGTCACCTGGCGGGGTCTTACACCGCCAGAATGGCTCCCTGCAGATGAGTATGCAATCAATGAACTTCGTGAGAAGGGTGTATGTACCCCGTATGAAAAGGAGTATTTCAGGCGGGACGGGACCAGAGTTCCGGTGTATTTGTCAGATGCGATGTTGCCGGGCCCCCATGAACACATTGTTGCTTTTGTTCTCGATATCACTGACCTGAAAAAAGCTGAACAGTCGCTTCGGGAAAGTGAAGAAAAGAATCGGATCCTCATAGAAGGGATATCAGATCCGATCTTTACCTTTACTTCTGAAGGACGATACTCCTTTGCCAATCATGCTCTCGCAGAAGTATTTGGAAAACCAGCAGAGGAGATTATTGGAAGAACAATCTGGGATTTTTTTCCCAAGGATGAAGCTGACAGACGATTTTCCTTCCTCAAAGAGGTGTTTATCTCCGGAGAAAGTCGGATAATCGAAGGGCCGGTAGCAAATCCAAGGGAAACCAGATATTATGTTACCACGATTACTCCCATCAAAAATTCAACAGGAGAAGTTATTTCAGCGTTCTGTTCATCAAAAGACATCACCGAACGCAAACGGGTAGAGGATTATCTTCGCGAGAGTGAAGAGAGATTCAGACTCATTTCAGAAAATTCTCCTGACCACATTTTTATTCAAGATCGGGATTTGCGATACATATGGGTTCTAAATCCCCAACTTGGTTTGCATCTGGAGGATATGATAGGAAAAACTGATGCTGATTTTCTCTCAAAGGAGGATGCAGATAAACTGACAGTGGTAAAGACGCAAATCCTTGAGACGGGAGAAACGGTGCCGTTTGAAACATCCTTGCTCTCAAAAACCGGAGAGTCAGAGTTTTTTGAAGGAGTATATATGCCGAAATACGATAAGGAAGGCAAGATTGACGGCCTTATGGGATATTTCAAAAATACTACGAAACAAAAAACCACGGATGCCGCATTCCAGGCTTTGGTCAGAAGTATGGTTGGGAGAACGGGTATGCAATCTCTCCATTCTATTACTGAAAATATCAGTGTCTGGCTTTCTGCTGAATGTGTGATGATAGGGGAGATCCAGCCTGATGGTCAGCATGTCAATGTCTTGTCTATGATATTAGATGGGAAAACCATTCCTGACTATTCGTATGACCTCAAAGGGACTCCATGTGATGATGTTACCGAGAAGGGGTTCTGCCTGTATCCGGATAAGGTCATTGATCTCTTCCCGGAGAGTCGGGATCTTGTGGATCTCAATATCACGGGATATGCAGGAACCCCCCTGATAAATTCCCAGGGTCAGACGATTGGAATACTGTGTGCTCTTTTTAGAAAACCGATAAAAAATACTCATACCGTGCAGAATATCATGGATATCATCGCGGTAAAAGCTGCGGCAGAGATTGAACGAATGCAGATAATGAATTCACTTCGGGAAAGTGAAGAAAAACTGGCATTGGTGATGAACGGGGTTCCGACGTTAATCTCGTATATGGATACCGAACTGCGATTTGTGTATCTCAATAAAGCACATGCACAGTGGTATGGGTGCACAGCAGAGGAATTGATAGGGAGGAGCCTCAAAGATCTCCTGCATGATGATATCTTTTCCCGGTCATTGCCATATTATGAGAAAGTCCTGAGTGGAAGTGAAGTCTCTTATGAAAATACTGCCCGAGATCATGATGGTCGTGAGCGTGCCCTTCATGTTACTTTCGTCCCCCATCTTCAGGAAAATCAGGTTGTTGGCTTTTTTGCAGCTCTTGAAGACATTACCGAACGCAAAAAAATTGAGTCCGCTCTGGTAGAGAGTGAAGAAAGGTTTCGTAACCTCCTTCAGCATGTTCCCTCAATATCGGTTCAGGGATACAATATGGATGGGACAACTCAATACTGGAACGATGCATCCGAAGTTCTTTATGGATATCCTGCGGAGGAGGCAATCGGGAAGAATCTCGTCGATCTCGTCGTTCCTCCAGAAATGCAGGAAGATGTCAGAAACGCTATGAAATATATGGCAGAGACCGGGCAACCGATTCCTGCATCCGAACTGCAACTTATGAGGAAAGATGGATCCCGAATAGCGGTTTTTTCCAGTCATGCCATCGTGAAAAGGTCAGGTCGTGAACCGGAGTTATTCTGTATTGATATTGATCTTACGGAACAAAAACGGGCTGAAGAGGCCCTTCATGAGGCGAACCAGAAACTCCGGCTCCTCACGGGTTTAACCCGTCATGATATCTTTAATCAGCTCAATACCGGACAATTATTCCTGGATCTGGCACTCGCGAAGTCTGAATCCCAAAAACAGGGAGAATATATCACCTATGCAATGGAAGCGAACAGACGAATTGAATCGATAATCGGATTTACCCGGGAATATGAGAACTTTGGTACTGCATCCAGTGGGTGGCTGAAATTGCGGGAGACCATTGAATCTGCGAGAATGGAAATTTTTCTGGAGATAGCAAAGATGGAAAACCAGATTCCAAAGAATCTTATGGTGTATGCGGATCCGATCCTCCGGAAGGTATTTACCACCCTCATTGAGAATGCTGCCAGACATGGAGGGGGTATTCAATGTATCAAGTTCTCCTGTTATCAAAATGAAGATACCCTGATCATATCCTGCGTTGATGATGGGATTGGAATCTCCTTGGATGAGAAAACCCACATATTTGAACACGGATACGGGAAGCATACGGGAATAGGGCTATTTCTCGCCAAGGAGATCCTCTCGATCACTGGTCTCTCCATCCGGGAATGTGGCATACCGGGGAAAGGAGCGAGGTTTGAAATTCTGGTGCCAAAGGGCAAATATTGTTTTGTGTGATAGATGTTCTGATACTGAATCATAATCACGGAAATATCTATCTTTATCCTTTTCCTCCTCTTTACCCGTCTTTACCTATTTGCACCTATACCTTCAGATTAAAACGAAAAATTTTCCTTGTAATTCAGAATCTGCGAACAATATCAACTGCCATACTTTCAGGGATAACTCAAGGGATCTTCTGATACTTTGTCCCTCTACCCTCTTTGGCATCCACAACAAATGGATCTGTCACCTTACCTGTCAATTCCTGATCGGATGATATGTATGAATCCTCCAGAAAAAAGATGGAACGATAGTTCATATTCTTGGAATTGGCGTGGCTCATCGTAGCCAGAAAGGAAAGGTAACTGGTTATATCGGAACTGCAATCGATCTGACCGAACATGTTGAATCTGAAGAAATCATCCAGAAATTAAATACTCATCTTACTTCGATTCTTGACAATGCCTATGATGGTATCGCCACTTTGGATGCACAATATCATTTTCGCTCCTGCAATAAAGTAGGATGTGAGTTATTAGGATATTCTGATTCAGAATTGTTTGGAAAAAATGGCTCTGTTGAAATCCTCCTATGGAGGTAACAATAGAGGTTGGATCATGAGACGAGAAAAAAATTCGGAATTCTTTCTGAGGATTTCAAAAGAGCCGAACTTTCGAAATGATTATACGGCATAGCAACAGTGGTTGAAATATGAGTCGTCTCTCATTGCGCATGATAATGTTCCTTGTTCTGCTCATTTGTTCGATCGGAATCTGTATGGCTGAAGAATCACCGATGTATGTGATCAATATCCAGGGCGAGAAGAGTTCCTTCATCAATGGAACTGATGGGGTGTTTGAGATCCAGGGGATGGATCTGGTTCCAGAAATCGCCATCACCGATGAAAATCAGACTCGTCCGATGTCTGCTGAGAACCTGACGAATCTCACCTATCCTTTGATAGCTGCAGTGGTGTATTCCGGTTCTGATAACGAGAGCACTTCTCTGATTGAGGTTTCCAATCTGTCATTTTCCGCAGGATACACGAATATCACCCTTCAGGGAGCGAACCTGCAGTATTATGACGGAGTGAAATTGAAAGAGTTTGCTCAGAATGCAACCCCGCTTGACGGCACTATTGTTCAAAATGCAACACATTTCTCTGTATACCTTGAATTTCCAGAAGGGATAAAAGAAAACATGTTATACATCAACAGCGAGGACGGGGGTTTTGCATAAAGAACGTAATTCTTCATGGGGTTTATTCCAATTATTGAAGAACTCAGTAACACATTCAAACAATGATTGCAGGGTAGGAAAAAACCGATTGTTTTTTTACCATCGAGTAAATTTCCAAACCTGTTCCACTGGAGTCAGATAGAGGTCAGGGAAAAGTCGAAAGGAAATACCTGGTATTCAGAAGATCGGAACTCTTTCTATCCTGCAGAATACCAGATCAAAATCCTTATACTCCAGATGGATAATGTAACGTAAAAGAAGGAAGGTGGACAAATGAGAACATTTTTTCTAACTGGCATAGGTATTATCGGCATTCTGCTTTTCCTCTGTGCAGGAACGGCTGATCAGGTACCTGAGACAGGGAATGCGAGCGAGCAGATCTGGAACGGAACGTGGGAATCTGAAGGATATACCTTGTTCATCGAGCAGAATGATAAGGCAATTGCAGGGACCTATGAGCCTCTGAATATTTCTCTCGCGGATCCGGGTGTACTTACCGGTTCTCTTTCTGCTGATGGAAAGGTCTTTTCCGGGACCTGGACCGAGTCCGGATCTCTGAACATGGTACTTGCCGATGACAAGATGTCATATGTCGGAGCCGGAACCGTACGTCCTGACGAGAGGGTGAATGATTCCGGAGCCTACACGGTTCTTGGGACCCGGATGGAGTCATCATTTGATCCTCAGGAGGTCTGGAACGGAACCTGGGTTACGAAACATGTCGTAAACGCTCTGACTCAGGATGGAACTACGGTAACCGGTATCCATCATCCCTTACCCGGGATTGAAGATGAGCCGGGTCTGTTTGAGGGGACGGTATCGGATGATGGAAAGAACCTGAATGGAACCTGGATGGAGACCGGGAATTTCACCTTTACCCTGGCAGATGATGGCATGTCCTGGAACGGGACCTATGATCTCGCACAGAATGCATCTGACGGTTCTTCCTCCTGGAATGCGAAGAAAGTAGCGTAATCTCCTTCATACCATCTCTTTTTTTGTTGTTCAGGTCCGGAGACTTCGGTTTGACTGAGGGAAGTCGGTACATTCGACATACCGGGGATATGATATCTGAAATATTGCAGATTACCGGATTCTCCATTCTCCAGGATATCAGAATATCAAGTAGTATCGAAGATACCGTGCTTTGCAAAGAGTGTCCAGAGGATCCGGGGATTGATGAGTGTTATCTGGTTACGATTACCAAATCCAGGATTTTCACCCGAATAAGACATCAGAACATTCATCTCTTTCACCTTCATAGTATCCAACAGGAACATGAGTGCAAAATGGAGATATGAATGGAGAATCCCGGTCATACTGGTAATTCTTCTGGTATGGAGTATGACCACCGTGTCAGCAGAACCCGTCCCAAATATGACCGGTTCCTGGGAAGGATATTCCGTAGAGAGGTATTCTCCGTCTGACGGATTTGTCAATCTGACGGGCAATCCTGTCTCGTATCAAATCGTCGCCCAGGATGGACAGGCAGTTGCCGGCGAGGTTACCTATGTAGATTCTGATACTGCTGTCAATAGGACTCATTTTTTCCCGATTGTCGTATCACCCGATTCGAAAACATTTTTCAAGGATGAGATGGAGAGTGGCATATCTTTTGGAGAAATTGTGTCAGATCACGAGCTCTATAATTATATGCTGTTTTCAGGTAGCGATCTGAAGGTAATTGCCTCTCAAATGGTGAAAGAAGGCACGGTAAGTGCTCCTGCAAAGCCGGTTCCCAATCTGGTCGGCGAATGGAATCTTACCCAATCTGACCGCACCGGAGTGAGTACCAATGGCCTGCTGACTATCACCGATCAGCAGGGCAGAATCTGGAATGGTACTCAACAGATCTCTGTTAAGGACGGGACGATGATTGAGGAACCAATAGTTGGCACGATTGGAGATACCGGAAGAATATACGGCATTACCCGGGGAGGGTCTTTCCTGCTTGGGTCGATGACCGGGGATGCGACGATTGAGAGTGTGGTTCTCATTCCGGGGGATACGGATGGCACTTTTGTTGTTGAACAATGGATGACGAGAAATACTCCATCTATCCCGGAGTCGGACACTTCCTATCCTGATATCACCGGAGATTGGAAGATGGACAACCGGAAGATCATCCAGAACGGGACCATTACTGATGAAGGACCGGTATCAGGAGAATGGATGTCGTATACCAATCAGACGGGAAGGTTCGTGACGGCGATACGGCATTCGACAGATACCAAAGGTCCCGCCGAGATCCAGTCGTCAGTGATATTCCAGTCACCAGACGAAGCCTACCTGACAAATGCGAATGGAACCCTGGTATGGTATCATATCATCGACGATTCTACCATCGAAGCAGTGGTGAACCAGAAAGACGGAAAGGCAATCCTCTACCTGGATGTGCTGAAAAGAACATCCCCATAACCAAAATTTTTTCGCTGGATGACCCATCATCACCTCTGGCCGGGGGATGGGTGAATGATTGGTGTCATCTCTCAATTGCGGTTTTCCACCCATATTTCGGGCTTTCGAAACGGAGAACTCATGGGCTTTCTCTTCGGGAGGTTAACCCTGACGATACTGAAGAATAATGACATCCCCAAACTGCTCCTGTCTTTGAAGCCTCAGGGTTTCCCGGGGATTTCCCGCCTGGAATAACCGCACACCATCTCCCAGTATTACCGGAATGACCGCAATCCAGAATTCATCGATGAGAGAATGATGCATGAAAGAATTTGCTAATGCCGCTCCTCCAACGAGCCAGATATGTTTTCCCGGCTTTGATTTCATATCCTCAATAACAGGGGGAATTTCTCCTCCGATAAATGTGACATTCGGATCTGCCGGATGATCCCGTCTGGTGAAGACATAGCATTTCTTCCCCGGATAAGGCCATGCAACTCCAAAGGAGAGGATCTGATGATAGGTCGTCCGCCCCATGATGAGGGTATCAATCGTATCATAAAAGGCTGAATACCCATAATCTCCTTCAAATACAGAAAGCCAGTCAACACCTCCTTTGCTATCCGCGATATATCCGTCCAGACTCATTGCAATATACAGGATTACTCGTCGCTTCAGTGTCATGGATGTGAACCGGAGTTATTCTTCTGCATATGCTTCTTTGAGAGGTGCCAGATCGATCTTTTTCATGGGGAGCATCGCAGCCATGACCCTTTGAGCCTTTTTCGTGTCCGGACTGGTGAGAAGGTTGATCATCTCTTCAGGAACCACCTGCCAGGACAGCCCGAATTTATCTTTCAGCCACCCGCACTGTTGAGCTGCGGGATCTCCCCCTTCAGAGAGTGCATTCCAGAAATAGTCAACCTCTTCCTGATTGGCACAATGAATAATGAAAGAGACGGCTTCAGAAAAAGAGAATACCGGACCGCCATTTAACGCAAGAAATTGGGATCCTTCAAGGGTGAATTCCACGGTCATCACACTCCCTTCGGGTTTATGATGATACTCAAATCCTTCTTTTCCATATCTCATGATCCTTCCAATTGAAGAATTCTGAAATATGGAGGTGTAGAACTCTGCCGCTTCTTCTGCCTGGTCATTAAACCAGAGGCAGGTAGAGATCCGGTGAAGAGATGCCATATAGAATCGTATGCGGGAACATAATTGTTCCCATCCCTCTCCCAGACTGACTATTCCCATCGCCCCCTCATCCGGGACTTATGAAATCGGGTTCATACCATATTGGAAAAAGTTCGGGAGATTCCCGGCTATACTCAACAGAGCCCGATCAGAGGGAAGAAATTCGATTTCGGTTTCATCGTTCTGGCGAAAATCAAAATCAGGTATCATTCTCCCGGACGGTGCCAATCCAATTCAGTATCAGAAAAATTGAGCTCGAGAACTATTGGGCATCGTATACCCATCAACACACCACTGGTATCACTAGGACATGTGCCAGAATCACAAACTTGGGTTGCTCCTGACAGGCTCAATGTTCTCTCCATTCAGGAATTTCACTGAAGGGCGGGAGAAGGTATTGTCGGGCGGAATCTGCCGCAAAGACCCCATATATTCCGCATTTTGCCCGCTCTGTCGCTTTCTAGAGGTTTCTTGGACGTATGGAATATTACGGTATCTTTTCGATGAAATGTAAAAAAGGGGGTAGTTTTTTGCAGATGGTGAGTAAAGTGTTGATCATTCTTGTCAGGTGAATATCATCTCACTGTTCATATCCACCGCACACATCTGTATACGGGTTTATACATGAATTTGATGCAGTGCACCAAGAGAGGCCATCAGGACAATCTTTTTTACTATTTTCTGCAGGGTTAACGCTTGTTTCAAGATATACCTCTGTGGTTGTCAGATTTCCATCTGTGGAAGAGAACAATTCAGTCTGGTTTTCTGCATACGATTTCAAGCCCTCGCCATCATAAAACCGGAGCGGACTGACCTCAAGCGTGAGGTCTTTTCCATCCGATGAGAGAGACATCTGGGAAATCTGAATCATCGATATGCTTTCGTTGCCGGTACCCGGATACACCACCGCTGCATCTACGGGAAAGGTGATATTGGCCAGTCTTTCAATTGGGATGGATTTACTCGTGTTTCCATCCGTAATTGTCGCATTTTTCGCGATATCTGAGATCGCTATCTCCATCATGCCGTCTGATCCGTTCGTGATTCTGCTCTCTCCACCCTGCATATAAATGACATATGATGGCGATTCGACTGCATTACTGATTCCTACCAGAGAAATCATCATGAAAATGATGATGACTCCAGAAAAGACCATCCGGTTCATATTTCCCACTTTCACTCATACATCCATAATACTGTCGTTTCTCTTCCCGATGAAAGTCAGGATGTATGCCCCTCTATCTCTGGAGACTAAGCAGATCTCTATGGAGAATCATCTCACTGGGTCTCTCCACCGCACCAATCTATATTCAATTTTAAACATGAACCTTATACCCGCACCATTGTCTGCCATCAGGATAGCCTTTTTCCATTTTCTGTATTTTTGACGCTTGTTTCAATATATAACTCTGATGTAATCTTTATCACAACACTTTGGCAAAGGGGGCACGTAGGACTTTTATGTGATTAATAATGTATTGATATTCGGTCGTTGTTTCGTTCAGCGTAAGTCCTATGGTAATTCCCATAGTCTCATTCATATAAACCGCCAGAGAAAGGTATCATGGACAAACAAACGTTGAACCACTCCAGGGTCGTAAAATCAAACAGAAGAAAAGAGATTTGCCTCTGTCCCTATAGAGTTAGAATCACGGTATCAGTAATTTGAATTATGTTGATTCGAATGGACGAATCTGATTCCGATCTATGGGTGGGTCCTAAAAACCATACATTTCCGATTTATTGAACCTGGAAATCCCGATACGCTCAAAAAAAGGAAATTTTTAAGTGGGAGCTGAACGAGTAGAACGAGAGGCGTAGTGGGAGTCGGAAACATTCAGGCCTCAACAAATTCATGGATTCGTTCAACGGCAACCTAATTGTACATCTCCGTAATTGACTTCCACGCACATACCGGTACCAATATGTGTTGTGTCGTAGGGTTTTACGTAAGAACCCTCAGGGGGAATACTGTCAAGGAAATCATCATTTTCCAGGTTATGGAGGAGATACTCTAAATATACCTTCGTTACAGGGTAATTCCCCGGTACAATCTCACTTTGTTCTTTTGCTAATCGTACTAGTCTCTTCCCGTCATAATATTTCAGGGGCTTTATCTGAAACGAGAGAGTGCCATTGGTCGGAATATAAACTGGATCTGAAGCCTCAGCCATGAAAACGGTTCTATTTCCTTCTGGATTAGCCAGGATTATCGCTGCAGTGCACTTCTCTTTGGGAAGGATATTATTTACAGAAAATACTCTGATGCTCTGATTCGGATCTAAGACTTCTGCATCAGGACTAGTATCATTCAGAGCAAGCAGAAATGCACCATTTTCTTCAGCAGTAACTACTGAGAAATTTGCCGTGATAAGGATATCAGATACTGATGCTTCTTCACCCGAAGCAAAATTCACACAGAGGAATAATGAGACCATTATCCCGATAATCAACAGGGTTTTATTTTTCACCATGGGATATCACTCAGGTTTTAAGATCCATAAAACTGGTATTGGTATCATCTTTTTCTCCGATGATTAAATGATTTACTTTCACTTCATATGATGTATACATATCGAAATATATTGAAAAATAGGGGAGGAATAGGAGATTCTCTTTGATAAATTCCTGATGAATATTCCATTCATTCTGGCCTTTGGTGACCCATCACCGCAAGCAGATATTATTACCTCAGTTTGCCACTAACAAAAATTACTGTGTTCTTAGTGATGTTTGAATTGACCAAAATGCAAACAAAACTAAGAACTAATGAACTTGAGCCGAATGACAAATATATCCTTTCCTATCGATACTATTCTCCTTGTTGATTAGTTGTATGAAATCCTAAACTTTTGCGATATCTTCGGGAAACACAAGACGAGGGGATCACATGACATTTTGATAAAAAAAATCCCCAACTGTCAAATACCAATAGCAGATGAAAATCAGGTAAAAGTGTTATCACGATAGTGGGTGAGCTCATTGACTATCTGAAGTCAAAGTGGCAAACCTGGGATGTACCTGATTAGATACCCGGCATGATGGTCATCGAAAAAAATGAAACGATTTCTTTTCAACTCTGACAGCCGTGTAATCACGGCTGATTTTGTAGAAATCTTTCGGCTGTCGGTATTGATTCGGTTGACTAAATACAATGACCTGCATATGAACAATCTACCGGCACCTGGTGGCAATAACATGTTCCCTGAATAGAAACATCATTGCTCTGTTTCGCAGGGATATACTCCATATATATCCCGATATTTGGCATACCTTTCTCATTGACGATCTCTGCGGTCTGATTCACCGTAGTATATAATTTGAGGGCCTCTCCTTCGTAGTACTTTTTCGGTGTAACTTCCAATGTGAGAGTCTCATCGTCTGATATGGACAGGTTTGATATCTGCACAACGTATGAATTTTTGGTATCCGGTCCTGTGAAGATTACAACCGCATCCATGGGTTTTGAGATATTGGTCATTGCTTTGACGGGAACCAGGTTATTTACGTTCCCTGATATTACATTACCATATGGAACGGCATCCTTCACCGTGATGGTTAACATGCCATCAGTTCCATTGCTGACAGAATTCTCACCCCCCTGCATATACATCACAGAGGATGGTGTTTCATCAGCGATACCCACTCCTGCAAGCACAACCAGCAGAAGTGAAGCAATACATCCCAATACCAAAAATCGGGCCATGTATTTGTGTGACCTTTCATCATGTATAGAATTACCGGTTTCATCCGATGGAGATCCTCAGGAGAGATTCTGGGAATGGGAAAAATATGCGGATGTCGTCCTTAATTAATCAACGGAGATTTTCATCTGATGGAAGAGTACAAGAATGGAAGAGAAATGAAGGAGTTATACCTGGGATGCCGAGACCAGCCAGGTAGTACTGTTTGAATAACGGTATTTCTGGATGGAGAACCGGGTGCAGTTTTCTGCAAGGATCGCCATGTTGGTTCCGACTTCTTTTGATGACATGCCGGTTTCCCGGGCGATAAACTTGGATTTGAAGAAGTTCTTCCCTGCCTTCACCTGATCATCGAGGTATTTTAAGGTTGAAGAAGAGTTTCTGGTTTCTCATGCAATATCAGAAAAACCGATTCAAATTCAGATTATGTCTGAAATATTACTTGCATATGGAAAGAAATCAGGGTGAGGTGATGGTTACCGTTCCATCTGCTCCGACAGTGACAGTAAACTGCACTGGATCTCCTGCCGGAATCCGGATATCCTGACCAGTGGCCGGATCCTTCACAATCTGCATCGGATTAAATGTATATATGTAGGTCCCTGCTTCACCCGGAATCTGGAGTGGGAATGTGAGAGCATATTTCCCGTCGATATAGGTAACGGGCTGCTCCCCAACCTTTCCTGCAAGTTCATTTACCGGTGCCAGAATAATCCGTGCATCAGGGGGGAGAGCAATGGTCCCGAAGTTCTCAAGATCCATGGTAACTTCGGTCATCGTCCCAGGGATTGCTCCGGCCGGAATGGTGACATGGGTCGGGAGGATCTGTATCCCCCCGGTTTTATCTCCGGATGGCGGTGTCGGTATTGGAGGTGCTGGTTCTCCAGTAGGTTCAGGAGTCGGATTTACTGTCGGAGTTGGAGTGGGAGTTGGGGTATTCGTCGGAGTTGGAGACGGTGTCAAAGTTGGCACAAGTGGGGCTGTATCATACACTCCGGATCCGGTAACGACCTCATACGGGGTCAGATTATATCCGGATGCGTTTCCTGGCTGAATATCTGACCAGCCGGTTCCGGATGGGTTGCTCCAGTAGTTACCGGCAATATTCGGACCACCCATCACATTTGTACCAGCAGTCGGACCGGAGGGGTTGGCCCAGTTAAACAGGGAAGCCTGGCCTGATCCCCCGACATTGGCGGTATTGGAAAGATAGTTGTTGTATATCGAGTTGTTCGTGCCGGAAGCGGTCACGCTGGAGATATTGATACCATTATAGGTGTTTCCGGTGATGAGGTTATTGGTGATGAGGTTATTTGACGTCATATCAGATATGGATAAACCATTTTGATTACCGGAAATGGAATTATTCATAAAGATACCATATCCGGATATACCGTTTCCACCATTACCGGTTATGGTATTATTCATAAAGGTACCATACCCGGATATACCGTTTCCACTGTTCCCGGTTATGGTATTATTGGTAAGGGAATAGCCTTGGTTATCAATACCATTCTGAATATTATTAGATACCCTATTTCCAGAAACGAAGGTAGAACTACCTGCTCCAGATCTCAAGTCCATTCCTTTTGAATTCCCGGTTATGGTATTATTGGTAATACTACTTCCCGATAAAGAAGCTGCGACAAGAATTCCACTGGTTGTTCCCGAAATGGTGTTATTATTCACTGTTGAGCTTGTCGAAGCGAACCTAAAATATATCCCACTACCTGTACTACCCGAGATGAGATTATCAGAATCATTGAGATAATCTCCTCCAACATGATAAATTGAAGAACCCCTCTGATTTGTGAGATTATTTCCCAAAATGGAAACATAATTTGCCTGTGTCGATATACCTACAGAGTTATTTATAAGAAGATTTTCAGAGATAGTAGTTGAATCCCCTTTGGTAATGATACCGGTACTTGTTGCATCAAGAACAGTATTTTCCGATATGGTGGAGTATTTTCCTAATGAATATATATTAATTGAATTTCCCGAAACGACATTATTCTGGATGATTGCTCCATCGGTAATTATTCCACTCTGATTAGAGGCAATTCCATTATCACGAAGCGTGTTAAAACCGCTGATCATGCCAAAATTCTGAACCGTTGCATTGGTTGCCGCAATCTGAATCCCATCCGTGTAGGTTATGCCAGTTCCGGTAACCGTTTTTCCATTTCCATCTAGCACCACATTTGAGGCTGATATCCTGATAGCAAAGGAATTGGCGTTTATACTTCCAGTGACTGCTCCCGAGGTGATATCCTGTGCAAGGTAATACGAACCACTCTCAGTAATATTGATCACGGCATCAGAGGCACCTCCGGTAAAAGTAAAACCCATACCTGAATGAGCGATATCAAGAGCCGTAAATCCGGAAGGAGGCGAGGATAAAACAACAACACCAAGGGTAACCGTTTCCTCGTCGCTCTCTTCCTCACCGGTTTCAGACTCCAGGGAAGGAGAGGCCATCATCGGCATGATTAAGACCTCATAAGGTGTCTCATTGATTTCCGGCGTGCTGTTATCACCTGACACTTCTTCGTCCAGTGAGGGCCGGGAGAAATCAGATTCAGCAACTGTTGGTTGTTCGGTCACCGTCTCATCCGGAATCGGTGTCCCGGTTGGAACCTCTGTCGGAGTTTCCGTCGGGGTCTCAGTTGGAGTTTCTGTTGGGCCGGATGTTACCATTACCTCTGGTGTGCCCATTCCACCAGTATCTTCAGTCACTGATTCACTACCAGTATCAACAAAATCAGATACCACAAGCGTCGGACTTTCAGAGACCGATTCTATCTCTATTATAGTCGGTGTCGGAGTAGGTGTTGCTGTGTATGTTTCCTCAGCAAACACTGCCCCGGCCAGAAGAAAGGTAAGCAAGAGACAGCAAGATAGGAATATTGCATTATAGAATCGGTCCAATGTTTCCACCCTTGGGAGAATACATGAGATTTATGAATAGTGGCCCAATAAAGATTTTTATTCCTTCCTGAAGCATGGTTCATTATGGTCATATACCCATATGGAAATAAATTACCACCCAAATCCAGTGATAAGAAAAATTCTGACTCAAATTACCAGGCGAGAAAAGCATAGACTGTAGTCAAGCCAAAGATAACGGAAGGGTTCCCCACCGAAACAACAATCACCGTGACCTGAGCATTCTGACTCTGTTGTGCCCGTTCAAACGAACAGCAAGGCATCCCTGAATCACATTCGTACTATTTCCAATGGTTTTTTCGGCCTCATTCTTTGAGAGACAGCCCAAAAGAACAGGATTGGTGATGATAAAACCGCATCCCAGGTATCGTTTTCGAATATGACTTTCTCATTCACCAGATAATAAAAAAGAGAAAAATATCATCAGTTTCGAAGAGACCTGACTGTCAGGTTATGGAGGTTGTAGGTGACTATGTCATAGGAAAAATCGTGAGGGTGATCATCTCGGGCAGATGCATACTCAATGAAAAGTATTCAATTCGCAATTATTGAAGTCATCGCGTTCCAAAGATGAATTTATCGTCTGGACGACTCACTTTCGGGTAATAAAAAAAATTGGGTGAATTGTTCAAGATTATGGCATACTGCTTTACCTGTCTCGAATTATATGAGTTTTTGCTGGTAGAGGGGGTATCTGTTGTTATCCCTAAAAGTGAATGACTCTCTTAGAGAATCATCCCTGATACATAGTTGAAGTTCTTCTGGAGGTTTCTGATCATACCTGTTGCCTCGGTCTGATCATGCCACTGATGAGTTACTGCCGTCTTATTCCACTCTGGGTTGGCAGTTGATATTGAGGTAACATTCGTATCCCTGGCCTCCATCACACTTCCGGCAAAACTGGTCCTGACTGTTCCCTCTGCTGCTCCAGCCGTTCCATCAGGGGTTACCGTAATCCGGTAATTCATCCCCGCTGGACTTGAGAGATATGTACTTGCCGCTCGTATCTGGGATTTTGATGAAATCTGGGCATGATTCATATTTATCAATTCGCTACGGGAACTTACCACATTACAGAATGCCGGGATGAGAGAAATCAATGGATCGGCAAAGACACATCGAACCGTTCCAGCTGCGTTCGTATAGTTCCCGGCATCATCCAGGAGTAATGATTCAACCCCGATCAGGTGAGAACCCTCAATACTCCGGTATGTGAGCACCTTCTCAGATTCCATATTGAAGAGATTCTTTGATTTACTCTTTGAGTCAAAATCCATGCTCTTCATTTCGCTCATATGGCCCCCATTGCTGGAACTCTCATCCCGGTATGAAACCATTGCAATAACCTGATTGTCTGTGAGTATCCCTGTTGGTATCGGGTTAACCGATGCTAACACCCAGTCTACTTTTGTCAGATCCTCGATCGTCCCGTTTGCATCTAACTGCGTATCAATCGAATACCGCTGGTTCTCCGGAACTTGTGGAGGCAACCTGTCAGCACCCAAAATTCCCCCGGATCCGATAATCAGAATCCCAAATACCATAATAATTACTACTATTCTCATGAAAGCACCACGAATCAGCCTGTCTCTTCCCAGATACTATTCAGAAAAACAACCGATCTTCCTGATACATCATTATCCATCTGTCTGGAAAAATTCTTGGTTTTGTTTCTACCGTTGTCAGGGTCACGGTTCCGTCAGTGGTAACCTCCACAATACATTTTACCTGGCTTCCTGCCGGGATCCGGATATCATTTCCCTTACTCAATCTTTCACGATCGGCATTGGATAAATAATGTAGAGGATGGCAATTACCACAGGTTTTGGGTAATTTAGGGTACCATTTTCGTTCCAAGAGAGTAAATATGAATAAAAGTAATAAAACCTCTAAATGGTTTTGTAATTTTTTGCAACTCAGGATTGCTCTCTCTAACCAATCACTTTTGGTAAATTCCATTTATCAGGTATACGATATAAAAAAAGGATGAAAACGGGTTATTTTGTACTCTTTCAACTGTTGTCACCCTTACATGACCCATACATCAGAAACCCATGCTTTTGTTGGAGAATCAAGAGGTTAATTACCATTATCTCATCTGTCAGGCCTTTCATAATCGATTGAAACTTTTTTTAAATTATCAGCGATTATCGATAAAATTTCTTTCAATCAATAAGTTGCTCAATTATTCCCAAACAATTCCCGGATCGATTTCACCTGCGAAATGTCGACACCGGAGGGCGGCAGAGCACATCGTCGGGCGGCTAACATCCGACCGTATTTTTCACGTTGTTTCCTCTCATTGCACCGGGATGGAGCCGGATAGATCTCCGGGCGGCAGGGCGGCAAAGTCTGGCTCACTCAATCTCACCGGGAGAGGTTTTGATATCACTCTCTGATCAAAATCTGCCGCCCTATTATTTTGATCTCTCTTCTGAGGTACTAAAAAGAGCATTCATACCCGTATATCCGGGGAACGTTGGGCGGCACGTGCCGCCCAAACCCTGTATCTGCCGCTTTCTTCCCGCTCTGCCGCTCACCGGTCACCGGTCACCGGTCACATTTACCAACGTATTATCAAAAACCCTCGAAGTCCAGATACTCCCCATTTCCATTTCCAGAACCGGACAACATCAGAAAGGTCACGGATCTAGGTCCGTTTCTCATTGATATCAGCGTAAACAATCCATATTCGAAGAGAGAAGATCGATATCAGAGAACTCGGTCGCCTTTTCTCCTGGCTTCATTAATGGCATCCCGTTCCTGAGAAGCGGCAGCAAAGAGTCCAAGCAGGGCGAGTCGTGTCTGTTCAAACTCTTCCATATTGGTCTCTTTGCCTCCGACTGAAGGTGGACAAAAGGGGATCAGCCCGGCAGCGGAGAAATCGTCTTCAGATACGAGTGCAGTAAACGTTCTGCCTATTTCCGGTTCGATGACTTCATCCATGGGGTTTTCTCCACGAAATTTCACTTCGATCTTCAGAGCATCCTCCATCTGTCCGAGGGTTGCGGTAGAAAACCCGATTACCGTGATTTCTCTTGGATCAAAGATATTGATGAGGCTGAACATGCGATTACCACTTCCGCTCTCATCGTCTCCTTCAATGCTAAAGCCGGTCGTATGGAACCATGCCCTCCGAAAATCTTCGTATGTCTTCCCTTCTTTGAGTCTCCGGGTGATGATGGAGACCGTAGTTACGAGTTGGGGGGTTTCACTTGTCATGTTATTACTCTTGGAGATTGCCTGATTGGGTATTTAAGAATTATTTCATGGTCCACTGATAGGAGTGGGTCCGAATATCCCAAAAAACTGCATTGATCTCTTGGAGGGGACCGGTAGAGAATCCCCTACCTGCTCATCAGGTCCAAAAAAATGAAGGAGAGTTGGTTGGAAATCAGGCTTTTTCGAGAATTGCCGGACCGGGTCCCATCTGAGGTACCTCTGGCATGGTAAGGATGGATACATGCCAGGGGTTTGGATTCTCTTCAGTAGAGAATACACTCAGGTAATACGTGCCTGACTCGGGAATATCGACGATTTTGAAGGTTTCAGGAGAGATCAACCCAAAGTCCGGTATGACGTGAGTATTGTTCACATCCATGAGCGGGGTCCCATTCGCGTAGGTGATTTGGTATAGTGGTGATGCTTTCCCGGTCTCTTCTCTCTGGAAGATGTACTGTCCCTGCTCCAGAGTGAAGGGTGCGGTGACCATAGTACCCTGACCAGACAGATTGAGTGGTACCTTCAGAGGATTGTCCAATACGAATTTGGTAACCTGTGCCGTCCAGGTTCCGGTTCCGGAGATGTTGAGAGAACATTCACTTTGTGCCGGAGAGTGAAAGGTCAGGGTGCCATTATACGGGGCGGAGATTTTGAGTTCTGCAAAGTCTGCCCAGTCTTTGGTACATTTTTGATTAAATGTCAGGGTCTGGGGGCCATCGGCCTGGAATGAGACCAGTACCGCTCCGGGATCCTGCATGAAAGTGGCATTTGGCTGGTCATTGGATAAGGTGGCCAGAAGGGAACCGGCCTCTGGGTTTGAGGTGAGATCAAAGGATTCTTCGGCGACGGGCTCAGCGTATCCAAAGGTCACTATGCCTAGTATGAGAATCAGCAGAAACGAGAGAAATAGTTTCATAGAGTAGCTGTTCTTCGGACATTGATAAACATGCTGAATTCTTCTGCAGGTTTCAGATGAGGATGATGACCGCAGGGGTCGGTTATTTCATGTCCGGAACGTATTCCGTCTCAACCTTTCACGAGTATCATATGAATCGGAAAGTCGTCCTCGAAGAAGACAACGAAGATGGCGGCTTTATTGTGAGTTGCCCTGCTGTTGCGGGATGTCACTTTGAGGTGAGACGGTAGAAGAAGCCCTCGAAAAAATCAAACTGCTATACAGGGATGCTTCGCCGTTCTCAGTGAACGGGCGCAACAGAGTCAAAGTGCCCGGATCATAGAGAGTACCGTTTAGATGAGTACACTTCCGGTCATATCAGGGGTGACGGCAATCAAAGTTTTTCTCGTTATGGGTTTACCCTGGTCAGGTAAACCGGTAGCCATGTAATCATGATGAAACATGGTATGGATGTCACTCTGTCAATTTACTTCATGAACCGATAAAACGAGAGACGCTACGAAAACTGATTATTGATGCCGGGCTTTCGGTCGAAGAATGCATAGAACTCTTATCGACCTTTCATTTCTCAAATTCCTTCCCTGGGTCTCAATTCTTGTGTATTGGGGAAGATAGCAATATCATCGAATAGCCAAAGGAACCCTGACCTATTGATTCGATGAGGCTCCTGATCACCCGGGATCACCTTGGTCCCTCAGTAGGTGAGTTTTAATGCCAGAACATCGGAAACCACGGGATACCGAGAGAAACATATTCCCTCCCGGGATAGAACAGATGATTAACTCTTCTCATTCACATAAGGAACCGGAAGGAACGATGACTCATATTCGTAATATCCTGATCGTGGGTACTATCATTTTCCTGGTCGTAATCACGAGTGCCTCTGCAGCACGATTGCCAAATTACTGCGTCAACAAGAGTGTCACCGCCCTTAACATGCAATACTTCGAGACATCCGTTTTTATCTCCCTTCCGGAGGATAACACATCCGGATATCAGTGGAAAGTTGTTAATGCGAGCGGATTATCTTTCTTGAATAATTCCCAATCAGAGTATGGCGGCAGGGAGGGAGTTGTATGGACTCCCGGAATCCGCTCATTTTTTGTATCACATGCTGAAATCGGAAATCAGACGTTCTCTGCAGCGTTGATGAAGGGGAATGACACGGCACCTGGTGAGGATGGGATGTACAATCTTTCCCTGCATGTATCGTAACTCCTGGCATGATCTTTTTTTTGGGGTCCGGGAGTCCTGAATACGAACAAATCGTTCTCCCATAAGAGGGAGCCCTCTATCATCACTGGATCTTCATCAACCAGATATTGATAATAATCGTGGTTTATTTCAGATAAGAGGTAAGGGTAAAATGAACCCGAAGTTTTAATAAAATGGACATTCCGCTTCCCCTCTAAAACCGATGAATCATTGAGATTACTATGACTCATTTACCTTGTTGTATTCATCCCCATACATACCAGAGAAAAAATTGGCTTTTAGGATAAGGATGCAGATTGTGCACTGAAGAGGTACATTTTCCGCAAATAATAGATAGAAGCCTTTCTACTAGAGTTCTCACCGGATCAATCCTCTTGATCCGTGTTCAGGTCTTTAAGAATCGTACTTATTACCGGTTCTATCTCTGGAATTTTCCTCATGACCACATCAAACACGATCTCATAATTGATTGAGAAATATCCATGAATGATACGATCCCGAAAACCAGCGATATCTTTCCATGGCACCTGCGGGTATTGATCCCGAACCTCTACGGAAATATTTTTTGAAGCTTCTCCGATAATCTCAAGAGCCCGGGTTACTGCATGTTCCACATCCTTATCAGATATCAGCTGTTCGTATGTCAGGGTGTGAGATTTTTCCTGTAGATATGATATCTCGTCAAGGATGTGGTGAAGAAATACCCGATCATCCTTCAATCCATATCACTTCCCTCTCAACATATGGACGGATGTATTTGCTGATCCCACTTTCAGTCACCAGATCAACATGACGTGAGCTTTTTTGTTCAAGAAAGGAGACGAGTTGCATAAAATTGTCAAAAGTTGCCTTTCCGGGAATAAATTCAACCAGGATATCAAGATCACTATCCGGTCTTTCCTCTCCTCTCGCAAATGAACCGAACACGCCGATTTTTTTTACCTGAAACGTATGTTGTATGAATGAAAGTGATTGATGCAGGATATCAAAAACGGGACGGTTAACCTGAATGAGTTCAGATGACATATCCGGGTACTATAGGAATGGGAGGATCAGGTAATAATATCTTGGCAATAACTGATTTCCCAAATTCCTGATCTCACTGAATGCATTTCGATACCTTACCAATCTCTGGATACCGAGTTTCATGGAAAAATATGAAACAAATGTCGCTGGTTCATCAGATCTATGTCATCTCACCCTACTCACCGGACCCTTCCGGTGCTCTCCGGACAGAACTGCCCGGACCCGTGCTACCGGCGTTACATACCGATCCTCTCCGATATCCAGGTACAACCCTCTTCCACTCTCTGAAAGCCGGATAACCCCGGGAACCGACCCGGAGATCTCCGCTTCACCAAGTCCCATGATCGTTGCCATAATCACCCCGAAAGGAATCGGAAACCTCCCAATGTCATCCAGGTAGATCACCAGGCACTCCTCTTCCCGGATCATACGACCACAGAGTTCGTACGAATCCGAAGCCCGGATTCGCTCAACAAACTGACTCATGAACTCTCCTCAGACAATTCCTCCTTCCCACATTCCAGAGGGCAACAGTACATATTCCCGGGTTCCTTCCCCATGATTGCACAGATCTGCCGTCTCATGATCCGGGACGGATGAGATTTTGTTTGAATATGGTTCCATACAAGATTCGGGCATTTCCTTACCCTGCATTGATTAATTTTTGGACGTGTCATTTCGCACGACTCCTTGCCCGCCAGACTCCCAACCCCCTCCCATCCTCACCGTTACGGGGGATTATCGTTCATTATCCGGCTGCTCTGATGACCCTGTGCTTTCTGCCGATAACACCCGTCACAGAGGTTTGTCCGGGATTTCGGGTCAGACCATACCGCAGGGCGAAGTTCACAGAGATGACAGGCACCAATCGATGCAGTACACCGGATCATCATGCCGGCCTGAATCTGATCAGGGAGAGGGATGATCGATGCCGTATGCCGGGAAACTGCCGACTGATAACACGAACTGCAGAGCATCAGCGGTGGTTGCCTGAGGTTTCCCTGATCCTTCCTTCTCTGCTCCCGGTACTGGGTCGGCTTTCTCCCACATACTGAGCAGGGGGATTTCTCCGGAAACCCGTCGATCTTCCGGAAATTTTGGGGAATAATCGAAGAAAGAGAGGCAGCCACAAAGGGTGGACGCTCCCAGGTATTGGATGAATTTTCTCCGGATGCTGATTCGCCGGAGATGAAAAGATGATGCTCCGCATTTTCCGTATCCGGATCCGCAACCCCGGCGATATCTTCATCAGAAACCAGGACACCAGTATCAGACCGGATATCATTCTCCTCCTCCGGGATACGCTCTACTACCCCAGAGCCATCGCACATATCACCGGAGTTGATGGCAGAATCCGGGGAATTACCTTGAGGAGATCCCCCGTCAGAACCATCCGGGGGCTCCTGTGCAGACTCATCTGAATCAGAGAGCCAGACCGATCCTCCTTTCACCCATGAGTCATACAACGACTGATTCCAGAGATATACCCGGTTACGACGCAGTGTGGTATACCCTTCATCTCCCTTGACAACCGTTCGATCCAGGTATGATATCGCCGGACATTTTGCTAAAATACCGGTGTAACTCTTCCCTTTTGACCGGTATCCGTGGATCAGTTTACAGATCGTACTATTGCACAGACCGGTGCGATCCTGCAGTTCGGTGATGGGAATCTCCTGAAGACTTGACGAAGAAATGTGAGAGATCAATTCAAATTCGCGTTTGGTAAGTTTATTGATCTGTCCCCCGTGTTCTCCGTTCAGAGCAGAAAATAGCCGGGCAGCCTCGGCAAAATCCTCAAGATTTGCAATCACACAGCAGGTCCCGTCAATCACCCGTCGCTCACGCTGATGCTGAAATAATGCAGCATGGGTGCGGATCAGATCCAGGAGCATGTCAGGATTTCGCCGGTTCTCAATCGACTGAAACCGGATCCGGGTCGCATACGGAATCACAACCCAGACCGGACTGATATCTTCCCAGATCTGTCTGCTCACCAGAACATCTTCACTCACCTGAGTCCGACCCGGCATCTGTCCAGCATCGGCCAGAGTCCGGCTCAACACCTTCAGATCCTGTTCCTCTGAATCATCAATCCAGCAGGTCAGCATCCGGTTAAAGACCTGGTCATCCCCGGCCCCTTCCACTTTTGCAATCCACCAGACGCACCTCTCCGGAATCGTGCAGACCTGAGGCTTTCGATCTTTGTTCACCGTCCGGTACAGGAACGGCCGCTGAAATGAGGTGGTAACTCCTTTCAAAATCTCCTGGAGTTGATCCGAGAGACCGACATCATCAAGAGTGATAACGGTCCCTGCCCGGAGATCTTCCATGTAAAAGAGGGCTTTATCACTCAGCCTTCCATCAAGGCGGGAATGCTCCGGTATCAGGGATCGCATCGTTTCGATGGCATGGGACTTTCCTTTCCCGGATTCTCCGGTGATCGAGACATGGAGCCCTTTACTGTTGATCACCGACCGGGATACGAACCAAACGTATCAAGCAGGTATGCAAGCGGATTGCCTGATTGGAGTATCTCACGGGAACGGATGCGGACCAGAGGAAACGAATCATTAGCTGAATCTTCAGATTCTTCATTCCCGGTAGTCGTGGTTTTGGATACCTGCTTCAGTTCTGATTCTGATAATCTGACTCTTCCTTCGGCCTCATGTTTCTCCCGGATCCTTTGCGACCGGAGCCGGGCAAGACGAGCACCAGTATCCGGCTTCTCCGGCTCAAACATCGCCCGAAGTTCAGGCCATCGCTGCTTTCCGCTTCCACAGGAGTTGTGATGACATCCGGCAAAGATGGCTCCGTTTCCAAACTGAATCGCAAATGCCCCGTCTGTATGGGCAGATGAGAAGGGACAGGCATCGAGAACAAACAGCGTCCCATCCAGGTAGGGTTTTGCCGTGTACGTGAGGTGATTGGAGTCAAGCCAGGTTCCCAGATTGAACGCTCCTGCTTCTGATTCGCTGCCGGAACGGTTCTGAATCTCTGCGGATATCGAAGCAGCGGTGATTGGCAGACCACACAATGATTCCCGGCTGAGTACCTGAAGATGACCGGGAACCGTAATGATCCGGGCTCTGCGATGTGGCCGATCCACAAGGGGATCGCCTTTTCTGGCCATAGTTCCATAGATCTTCCATATCCTTCCGGCATTGGAAACCCTGGTGTCAACCTTGCACCGGTTATCAGAAAAACGTGCATCCAGGAATTCAAGAACCGACTGGATGAGTTGTTTGCTCTCCTTATCATTTGGCAGATCTATCGGGTAGAGGAGATGGGCTCCATTTCCTGAATCACCAACAACCGGATCCGGCCATCCGATACCAGAGAGATACTGCCGGATGGTGTCTGCAAGAACCAGGGCATCTGCATGTTCAGATTCAGATGATGATATCCCGGAGGGGCGTTTCGGGTCCACATCGATCGGCAGCCATTGCCGTCTGATGATATCCGCATCTGCGGTAAGAGGGTCCTGTCGTCCGACTCTCGTCTTGATACGGTTTGCCCGCCGTCCAAGCAGCACTGGATTGATCTCGTTCAGGGTGACATATATTCCCGATATCCGGGGAATTTTGTCCAGATTCAGGATATCCTGTGCTGCTTTCTCAAAATTATCATAGTATCCCGAGGATATTCCGTCATCACCGATCGTTCGGACCTCAATTACCTGTCCGGGAGTGAAGAGAACCTGTAGCGTTGAAAGGATCTCTTCCGGGCCAGCCTTCTCAGACATTCCGTCTCCAGAAATCGCTGAATCTTACCGGATATCTCCGTTGATCCGGGGTAATTGCGAAATGCCAAATGATATACCAGAAATTCCGGTGAGGAGAGGTGATTGCCGGACTTTTACCAGGTTTCATACACCGCTCCCGGTATCATTACACAGCCTCCGGCAAGGATGCGGTAGCGTCTCCAGTCTCCCGGCTCTCGGATCCAATACTGAATCTCTCCGGGATACTCTCCGGAGCTGGCCAGCTGTGAGAGAGAGCGAAGTTCCTCTCTCACGGCGAGATCTTTTCGGGGAGATCTGACCCTGATAAACAGCAGGGACTGACAGGATTTCCAGGCGATGAGCTGGAACGGAAGTGTCCCGATACCCGAAGGTTCGGCCACCCGGATAACCCGGTACCCCAGTCTTCGCAGAAGAGTCCGGGCAGAATACTCTGCTGTCCGGTTGGTCAGATAGACCGGAACCAGGCTCATGCTACCCTCTCCGGTATTGTCTGGAGATAGACATAATGCGCCTGATCCTCAATCCGCTCATGAAAAGAGAGGATCATTGGCAGATATCCGGACTGACAGATATGATTAACCGAACTTACGATAAACCATAGATTACTCCCCTTCATGATGTGCTGGCCAGCGTATTCATTGGACGGGGAGCCCTCTTCTTTCATGTAATACCTCCTATTACCATAGTATCACTCGTTTTGCCGAATTCAGGGCTATGAAAGATGGTAGGTACGTCGTAGGCCTAAATGTTTTGGTTTGTACCCACCAACGATGAACCGGACACTTATTGCCCCCTATGTTGCTGGCGGAATCTGGCAGAACGGGATGAAGGTCGTATGGAGTATCCCGAAAAATTGTTGTGAAAGGTTCCCACTGCGAGCAAATGATCCTATCCTTCCCCCGTTTGTAAGCAGGAGCACGCATTGAGCCCGGTTTCACCCCCTGACATAATCCTCTTATCTACGACGTACCTACAACTGTATGTCGCAGTAAAGCGACAATGGGGGATAAAATGGGAGATTTCGCACAGAAAAGTGTGGTCAAGTCAGCGGTCAGGAAACTGGCATCACCAATCGCTGATTATACCACGTTCAACGCACTTGTTCAGGATATTCTGGATAACAATCCATGGGGATGTACCTCATATGTCACATCAGGGGTGACAAAGCCGGGTGTGGAACGCAGTAAGGAGGCATATGCAGCCTCAATCGTCTATGAAAACAGTGAAGCAAAAACCGTTGCAACCATTCCGGTCAGGGGTCCGACGATGGCTGCAGTAAACACGGCGGTGACGCAGATCTCCGGAAATGCGGCGATCACCGGAGCAATGGGGGCAGGAGTAACTGCTTCACGGGATTCTTCGGAAGATACGTTCAGTTGCACGCTGAAATGCCATGCAAGCAATGGAGAACTCTATTCGGTGACCTTCAAGCGGGATAGTATCACACTCTCCAGTTATGATGCAGATGCAATTCGCACAGGTCTTGAGTCCTGGGCAGATGGGATTGGCATTCTGGCATAATCCTCTTTTTGAGGTTGTAATGGATGGAAGAATGATCGCTGCCGGTCTGGTCTGTGTTATCCTGGCCGGACTTGTTGCAGCAGATCTGGTATCGACGACGATCAGCACGGATGGTTCAGTCATGATCTCGACATCAGGGGGAGATGAGAACCATTCATTTGCTTCTCGCGCATTGGCTCTCGATACATCCAGGGTGAACAGGATGGTAGAAACCGGGGAAGATACCGTCTCTGACCTGATTATTCGCAGTCAGGGGCCTGCACTCTTCTCAGAGTATGGGGTATCGGTCATGAATGGCCCGGATGTCAGCAGCAGATGTGCATTCGTGGATCTGCCCCGGACCAGGGAATCTGACCGGATATCCCAGTATGTATCCGGAATTCTCCAGCATGGTGAAGTGGATACATCCCAAAAACTCAGCACCACGATCTCCGGGATGACCACAGTGAACGGGACCGGTATGGTGCTGCTTGGGTCAGACAAACAGGGAAACCAGACATTTACCAGCCGGGCATTTATCTCCGGTAATATGTCGGTTTCTGATCTGGTCAGGATGGGGGCGAGATTCTGATCCCTGATCTGGTGGCGATCGTCTCTGTTCTTCTTGCAATCCTGAATGGATCTGCGGTCATTATATTGTACCGACAATACCGGGATCTTGCAGAAGTGTCACTGGAATTTGCCGCTCTTCTCACCGCGATGATCACCGAAGAAGAGGGAGAAGTCCGGGTAGAACCATTGGCTCTTGCAGGAATGGTCGTGGATCATCTAAGCAGGGTATCCGGGATGGCCAGAGGGTTTTGGAGATAGAGGCTACGCCTCTTCTCATTATACTCAATTTGAGCAGTTCGGAGGGCATTATAGTTTTATGAGAAAATTTATAAAAAGGATAGATATTTTTTTCAGATTGTATCATCAGAGTATCATACGCTCAGTCTATTTGGTTGCTATGGAATGGTAGAGATGAATAATGAGTAAAATTGGTATTTTTCTTGTATGTTGTCTTTTCATAATGTATTTTTTCTCAATTGGAGCAGCAATTCAACAGTTTTCCGAGGATCAACGGGGGATGAATACACAGGAATATTATCTTTACCACAATATTCAAACATCTGATTTGATAGTGAGAGGATCTTTGTACGATTTTAATTCTTCAAATGAACATGGGAACATAGAAACATCGGGGCATTTAGTTATTCAAGAAATTCTGAAGCAAGAGAACATTTCAAACATCTCCTGTGGAATGACAGTGGATATGTATGTACCAGGAGGAACAGTGGGTAACATAACCGCCTGCAGTGAGGAATTTGGATGCCCAATTCCGGGCCCAGGTCCATATGAAGGAATTTTTTATCTGAGTAATTGGGACCTATCTGGAAAAAAGAGATATTTCCAAAAAACTGTTATTTCCCTCCCTATTGATATTATCAAACAGGCTATCTATAACGTTGAGAGAGGCGAGCCTGTGAAGTTACCTGATCTATCATTAGCTGCTCAATACGCTAATAATCGAAAAAATAAGGATTCTAATCGGACCCTCATTTCCTAACATTACAAATGTCTCATCTAATAATTTTTAACCGGGACTAGAACATAAGGAATATTATTTAATGCCATTTTTGGGTTAATATCCTCTGAAAGACATTATAGATGTAGTTTCTACTCATTTTTCCTTTATCGAATGAATGCTATACTTCGAATGAATTAAGGGAAAAATGCCCGGATAAGAATATCCGGATGGTTCAGGAGATGAGAACAGGAATTTATGGTCTTTCGACCTTTACAAACGCCGATTTTGGCTCTTTGCATGGAGGACATCGCCAGGTTGAGGGTAACGCGGTGAACGGCGTTCCCGGAGGGATATTCTGGGTAGGGTCACCTTTTTCCGGATAATAGTAATAGCGGCAGGGATTACACCGGTATACATCCATATCCGGGTTTGATGATGAGACTACTTTCTTCACCAATAATAATCAACCCTCAAACTCATAAGTATTTCTACGAACAAATTTTCCGGGTATCTCATCTTTTCATATCGGTTTATATCGCACATTCGGACGTTTTGATGAATGAAAATATGCAGGAATTTGGTTTGGGCCTTTCCTTCTCTGAAATATCAGGGCTTTCAGTGAACTATCAGGAAATATCCACCAGACCGGTGCAGATCATCATCAGACCAAATACCCATCATCAGGTTCTGATATCAAAATGAGCGACGAACCCTTGTGAAGAAGAGAACCATACCAGTCAGAAACTTTGTCAATATCTTCTTCGTTGACAATTTTCTTTGGCAGAAGATCGGGGGAGAGACGATAAAATCAAAAAAGAATACCTGTTTCTATCCAGAGATTTTGTATGTCATTTTTGTCAGAGATGAGAATCCTATGGAGGTTTTTATCCCAACGACAAATCATACTAAAACAATAATCGTGTCATTTCATAATATTGAAATAACAATAAGACATACATTTAGTAGCGATGGTGTCAGGGAGAGAAGAGAGGAACTTCGCGAATCACCTAGTCATAGAGAGATTTCGTAATGAGAAATTGAGAGATACCGATCCATCCAGGGTATCCGGAAGTGCAGGGGTTAAACACTCGTACTACACCCACAATCGTGATTGACACCACCGTTTCTCCCTTTTTTCTCTCTTGGATGTAATTGCTTCGCCTGTTGTGATAACTGACTGCTCTACCTCAATCTCAAATCATCTATTCACTCCCGAAGAGAACGCCTTCTCGTTTTCGGAAATTTTTCTAATTCCCTCACCCGAAGGTTTTTTTACCGGGGGGATTCTCAGGAGATAATAGGAAACCATCAAAGAAAAAATGGTTTTTTTATTTGTAAAATTATAAGAAAACACCAGACTGATACGCAAACGCTTTCTGCAAGTTCTTGATGCCACCCGTCACTTCAGTAGTGTCTTTCCAGGTGTTTTCTGCAGCGGTTTTGTTCCATGTCCCTTCATCTGCGTCGCGTGCTTCAAGAATACTACCTGCAAAGGTAGTCTTGACAGTTCCCTCAGCAAATCCACTTCCGGAGTTGGCATCAGGAGTGACTGCTATCTGATAGTTCAGTTCTGCAGGAACATCAGCAGTTTCTGCAACTGCATGAATCTGGCCTTTTGAGGAGATCTGAGCACTGTTCACATTAATCAGGCTGCTCTTTGCAGAGACGATATTACAAAATGCAGGAAGAACTTGTACCTGAGCTTCTGCAAAGACACAACGAATACTTTCTTCCGTGGAGCCATAGTTCCCGGCGACGGACAGAGTGTATTCCTCTTCACCAACCATATGAGCACCCTCGGTGCTGGCATAGGTCAGAACCTTCTCTGCTTCAATATTATACAGGCCGGTTGCCTGATTCTTCGAGTTGAAATCAAAGTTCTTGTTCTCAGAGATCTTCCCACCATTGGTCAGAATGGTATCCCGGTAGGTAACATCAGATATTGACTGTATCTCACCAAGGATCCCGGTTGGAATTTCTCCCGGAGATGCAATTACCCAGGACATCGTGGATGCAGTATCCACGGCACCGGTTGCATCAACTACGGAATCAATACTAAAGATCTGGTTTTCAGGAGTCTGATTTGGAAGATTGTCAGCAATCGTAAAACTCGTAAGAGTGGCGATTGCAACAACCACGAACAGGAAAAAATATCCGGATTTCATGTATGTCCTCACTACAGGTGCTGATAGAATGATCAGCACAAACATAGTACGTATCATGAATTAATAAATTCGTATGAATTCATTATTGTAAATTTTATTTCGATAGTACAAATTCGGAGCATCCTTTGTCAACTCGTACAGGAATACCCAGATGGCGGCATTTGAGATAGATGTTTTTCGAAGAACAATGGAGTTTTCAGGAATAATTTGCTGATTACATTTACCCTCATCCGAGAACCGGTTTTACAGGATCGATTATCGTTCAGGATAATGTATCGAATGGAGAGAGATTGATTTGTATTTGAAAAATATTTTTTCGATTGTATGAAACGCGTATAACTTCACACGCATAGAAAATTACGTAGAACTGATACGTGGTCATTCACCCATCTCCTCTTTGATCTTCAATCCTGCAGGATCTAGGAAGGAGCAGGAAAAATCGGGCCGTTCGTCGGACTCTTCCGGCCCGAAAATGATGAACAGACATCATGAGTATTCAGGGAGAGGCCAGAACAATCAATGAAGGGAGAGGTTATGATTGAATTGGTCATCAGGATCGACATTCCCTGCATCATATCACCCGAAAGGGATACACCCTTGATTCGATCGTCTCCAGACCTTTGAGCAAGGTGAGTCCTAAAGGTTTTTCCGAATAATCTTATACCGGATGTTTCATATCATACAGATATGTCGGCATCATTTTCTGAATATGACGAAAATGAAAATCTGGAAAATGATCTCTCTCGAATCGGAGTATCCCTTCCCTCAAATTTATTGAATAGTTTTGATCAGATTCTCAAATCCCGGGGCTATTCTTCCCGGTCTGAAGGAATCCGGGACGCAATCAGATCCTACATCAGATATTATAAGTGGATGGCTGATCTCTCTGGTCCACGACAAGGGGTTATCACCATCGTATATGATCATCACCAGCGAAACCTCATTGCATCTATAACCGATGTTCAGCACGATTACATGGAGTTAATTCAGGCATCGCTTCACTCCCATGTTTCCCATACCCGCTGTGTTGAAGTGCTCCTGGTGAAAGGAGATGCAAAGCAGGTAAAAGAAGTCGCTGAACGACTCATGGCACTGAAAGGGGTTGAAACCGTTAAACTTACCACTATTCCCCTGGAAGGATAGTCATCTTTCATTCCATCATCCGGGAATTTCCCCGGTTCTCACTTCCGGATAACTCCTTTGGTAAATGGATTTCCGGGTTCAACGAAGTCAGACTTCAATGAAGGATCTATGGATTCTTCACCAGGAGATTAAAACAGAAGGGATATACCCTCCAGAAATGTGCGGCACCCTCAATTATCACATATTCTATCTGATGAACAACCTTCGTTGCATAGTTAGGGATACGCGGACCCGTGTTCGTTAGTGGAGACAGAATGGGAAAAACAATAATAACTGTTCACACGAATATTAAGAAGTTGCTACTCTGCTGATTCTATGGACGTAGATATTCACCCCACACAAAACCGTTCAAACCCCTATTGGATATTAGAAGAACCAGAAAATCCATCACTCACTCCCCTGCTCGCGATTATCTGTGGAGACTGGGCATACGGGATACTCCCCTATTGCGGTCCGGGAGATGCACAGGAGTTGTGGAAGAATGAAGGAGCTTTTCTCTATTCACTATCAACATATCTCAACCAGCAGGGAATATACACACTCCGGCTCTCCTCATACGAGGATGGGATGGAGATGCCTGATGACGATATGCTATCCCGCATCGCCAGCCCTACAGGAGTCATTGCCGCAATCAAAAATTCTTCCGTATCATGGTCACCTTCTCACATGATTCTCATCGGTCACGGTCTTGGCGGATATGTCAACTGTCAGCTTGCATCATTTGGCATCAGACCTGCAGGTTTCATTTTTGCCGGAGCCATTTACTCTGAACTCCAGGTGATCATCTCACAGAAGTTTCTCCCGGTGCTGGAGATCAAACAGGCAATCGAACAGATCCATGAAACCCTGCCTATGGATTTTCAGTCTCTTCTGATTGCAAAAAATATGGGGTTATTATTTAATGCAATCCGAAAGAAACGCAGTTGTTTGAGAATATGTGAAGGAGACCAGAAACTGGAGATTCATATCAATCGTCTTCTCTTCTCTGGATCAGAAAATCCCAAACAGATGTTCCGGTTTATTGCCTCCCCTTCTCTTATTATTCATGGATCTTCAGATCTGGATGTTTCGGTCTGGAACGCAACCTCTATTGAGCAGTCAATTCACCAGACCGTGCAGAATGTAGAACGCGTAGTTATTGAAGATTGTGACCACTGGTTTAGAACCGTGCCGGATTCCATCACCAGACATCAGGTTGACCGGATAACCGGAGCATCCTTTGCGTATGAACCAGACACCAGGTTTTTCTCTGAATGCCTGGCATTTATCAAACAGATAAGTGAAACAAAGGAGATAATCAAGCCAGCATTACGAAAAAATTCCGTTTGTTAATTCTCATTTTTCTCTGAACGCAAACGGATTACTCCTCCCGGCTTTTATATCCGACAAATACCGCCGAAAGTTCATTCCGGTAGGGCATAAAGACCGGTAAAAACCCAATCGCTTTTAGCTTCTCCGGGAGGCTGTGTATGGTTTCCATATCTGCGTAATTGGCCTCCCGGGACTGAACCATCTGAAAGATCTCTTCTTCTGGGATCCCTGCCGTTCTCATGGTTGCAATCCATCGGTCACGGTAGATCTCCTCTTCCCTTGCCGATTCGGATCTGATAATATCTCCGCATATGAACACCCCTCCGGGAGAGAGCGATTCATAAATCCGCTCAAAAACCTCTGCTCTATCAGGTAAAGGGATGTGATGAAGACAAAGCGTTGACACTATGGCATCATACCTTTTCTCCGGCCAGGCATCCCTGATATCCTGTTTTACCATCTGAACTGAGCTCAGTTCAGGCTTTTCGCGGGCACACTGAATCATCTCCTCAGAGTGATCAAGGCAGGTGATGATTGCCGAAGGATGCTTTGCCAGAATTTTCACGGTGGCATATCCGGTACCTGAACCAAGATCCAGAAGATTTGGCTGACCATCGGGAATATCGGAGAGACAATGGGAGAAGAAGAGATCACTTTGGGGAAGAATGGCATCTATTCGCAAATCATATGCTGCTGCCATCGAGAGATAATGTTCATGTTCTGAACTACCTGAATGAATGGGCATAATCTTATTATTCATATGTGATGTGGAGAAATTTCAAATGCTATGCAAATAGTCATATGAATATCTATTTAGTAATATCCCATTGAATACTATTACCATGAAGTGGCACGACCATTGTCAGTATATGGAGATTCCCCGGGAGTACTCAGTAAAAGATCTTGCACAGTTTCATGGCCACCTGGGCCCGTTCATTGTTCTGGGTTATCGGATCGGAAAATCCGCACTCACCCGGCTTGGATCAAATCCCTTCGCGATACAGGCAACAGTCTACTGCTCCGGAGTCACCCCTCAGTCATGTCTTGCGGATGGGGTGCAGCTGGGAAGCGGTTGCACCCTTGGCAAAGGAAATATCGAGGTTATCAAATCCGATACCGTGTCCTGCACATTCTCAGGCGCAGAGACACGGATACGATTCACTCCGATTCCGCTCAAAACCCTGGATCCTCAGGATCCGGATTATGAACTCCGGATTGAGAATTATGCAGAATCTCTCTATCATCTGCCCGATGATGAGCTCTTCAGAATTGAGGAGATATGAGCCCGGAGGAAAATCCTCTCATTGATCTCAGAGATGTCTGGACGACCTACGAAGGGGCCAGTTGCCCGGTGATTAAAGGGATCACCTTTGAGATCAAATCCGGTGAATTTGTAGTGGTCGGTGGCCCGAACGGAGCTGGAAAGACCACTCTTCTTGAAGCAATAACCGGTCTTCTCCCCCTGGTCCGGGGCTCTGTCACGGTATGCGGAAAAGGGATTCCTCATGACGGAGTAGGAATCAGGCAGCAGGTAGGATATGTCATTCAGAATTTTGATTTTCACCCGTTCACCCCGTATACGGTTGAGGAAGTAGTCCGTATGGGAAGATACGGGAAGATCGGATGGTTTCGAAGGGAAACCCGGGAGGATTATGAAGCGGTGAACGATGCCATGCAAAAGCTGGGAATTGCCCATCTTCGCAGTGAGCTCATCGGAAAACTCTCAGGCGGACAGCAGCAGAAGGTGCTCATTGCTCACAATCTGGCTAAAAATCCCTCAGTTCTTCTCCTGGATGAACCTTTCAGCAATCTTGATATTACCACCCGGGATGAGGTTTCTGCACTTCTGTGCAGTATCTGTGACTCCGGAGTTCCGGTAATGATGGTATCTCATGCCTTTGACTGTCTGCCAGATCGCGATATCCGAGTTCTTGTCATGCAAAAAGGGCAGATGATCCTCAATACCGTTTCTCAGGCAGGCAGGGTCGCAGATCTGATTCGCGGTGTTCCGGTGGCAGGCTGATGCTTGAGTTCATCATCCAGAATAATGTCCTTTGTCATGCCGTTGAGGCGATGTTTTTCGCTTCTATCGGTTGCGCCATCATGAGTGTTCTGATCACCCAGATGAACATCGCATCAATCGGGTTTACCATGTCCCATGCAGCATTTGCCGGAGGTGCAGCCGGAGTTTTTTTCGGATTTCCGATGATGATATCCGCGATTGCCCTCAGTATTCTTACCGCCCTGGTCATGGGACCGCTCAGCTACCGGACCCGGATGCATACGGATACGACTCTTGGAGTGCTCTTTGGAACCATGATGGCGGTAGCGATCTTTTTTATCGCACTGATGCAGTCATCCGGACATGGATTTGATGCAGGAGCCCTCCTCTATGGGAATGTCATCTCACTCTATCGGGAAGAGATCTATGCACTTGCCGGAATATCCCTCGCAGTCATTGTGCTCATCGTCCTCTTCATCAAAGAGATTGCTGCGATCACCTTTCACCGGAAGATGGCAGAGATTAGTGGAATCCGGGTTCAACCAATATATTATCTGTTTCTTCTCCTCATCGCTGTCATGGTCGCTCTCTGTCTTCCTATCGTTGGAGGACTGCTTTTGTATGTCTGGCTGGTCACTCCTGCAGCAATCGCCTACCAGTTCTGTGAGACCATCAGACAGATGTTTGTTGTAGCTCCGGTAGTCGCCGTATGCATCAGTGTCTCTGGCGCATTTGTCGGAATCATCTATGCACTTCCGGTCGGTCCACTCACTGCAGTACTCTTTTCCGGAGTATTTGTGATAGCCGTAGCAATTTCACCGAAAAGAAGAGTAAATAGTCAGACATATTAACATGAAAATAAAATCTGTATTACTATGAGACAACTTCTCGGTCTTTTCACACTCTTTGCATTGATCATGGGAATTCCCGCGGTCAGTGCCCTGGATGTAGTTACGACAACAAGCGTTCTGTGGGATCCGGTCAGCCAGATTGGAGGAGATGCAGTACATGTGGTAAACATTGCTGACCCGACTGTGTGCCCCCATCTTCAGGGAGATATCCTTCCCGGGCTTTTACAGAAAAATGCAGAGGATCTGAAATCTCCGGATCTGTTCCTTGCACATAACAGTACTATGGACCTTGCAGCAATGGGCGCTATCGAAAAGTTCAGGGATTCTAACGGGTACGGAAAGACCACCTGGAAGATCTTAAAGCCTGATACAGCCTGGAACACCCCGGAGTCTGCACAGGCACTTGCAGATACAGTTCTTGGATGGCTGAAAGCTGCTGACCCAAAGAACGCTGACACCTACACGGCCAATGCAGCAAAATATAAAACTGCAATCCAGGAAGCAGGAAACCTCAGCGATGCAGAAAAGGGTCTGCTTTCCTCAAAGCATGCTATCGTGATGGCATGGCAGAAAGATCCGGTCCAGAACTGGCTTGGTGTTCAGGTGTATGATATCTTTGCACCGGAGTTTGCATATGGCGGCAACAAGACTCCGGCCAAGGTAGTTGATGCCATTCAGGCGAATAAGGACAAGATCTACGGTCTTAACCTCGTAGCTGGCGGCGGAAAGATGTACGTGATTGAGAATATGCAGTCCGGTGAGATGGCAAAGGGAATTGAAGAAGCTCTCACTGACATTGCCGTCAAAGCAGACCGGGTAACCTTCACCAACTTCCCAAAATCCGTGGAAGGAGTGAACTCTATCCCTGACGTGCTCACGTATAACAAGAACCTTCTCCTGGCATAACGCCTGGAGTCTTTTTTTATTCGGTAACGGAAATCCGGGACGTTTATTCGAAGTTATACCTGCCCTGATGCCAGGGATTGCTCCATACAATATAATCCAAGAATACAAATTGATCAGAAACGAAGAGATTTTCACTAAAAAAAGATCTTTTCTCTATTGATTTATTAAATTTTTAATTATTATGATAATCGTAATTTTCGTAATATTCGCCTTATTTAATTTGATAAATGCTTATAGGTTTATTTAAATTAGGAAAACCATAAGAAAAAATTAATACAATTCTTCATCTCATCATATTGTACTGAATCAGGATTTATTATGAAAAAATGGATTGTATCTATATCACTTGCTCTTTTGGTTGTACTAATAGCCGGATTTGCATATGCTGCCGAGACAAACACTACTGATTCTCTAATTAAACCCTCAGATACTGGTGGACAAACGATTACTATCCTTGATGATAGGGGACAGTATATCACGGTGCCTTACCCGGTAAAGAATGTGGTATTCCTGGTAGAAAACGCCATGAACAGCATGTATGCAGTGGGTGGTGCAAATCAGGTCGCAGGAATCGGCAGTCTTTGGATGCCGGAGAAGAAAGAACCATTCTTCCGGGCTATTGATTCAGCGTATGATGAGAAGGAAAAGATCGGGAGTGAAAACGGAGTCGTAGATTTAGAAGCCATAGCAAAGGTAAATCCGGATCTTGTCGTACTCTGGTCAGCTGACTGGGATGATGAGACGACCACCGCAATCAAAGAGACGCTCCATATTCCGGTGTATGGAGTATATTATACTAAGCTCTCAGATGTCTCCCAGGCAAATGATGTGTATGCAAAGATAACAGGGAATGAAGATCGGGGAACTGAAGTTTCTCAGATCATGGGAGAATATACCCGGAAAGTGACTGATAGTACCGGGTCTCTCTCCGCTGACAAGCGCCCATCAGTATACTGGATGTGGGGCGATATTCTCGGAACAGCAGGTCTGAACAGTGCAACCAATGATCTCATTACTCTTGCAGGCGGGACGAATGTCCTTGAAAAAGCAGATTTTGAAGGAAAAATGCTAGAGCATCCAACACTCTCCCTTGAGACGCTTCAGAAACTCAACCCGGATGTCATCTACATGTGGTATAACGACAAGATTGATCCATCTGATGTAATGAGTGGAGAAGGCGATTTTGCAGGGTGGAAAGATCTGAACGCAGTAAAGAATGGCAGAGTGTATGAGGTCACTGATCCCTTTGTGTATGACTCCTTTACTCCACGTCAGCCATTAGCATTGATGGCCATCGCGAAGGATATTCAGCCAGATCTGTTCAAGGATGTAAATATGGACAATCTTATCGATGAATTCTTTGTCGATATGTACGGTGTCCATTATCCTGATTATTCATCCGCATAATCAGGTGAGGAATGAAATCATGGAGACAAAATATTAGGCTTTCCCAAAGATTCCTCATTATTATTCTCCTTGCTCTTCCCATTCCTTCAGTCATCATCTCTCTTTTTATCGGCTCTTATGGTCTTTCCCCGTCTGAAGTAATCGCAGGATTTCTGGCAGTAATGACGGGTTCTGGATCCCCGGCAATGCATACAACTGTCCTGATGAATATGCGACTGCCCCGGGTGATCCTCGCATTTCTGGTAGGAGCTGCCCTTTCGGCTTCGGGAGCCTGTTTTCAGGGAATATTTCGAAATCCGCTCGTGAGCCCGGACATTTTAGGTCTATCTTCAGGTGCAGCTCTTGGTGCAGCATTATCCGTCTCTGTCTTTCTCACCCTCCCACTCAGATCGGAGCGTTCATCTGTAGTTTAATCGCCCTGACTATTGCATATCTGATGGCCTATCAGAAAGGAGAAACTCCGGTAATTTCTCTGGTACTTTCCGGAGTAATTACCTCGTTTGTGTTTTCCGCTCTCCTTACGGCCATTCAGTTTGCAATAAATGAGAGAGCACTTCAAAGTCTCATCTTCTGGATGATGGGAAGTCTGCATACCGCTTCATGGTACAAAATCAATCAGGCATTTCCCTGGATTTTTTTCGGAGTAATGGGGATGGTAATCCTCAGATGGCAACTCAATATCCTCGCTCTTGGTGATGATGATGCACGATCCGTAGGCATGAAACCAGAATATATGAAAGTTCTCCTCATCATCTTTGCATCACTTGCTGCATCTGCAGCGGTTTCAGCAGCAGGAATTATCAGCCTTCTTGGCCTTATCGTGCCGCATATGGTCAGAATGATCAGTGGACCGGATCACCGGATAGTCATTCCCCTATCAGTCACTGTTGGAGGATACTTTCTCGTGCTTGTGGATATTCTGGCCCGATCCCTCTTCTGGTTTGAACTACCGGTAGGAATTCTCACCACGTTGGTAGGTGCCCCCGTCTTCATGTATCTCATGCGCAAAACCCGTACAGGAGGATGGGAATGAGAGAGAGAGGAATACAGGTAGATAATCTCTCATTCTCCTATGCAACGAAAAGAATCTTGAATCAGATCACCTTTCAGATCGCTCCGGGCACCATTGCTGCATTGATTGGCCCAAATGGATCAGGAAAAACAACTTTGCTTCGATGCATGGCAGGGCTAACCCTTCCAGATGAAGGTACGGTATCCTATGCATCGAAACCATCACGTTCCGGGAATATTCACCCAGTACGACGAAATATCGGGTTTGTGGCGCAAGGACAAAAAACCGCATTTCCTTTCAGTTGTTTTGATGTGGTCCTCACCGGAAGACATGCCTATGTCCCGATTTACCTTACTCCATCAGCAGAAGATGAGTCTCTCGCAATGCAGGCATTAGAAGATGTGGGTGCAGGATATTTACAAAACCGGGAGTATACCCGGATTAGCGGCGGAGAACGACAATTAGTTCTCATCGCCCGTGCACTTGCATCCAGTCCGGATTTTCTCATCCTTGATGAACCAACCACATTTCTGGATATGAAAAACCAGGTTCTTGTCTTATCGCTCATCCGGCGTCTTACAAGAGAAAGAGGAATAACTGCAATTATGTCGATACATGACCCAACCCATGCCGCATCGTATGCAGATCAGATTCTGGTTCTTGGAAGAACAGAAGAGGGAACATCAAAGATAATTGCCGATGGAACTGCAGATGAAGTATTTCAGAAAGAGATTTTTTATCAGGCCTTCGGGATTCAGGTTCGAATAATCAGAGATGACGGGATGATTGCAGTCGTTCCGGAGTGGGTAAAATAATGCCACTAATTGAGCACGCCCGCATACAAGAGCAGGATATTCAGCCTCCCTTCACAGACCAGTTCAATGAATGTTTGTTTGCTAATCCATGTCATCCTCTTGCTGATTATATTCCCCCGCATCAGGATATGGCAGGAAAACTTCGGCAGATTGCAGATGGGTTTCAGATATCCAGGGTTTTTGAAACAGCACTTGAATTGGATCTTTTTTCCTATCTGACTTACCCGGTAACCCCTCAGGAATTAAGCAAGATTATTGGGGCTGATCCGGATCTCCTCCAGCTGGTACTTGGAGTACTGGTGAACTGCGGTATTCTTGAGAAAAATGAGAATTACTTCTCGTTAGATCCAAAAATCCGTCCCTTTCTTCTTCCGGATTCTCCATACTATGCGCATTTTTTGATGTATTCACAAGCCCAACGATCTTATTGGGATAATCTTACTGCAAGTATCAGGCAGAAAAAGTCAGTCCTTGCAGACCAGAGTCAACCGCGTGATAACCCGGATTCAGTACTCCATACCGGAAGATCTGCCCTGCTTGGAAGATTACAGGCTACGATGCGAATTATAAAGGCCTCTGTTGACGGGGCAAGGGTCCGAAAAATTTTAGATCTTGGAGGAGGTCATGGCTTGTTTTCTATCAGTTGTGCCCAGGAGTTTCCGGATGCAGAAATTACCCTTATTGATCGACCAGAGATCTGTCCAATAGCCTCTGCTCAGATTCGACATGCACAAATGGAAGATAAAGTATTGATTCTGGAGAGAGATTTCCGTACATCTTCTCTTGACGGACCATATGATCTTATCCTGGATCTGGGAGCATTTAGTGGAGGTAAAAAGCAGACCCAGGATTGGTTGTATAAGATAGAGGATTCACTCGCCGATGGGGGAGTATATGTAAAATCTGCTTTTACTCTTAACGATTGTTTGACAGGACCTACTATGACTCTGCTTTTTGAGATCGAAGAAATAATTTCCGGTAGAAATCAACGTCATCTAACAAACCGTGAATGGAAAACTCTTTTCTCGGAGTCTGGAATGGTCCTTCTCGATATCATTGATTTGTCTGAAGAAACAATGGCCCCATTACGGATATTGATCGCGAAGAAGCAGATTGCATACGATTATTCTGTCAATTAATAGATTCATGATTCCAAGAGATGGAAAAGGTGCAAGTGTTTAGAAAATTACTCAATAATCCCCCATTTTAATCCTACCATCTCATCGACATTCATCGCTTCTTCGGATATGAATGTAACCCATATGGAGAAAGGATACCCCATACACTTCTATTTCCCCATTGATAGGTAATAAAACCGGAAAATTGAGATGCAAAAATAGGGAAATTCGGTAAAACTATCACCTTTAGGTTGAAAGACCTAAATTTTTCCTGGCATCTTCAAGGGTGTCACCACTCTTGAGTCCTCCCCCATACAGAAGTTTTAACGATTCAATATCGAGGTCGCTTAACTCTTTATTCTTACCTTCTTCACGATAGAAGAAACTATCCCGGTCATTAAAGGTTGTACCATGTAACCCCATACTATAAAGAATTCCTTTTAGCATGTAGTAATCCCGATCCGCATCTTTGATGGAATCTGAAAGATACAGATAATCTTTGTTCACAATTCCAATGAGTTTTCCATTTTTGTCTTTCATCAGATGATCCGAGTCTTTCCGGTCATCAAAGAACTGTTTGAGCATCTTGTCAGAGATGATCTTAATATTATAGAAATTATAGGGAATTTCGGCGTAATTTGATTGTAAGAATCCAAGTTCCACCTCTTCATCCTCAAACTGGGTTGTCCCGGAGATAGAATTAAAGAGTTTGGCAAACTTCAGAACCGAATCAATCTCATTCTGGGTATAATACGCATCAAACCAGAATTTGTAGTCCTTGTTTGATTTAAAGAGGTCAATTTTGACATTATCCTGACCAAAGGTCATATCGAGAAGATGGGTGGCAATATCAGTTTTATCAAATTCTTTTCCTGACGAGCTGCCTGACTTCTCCAGTTGCACTAAATCTCCCCGGATGACAAGGCTTTCAGAAGAGACGATGCCAATTGCATCCCCTTTATCATTATGTACCAGGTATTCATCAGAAGTCATCTCTTTTTCAAGTTGTTCCAGGACACTTGCAGGAACAATCCGGATATTATAATAGTTCTTCTTATCCAGAGATTCCCGTGATGCCGTTTTATTAGAAGATATTTTCCCTGCTCCTTCTCCAACGGTATCACCGGATGTGGGAAGTGAAGAGCTGGAAGAAGAAGTCACATCTGGTGTTTTTGCAGTACTTTTCTGATCACCCTGTGTGATACATCCGGTCATGAAAACACCGATGAAAAGTATCAGACAGATCATACTCCAATATACAGATCTCACAATTAGTGTTAATCATTGATCATATAATTGATTTTTGAAATATTGAAAACTAAGCAATAGGAGTACAAATTTACCGGATGTAAAAAATTCCCATTATTAAAACCAACAATATGACAGATTGATCTTGATGAATGAAAAAGATATAATAATTTTATTAATTCATACATTATAGATGATTCTTCTCACACGCAATGCAGTGTCCCTCATAAGTATACTGATGATTCTTCTCATCCCAATGTCAGGATATTGCGATACCGAAAGTTCACAGAACGGTGATACAGAGACATCTTCAACTATCTCTGACATAATCAAGGATACAAAAGATAATCTGCCCCTGGGGAATACAACGGTCAAATCCGAAGAGGAGTCCTATTACGAGGTTCAATTCATCTCCCCTGAATTTCTGACACACCTGATCGCGAACGCAGATCCTGAAGACGAAATATTGAAAGCGGGACCAGGTATGACAATTGGGCTGTATACCCCGCAGGTTATCTATGTCAGAGGAGATTTAGCAGGAGATGATTTTCTCATAGAACTTCGAAATAAAGCAAATTATAAAGATAAAATTACTCAGCACCTCATTGACATAGCATTTGGTTCAGATAACGCCAACCTGTCCCTCCTTCAGAGTGACTTACCATACCAATTCTGGTTTGACTCCTCGTACACCCAGCATAATATCGATATGGTTCTCAGTTTTGCAAAAATGTTCAATAATCTCTCTGAAACCACCGAATTTGAAGATGAATCAGTAATGCGGGGAGATTTAAAAGATAATTACCAGGAAATTCCCTATCATTATTATAACATCAAACTTGTTCCGATGAAATACCTCAATGAATACAAGGAAGATAAATACCAATCATCCAGAGAAGAGTTAATCAAAGATTCAAACGGGAAGATGATCGGGTTTATGACGGCTGATTATCTGTATCTCTGGGATGATCTCAAACCTGCGGAAAAAGATTATTACCTCAAAAAATGTCTCCTCTGGAGTTGTGGTCTGCATGGCCTAAGTACCACAGATCCAGATAGTTTCTTCTCCAGTAAACCCAATTTCTCGGCAGAATTTTCAGATTTAGACAAGGAAGCCATGAAACTCCTGTATGGGGGAAGATTGAATAACAATATGAAGCCGGATATGGTGAAAAAGGCTCTTGATATATCAGAATAACCAACCATAGAGGGAAAAATGGGGAAGAACGAGTGTCGCATCGGCGACATGTACCAGCAGGTGGGATGCTGAATAACTGGAGATGAAGGGCAAGCCTGATGAGATTGTTCACCCTGACCTGTAGGATTGCTCGCTCACCTCATCTTTTTTCAATCTATTACCAAACAGGGGGGAATGCAGGAATATGCTCGTAGCGTATTCCGGATCACTTTGGTATACTGCAACCGTTGGTTCTATCCTGTTCCAGAATAAGGTCGAACACTTTTCTCAAGGTTTTACGGTAATTTTTCACCGCATCCAATAACCTGCGAAACACGATCATGAACATGACAGGGAGCGTACCCTGCATATCGTTATCGCAGAGAACAACTCATCCATGGAAAAGATTGCTGTTCAACAGTATTTCAAAAGCAAATTCATCCCCATTGCTGAGAACCAAGCCGTATCTATACAATACGAGTTAAGAGCGACAATCGGTCTGAAACGATGAGCCTTCAAAAAATAGGGAATTTCGGTGATTAGTTACGTAATTCCGGATAGATGAAGATCCCTGCTTTCTTCACATCCAGGTTCGACAGTTTCAAAAACCGGGTTACATATTCCTGATGGATTGCATAGGGATCCACATCAGACAACTGGTCCGGATACAGAGCCTTTGCCATGTATAAGGCCCCAAGACAGTTGCTGTGTGAGACGATGTTTACATCAAGAAGATAGACCTTGTCATTCTTTACTGCGTCAAGCTTATCAAATCCTACACGCCCCTTGACCCGATCCAGTTCTGCCTGAGCGGCTGCCTTGTCAGTAAATCCATACCCAAGAGCCTCATCAAAGTCTTCCATCACAATCGCTTCAGGATTCTTTGCGATCACCACTTCCGGATCAATCTCAAAGTAGGAAGCGGTGTCCATGACTTTTCCTTTCGTATCCTTTGTTCCTTCAGTCATGGTGTTTGCACCCAGGAACTGCAGGGTTTTAATGGTTGGACAATCATTTCCTCCACTTCCAAGAGCTCCATTCTTTCTGGGGTACAGGTAGATCACCTTGGTCTTCTCATCTTCAGATAAACCGGCTACCTTATCATGGATGTTGCCAAGTGTGCCACCCATCCAGTCAACATACGTATTTGCAGAATCAGGAGATCCGGCGAGATATCCAAGCATCTTTGAGTATCCGAGGCTGTTCTGGATATCTCCATGATAAATCATTGCAAGAGGAGTGAGGCCTGCAGCCTGAAGCTTTTTCATCAGGTCTTCATCAAAATACTGGTTATTCACCACGAGGTCTGGTTTAAGCGCAACCATCGCCTCAATATCTGGCTCGGTAGCGGAACCAAGATTCTTCATTTTGCTGATCTCGGGAAGAATGATATCACGGTTGACGGTATTCTCATCAATTCCCACAATCTTGTCGCCGATACCAATGACCTGGGCATTTTCTGCAATCATCCGGTCAAGGGTGATAAGCCGTTTCACCGGCGTCTTTACCGTTACAGGTTTGCTAAATGCATCCTGCACAGTCATTTCAGTTGCAGTACCTGCAATGATTGCTTTCACCTGTTCCACGTCTTTACTGTCAACCTTCCCGTCATTGTTGGCATCTGCGAGATCGGTAGCTGCAGTCTTTCCTGCTGCTATCTGTTCAATCAGTTCAACATCCTGCTGATCAATGTTCATGTCGCCGTTTGCATTTCCATAGATGAACAATGTGAAATCCATTCCTGATGCTGATACACCCCCACTAAGGCAGATAACTGCCACAAGAGCGATGATGGTCTTCCACTTCCCATAACTTTCATTCATAATAATTCACCAATGATCTGCACTTAGTTGGACAGTCATACAATAAGAGCATATTTGATCTTACATTTTAAAAAAGAGTAATAACTAACAACCCCAATTTACCTAGGTACTAACAAACCGGAGGAATCCCTGTGGGAATTGTGCAGGCATTATAATCGCATGAATAAGAATAATCAGGAGAATCATTCAAATCCCCTTCGAAATCAGAGAATTCAAACCGAATTTCGTCATTATTATGCAAGAAAAGTAGCGTTTTTATCATCAGTCTCAATCGGAATTATTCTTCTTGTGGGAATTGCAGCTTCATTTGGATCCTTTGGCCTTACATTGACTGAAGTCTATTCGGCATTACTAAACGGAATATTTCCAGGTTTTGGAATCACGGATTCCGTAGCGAGCACCATTATCTGGGAGATACGACTCCCCCGGATTACTATGGCCATTGTTTCGGGGGCAAGTCTTGGAGTTGCCGGAGCAATTCTCCAGGGAGTCTTACGCAATCCTCTTGCAGAACCGTTCACTCTTGGAATTTCGTCTGCTGCTGCTATGGGAGCCTCACTGGCAATTATTGGCGGAGTAAAATTTTTTGGCTCATACAGTGTCGTGCTGAATGCGTTCATCAGTGCATTTGCTGCAACCCTGGTCATTTATTCCATCGCAAAAAGTAAAGGAATGACACCAGAAGCGATAATTCTTGCAGGGATTGCTATTATGTTTCTTCTTGATGCCGTCACCTCATTCACTCAGTATCTGGGAACCGCAGAGCAGGTACAGGCTGTTGTCTTCTGGATGATGGGAAGTGTGTCAGTAGCCAGTTGGGAAACGGTATCAATTGTTTTCTTCATCGCACTAGTTTCCATTCCATATCTCGTCTATAAAGCCTCTGATCTCACGATTATGGGAGCAGGAGATGAAACTGCCCATAGTCTGGGGGTGAATGTAGAGCGGGTAAGAATGCGAACACTAATTTTTGCCGCTTTACTCACCGCTTCTGTCACTGCTTTTTGTGGAATCATCGGGTTTGTCGGCCTTGTCTCTCCCCATATCACCCGGATGATCATCGGTGGAGATAACCGCTATGTTATCCCCGGATCCGCACTGGTCGGGGGAATGCTGCTCCTTGGGGCAGATACCGTTGCACGAACCATTCTTGCACCGATGATTCTCCCGGTCGGGATAATGACTGCTCTTGTTGGTGTTCCGTTTTTTATGTTCTTATTTATGCGAAAGAGGAAAGAATTATGGTAAATGTAGATCTCAAAGACGTCTGTTTCAGTTATCCTGGTGCTGATATCCTCCATGATGTGAACTTCTCCATCGGGCCTGGGGAGATGACCGGCCTGATTGGCCCGAATGGGTCAAGGAAGAGCACCCTTATCAAATGTATGGACACGGTACTCAAACCCAGGGGATCGATTCTCCTGAACGGCAAAGATGTTCTGACATTGAGTAGGATGGATCTTGCCAGAAATATCGGCCTGGTACCCCAGAATGGAACAAGTGCGATGGATTCCACGGTTTTTGAAACGGTTCTCATGGGAAGAAGGCCTCATTCCGCCTGGCGAATCAGTAATCAGGATATTGATAAGGTGGCAGATGCTCTGGAGCGCCTCGGAATCGGGGACATGGCACATCGGGACTTTTCCAGTCTTTCAGGGGGACAGAAACAGATGGTTTTGTTAGCCCGGGCAATCTGCCAGGAACCACAGGTTCTCCTTCTTGATGAGCCAACATCTGCTCTTGATATCAGGCATCAACTGGAAGTTCTGGAGATTGTCCGCCATCTGGTCAAAGAACGACAGTTGTCAGCAATTATTGCCCTTCATGATCTGAATCTGGGCGCCCGGTATACCGATTCAATGGTGATGCTGAGAAAAGGGAGAGTTTTTTCTGCAGGAAAACCGGTTGATCTCTATACTCCCGATATGATTGAGGAAGTATATGGAGTAAAAGCTGAAGTCATTACGGTTCATGGAATACCTCATGTTGTTCCCATTTGCCCGGTTCAATATGGTCACTTTACAAAAAGAGAACCATCTCCTCAGGAAGGAGAAGTTATTCCTGCTTGAGTTGGGAGAGAAACCAGAGTTTTCAAACGATGAAGTTACATCTAATCTTTACTAAAGTAACAACCATTACCAATTCGTAGTACTATTTATTCCAGAGTGAACAATCGTAACATTACATACTATGCTTGATGTTTCATCACTCTATACACAATTTTCTTCCAGGAGTGGCGTAGTCCGGGCAGTGGACAAAGTAGATCTCTCCCTGACATGCGGGGAGCGACTTGGGCTTATTGGAGAGACCGGATGTGGAAAAACCGTTCTTGGAATGTCTGTAGTTCGTCTCCTTCCTTCATCTGCGAAAACCACAGGTAGTGTCCGTTATAAGGGCAACGATATTTCCTGTTGTTCTGAAGAAACCATGCGTAAGATCAGAGGAAAAGAAATCTCCTTTATCCTTCAAAATCCGACAACCTCACTCAATCCAGTCATGCGGGTGGGAAACCAGATTGCGGAAAGCATTGCCCGCCACCAGGAACTTTCACCCAGCCAGGCCTATCAAAAAGCGATATCATTGATGAAACAGGTGAATTTTCCGGACGCAGAAATTCGGGCCCGCAAATATGCCCATGAACTAAGTGGGGGGATGAAACAGAAAGTCATGATAGCAATGGGACTTGCCGGAAATCCATCCCTCGTAATTGCTGATGAACCCACAAAAGCCCTGGACCGAGGAAATAAAAAAGAGATCCTAGATCTTCTCACCTCTGCAACCATTGATAAATCCCTGATAATGATCACCCATGATCTTCCTGCTGCAGGGGAGATCTGTGACCGTATCGCCGTTATGTACGGAGGAGAGATCGTTGAAGAGGGGCCTGCACAATCGATTCTTGCTGACCCGAATCATCCATACACACATGCCTTCATGCAGGCTCACCCGACAAAAGGGTGCTGCCCGATACCGGGAACCAGCCCTTCACTCATCTCACCTCCGACGGGATGTCGTTTCCATCCCCGATGCCCGGACGCTACAGAAGAGTGTTGGGACGTTCATCCTCCCTTAAGTGTGACCGAAGCAGGGAGGAAGGTTCGATGTCACTGCCACTGATTGAAATCAAAAATCTGACAAAAACCTACCAATCCGGAGTAATTCAGAAAGAAGAACGTATTGCAGTTGACGACGTTTCCTTCTCACTCTATCCGGGGGAAACCCTGGGGCTCATTGGAGAATGTGGTAGTGGAAAAACAACAATCGGCAGACTGATTCTTCGCCTTATCGAGCCGACATCAGGTTCCATTTTTTTTGATGGTATTGATATTACCCATCTCTCCCGCCGTCAGATGAGACCCGTAAGACAACGGATGCAGATGATATTTCAGGATCCAGAGAGTTCTCTCAATCCACGAATGAAAATTTTCCAAAGCATTGCTGAACCCCTGCATTTATGGTCCGGACATTCACCTGATGAGATTTCCGAAAAAATCTTATCACTGGTAAAAACAGTGGGCCTGAGTGAAGAACTGTTACACCGTTATCCCTACCAACTCAGTGGAGGACAAAACCAGAGAGTAGTCCTGGCCCGGATACTTGCTCTCGAACCGGATCTTCTTATTGCTGATGAACCAACCGCATCTCTTGATGTTTCTGTTCAGGCACAAATGCTTGATATTCTTTCACGGTGGAAGAAAAATCACCCATTAACCATCCTTTTCATCTCTCATGATCTCGATTTGGTGCATAGCATTTGCGATCGGATCTTAACCCTGGAAAACGGGAGATTAAAAGAACCCCAGGAGAACGATCGATACTTTGGAAAATTCAATAACTTTTTTATTCCGTCTCAACAAGTAAGAATAAATTGAAAAACTTAATACGAATATTGTAAGATATGAGTAATGGTCACATGATATGGAAAATCTGAAACAGTTAATTCGGAGTGAATGGGACAACTCTTCCGGAGGGTATGATGCTCAGCATGCTCATGGGATTCAGACCGAAGAAGAACGTATTGCATGGGAGCAGCTTTTTCAATCCATTTCCGGTCAGACACAACAGAATGTGCTTGATGTCGGATGTGGCACCGGAGTGATGAGCATTCTTCTTTCAGAGATGGGACACCAGGTTTGGGGCGTGGATCTTTCAGAAGGGATGCTTGGAAAAGCTCGTGATAAAGCAGGAAAAAAAGGACTTTCTATTCATTTCAGCATTGAAGATGCGGAATCCCTTCCATTTGATGATGAATCATTTGACCTGGTAGTTAACCGTCATCTCCTCTGGACATTACCAAATCCCAGGGATGCTCTTGATGAATGGAATCGGGTTTTACGACCCGGGGGTTCTGTGGCAATTATCGATGGACTCTGGTGCACCGGCTCTATTTCAGAGCGGGTCAGAAGAGTTGCAGCAAATGTCGGTGTTCTGATAACCGAAAGAAAAAACCAATTCGGGCGGTATTATTCTCCGGATATCACAAATACACTTCCTCATCCCTATGGAATGACTTCAGATGTTGCTCTTTCGTATATGCTGGAGAGTGGATTTGCGAATCCAGAACTCCGGTCATTGAAAGATATCATGGACATTCAACGAAAGCATATGCCGATTTTCAGACGGATTTCGTATCAGATGCCATATTATCTGATTACCGGGAAAAAACCGTCTGATGTTACACTAACGTGAGATAAGAATTATGAACCTGATACACACACGACTCATTACCATTTTTCTGTTTCTTCTCATGCTCGGATCTTCGGGTCTCGTTGCAGCAGAAGGTGGCAAGACACTGACGATTGCTCTTGGAACAGAACCAAATGATCTGAATCCGATTATCAATACCGGACATGCTGATTTTTTTGATATAATCAAAGTCTACAGCGGCCTTGTTAAATCTGATAATACCCTTCAGATGACTTCGGATCTGGCAAAAACTTGGGAGCAGCCAGATCAGAACACGTTCATTTTCCATCTTCGTGACGGAGTGAAATGGCAGGATGGGACACCATTTACCGCAGATGATGTCAAATTCACCTTTGATCTGCTAAAGAGCGGTAAGTGGCTGAACGTCTTCCCTTCCTCATCTGAATATGAGATGATTACCAATATTGAAACACCGGATAAATCAACGGTAAAATTTACCGTGAAAGATGCCCCCGTGTCATTTATTGAAAGATTTGCATTACCAATTCTGCCAAAACACTTACTTGAAGGACAGGATCTCACGACGACTGAATTCTGGCAGAAACCTGTCGGAACCGGACCATATGTCTTTGATCACTGGAGTAAGGGGGAGGAACTCGTCCTCACCGTAAACAAGGACTATTACAATGGTGCTCCAAAGATTCAGACCCTGAAATATGTCATTATCCCTGATGAGAGTGCCCGGATTAATCTACTCAAAACCGGAGAGGTTCAGGCAATCAAGTTGTCACCAAAGTCGAGTCTGTCACTCAAAAGTGAACCAGGAATCAAAGTAATTTCAAGTCCTTCCGCAAACTGGTACTCAATCAACATGCCATATGTACTCCCTCAGTTCAAAGACAAGGCAGTGCATCAGGCAGTGGCTCTTGCCATCAATAAGAAGGGCATTCTTGACACCATCTTTGCCGGACAGGGAGAGGTAGCATATGGACCGTTCCGAACCAGTGACTGGGTATACAACAAGGATATCGAATTCTCCCAGGACATGGAAAAGGCCAAAAAGATTCTCGCGGATGCAGGATGGAAGGCCGGTTCTGATGGGATTCTTGCGAAAGACGGAGTCAAACTGGAGTTTGATCTGATGTATGTTGCTTCCAATCCCGAGCGCAAAGATATTGCCGTAGCAGTCTCTTCAGATCTGGACAAGATCGGGATTAAAGCAAATCCAACTGCAAAAGCAAACTGGGATGAAGTAGATTATCAGGTATTCCATAATAATGCGTTTGTTACCGCCGAGGGATCTCCCTTTGATCCTGATGACCAGGTGTACCAGGTCTTTGGAACAAAGTACATGAATGACGGATGGTGGAATCCGGCATCGTATTCCAACCCTGAACTGGACACACTCTGTGAGCAGGGTCGAACCACTGCAGACAAGAGCCAGCGTAAGGAGATTTATGGGAAAGTTCAGAAGATTCTTGCAGATGACCAGCCAATGCCACCCATTGTCTTTGGGAACTATGTATATGCCGTAAGTGACAAGATTTCAGGCACCGTTCCCCGGAATGGACCACATGGCGGAGGGAACACCGGATCTATCAATGGCGATCTCTGGTGGAATGCAGAAACCTGGGATATCTCCGGGTGATCTATGTCTGATCACAGTCTCCTCCGGTATGCCGGCCGGAGAGCACTTCAAATCCCATTTCTTTTGATCGGCATCACCATTCTTTCGTTTTTCATCTTCTATCTCTCTCCGGTAGACCCGGTTGTGGCATATTTCGGATTCACTACCGTGCAGAAGATGCCAGCTGACGATATCGCGAAGGTCAGAGATGAACTGGGATTGAACAAACCGATCTATTATCGATATAGTACCTGGCTCTCGCGTCTTGTTCAGGGAGATTTAGGGTTTTCTCACATTCAACATCGCCCGGTTTTGCAGGTAATTTTAGAAAAACTTCCTGCCACGTTACTTCTCACAATTCCCGCTTACGGAATTGCCATGCTGGCGGCGATATTTTTCGCATTGTCTGCCACTGCCCGGGAAGGTACCTGGTATGATAAAAGTCTGACCGGTATCGGGTATGTTCTGTACGCTACGCCGACATTTTTAGTTGCCCTTCTGATGATGCTCATCTTTGCAATCTGGCTCGGATGGCTTCCATCATCACGTATGGAGTCAATCACCACAGCTGAATCCCTTGGAGGGATGTTACTTGATCGATTCAGGCATCTGATCCTTCCTGCAACTGCTCTAGCGGTCAGTCATTTTGCAATGTTTTACGGATATTTCCGGTCAAGTCTTTCGGATGCGATGCGGGAAGATTATATCACCACTGCCAGGGCGAAAGGTCTTGATGAGAAAACCATCCTGTACAAACATGCATTTCGAAATTCTCTTCTTCCGGTGATCACACAAATTGGTCTTGCCATTCCCTACCTGATCGCTGGGAGTGTCGTGGTTGAAACAATCTTTGCATGGCCAGGTATAGGAAGACTGACTTTTGAAGCGGCAATGCGTTCAGATTACATGCTTCTGATGGGAATTACCTTGTTTACCAGTTTAATTGTAATTCTCGGTAATCTTCTTGCAGATATCGCATATGCAATTGCAGATCCAAGGGTGCAGTATGAGTGAGGGAATCCGAACCGTAGATCATATCGGGATGATCTCACCCGGATTACTACTTCTTGGATGCATCACGCTCCTTGCAGTTATTGCTCCATTTCTCACCAGTTATGACCCGGTGAAAGCGGATCTTTCCCAGTCAGAACAGGGGCCGTCATGGAATCATTTCTTTGGAACCGATACCCTGGGGAGAGACGTATTCACCCGGACGATATACGGAACACGAATCTCACTGATGGTCGGTATTTGTGCTGCCCTCCTGGCGGTAAGTCTTGGAGCATGTATTGGGATTGTCGCAGGATTTTTCGGAGGTATCATCGACAATGTTCTGATGAGAATCGTAGATACGGTCTATTCTCCTCCAGAAACGATTCTGCTCATCGTCCTCGTTACCATGTTCACCCGGAGTGTCTGGAGCGTAGTCCTGGTAATTGGGCTTACCCACTGGATGAGTACTTCGCGGATGATTCGAAGTGAAGCACTTTCCCTGAAACAGCGACCATTTGTGGAATCAGCAATTGCTCTTGGGGCAGGGGATTTCTATATTCTGAGGAGGCACATCCTTCCTAATCTCCTCTATGTCATCGTTATTTCAGTAACCCTGATGACCGCCCATGCGATTCTGACCGAATCATTCCTGAGTTTTCTCGGTCTTGGGATTCCCCCGCATCTGGCAAGCTGGGGAAATATGCTCAATGAATCACAGCGGGACATCATGCGGGGAATCTGGTGGACGACTCTGTTTCCCGGAATTATGATTGTCCTGACCGTACTGTCCATTTACCTGGTTGGTGATTCGTTGAAAGATATTCTAGTGCCCAGACGAGAGATGAGAAGTGAAATCTGACAGTTTCTCTTATCAGGTGTTTCCCCTTTAGATGAACATTCAAAACGTATTTTAGAAAACTATGTTGCAACAATCCACCCAAAAAGATCCTGATCGGATATGTTCCTGGCTTATGAGCTCGCTATTTGACCGCCGGATATTCCATCTTGCTGACGGGATGAGCAGAAGTATGGCAGTGACTACGGTTGCTGGTCTGATGAGTTCAGGAACAAACATCCTCCTCCTGTTTTTCGTGAGTCTGCTCATTGCAGGAGTTATCAATGGTCAGAACTTTTTCAACCTCACTCCGGTCATTGTCGTAATGATACTGCTTATCATCATTCGGGGTCTTGCTGATGCTCTTCGTGATATATCTGCACAAAATACCTCTGACCTGATGAAATATCGCGTTCGATCCCGTGTGTATGAACATCTGCTCCGTCTCGGTCCGGCTTATACTGAGCAGAAAAGTTCGGGATCAGTTGCTGCCACGATTTCTGATGGAGTAGATTCTCTAGAGCAGTATGTAGGATTTTTTATTCCTTGTCTTGTTCTCTGTTTTCTCGTACCGGGCATGTTGTTTGTCGCATTTGCATCTCTGCTTGATCTCCAAGTCGCCTTAATATTGCTCACTTTTGTTCCTCTGGTGCCATTTGCGGTTGCTCTTTCATACAAACTTTCCTGGAATGAACGACTCGACATCTGGCGTGATTACCATGATCTCAGTTCATATTATGCAGAGAGTCTGCAGGGTCTGACCACGCTCAAGATGTTTGGACTCAGTGAAGATCGTGCCGGGCATATTTACAAAAAAGCAGAAAAACTTCAGCATACCTATATAAAATCGCTAAAAATCTTTTTCGGCGTCCATTATGTATGCGATGTCGTACCCTACCTTGGATACGGGTTAGCTCTCCTCTATGCATGCATCCAGTTTACCAGCGGCAGATTTGGTATGGAAGGAGTCATGATGGTTCTTCTGATTGGACCGATTTTTTATGAGCATGTCATTGCTTTGAGCCAGCATTTCCATAATAGTCTGTATGGCAAGCGTGCTCTTGATTCCCTGGAAACAATTCTGGAGGAAAAACCTGAAGTAACTGATCCGAAAGATCGGATGGTGTTATCAGATCAGGGGCCTCGCTCATTATCCTTTCATGAGGTAAGTTTTTCGTATGATACAAACAGAGAAGTTTTGAAAAACTGCTCATTTGAATTGAAAGCAGGTGAAACGGTAGCATTGGTAGGAACTTCAGGGGTAGGAAAAAGTACCGTAATTGATCTCCTCTATCGCTTTCATAAACCACAAAGTGGTTCAATTTTACTCAATGAACATCCAATTGAGACATTTGGATTAGATCATCTGAGAGAACAATTCTCCTTGGTATCACAAGAGAGTTATCTCTTTTATGACACGATCAAAAACAATCTCCTGATAGGAAATCCTGATGTATCTGATGAAGAACTCATTGCTGCCGCAAAAGTGGCAAATATCCATGAATGGATAACCGGCCTTCCGGATGGGTACAACACGATAACCGGAGAAAGAGGAATCCGGCTCTCCGGGGGAGAGAAACAACGAATTGCGATAGCCAGGGCCATTCTGAAAAATGCACCGGTTTTACTCCTTGATGAGCCGACCTCAAGTATTGATGCCGAAAATGAGAGACTCATTCAGGATGCATTAGAAAATCTGTGCAAAAACCGGACGGTTCTGATCATTGCTCACCGGCTCTCTACTATCCGACATGCGGATCGAATTATGGTGATGGGGGATGGAAAGATCCAAGAGTCAGGATCCCATGAGGAACTTCTTAGTGCAGGCGGGCAATATGCACGCCTAGTCAATGCACAGATGAGGATGTTCCGTTCTTCTTCCATCTCTGATACCTCATCAGGAGGAATCGTATGACCTCATCATTGGGCATCACTCCATTCATTCGTCTGATAGGACTGATGAAAAATCATATTCCGATTTTGGCTGCGGGAATGATCTGTGATGGATTGAAACATTTGGTTACGATTGGAATCGGTCTTCTCGGTGTTCTGCTTCTGGTAACGGCAAAAGGAAGTGCATCTTCTTCTGACCTCCTCCCCATTGGTGGAGCAATTCTAATTCTTGCTCTCATCAGGGGATTATGTGGATATCTAGCACCGTATCTAAATCATATCGCCGCATTTCAAATTCTGGCTGATCTTCGGAACCAGTTTTATCGAAAGCTGGATCCTCTCGCTCCGGCTATCTTTATTTCCCGCAGAACGGGTGATCTGGTCTCGATTGCAATAAACAATATTGAGATTCTGGAATTGTTCTTTGCTCATACCCTGACCCAGATCATTGTTGCAATCGGTATTCCTCTGATCGTCCTTGGTGTGTTAGCCTGGATTCATCCATATCTTGCGATTCTCCTGCTCGTATTCCTCATACTTGCAGCCCTTGTTCCGACTTTGACAATTCGGGCTAATGAGAAGAGAGGAGATCATCTCCGGGTACAACTCGCTACTCTCGGTTCATTCCTGATAGACAGTGTACAGGGAATATGGGAGATTCTGGCCTTTGGCAGGGGTAAGGATCGATTGGCGGGTATTATCCGAATGGTTCTGGATTACCGAAAAGAACAACGGGCATATATCCGGGTAAATGCTATCGCATCAGCATCCTATGCCATTCTGGTCTCATCCGGGATGGTAGTTGTTCTGGTTGAATCTACGATCCTTGCACAAAGTGGTGATATACCATCGTTTTACCTCCCTATCACAGTCATCCTCTGTGCCGGTGCATTCAATTCCATGAAGGATGTGATCGAGGTATCAAAGCAACTCAGTATGACCATTGCCGGAGCAAAGCGATTTTTTGCCATTATGGATGATATCCCAGTTGTTCAGGAGTCAGGATCATCAAAGATTTCTCTCTCAGGTGCTCCGACACTGGAAGTGTCAGATGTGTGGTTCAGATATGGCAAGCAGGAACCCTATGTTCTGAAAGGAGTGAATTTTTTTATTCCTTCCGGATGCACGGCTGCAATTGTTGGGATGACGGGAGCAGGGAAAACAACCCTGACTCATCTCCTAATGCGATTTTGGGATCCAGAAAAAGGGGTCATCCGCTTGGATGGGTATGATATCCGGGAAGTTTTGCTGGAAGATCTTCGAGCTACGATATCAGTGGTTACTCAGGATATCTTCCTCTTTGATTCCTCGATCCGGGAGAATATCAGGATCGGAAAAGCAGATGCTACCGATCAGGAGGTCGAGATGGCTGCACGATTTGCCCGGATTCACGATTTCATATCTGGTCTTCCCGAGGGATATGACACTCTGGTGGGGGAGAGGGGTATCCGTCTTTCAGGTGGTGAGCGACAGAGGGTGGCCATTGCCCGGGCGATCTTGAAAGATGCTCCGGTGCTTATCATGGATGAAGCAACCAGCAATCTTGACACGGAGACAGAATTGCTGATTCGGGAGACTATCAGGGAACTGATGAAAGGAAGAACCGTATTCATGATTGCCCATCGTCTGAGCACGGTAGTTCACGCAGATACCATCCTGGTACTCAAAGAGGGAGAGATTGTTGAGCAGGGAACCCATTCGGAGTTGATAAAACTTGAAGGGAGGTATGCATCACTTATTGCAGCCCAGGAGATCTAATACCAAAGCTAATACAAGGTTCTGCTTCTCCCTTTTTTTCTGAGAACCTTATAGTCACAAATTGAGAGGCATTATAAGAAGGAAGAGAACGGAGGGTGACAATCAAATAGCGATTACATATAACCTGGCAGGTCAAAGATACTAAATATCATTACCTTGGGGATGGAGATGGGTTTAGAAAGAACATATCACGAAAGACTTTGGAAACGTGCATTCATCGCTTTTTTCTGCGTCTGTGGACTGTTCCTGTCGCAGGGAGTTCTGCTTGCCGGTGCAGAGGAGATACAATCAGGGAGTCTGCTAACACCACCATGGATACCTCTGACTCCGGGATATGTCGGGGACAATTATACGTTTAGCGGGAATTATGCCAATGGGCAGATCACCATTTGGAAAACCGGATGGTATTATCTCACTGATAATCTGACCCCATCATCAACCGAGTACGCAATCTGGGTCCAGGCAAATAATTCGATCCTGAATGGAGATGGAAAAAAGATCCTCAGCTCGTATTGGACAGGGACCGGAGTGCTTGCCAATAATTCGAATGTGACCATTACGAACTTTCAGAACATATCCGGATTTTATACCGGCGTCTCCCTGACCGGAAGGGAAGGACAGGTATCTCACAATTCAGTCACTGACAATTCCGGTTATGGAATCAGTACTACCGGGATTCAAACAAATATTTCCGAAAATACCGGAATAAACAACACTGAAGCCGGAATTAGTGCAACGGGTATCAATACCACAATCACCGAAAACCTGCTTCGAAACACCACGAAATATGGAATAATTACCCGATCCTTTGCAAATGTCTCAGACAATATAGTCGAGAACAGCGGGAACCATGGCATCAGTATGTGGGATGATGGCATTGCCATGAGAAATACGGTCCGTGCGAATGCAGTAAATGGAATCAATGTCTGGGATCGGGCATATATTGCGGAAAATGTAGCGTTGCAAAATAGAGGAAGGGGCATCAAAGCCCTGAATAATGCCTCCCTACAGGACAACCATGTCTCGAGAAATACCGGAGATGGAATTTTTGCCGGACGATTTGCCACAATTCTAGATAATTACGCTGACCATAATAGAGGATTCGGAATATACATCGGGGATTATGCAAAGATTTCCGAGAATTATATCCTCTATAACCAGGGATATGGTCTGCGTTCTGCCAGTAATTGTAACATAACACAGAATTTCATCCATACCAATCAGTTAGGAGGAATTATCGCTGATAATCAGGCCAATGTATCATCGAATGTATTGATAAATAATGGGGGTGACGGGGTCTTTATCGCAAATAACGGATTTATTCTGAGAAATTTTGTGATGAATAACTCGAATAATGGAATCAATACGTTCCAAAATGCCAGAATCGATAACAATTTGGTGTTAGTAAATGGAGCAAGTGGAATATACCCATGGAGTCATGCAAATGTCACCAATAATACCATTGCAGGAAACACGAACGGGATTTCCATTCCGGAAGAGTATTTGTTTAGCACCATATATGGAAATGTTATCGAAGATAATACCCAATACGGTCTGCATATGGAGCAACAAGGAAGCACGTGGTATCCGGAAGGTGATGCCCTGGTGTATAATAACTTCTTTGCAAACAACGTGAACCTCGGAGGCGAAGCCGATAAGACCCGCTATTACTGGACAAATCCCAAAGGAACTGAGCAGGGAGAAAATATCGTTGGTGGTCCCTTTATCGCCGGAAATTACTGGGGCAATCCGAACGAGACCGGATGGTCAGATCTTCAGCCATCGACCACTACCGGATATACGACGATTCCCTACCAGGCAACCCCGGGTAAATATGATTATTATCCACTCGTTGGCTTGGCCCATGTGATCCATGCATCAGCAGATCCCTGGACTATTGCATACCCATCAGGAAATCGTTCCTATGATCGGGGAACCGATGCCAAGTACCTGTTCCAGGCAAAACCCGGCTCCCGTCTGGAAAATGTGACCATTGATGGTGAACCCGTCGGCCCGAAAGCCGACTGGACGTTCCCTGACATCTCTGCAGATCATACGTTGTACACCACCGGTACTCCGATTCCCGGACAGATTCAGGCCTCCTTCTCCATGAACATTACCTTTGGACCCGCTCCCCTTACCGTGGCATTTACCAACCAGTCCCTGGGAGGTCCGACCTCATTTGAATGGTATTTTGGCGATAAATTCACTTCTAATGAGCAGAACCCGATCCATACCTACAACACATCCGGAACCTATTCGGTATCACTCCGGGCATCAAATGATGAAAGTGCAGGAAGTGTCATAATTCGCAATGCCATAACGGTCACAGACGGAATTGTTCCCGCTCCAACTCCGACATTCGTCCCGGGGGAGATCAATACCTCCTTCTCCGGAGAGCCAACCACAGGATATGGTCCTATGCCGGTGCAGTTTTCGGATCTGTCAACCGGTAATCCCACCTCCTGGCTTTGGGACTTTGGTGACGGCAATACCTCAACCGGACAGAACGTAACCCACCTGTATCTTGAGAAAGGAACCTATTCAGTAAGGCTCACGGCTCAGAATAGTCTCTCTTCCGGGTCTCAGGAAAAGAGTGGTTATATTACCGTTCAATAAAATTGATCTCTGGAACGAAATCGTTGAGGTTTCGAATTATTACGTTCTTTTTTAAAATCTTAAAACGTCAAGCAAGATTATTCTTGTTTCCTTTCTACAATGCGAAGGATCGATGGGGAAATGGTCTCTGCTCTTTGAAGATGAAAATTAGTTCTTATTCTTGTGGATTTGTTCTGCTATCATCTTCTTGCAGATGTACTGGAGATCGGGAAGAAATGGTACAGCGGTTTTATAGATTATCTGAAGATCCACTCCGAAGTATCCATGAATGAGTTTATCTCTCATTCCTGCCATCTCAACCCAGGGAATCTCGGGATATTGCCCTCTCACCTCATCAGGGACATTTTTTGAAGCTTCTCCCATGATCTCAAATGCACTGATGACTGCAAATTGTGTTCGTCGGTCTTGAGAAAACGTTTCATACGAGATTCCATTCATAAATTCAAGGATGGAGTCGATCATCTCTCCAATATCAGTGAGATAGTCCCGGTAATCGCGGATCATAGGTATACAACTTCTGAGAGGATGGATTCTCCAATGTACGGTTTTAACGAATCCTTCAGAACGAGATCTACCTTGATCCCTAGTTTCCTCGTCAAATACTGTTCTAATCTCATAAAGGTGAACAGATCAGGCGGCTCGGTAAAGGATACAAGAATATCAAGATCACTTTGTCGCGTTGCTTCTCCCCTGATTACCGATCCAAAGAATCCTATTTCGGATATATGATACTCTCTTTGCAGAAATTCGTGAAGATTTCTCATCTCTGAAATAATATGCACCATGGAAGGGACAGCGGGTTGAATCTGGATATTCATTATAGTATCAGATATTAGTTACGATATTACATTGTTATCGGAAGAAAGGATTATTATTTCGGTAAGATTGGGAGGATTGAATAACCCGGAAAACCTTTCCAGAGCCCATACTGCAGGGGATTAAGAGAATATAAAGAGATGTAAGGGACTCAGGTTCTTAAGGGTGCATAGAACATATGAACCCAACAATGACAGAGGATTGGGAATTGAGGGTCTGGATGATATTGATGAGATTTTTTCCGGATAATTTTTTTCATTGAGCCAATTCTTCTCTACTTTCGCAACTTTAACAAGTCACGTTTTTTTGCAAAAAAGGGGGGATTTATTCGATAATCTGATCAGGCTGGTGAGTAATCAGAATATCTGCGGTGAATGGATTATCTCTTAAGAGTATCCATCAGGCGGGAAACCTGCATTGGCTTGAGATCCAGGCCAAAGGTGTCATAGATATAGGTTCTGACATCCTGGACACTGGGCTCATTCATCGCCTTGAAGGCTTCTGTAAGCTGGGCAATCTGCTTGTCATTGAGTTTTGCACGGCGTTCGGTCTTTGCTGGAGCTGCTCCTGCTGCTTCGACTTCTCCGGCTCCGACGTAAATCTTGCCGTAGATGACTTCGCCTTTCTTCTTTCCGTGACGCTCGCCGAGGTCACCGATCCAGGTCTGGAAGTTCATCTGCTTCCCGTCAAGTTCAAGAACCTCTTCCTTGAGGAACTTGAATGAGGGCATCATCCGCTCGACACCGCCAAGGACGTAGATATCGCCCTTGACCATCTGGCCGCCGACACGACCCTTTGCAGAGCCTCTGATGATGATAGTACCGCCTTCAGCGTGGGTTGCCACATGGACATCAGCGTCTCCGCCAACATCGATAGTTCCCCCGTTGATGAAGTCTCCAAGGTCGGATCCGACGTTGCCCTTGACAACGATCTTTCCGCCCTGCATCCCTCTCCAGTCTCCGATTGGAGCTGCACCGATGTAGTTTCCAGCGTTCCCTTCGATGATCAGTTCACCGCCGGTCATGCCGATACCACAGAAAGAATTGACATTCCCCTTGACGGTGATCTTGCCGCCTTTCATCCGGGCACCGACATACATGTCTGGATTTCCGAGAACCTCAACTTCTCCGGCTGTCATGTGAGCTCCGATCCACTTGACCTTAGTCAGGTTTCCGGAGACGACAATCTTGGTTTCTGCTGCGGTTGCACCGGCCTTTCCTTCAACGGTAAAATAATCAGCGATCTTGAGAGTCTGGTTCCCCATAAAGAGGGGGAGTTCAGCGATCTCTGACGCTGACTTGCCTGCTACTGCATCCGGAGTGATGTTTTCTGCTTCGAGGTACAGTTCAGGAGTGTCTTTAATGGTAAATTTAACAACGTCCATGCTCTTCTCCCCTTTAGTTTGAATCTACCTCGATCACGTATGGGTTTGCAAGGAAGTGATTGGTCACTTCGTAGTTTGCAAGGTTCATACTGTAGTACTTGAGGAATTTCATCTGGACGTCGCGTTCGACCTGTGAGTTCTCCGGAACCTTTGCGTCTACCCAGAGGGTCCGCTTGTTTCCGTTGCTCACGATCTCACCATGGTTGACCACAAGGACACCACCTTTGAAGACGTAGTCAGCGGAGCTGAATGCCTTCTCGATCTGTTCTGGGTCGGTGATCTTGTCTTCTGCGATGTCGTAGATCGCAACATCTGCATCCATGCCCTTGGCAAGGCCACCAAAGGTGTCGGTAAGACCGAGTGAACGTGCCGGACCTGCACGGGTCATCTGGGCAAGTTCGTACATGGTGATCTCACGGTCAAGTGATGCCAGGTTGGTGGCTGAGATGACCTTGTCAGAGTTCTTGAATCCTTTCAGCATATCCTGTCTGGACTTGTCAGACATGAGCCACTTGAAGATCCGTGGGTACCGGGTGAACGGTCCTGCGTTCGGGTGGTCGGTGGTGATAAAGGTCCGCATCGGGTCCTTTGCAAAGAGTGCAAGTTCAAGACCGATTGCCCACTGGATTGCACAGACCTTGATGTTTGAATCGTAGACGTATGGCACAACACCGGAAGAAGTCTCAAGTTCGACATCCTGGTTAACCCACTTGAGGTGGTTTAAGGTGGTCAGGTGGTGTTCGAACGGACCGTCTGCGGTCATCGTGGTGGTCTCATCAAGAGTGACACAGCCAAGGTCGATGGTCATGTTGTCATTCTGGTTGACATAGTCCATTACTTCCTTGGCTTTGGACTCAAAGTTTGCCCAGCTGTCTCCCCCATAGGAGTGGAACTGTACATGAGTGTGATGGAAGACCTGTTCACGCCCGAACTTGTTGTTTGGCTTGATACCCTTTGCAAGTTCAAAGGTTTCCAGAGTGGTGGTGTAGTTACCCGGGTTTCCAAGGTTGTTAGTGTGAACATGGACTGAGTGTGGGAGTCCCAGTTTCTCATTTGCGGTGAGGAGACCTTTCATGATCTCTGCCGGGGTGATATCAAAGTACGGAACCGGGTCGTGAATGGTGTTACAGTTCTCTCCCCATCCCCATGCCTCAGAGCCACCGGGGTTGACAATCTTAACTGCATATCCCTTGGTTGTGCGAAGCAGCCAGGAGATGTATGCCATGACATTGTCCATCTCGTTGTTCTTGAGGTACTCAAAAACGAACCAGTTGTTCCCAAAGACCGGGAATGCTGCCTGATCGATGATAGGGGTGTCTTTTATCTCTTCGTGGGTGTGCCGTGCATAGAGAGGAGGCATTGCTGCTTCCATGACGGTGGTGTATCCCATCTTGGCGAACTCGTATCCGGTCTTGAATGTGGTTGGAATAGACCAGCCACCACCCATACGGGTGTTCTTCCCGGTTGGTGTGTACTGGACGATATCCTTGTCTTCCGGCCGGAAGTTGCGGCCTGCATTGACCTTTGCTCCGGCAACGTGTGCATGTACTTCTACTGCACCGGCCATGACGGTCTTGCCCTTGGCATCGATTACGGTTGCCTTGGAAGAGACCTTGTCAACGATCTTGTTGTCTTTGATACAGACATCGGTAACGTCACCCTTGACACCGGTCTTCGGGTCGTAGACATGTCCGTTCTTGATAATGTATTCACTCATGATTTGGCACCCCGATTAGTTTGCTTTCAGCTCGTTGACCCGGGCAAGGACTGCCTTCAGGAACTGCTCGTCGGTCATCATGCCCTCTGGTGGTTCGACTACTTTGCGTGCGTCAATTGGCACATTGTCCATACGATAGCAGTTACCGCCGACTTCTACACCGACGACAGCGACCGGAACGTGCAGGTCACAGATCTCGGTGGTCGGGGTGATGTTTGGATCGATGGCAACGGATGGAACTTTTGCAATATGTTGGTTGCACTTCATCGGGAAGTGTGCACCCGGGTCACTGCCAAGGACAAAGACACAGTCAACTTCCTCTCTGAGGAGAAGTTCAACAGATCCGGTCTCTCCCGGGTTGTACCGGGCAATTCCACGGGTAAGGTCGACGGAGTACGGGTATCCGAACTGCCAGCCAAGAACCTGACCGGAACCTGCCACGTTGTAGTGTCCACGCATTGCAATGATGCTGAACTTGGTGTAGTCGTTGAGATCTTTGGTCAAACCGATTGCAGAATCGATATTGTGGTCTTTTCCAAGGGACTGGGTTACACCCATTCCGAAGAAGATGACTCCGAACCGTGCATTCTTGAGCATCTGAGCGGATTCATATACGACGTCTTTTGGAATTCCGGCGATGATATCTCCGGTGAGTTCTTCTCCTCTGACCGCTGCCCGAAGTGCCTGGAGAAGTTCGTAATCATATCCCTGCTCGAGCTGGAGGTGAACATCTGCAAGGCTTGCAGTGTCAGTCTGCCGGGGGTCTACGACGATGATCTTCCGCTGCTTGGAACCCTTTCCGGTGAAGTATCCACGGGGGAAGATAGAGTACCGGGACATGTGACGGGGGTGAGCGTGTGCCGGGTTGCATCCCCAGAATACGACTACGTCTGCACGGTTCTTTACTTCTCCAAGGGTACATCCGGGAACACCCACGTTCTGCAGTGCAATCAGGGTGGTCCCGTGACAGACTGCTGCGGTGTTGTCCACAAGTGCTCTGACCTTCTCGGCAACCTCGTGTCCAACGCTCTGAGCCTCACAGGAGGTGGAGGACCAGCCGTACATCAGGGGCTTTTTTGCTTTGGTCAGGATCTGAGCAGTGTATTCAATTGCCTCTTCGTAGGAGACTTCCTTATAGGATCCGTCTTCCTGCATCTTGCGTGGCCGGGTCACCCGGTGGTCAAGATCGGAGCAGTGCATGACCTTTGCTGCACCAATGGCACAGGCGTTCTCCACATCAATGATCAGGGTTCCTTCATCGTTTGTGGTGACGATCAGGTCATCACAGAGCGTTCCACAGAATGGACAGACAACATCCGTTATTGTTTTTGTCATATTCAAACCCCCATGCATTTAGAGCGGATAAGGGCGATAGAATCGAGCACTTTCTCATTTTCTGCTGCTTCAATGGCGATTGGAACGCCTTTGAAGGTTGGCATACCGGTGCTGTAGGTCTTCGTGCTGACAACGCAGTTTGCCCAGGGTCCCATCGGGATATAGGCTTCACCTGGGTGCAGACCCTGGGTTGCCTCAACTGCCTTGACAACTACCGTGCCAAACTCGCTGGTCACCTTGACATTGGTATTCTTCCAGATGCCAAGTTTCTTGAAGTCGTCATCATTGAGTTCAATGATTCCACAGGCCTGGCGGTACATCTCATTGGACTTACCGCGTTCCATTGAGACTCCCTGCTGAATGGTACGACCGGTGATGAGGTTGATCGTTTGGGTCATCATTCTCCTCGGATTGAAGCAATTATCTGCAGGCGGACTGGGATTCAGGACGACATGATTCGCCCGGACACCAGTTATCAAAATAACCGGATCCTCCCGTTCACTGTACAGTGATCAGATCTCACCAACAATACTATTTAAACAGATCTATTTTGTATTAGCAAAATGATGAAAAGTGGTGATGACACCCCGATATGTTAACTATTTTCACCAGATTTTCTGCACGATTAACCTATTTTTTGCGAGGGAGATTTACCCCCATCATTTAAATAAAACTTAACTTTGTAAAAAAGATCAGCGAATTTTCATCAACAATATCCGATTCTTTCGTGAGAGAAGTTGGTGCCGCATAACCTGATGATTATTGGTGAAGAAGATCATGTTTCATATATTGAAGATCCCCAATCCACCAGATTGGCAATGACCCATATCGTCAGACTTGCCTCACGGATAGAGGATCCGTGATTTGGGATCAGCAGATATCATAGATGACAGAATCATCCATGAAGCATGAACTCGGGTACTGCCTCATGGCTCGGGTTGATTCTGCCAGATAACGTTAAACAAGATGCCCAATCTGGTATCAGAAGAGCAATACATCATGGCTTCTTTTCTCATATAATTTCATCGATTCAGATCGAAATATCTAGTGAAATTTGGTGGATTATTCAAACCCTTGTTAAATTAATCAGTTAAAAATTTAATTTGTTAAAGTATTGTATTCAATTCGTTTGAACCATTCGAGGGAAATCAGATCACATTATAATCGGTGATATATCATTTGGTTTATCTTACATTCTCTCAGTTGTGGTTTCAATCAGAGAAGTGATGCCGCACTATCAGAGCAGAGATATCCCCACCCAAATACCAGCGGTTACTCTTCTCATCCGAGGAGTACCCCCTTGGATGGAAGATGTATGTTCAGGTCATCAGATGAGAGAAATCTGATCCAAATTTATCCATACCCCCTGGTTCAGAGGATTCAATAGGATGTACTCCCTATGCACTGTATGGCTGAATGGATCTGTACCAAATGCGGTTATATCTATAACGAAGCATTCGGAGATACGGCCCATGGAATTGAGAAAAATACCCCATTTGAGAAGATCGACTCTTCCTGGGTATGTCCCCGGTGCGGAGTGGGTAAATCATTCTTTGTAAAAAAGACGTAACTCTCTGCTCTTTTTTTGATATAAGGACCTGATATTTCTTCAATATGGAAGAAAAATGCCATGGTTAATTAGTTACAATTTCCAAAGGCTTTAGATTTTTATTACCCATTATCTAGTAATGGATCATCATGATGAATATTCGCAGGACGAACTCCTGCAAAAACTCCATGACCTCGGGTATGATCCAGTGTTTCAGGACTATTATCGCAGATGTATTCCGTTTCACACATACCCGGCACCCGGACTGCTTATTGCAATTGGCATGGTAGATTATGCTTTCGAGCTCCTCGGAGCAAAACCCGGAGATAAAGTCTATGCTACCTGCGAAACGGTGAAATGTGCCCCTGATCCGCTTCAGGTTATTGCAAACTGTACCATCGGGAATCACCGGCTCCAGATTGTGAACATCGGAAGATTTGCATTTACGATGAACCGGCCATCAATGGAAGAAACAATTGAAGGTGTCCGGGTATTTATCGACCCCATAAAGATCAATGCATATCCGGTGCTGGCCAAATGGTTTGCCAACAGTCCTGAGTTTAAAAAAGGATCTATGACCAAGGCACTTCTGGACGATATTCTGAATGCAAAGCGTTCCATCCTCTCCTATCAGAAGGTCAAAGTAAGAGTGAATCTGAAGAAGAAATGGAACTCTGCTGTTTGCAAGACCTGTGGCGAGGCAATCCCGGAACAACTGATTGAAGGGGACAAATGTGCCGGATGTGGATCACTCCGGTACTATGACCTGGTTTAACTTTTTTTACCTGATTACTCCCATATACACGAGGGCTATGGCCAGCCCCAGAAGGAGAATTATCAGCATTTTTTCAAGGATATCGGTTCTGACCCCATCTGCAATAAGGGGAGCAAACTGTCCTCCGATGAGAACCGCAGGAACTGTAATGGCGATGACGTTCCAGGGGATCTGAACCGTTTCTGTCCCCATGGCTCTGAAGAGGTAGGTAAACGAAGCGATGATAGCTGACGAGGCAACCACAATATGATTCGTACCAATCCCCACTTTCATAGGAATTCCTGAAAGGATCATCGAAACCATTCCTATCTCCCCTACTCCAAATCCGGTCAGGCCCTGAAGAAAGGCCCCGATAGAATGACCCGCAAGTCGTTTACGATAACCGCACCGGCAATAGGAATAGACCTTTCCGGTTCTGTCGGTGAGGACTGCCGGCTGTGGATGTGCTGAATGCACATGGGCAATGATCGTCATCGTATCAGAATGTTCTTTTGCAATATTTCCAATCACTTTCCGGGAGAACATCAGAGAGAATACTGATAGAATAAGTGCAGCACTGATGAGCACGAAGAGGTATTTTCCCGGAACAGAGAAGGCAATGGATGAACTGATGATAACAACCGGAACAACGCCGATAAGAGAGTATGCAGCCACCCGAAAGTCTATAAGCCGATATCGCAGAAATCCGAACGTGGCACTACTGATGCCAAATGACTGGGTGAAAAGACCGATAATCACACTCTCGGTTGGAGAGAAATAAATCGAGAGGAGCGGGAGAATCAGGGAGAAGAAGGGAACAAAGAGGGTTGCCCCACTTATCCCGACCATATTAACGACAACAGCGATGAGGACAGCAATGGGAAATACCCATTCATATTTGAGCCAGTAATGGATATCCCCCGGAACCAGGGAAGTGAGGATAAGCAGGTAAACGGGGATTATCGAGAGAACAAAGTAATGCTGATGCTCGAGAAGGAATGACCCGATTTCTCTGGGTGATTTCATGCTTCCCCCGGACTGTCCTCATCCCCCCCAGGATTCGGATAAGATATCTCTCCTTGATCGTCTGGAGTGATAAAATTGACCCTAAAAAAGACTTCTTCTATCAGGGGGGGCGAGGGTCCCATTTTCCCCCGATCAGGTCACAAAGAACCGTTTATGAAAAGAGAGGAGATTATTCCTCTGCAAAGATGTTGATATAGATGGAATCAGTTCCGGTTGCATCCAGACGTGCCCGTTCTGCCTTCTCTTCTGCAAGTGCATGGATTGGCGGGGTCATGTCCTGTCCGGGAACGTGGCCGAACATCTTCTCGATCTCAGTCTGCTGTGAGTGCATGAACAGGGCGTTTGGTATCTCCATTGGACAGAGTTCCTCGCACTGACCACAGTTCACACAGGAGTCTGATACGTGAGCGAACCGGATCAGGTGGAACATGAAGTTCACCGGGAGCTGACCGGGTGCTACATAGTATGGCTTCTTGGTGGAACACTCGATACAGTAGCATATCGGGCAGTTCTCCACACAGGCATAGCACTTGACACACTTGGACGACTCTTCCATGATGAGTTTGAGCCGGTCCTTGCCTGTACCAAGTCCCTCAAAGTCGCGGTGTCTCCACTCGTCTCCGAGCTTGAACATTGCCTTTTCGACCTTTGCTCTGATGTCAATGCCTTTTGGATCTGGTGATGCGGTCTCCAGTGCTCCCTTTGCCTGGGCACTTGCGACAAGGTTTGCACCCTTCTCAGAGCAGACCTCAATAAAGGTGGCCTTTCCTGCCTTCTCTCCGATGACTCCCCAGTTACCGCAGGCAAGGTCTGCCTGGCGTGGGATCTTCATCTTGCAGCGGCGGCAGTTGGACCGGCGTCCATAGCCTTCCTCTTCAAGTTCTTCGATCTTCAGGCCTTTGTGTCCGCCTTCGTACTCGATGATGAACTGACCCTTGTCGATCTCTTCCTTGTGAACGACGTTTGGATCCACACCGTACTTCTCGGTGATCATCTTCCGGGCTGCAACCGGGCTGACAGATCCTCCACAGTTGACACCGATCATAACGATGTTGTCAAGGTTGATCTGGTTCCGCTTTGCGAGCTCGTAGAATGCCATTGCATCGCAACCCTTGCAGGTAACACCGATCTTCTTGTCCTTTGCTCCGTTCAGGTATTTCTTGATGAGCTTGGGGATAAGCAGGGTACCACAGTGCAGGGATCCGGCGGTCTGGATGATATCGTCAGGATTGGTGATGACGGTTGGAACAGCATCGTACAGGTCTTTGCCTTTCTTGACTGCAACAACTGCATCAACAATCTTTGCTTCCAGTGCATGCTTGAGGAGTGCGGTGATTGCTCCACCACACTCTCCCTTCTTCTGGACATCTGCATCCTTTGCCCATGCATAGATCATATCGCCTTTTGCTACCATCTTTAGTTCCCTCCAATCTTTTCGATAGCAATTGCACAGTGCTTGAGTTCAGGCATCTTTGACATGGGGTCAAGTGCAGTGTTGGTCAGGTTGTTAACACCATCGGGGAAGTGCATGGTCATATACACAACACCGGGTGCAACATCGTCGCCGACCCGTGCAATGGTATCGGTCTCTCCACGGCGGCTCTTCAGTTTGACGAGTTCTCCGTCCTTGATACCCAGGCGGCGTGCATCTTCGATATTGATCTGGGCATAGGACCGGGGAACTTCACGGTCAAGGTCTTTTGCTCGTCCGGTCTGGCTGCGGGAGTGGTAGTGGAAGATGAGACGTCCGGTCATGAGGGTGTACGGATACTCTGCATCTGCAACTTCTGCCGGCTCACGGTAGTCAATTCCAAAGAACTGACCCTTTCCGTCTGCTGTTGCAAACCGCTCGGTGTGCAGGATTGGAGTTCCGGGGTGCTCAATGGTTGGGCATGGCCAGTGCATGGACTCGGGGAGTTCCATCTTTTCGTAGGTGCATCCGAACATGGACGGGGTAACTGCCCGCATGTCGTCCCAGACGTCCTTTGCGGTTGGGAGGTCAAAGCCTTTCAGGCCCATCTTCTTTGCAAGTTCAGAGAAGATGTGGATGTCTTCCTTTGCCTGACCTGGTGGGTTGACTGCTTTTCTGACACGGTTGACGCGGCGTTCTCCACTGGTGAAGGTTCCGTCCTTCTCTGCGAAACAGGCACCGGGGAGGATTACGTCGGCGTACTGACAGGTCTCGGTGAAGAAGATATCCTGCACAACGAGGAAGTCAAGTTTATCGAGCTGCTTCTTGACGTTGTTTGAGTTGGGGTAGGTGACGACCGGATTGAGACCGAGGATATACATCGACTTGATCTCTTCTCCACACTGGTTGATCTGCTCAGTGAGCGTGACACCATACCAGTCCGGAAGGTCGGTGACTCCCCAGGCCTTCTCCATCTTTGCCCGGTTGTCTGCAACTTCACACTTCTGGTATCCGGAGTAGACGTTGGGGTATGCACCCATGTCACAGGCTCCCTGCACGTTGTTCTGTCCACGGAGTGGGTTCACACCGACACCTGGGCGTCCGATGTTTCCACAGAGCATGGAAAGGTTTCCAAGGGACCGGACGTTGTCAGTACCGGTGGTCAGTTCAGTGATACCAAGGCAGTAGATGATGACTGCGTTCTTTGCTTCAGCGTACTTGAGAGCGATCTCACGAACGGTTGCTGGTGGAACACCGGTGATGGCTTCAACATCAGCATATTTCTCGACGGTTGCCTTGAGATCTTCATATCCGTTGACACGCTTCTCAATGAAGTCCTTGTCCTGCTTGCCTTCCTTGATGATCCAGTACATCATCGAGTTGATCAGGGCAATGTGCGTAGACGGGTTGTATCGGAGATATTGGTCTGCCAGCCTGGCGGTCATGGTGTACCGCGGGTCGGCAACGATGATTGGGATTCCTCTCTTCTTTGCCTGAGCGATTCTGCGTCCGGCGAGCGGGTGGGCTTCTACCGCGTTGGAACCGATCATGAAGATAAGGTCAGAGTTCAGAACGTCAATGAACGGGTTGGTTGCTGCACCTGACCCGAAGGAGAGTGAAAGACCGGCAACGGATGGACCGTGGCAGATACGGGCACAGTTATCGACATTGTTTGTCTTAAATGCAACCCGGGCGAATTTCTGCATGATATAGCAGTCTTCGTTGACGGTTCTGCAGGAGACTTGGAATCCGAACCCTTTTGGTCCGTATTTATCGTTGGTCTCTTTGAGCTTGGATGCGACAAGGTCAAGGGCTTCATCCCAGGATGCCTCGACAAACTTCCCGTCCTTCTTAATCAGAGGGGTGGTCAGGCGGTCAGGGCTGTGAACGTGTTCCCAGCAGGTGATACCTTTTGGACAGAGCTTGCCTTCGTTAACCGGAGTCCGCTGATATGCCTCAACGCCCACAACTTTACCGTCGTTCACCACAAGGTTCAGACCACAACCCACACCGCAGTATGGACAGGTAGTCGGAACATATTTCATAACTTCTGAATTTTCACTCATATTTCACCCGAGTTCAAACAGGGGAAAATGCAGCAGATAGTAAAGACATAGCATACGCTAGCCAATTGACTTTCTACTTTGCGATCAGTCACCAGAGAATGGACAACCCGAATAGTCCATGGGCGTTGTTATACGCCGCCTGACCACATGCAGATCTCATATAATGCTGAAAGGAATATAAACTTGGCGAATTGCGTCCGAAAAGTGAGTATTAGTGGTGGGTGATCCGGAATTTTTCATATAAGTCGATTTTTTTTACCGAACGGATATGTTAGAAATGTATAGTTTCCACCCTCATGGCATCATGTTTATTTCAATGACCCGGGGATTGTGCACATGCTCTTCAAAAACTGAGTAATTTTCTAAATTAACTGAATATGAAGAGATAAATTTCTCCTTAATATCACGAAGCACCTGCTGGTTCTCCGGCATCAGCACTCTGGTCCAGAGCGTATGCTTTTCAGGCTCCCTGACGACTTTTCCCTCCTGAACTACCACCAGGCCCTCTTTGATGGTGTATGCGGTATTGCTGAACGCCTTCTCGATCTCTTCCGGATGATCGGGAAGTGTATCAGGGTTCAGATTATAGATTGCAACATTTCCATAGGCTCCTTCGGCAAGAGAACCATAGTGATCAGAAATGCCAAGGGCTTTTGCAGTCCCGGCCCTGGTCATCATCGCGATTTCATACAGACTCAGCTCCCGATCCAGGGTGGCAATGGTGGTGGCATTGAGAATGGCATCCTCATGTTTCATCGATGCCAGGGTAGAGTTCCGTGCTTTTTCTGACATCAACCAGGCAATGATCCGGGGATAACGGGTAAACGGACCGGCATTGGGATGATCCGTGGTGAGGTGAACCCTCATCAGATCCTTTGCATACAGAGCGATCTCAAGACCTACAGCCCACTGGACTCCGTTTACCTGAATATTCTTGTCGTATACATAGGGAACAACCCCGGATCCCGTCTCGACTTCAACATCCAGGTTTGCCCATTTCCGGTGGTTGATGAGCTGGAGGTGATGTTCAAAGGGACCGTCAGATGTCATCGTTGTGGTCTCATCCAGGGTTACCGCTCCGATATCTACGGTAATATTATCGGTACTGTTGACGAAGTCCATGACCTCCCTGGCTCCGGAGGCGATAGTTCCCCATCCATTTCCTTTGTAGCAGAAGAACTGAAGATGAGCATTGTGCAGTACCTGCTCTCTTCCAAAGGTACTCTGGGGATGATACCCGGAGGCAAGTTCCAGGGTCTTTATCGTGTGCTCATAATTCCCGGGATTTCCAAAATTATTGCCATGGAGGTGGATGGAGTGAGGAAGACCGAGATACTCGTTCGTTTCGATGAGCCCGGTGATGATCTCAGCAGGGGTGATGTCAAAGTACGGAACCGGATCATAGATATCCACACAATTTTTTCCCCAGGCCCATGCTTCTGTCCCTCCGGGATTGACACATTTTATCCCGAACCCATAGGTGGATTTTAGCAGCCAGGCCACATAGGCAGCATTATTCTCAATCTCTTTGTTCTTCAGATATTCAAGGCAAAACCAGTTATTTCCGAATAATGCCATGGCAGACTGGTCAACGATGGGAGTATACCGAAACTCATCATGCACGTGGGTAGCAAAAAGGGGAGGCATAGCTGCCTCATTGGTAAAGGTATACCCCATCCGGGCATATGCATACCCGGTTTTCCAGGTGGAGGGAACAGAGGAGCCCATCTCCATCCATTTACCTTCCCGAATCCTGCTGCCCTGGGAGGATCCTCTTCGTAGTTTGTCCTCCGGCCGCATCATACGACCGGTATTGACTTTTGGTCCGGAGACATGGGTGTGAATATCCACCCCGCCAGCCATTACCGTCATGCCTGATGCATCAATAACTGTTACCCCGGAAGAGACCTTATCAACAATTCTGCCATCCCGGATTGCGATATCTGTCCTGTCCCCGTTAATACCTGATATCGGATCAAAGACAGAGCCGTTTCGAATCAACAATTCACTCATGATTCAGCACTCTCCTGTTTGATCTCCTCTATCCGGTCAGCAATCTTTTGAAGAAGAGTTTCGTCGTCAAGCACACCTTCAGGGAGATCGATCACCTTCCGGAATTGAATCGGGACATTATCCATCCGGTAGACAATTCCTCCCACATCAACCCCGCAGATACCTACCGGAATATGGAGATCAGCAAGTTCAGTAGCCATGGTAATATTGGGATCAATGGTTACCCAGGGATGTTTTTTCAGGTGCTTCACGGCGTCGATGGGAAAGTGTGCGGCTGCATCAGTGCCGATATTGATGAACATATCCACTTCATCACGAACAGCCAGGTCAATGGTACTCGTCTCTCCCGGGTTCATATGGGCGTACGTTTTTCGGGTAAGATCCAGACAGTAGGGAAATCCAAACATCCAGGACCACACCACACCGGAACCCGCAATATTATAGTGTCCCCGCATTGCCATAATTGTCCATTTGGCATAGGTGTTCAGGTCACGGGTCATCGATATGGCAATATCTACATTGTGGTTTCTCCCATCGGTATGGGTCAGACCCATACCGAAAAACGTAGTTCCGAATCGAGCAGATTTCATAATGTCTGCAACCGTCAGGATGAGTTGTTTTTTGATTCCGGCAACCTCTTCCGGAAGATCTTCTCCATACCCGTTGATTACCATCCGAAGAGCATTGAACAACTCGTAATCATGGCCCTGCTTTATTTTCAAATGATAATCTGCGGATTTGGCGGTGTCGGTCTCACGGGGATCCACCACGATAACAGTCCGTCCTCTCTGGCCTTTTCCGGTAAAAAACCCGCTCGGAAATATGGAGTACCGGGACATGTGCCGGGGATGGGCATGAATGGGATTTGAGCCCCAGTATACGATGACATCTGCCCGGTTCTTCACTTCGCCAAGAGTGCAGCTGGGATACCCGTTATCAAAGATCGCGAGAAAGGAGGGACCATGACAGATGGTTGCACAATTATCCAGCATCCCTCCGGCGAGATCCATGACCCTGGCAGCAGCAGCCTGGGCTTCACAGTTGGTTGAGCCAAAACCATACATCAGGGGTTTTTTTGCCTGGATCAAGTGTCGGGCAGTCCAGTCTATCGCCTCTTCATATGAGATCGTCTTCATCGAACCATCAGGCTGGCGAAGCCGTGGACGAGTAACCCGGTCTTCACTTCCAGCATGTTTGAAGATCTCGTACCCGATTGCACAGGCATTCTCGACATCGATGATCTTCTTCCCATCATCAGATACCGTAACTTTTAGATCATCACAAGCACATCCACAATAGGGACAACCCACATTATCCACAATCCTTGTCATGATCTCTCTCCTTTCCACATTCCTACTGCACTCAGAACGAGTTCAAGGGCAGATTTCACTCGTTCATCCGGAGCCGGTTCTACCGTGACCGGAAAACCGCTGTATTGGGGAGCACCGGTAGACTGGGTTCTGGCCGGGACAACCTGGTTCGCCCATACCCCCTGCCTGATATGGCAGAGCCCGGGATCGCAGGTCTGTTCTCCGATAATTGCCCGGACAATCACATCGCCACACTCACTGGTAACTCTGACATTGGATCGCTCTGCAATTCCGAGCAGATCCATATCGAGCTCATTCATTTCGATGATGCTACATGCATTGAAGTATTCAGGAGAGGTCTTCCCGATCTCCATTGCCGTTCCTTCTTCAATGGATCGATGGGTAATCAGGGTAAGAATATATTTTTCCGCCATAATAGATCATGAAATTTTTCAAAACATAGGGAAACAGAGTCCTGGCTGTGTCCAGTTGGAATCTCTTGTATCGATCCTCAACGACGTTCAGGCGTGCTCTGCCTGGGAACCGGTGTAACCACCGTTTCGGTACTGATGATAAGAGCTGACATCGGGGCATGTCTGCAGTGTAGGTAAAGATCTATCTTCATGGAAACGGTTTATACGTTCCCGTTCTCCGAAAAACTGATGATTTAGAGGGGGAATTGTTTTCAAGGCGAAAGAGGATTTTACTCTTCTCCCAGCATCTCTTTTGCGATAACATAGGGATTTTTTATCGCTGTACCCATACTTTTGTTGGCAAAAAACGTATGAGGATGAATTGCCTTCAGTTGCTCAAGAGTCAGCCTGCTGACCATATCCCGGGCAATGGGTTCTGCCTCGCTGCTTTTTCCCGGATTTTTCAGGATATAGCCCATCCTGATGTGCATGATCATGGCATCCCGGAGTTCATCATCGGTCAGCAGATCAAAGGGAGTGTAGGGAGGACGAACGTTATCTGATGTCATTGCTGTGCCTCTCCGGATTTCTTCTGAGCCATATGGATCGTTGATTCACCGTAAAAACTTCGCATCATCCCGGTCTGGAAAATATCAAGGTCCTGATTGCGGCAGATTGTCTCAAACTCTTCACGGTTCAGGATCGTATGATACCGATTGTGAATACCGAGTTCCAGTTCATACAAGCCTTGCATTCCGGTTCCTTCGGCAGGTCTCGCAAACCAGTGATTTGAGATGAACAATCCTCCCTCCTTGAGATGGGTTGCGAGATCTTTGATGACCTCAGGTAAACTGCCCTGGTTTGCATACAATGAGTGAGAAACCAGGATGATATCATACTGACTGGAAGGCTCCAGAGCAGGAAATTCTCCTGTTTCAGTGATTCTGTCCTCCATCCCAAACCGTTCCATGTTCATGTGGAGGAGAGATGCAGCCAGAGGTGCAACACTGACAGTTGCATGAAGAGTTGGATGAATCTGACAGGCAGCTATGGAATACAAGCCATGTCCACTACTTACTTCCAGAAGTGACCGGGCGTCTTTGAACCCGGCCCATCTGCTCAGTACCGTAGTGATGTTTTTGACCATTCCCCGGATCTCCATCTCGGCGAGAGCAGCCCGGTTCTCCTCCGTCTCCGGCTCAAAGGTGGTCATCTCTTCCGGTTTCAGGAGGTAGGATTTGAGATCCTTCCACGGAGAATTTTCTGCAGATAATGCCAGGATGACATCACCCTGGTAATAGTTGCTGGAACTGACAAAATGCAGGTTTGCTGAGGGAGATACGATATATTTGTCTCCGGACTTTCTCACGATATCGAGGTAAAACAGCATACCAAGTAAAGAGGCCATATACTCCGGAGCAATTCCAAGACCATCACTGATCTCATCTCCACTAGCGGGACCATGTGCAGCCATCCATTCGAAAAGATTAATCTGCAGGGCTGCCCGGATCACCATGAACTCTTTGTATACCTGGATCAGATCATCAACAATCTCAATAACCGGCAGTTCCGGCATTTTTATGATATCTATGGATTCAGTCATGTATCTCTCCTGAGTGTGTTTTTGTTTCCTGTCCGCTTTCCAATCGGTCAGTCATAGTCTTCAGGTCATAGACAGATCTCCCTTATGGGAGAATCCGGTCTGAAAATACGGGGAAACTTCATTTGGTTTCGATGACGACAGAAATTAAAAAAATTAGGCTTTGAGGTAGATATTACCCCAGATAGTCTCACCTTTCTTCTTCTCCTTACGCTCACCCAGGTCACCGATGTACTGATCAAAGGTGTAGGTCTGACCGTCGACTTCCTTCTCGACGGTTGCAACCTTCTTAAATCCGGGTAAGGGATAGAGAATCTTTCCAAGGACATAGGCGTCTCCCTTGACCATCTGGCCGCCTACACGACCCTCAACATCTCCCTTGATGATGACAGTGCCACCTTCTGCATGGGTCAGGACATGGATAAAGACATCACCTTCGATGATGATGGTTCCCCCAGTCATGCTGGTTCCGATATCATTTCCGGCCTTCCCCTTGACACGGATAAGACCGCCGCTCATGCCACGCCAGTCACCACGGTATGCACTACCGACATGGTTGGTTGCGTCACCTTCAACAGTGATCTCTCCACCTTCCATCGCAATCCCGAGGAATGCATCTGCATTTCCTTTCACGGTGATCTTTCCGCCCCGCATCCAGCAGCCGACATACATATCCGCATCGCTGTTGATGAGGATCTCACCGGCTGTCATCTGCTGACCAAATCGTTTCATTTTGCGAACGTTTCCGTTCACGACGATCTTGGTCTCTTCTGCAGTGGCTCCGGACTTTCCTTCAAACTTGAAGAAATCTCCAAGTTTCCAGGCAATCTTCCCTTCGTGGGCAGGAAGCTCAGCAATCTCGGTAAGAGATTTTCCTGCAAAGAGGTCAGGAGTTACGCTATAGCACTCGAGGTACAGTTCAGGCTGCTGTACCAGGGTCATTGTTACGGTTTCCATTCTTTTCCACCTCAGGCGACTTCTACTTCGAGTGCCCGTGGATTGTGCACGTGCTCGTCGAATACTGCATAGTTCTCAAGATTAACGGTATAGCTCTTGGCGAACTTTTCCTTGATATCCCGCATGACCTGTGTGTTTTCAGGCATAGTAACCTTTGTCCAGAGGGTGTGTTTGTGAGGTTCTGCTGCTATCTCACCGTTCTGAACGACAATCACTCCTTCCTTGATGGTGTACAGCGTGTTGCTGAAAGCAACCTCGATCAGTTCTGGATCGGCAGGGATCTTTGCTGCGTCAAGATCATAGATAGAGACGTTTGCATCTGCTCCCTCTTTCAGGCTGCCATACATACTAGAGATACCCAGTGCTTTGGCCGGACCTGCACGGGTCATCATGGCAATATCATAAAGGCCAAGCTGTTTGTCCAGTGAATCGATATGAGTGGCACTGACAACCTTGTTCTTCCCCTTCATCGTGTCAAGAGTTGCTGCCCGGGCTTTGCTGGACATGAGCCACTTGATGATCCGTGGGTACCGGGTGAACGGTCCTGCGTTCGGGTGATCGGTGGTTATGTGGACCCGCATCAGGTCTTTGGCGAAGAGAGCGAGCTCCAGACCAACTGCCCACTGAATACCACAAACGGTTACATCCTTATCATAGACATACGGAACAACTCCGGATCCGGTCTCCAGTTCAACATCCACATTTGCCCACTTGCGGTGGTTCAGTTCGCACAGGTGGTGTTCGAACGGACCGTCGGCAGTCATGGTGGTTGTCTCGTCAAGCGTGACGGCACCAAGGTCTACGGTGATATTCTCGGTCTTGTTGACAAAGTCCATCACTTCTTTTGCACCGGATGCAAAGGTTCCCCAGCCGTCTCCCTTGTAACAGAAGAACTGCAGGTGAGTGTTGTGCAGAACCTGTTCACGTCCGAACTTGTTCTTTGCCTGGTATCCGGCTGCGAGTTTGAGTGTCTCGATGGTGTGCTCAAAGTTGCCCGGGTTTCCCAGGTTGTTTCCATGCAGATGCAGGGAGTGTGGCAGACCTAGGTACTCATTCGTCTCGATCAGACCCTTGATGATCTCTGCAGGGGTGATGTCAAAGTACGGAACTGAGTCGTGAATATCGACACAGTTCTCTCCCCATGCCCATGCTTCCGTGCCACCCGGGTTGACACACTTGATACCAATACCGTAAGTGGACTTCAAAAGCCATGCAACATATGCTGCATTGTTCTCGATCTCCTTGTTCTTCAGGTATTCAAGACAGAACCAGTTGTTACCAAAGACCGGCATTGCTGACTGGTCAAGGATTGGGGTGTCTCTGAATTCTTCATGAATATGAGGTGCAAGGAGAGGGGGCATTGCCGCTTCATTGGTGAAGGTGTATCCCATCCGTGCGTATGCATACCCGGTCTTCCAGGTAGAGGGAATGGAAAAACCCATCTCCATGCGTTTTCCCTGCTTGACAACTCCACCACGGTAAGAGCCACGGAAGAGTTTGTCTTCAGGTCTCATCATCCGGCCGGTGTTCACCTTTGGACCGGAGACGTGAGTGTGAATATCGACACCACCGGCCATCACAGTCTTGCCGTTTGCATCGATTGTCTTTGCTTTGGAAGAGACCTTGTCTACGATCTTTCCATCCTTGATAGCGATATCCTTCTTATCTCCCTTGATTCCGGAGATTGGGTCAAAGACATATCCATTTTTGATGAGAAGCTCAGACATATTCATGCCTCCTGTGCATTGAGTTCTTCCAGCCGGTCAGCAATACGATTCAGGAGCGTCTCATCATCAAGAAGTCCCTCTGGTGGCTCAATGACTTTCCTGAACTGAATTGGCACATTGTCCATCCGGTAGACGATACCTCCGACATCCACACCACAGATACAGACCGGGATGTGCAGGTCAGAGATTTCTGTTGCCATGTTGATGCTGGGGTCAATGGTTACCCAGGGGTGTTTCTTCAGGTGCTGGACTGCAGGAATCGGAAAGTGAGCACCTGCATCGGTTCCGATGTTGATGAACATATCCACTTCATCCCGCATTGCCATGTCAACCGAGCTTGTTTCACCAGGGTTCATGTGAGCATAGTTCTTCTTGGTCAGGTCAAGGCAATAGGGGAATCCGAAGGTCCAGGACCATACGACACCGGGTCCGGCGATATTGTAGTGTCCCCGCATTGCCATGATCGTCCACTTGGCGATCTTGTTCAGATCCCGGGTCATGGAGATGGCAATGTCAATGTTGTGGTTCCGGCCGTCTGAGTGGGTCAGTCCCATGCCAAAGAATGTTGTTCCGAACCGGGCGTTTGCCATGATATCGGCAACCTCGAGGATCTGTTCCTTCTGAATCCCGGCTACTTCTTCCGGCACATCATCAGCAAACCCGTTGATTACCATCCGGAATGCGTTGAAAAGTTCGTAGTCGTGACCCTGTTTCACCTGGAGGTGAATATCGGCTACATTTGCAGTGTCAGTGTACCGGGGGTCGATAACGATAACGGTACGCTTCTTCTGTCCTTTTCCGGTGAAAAATCCACGGGGGAAGATCGAATACCGTGACATGTGACGGGGGTGTGCATGTGCCGGGTTGGATCCCCAGTACACGATGACGTCTGCACGGTTTTTCACTTCACCAAGGGTGCAGCTTGGATATCCGTTATCAAATATTGCGAGGAATGACGGGCCGTGACAGATTGTTGCACAGTTGTCGAGCATTCCACCTGCAGCTTCCATCACACGGGCAGCTGAAGCCTGACCTTCACAGTTGGTTGAACCGAACCCGTACATGAGAGGCTTTTTAGCCTTGTGCAGGTGCTGTGCGGTCCATTCAATGGCCTCTTCGTACGAGATATCTTTCATTGAGCCATCTGGCTGGCGAAGACGGGGAAGACGAATCCGGTGGTCTGAGCTGCCGTGCTTGAAGATCTCATGACCAATTGCACAGACATTCTCCACTTCAAGAACCTTCTTTCCGTCATCAGAGACCGTGACTCTGACATCATCACAGGAGCATCCACAGTAGGGGCATCCCACATTCTCAATAACCTTGGGCATTGTTACTCACCTTTCCACATTCCGACAGCGCCCTGCACCAATTCGAGTGCAGATTTGAGTTTCTCTTCCGGTGCCGGTTCTACGGTTACTGGAAATCCACTGTACTGCGGTGCACCGGTAGACTGGGTGCGTGGGGGGACGACCTGGTTTGCCCAGACACCCTGTCTGATGTGACAAAGGCCCGGATAACAGGTCTGTCTGCCAACTACTGCTTTGACAATGACCTGACCACTTTCGCTAGTGACCCGGACATTGGTGTTTTTCAGAATTCCAAGTCTCTTCATGTCCTGCTCATTCATCTCAATGAGGTTACAGGCATCGAAGTATTCCGGAGATGTCTTTCCTATCTCCATAGCGATGCCCTCTTCGACGGCACGCTGGGTTATCATGTTTAACGTGTTGTTTTCTGCCATAGGATCTCCCGAAAATCCTATTCAACAAAGCGATTGCGTGTGATTTCTGATTCGGTTCTACCGGAAATCGCATCAAGGTGAAGATCTCTGCAAGAAAAAATGAAAATTTCATTTTTTCATTAGGCACAAGCAGGTCATGATGCCAGGGGGCAAAGGATTCATCAACCGATTGTGTGTTCTTCTTCCGAAATGATGATGATTTGAGTATGCCTTCCTGCAACTTTCTGCCACCCGATGGCAGATTCGTTGTTAGGCATAATATCCGGGGACCGAATCAACAAATGACATTCATTATATGAGAGTATATAGTATATCTGGCAATGATTTTTGGGCATCATTTTTTGGTCATTTTCTCAAGAGGTGAAAATTTCAAGAAAAATTTTTCCAATAATTTCATCCTTTTTGGTTGAAAATGCTCTTCAATATCTTTTTTCAGAAATGCAAAATCCCAGTCAAGATATTTTTTTAAATTTTTTTGGGCATAATAAATGAGATCTATTATCAAACATATATTTAACAGACTGTGATAGTAAATATATTTTCAAGATTCAATTTTAGTGCCTATCCCAATATTAGCAGAACGTAGATCCCCCCATATTGCGCGAAAAATCGTATTGCTTGGATGACCATTACGTATGAGTGGAAAGAAATCCTATGCATAGGTGAGCAGTGGAGAGCACATATGTCAGATAATTCCAGGTCCGGGTGCATTTACCTCAATAATGCTGCTACCAGCTGGCCAAAGCCCCCGGAAGTACTCGACGCAATTTCCAGGTCTCTGCTCTCCCCATTCACCGGAGGGGGAAGGAGCACGACCCGGGACGCCATAGATTACATCTGGTCTGCCCGATCTTCAGTCGCTGATCTTCTTGGAGCCAGGGAACATGAACAGGTACTCTTCTCCCATAATGCAACAGATGCATTAAACACTCTGATTCTGGGATTTCTTGCTACCCAAAAAGAACCCATACATGTTCTTACTTCAATCCTGGAGCACAATTCCGTTCTCCGGCCACTTCATGAACTTGAGCGGGCAGGCAGAATTTCCCTCACGGTTCTTCCTCTGGATGGATCTTCGGTAAACAGTGAGGCATTATCTGAATCCATCTTTCCCGATACCCGGCTTGCGGTTCTGACCCATGGAAGTAATGTCCTTGGGTCGGTGCAAAATCTCAAAGATATGGGGAAAATTCTCCATGACAACGAAGTATTTTTCATTGCTGACGGGGCACAGACTGCCGGCCATATTCCGATAACAGTCTCAGATCTCCCGGTAGATGCCTACGTTTTTACCGGGCATAAGGCATTATTCGGGATTCCCGGTACTGGGGGATTCATTTTGCAGGATCCTGAGCAGATTGCTCCGGTCCGATTTGGTGGGACCGGCTCAGATTCTTCTTCTCTGCTTCATCCCAGAACCGGAACCGAGAAGTTTGAAGCAGGCACTCATAACTTTCCCGGCCTTGCAGCGCTTTCTGCAGGTATTTCATTTATACAAAAAACCGGTCTACAGGAGATTGAAAAGAAAGGGATACGGCAGACCGGGCATATCATTACGCAGCTCAGAAACGAACCCAATGTGGTCATTGATAACCACACCCCGGAGCTTCCCATCATCTCACTCAACATCGAGGGCCTGGATAATGATGATCTGGGGTTCATTCTCACCCGGAAATATCAGATCATAAACCGTTCAGGCCTTCATTGTGCACCCCTTGTGCATCAGGCAGTTAATGGCGGGAAAGGATCGGTTAGGTTGAGTCTCTCCTGGTTTACCACAGACGAAGAATGCGATAAGACCATTCAGGCAATATCGGAGGTTGCAAAAAGTGCGAATCATTCGTTCAGTCAGGCATAAAGTCTGTGTTGATGGAGCATTTATGCGGGAAGTAATCCTGGATACCGCTATCGATGAGCCATTCATCACCTTTTTACGAAATTTCGGGACCATTATGACCCTGGCAGAAATGGGTCCGGGTTTTTTTAAGTTTGACCTGAAAGAAGGATTCTCGATAAAAGGCTGGATAGGAGACGATATGGTGGAGATCCGGTTCAGGCAGGATGTCATGGATCTCTGTGAGGATTTTGTTTCTGTCCTTTTCTTCTACTATCACGATGGAAAACCCGATTTACCAAAACTGAACAGGATGGCCGATGCTCTTCATGAAAAAATCCAGGTGAGGCACTATGGGACTGCTTCCCGGTAAATATTCAGAGACTAATCCGTTTGAAACGAAATCCGATGAGTATGATCACTGGTATGATACTCACGCTTCTCTCTATGAGAAAGAACTGGAATTTATCAGACCATTTGTCAGAGATGAAGAGGGACGAATTCTGGAGATCGGATGCGGTTCAGGAAGATTTGCCTCTCCTCTAGCCCTTTCCATCGGTGTTGAACCATCAGGCCCTTTAAGTCAGATGGCATATCAACGTGGGGTACCCGTAATTCAGGCCATCGGTGAGTATCTCCCGTTTCAGGATAATGTAATGATACAAATATTTCTCATTACCGTAATCGGATTCCTTGCATCTCCCACGGATGTGCTCAAAGAGATACGGCGAACCCTTCATTCATCAGGATCGGTGATTATTGTGGATATCGATAGAGAGAGTGAATTAGGACAGAAATATCAGAGAACGATCAAATCATCCACATTTCTCTCTCATGCCCGGTTATACTCGCCCCAGGAGATCTGCTCTCTTCTTCAGGAGCATGGCTATCGTATTTCGACAATTCGGAGAGGAGAAGGGCTTTTTGGAATCTCCGGAGGAGTTATCGGATAACATGTCTCTTTCTGCCATGGTATTTTTCGAATTGTTGGTGCCCCTCAATGATTGAACAACAAAATCCTGATAATCAGGGAATCAGTTCTCCGCAAAGTATTCTTGGAATTGATGCCGGATCCACCCGGATTAAAGGAGCTCTTTGGACGGGTTCCTCCTGGATCCTTTCTGCACTCTCATCAGGGATATCATACGAAGAAGAGGTCAGGAATCTGATTGACATCATCACTTCTCATGCCGGGATATCACCAGATTATGTCGTAGCAACCGGGTATGGCAGAAAGATGGTCCCAAAAGTTACCCAGGTCGTGAATGAGATCGGCTGTCATGGGAAAAGTGCGGGATATCTGGTTCCCGGGTGCAGGACAGTTATTGATATTGGCGGTCAGGATGCCAAAGTAATCTGTGTTAGCCCACAAGGAAAAGTGACTGATTTTGCAATGAATGATAAATGTGCAGCAGGAACTGGCAGATTTCTTTCGATATTAGCGAACTCCTTATCAGTATCTCTTGATGATCTCGGTGTAATCGGAAGAGATACTGAACCTCTACGTCTCTCATCAATGTGCACCGTCTTTGCGGAGTCTGAAGTTATCGGTCTCTTATCCCGGGGATATGCGGTACCGGAGATCGTAGCGGGAATTAATGATGCCATCGCCAGGAGAACGGTTTCCCTTGCTTCCCGTTTGAGTATCACCCCGAAGGTGGTTTTTACCGGGGGAGTATCTGCGAATTCTGATATCATCTCCCGATTATCCCGGATGATTGCTCTTGAGATAACGGTACCGGATCATGCAGAATATTCCGGGGCTATCGGGGCAGTTCTCTCTGCGGGAAATCCAGAGCCCTGGTCTCTGGTTCCGGTGCAGGTTTTAAGGACAGAGTAACTCATTTTTGGTGGAGGGGCGGCCTGCATTGGTCTTTTTCAGGTTTGATTTGAAAATTCGCGTTATGATGCGAATATATCAGATCAAAATCGATATTCTTTTAAGGTTTTCGGAGAACCAGCTACCATGAAACGAAAATTGAGTCTTTCATTTCAGATTTTATTGCTCGTATTAACCCTCGGGATCACTCTCCCTGTTTTCGCAGATGACACCGGAATTCAATTTCCCTTAAAACCGTCTCCCTCAACCGAACCATATGATGATACCCGGTTTATGGATAATGCAACTGTCCAGATAAACGGGTTATCAGGTCAATTAATCCCTACCGAAGGAATAGAATTACTCAATCTTAAATCTACACAGATCCAGCTGTCAAAGATGAACGTAAGTCCAGAATTTTATCAGAATGCATCCCAAATTAATCTCTACCTGTATCAAATTGGGACTGTTGGGGAAACCTATGGGACCACAAAACGATTGACGGATCATCCCAATACTCTGGGAAATCCGGAATTAGATCCCTATACCAAAGCCCGGGGATATTATCAGGATTCGATGAAAACCTGGGCGAATATCAGCAGCCTGTTCCCCAATGCCACTCCACCAACCTTACCGGATCCAGAGCGACCTTTATCCAATTAGATCTCTCCCCTTCACTTTTTTTTCATAATTCAGGATGAACTAGATATCATTTTCATGAAGATTGTAACAAAAAAATCTGCAAACCTGTCTTTTGTACACTTCTCATGACTTCCATGACAACAGACCCTTCTCTATGATGAAAAACCGAAGCACAGAAAACACTCCTATATTGAAAATCCCTCATAACCGGTAATACGGGTGAATCCGGCAATATTTATTCATTCCATCAGATGATTGATGAATTTATGATGCCTAATCATTTTGTGAATATCCTTTATAATCTTCACAATGGTGAAATACTAGAGAATGATTTGTCCATTCATGCGATAGAAAGCTGAACTTTCTGATTCATTCGTCTGGGACAGGTGAATCAGTCGGGTATTGAGTCCTGCGTTAGTTTCTTCCCAGTATTCCCCGTTAGTAATTGGTGTTAATATGAGAGCGGAATCACTTGCATGGTTTGATCAGGCCATGCCACGGGCATCTGCAGAGATTGCCACAATCAAAGAGAAAAAAGTTCCCATTGTCGGGTTTTATTGTGTCTTTGCCCCACAGGAACTTGTCCTTGCAGCAGGAGGATTTCCGGTAGCACTCTGCGCAACAAAAGAAGAGCCGATTGCAGATGGAGAGAGGGATCTTCCCCGGAATTTCTGTGCTCTTATCAAGTCAAGTTACGGATTTGCCCTCACTGACAAATGTCCGTTTTTCGTGAATGCCGAGTTCATCATTGGAGAAACGACCTGTGACGGCAAAAAGAAGATGTTTGAACTGATGGGAACCTTCAAGCCAACGGTCGTTCTTGAAGTTCCTCAGGGAGCCATCGGGAAAGCACAGGATGATTACTGGTATTCAGAAGTACAGCGGTGCAAAACAGAGATCGAGCAGCGTCTTGGTGTTCAGATTACCGAAGAGTCACTCAAAGCTGCGATCCTCCGGATGAATGAACAGAGACGCCTTATCAGAGAAGTTGCTGAACTGAATCGTGCTGATCCACCGGTTTTCTCCGGTCTTGACATGCTCAAAGTTACCTGGGCCCGGAATTTTACCTATAATCCCGAAGATTTTAACACCCATCTGAGAGCGCTCATCGCAGAAGGCAAACAGATGCAGGCATCTGGCAATGGAGCATTTCCCAAAGGCACTCCCCGAATCATCGTCACCGGGGTTCCTACCGGTCTTGGTGCAGAAAAAGTCCTCAAAATTATCGAAGAATCCGGAGCAGCCATCGTATACATCGAAAATTGTTCAGGGATGAAACAGTACCTCCATGATGTCGATACAGAAGAATCTGATTTAGTCCGGGCAGTAGCAAGAAAATATCTGAAGATTCCCTGCTCATGCATGAGCCCGAATACACAGCGTATGGATATCCTTGCCAGGGTGGCTGATGAATACCAGGCTGATGGTATCGTCGATATTACCTGGATAGGATGTCACACCTATAATGTAGAATCACGGATCCTTTCCAAGGCGATGAAGGAGAAAGGTGTTCCGGTGCTGCAGATAGAGACCGATTACTCTCCTGCAGACACGGAACAGATTCGTACCCGGGTAGAAGCCTTTATCGAAATGATTCAGTAACTCCCCGGGTCCTTTTTTTTATGGCTGATGCGATATGGTTTCGGGAAAACCTATAGCAGAAATGCTGAAACACTGAAAATTACAATTGTTTGAGAAAAAGGGAGAAGTTGATTAGATCTTACGGTAGAGTTTACCGTAGACAACCTGTCCCTTGGACTTGGAGTGGCGTTCTCCAAGGTCTCCGATGTACTCGGCAAAGACTGCCTTGTCACCATCGACTTCAAGTTCCACATCATTGGTGTACTTGAATCCTGGCATCATGTAGTTGATACCGCCATAGACGTAGATAGTACCTTTCACCATCTGGCCACCAACACGGCGGTTGACGTCGCCCTTGACGATGATAGTTCCACCTTCTGCATGGGTTCCGATGTGAACATCCGCATTGCCTTCGATGATGATGGTTCCACCATTCATAAAGGTTCCAATGTCACTGCCGGCGTTGCCCTTCACACGGAGGACTCCGCCCTGCATACCACGCCAGTCACCACGGTAGGAAGCGCCAAGGAAATCACCTGCATTTCCTTCGATAGTGAACTCGCCGCCTTCCATACCAAGACCACAGAAAGAGTGAACGTTTCCTTTGATAAGGAGTTTGCCACCCTTCATCCAGCCTCCGGTGTACATATCACAGCTGCTTTCAACGACAACCTCTCCGGTTGTCATGTTCATGCCGATGTACTTGACCTTCGTGTTGTCACCCTTGACGATGATCTTGGTCTCTGCTGCAGATGCTCCGACTGCATCTCCGGCAACTTCATAGTAGTCACCGAGACAGTAGGTTTCTCTTCCTTCGTATGCCCGAAGTGCAGCGATTTCCTGGTTGGATTTTCCCGCAAACTGATCTGGTGTGATCATATCTCCTTCGAGATAGAGGCCGGGAACATTCTTCATTGTGATTGTTACTGTCTTCATCCCTGATACCTCACACATTTGCTGATGTTTCAATTATATAGGGGTGCGGTGCGTACGAGTCTGGAACCTCGTAGTTTGCCTGGGTAACAGTGTAATACCGGAGGAATTTCTCGCGCACATCACGGTTGACCTGTTTATTTTCCGGTGCCTGTGCATTCACCCAGAACGTCTTCTTCTCGGTTTCTCCGACAATCTGTCCGTCCTTGGTTACGATCTCACCATTTCTGAAGAGATAGGCGACATTGGAGAATGCAGTCTCGTATACTTCCGGATCGGTTGGGAGTTTGGCCGGGTTGATGTCGTAGATTGCAACATCTGCGTTCATACCAACAGCCAGTCCTCCGAAGTTGGCGGAAAGACCAAGGGACTTTGCCGGAGCAGCCCGGGTCATCTGAGAGAGCTCAAAGAGCGTGATCTCACGATCCAGTTCGTTGAGGATGGTTGCGTCAGCGACCTTGCCACTGTTCTTGAATGCTGCCATCTGCTCGTCACGGGTCTTCTTGCTCATGAGCCACTTAAAGACACGTGGGTACCGGGTGAATGGACCAGCGTTCGGGTGATCGGTGGTGATCATGGTCCGCAGTGGGTCCTTTGCAAGGAGTGCAAGCTCAAGACCTACTGCCCACTGCACAGCACAGGGGAAGACGTTTGGACTGTAGATGAACGGAACAACACCAGATCCGGTCTCAAGTTCCACATCCACGTTACACCACTTGAGGTGGTTGAGTGCACAGAGGTGGTGTTCGAAAGGACCGTCTGCAGTCATGGTGGTGGTCTCGTCAAGGGTCACGTTACCGGTATCAAAGGTGATCTCCGGGTGTGAGTTGACGTAGTTCATGATCTCCTTGGATGCAGAGCAGAAGTCTCCCCATCCGGATCCACCATAGGAGTGGAACTGCAGGTGAGTCATATGCATGACTGACTCGCGGCCAAACTTGTTGTTGGCTTTGTATTTTGCAGCCAGCTTCATGGTGTCAAGGGTGACGCCATTGTTGCCTGGATCTCCGAGGCTGTTGGGGTGAATGTGAATGGAGTGTGGCAGACCGAGATACTCGTTGGTCTCAAGCAGACCGGTGGTGATCTCTGAGGGAGTGATCTCAAAGTAAGGCACTTCATCATTGATGCCAAGGCAGTTCAGACCCCATCCCCATGCTTCGGTGCCACCGGGGTTGACGATCTTGATACCATATCCCTTGGTCATCTTGAGAAGCCATGCAGCATATGCTGCAGTCTTTTCGATGTCCTTCTCTTTGAGGTATTCCATGACGAACCAGTTGTTTCCAAAGACAGGAAGTGCTGCTTCATCAATGATTGGAGTGTCGTGGATCTCTTCGTGAACATGCCGTGCATAGAGCGGTGGCATTGCTGCTTCCATCACGAAGGTGTATCCCATACGGGCATAGCAGTACCCGGTCTTGAACACGGATGGAATAGAGAAACCCTGCTCCATGCGGGTGGTCTGTTTTACAATACCGCCCCGCTGTTCTCCCCTGAACCACTTGTCTTCTGGTCTGAACCAGCGGCCGAGGTTGACCTTTGGTCCTGCTACATGGGAGTGAATGTCAAGTGCTCCGGCCATGACGGTCTTTCCGGATGCATCAACAGTCTTTGCTTTTGATGAGACCTTCTCTACGATCTTGCCATCCTTGATGGCGATATCGGTCTTGTCTCCTTTAACGCCGCTAAAAGCATCAAAGACATGACCGTTCTTGATCAGATATTCACTCATTTATGAATCCCCCATGATTTCACAGAGACGTACATAGACCTTCTCGAGGAGCTCTTCATCAGTGAGCATGCCCTCTGGTGGGTTTATGACTTTTCTGCATGCCATCGGAACATTGTCCATCCGGTATGCACAGCCTTCAACTTCAACTCCTACCATTGCAACCGGGATGTGGACATCAGAGATCTCAGTGGTCAGGTTGATGTGTGGGTCGATACAGACTGATGGAATCTGTGCCATGTGGCGGGTAGCTTCAATTGGGAAGTGTGCTCCGATATCTGAAGCGATACAGATACAGGCATCAACTTCCTTTCTGCGGAGCAGGTCCACAGATGAGGTGTCACCAGGCTGGTACCGGGCGTGAGTCCGGCGGGTCAGATCAACACAGTAGGGGAATCCATACTGCCAGGACAGAACTTGACCAGATCCGGTAACGTTCCAGTGTCCTCTCATTGCGACGATGGCGAACTTGGTAAAGTCGTTCAGGTCGCGGGTGAGGTTGATTGCGATATCGATATTGTGGTTTCTTCCAAGGGTGTGAGTCAGACCCATTCCAAAGAAGATGACACCAAAGCGGGCTTCCTTCAGAGTGTCAACCAGTGCGATGAGTTTCTCTTTTGGAACTCCACCGACGACGTCAGGAATGTCTTCGCCACGGGCAATGGTTCTGAGTGCATCAAAGACTTCATAGTCATAGGACTGGTCGATCTGGATGAATTCATCAGCACACTTTGCGGTGTCGGTGTATCGGCAGTCAACGACGATGATTTTACGTCCCTTGTGTCCCTTGGTGGTGAAGAATCCACGGGGGAAGATAGAATATCGGGACATGTGACGGGGGTGAGCGTGTGCCGGGTTGCATCCCCAGAAGACGACACGATCTGCACGGTTCTTAACTTCTCCAAGGGTGCAGCTGGGAACTCCTACGTCCTGAATTGCCAGGAGGGAAGAACCGTGACAGACGGTTGCACAGTTGTCAACGATGGTTCCTGCCTTTTCTGCAGCTTTGTGACCGATTGCCATTGCCTCGCAGCTGGTTGATGCCCAGCCGTACCAGAGAGTCTTCTTGGCTTTTGCCAGCATCTGGGCGGTATATTCAATGGCTTCGTCGTAGGTGATCTCTTTGTAGGTGCCATCAGGCTGGCGTTTGCGTGGGCGGGTGATCCGGTGGCTGTGTGCAGCGGCGTGCAGGAATTTCTCTGCTCCGATTGCACAGGCGTTCTGGCAGTCAAGGATCTCATTTTCAGCGTCATTGACGGTGATTGCAAGATCATCACAGAGTGTTCCACAGAATGGACACACGACATCAGTAATTACTTTTACCATATTACTGCCTCACTACTGCAGGTTTCTTGTCCTCTCCATAGCAGAGGGTCTGGATAATCTCAACTGCTCCAAGGATGCGTTCGTTCTCGGCTGGTTCGATATCTACATCAAATCCCTTGAAGCAGGGTTCTCCAGTTGAGTAGGTATATGCTGAGACGATTGCATTAGCCCAGGGTCCCATTGGGATATGTGCAAGGCCAGGAGTGAGGTCTTCACGGGTTCTTACAGCCTTGACAACAACAGAACCGTCTTTGCTGGTGACTTTGACGTTCGTGTTGGCCATAATTCCCAGTTTTTTCATGTCATCTGAATGCATGTGGATGATAGAGGCTGCGTCAAAGTACTTCTGAGAAGTCTTTCCGGCCTCCATTGCAACACCCTGCTGGATTGTCCGACAGGTGATGAGATTGAGAGTAATCTTGTTCGTCATCTTGAACTCCGTCCTGAGAAAACCCGTCCTTGGATTGTCACATCTTTGGGATGGGTATAAGATGGAAAGGCGGAATGTTGGTGTTCACCCGATTTCACACCGTTTTTCCGGCTAAAACCTGCCCCAAAGGCCTTTGTTCCTGAAAAGTTGTAACCGAATGATTACGGTTCATCCAGTTTTTCCTCTCCAGATACGAATCGGCATATGCAGCTGATCTTACCCGATTAAATAACGGTCAACGTCAGGGATATAAAGGATTTGGGTTCATTCCAGCCATTTTTGCGATTTTACCAGAATTCAAGCATATAAATGTGCCTATCCGATATTGAAATTGGGCATGAGGATGTTTTTTAGTCCGGGGGATTCAGCGAGGTTTTTCCGGGGTTAAAATAGGCATTATGTTTGCTAAATTATCGCAATTTTCAATATTTCGCCTCATTTTTTTAAAATAATTAAAATAAAAGAGGAGATTAATGCCTAAAATTACTTTTTTCACCCCAAGTAACCCCATCATTCCAGGAGATGAATAGGCACAATTCAAAAAATCCCTGAAAACCCAAGGATTTCCCAAAGCGCAAAACCTGATGAATATGAGTGGATGAACTTTGCGTACGTTGTCGGAATTCAAGAGTCAGAAACAATAATGAATGAATAGTTTAACCGCTTTGTCAGTATTCAAGGTAATCTGTTGAATTTGCATAAAAATAGGAGCGATTCGTAGGTTTTGAAACAGTTCAATCCTGATTGATCACAAATCCTTATCAAATTCAGATGGATTTTCATTGCGTGCGAAAAATCAGGGAAAAAAGCTTGAGAGTTACCTCTCGACGAAAATTCCTTTTTTCTGTATGGAAATTTTACATTCCGGACAGATCCAGGTTAATGGTAACTTTTCAAAGGGAGTTCCCGGAGGAATGTTCTGGGTTTTATCCCCCTTTTCCGGGTCATACATATAAGCACATTCCAGGCACTGAAACTTTTTCATGATCCTATGTTTCCTTTCTTCCTAAAAATCAATTTCTCACAGATCATCCGATTCATCAGAATTTTCCGGTGGCCATGTCCGCTGCTCTGCGTATTCTTCTCGTATGGATTGTTTGAACTCATTATATCCGAGTTCGTCCAGTTGTTCCGGAAGAAGTACATCACTGGATGCAAGTTCGTATGTCCATTTGATGATCTTTCCAACAATTTCAAGAGCTTTTTTCGGATCCGAAACAGTTACCAGATCCCGCCCGAGTTTGGGGTGACGACCTCTTCTTCCTCCGACGGTGATCCGATATTTCGGCTCACTTGCCTTTAAAACCTCAAAGGGACAGGGCAGGACACAGATTCCACATTCCATGCAGAGATTTTTGTCAAGAACTACCGTTCCCTTTTTGATGAGAATCGCTCGCTCCCTACAGTATTTTTCGCAGGTTCCACACCCGGTACAAGCATCATGATCCCGATAGGGTTCTCTGATACCGGTTATCCCGATCTCATTCAATCGTTCACTTGCGCAACCATTGGGACATGATGAGATAGCAATCCGCATCTTGACCGGCATCTCTTTGCCGAAATACTTCGTATCTATCTCTTTTGCCAGAGCCAGTGAATCGATGTTCGCATATTTGCAGTGATCTGTCCCCATACAGGCGGTGACATTCACAATCTCCTGACGTTCAGAACCAAGTGGGGTGCCATTGTCTCTGAGCGCAGTAAGCATAGGAACAATCCGGTCCGGATCCACCCCGGGAATTTCAATCGTCTGACGTACGGTCAGATGAACCCTGCCGTCTCCATATGTACGGGCAATCTTCCCAATTCCGATAAGTTGTTCGGGACTGAGAATACCTGCAGGGATACGAAGACGTATGATACATCGTTCTGGATCTCGTTCTGTGATAATACCCCCTCGGGAATATAATCGGGGATCTACATCCATAGGTGTAGTCATGTACTTCGGTAGGAGCGTAAATACCTGTGGGGTTCTTGTGATGCCTAACGATAGACGAAGTTAATGAAATGAAAAAAGTTATTACGAACCTGATGAAGGTTTTTTACCTAGGAGATCTGAGTTATATCTATGGCTGATATGTCTGAACATATGGAGGCATTCTTCGGAGTGAATCTCGAGGAAAAACTCGTCGATGTTTTACGAGAGCTCGAAGAATATGTCGATGATATCAAAGAAAACACCATTGAACTGAGAGAGATTGCAAAGAAAGTATCTGATGATGATCTCCGGATCGGTATCAATGAAAAGCGGAACAATCTCTTTGAAATCGCCCAGGATATTCGGGATAAGAAACTCTTTTTAGAGTTTTATTTTAAGAAAGAGGAAGGTGTCCGTCATATTGTCCAGGAGCGGGATGTCTACATGAAGCTCTTCCAGATCATGAAATGGGATACGATTGATGTTCGGGATCTCCGGAGATGGCTTGACGAATTACGAGAACTGTGTGAGAAAATCGGTCTGCGGGCAGAAGACCTCATTAACTTCAAGCGGCTTGATACACAACCCATTCCTCCGGAGATTGCAGGTTACCCGGTTCTTGTCCTTGATAAACATGGGTACTGCCTCACCGGACAAAAGTGGGATACGGTTATCCACAAAGATGAAGTCCGTGAAGCAATGGGCCTGTAATCCCCCCAATATTTCTTTGAATTCTTGAAATTTCTTACACTTTTTTACTTCTTCGAGAAAGAAACGAGAAGATCTTCAGGCAGTGATGTATGATGGACGAGTATTCCGTGACCGGTCACCACCTCTTCAATCTGGATAAGCTGCCGCTTGGTAGCTATCACCTGGACAGTTTCATCCGGTTTGATATTACGCATGAGTAGAGCAAGTAAGATAGTCAGATTCGTACAGGTTTCATCTCTGATATCTGCTGGGTCACCCGTTACGATCGACTTTTGATAATCCATTGAATGCTGACCCTTTCCCCGATTGATAAAAATCGTATATTAAATCCGGGATTGAAGATCCCGAATACGGATCACTTCTGAAGCGTCAGTTCCCAGATACCCGGACCTGCTTCTTTGACAGAGCAATTCCAGCCATTCATCGCTGCAAATGCGGGAATTGAATCTTTGGCCGCCGGAGGATGATCGCTGATTACCAGGAGTTTTTCCCCCTGAGACACTTCATCCATCGAGGTTTTTACCCGGAGTACGCAGAACGGACAGACAACTCCGGTAATATCGAGAGTTTTCTCTGCCATTGCTTACACCCCTGCTACTTTGAGGAGACCTTTCATGATTCCGACCGTAATCAGGTAAAACAGCACACCTCCAACTGCCATACCGATGATAAACCAGAGAGACTTCAGATTTCCTTCCGTGGCCATAACAAACTGGCGAAGTGGACAACCACCAAGGTAGACACCAATTACTCCCATACCAAAGCCACCGATCAGTGCCAGAATAATGTACGCTGCTGATGAAAGATCCGCAGGAGCACCAGGGATTGGAGACAGCACATTGCTTGTCATAGCCCAGGGAAAGTGCTCAAATGCTCCCTGGGTGATTGCATGAAAAATACCATAAGCGACAAAGGCACTGACAAGCATCGCGATAAATCCTTTCAGAAGCCGGGTGTGTCTGAACATAATATAATCGCGAAAACCCCCAACCGCACAAAATCCGGTTCTCTGTGCAAGATATCCGATGATAGCACCGGATACAAGAGTGATGAGAGGAACCAGGAGAACTGCGAGTTCCTTGGAGATCCATCCTGTCGCCATTATGCTTCTCCCTGAGATGAACGCATGATCAGGATCAGAGATACCCATATGCCGATGATGATACCAATGATGCCTAACAAGGCGATGATATCCCCATAAGCAAATCGTAATGCTGCCCGATAGGGGCATGCTCCAAGGAGCAGACCGAACTGCATAAGGAGGACTCCCCCGACGAAATACACTACAGCGTCCTTTACTGAAGCGGATTTGACTCTGAACTCACCATGCATTTTAGCGGCGATAATACCCCCGATGAGAACGCCAATCATGCTCATCACCGGAAGAATTGCCGCTTTTGATACAGCAGCAAGACCGAGTGTGGTTCCAAATCCAAGGTTGATCAGACCATTCACCAGATCCCGGGTATGACAGAGAGCACAGAACCCATATGCTTCCGGCCCTCCTGCGGAAATGGTAAGTCCCTGTACAATAACAGCAAGTATTCCAATTATTATTCCCAGAAGAATCGGACCGTTTCGTCCTTCCAGGATCTTTTGGCATTGTTTCATTTGGTACCTACTTTCTTACAACACTCAAGTTGAGGGGAATCGCATTCTGAATCGTATACATTGCCATACATCCATTCAGGGCATCAAGACGCAGTCCCTCAATCTCTTCATCAGAAGCTGCTGATTGAACCTCAAAGAACAGACGGTATGCGGATATCAGGGGCTGTTCTCCGAGCTTAAACTGTTTGAGATAGTTAAGATCTGCTTCGATTGTGGTCTTCAAAGACGTTATTTTGATATTCTTCTTCTCCGCAGCGGACATGAATGTTGCACTGGCACAACCTGCCATCCAGAATAATCCATATGCCATGGGACTTGGACTTGGACCGGGTCCGGAAAAATTCGGATGGGAAAGGGAGAAGGTCACAACACCGTTTTTCGTTTTTGCATCAGCAGAAAACTGGGGTCCCCCTTCTTCATAAAGCCAGGTCCCCTCAATTTTTGTAGTGAATTCTGCCTCTTTGGGATTTTTCCGGATTTCTGCCTCATAGGCATCTATCTGAGCTAAATCGATATTATTCAGGGTCAAGGAAATCGTACCATCTTTAAATAAAATGTGTGATAAATATTTTCAGCAATTGCATTACCCATGCAAAAAACATCCCACATCGCATAAATCTTGATAAATCGTGCATCTATCTTACGGTTAATCAAAATTATGCCTAACCAGAGACCCCATTTCGCCATCGATTTACTATGAAACCTTTTGTCAGAACCAAAGTAATCAAAGGAAAAGAGTACCTCTATGAAGTAACTCCTTATTATGATCAGGAGGCTGGAAAATGGCGACAAAAGACGAAATATTTAGGAAAAAATATCGATGGCGAGCCGGTACGAAAAGAGCGGGTTGGAAAATCGGGTCAGATATTTGACTTTGGTGAGTACATTCCTGCATATTGGGCAGTAAGAGAATATAAAATTCTTGAAGCTCTGCTAACCTCCTGCTCTCCGGATGAGGCTGCTTCAGTAGTTCACCTTGCTATTAACCGGTTGATATCTCCATGCCCTCCTGCCAGCCTCGTAACCTGGCTTGAGGGAATGTATCTTTCAAAACTGATCCCGGGAGCAGATTTTGAAGAAGACAGTCTTATGTTGCTTCTTCAGAAGATCTCGGACCGACCGGTGGCTGAAGTATTCTCCCAGATGTTTGCTTCCATTAACGATCTTTCTGATCAACGGGTCCTCTTCACCTTACGACTTCATGATATTCCCGGGCTGATGCGGGAGAAAGGAAGTGGGTTATACTCAGAGGAGATGCTGGAGCGTGAACTGGGGGTGAGGATCCAATATGATCCCAGAAAAAAAATTCTGGCAGGATTTGATGCATTTCAATTCCAGCGGGCAGTTATTGAGGATACGATTGATAAAGTCTGCACGGGAAAAATTCCCGAAGGCATCATTGTTCCCCACTGGGATTATCTCTCCCCATCATTGATGCTCCGCCTGATTCAGGCACAATGCCCATTTATCACCCGGACTGATGCATCATACGCACCAGTTGCCTCCCATGTTCTTGCCTGGGGTGAGCAGATGGACCACCCGGCAAACATCAGATATTATCATGGGGAAGCCTGTTATATCCGTCCTTTCTCTGTAAACTTTGGAAAGATCAATGTCCCGGGGTATATTCTCCACGATATTAAGAAAGAACATGCTGACCGATTGGCATTTCATAAAAATATTCAGAGTGTCAGAGACCTTATTCAAGAGACCAAAGGGTATCCAGGAAGTATTCAGGATCTTCTGAATGAAGCAGCAGGACCATTTCGAAGATTTTTCACGATTGAGGAGAATGATAGCCGGGGATTTAACCAGATTCGAACAGATCAGGATGAGATGAATCTGACGATCAAAAAATTCGGAAGAAGTTGTGTGTTATATCAGGGGGATTTTTCCTGGGAAGAGTGTTTTTCCCTTGCTGATATGCGGGGGACACTTGAACAGGATATGAGCCAGTATATATCGCAGTTAGAGCGGGATTTCCGGGGATACCGTATTGACCGGATTCGCAAAGGTATCTTTTTTATCTGTTTCCTCTCTGTCCTAATCCGAAGTCTAATTATTAATCGTCTGCTGGTGGCTCAGGTACCTGATGTATCTTCATTTGAAGCCCTGGTCACGGAACTCAGACCGATTCACATTGTAAAATCATATCAGCCATCTGTTTCCCCTCAGCGTCTTTCCCGAAAACAGAAGTCTATCATATCGTTCTTTGGGGGGATTCCTCCAATGAAAGGGGATTGATGGAGTGCTGGATCCATACCCGAAATCTATTGAGAGGAAATTATGTGCAGCCATTTTTCTGTTCTGAGACTGATGAGAGAAATTTCCTGACAGAATGAATATATGCAGCCTCTTGTTCCAGATGGTGTGAGTGGGATGCATCTTCGAAGACAACCAGTGTTGAACCGGGTGTATTCTGGTGGTACCATGCAGTTGAGTCAGGCGATGACTCGTCAAATCTGCCACAGGTAAACAGGATTGGAAGAGGTATTATCCCTACATCAATGCCTCGTTCATAGGTCTGCAGTGTTCCAGTTATGGTGAATTCACTTTGGCCCCACATGAACTCATAGACTTCATGACCGAGTTTCTTCATGGATTCCTCCAGGCAGGGAGGCCATGGATCCATTCGACACACATGCTGCTGATAAAAGAACATCATGGCGTCCTGGTACTCAGGAGTATTGCAATTCCCTGCCTCTTCACCGAGAAGTATTGCATTTTTATGTATTTCGGGCAGATTGGCAATATTTCTCCGTTGATCTGCATGCCACCGGGAAACACTCAGGCAGGGAGATGAAAGTATGAAGGATTGTATTCCGTCTGGTTTATGCGAAAGATAATATTCAACCGCCAGCATGGTGCCCCAAGACTGACCAAGGATGTGAACCTTTGGTAGTTCGAGCAGTCTGCGTATGGTTGCAAGTTCACTCGTATAATAATCCAGATTATACGAGTTCGTATCACCAGGCTTTTCTGAATTTCCGCATCCAAGCTGATCATACCAGATAACCGGTCTTTCATCTGCAAGAGCCTGCAGGTTGACGAGATAATCATGAGGAAAACCCGGACCTCCATGGATAATCAGCAAGGGAACCCCGGGTTTATTCATTCCCTCAACCCGATACCAGATATTCCGATCACAAATCTTCACAAACCCTTCCTGCTGATCTCCCATAATGTACCCATTGGATCTTCTGAAGTATATTTTCTGTTCAATCCATCAAAGGGGTTATCCAGATTGTTTCCAGATATATGTTTTCTGAATAATCCGGATCTCATTTGATGAACTATTTTACTGGTCATCTGAAAAGAAAAGCGAGACTCCGGTTTTCAATTATGGCATCCGGATATGAAAGAGATGACCGGATAAAAGCGAATCTTTCCTTTTACAGGTTCGTGAGGATATTGGTTCTGGAGAGGAACCACGAAGTGTACACTCTCCAGTACTGATATTATCGATCAACAGCTGGTGGATTGATAATATTGGGGTATGCAGGCCTGACTCAATCTGCAGACCATCATACCTTAAAAAAGATATGATTGGTGGGTTTATTTCTGGAACTCTTTGAGTGGGCTCGGTCCGAGCTCACGTACTTTGGAGCTGACATCTTCCATAACCTTCCCCCACTTTGCACCCTCAGATGCTGAGACGAAGGTCATACGGAATCGCTTGTCATCAAGGCCGATGTTCTTGAGCAGGGCCTTGACCATGAACATTCTCTTTGCTGCCTTGTAGTTTCCTTCAAGGTAGTGACAGTCACCGAAGTGACATCCGGAGACAAGAACTCCGTCTGCACCATCAACAAATGCCTTCAGAATGAAGAGCATATCGACACGGCCCGTGCACATGACACGAACACCACGAACATCTGGCGGGTACTGGATACGGGCGCCACCAGCAAGGTCTGCTCCGGCGTATGAACACCAGTTACAGATGATTGCCTGGATTTTTGGGTTCCACTCGTCAGACATGGTTACTCCCCTCCGAGGAGGAATGCATCAATCTGGGCAACAATCTGTGGGGTTGTGAAGTGCTGCATTCTGATTGCACCACCTGGACAGAATCCACCACAGGTTCCACAGCCTTTACACTTTGCTTCAGTGACCTGCATAACAGTCCTTCCGTCCTTGTCTACCAGTGCCAGAGCACTGTATGGACAGAGGTTGATACACATTCCACAACCTGCACAAATCTCATCCATACACTGGGCAAAGTAGGGCTCAAGCTCGACTTCACCGATGTGGATTGGAATAGATGCTGCAGATGCTGCTCCTTCTGCCTGGGCAACCGTGTCAGGGATATCTTTTGGTCCCTGGCAGACACCGGCAAGGAACACACCAGCGGTAGTAGTACCACAGGGGTTCAGCTTGGGGTGTGCTTCGAGCATCCAGCCATCCTGGGATGCGGATACACCGAACTTCTTTCTGACATCGTTTGCACCGGAGATTGGCTGAACTGCAGCTGCCAGGACAACGAGATCGAGCTCAATGTCGATTGGGCGGCCGAGAAGCGTGTCTTCGGTGAAGACGTGCAGATTCTTGGTGTCAGGATCTTCAAGGATGTTGGCAACACGGCCACGGATGAACTTGCATCCCTCTTCCTGGATACGGTAGTAGAACTCCTCGTACATCTTACCAAAGGACCGGATGTCCATGTAGAAGATGTATGCCTGGCAACCCTCGATCTTTTCCATGATCTGGTGGGCGTGCTTCAGGGAGTACATACAGCAGAACCGGGAACAGTATGGCTTGCCGACACCGCCGGTGTTGTCACGTGACCCTGCACAAAGGACGAATCCAACTCTCTTTGGAGTGACTCCGTCACTTGGGCGGATAAGGTGACCACCGGTTGGACCGGATGCACAAATCAGGCGTTCGAATTCAAGTGCGTGGATAACGTTGTCATAACGCTTGTATCCCCACTCTTTCTTCTCTTCGACATTGATAAAGTCGTATCCGGTTGCAAGGATGACCGTTCCGATCTTGTATTTCGGGAACTCGTCCTGCATCTCCAGGTCGATAGCCTTCTTATCACCACAAGCATCAACACACAGACCACACTTGACACAGGACTCAAAGTCCACGGTGTAGATCAGAGGAACGACCTGAGCGTGGTTGATGTAGATTGCCTTGCGGGGTGCCATGCCGAACTCGAATGCATTTGGCTTGATGACCGGGCATACGCCAGTGCAGTCACCACAACCATTGCAGCCGCCTCCGACAATGCCCTTGGCTGCTGCTTCGACCGGGTTCATGACACCACGGGCCTTCTTGCGGAGGGTTACTTCGAAGTTACCGATGTACCCTTCCACATTCTCAACTTCGTGGTAAGAGAGGAGCACGATGTTCGGGTGACGTCCTGCGTCCACCATCTTTGGTGCGAGGATACACTGGGAACAGTCAAGGGTTGGGAACGTCTTGTCGAGCTGGGACATCCTGCCACCGATGGTGGGGGTCCGCTCTACGAGGTAAGTCTTGATACCGGCACTTGCCAGATCGAGTGCTGCCTGGATACCACCGACACCTGCTCCGACGACCATGGCGGCCTTCTCGACAGGTACTGACTTTGGAACAAGGTCTTCAAGGTAGATTGCCTTTGCAACTGCCATCTTGACCTGGTCCTTTGCCTTTAAGGTTGCTTCATCATGCATCCCGTGCATGTGAACCCAGGAGTTCTGCTCACGGATGTTTGCCATCTCGAAGCGGAACATGTTCAGTCCCCCTTCCTTCGTTGCAATCCTGAAGGTTGGTTCGTGAAGACGGGGTGAACATGCAGCGACTACGATACCGGTCAGGTTGTGCTTGTCAATTGCCTCCTTGATCATGTTCTGACCCGGAGTGGAGCACATGTACTGATACTCGGCAGCGTAGGCGACATTTGGAAGATTCTTCGCGTACTCAGTTACGTCCTTGACATCAAGGGAGCCGGCAATATTGGTTCCACAGTGACATACAAAGACACCGATTCTTGCTTCTGTATTTTCTGCCATGTATTGCCTCCTTAAAGCACCTTCTGCAGGAATGGAGTACAGTCGATTGCATGCAGATCAAGGGCGAGGTCCTGTGGGCTCATACCCTGTGCGAGTCCAAGGAGCTCATTGAAGTGCAATACCGGGAGGTTGTACACATCGCCGAATTTCTCTTTGATCTCTATCTGACCACGGTCAAACTGAAGCTGACAGAATGGACAGAGTTCAGTGATTGCATCAGCCTTGACTTCCTGTATATTGATCAGCTTCTCGTTGGTGATGTCCAGAGCGTGGACGATATCGTATCCACGGACACCGCCACCGGCTCCACAGCACTGCATTTTATTGCGGTACTCGACCGGTTCTGCACCGAGTGCAGCGACGAGCTCTTCAAACCAGTATGGAGCTTCAGTGTCACCGAAGTGTCGCTCTTTCTTTGGTTTGGTGAGGTGGCATCCGTAGTGACAGGCGATCTTTGCGCCGGTCAGCGGAGTGGTGACGGAGTCACGGAGTTTCTGAACGCCACAGACCTTGGGGTCATAGTAGAGTTCAGCAAGGTGGAAGACATCAATGGTTCCCTTGAACTCCATGTCGATCTCTGCGAGAACCTCGTTCACCTGTCCTCTGAGCACTTCATCGTGCTTGAGGATGTGGTTCACTTCGTAGATGGACTTGTAGCACCCGTTGCACACGAGGGCTATGTCCTTCTTCATCTCTTCAGCGAGAACAAGGTTTCTGGCTGCCATTGCATACCAGACACGGAGGTCGATGGATCCAAATGCACCAGGTGCCGGACAACAGCTTGCACCCTTGAGGGGCAGGAGCTTGATGCCAACCTTTTCACTGGTTTTGATTGCTGATGCTTCACAACCGGGGTAACGGTTTGGGGCAATACATCCGAGGAACAGTGCGTACTCCTTCACGTTTAGTCCCCCTTGAGGATACGGTCAGCGTTATCTTTCAGTCCGTAGTGATCCATAATTTTCTGGATACCCTTGATGAATTCAGGGTACATATGGGTGGTTGGTGGGTCTGCGTCCAGGCCGAGTTTTACCCGGGCTGCACGGTTGACGTCGTTGTTTGGAACACCGTGACCGTTGTTGTAGATCAACTGACAGGTCTGCAGGAAGTTGCGTGGAACAATATCCCGCTTGAATGCCATGTTGCGCATTGCCATGATAACATCAGTTGGAGCGATGTCACGTGGACAGCGGTCGGTGCATGAGTAACAGGTTGTACAGAGCCAGAGATCCGGGTCTGTGAGTGCTTCATTCTCAAGTCCGAGCACATTCCGGCGCATAAACAGACGGATCCGGTAGGTGCTGCGTGGAGCAGACGGGCATGACCCGGTGCAGGTACCACACTGATAGCACATGTTTGCATGAGTGCGGCTTGTCTTCAGAATTTGCTTGGAGAACTCAGGATTTGACTGACTGTTGTGGTATCTTGTGTCAGCCAGCTTCTTGTTCAGCTCAGGGTTGTCGTAACTTTTTGCAGCCATTTCAATCCTCTTTTACTGACTGATCGCCTTCAGCTCAACAGTCCCTGCACCACTGGACTTTTCACGGACCATGGAAGTTCTGGCACTGCAGAGTTTGGCCTTGATCTTCTTGAAAAGGTCAGTCTCTTTGCCCTTGATCTTTACAGAGTCACGGCGGAGATAAATGATATCCTCACCCGGACATGCGTTCACACAGGCTCCACAGAGGATGCAGAAATCCTTGTTTACTGCAATGTTTGCCTCGATCTTGCCCTTCATCTGCTTTGCAGGCAGAGGAGTTGGCAGGTAAATGGCATTTGCAGGGCAGACATCAACACAGGTTGAGCAGCCTCCTGGGCATTTCTCCGGGTGGAAGGTGATCTCACCTTCGAAGATCTTGTTAATGGTGATTGCCTCGGTTGGGCAGTTCACTACACACCAGCGGCAGGTGCAACATTCTTCATCGACAATGCTGACCTTTCCAAGATTCTTCTTTCCGGCGACTTCTCGGGTAACCTTGATTGCATCACTTGGACATGCTTCGGCGCAGACATTGCAACCGTCACAATAGTCACTGTCCCAAAGAACCTTACCCTCAACTTTCCCGGTTTCGGGGGTGTAGGGTTTGTGAACCACATTAATTGCTTCACAAAGGTTGCCACAGATACCACACTTGGTACACTTGGCATCATCGACAACAAAGTCGATCTTGAGATTTACGCCCTGACCTTTTGCAAGACCTTCGCAGTCCTGACCTTCAAAGAGGGGGACATCGCGGTCGATTGCATCCCGTGGGCATACATCCTGACAGATGTTACAGCGGACACACTTCTCATCATCGATTTTTGTGCCCTTGTCATAAGTCGGGAATCCTTCTTTTTCAAGGATTGGGAGCCGTTCTTCGCCATCGATCTTCAGGGAGAGGGCTGTGAATGGACACATGATGACACATACACCACAGTATGAGCACTTTGTCTCATCAATGTGGACGCTTGCTGCATCACATACCAGACCACGCTGGACGCCTCCAACAGCTCCTACGGCGATCGCTTCTTCAGGACAAACCTCTGAACAGATTCCGCATCCAGTGCAGACATCATTGTCGAGTATGAGGTTGTTAACCTGCTGAAGGAGCCGCTGCTCCATGATAACCCGAGATCCATCATTGATCTTCGAGTACTTCGGAAACAGTGTTGACATTAAGATACCTCGTAGTGTTCACGAATTCGGTTCAAGAACTATTATACCCGTTAACCAGGACCACCTTCAGGCGAATGCCTTCTCAGGTGACAGCCCTGACAGCTGAATCACATCGTACGGGCATGCATCCACACAGATCCCACATCCGGCGCAGAGTTCATTCTTGACATCAAGAATGAGTGCTGCTCCGTTTACAACCTTGTAAATCTTGTCGGTTGTAGCAGGATCAATGGTGTGGAGTTCCAGTGCATCAACCGGGCATGCAACCACACAATTGTTACAGCCGGTACATCGCTCCATATTCACATGTACTGCAAATGCCATATCTTACGCACCAGCCTGATCGATAAAAATCGACTGCACAAAGGTTGTAGGAAAATATAGATAAATCTTGTGAATTAAACCGGTTTTTTTGGATATTTTTCCGGCTACAAGTTGATTGATTTCATTGAATTATAAGATGAAAAATAATAAAAGTGATTACACACTTGAATATATCTATCATGATTGTTCATTATAGACCCAGAATGAAAAAAACAACAATAACCTACGCATATGCATCAAAATGCAATAAAAACCTCAATTTGAATGCTGAATGCCATAAAGCCTAAATTCAAGCACAAAATTAAAATTCTAAATTAAATTCGAGATATTTATTAAAAATGAGAATAATTTAACCCATGATAGAAATACCTAACGTCCAATTTAACCTCAACCCACACGTATTTTCTCCTTGCGTGGATTATTTGAGTATAAATTTGAAATTAAGGCATATATCTCGGACATTAACTCATGGAAATTACTCATCAAGTTGGATTTCCCCTTCTCGATGCCGCATCTGGATCTGGAGCCCCTGACGATTATTGTGAGATAGCGGGTTTTTTTGCATCTATCGCCCACTGATAATAATCATGAATACAAATAAATATGATAAATATATCTATCTCGCTCTCCCACATACCTGATAGAAGAAATGGCATTTTCTCAGGTAACTACCACCTGTCCCTATTGCGGTACTGGCTGTTCACTCAATTTAGTAGTGAAAGATGGCAAAGTACTTAGTACTGCACCATATTTTCGCTCTCCGGTAAATGAAGGGAGAATCTGTCCGAAAGGAACCTATTGTCACCAGTTTATCCATAGCCCTGACCGTCTGCGAAAACCCCTGATACGAAAAGGTGATATTTTTTATGAAGCTGACTGGGAAGCTGCTCTTGATCTAATCAGCAGAAAACTCTCCTCCTATTCACCGGATGAAATCGCTCTCCTCACTTCAGCCCGGTGTTCAAACGAAGATAATTATGTAGCAATGAAATTTGCCAGAGGAGTACTCAGGACCCGACATATCGATCATTGTGCCAGGCAATGTCATTCAGCAACGATGACCGGACTTTCCATGGTTCTGGGATGCAGTGCCATGACCAACTCAATTCCTGATATTGGTGATGCAGATTGCATCCTCTGCCTTGGAAGTAATACTCTGGAGCAACACCCGCTCATTGGAAGGCAGATCATTCGTGCCCGGACCCGGGGAGCACGGCTTATCTATGCTGATCCCAGGCATACTCCCACCGCCATTCAGTCTGACTTGTTTATTCAGTTTTATCGGGGGTCTGATGTCCTGCTTCTCAATAGTATCATGGGAGAGATCATCAGGAATGGTTGGGAAGATCGGGATTTCATTAAAAACCGGACAAGTAATTATGAAACTCTGAAAAAGGTAGTTCTTCAGAAACGATATGAACCGGAAGCAGTCGGCCTTCTCTGCGGTATTAGCCCTGATCTTATCACAACTACTGCTGAGTGGATTGGAAAAGCAGAAAAATGCACCATCCTATATGCCATGGGTATCACCCAGGAGACAACCGGTGTTGACAATGTCAAATCGATTGCAAATCTGATGCTTCTCACTGGCAATATCGGAAGAGCAGGGACCGGAGTAAACGCACTTCGTGGTCAGAATAATGTACAGGGTGCCTGCGATGTGGGATGTCAACCCGGGTACCTGCCAGGATATATCCGTGTTACTGATGGTGCAGCTCACCGGAATCTTTCAAAACTATGGAAATTTGAAGGGGGGATCGGGGAACCAAAAGATGGATATGACATTGGCACGTTATTTGACCGGTTAAAAGCAAATAATGGCGATGTTAAAGCTCTCTATCTTATTGGTGAGAATCCGGTAATATCAGAACCGAACCCAGATGCCGTAAAAAAAGGGATCGCAAACCTTGATTTCCTTGTAGTGCAGGATATCTTTTTTACTGAAACCTGCCAGTTTGCTGATGTTGTACTGCCTGCTGCCTGTTGGGCTGAGAAGGACGGAACACAAACAAATACCGAGCGACGGGTGCAACGCATCCGAAAAGCAGTTGAACCCCCGGGGGAATCAAAATCAGATTGGGAGATCATCACTGGACTGGCAGACAAGATGGGGTATGCCGAACAATTTCCGTACACAGATGCTCAGGAGATCTTTTCTGAAATGTGTCGGGTTATCCCCCAGTACCGGGGAATGACCTGGGACCGGGTGAGCAAGCCGGAAGGCATCTGCTGGCCTTGCCCTGAAATGGAGCATCCTGGCACTCCAATATTACATCAGAATCAATTTCCTACTCCGGATGGCAAAGGGATCTTCCATCCGGTAGACTGGAAAGAACCCTCTGACCTCCCTGATAGGAGTTACCCTTTCCGTCTTACCACTGGCAGGATTATCTGGCACTGGCATGCCGGATCCATGACCCGGAGATGTAAAAATCTTGCAGATGAGGTGAATGAAGGATACCTTGAACTCAATCCTGAAGATGCGGAAACTCTGGGAGTCAGAAGTGATGACATGATACGGGTAATATTTCGCAAAGGTTCTCTTCTATGCAAAGCCCGGATAGTCAGGGATATAAAAAAGGGTATGACTTTTATGCCCTTTCATTTTCTGGAAGGGTTGATTTCCAAAAGTGCAGGAAATGCCCCGGACTCCCTGACAAAGATGTCAGAATATAAAGTTGCTGCTGTTCGGATAGAGAAATATGTGGGAGAGGAACTGTGATTCGCCAGGGGGAGACATTTTACACCTGGTCAACCGATCCGGTCATCAGAGATGCCGGTGATTCAGGAGGATTTATTACTAGCCTCCTCTCGCATCTGCTCTCAACCGGAGTAGTTGATGCCGTGTCTGCAGTACGAAAGGGAGCTGATATCTATGATGCAGAACTTGCGATTATCACAAATCCTGATGAATTGCCAGCATGTGCCGGTTCTCTCTATTGTGGAACATTGCTCTCTGCGAAATTGCTTCTCCGTTATATGCAAGGAAATGCCGGGCTGAAAATTGCAGCAGCAGTGAAAGGATGTGAAGCGAAGGCACTCATCGAACTTGCAAAACGAAACCAGGTGGATCTGAATGATCTCATTCTCATTGGTCTCAACTGCAGCGGGACGATAAGTCCTCTCAATGCACGGAGAATGATTGCTGAGAAATATGAGATGGATCCCAATCGGGTGAAGAATATCATATTCTCCCAAGGGCACTGTGTAGTTCAGACCCCAGAAAAGACGGTTGGTATACCAATTGAAGAACTTGAACGGGATGGATATGGGAGAAGACTTTGCTGCCAGCGATGCCTGACCCGGATACCCCGTCAATGTGATCTGGTTTGTGGGAACTGGGGAGTTATCGGAGATTATACCGGAACTACGACCTTTGTAGAGGTCTGTTCAAAAAAGGGGGGTGAAATCCTTCAATATGCAGCTCAGGATGGATTTGTCTCCCTCGAACCCGCTGATCCAAAAGGTATTGAAATTCGCAGAAGGGTAGAGGAAGTAATGGCTCATCTCAGTATACAGAGTCAGAACGATCAATTTTCCAACATTAATACCGGTGATCGACTCCTTGAACAGATGATGCATGATATGTCACGTTGTATCAAGTGTTATCAGTGTACCGAGGCCTGCCCGCTCTGTATCTGCGAGGATTGCAGAATCAAAAAACCCTGGCTGGTAAAACCCGGTCAGGTTCCTCCTCCGTTTATGTTTCATCTGATCCGGGTATCACATATTGCTGACTCTTGTGTCAACTGTGGACAATGTGAAGAGCGATGCCCGATGGACATTCCCAACTCTCTTTACATGAACGCATTACAATCTGAACTGGAAACCCTGTTTGGGTATCACGCGGGAGAAAGGAAAGGAAAACCAGTTGTGGCAAAAGTGAATGAACTGGAAGAGTGGGAGCATAATTATGGCGATAACTTTGAACAACTGGTAGAGTTGTTCCGCGACCCGGTTTATTAAAAGCAGGAATTTCGAATTTTTTCACGAATTTCTTTTTCTATTTGGTTGGAAATCCGCAGACTTCCAGAATTTCTTCCTGGGTCACCTGATAATTCCATTTTGCCCGTGAGAAGAGATCAGACAGGTGACAGATTGAAAGAGGGATAGGTAGCCCGTAAATTTTTGCATAACTTACTTTGGGTAGTTCCTGTCCGGAAAAATTCCTGATAGTGCCCCGGTCAACTACTACTCCGATGGTTTGAAGAATTTTTGCCGTATGATTGAAAGGATGTTCCTGCGCCAGGGTCATACAGAGGTCTGCTACCGGAGATCCGAATTTGGTGTTCGGATAAAATGGTGCACGGGCATAACAGAGTTTTCCACATTCCCTGCAGTAAAACCGGTGAACTTTCACCGTTATTATCCGTTTCTGCCCTCCTTCAATAACGGTGGCAAATCGTTTTGCCCGGATATCATGAAATCTCACCGCTCCCCTGCAGTAATAGCACTCTGGTATGATAGAGAACTCCATGCCATCGATACCCGTTAGTGCTGATATAATAACGCTGGAAAGAATGGAGGGGATCTTGATCACTTTCACGGTGGTTCCCGGAGTATCAGATGTATTGGTTCCATACAAATATCAATTCCCTGATATGAACCTGAGAGTATATGGTTAGAGTCGGGTGGTTAGCCACGACTTTTTTTGGAAAAAGACGGCCAGTATCGCTGCCTGAAGGGTCAGGCCAATAATTTCCGCATACCATACACCGAACAATCCATTTCCTAGCCATCCGGGTATCAACAGTGCAAGGGGTATCTGAATGCCAATAAGACTGACTGCCGTGGCATACATCGGTATTCTGGTTGCTCCGGCTCCATTCATCGCAAACGCCAGGATGATGGAGATGGATGTCATAAGATAAAATGGTGCCACGGTATGAAAATATCCAGTTCCAATCAGGGTGCTGGTACCGGAAGGATCAAAGAATCCGATAATTTCTCCGGGGAATATCATATATATTGCAACTATCGCTGCCATTAGTACTCCATAAAAGAAAAGGGAGTAGTGGACTCCTTTCACTGCCCTTTCAGGAATCCTGGCACCAAGATTCTGCCCAACGATAACCGCTGTTGCTGTTGCAATGGCAAATCCGGGCATCAACGCAATGAGTTCCATCCGGATGACGATGCCATATGCTGCCATGGCTGCTGCACCATACGAGGCCACAATGATGGTCATACCAAGAAATGATAAACTTCGCATTCCATTCTGCACGGAATTGGGCAGGGCTATGATGAACATCCGCTTCATCAGATCCGGATCAATGGTAATTTTATGGGGAAGGGCAAACGGACCCTTTCCGGAGTATAACTGAGAGAAGAGGTAGAGGAATCCGCACGAACGCCCGAGAATAGTTGCCAGAGCAGATCCCATAACCCCGAATCCGGGGATAATTCCATTACCGAATATGAGGATCGGGTTGAGGATGATATTGAGGATATTTGCTCCCAGCATCACGATCATCGGGGTTCTGGCATCTCCGCAACTCTGATATGCCGAGCAGAGAATCCAAAGACCCACCATACTAAAATTACCCAGAAGGATAACCTGAAGGAAATTTCCCCCCTGGACTGCAACTTCCGGGGTTGCTCCGAGAAGCATGAGGATATGATCTGACCCAAAGAGTCCAAACAAGGCAAAGACTATAGCAAATCCTGCACCAATCAGGAGTGACTGGATGAGAAGAACTCCGGGTTTGTCATACTCCTTCGCTCCCCAGGCATGAGAGATAAATGCCGTTGTTGCAGTGACAACACCGATGATGATGGTCATGATGGTGAGGATGAACATCATGCTCATGGCTACACCGGCGATGGCATCAGGGCCGAGTCTGCCGACAAAGAAGAGATCCACTACCTCAACAACACTTTGAAGGAGATTACTCAGGATGATCGGGAGAGATACGGTGAGGAGTCCTTTGAGAAGATTTCCTTCAGTAATTTCAGACTTCATAATTGGTGGTCCGGGTTGGCCCATATTCCTGTGGTTCTCTTCCATTCACTATCGATTCAAAGAATATTCGATGGAATTGGGAGATACGGATTACAATCACACCCTTGATCTGGCCCCATATCTTATTTGAAGTATGGTATGATAATGGATTCTTGGCGGACCATGAGACCTTACCTGCAGGAGTTATTCAGCGGGAAACCTGAGCATATACGATACTCCTGATTTTTGGGTCCCTATCGAGAGTGTTCCTGATAATTGCCGGGATAACCCTTTGATTAATGTTGTTCCAAATCCTGAACTTTTTAACGGGTCTTCTCCTTCTGCAAACCCGACTCCGTCATCCTCATAGACAAGTACATATTCATCGGTATCTGGATGCATAGAGAAATCAATAGTGATTTTTCCGTTTCTACCCGCAGGAAAGGCATATTTCAGGGAGTTTGTCAGCAATTCAGTAATCACGAGACTGCAGGGAACGGCTTTCTCAATAGATATGAGAACGTTGTTTCCCGATATGGTATAGGTGACATTCTGGGGACTTATGTTATGTGACTTGAAGAGGTAACGGGTAATTTCCTGCAGATATTTCTGGTATTCGATATTTTTGAGACTTTCCGAATTATATAACAATTCATGAACCAGAGAAAGTGACTTGACCCGGTTTTGAGATTCCTGAAATAACATCTGGACAGTGGGATCCTGCAGAGATCGTGACTGCATGGAAAGCAGAGAGGATATCACCTGCATGTTATTCTTCACCCGGTGATGAATCTCCCGAAGAAGAATCTCTTTTTCTTTGTTTGCTTCAATCAGAGCATGTTCCATATGGTTTTGCCGGGTAATATCCAGTATAATAAGATTTATCTGATCAATCACTCCGGATCCATTTCGGTTTGCCTCACCTTGCACCCGTACAACTTTCTCAGTTGCATCCTCGAGAATTATGGAAACCTCTTCACTAAATGGGGTTCCCTCTTCTTTCAGGATCTGTATCAGTCTGACAATCTGATCCCGTGATGGCTGGGATATGCCAGCGAAACATTCAACATAAGAAGACCGAGTACTTACCCCGGAAATACCCATAATTTTACCGAATTCTTCGGAAACAAGAATTCTATTATCTGATACCCACCAGGTAAGGTTGCCAAGATGGGCCACTCCCTGGGCATTACAGAGAGCTTGTTCCTTTTCTATGAGAAGTGACTGACTTCTTGCCAGTTCGTCATATGCCTGTCTTCGTTGATCTTCAGCAGCAAGTAACTCTTCGTTGGCTGCAACCAGATCTTCATTTTTTTTCGATAGTTCCCTTTTCCTTTCTCTGACTTCCTTTTCAGCCAGGACCCTTTGGGTGATATCCCTGATAACACAGAGGACTTCTGGAGAGCCTGATACCTGGTTTTTCATGAATTTTGCCACTACTTCGGTCTGGATTATCGATCCATCCTTACAGATCAGGTCGGGACACAGTTCATAAAATTCAGGTGATTCCAAATTTTTTCCATATTGTTCCGCACCCAGATCCAAATATCTGGATACTGATTGATGAAATTCGGGCGTTAGGATATCATAGATGGTTCGGTTTTTCATCTCATCAGTAGTATGTCCACTTAAAGTCCGTATTGATGGACTGACGTACCGAAAAGAACCTGATTGATATTCAAGAGTACAGATCACATCCTTCATATTTTCCGTGATAAGCCGGTACATCTTCTCACTCTGGTACCGTGCCAGTTCTAACTGATTACGGTAGGTGACATCAATCAAAGTTCCATAAATTGCCGGCATTCCCTGAAATTGCGTCTGGGTTGCAAAGAGTTCCATTTCAAGAGTTGTCCCGCTGGATCTGATTCCGCGAAAATCCATATGGCACTCAGAAGAGAGATTCCCCCCCGGACTGAACAAAATATCCCTGACGCCTGGTAAATCCTCATGGTGAATTATTTTTTCCAGGTTGATATGGCTCATTTCATCCCTGCTGTAACCAAGCATCATAGAGAGACGGGGATTGATATATCGGAAATATCCATCCTGAAAGAGAAAAATTCCGACAGGAGATTGTTCCACGGGATTTCGATACATCTCTTCTGAGTCACGAAGCTGCTGCTGAGCGTTTTTCAGTCCTGTGTAATCAAATCCAACAGTGATTATGATCTTTTCTCCGATGCTGTCCATAGTACGAGAAGAAAGGAGGATTGTTTGCGTCTTGCCGTTGATGTTCTCCCGGATAATCTCGCGGTTATCGCTTCCCCCCGATTTGGTTAATTCATGTAAAAATTGCTCACGTTCCTCGGTACTTTTCCATAATTTTAGTTCCAGGGTTGATACATTGATAATCTTCTCACGAGGTTTATCGAACAATTCTGCCATCGCAGCGTTACAGTCAATGACAACACCATCCTCCATTCTTGTCAGAATGATCGGGTTTGGAATCAGGGAGAAGATGGATCGGAATTTTTCTTCATTCTCCTGGAGCTTTTTATCTTTTAAAGTAAGTTTGGAAAAATTCTGGCGAAGTTCGTTTTCGACGTCTGTAAGGTGTTTAACCGTATCCTGAAGTTTTTTTCGGGTCCTCGAAAGAGATAGATGAGTGTTTACCCGGGCGACTACTTCCCCCTCATGGAACGGTTTTGAAATAAAATCCACCCCCCCCACTTCAAATCCTCTGGTTTTACTTTCCACATCATCAAGAGCTGATAGAAATATTACCGGAATATCCCGGGTCAAAGGGATTACTTTCAGCACTTCGCAGGTTGCATACCCATCCAGACCGGACATCATAATGTCAAGCAGAATCAGTTCCTGCGTAGATTTTTGGGAGATCTGAATCGCTTCATCACCAGATTTTGCAACTGAAATGATATATCCGTGCTTTGATAACATCCGGACCAGAAGATGAAGGTTTGAAATATTGTCATCTACGACAAGAATTCTCCCAGGATTCATCTCTGTTTCTGTCACTTTTCGCCCTCTTCTCTCAGCAGGGTGAGGATTTTCGCAAAGTCATACAAGTCTGCATGTTGCTGAACGAGAGCCGCTTCCTCTGGATAATGTACTCGTAAAGCCTGGATCTGGCGGTGCATATGAGTAATGTTGCCCTCCTCGGCACTTCGTATCAGACCAGCTTTGATTGCAGGATCCATATTCGTGATATTCACCGGTTTTTCTGTATCCCTGATATCAAACGATAAGTCCATCATACCCCCCTTATGATGACGAAATTCTATGTTGAGCGTTTTTCTCAGCAGATCGAGAATATCCTGACGGGTATAGGGTTTGGATAAGAACTCATCAAATCCCATTTCCAAAAAACGCTCTTTCTGCTCTTCAAACGCACCTGCAGTGATCGCAATGACAATCGGTTGTGTCACTCCTGCTTCTTCTCTGATAATGCGTAATGCTTCATCTCCCCTTTGGTTGGGCATCAGGATATCCATCCAGATGAGATGCGGGTGCCAGATTCTGAAGCATTGGATAGCTTCTTCCCCACTTGCAACCTGCCTTGTTGATAGGTGGAATTGCTGATGGAATGATGCAAGAAGTTCCCGGTTTTCTTTCCGGTCATCAACAATCAGTATACGGTATTCCTCCTGGCTTTCAGCGATCAGCGATTCAGATACCCCATCATCAGAGATGAAAGTCTCCCTTCCAGTTTGAGGAGAGAATGGTATCTCAAGCCTGAAGACTGAACCCTCTCCTTTTACTCCAGAACTGACTGCGGTAAGTGTACCTTCCAGAATTTCAGCGAATTTCTGGCTGATAGCAAGACCCAACCCGGTACCTCCTGATGTCCGTTTTCCATTTATCACTTGTTCGAATGGATCAAATATTCTGCATAGTTCCTTTGGTTCGATGCCAATTCCTGAATCAATCACATCAATAGTGAGAAGAGAGGTGTTTGTCTCAAATCCACCCTTTCTCTCCGGTAATTCTTCTTTGGTAAAATGCCGGGTATTTACCTGAATAAGAACTGTTCCTGATGGGGTGAACTTGATGGCATTACTAATGAGATTAATGAGAATCTGACGAATTTTTCTCTCATCTGAACTGATGAACCTGGCACAATCAGATGGAAGATCCAGACGATAGGAAATTCCCTGTTCTTCTGCCTGGAGAGAAAATAGATCGAAAACCCCGGTTATTACCAGGTGGAGATCAAAGACGTGGATGGTAGGAGTGATTTTTCCTGCCTCAATCTTTGCCATATCAAGGATGTCGTTGATAATGTTGAGAAGATGCTCACCACTCCTATGGATAATCTGAACATGGGAAAGATCTGCTTTGACCAGATGGGGACTTTGCCTGAGTAACTGGGAGAAGCCGAGAATTGCATTCAGCGGGGTTCTGAGTTCATGACTCATGTTTGCAAGAAATATGCTTTTAGACTGACTTGCTGCTTCGGCTTTCAGTTTCGCTTCCTGGAGGAGATCCCGGGAGATGAGAACTTTCTGCAGATCATCAGCCATAGAGTTGAAAGACCGTGAGAGGTTGACAAATTCATCATTCCCGTTCATTGATATTCGATAGGTCAGATCTCCGGATCCCAGTTCACGGGTGCCGTTCTGAAGATTTTTAAATGATTTATCGATTCTTCTGAACAGGATGATGATTGAAAGAATCGTAATACACGGAATAACCGTAAAGGTGATGATAGTGATTAGATTGATCCAGTTCTGCAACTGGAGTTTTTTGTCATTTATTACCCCTTCCATCTGAGACAATTCATCAAATGCATTCAGACTTTGCTGGTTGAGCAGATTATAACTGAAGGAGAATTTGTCACTGCTGCGAGAATTATTCTGAACGAATGGATTTTCTGAAACACCGACGGCAGCATCAAACAGTTTTTTTTGTGAGGCAAAGACCCGATGAACCCGTTCGATCCGAATTTTTGAGAGCTCATCACCTGGGACAAGTTGAGAAATTTGTCGAAGAGATTGATTATACACCATATTCCACTGGGTAAGAATCCGATTCTCTTTAGAAACAAGATAATCAAACTGAAGATTACGTAGTTTCGTTACTGACTGTATCAGTTCCAGCACCGGTTTTTCTTCCTGATCCAGTTGTGCTTTGGTGTACTCTCCATACCACACAACAAGGCCCATGGAGAAAGCGGAAACAAATGAAAGAATAAGAACAACAACCAACAAAGACCGTAAAAACATGAAATCACCGATTCAAAGGGCATCATCCATTACCTTTGCATAGGTAAGGTAACTCACCAGGGAATTGAAGGAGGTATCAGTATAAGGATTGAAAGATTGAAGTATCAATCCAATAACTCTGATCTCTGTAATCCCCCCTCTTTTCCGTAACTCCGGTGACATATTTATGTTTAGCCCCGCCGTTGTTGTTCCCACCATAAAACCAATATTAACTATGGATGATGGTATCTCCTTCAGGGGATACCATATCGAGAAAGGTAAAATTAATACTCTTCAGATAGTCAGGAGTTTCGAAAGAAGAGCCATTTCCATTCTTTACGAGATACCTGCTTTGAGCTTCCATAGTACTCAGCAGCCCCTGGGTGAGACTGATCTCCGGGGTGAGTCCGGTAACGAGATCCTGCATCTGTTTTTGACTCAGTCCTGTTCGTTCTACTGCATCCTGCTGAACTTTATCCATATTTGCGTTTGTGTAATCCCAGGTATCAGCATATGCCTTTATCAGGTTCTTCACGGCATCTGGTTTCTTAGCAATGGTGTCCTGATTGCTTATGAGAAGCATATAATTATCCTCAAAATTATTAACAGACCACATCTGGAATTTTTCCGGTTGTTGCGCACAGAGGGCAGAAGCATACTGATATATGGTAAGACCGGCATCGATCTTTCCCTCATTCAGATACTGAATTACTTCTTCTTCATTTTTAAAAGGAACGAGAGAAACTGACGAGATATCCTCTCCATTCAGAACCATATATTTGTCCAGATAGTATTCCCAGGAGTCCCCTGGTACAATACCAATCCGTTTTCCTTGGAGATCAGCAGGTGTGGCTATGCCGACATTCGTATTTACCGTGATATAATAAATCTCATCAATCCTGAGAAGTGAAGTCAGGATTACCGGTTTTTTCCCTTCATTAAGTAAACGGGCCACACTGTAGGAATTTACCATACCGAAGTCATTTTCTCCATCCATTACCGTATCTGCAGTCTCTTTTGCGGTAGGAAAATAGGAAGGAGTAACTTTCAGACCATTCTTTTCGAAAAATCCGTAGTACTCAACCATAGAATTATACACATTCGCTTCGGGAGCACCTGAATATCCAATGGTAATAGGCGTAACTAAGTTCTGTTCTTCACCCATTGCCGTCAAGGGGATGAAAAGCAGAATAATACTCATATATAATAAAATGGAAGAGTTGAATCTCATAATCATTGCTTCCTGAAATGGGAGAGGTATATCTACATGTTTAGGGACCTGAAGACTTTTACTTTTTGAGTTGTGACAGAACCGATGATATGCTTAATAAATCGGTAAAGCATGTAAAAATTCTGAAGAGCCATAAATGTGTCACAGATAGGCATCAGTTTTTTAAAAATTGACTCATATTAAAATTCAGTGTTGAGATGGAACGGCTACTCAGGAGTATATCCTTCTAATATAAACGTATCAGAGTTTTTTTAGGATCCCCCCGGATTCTCCTCATTTTTTCGCATCAATTCCTTTGGAATCTCTTCTCCACATCCCCCGGGGAATGAGAATTTCAAACCTGACTCCCTGATCCGGGACACCGTTTTCCCTGATTGACAGGCCGGTGAGGCCAAGAATCTGCCGTACCAAAAAAAGGCCGAAACCCGTATTTCTTCCCATCCCTTTGTCAAAGATCTTCTCTTTTATATCTGACGGTATTCCAACGCCATCATTCTCAATGATAAGACACCCTTCTGCATCCCTTTCTTCAAAGATGAGACGAACCTCCGTTATTGTTTCCCCGTATTTCCTTGCATTTTCAAAGATGTTAGAAAAAACCAGAATCAGCATCGGATCTGCATAAATTTCGTAATCAGGGTTATGGATCTTCAGGGGTATTGTAGCGGGAAGATTACCCTGTTCAGCAAGAATGGCTACTTTTTTAATATTATGCCATTTTGGAGAATTTAATCCGATTTCCTGATAATTTTGAGCAAAAAGGATGTGTGTTTTTATTTTTTCACAACATCCCTTGATACCCTCGATGAACCGTGAACCTTCTCTGTTGTAACCACAATCATCAAGAATCGTCAGGAAACCTTGAAGAGCATGAACCTGATTCAGGATGTCATGTCGTGTTATACCTTCGAGGAGAGCTAGTTTCTGTTTAGATGCAATCAGTGCTTCTTCAGTAATTTTCCGTTCATGAATGTCGGTATAGGTTCCCGTCATCCGGAGTGGACGCCCATGCATATCCCGGCATACAACTTTTCCCCTGGTTACTGCCCACCTCTCATCACCATGTTTTGTGAGATACCGATGTTCAATTCGAAGAACCGAGGTTCCCTCTTTTACATATTCCTGTAGGGATGTTGAGGCTCTTAGGCAGTCATCCGGATGAAAAAGGTCGTTCCACGTAAGAGAAGGGTTCTTTCTATCTTCGAAGGTATATCCCAGCATCTCGCAGGTTCGATTATTGACAAACAATTCACCGGTATGCAGATTCAAATCCCAGATTCCATCATTTGCCCCATCTAAAGCAAATCGAAATCGTTCCTCACTCTCCTTTAAACGTTCAGCTGATTTTCGGCGTTCAATTGAAGTTGTAATTTTATGACATAACTCAGCAAACTGAGGACCAGGTTTTCCTCCTTTTTGCAGATAGTAATCTACTCCATTATCGAGTGCTTCAATTATTACTTCTTCCCTTCCTTTTCCGGTAAAGAGAATGAACGGAATATCTCCATATGTTTCTCGGACTATTCTCAGTAGATCAATCCCATTCATTTGAGGCATCGCATAATCAGATATAATTGCATCAAAGGACCTTGATCGAATTTTTTCAAGGGCAATACAGGCAGAACATGCAGTATCAATCCTGAATGGATGGTATTGTTCAATGTATTGTCTGCTTGCTTCCAGAAACAACTCTTCGTCATCGACGAGAAGGATCGAATACATCGGGATCTCATTAGTCATCTTTTTTGATTTTTCGTAACCATCGCTTGTATTCATCAGGAAATCTACGCAATCTCGGTTTTAATACAATGGAAATATTATTCTTACTGATCTCTTTTTAATCTGACAGATTGGAGGATTATTTATTATTGTGAAATCTAACAGATTCGAAGAATAAATCTGCCCATTATCAGACGTTTTTCGGCTTGGATAGGTAATCGGGTTCCAATTGGATAATCCTTGATTTACGTAAAAGGAGTCATCCTTGAATAATTCCAATTAAATGAAGTGTAACATTTGCAGTAGTGATTGATTAAACTCTTTAGTCCGGCGCCGGCAGAATTATATTTAAATATTAGTAATCCGCCGGGTGACAGGGGTGCCAGATGTAATTAGGTCTGTCAGAAATTTGAAAGGCGTTTCCTCAATTTTGTTTCTCTTTCTGGTAAAGTAATGTATTTTATACTTTCTCGATTCCTACATATACTCGTAGTGATATTTCATTCCAGTAACCGTTGTCTGATGTGAGCAGTATGGAGCAGAGAGAAAAATTTGTTTTTACCTGGGATCTTATCGGAGATTCAAGTGAAGGGAGACCAAACCTTGGTCCTTTTGTACCACTTGAAATATACCGACTCATGCAATACGCATTTCGGGAAGTAATTGAAGAAAAACTCGGTGTTCAGGATGGAGAAAAACTCATCTATGATGCGGGAGTGAAAGCAGGTATTGCATTATATTCTCATCTCCTTCCAAAAGCAGAGAATGATCAGGAATTCATCACCCATCTGCAAAATGCACTCAAAGAATTAAAGATAGGTATCTTCCGTGTTGAGCAGGGAGATTTAAACAGTGGCAAGTTTACCGCTTCGGTGTCTGAAGATCTGGATTGTTCCGGACTGCCCGAACTTGGGTATGGTGTTTGCACGTATGACGAAGGATTTCTAGCCGGAGTGTTGGAACAGTATACCGGAAAGGCATGTATCGTGAAGGAGATAGACTGCTGGTGCACGGGAGAGCGGACCTGTCGGTTCAGTATTGAAATTCTCTCATAAATACCCGATGAACAAAACCCCCCCCCAAAATAACCCCCACACTCCTTCTGAATCTGAGGGATCTGAATCAGATCTGAAGGCAGCACTCAATCTTATTGCTACTCATCTCAACTCACGGGCATCCATTCCTGATACTCTCCCCGGCAATCCGGAAGATCAGCTCCTGCTCCAATCAATCCTTGAGACATTGAAAACTACTCAAACGCATCTGCTTGAGATCTCTGAAGGTAAACTTGATTCTCTGATCACCCTTAAAGGGCCGTTTGGTGGTGCTCTGAAAAACCTCCAGTCTCATCTTCGTCATCTGACCTGGAAGACTCAGGCGATTGCGAAAGGAGATTTTAGTCAGAAAGTAGACTTTTTGCATGATTTTTCCGTTGCTTTCAATAGCATGGTCAAGGATCTTGACGAGGCAAAAAAATCGCTTCTTGCAAAGACTGACGAAATCCGGGCAATAAACGCCTCTATTTTCACCAGTAAAGAACAATATAAATCTCTGATTTTTCAATCCCCCATATCCATCTGTATTGAAAAAGAAGGATCAATCATTCTTACAAATCCCGCATTTGAACAGATGTTTTTTCATTCTGAACCTGATAATCAGAAATCTTTTTCGATCCTTCGATATATTCATCCTGATGCGCAGGAGCATTTTCTAAGAAAGATATCTCTTCGAACTGAAATAGGAGGAGAATGGAATCGGTTTGAAGAAGAGGTAATAACTTCAGGTGGAGTAAAACTCATTGCAGAATTCACGGTTACCGATATCATCTTTGATTCTGAATCTGCGACTCTGTACTTTATACAGGATATCACTGAGCGAAAAGCACACGAAACACGAATCCTGAACTCCCTTCATGAAAAAGAGATTCTTTTAAAGGAAGTGTATCACCGGGTAAAAAATAATATGCAGGTTATCTGGGCACTCCTCTCGATGCAATCAAGGATGGTTCAAGATGAGACAGTAAAAGGATATTTTGTCGAATGTCAGAACCGGGTAAAATCGTTGGCATTAGTGCATGAACATCTGTATCTTACCGACAATCTCAAAGATATCAGATATTCTTCATATCTTACTCAAATTTCCACCCACCTTTTCCGAACCTACCGGATAAATTCCGATGCAATCTCCCTTTCTATCAATGCTGGAGATGAAACGATTCCTTTGGCTAAAGCTGTTTCATGTAGTCTTATTGTAAATGAACTTCTGTCCAATTCTCTGAAATATGCATTTCAGCCGGCAGAAAAAGGGTCCATAGTAATTCGTTTCAGCCGATCCATTCAGGATGGTTCCTATATTCTTGAATATCGGGATTCAGGTCCAGGCTTACCTCATGATCTGAACCCACAGTGCTCTCAAACACTGGGAATGCAATTGATCTATGGTTTGACAAAACAACTAAATGGTACAGTAAATTTTGAAAATGATCATGGTGTACATTATGTTATCAGCTTTCCGTGTGACAACGGAGTGAAAAACCGTGAATATTGAGAATAAAAAAATTCTGGTTGTTGAAGACGAATTTATCACTGCTGCTGATCTCATTGCAAATCTGGAGCAGATGGGTTTCATCGTCCCTGCATCTACCGACACCGGAGAAGAAGTATTTGATCTGGCTGTAATGCACAAACCAGATCTTATCCTGATGGATATTAATCTGAAAGGACGAATGACCGGAATTGAAGCTGCTGACAATGTCAAGAAACAACTTGATATTCCGGTTGTTTATCTCACCGGCCAATCTGACGAAGCAACTATCTCAAAAGCAATTGAAAGCGATCCCTTTGGATATATTATCAAACCTTTTGAAGAGCGGGGTCTGAAAACGACGATTGCCATGGCATTATACAAGCATGGGATTGATCATCAATTGAAAGTGAGTGAAGAGAGGTATCGTTGCATTGCTGAATCATCAGATAATCTTATTGCCATTCTTAATAAGGACTGCTCTTTAGAATACATCAATACGATGGGATCAAAAATTCTCAATATTAATTCTGAAGCCATCGGAAAAAAACTTCAAGAGGTGGTAAATTCTCCCCAGATAGCAAGGATGGAAGAACATATCAGATCCCCTTCCCAGTATTTAGAGAAATGGTCAGCCCGAATGATCATTTCTCTGCCAGATAAAGAAATATGGGTGTATTCAACACTTCTTCCACTCAGTTCAGAAAGTTCTTCCTCTGGTCAGCTGTTATGGGTTGCAAAAGATATCACCGAATGGATTCAACTCCAGGAGGAGATGCAGAAAGAGGGCATTACTCAACTCGAGAGGAATATGGAACAGTTTCAGATTCTGAATGATCAAATTCGTAACCCGCTCACCATAATTTCCGCATCTGCCTCCATGGATGAAGGACCTTCGTGTGCAATAATTCTCGATGCGGTGAAATCGATTGATAATCTTGTCACTCAACTTGACCAGGGCTGGGTAGAGTCGAATAAAGTCCGTTCATTTTTATTGCGCCATTATCGTCACGGGGAATACTTCTGAATATTCATGAGCATTAGGGATTTGTACTCTGAACATCTGTTCAAATGGTTTGTGTTAGCATTTTTAGGTGTCCTGATTTTCGGAGCTCTTGCTGTCCAATCGGTCATATCTTCTACTGAACAAAATCTCATAAAAGAATCATTGAGTGAGACCAGGCTTGCTGCATCTGGAATCGACATCAAGGAATTAGGATTGCTCAATGGTTCTCCTTCAGATCTCTCAACCCGGGAATACAAGCACCTGGACTCCTATCTTGACGATATCATCTCCAACCAACCAATAATTGAGGCTGTATACATCCTGGGAGTCAGAGAGAACAATACCGTTCTTTATTATCTTTCATCTCACCGGGAGGAAATCAAATCTATTCCCCCGGGATCCAGATATATTGGCCCTCTTGCTGAATTTCATGCAGTATCTTCAGCACGGAGTGGATTTGGTCCGGTAAGAGATCCAAAAAACGGGATAATCACCACGGGACTTGCTCTTCGCAATACCAGGACCGGAGGCATTATCGGAGTTGTGGGGGTTGATATCAGTGAGCATTACTGGCTTAACGAGGTATTGAGTGCTCTCGCCTTTCCCATCGCAGGATTAGTCTTTATTATTATTCTTCTTCTGACATTTTTTTTCGTTCACCGGGTCACCACACGACAGAATCAAATCCTTCGTGCATCTGAGCAAGCCCTCCGTGAATCTGAAGAGCTCTTCCGATCACCAATAGAACACTCACTTGCCGGAGTGTTTGTTCAGCAGGAAGGAATTCTGCAGTATATAAATCCAAAAGGAGCAGAAATTTTTGGATATTCTCCTGATGAAATTCTGAAAACTCCGGTAATGGCGCATGTATTTCCTGATGATGCAAATCGTGTTCTTGCCTTTCTGAATCAAAACGATAAATCAACGCTTTCTGCAGATAATTTTGAATTTCGTGGGGTCAAAAAAGACGGACAGATTATAGAACTGGTTATTCTTTTCTCATATATGGCATATCAGGGAAAACCTGCAATGTTTGGAACCTTTCTGGATATCAGCGCCAGAAAACAGGTAGAAGGGGCACTTCGAGAGAGTGAATCACGATCTCGAAGTTTGTTTGAGCAGGCAAGCGAAGGAATTCTGGTAGCATCAGAAGAGGGAGCATTTATTGATGCTAATCAGGCGATATGCAAGATGCTTGGATATTCCCGGGAAGAATTGTTGCATCTGTCAGTTAATGATATCATCGCACCTGATAGTTCTCCTCGTCAACCGATTCAGTTGCCAGAAATTATGGTGGGAAAAGAATTTCGATCAAATCTTGTTCTGAAAAAGAAAGACAATTCAGTAGTTTTCGTTGATATGAGCCTGAAAAAACTGGATGATGGACGGGTTATCGCTTTTTATCGGGACATCACCCAGCAGAAGCAATCTGAAGAAGCATTGCAGGAAGCGAAAAATTTTCTTGACAAGATATTAAATGTCCTCAAAGACCCCATCTTTGTGAAAGATTCGAACTATCGATGGATATTGATTAACGATGCCTTCTGCGATCTTATTGGTGAGAATAAAAATTATCTTCTCGGAAAGACCGATTATGATATCTTTCCAAAGGATCAGGCAGATGTTTTTCGAAAATATGATGAACTCGTAATCTCCAGTGGAGATGATAATGAGCATGAAGAAGAGATTCTGGATGTATCCGGGACTCTTCATACGATTAGCACGAAAAAAAGCTCATACACCAGTATATCTGGTGAACGGATCCTTGTTGGAATCATTCGGGACATTACCGATCGCAAACGTATGGAGAATAATATCCGTCGATCTCTTGAAGAAAAAGAAATCCTTCTCCATGAAGTACATCATCGGGTGAATAATAATCTTCAGATCATATCGTCTCTGATCTCTATGCAGATACGAAATATCTCCGATGAAACGGTGATACGACTTTTGAGAGAGAATCAAAGCCGCATTTTTTCGATCTCTCTCGTATATGAGATGCTCAGCCATTCAGAAAACATGGAACAAATAGATCTTCAGGTATTTTTACAAAAACTTACAAAGTCCGTATTTGCATTATATCATGGAGATTCTTCCCGGATATCGGTGAAAATTAGCGGTTCTGATTTGATAATCCCTATCATACAGGCCGTTCCCCTGGGTCTGATCATCCGGGAACTCTTATCAAACTCATTGCTATATGCTTTTCCTTCAGGTTCTACCGGCAATATTCTCATATCAGTTATGGGTGATGATGAAACGCAGATGTATACCTGTATATATACAGATGATGGAGTCGGAATTGGAGATGAGGTAGATATTGAGTCCGGGAAAACAATGGGATTATCTCTCATTCGTGGACTAACAAAACAATTGTCTGGGGATATAGCCTTTCGCCGGACTGCAGGTGTACAGGTGACGATTCTGTTTCCAGGATTCACGCCTGCACATGAAAATCTGCTAATTCGGGAGAGTAATCCAGTTGTTTCCTGATATTTTGTTTTTTGGGACCCTTTTCCCCAGGATGAGATCCGGTAAATGCTATAAAGATCTCGTTTCCAGGCGTATAGTTCAAAATCGGGAGTATTACTTTGTCATCGAAGGTTTTCCTGAAAAAAATCAAGTATTGCAGGAATCTAAAAAAACTAACTCCTGGTGTTGCTCTGTTTTGAATTCATGAATTACTCACTGGCCTTCACTCTATTATCCTTAATTGCCGGATTCTTGTCGTTAACTCTGGTTATGGGGACATTGAAAGCATCAAAAGGATCAGATAACAATGTTGCAATCCTCCTTTTCTCCTCTCTTTCGTTCTATTGTTTTGGGTACGCTCTGGAACTGCAAAACTTCGCCCTCCCAATTACCCTTCAAATTATTGGAATTGAATATATTGGCATCACTCTTTCACCTGTTCTCCTGCTCTTGTTCATATTTCGATACCAGGGGATCCGAAAAGAGACAATACACACATTTTTCCCGTTTCTCTTTCTAATTCCAGTAGTTACACTCATTATCGTCTGGACACCCCTGATTATTCCCTGGTTGTACGAGAAGGCATGGATGAATACCTCTTCTCTGGTTCCAGGTTTTTCAATGTCCCCCGGAATCTGGTGGTATGTTATCACCATCTGGAATTTCTGTCTCCTGATCATCGGCTTAATTTTTCTTGGAATGAACCTTTTTTCCCGGGGAGCAGTGTACCGAAAACAGACTGCTCTCATGATAGTCGGGGTTCTTGCTCCATTTTTTAGTTTTTTTCTCAACAATTATCTTCGAAATATCTTTCCGGTTGATGTGACGCCTTTTACTCTGGTAATTACTGGTCTGGCTCTTTATCCTGCAATCACCCGGATGAATCTTCTCAGCATCGTTCCGGTTGCCTATGCGACCGTTTTCAAAACCCTTGCTTCCGGTCTGCTTGTACTCGATAACCAAAGTCTTATTCGCGAAATAAATTCTGCAGCTGAAGATATTTTTCAGATTTCCCGTCAGGATGTTCTTGGAAAAGAGGTATCCATTCTCAATCCCTTAAGGAGGGTATTTGATAATCCATTGAAATTATCAGAGAGTCGAAAAGAGATCAAATTTTCCCTGGAAGGAAAAACAGAGTATTACCTCTTAGATGTTATGCCGTTTCATGACGTGGACAATGTTCAGGCAGGCTCCGTACTCATGTTTACCCGTATCACTGATAGGAAAGAAAGTGAAGAGCAACTTGTAGAATATAATGCGATTATTGAGAAACGAAATGCTGAACTTCAGACTGCATACCAGAAACTGGAGAAAAACCAGAATGCCCTCAGAGATAGTGAAAACTCATTAAAAAAGGCTCAATCCATAGCTCGCCTTGGAGCTTATGAATGGAATCAATTGAGTGATAAGGTATATGTCTCTGATGAATTTCTATCCATTTTCGGAAGGAATGAGATAAAGGACCCTTCATCCATTTCCGAGTTCATCTCCCAGGTTACCTCCTCTGATAGGGAGAAAGTCTCCTCAGTCCTATCTGATCTGGAACAAACTGAAGCCCCTTTTACTATCGAATTCTGGATTGAACTTGAAAATACCGTGAAGCGTGCAATCCGAGGCCAGGGAGAAGTTGAACATAACGAGGATGGATCCCCTCATTATATCTTTATTATTCAGGATATCACCGAACGAAAATTAATGGAGGAGAAAATACACGAGGCATATCTGGAAAAAGAAACTCTGCTCAGGGAGATTCATCACCGGGTTAAAAATAATATGCAAGTGATATCTTCTCTCCTCTCAATACAGTCACGGGCGATAGATGAACCTTCAATTCAGGATATGTTTAAACAAACACAGGGGAAGATTCGGTCTCTTTCACTGGTTCATGAATTGTTGTATCAGTCTGATAATCTGAATAAAATCGATTATTATACCTATATTCAAAAAATAACCCGATATTTTCTTCAATCCTATGAAACTCTACAAGGCATGGTAACGTATACCATAGATATGGAGAAAATTGATCTCTCTATTGAGAAAGCCGTTCCCTGCAGCCTGATACTTTCTGAACTTCTCACCAATTCTTTTAAATATGCATTTCCAGAAGGAATCAAAGGCGAGATTAGCATCAGATTTTTTTTCAATGATAAAGAGAATGAGTATACGCTTGAGTACCGGGATAATGGGAGAGGGTTTACCGCCAGCAAGGTAAAGCACGAAGACCCGGGAATTGGATTTTCACTCATAGAGGGCCTGACAAGGCAGTTATCTGGCAGGGTCTGGGTGGATACTTCCGAATCCGGGGTGCATTATGTCATTACTTTCCCCGGAGATCGAAGAACCTGATATCCATATCAATGACTGGAGATGTATCGTATCCTGAGGTTTTCTCTGTCATTGGAGACCGACCACATTTGTTGCCATCACAAAGGAAAAAATTTCTCTCTTATCCAGCAGCTGAGAAAATATGGTATCAGAGATAGGATATTCATTCATCATCCAGCTTCTGATTCTGGATAACAATCGTTTCTCAATAACTTATCCATGAATGAGATTTCGAATGAATTATTCTGGCACAATAGCATAGCGCATTTTGATCGTAATCTGATAATTTTTGATTATTTTGAGAATCCAGCAATAATATGCCAAAATCTGCACGATTCTGGAAATTTTTCTCTGAGTTACAGTGGTATGATTATGATACTACAATCAATGACTCGGTTTTTTGCCAGAGATTAAGCGGATATTTGAATATATATTTTTCCAGAGTGACATTATATTAGGAAATATAAATATTTACAATCCGAACAGAACTCAGATTTTTTAGGGATATGAGTCAGGATAATTTCTATCCAATAAGGTTCACGTAAAAAAATATTGCCCAACTTGGAGAGTTTTCAGGATGTTTTGAGAGGATTGGTTATTTTTCCCTATACTTAAATTTATATTGTTGCCTATCGGTTTGGGCGTTCAGAAACCTCTATATTTCCATGAAGGTAAGTATCAGTTGGTAAGATGAAATTACCATGAAAGTCTTGGTGCTGATAAGAAAATGAGCAGAAGACTCGGGGGTGTGACATCAGTTCTCGGAATTTAATTCAGCGGGGTAATATATCGGGCAGTTTCCTCCTCATGACCGTTCTCTGATTATTGAATCCGCATGATCCTTCAGCGGCACTGGGATGCCGCATTCATATTCCCAAATATTCTTGCTTTTTTCGAAAGAACCTATACATCATCCGTAAATCCTGAAATCTCTCAACTCCTGAAATGAGGTATCAAACCGATAGGCTGTTCTATTTCCAGGGGTTTTCGATAATGTTTTTTGATCTGCTAATCAGTCCTAAATCATGGGACTTTTTCGTATACCAAAGTCTTGACGGTGAGATGAACTACCTGCCAAAAGAATACTTACCTGATCCTTACTGATACACTAATTTTCCGTAAGAGGAGCAAAACAAAATAGCAATCAGTATCTTTTCCATGAAAACTGCGAAAAAACCTTGATTGAATATTCATCTGAACCGTTTCGAACAAGAGAATACCGATTTTGACTCATGAATGGAGTCATATCTTGACTGATGCATAGATGGAAAAAACAGGTGACCCCCTTGGTTATGGATTTTGGTTGGAGGCCCTTCCATCTTCAAGGAGGTATGTTATCATATTTACCACCAGAATAATAACTTTCTCCTGGATTCGATAAATTCCCTGAAATTGGATACCAGGGTTTTTTCATGGATTTAAAACCAGGGTAGTATATTATTTCCTGTCGATGGTTTTTATTGAAGTTTGTGTTTATCTTATGAAAGAGCATATGAGAATACAGGAAGATCGTAGTATGAAATCGAAAATTTTCGCATCACCAGCAAAATATATTCAGGGCCCAGGAGAACTTTCCCGAATAAAAGATTATATCCTTCAACTGGGTGGTCCTTTCCTGTTTATTATGGGAGGGTTTGCGTATACGCATCTCAAAAGTATTATTGATGAGAGTTTCAACGGTTCCGGAGCAACGCTGGTATTCGAAAAGTTTGGTGGGGAATGCACTCAGAAAGAAATTGAACGGTTACGGGGAGTGTATGAAACGCATAACTGCAAAGTAACTGTAGGAATCGGTGGTGGAAAAGCCCTTGATACTGCAAAAGGTGTGGCATTTTATGTAAAAAGCCCTGTCATCACCGTTCCGACAATCGCATCAACTGATTCTCCCACAAGTGCCATATCTGTGGTTTATTCAGAAGATCATATTTTTTACGGAAATCTGGTTCTTCCAAGAAATCCAGAACTCGTGCTGGTTGATACGGAAATCATCAGCCAGGCACCGGTAAGATTGCTGGTATCCGGGATGGGGGATGCATTGTCGACATATTTTGAGGCAAGAGCTAACGCCGCCTCAGATCACCAGAATTTTGTGGGTGGAAAATATACCAACACATCAATAGCCCTGGCAAAGTTGTGTTATGATATTCTTATTCGTGATGGACTAGCGGCAAAAAGGTCTGCAGAAAAAAAGATATGTACACAGGAACTGGAAAATGTGATTGAGGCAAACACCTACTTAAGTGGGGTTGGTTTTGAAAGTAATGGCCTGGCATGTGCTCATTCAATTTATAATGCGTTAACCATCCTCCCTCAGTGTCGTCATATGTACCATGGTGAGTTAGTGGCTTTTGGAACTCTGGTTCAATTGATTTTGGAGGAGAGATCCAATGCAGAAGTTGCAGAAGTTATGCAATTTTGTGTCAACGTTGGATTACCTGTTTCTTTAGCAGAATTATGTGAATCAGAACTTACCCGGGATGAACTCATGACAGTAGCCGTTTCGGCTTGTGATCCAGGTTCTTTCATGGACAGCGAGCCATTTACAGTAACACCTGAGATGGTTTACTCTGCATTGGTAGAAGCAGATATCCGGGGAAGAACTTTTCAGGGGAAGGAGAGGTAATCTTTACCATTGTGCAAAGTCCATCTCTCCCTTCATTATTTCCCTACCGGGTTATTCTTAAAATCGCAGTACTTTTCCATCGTTCACGTTTTATTTTGGGAAATTGACGGTAAATACCGTACCCTTCCCTTTTCCTTCACTGTATGCACGAATTGTTCCACTATATGACTCTACAATTCGCTTAATAATAGAAAGACCCAGGCCATGAGACTCACCATCATGCCGGGAGGAATCTGCTTTATAGAATTCCTCAAAAATACGGGGTATCTCTTCAGAGCTGAGTCCTATCCCGGTGTCTGCCACAACAAATGAAAGGTATTCTGATTCGATATCTGCAGTTATGGTGATTGATTCATTATCCGGAGAATATTTTACCGCATTTGTGATTAAATTTGAACATATTGCTTCCAGATGAGCGTCAGGCATACCGATAGAGATGGTATCAGAAACCTGAACGATAATCCGGATTTCTTTCTTCGCAATCTGCAGATGTTCACTTTCCACTGCCCTCGTCACGGCAGACAATAAATTTGATGTGATTTTTGGATTGACATGATGCCCTGACTCATAATACAGAAGATCCAGCGTGGATGCAATCAGATGCTTCATTCTTTTGGCATCTTCAATTACCACCTCAATATATTCAAGCAGATTCCGATCCTGCTCTTTCTTTCCGATATAGGAGAGAAGGGCAAGAATTGAGGTAAGAGGAGTTTTGAGATCATGACCGATTTGAGTGATGAGTTCAGTCCTTTTCTGAAGAAGATTTTGCACCTCGGCAGTGCGTTCCTGGACTCGTTTATCCAGTTCTTCTGATTGTTTTTTTAATTCCTGAGAGAGAGTTTTGAGTTGTTCATTCGATTGTTCAAGAGAACGGGTGTACCGATTCAGTTTCTTTTCTATCTGAATTCTTTCGGTAATATCCCTTGCAAACATACATAAAAACTGCTTCCCTTTATATTCCATCCGATTAATAACAACTTCAGCAGGGACAGGATCCCCATTTTTTCGAACTAATAAGAGTTCTTTATTCTGATGATTTCTGGTTGAGATCTCCTGCCAGTATGCATTCCAGTTTTCCGCTTGAATGTATGGATTGATATCAGGCAATCGCATCGAAAGAAGTTCTTCTTCCTGATATCCAAGGATTTTTGATGCTGCTTCATTTGCATAAAAAAATGCACCGGTATGATCAATCCAGAAAATTGCATCACCTGAATTGTCCAGTGTCAGGCGGGAAAGGACAAGGATCTCTTCCACCCTTCGATGTTCTATAGCCCGGGTCAATTTAAAGATGAGTTCTGTAAACAGGGTATCTATCATCCCACCTTTCTGTACATAATAGTCAGCACCGCACTCAAATGCCTCAACTGCCACATCTTCAGCCCCTCGTCCGGTAAAAAGAATAAATGGCATACCAGGGTTTTGCTTTCTGACCTCTTTGAGAAGATCAATTCCATTCATTCCCGGCATTTCATAATCTGCAATAACCGCATCATAATCTGCCATTGACATTTTTTTCAGAGCTTCATGGCCGGAGGAGGCGGTATCTACCGAAAAATTGTGATATTGAAGATATTTTTTTGTGGCGACTCGAAGCATCTCGTCATCTTCTGCATACAGGATCGAAACCATGTATTCACCTCCCCCATGACTATCCGATAATTGATACAAGGATATTCCCAGGTTCTTATGCCGTTTCGGTAACCTTGGCATCAATACCGGGATTGCCTGAACTCATAACCCCCGGGCAGACTTCCCGGAGTATCTGGATGGATAGTTCATATAGAAGTCTGGGATAATAATGGAATGGTTCATGGAAGATCAACTTCCCAGGTGAAGGGTATTCCAGATATACCCAAAATTTTATCAGGAATTACATGCCACTCCTATCTGCGGTAATCATTTTTTAAAAGGTGAATATCCCTGCTCGTTAACGAGAGAATGGCGGAATGAAAAGAATGCCCACAAACCACGAGGTAACCTGATGAAACGGGTTCTCATTGTTGACGACGAACCACATATTTTGTTATCTGTCCGGGTCACACTCGAGGATGCGGGATATACAGTAATAACTGCAGATAGTGGAAGAGAGTGCATAAAAGTACTCAAATCTGGTTTTTCAGGAGTCATTCTGCTTGATATTATGATGCCTGATATGGATGGATGGGATACCATCATAGCTATTCAAAGCGAGCACCTTGACGAAAACATTCTCATCTCAATGCTGACAGCAAAGATAGAACCTGATGATAAGATGATTGGGCTTGAGGATTATGTGTTTGATTATATTACCAAACCTTTTGACTCAGAAATTCTCCTTGAGAAGGTACAAAAATATTTTGAATACCTCAGATTATGACGAGATCAGGACTGGATAAACGGATCATCATCATTGGATCTTCAACGGGGGGCCCTCTTGTTCTTGAACGAATTTTTTCAGGATTGCCAAAACTCCCTGTCACAATCATCATCATCCAACACATCAGAGCGTTTTTTATTCCGGATTTTCGATCACATATTCAGGCACAAACCGGAATGCATGTTACCATTGCGGGAGAAGGGCAGAATATCCAGTCGGGTATGGTGTACATAGCACCGGCAGAAAAACATCTGGTTGTAAAATCAAACCGTGTTTTTTCTTTGCAAGATTCAGAAAAAGTAAACTCGGTAAGACCTTCGGTCGATGTTACCATGCAATCCATTCGAAAAGAGCCAGGAATATCAATAATGGGTATTATTCTGACTGGGATGGGAAGAGATGGAACCGAGGGGTTGACATATCTCAAATCAATCGGAGGAACCACCATCGTGCAGGATCCGGTAACCGCACCGATTCGTACTATGCCCCAGAATGCGATTGATTCAGGGGGCATTGATGCAATCTGTACTCCTGAAATGATTCAGGAGATTATTCTGAAGTTCTCTTCCTCATTACCATCGGAACAGATATCAGAGAAAAACTCCCCTTCAGGCTATCGTATCCCCCAATGAATTCTTTTCCCAGTATTCCAGGATCCCTCATTATCTCAGTAACTCTTCTTATGTTGATGTCACTATACCGGGCGATAATACATCCTGGTTTTGATACGAAGAAGAATGATCAAGATTTATCTGTAATGCCTGGTCATATGCTTCGATCGCTTTCTCATATTGACCAAGGCGACTCAAAGCAACTCCTTTGTTGTTCCATGCATTACAATACTCTGGATATAGTTGTATTGCCCGATCAAATGCCTCGATAGATTGCGCAAATAATCCCATTTTACTCAGAACAACACCCTTATTATTCCATATCATTGCATGGTGCAATTCACTTTGTAATTCTATTCTATTCTCATAACCTGAAAAATTATTTCCGGATTCATGGATTTTTTCCCCACCATGAGTCTCATTTATTGATTTGATGGAGTCCATTTCAGCATGGTTATTGGATGAAGCAACTCCCTGATTGACGGGCGTCATTGGGACGGCGGTTTTCTCCCGTTCATCATCAATTTCAGGTGTAGCCAGATCATTTATTTCAAATATTGCATGAAACTCCAAGTCATCTTCATCAGAGTCTCTCTCATCTTTGGTGTCGGAGATATTTCTCGTGAAAAAAAATCCCATATTATTGCTGTTAGAGAGTCATCCTATTTAAGAACATGAAACCAATTGGTTCAATATATCTCACGAATACTATACTTTCTCGCTTATTTGGATTGAACACCAATTACGCTTCGTACGGGTTTTTCAATGGGAATCACATCAGGGAAAAGTGGCACCACATACGGAAGAGTTGAAAAAAGGGTCTGATATCTCATATTCCCTGTTCACTCCTTCATGGCGACTATTTTCCCTTCTTTTTCACTCGCTTTCAGACATTGATAATCCCGTTCATTCTGTTTGGCGTAATCTTTTGCAAAAGAAAGTAATGCCCGGTCAAAGCTATCACTTTTTCCAATATACCCTGAAATAGCTGCAGCGTCGCCTCCCCGGGCATGAGCCCTGGCAAGTGTCCATCCACATACCTTTGCATATGACAATAGTTCATGAGCAAGCAATGACTCAATCTCTAAAGAATATTTCATATCCCGATATTGTCTGATATAGAAATGTCTCCCATATGGGCCACTTGTCCATCCCAGTAATGCATCGCTTGCCGATTGCATCAGACGTTGACCTTCAACGACTCGTTCTCCCTGATGGCGATACGTGCATGGGCTTGTATATGGCTCCAGAACCGAAGGTCTCGCCTCTTTGAGCTGAAGTAACAACGGACCTTCATTCTGCCCAATAAAAAGGAGCAAGCCACATAAGGTCCCCACACTCCCAACGCCAACGACCCGTATCACATAATCCTCTATCCGGTACCGGGACAGGAGATATTGATGATTTTTGCTCAATGTCTGATAGTACTCATTAAGCATGGGTAAAATTCGGTCTTCGATCCCGGTTTCAAAAGTCGGATGATAAATCAACGGAGGCTGATCGATGATTCTCCACTTCCCATCCACATTTTCGGATATTTTTGGGAATACATATTCTGAAACTCTTTTACGGGCTTTTTCCGCTATTTTTTCCCGCTTTTTTCTGGCCTCTTCACTTTTTGAGGCAGCAATGATATCTTCTATTCGTAACTTGGTATACCAGACATCGAGAATTTTCATGGAACTGAATTTTTCCATAGCTTCACGATATTCTACAAGACAGGCAAGAACAACTTCTTTTGTTTCATTATCCGTGTACCGGTTGCCCTGACTGGCAATAGAGAAACTCGCAACTAATCGTTTCAAATCCCATTCAAATGGAGCGGGATGGGTTTCATCAAAATCATTGAGATCAAAGATCAAATTTCGTTCAGGAGTTGCAAATAGTCCAAAATTCGATAAGTGGCAGTCACCACAAGCCTGAACAGGGATCCCGGAACGAGGGGTCATGGAAAGATCATATGCCATGAGGGAAGCTGATCCCCGGAAAAATGCAAAGGGGCTTTTCAACATTCGTCCATATCGAATTGGAATCAGGCTCTCAAGACGGCCAGCATTTGACTTTTCCAGGATCTCAATGGGATCTCTCTGTTCTCCGGGAGAATTCCAGGCAGAATGAGCACCTCGTGGGGTTTCAGTCCTCATGTTTTTCCCATGCTGTCTCCTCTGTTCTACAGTCTGGTAATCTGATTGAAAATGCAAAAATCCTGACTCATCCCTGGTAACAACAGTACTCTTCCACATATGAATCTGTCCAGATTAGAAATCCCCTGTCTGATTATTATTCGTATCGATCCACTAGGTACTGAGAGATGAAAAGTCAGATATACCCACCTGTGCTTCCATCGGGTTTTCGGAGGTACACTGGATATCGGGATATTTTCCAAGAGGTTTCTAATGACCTGATATATCGAATTTCAACAGGAAGAAAAAATTGTGGGAAAGTATCGAATCGATGGGTATCAGGATTGAATTGCCATAAATACTATCCCATGTACTACTTCTGTATGATCGAAGGATTTATGCAGAATATGAAAGGCCTTCTCATTCAGCCTTATGATGCGTTTGAAAAACTGAAGTCTTCTTCCCTGACTGATGCCTATCGGCATTATGTCCTTCTCCTGATCATTTTCGTGGTCCTATTTGGCGCCGTATCGGTTGCTTCGGTGTTCATTTCGTTTTATGATCTTCTTGTTCAGTATGCAACATTACCGATAATTGGATCCCTGATTGCCTCAAAAATTAACCTATTTAGACCAGTATTTACGAACTGGAGCATTTTTACCACCTATATGATGTTTTTAGTCCTGTTATTTGCGATATTCATAAAGGGGTTCTTCATCCATGTGTTTGTAATTCTGCTCGGAGGAAAGCATGGACTCACCCAGACATTACAAGTACTCATGTACGCGGTAACTCCGTTTTTCCTGATCGGGTGGATACCTTATATCTCGGTAATCGGGTTAATCTGGGCCGTGGTTCTCTGCATCATCGGGCTCATGGTACTTCATGATATACCTTCATGGAAAGCAATCGCAATTATTGCAATTCCCACCGTATTGGTAATTATTGGGATAATCTCTGAATTGATCCTGATTGCATCTTTTGTGCATGCCATATCAGGGATTATCTGATTTTTAATCGATTCAGCACGGGGATGATGGCAGGTCATCCCTAAAGAGCCTCCTTTCACTTATTCACAATCCATATTGTGAAAGCAGATAGAATAATCCCATAATCATTATTGCAACCAAAGTGACGATGATCTCTGGTTTTATTCCGATTATCTCCGGAATGGTTTGAGAAGGAAACGTACCCCGGTTCAGTATCTTGCGATGGAGATACGGATAACATCTGGCAAATAATCCTGCACCAATAACGATACCAATCATTCCAATTGCTGCATCCACGGCTCCGGTTCCCGTTGCACCCGCTGCAGTGCCTGGACAATATCCAAGAAGGGCAAATCCTGCTCCGAAGATCAGACCACCAACGACGGTTGTACCAACGGAGCCTTCCTTGCAATGAAGACGGACTAATCCTCTATTTTTCAACGTATACACTCCAATCATCCCAACAAGAACAGCGGAGAGCATTACTTTGACCACCGTAAAATCCGTAAGAAGAAGTTGGCCGATAATCACCTGGTAATCGGTCACTCCACCTTTCTGGAGAAGAAAACCAAATATCATCCCGGATATGATTCCAAGAACACCCTGTATCCTGGAGTTTTTCTGTATGTGTTCAAATACCATCTATAATGCCTCAAACGAACGCAAAACCATACATCAGACCTGCGACAAGTATCCCCCCAGCAAAGAAACAGATTGCTGCAATCCAACTGGAGAACGAAAGTTGCAGGGTTCCAGAAATACCATGTCCGGATGTACAGCCTCCAGCCCACCGGGCCCCAAGCCCCATGAGGATACCGCCGATAAGGGCAACACCAATCCGAAGTCCGGGATCCTCTCCAAAAGCCAGGCGAAAAGATTGAGGTATCAACTCTATCTGAAAAGTTCCCGAAAGATACGCTGATATGAAAGCACCAACCATAACCCCGATGATAAGCATCCATTCCCAATCAGGGGCTGGTATTACCTTCTGATAATAGGGCATCTCCCGTGTTGTTTTTCCCTGCGAAAGTGCAGATTCAATCATCCCGGCAGTATTCGAATATGCAGTTGAACACCCAAGTGTTCGATCAGAGAAGAGAAATACCGTCCAGATAAGCACTCCGATCCCTGCACCAACGATATATGGGGACCATCTCGCCATTGTGATCCATTCAATCATAGGATGATTGAAATGATGCGGTGTCATCAGATAATACTTCTTCACTACCAGACAACAGAACAAAACCGGATGTTATTATTGATTTCACCATGCCGACTGATGGATAAATCCAGAACCTTTTCATGAGTATTAGGGTAGTCCTATTCTCACTGGTTATCCTGACTGAATCATTCATCGTTCATGAAATATTTCCGTACGTGCCAAGGAAGGGATAATCCATGTATGAGAAAAAAGGGAGTGATATGTTCAACTAGCGGAGATTTGAAAAAACGTCTAAATTTATTCAACATCCTGACATTCATCAGGATGAGGATTCATTCCATTTTCATCCGGAGATTTTTGATCTCTGATTGGTAGCTGATGAAGTCTGATGATCCCATTACAGGAGCTGCAGACATAGAACTCATCTTTCCAGCATTCAGGGCATGCCCATCTGCCACAAATTACACATTGACGAATTGATGATATCGGGCCGGCCCGATGACAGAGATCACAGATAAACCGGGAGAATGATTCTCCGTCTCTTGCCGGAGAATCTCCCTGCGTTCTGATCTGACTGATTTCGTCACGAAGGAGGGAGTATAAGCTCCCTGATCGATCACCAGCGCCCTTGTGATTCTTTTGTTCCCAGGGAATTTTCCAGTGCATTCAGCCGACCTTCAAGTTCATTCAGCGTTGTGTTCATCTCAGTTTCAAAAGACTTCAGACTCTGGATTCGCTCTTCATCTCGATCCAAAGCGAGATTTCGATCCTGTTGAAATCTCTGAAGACCCGGTTTTCGGACAAGTGACCATTCTTCAATGAGTGATTCAAATCTCCGATCCAGATACTCGTCGATTCTGCTCTCAACCGGACGAGAGGCCGATATTCTACCAGTTGACCCGCGGAAGAAGTAGTACACCAGGAAGAGGATTAATAACGCAAGGATGGCGATCATAATCATTTCGATAAGGGTCATGTTATCTTCTCCTTGAGAAGGGTAACTCTCCTTTCCAGATCGGCAACACGCTCCCCACTCTCCCGCTCAAATGCTTTCAGTCCCGCAAGATCATTCTGGACACGGTGAAACCGCTGAGTAAGTTCATTGAGTTCCCCTTTCGTGGAGATCTGCCACTCATCAATGATCCGGGTCATCCTTCTGTCAAGATACCCGGCAATATAATTATCCAGGTTCATTGCATCCTCTCCAGATCTTCAATCGCTGATTTTAATTCAGCAGTTCGCTTTTCAAGATTTTTCTTCTCGACCACGAGTCGGTCCACCTCATAAGAGAGAAAATCCAGTTTCATCTTGAGATGATGGAGATCGTCTGTGGTCAGGAGTCCCCATTCTTCAATGATTGATTCAGCATGCTGGTCAAAGAAGGTATCAAGACGGGAATCCAGTGTTGGAATTGAATCCAGAAAGGACCCTGATACCTCATTGAGTTCATTCCAGTAGTTCCGGGTTTTGGAAAATGTCGGGTACATATCTATCACACGATCTTTTTCTCTTCTTCTTGTATCTTTGCAAGCATCCGGTCAAGCTTCTCTGTCTTCACCATATTCTCAAGTTTTTTTATCCGTCCTTCCACGATCTTCTGCTTGACAAAAATTCCTGATTCCAGCGCTCCATTCATATCTTCTATTTCACGCATGGTTGCCAGCTGATCTTCATCAAGCCGAAGCATTGACGGACCTTGAGTTCCCGTATCCTGTTTAAGAACACTGAGCTTATCACGTTCAAGCTCAAGTTCCAGTCTCCGGTTATTCGTCTTCATCAGACGGATCTCCCTGACGATGAGATAGACGAAAGCCGCAACACCAAAGATGATGGCTATCCCGATGAGCCCATCATTCGTAAAGGTTATTTCCATATCATCCCACCAGAATCCCGGCCATATATTCAAGGCCCCTCTCTGCCCCGATGAGGTACACCTGGTCACCCATCTGTATGGTCGCGTCAGCAACAGAAAGCACCAGGGTGTTATCGCCTTTCTGAACTGCTGCTACCGTTACATCCGGGGGGATGGTAAGATTTCGAACGGCTCGTCCTGCTGCAGTTTCTGCAGAAACAGTTACAAGAATGACATCTCCCTTAGTTTGCAGGAGCACTTTCTTCAGTTCAGCGACATCTTCAGGTTTAAGACGTTTCAGTCCAGCCTCAACTGCAGCATTATACCTGCCAGTGGGAACGAGATCCTGAATTTTTGCAGCAGCATCTCTCCCTGCCTCACTGATCTTCTCTCCGATTGGCATGACCTGTTCTGATATTTTTGCAGAAACATCCCGTGCTTTTTCTGAAATATCCCTGGCAGCCTGTGTTGAGCCAGCCTTAAGTTCAGATGCCTTATCTGAAAGAACTTCACCTGCATCCTGAATGTTCTTGCTTATCTTGTCAGCAAGATCTTCTGCTGCAGTTTTCACCTGTTCAGTCACCGGAGTTTTCCTTCTGACGGTAACCATGTCTCCTTCAGTGATCCCGAGTTTTTTCAGATCGCTCTCACCGATTCGGATCTGGCTTTTATCCACAAGTGCGTCAGCAAAAGCGGCTAGAGTAAGTGAGCCTCCACTGGAAGTTACTACCTCGACCTCGTTATTGTCTTCAATGCCAATTTCGGCGAGCAGACTGGTGTTAATTCGTGCTCTCCCGTGGCCGGGCATGGCACGTTTAACCGCCTGCAGGGTTACTTCCTCCATACTGGATACAAGGGCATAACGATATATAACCCTTCTGAGTTGCACAATTTTTCAGTTTGAGAATAACCGGTTTATTGAGGTTTTTTCCTTCTCAATCCCTCGAAAGTATCTCCTGGGAACTTGGGAGCGGACAGAAAGTGGCTGCCTTTTCATTGCAGTTCCAGTCGTCAAGAACGGTCTCAATTGAAGTCGTCTGAGTCACCTCTTCTCCAATAGTTTCTTCAACTCCAGAGAGTCGGAGCATCCGGCGAACCTGCCAGGTTGCCTCAGCGATTTTTACCTCGATTCCACTGGTCCGAAGTTCGTCACAGAGATCCACGATCATATCTGATGCAGAAACATCAATAATCGGAGATGTACTCATGTCCAGGATAACAAGCCTGATGTCGGGATCTTCTCCAATGAAATTTTCTATTCGTTCTTTTACCATCTCGGCATTCGCAAAGATAAGAGGAGCATCAACCCGGATAATTAATACACCTGCCATCGCTTCATTCTCCGGATGACGGATCCGATCTGCATAATGCCGGGTTCCGGGAACTTTTCCCAGAATTGCAATGCGTGGGGTGGTGAACCGATATAATATATCCAGGATTGAGAGGATCACTCCAAGAAATACCCCTGATAATATCCCAAACAGTAAAACCCCGACGCAGGTTGCAAGAGCAATAACGAATTCGTTCCTGCTGATATGGGAGATACGTATCAGGCCGGGAATATCAATGAGACGGGTAACTGCAACCAGGATGAGACTGCCGATGACAGCTTCGGGCATATTGGAAAATAGACCGGTCAGAAAGAGGGCAACAATTGCGGTGAATATCGCTGCAACTACCCCGGTGATCTGGGTTTTTGCTCCGGATGCTTCATTTAACGCAGTACGAGAGAAACTTCCGGCAACAGGAAACCCCTGAAAAAGACTGGTTGTGATACCGGTCACTCCGAGGGCGAGCAGTTCCTGATTTGCATCGACTTTGTATCGGTACTTTCTTGAAAGATCTGTACCGATACTCATGCCCTCTACATACGAGAGGAGAAATATGGCAAATGCGAGGGGGAAGAGAAGCTGAATATCAGAGAAGGAAAGGGGAGGGAGAACAAGTCCGGGAAGACCTGCAGGTATCATCCCTACAACAAGAACTCCACGACTAGTGAGATCGGTTACCGATACGACAATGATTGATAGAATGACGATGATCAGTGCAGAGGGAATACGGGGATATTTCCTTCCGATTCCAAAGAGAAATCCAATAGATATGATGCTAATGATAAGGGTAGGAATGTTTGCCTGTCCAAGACTACTGATGAGATATCCCATCTGATCAAAAAATGCCCCCTTTATTGAGGGAATTCCAAATATTTTAAAAAGTTGTCCTCCGATGATGACAATTCCCACACCTGCTAAAAAACCTTTTAACACCGTTTCCGAAATAAGGTTGACCATAAACCCAAGCCTGAACACACGGGCTATGATTGCTATCGAGCCTGCCATCAGGACAGTAAGGGCTGCGAGGGCAGCATATCGGGAAGCATCTATTCCGGTTAAAAGCCCGAGCATAGCTGCTGTCAGGATCGCTTCTGAAGAGCTGGGACCCACATTCAGATGCCGGATCGTCCCCAGGAGACAATAGACCAGAGGTGCTACGATGCCTGCGTAGAGTCCATATTCCGGTGGCAGGCCGGCAAGCTGGGCAAAGGCCATTAGCTCAGGGACGGCAAATGCCGTGAGGGTCATACCGGCAATAAGATCCGCCCGAAGCAGGCTTTTCGAGTAGGAGGGTAACCATCCAGTGATTGGAAGATATGCCTGGATCTGTTCCCGCAGGGGGGAGGGCATCCCGTTCATCAGGTTCTCTCCTACGATATCTGATATGATATGAATTAGAGATTCGTATGGATTTGAGGATTTTTCGGGCTATGGATCAATCGCTACCGAGTAGGAAATTATCTTTTCCGGGATCGATATCCCTATACTTTCGCAGGATATATCAGCAATATGAACAGTAGGCTGACAAACTTTCTGACATTTCAGTACCTGGTAACCCCACGAATAATTCAGTGGGTCTGGCTTGTTGGCGTGGCAATGATCGTGTACTTCTCGATTGTGATGATGACATTCAGAGTAACACTCCCCTGGTACATTTCACTGGTTGCAGGTTCGACACAGCAAGCCGTACATTCAACAGCAGTATTGTCCGGACTTATATTCCTCATTCTTGGCAATTTGACCTGGCGGGTTCTATGTGAAACCCTGTATGCCACATGCTCAATTCATTCACAACTCCTGGAAAATACGAAAACCGAGAACAGTTAAAGAAAATAATGGCGATATGACCGATAACGGGCAGATATACCTGTTGATCAGATACCGGGAGGTAACCGCTCCTCAACGATCATTTTTATATCCTGTGCACGTATCTAATCTTACTCATGGTATCCCGGTCAATACTTTTCGTAGATGATTATGAGATGCTTCGGAAGATCTATGTGGAGATTCTGAGCGAAGCCGGGTATCAAATTCAAGATGCCGCAAGTGCTGATGAGTGTATGCAGGTTCTCTCCCGGGAAATTCCGGACCTCATCCTTCTTGATATTATGATGAAACCGGTCGATGGCTGGGCCACCTTGCTCCAGATTAGGGACAACCTTCCTTCATCGCAGGTTCCGGTAATTATGATCTCTGGCAAAGCGATTCTTCCTCAGGAGGTTACTCAATATGGTCCGCATATCGATGGGTATTTGAGAAAACCTCTGCAAAATGTTACTCTTTTAACCGCTTTGAGTGATTTCTTTACCTGGTATGAAAAACTCTCCAAAGAAATGAATATCGTCAAAACATCCGGGAAAGATCCCAAGCTGGTGGACTCCTACTTTCAATTGCGACGGGAGTATCACTCGGTCACCCACATGTATGGGATGATACAGCATGAGTACGATAAAACCCGTGATTCCCTTACTACCAATATTCTTGCTGATTCATTTGAAGAAATCGACAAACACATCGCTCAGTTAACTCAAAACATTCGCGATATCGAATCAAATCTGGGAATAACAGAGAACTCAGATCTTCAATCTCCAAATAGTCACTGATTCACGATATCCAGATCTTACCGGGCGTTCATTAAAAGGAAAATATCTCGCCATGAATGAATTCTGGAGAAAAACCTTTCATCTGGTTTTTGGTCTGCTGATATCCTTGTTTATCTGGATGGTGCCAAAAGAGCAAGCGGTGATTGTTCTGGGTATTGGACTTCTGGGTGGCCTGTGGATCATTGATCTTGCCATGCGGGACGTGCAGTTACCGGGTATCTCCCATCTGCTCTATCATCTGGAACGACCCGGAGTAATCCCAGGAAAAGGGGCTTTTTATTTTGTATTCTCATCCCTGATCTGTCTCATCCTCTTTCCTTCTTCGATTGCTGCAGAGGGAGTTCTGGTACTTGCGGTACTGGATGGAATGGCCACAATATTTGGGCTTCGATATGGGAGAATCAGGATCATCAATCATAAATCCATTGAAGGAACAGGAGGGGCTATCCTGATCACGTTCCTGGTTCTTCTCTTCATAATGAGTCCGGTTCTGGCAGCGTTGATTGCAGTGGTTGCCGGACTCGTTGAACTGGTGAGCCCGATTGATGATAATCTGGTCATTCCCCTGGTTGTCTCCTCATTGATCTTCTTTATTCCCTGAGCACCGGATGAATGAGATCTTTCTGCCAGTTTGAAGAACTCGTGCTGTGTTAATACAGGTGACATATTGTCACCCTTCCTCATCAGCATGGACAAAGTTCGTTCATCGCTGACGTGGCTTCTTGTGCAATTTCGCAGGGTTCAAGAATTACTCGCAACCCATCAGTTCTGATCCTCTGAATACCGTCCCTCACCGGTTTTCAGTGTGTTTCGTTTTCAGGAGGCAGAGTAACTGCTTCATTATCTCTTTGGGAGATGGGGGATTTCCGGGGATTTTCAGATCTACCGGGATGACCCGGTCCACCCCTCCAAGGGTAGCATACGAACCTTTCCAGATCCCTCCATCACAGGCATCGTCTCCAACCGCAATTACCATCTTCGGATTTGGCGTGGCATCATAGGTCTTTCTCAAGGCATCAGCCATCGCCCGGGTTACGGCCCCGGTCACCATCAGAGCATCTGCATGCCGGGGCGATGCAACGAAGGTAATCCCAAACCGTTCGACATCATAATGCGGCGTCGAAAGATTTGCAAGTTCTATCTCTGCTGCATTATCACTCCCACAATCCACCTCACGAATAGCAAAACTTCTTCCAAACTGGCGTGATATCTCCTGCTTGAGATACTGCCCAAGGAGAAGAATCTCCTCATTCGGTTGACATTCATCTCTGACACAGAGTGGAGGTTTTAACAGATTTGCTACAATTTCAAACATAATTCTCACAGATCAGTTCCTGCATAAGAGAGGTTCAGACTTTTATTGATCAGAGGGAAATCTGGTACAATATTACCAATTACCGCATGTTCAATGGCATACCAGTTGCACAATGACGCGGTCCGGACTTTATATCTGGCGATTTTTCCCTGTTGAATCAACACCCAGTGCATCGTCATTCCACGAGGAGATTCGAGTGTGGCGAGAGCATAGCCATCCGATAGCGCCACAGGACAGATGACTGGTCCTTCAGGTAAAAAAACGATGAGTTCCTGAATATATCGGAGTGCCCCCAGTACCTCCTGATATTTCAGAGTAAACCTGGCAAGGACATCGCCTCCAACTACAAAATTCAGCGGTGAAGGTCGCTCCCGGTAGATACCGTATGGATGATCCATCCGGACATCAGCGTTCGATCCGCAGGCCCGTGCTACCGGCCCGGAGAGGGACAGGGCGCTTATGAGGTCCACCCGGATAAGCCCGGTTGAGGCAAAACGATCAATCACCGTGGATATTCCTAATATCCAGTTGCAAATCCTCTGAAGTTCCCGTTCAATCTTTCCAGCTGTTTTGAACAGTTCATCCATGGACGATTTTGAGATATCCTGTCTTACCCCTCCAATACAGATACTCCCTTTCATAAACCGGGATCCGGTAAGGAAATCCGCCTGACGCTGGAGTGTCTCTCTCAGCATATGAAGCTGGCTTGCTGAAGCAGGATGTGCAATGTCAGTCACCATACCTGCAAGATCTGATATAAGTGAGTAGGCCCGTTCCAGCTCAAGGAGTATCCCCCTGATGTACATCGCCCGGGAGGGAACTGATACCCCACAGATCTGCTCGACTGCACTGCAGAATCCACAGGCATTCACAACCGACTCATCACCGGATATTGACTCGGCAATGCTCACTCCTTCAGAAGGAACTCTTCCTTCTGCAAGTTTTTCCACGCCCCGGTGAAGAAATCCAAGTCGTATCTCCAGATTGACAATGGTTTCACCAATAACACTGAACCGGAAATGTCCGGGCTCAATAATCCCGGCATGAACCGGACCGACCGGAACAACAAATACTCCCTCTCCCTGGATCTCTTTGAATTGATACCACTCTGCCTGCTCCCCTTCTCCCGGGAACTGGTTTGGAACTCCCTTTCGGAGTGGGTAAAAATTCTGAGGATATGACTCATGCAGATACAACCTTCGGGTATCATATGCTCCCGGAAAGGCAATACCAAAACTGTCAGCAATTTCACGTTCAAAGAGGTTTGCTGAGGGGAATACCCTGGCAATTGACGGCGGCCCAATAAAATCCCCCCGGACTCTTGAAATAATCAGAATTTCAAAGAGAGGAGAACTCCTGTTTTCAAAGACATAGAGAATATTCAGCTCATTAGATCCCAAAAACTCTTCAACTGCAAAGATGGAGATGAGCATATGCTCCTCATCCTTGTGTCTGCGGATAGACATTTCAAAAGCTGAATCTGGAACCAGAAAGTATTGGGCGGTCTGATCGGTGCGTATCAGTTGGCAAGGGTGATTATTTTCGCTCATAATCCCATCCCACTCATTCCAATATCGTTCACCGCAGCCAGGAGAAATGCTTCTTCGCCAGGTACCATCACAACCCCTGTACCCAGGGAAAGAATCAAAAGAACTACGATGGGCACTTTCATCCACCCGGGGGCGATATAGGGAAGCGGTCTCTGCGTATCAGAGTATTTTTCTCCTATCATCTTCAGGATGAACCGGAAAATTGCGGCTGTTGCAATCGCAAAGAGCAGGAGGATGATACTGGGGAGATAGAAAGAAAGTTTTCCCGCTTCCAGGAGAATACCAAGTTTGGAGAGGAAGAGCGGAAAGCAGGGAGTTCCGACGATCGCCACACAGCCAATGATACAGGAAACAGCAGCAAAGGGCTGGAGCGAAAAGAGATCCGCAATGTGGTCTTCCCCGGTATGAGATAATGAATGATATTGTCGGTGAAGAATTCCGGCAGATAAAAAGAGGCTGGATTTGATACACGCATGCCCCATCATATGAAAGAGCATCCAGAAGATTGCAAGTGGCGTTCCAATCCCACAGGCCAGAAGAAGAAAGCCCATATTCTCAATTGATGAGAAGGCGATTAGTTTCTTTACACCGGTCTGTCTGAGCATCGAAAAACAGGCAACAAAGATCGTGAGTACCCCGAAGAAGAGAAGAAGCAAGGCGGTTTGCTCGGCAATACTGGTCTGATGAATTATCCCCATCATCCGGAGAATCCCATAGATCCCGATATTGAGAATAACTCCTGATAACACGGCACTCACGGCTGATGGTGCTTTCGCATGTGCTTCAGGAAGCCAGGTATGCAGGGGAACGATTCCCGATTTTGCCGCAAATCCGATAAAGAAAAAGATGCATGCGATACCCAGCATACGGCTGTCACACTGGGAAGCTTCTGCAAGCAGGATCTTCCAGTCAAGAGTTCCGGTGCCGGTTTCATGCCTCATCAGTTCAAAGAGAAAAATAATTCCGATAAATGAAAAGAGCATCGAAGTGGAGCAGACAAAGATGTACTTCAGGGATGCATCGATAGTATCTTTCACGGCAAGGATGGCAACGAGCAGTGCAGAGAAGACCGTAGTCAGCTCGGCAAATATCCAGAACTGTGCCATATTCGGTGCGAACAACGCCATAGTTGTTGCAAGAAGAAGGAGTGAATAGCCCAGATAAAAAATTCGCAGACTTCTCCGGTTCAGATCGCCGGTTTTTATCAGTCCGTCAATATACCCGACTGCATAGACACTTGCACAAGTGAATATCACTCCAGTGATGAGCATCAGAAACAGGTTCAGATGATCGATCATGAAGAACGCGGAATCTGAAGGCCATAGATCAGGGAATACTACCAGTACCACAGTCAGGATCAGGGAGAGTGCGGAATGGCAGACACCAAGAAAACTCAATCCACGGTGTGTATGCTGGACTACCTGAAGGAGCAGAATCACGAGGGTGATGATGGGAAATAACTCCATAATCATGGGCTCACCTCTTCATCTGACCAAATATGGAATTCTTTCAGTCGACTCATATACGCTTCGATGCTTGAATCCATACCAACGGTGAGAATGGTCGTGAGCAGAATCAGAATGATGAGATCTACCATGATAACAAATTCCGTGATAAAGGGAAGTTCAGTGACAAATAATCCAAAGAGAAGGACCCCATTCTCCATGGAGAGGTATCCGATAACCTTGGTGATGGCAAGCTGACGGGTGAAGATGGCCATCAGCCCCATCAGCATGAGGGAGACACCAATGACCGAGCCGAGGAAGAATAAACTGTTATCGGTATACAAATCCTTCAAAGCACGGGAAAAGCAGACATACACAAGCAGGATCAGCAGAATACTCACCATGAGGGCACTCGCAGGTTGCAGGTACCGGAACTGCATATCCTGACGGATAGATATCCGGAGCTGGATCATCCGAATGAACCAGGGGATAAGGATCACCTTGGATCCAAGGGTTATTGCAGCGATCAGCACAAGGATACTTTTGTGCTCGATCACCACGAGGAGAAGGGCTATGATGGCTAATATGCACGACTGGGCTGCATACGTATTCACCAGTGAGGAGAGACTCCGGGTAGAGAGGAGGAATGCTGCTGATATAAGAACGAAAATCAGACATATCCGTAGCAATGATGTTGCCAGATCAGCCGGTATCATACCATTACCTCACTGAAGATGGTAAGTACCGAAAAGAAGAAGGCCATCATAAAGAGGCTTGGTAGCCTGAAAAATCGCATTTTTGCAACCGATGACTCAACTACTCCGATAAGGATCGAAAGACCCGCTCCTTTGAGTGCGAAGAGGATGAATCCAATCACCAAAGCTGCTACCGAAATTGATTCGGTTATCCCAATAGGAATGAGGATATTGATGAGGAGAGCCATCAGGAGTGTCTGCTTTACTGCATGGGAGAGTTCAAAAAGCGCAAGATTTCTCCCTGATGTATCCAGAAGCATTCCTTCATGAATCATGGTCAGTTCAAGATGGGTCTCCGGATTGTCTACGGGTATTCTTCCGGTCTCGACAATTATCAGGATAAAGAGTGATATCGAGAGAAGAATGATCGTCGGACTCATCCCGATTGGAATGATCATCGCGTAGCGAAACATTTCCGGGATTGAGAGTGACCCCAGCACATATGCCATCGCCGCAAATACGACGATAGTTGTGGGCTCAATCACTGCGGAAAGGCTCATCTCGCGTGAACTTCCCATTCCTCCAAAGGTGCTCCCGGCATCAAGCCCGAGTAAGGCAAGCAGGAACCGGGTAAATGCGAGAAGGTACAGGAATATAATGATGTTTCCGGTAACCAGTGTCTCACCGGGGATGAGAATGATCGGTACCATGAGTGTTGCAACAATCAGGATGGAAAGGGATGCATATGGGGCAACTCGTGAGATGAAACCGGAATAATCGGAGTATATCACTTCTTTTCTGAATAATTTGGCAAGGTTGTAATATCCCTGAAGAAGGGGAGGACCTGCTCTTCGCTGAATACGGGCTTTTACCTTTTTGATAAGAGTCATGAACAATGGGGATATGAGAAGAACGACTCCCACATTGATCAATGCGTAAAGAATCGAATCAAGGTTCATGCGAGCCACCCAATGAATAGAATCAGCGCAATTACCGTCAGGAAGACATAGAGAACATACCGGTCTACCTGTCCGTTCTGCAAACCGGCGATCTTTACTGCATAGGCGTCAATGGACCTGGCTATCGGAATATAGAGATATTCTTCAAAGAACTTCATCAGAGTGAGGTCTGCTCTTCCATCCCTGACAAAACAGTTCCCTTGATCATAATACTGCTTGGTAATGTCTACCCGTGTCCGGTATAATGGTCCAAATATTCGAACGACCGGCTCAGTAAATCCTGAACCCGTATATTCCATCCGATCTGTCGGAGTATTCATTCCACAACCCCAGGTGATTGAGATCCGTGTCTGACGGGATGCAAAAGTATACACGGCTGCATAAGTGATTGCCAGAGTTCCGAGTAACAAGAGAGAGAGTGTACATAAATCCGGTAAATATCCAGGATATCCAAGAAAGGTGAGGATTTGTGATGAGAATACTCCCGTGAGGACACAGGGAATCACCAGGATTGCAGGCCCTATCCTCATCATAACGGGAACCTCATGGGCATGAGATGCTTTTGAAGTTCTGGGTAAAGCCAGAAACGTAAGACCAAATGCCTTGACAAAGCAGACTGCAGTGAGGGCTCCGGTCAGACCAAAGAGCGATAGGGCAAGGAGAAGAATAACCTGAAGGAGTGGCTCTCCCTGCTCCATTCCGGCAAGGAGTGCCTGGTAGATAAGGAGTTCTCCAACAAATCCGTTGAAAGGGGGAAGAGCAGAGATTGCCAATACCCCGACAAAGAATAATCCCCCAGTCCAGGGCATTCGGACAAGCAGACCTCCGAGCTCATCAATATTTCTTGTCCCGGTAGCCTGATTCACCGATCCTGCAGTAAGAAAGAGGAGTCCTTTAAAGAGACCGTGGCTGAATGCATGAAAGAGTGAACCGAGAAGTGCCATCATTCCGGCATCCACATGGCCCAGAGAAGTCAGTATTGCATACAGTCCGATCCCTATCAGAATGATTCCGGTATTATCAATGGATGAATACGCGAGCAGGCCTTTGAGATCCTGCTCTTTCACCGCATAAATGACTCCAAGCACTGCAGTGAGACATCCGAAAATGAGGATAAGGATCCCGATATTGATGTCTATGGCAAAAAACTGAGTAACCTCCCGAAAGAGCATATAGAGAGCAGTATTTAGCATCATACCAGACATCAGGGCAGAAACTGGTGATGGTGCAGCAGGATGGGCATGAGGGAGCCATTTATGAAAGGGAATTACTCCGGCTTTTATCGCAACGCCAAGAAAGAGAAGAATACATGCCCCTGCTCCCGGAAGGGTGGAGGCGGATATATTGGAGGGAAAAAGAAATGAGCCCGTGATCAGATAGAGACTGATAAGGCTGAGAAAAATGCAGACCGTCGATAGCTGGGTCATGGCAAAATAAAAGAATGCAGCTTTTCTGGTATTCTCCTCTTCAAATTCGATAAACACCAGGAAGAAAGAGACAATTGCCATCAGCTCCCAACAGAGCAGGAAGGTAAAGGTAGTCCGGGACAGGAGAACCAGGTACATACTTCCAAGAAAGAGAGGAATCAGGCAGCAGAGGAGATCCTTTCTCCGTTCTCCATGGAAGTGACAGAGGTATGATGGGGTGTAACAACTGACTGCCAGTGCCAGTGTTCCCAGAAGTAACGTAAATATTGCAGAGAGCCGGTCAACTCCTAATATGATGGGATAAAAGGAGGTCAGAGAGGTCTGAAGAATTTCCCGGGTCTCATTTAGGATAATACAGAGGAGCGAGAGGAGAATGATGAGGATCCCGGAGCATCCCTGGATGAGAGAGCACCAGGTCCACCCCTTTTTACCGGAAAGGAGAATCGGAAGCCCACCTGCAATAAGAAGAAGAAATACCGGTATGAGGAAAAGGTCAGTCATAAAAATCACGTATGAATCAGCGGGATGTCAGGGCCTGAGTTACCGGTTTTGCGGGAAGGAGATATCGCTGCAATTGCCGGGATGAACCTGAATAGAATAGAGATGATGTCAAGAACTGTTGCATGCAAACCATCGCCTGAAATAAATCAATCACGAACTTCACACCATATTTTCTCAAAATCCATGTATAGGTAACCTATTTGGCCCTTTTTTTCCTGGATACCCGGCCATAGCTGGTGGATTTATATAGTATGCTCAAAGGCTCGTCATCTGATTTTTGAGATCCCAGAATTATGGGCGATGCACTTTGTGGATTACATCCCCGTCAGACTAAGCGCACAACGATCTCTGAAAATTGACCTTTTATTGATGTATATATATCCTGTTATTGTGGACTCCCAAAATACATGGAGAAATATATTGCCAAGGATTTTTTATTTCCTGGATCCAGAGGAGGAAAACCTTTGAAATCAATACGGATCTTTTTTTAACCGTGAAGGGTGAAGTCTTTGTAACCGACTTGTGTGGGGTCGATTATGGGAATAGAAAAATTATTAGAAGGAAATAATCACTTTGTCGAGTGTGAGTACGAGGAGAATATTGAATACTATCAGGAACTCCTCAAGGGTCAGAATCCCCATGTGATGATGATTGGGTGTTGTGACTCCAGGGTAGCCCCGGAGATCACCTGTCACGCCAAACCCGGTGAGATATTTGTTCACCGTAACATCGGGAATATCGTTCCTCCGGGTGACTGGAATGTGGGAACATTTCTTGAATACGGGATTGATCACCTCAAGATCGACACGTTAGTCGTATGTGGCCATGAAGAATGTGGAGCAATGAAGGCTCTGGCACACCGTCATTGCGGTGAGGATACCCTGATTCCCGGCTGGCTCCGCCATGCACAACCGGCTCTCGCCCAGGTATCTGAACAGTCAGCTCTTCCTGAAGATCCGGCAGAGGCAAAAAAATGGCAGACCAATCTGGAAATTGAGAATGTCAGACTTCAACTCAAACACCTCCGGACCTATAAAGTAGTCAGGGACGCAGAACGTGCAGGAAAACTCCGTGTCGTCGGCCTGTATTACCGGATATCTGATGCCAAACTGGAAGTAGTAGATCCGGGAAAACCCCTCCATAAGGAATAAGCCGATCTCTTCCTGTCTTTTTTTTCACATTTCTTCGCCTAACCATCTGTTGAGTCCAACCACCATATTTAATACCAATGTATTGGGCCTCCCATGAAATCGGAGTTATATCACCCTAATTGCAACATTCAGTGTTCATCTGTGCTAACTCTCAAGGTCTGTCAAGTGCAGGGACAGGAAAATTATCATGGCAAAATTAATCGTCTCCGGAATCCGGACTTGTAACCGCAAAGATGCAGTATTTGCAGAAATCAACAAGTACATCGCAGAAATCGGAGCAGTCAAAGAGATTGTCGCTGGTGGATCTACAGGTGTTGATATGATCGCCAAGATGTACGCCGAGTCAAAAGGCCTCAAGTACAAGGAATTCGCTCCAAACTGGCAGGATGACCTGAACGCAGCAGGTATGGTCAGAGATACCCGCATGACTGAATATGGAACTCATCTCCTCGTCCTCTCCAATGGGGTCAGCAAGGAATCCAGAAATCTGATTGCAGAGGCAAAGAAAAATAACCTCGTAATCAAGACAGTCGGTGTCTTTGAAGGGATCTCCGAGACTGAAATGATGCACCCCTCTGCAGTTCCTTCCGTCATATAAAATACCATATTCAAACCACACACTACTTTTTGCTCTTGTGCAAGCACACCTCACCATTTTCTCGTTTCATCGTCCCTCCTTTTTATGGGGAGAATATCAATTCCCGATTACCTTAATAGATGCAACTTCCCTAATGAGATAGAAGATCAGTGAACGTGGATGGATAGATGACTGAGCAAGCTGCACTGAAAATCCTGGTTGTGGAGGATAACCGCACTCAGGCTGAATCCCTTAGATATATTCTGGAAAAGGGAGGACATGAGGTGGTTCTCGCAGAGGATGGTCCCCAGGGTCTTTCTTTGGTAAAAGAGCAACGGCCGGATATCGTCCTTACTGATGTCATCATGTCCCCGATGGATGGATATGAATTATGCCGGCGAATTAAAGAAGACCCTGACATTCAGAAGACTCCGGTAATACTGGTCACGTATCTCTATAATCCGGCTGATGTCATTAAGGCTCTTGAGTTTGGGGCGGATAATTTTATTATCAAACCATATGATGCTACGTGTATCTACTCCCGGATTACGAGTACAATCCAGTCTGTTCAACAGGCTGCTGATGAGCAATCCTGCGCTCCTCTGAGTGTAACGTTTGCGAATCACCATTTCCGTATCCGATCCGGCAGGGTGCAGATCCTCAATATTCTCCTCTCAACCTATGATACTGCAATTAAAAATAACTGTGAACTGCAGGTTGCAGACGAACGGTTACACTATCTGAATGCCCAGTTGCAAAAGGCAGTATCTGATCTGAAGGTCGCGAATGAAGAGTTGCACCACAAAAATATCGAACGTGGCCGACTCGAAACTGCGCTCGTGCGATCGAATAAAAAATTCCAGTACATGGGAAGCATCATCCACCATATTCTCCTCACCCAGCTCAGCTCAGTTCATCATAATCTTGAGAAGATCCGTGGAGAATATGCAGCACGGCATATGGATGAAGGGATGAGTTTCAAGAAAGCCTATGAACTCATTGAAAAGGCGCTCAATGTTGTCAGAGTGACGAGTGAAACCCTTGACCCGGTAGTTCAGTCTCCAAAATGGATGGATCTCCAGACAGTTGTGAAAAATGCAGCTCACGAAGTGCCACAGGGAAGTATACGAATTGATTGCCGGATTCCGGAGGGTGTCCAGATCAATGCGTACCCCCTCATTGAGAAGGTATTCTCTGAGCTGATAGACAATTCCATTCGCCATGGGAAGACAACCAAACTCATCCGGTTCAGTATTCAGGATCGGGATGGAGTTCTGGTTCTGATCTACGAGGATGATGGTGTCGGTATTCCGACGTCAGATAAGAAGATGATATTCTCTCATGAATATGGGCTTTCTGCAAGTCACGGTCTGTTCCTATCCGAAGAGATCCTGTCGGTTACCGGGATTACCATCTGTGAGACGGGTATTCCGGGAGAAGGAGTGCGGTTTGAAATTCATTTTCCCAGAGGATCCATTCGGAGGGTTTCCGAATCCGGATGATGCAAGTTTAATCAGGGAGTGATAATTACCAGGAACCAAACCGGTAAATCCAACAGGCTCAGAGATATCGATGGAACAGATGGGGATTTCAATACCATCTCTATTCCCTTCCTTCTGATGTGAGCATATTAGTTGGGTTTCGGTATTTGCTCTCTCCACCGAGCAGAAGGTTTACATTTTCCAAAAACAATTGTCCTGTTACTCTGGTGTCCAATTACCTAACATATATAACCAAGGAAAAACCTTATGGCATCCCGGAATACCCACATCTTTGAAGACATACTCTCGGCTTTTGACCAGGGAAAGAAGTATCTGAGTATTTCCGAAGTCTCTCAGTTGTGCGGTCATCATCGTCATACCGTCGCCCGGTACCTCGACAGTCTGGTTCTCTCTGGCCGCCTGGAGATGCGGGAACATGGACAGAAGAAAAAATACTATCTTTCAGATATCAAACCTGAATCATCACTACTCAATTTTTCCTCGCACATTCTGATCATTCTGAACACTGACCTGACCATCCGGTGGGTCAATGATACGTTTCTCCGATTAATCGAGTCGTCGTATGAATCCGTGATCGGACTCAGCATTGAATCACTGCAACTGGACAGACTCTTTGGGTCTATCTTCCCCCAGGAGATACGGATTGTCAGTGCCGGAGAGACCCGATCCTTTGAGACCAGCATTGTTCATGACCATACCTCCCGAACCTATCTCTTCACCATCTCATCGGTCTCCTTTTTTCAGGAGCGGCCGGCTCTTGTCATCAATGGGGAGGATATCACTGAGAAACATACCCTCCTCGAAGCAATCCGGATAAATGAGTCAAACCTGCGGCTTATCACGGAGAGTGTCAGGGATATTATCATCAGGTGGGATGTCCAGGGAATCATCTCCTACGTATCCCCGGCATGCGGCATGCTGACCGGTTTTGTTTCAACAGAGATTGTCGGGCATAACTATGCAGAATTTATCCACCCTGACGATCTCCTCACGCTGCAGAAAGAACTCAGGGAGATAACCGGAAACATGCACCGGCCTCCTTCTTCTTTCCGTTTTCGCAATCTGAAAGGAGACTGGATATGGTTTGAAACGACTACTACTCCCCACTTCTCAGAAACCGGAGAGATTAAGGATTATATCTCGGTCTGGCGTGACATCACCGAGCGGCTGGAATCAGAAGTCCGGCTTGCACTCAGTGAAGAAAAGTACCGACGGCTTTTTCAGAGTGCCAAGGATGGGATCATTCTCATGGGGCTTACTGCCGATCTCACCGGTATCACTTCACTGGAGATGAATAATAATGCCTGCCAGATGATCCAGTACACCCAACAGGAATTATTCAGTCTGTCTGTTCAGGATTTTCTGCAGGAAGATGATATAATCCAGTTCCATGAGATCACCTCATCCTTTTTAGAAAGTAAACATGCATTCTTTGAGATCGACCTTCTCCGAAAAGATCGGTCCATACTTCCGGTAGAGGTGAACGTGCATCTCTTCATGCTTCAGGACCAGCCGGTCGCCCTCGCTATCGCCCGGGATATCACCGAGCGAAGACTCATTGAAGCAGAAATTCAGGAAGCTCTTCTCAGACTCGAATCCATTCTGGAATTTCTTCCTGACCCCGTGTTTGTTCTGGATACGAAAGGTGTCGTTACTGCATGGAATCGGGAACTGGAAGATCTAACCGGAATTCCCAAGAATGAGATCGTGGGAAAATCCGGGTATGCCCATGCTCATGCCTTTTACGGAAAAGGTACTCCGGTTCTTGCAGATTATATTCTCAGCCGGGATCCGGCGATTCTCACCCGGTACAAAAATCCGGTCATCGATGGTGATACCATCATGGTGGATATCCAGACACGAAACCCGGTAACCCGTGTTCTCACCTGGTTCTGGATAAAAGCAGCTCCCCTCTATGATATCCATGGAAATGTGATCGGTGCGATAGAGACCCTCCGGGATATTACTGCCCGGAAACTTATGGAACTTGAGATCAAGCGACAAAATGAGATATTTGAGGCAATTAGTCAGGCAGGAGCCAATATTTTACAGTCTTCTTCTTTTGAAGATTGTGTATCCCGGACCATACAACTGATCGGTGAAGCTGCTGATGTCAGTGGGATCTGTCTGTTTGAAAACAAGGCTGGAAGACCTGCACATTCATCGGTTTCTTTTAGGGATTCGTGGTTCTCTGAACTGTATTCATATGCGTATTCACGGTTTTATGAAGGGTACTTTGAGGAATATTCGATCTCGTATCCCATTATCAACTCCCTGGTGGCAGAAGGCAGAAGCGCGTTTCGGCTGGTGAAAAATCTCCCAATTGAAGAACAGATGGTCTTTGATAATGCCGGTATTGCTTCCATTCTTCTTGTGCCGGTGATCATTGATGGAGTGATCAGGGGCGCCGTCGGATTTTTGGAGAGTAAATTCGAGCGGGTCTGGAGTAAAAAAGAGATCTATGCCATGGAAATTGCTGCATCCCTTATCGGGAGTGCTATTGTGCGTTTTCAGTCTAGAGAAGCCCTTGCCCGCAGCGAACGCCAGTTCCGGACATTAGCTCAGAATATTCCCGGAATTGTGTTTCGTATCTCCCTCTCTGACTCTGATGTGGAGTTTTATAATGATCATTTTGAGACCCTCACCGGGTATACCGTTCATGAACTTGCGAGTGGTCAGATCAGTTCTCTGATTCCGTTGATCCTCGCAGAAGAGAAAGATCAGGTTATTCAGACAAAGATGAACGCGATCATCTCCGGAGAACCCTATGATCTCCAGTACCGGATCATCGATAAACAGGGCCGGGTCAGAACCATGATTGAGCGGGGACGCCCGGTTTCTGATGATTCGGGTCAGGTGGTGAGCATTGACGGGATCATCCAGGATGTAACTGATCTCCAGGCTCAGGGATGATCAGAATTTCGTAAAAATCGAATAAAATAAAAAAGAAATCGATACAGGTTTTTCATCCTACGTCTTTATCCCTTTTTCAGGCACCGGCTTTATCTACAGTCTTCCCTTTTTTTTACCGGGTCCCAAACCGAAAAAAAGGGAAGGCTGGTAAATAAATGAAGGTTATTCTTCGATAAAGATATTTGTGTAGATTGAATCGGTGCCGGTCGCGTCAAGCCGTGCTCTTTCTGCTCTCTCTTCAGCAAGTGCATGGATTGGAGGAGTCATATCAAGACCCGGAGTGTGTTTGAACATCTTCTCGATCTCTACCTGCTGTGCATGCATGAAGAGGGCGTTTCTGATATCCATGGAACAGAGTTCCTCACACTGCCCGCAGTTGATACAGGAGTCTGAAATGTGTGCAAACCGGATCAGGTGGAACATAAACCCTGGGGGAACCATTCCCGGAGTAATATACCAGGGCTTTTTGGTTGAACACTCGACACAGTAGCAGATTGGACAGTTATCGATACAGGCATAGCACTTGATGCACCGTGAACTCTCGTCCATGATGGTCTTGAGCCGCTCCTTGCCGGTGCTGAGTGAGTGGAAGTCTTTCTCTCTCCACTCATCTCCGAGCTTGAGCATTGCCTTCTCAACTTTGCCCCGGATCTCAATTCCTTTGGGTTCTGGTGCTGCAGTCTCAATTGCCCCTTTTGCCGCTGCTGCAGATACAAGTGCAGCTCCCTTCTCAGAGCAGACTTCAATGAACGTAGCTTTTCCGGCCTTATCGCCCATTACTCCCCAGTTACCGCAGGCAAGATCTGCTCCCCGTGGGATTTTCATCTTACAGCGGCGGCAGTTGGAACGGCGACCATATCCTTCATCTTCGAGTTCGTCGATCTTGATTCCCTTGTGACCGCCTTCATACTCGATGATAAACTGGCCTTTGTCGATCTCTTCCTTGTGAACGAGATCCGGGTCAACGCCGAACTTTTCAGAGATCATCTTCCGGGCTGCTACCGGGCTGACAGATCCTCCACAGTTGACACCGATCATAACGACGTTGTCAAGGTTGATCTGGTTCCGCTTTGCCAGCTCGTAAAATGCCATGACATCGCAACCCTTGCAGGTTACTGCGATCTTCATGTCTTTTACTCCGTCAAGATACTTCTTCAGGATCTTTGGGAGCAGCAGAGTACCACAGTGAAGGGAACCGGCAGTGGTGATGACTTCTGCCGGGTCAGTGATGAATGCAGGAACTGCATCATATACGTCTGCCCCTTTCCGAACTGCAAGAACTGCATCAACATACTTGCTCTCAAGAGCGTGCTTGAGGAGTGCGGTTACTGCTCCTCCACATTCACCTTTCTTCAGGATATCTGCGTCTTTTGCCCATGCGTAGAGCATCTCGCCTTTTGCTACCATATTCAGGCCCCCTGGATCTTCTCAATCTTCACAGCACAGGCCTTTGACTCCGGAATCTTCGCGATAGGATCAAGGGCATTGATTGTCAGCATGTTCGCTGCACATTCTACATAGTGGAATGGGATGAACATGACACCCTTCATGATATCCTTGGTCACCCGGGCAGTGATCTGGATCTCACCACGGCGGCTGATTGCTTTGACCATTTCCCCGTTTTTGATTCCAAGTGCTTTGGCATCATCGACATTGATCTCAACCCAGCCGGTTGGCTCTTCCCGCTCAAGGTTCTCTGACCGGCGGGTCATCGTGCCGGTGTGCCACTGCCAGATGCTGCGGCCGGTGGTGAGGATGAATGGGAATTCTGCATCAGGAACTTCGGTAGCGGGTTTGTACGGGATGGCAGACATAATGCCTTTTCCATCCGGTGTTCCAAACCGCTCTCCATGGAGAATCGGGGTTCCCGGGTGTTCTTTGGTTGGGCAGGGCCAGTGGAGTGCTTCGGGCTTATTGAGCCGCTCATAGGTCATACCTGCATATGAGGGCGTAACGGAAGCGATCTCATTGAATACTTCTTCAGAAGTTTTCCATGCAAACTGGTCGCCATATCCCATTGCTGCTGCGATGGATGCGATAATTTCCCAGTCTCCCTTTGCTTCTCCGGGTGGGTTCTGAGCTTTTCTCCACATCTGAACACGGCGTTCGGTGCTGGTCTGGGTTCCATCCTTCTCTGCATAGCATGCTGCCGGGAGGATTACATCTGCAAATGCAGAGGTCTCATTCTGGAAGATGTCCTGGACGACCATGAATTCGACATTTTTGAGTGCATGCTCAACGTGTGTCAGGTCAGGGTCTGAGATCATCGGGTTCTCACCCATAATGAAGAGACACTTTACCTCACCTGGCTTGTCAGTCAGGACATTCATCAGGGTGGTAACTTCGTATCCGTTCTCTCCCTTTGCAATGCCGTCCTTGAACTTCCATGCATCGGCGAACTTCTTGTTTGCCGCTTCGTCGATGACTTTCTGGTATCCGGTGTATACAACCGGCAGACATCCCATGTCACAGGCACCCTGCACATTGTTCTGACCACGAAGTGCATTGACTCCTGTTCCGGGGCGACCGAGGTTTCCGGTGAGCATCTGGAGGTGACCGATTGATTTGACGTTGTCAACACCGGTGGTGTGCTGGGTAATACCCATGGAGTACAGAATTGCGGTTGCTCCGGATTTTGCAATCCATTCTGCTGCAGTTTTGAGCTGATCAACAGGAATGCCTGATACGGATGAGACACTTTCAAGGCTGTATTCAGGTTTCATTACCTCTGCTTTCAGGTCTTCATATCCTGCAACCCGCTTCTCGATGAATTCTTTTGCTTCCCAGCCGTTTCTGATGATCTCCTGCATCAGACCGTTGAGAATGCAGACATCAGAACCGGATCTGAACTGCATATAGAGGTCAGCCTGCTTGCCAGTCGGAGTAAGACGGGGGTCTGCATAGATGACCTTTGCCCCGTTTGCCTTTGCCTGCATAATCCGGCGGCCAATCAGGGGGTGGTTTTCAAACGTGTTGGAACCGATGATAAAGACACATTTTGCCTGAGCAATGTCACCAATGGTGTTGGTCATTGCACCAGAGCCGAAGATTGCAGCAAGGCCGGCAACCGTGGATGCATGGCATAACCGGGCACAGTGATCAATGTGCTTGGTTTTGAGTACACCACGGGCGAACTTCATCATTGCATAGTTATCTTCGTTAGACACTCGTGCAGATGCCAGACAGGCACACTCATCAGGCTTGTATGACTTGAACTTCTCGGCGATGAGTTTGAGTGCTTCATCCCAGGATGCCTCAACAAACTTCCCGTCTTTCTTAATCAGGGGTTTGGTGAGACGATCCTCTGAATTGATGAATTCATGTGCATAGAGTCCTTTTGGACACACTTTCCCCTCATTCACCGGTGAGCGGTGATAGGGGGCGGTTCCCTGGACTTTTCCATCCTTTACTACAAGGTTAAACGAACAGCCGGTGCCACAATACGGGCATGTCGTTTGAACATACGTAATTTCCATAAACGGTCCCTCAATATTACATCTGGTATATCAGTCAAGATAAGTCTTGTTATATTACACTGATATTTGGTGATTTGTGGTGGAAATTGAGGGGGGTTGATCAAATAATTTTACTTATTTTGTTCAAAAAGTAAATTCAAAAAATTAGGAAAATGCGCATAGACATAGTCGCAAGAGGGTGAAATGAAAAAAGCGAGAAGAAAAGAGCCTGAGTTACCCAGTGTCTGGGTTGTTACTTTTTTGCTGATTCTTTCGGGCTGCGTCTGGTGACTACCCGGATTCCGACACCATTGACAATAGGATCACCAGCAACGATATACCGATGAATAACCTGACCGAGAACCTCCACAACATCTCCGGATTTCACATCTTCCCGGGGGGTGGTAAACATTTTTACAGTAATGGTTCCAGTCCTGTCTCCTACAATGAAATGTGGCCGGTTCAGCGATTTGAATCTGACTTCATCAACTACTGCTTCAAACCGAATGGGTTTTGACATCATTTTGTCTGTTATCTCGCGGATCTTTACCGTTCTCGCTTCCGCTTCGTAGACCGGGATAAGTCCCTCGTATTCCTTCTGACTCATGTAGTTGAGCAGCATCGGAATGATGAGAAGCAAGATGAGCGTAGGTCCGGCCCAGATGAGAATTCGTGGATCTTTGGTGGAGACAATGTACCAGGCAACGAAGAGAGCAAAAAAACCAAAGACGGCAAGATGAAGAGCTGATGGTTTAACTGGCAGTGAACGGATCTGCATTATAAAAAAAAAGAAAGGGTTATTCGAGTGCCTCGATCTCTTTCTTGAATGCGATCCAGTATATGATACCAACAAAGAGAAGGCCACCGATGATGTTTCCAATAGTGACGATGATGACGTTGTTGGTCCACATGGTGACATAGTTCAGGGTTTCGAGTTTTGCCGGAGTGATCGTTGCGATCTGCTCTGCACTCAGATATCCTGCAGTCATAATACCGGCAGGAATGAAGTACATATTTGCAACACAGTGTTCAAATCCGGTTGAAACGAAGGCCATGATCGGGAACCAGATTCCGAAGAACTTCCCAATTGCATCATCTGCACAGATACCGAGTAAGATTGCAAGGTTGACCAGCCAGTTACATCCGATTGCCTTCAGAAGAGCTGACCACATACCTGCTACTCCAACGTAACTGACTTTGGCAATACCGATTTTAATCGCTGTTATACCAAATGCGTTGACGGTTGCTGCACCTGCTGCATTAAAGCTCACAAACGGACCATTTGCCATGATATACGCATAGAATATGGACCCAAGGAGGTTACCGATATACACCCAAATCCAGAGGTTGAAAACGGACATCCAGCTGATTTTGTGGATAAATGCTGCGAGGGGGGCGAGCATTGCGTCGCCAGTAAAGAGTTCTGCGCCGGTAAGGACGGTGATAATAAGTCCTACAGGGAACACTGCTCCGAGAATGAGTCTGCCAAAACCGTCTCCCAGGTTGTCAGCTACTCCGGTTGAACAGACAGTTGCCAGGGCTCCTCCCATGGCGATGTATGCTCCGGACATAAAGCCCCTGAGAATCATGTTCCACCACTCTAGGCCTGTCTTATACTTCCCTGCTCCTGCTCCTTTTGCAATGATTTGCACTGGTGGATGAAATACCATAGTTTAGTCACACCTTCACTAATTGCCTACACAAAAACCACACAGAAATTTGAATAGGCTTAGAAATACATCTTGTTAGATGGTATTTATCCCTTTTGATTTCTGTCAATTGCCAGAAGAGGTTCAAATCTCCCCTGGTTTTGGGAATCTGTTGTGAAAATCAGATATGGGGGAGGGGTCAGTTTTACATATTTTTATTTCTTCTTACTGAATTATCCGGGCCGGTATATCAGTGCTTTATCCGGAATACTCTTCCTCTGGTATATCTGGAGTGCGTGCTCGTCAGTACGCAAAAGAATTATGTTCTGGATTTTGACCTTCCTGCTTTTACATGCGGGATCTCTGACAGAAATTCCGGAACACATATACAATAATCAAAGGTATTGCGCCTGACTTCTTCGTTATCAGGAGGTAAGAAATCAGGAGAGTCTGAAAGCCCTCCGGTTTTTCTCTATACGAGCGGTACAAATTTCTCAAGCGCTAGTGCCGAGCGATTTTTCCCATGAGAAGATGCCAAAAAAAGGGTTCATAGGTGGCAAACATTTCCAAAGATGAAGAGATGCGAGAACATTCATCTGAACCGAAGATTTTTGGTTAGCAGTTCGGGAAGGGATGGCATATGCGGTTGTCTCGAATCTTATCATAACACCGTATCTGACGGGAAATGCAACAGAAAAGGCGCATTTTCCTGACAGTTGCTGACCACCATCGTGCTCCCTGGAGATTACCAGATTCCCGGAATGGATGCATCATACCTTGTCAGAGACGAAGAAAGATTCGGTTGATTCTTTTTTTAAGTGGACGTGATAGTACTCCGGGTGGTTGATCGGGAAAGCGTAGGAGGAGGTATTTTATGTTTGTAACCGGGTCCGAGAAGATGAAGAGAGACAGAGAACTGATGTGTTCACTTTCACCCCGCGTACCTAAACCTCATATAGTACTCATTCAACCTCCTAATCCATGAGGGACCCAGACAATCCACTCCGGAATATTCCTCCCAATGCATTCACTGTCATTCAGGCCTCACATTCCGAATTTCACAAAGAACTGAAAAATATCCCGGTACGGTATCCCAAAGGACCGATTACCTATCTGAATAATCATCCATTTGTTCCCCTTCTCCAATTCAAAGATGAGCATCACGAGCGACTTGTTCATCTGAAGATTCATCATTTCGAGGAGGTATTGCGGGTTATTGAGGGGGATGAATCACCAATACTCTTTATCGAATATCATCTCTCCTGGTTCAGGCCGGACACACCAGGTGATCTTCTCGCATTTACTGAAGTGTGCAAAAACAGAGCTCGCCGAGGCGGTCCGGTGGTTTTGATTACTGCAATTATGGATCGGGGGTTATTAGAGCTGGATGGAAAGGCAGATTTTTTCTTTCAGATAGGAAAGATACCACTCCGGGGGAAACGACTGGAGATAAAAGAGCAGGCCCATTTAGATGAATATTCCAAGGGCAATATTGAGGCGAGAAACCCGGGGAAGATGTATGGGCAGATGAAACTGGGAATCGGTGATTTTTCCTAGAGCGTCTGGTTCCTCTTTTCATCGATATTCAGGGGCATTAACCGCAAAAATCAGGTGAAGATGGCATGAAACTCATGTCTATCGTGGGGGTTCCCCGGAATAACTAAATAGTTGAATGACTGAATACATCATACGCAAACCAACTGATATATCATTTGTTGTCCAAGAGTTTGCTTCAGGAGAAAATCATGAAAATTTACGCTCGAGAACGCCAGAAAGTGGGAGAAGGAGTACGGCAGCCAAAGTACCGGGTTGTTGCAATTGTAGGCGGACAATTACAGGTGGAAGCAACACATTTTCGAAAACTCGAACTCGAAATGATTGCCAAAGATGTCGGAGCTGAACTTGTCTTCCTTGAACCTGTTCCTGACGAAGAAAAGAAAAAACACTAAATCTTTTTCCTGATAGTCTTCATCGGGTGTCCCTGAATATGAGTTGAATACTGACCTTGTAAATAGGCCGATATTGTGATCACCACCACACCCCTATCATCTGATCTCATCTTTGCATCAGCGGTGAAATTTTTTTTCGCTCATGAGCAGGCTATCAATCTCATTATCACTCCCTCCGGAATACAATTCCGCCTGCCCACAACCCGGAATCTGGCGAAAAGCCTGGATGTTTCACATAGTTATATTTTACCCTTTTTTGGAGTAATGGAAGAAGAAGGACTGGTAACCCGGGAAGAGCGGGTTGGAATTCTCACTACAATGTCAGGTTCAAAGAAAATTATCCGGATTCTCCATGAAGAGTATCATGATGAAAGCATGGCACTTTTTGGCCCGGATGTGTTCCGGTCTCTCTGCACGATGCTGGATGCACAATCTCAATTGCATGAGATTTTCCCTTTCCCGACTCTCCGGTAATTGAGACATGTAACCCTTTACTGTTTATCACCGACCGTGAAGTCAGCGAATGGAGGAGACATTCAGCAACGATCTGATCTCCTTCATGGAACTGAGCAAAGGTTTCCAGCAGGTATGCAAGCGGATCGCTGGTGGTGAGTATCTCGCGTGAACGTTCGCTGATGAGGTCGATAGCCGGATCCGGCTCTCTGCCTGGTGACCCTTCCCCGTGCACCAGCGTATCGCCCGTATCCTGGTTTACCCGATCCATCAGTGGTTCAGGGGATTGTGCATCGAATTTTGCCCGAATCCGTTCGGATCGAAGTTGTGCCAGTCTGGCCCCGACATCGGGTTTTGATGCCTGGGTTGGTGATGAGGATTGCGGAGTATATTGTGGTTCATATTTTGCACGAAGTTCAGGCCATCGCTGTCTTCCGCTTCCGCATGAATCATGATGACATCCGGCAAAGATTGCGCCACTTTCAAACTGAATCGCAAATGCTCCATCAGTATGGGCATCAGAGAACGGGCATTGATCAAACGAGTAAAGGGTTCCCCCCTGGTACGGCCTGGCTGTTGCAGCAATGGCATGTTCGAAAAGCCATGCTCCAAGGTTGAGGGCAGGTGCAAGGGCATCCAGGGTATCGGCTCTCTCAAAAGTCTGATTTTTATTCAGAACCAAAGTTTCGTTCCCTGATAAGAGCCTGGCATCTTCTACCGGATCATGAGCAACCAATTCACCAAGAGCCTGCCTGCTGACGAGTCCGGTCTGGCCCGGTACGGATAGGATCCGGGATCGCCGGTGTGGACGGTCTACAAGATTGTCCCCTTTGCGTGAGAAGGTTCCATACACCTTCCAGATCCTTGATGCATTGAAGTTCGCCGTATCGACTTTACACCGGGAGTCAGAGAACCGGATATCCAGCAGATTGAGTACGGATTTTACCAGGATTCGGTTTTCCTCATCATTGGGGAGATCGATTGGATAGAGCAGATGAGCCCCGTTTCCCGAATCCGCAATGACTGGTTCAGGCCAGCCCTGATCGGTCAGCCAGGTAGCGATAGTATGTGCAAGAGCCAGAGCATCAGCATGTTCTGATTCAGAAGAAGAGATCCCAGAAGCCCGGACCGGATCAATATCTATCGGAAGCCAGCATCGTCTGATAATATCTCCGTCACCCGTGGTTGCATCCTGCCTCCCCATCCGGGTCTTTATCCGGTTCGATCGACGGGCGAGCAGGGTGGGACTGACTTCATTCAGAGTAACGTAGATTCCTGATACCTGAAGATCCTGTTCCAGAAGGAGGATATCGTCTGCAGCTTTTTTCAGATCATTATAGTACCCTGATGAAACCCTGTCAGATCCGAGTATTCGGATCTCGATGACTCTGCCAGGAGGAAAGAGCAGTTCCAGAGACCTCAAAAGAGCCTGATACCCAATATCAGAGGGTTCCATATGAACACCGCAGAATCAGCAGAATGATCAGGAAAGATACGGCTTTTCGGGAGAAATTTCCGGAGAAATCCCAAAGATCAGAATGCAACAGTACCATCTCCGCAAATCTGCACGGCTCCTCCCGAATAAATGCGGTATCGTGCCCAGTTTTTTGGTTCTCTGAACCAGTACTGAATTTCACACGGGTAGTATCCGGAGCGGACAAGTGCTGAAAGGCTGGCAATTTCCTCCTGCTGGTGTCCAAGCCGGGGAGATCGGACACAGATAAAGAAGAGATCGGATCCATTCCAGGCGACAAGATGGATGGGGACCGTTTTTCGGTCCGCATATCCGCAGACCTTAAACACCGAATACCCCTTCTCTACAAGGTGATGGATAGCGGCATATCTGGCAGTATGCCGGGTATGATACTCAGGAACACTGATCATTGTTCCTTCCAAAACACCAGGGGTTCAGTTCATTCGCGTATGGAATAACCCAGCAGGGAATGTCTGGTCTGTTCCTTCCATTGTCAGAAATAGAGGATATCCTTAAGCAATCTGACGATGATACCTGATAACTCCCCTCAATGATTGGCCGCCAAGCATATTCATCTGACGGGGAGCCTCTTCTTATCATGAAATACCTCTCAATGTCATGTCTATACCATTTCCGTCTGAATTCATCGGGATCTGATCGGGATCCGATCCGGTAAATTCAGCAGTGAATCATGATATTCCCAGGAGCTTTTAATAGATTGTGATTTGCCGTGTGAATCAATTCAAAATATCTGACCAATTACCTGCCATGCCCCCAGAATTGAGATTGATGTTTGTATACCAATATTTTTTGCGTTTTTCTAATGAAAGCCGAATTTTTTTACCCATTGCACAAGAGTGCTCCTCTTCTTTCTCTGTTTCTCTAACAGGCGATGATTATTCGCCGTTTCATACCCACACCCAGAAATTCTTATAACCCCTGGGCTTACGGAGTAATGTCGCAGGGGATGCGACAGAGGGAGACGATGGGAGATTTCACACAAAAAAGCGTGGTAAAGTCTGCAGTCAGGAATCTGACTACAAAAATTGCAGATTATTCCACATTCAACTCACTGATCCAGGATGTTGTGGATAACAATCCATGGGGATGCACGGCGTACGAGTCTGCAGGGGTTGCAAAACCGGCGATTGAGCGGTCAAAAGAGGCATATGCAGCTTCAGTTGCGTATGAGAACAGTGAAGCGAAACTGGTCGGCAAAATTCCGGTACGAGGACCTTCGATGACTGCGGTAAATACCGCTGTTACGCAGATTACCGGGAATGCTGCAATTACTACCGCGATGGGGAGCGGGGTGTCTGCATCACGGGACAGTTCAGAGGACACATACAGTTGTACCCTGAAATGTCATGCCAGTAACGGGGAGATCTATTCCGTGAACTTCAAGCGGGACAGTATCACCATCTCCAGTTATGAGGCTGATTCTATTCGGACCGGACTTGAATCCTGGGCTGATAGCATTGGTATCCTGGCATAATCATTCCTCTTTTCCATGTGGAGGAATGAACACCAGATATATTCTTGCCGGGATAATCTGTCTCATTTTTACCGGACTTGTTGGAGCAGACCTGATTGCAACCACGATCAGTTCGGACGGGTCAGTTATGCTTACAACATCAGGCGATGATGCAAACGGGTCATTCTCCTCGCGAGCCATGACCCTTGAAACAGCACAGGTGAGCAGGTCAGTAACCGGAGAGGAGAAGATGGATGCTCTGATCGCGGTGTCAGGGAAGGGTCCTGTCATATTCAGTGAGTATGCATCAGGAATTTCGGCTCTGCCGGATACGAGACCGGTGTGCACGTTTCTGGATACTCAGCCGTATACGAAAGGAAGCGATTCTTCAATGTATCTGTCAGGGATTCTTTCCGGTGGTGAGTATCAGGTATCCCGGACAATGGGAACCGGTCTTGAGGGAGAGACCGGGGTGAATGGATCCGGGCTTTTGCTCTTTGGATCTGCAAGTGCCAATAACCGATCACTCAGGACTCATGGGTTTGTCACCGGAAATATGTCGGTTCGAGATGTTGCAAGGTTTGGGGTGAGGTGGTGATCTCTGATTTGATTTGCGTGGTATCAGGGATCATCGCGTTGATCAACGGTGGAGCATTGGTTCTCCTGTACCGGCAATACCGGGAACTGGCCAAAGTGACGATTGAGTTTGCGGGCCTGGTGGTAGCATCGGTTCGGGAGGAAGATGGAGAGTTGGTAGTGATCCCGGAGGTGATAGCGGGCATGGCGGTGGAGCAGTTAGAACGGGTACACCGGATTGTGCGTTGGTAGGTGATCAGATAGGGTGATACAGGGATGGGCGGGTGGCTCCCGCTGGATGGATGAATGCTATGCCAATTCGTATCGCTGACAGATGATCGTTTCCGGGCGATCATCTGCATAGATACTCCGGATCGGGTCCGGTGAAGAGCGATATCGGTTTCTGTTTTTTGGGATGAGTGCAGTTTCACGGCACTTTACCATGAGCCATGAAGGGCTTGATGACTCATCCCTGACGAGGGGCCTTGGAGAGATAGGAAACAGACCCCCGTGTCACGATGTTCCCCAAAATACCCAGAGGGATTTGATAACCACATGTGTTAATCAAAACCATTAGGTCTGAAAGTGTATGCACCCCACATAACTCATGTATTTCGAAAATATCTCCAAATCACCAAGTATTCAACAACCCCCGATCACTTTCACCCTGTTTACTAAATCATTAATAACCAGATACCAACATCCTGCTATGCCATGCCTACCCGAATCCATCCAGAGATCCAATTCATCCCCGGTACGTTTTCCTTATTCATCGCTCCTTCAGAGAACATACAAGGAGCGCTCAGTACTCTGCTCAGAAGGTATCGAGGACAGACCCTCTATCTCTGCGGCAATTATCCGGTAATTCTCCCAAGTCTCTCTGAATGTCAGAATGGATTCCATGTTCGGCGTGCTCTCACCATATTCCAGGTATTAACCATTCTTGAAGAATCATCTGAACCTTTGATTCTGTTTGAACATGACCGAACCTTGTATGATGATACCAATGATATGCTTCCGTACATTCAGGAGTATATCAGACAGAAGACTTCAGGCGATCACATGGTCTGTCTCTTTGCTACCCACTCAGACAAATGGCTGCAAAAAATTGAACCAGATTCGCACCGCTTTGTGTACATATTTGAACTCGTGTCCAGGGTCCATACAAAAATACTTGCAAGCACTGAAAGCCAGCAGCAGTTACTGGATGGATTATGGTGAGAGGAGATGGGCCAACATGCAGACACCTTCATTCTCGATACATGCCGATCCCAAAATGGAATATCTGTTTGGGAGCTGCGAGACGGAGCATTGTCCATATCCCACCATCCCTATGACCACCCCTTTCTTGTTTCCTTCCCGGATCCTCATCTGCATTATTCCCTCCTCGATGATCTGGAGTCCACGTTCAAAATAGACGAATGCACGATCAGGTCGATTTACGGTGAGTTCGAAGGATATCAAATCTATGCCGGAAGAGACGTCGCTGAGCAGATAGAGAAACAAACACGGTTTCAATGCCGGCTCTTTAATGTGGATATCAGACCGGAACAGAGGTTTTCTGCAGAAACGCAGACAGTCCCTGGTGGATGGAAAGAAGTCGGCCGGTTCGAACTGGATCATAAGCCGCCAACTGCGGTAATGGAGATCTCTTGTAGTGAAAACCCACACCGGACATCGCATACCGGGACCATCACGATCAAAGACAGGAGCGAAGATCAAAGACCGGTCATCCTCTCCGGTTCTGACCGAAGCAACATTGACGACTTGTTTGATATCATCCAAATCCAGGATCCGGATGTTATCCTGTTTCCTGATTATGATCAATGGTCATCGATAATCAATTCCCAGGCTGAAAAATGGGGATTGTCCAATACATTAAGTCGGACCGGCAAGTTTCGTTCCCTCTCATCCCGGTCGTATTTCAGTTATGGACGGATGGAGCACCGACTGGGAGCACGGATGCCAGAAGGGCGGATTATCATTGATACCAGGCAGAGTTTTATGTACCGGGAAGGGGATATCGGGGGAATTCTTCTTGCCTCCCGTCTTACGGGCATATCTCCAAACCTGACCAGCCGGCTTACCCCGGGAACACTTGTATCCAGTTATGAAGTGTATGAAGCACTTGCCCGGGGGATTGCGGTCCCATTCAGGAAGAATGATGCGGAAGCACACCGGAAACTCGAAGATATGCGACTTGATTATCGGGGAGGACTTACCCTGCAGCCTCAACCGGGGATCTACGAGGGAGTTACCCAGATAGATTTCACCTCATTTTACCCCTCGATCATCGTGAAATATAACCTATCTCCTGAAACTCTCAAGCATCCGGAGAGAGAAGGATTTCTTCCTATGGTTTTAGAGCCGATTCTCAGGATTCGGTTAGAAACAAAATGCCGGAAACGGGAAGATACACGGTATGCCGGTATGGATGGGATTTTGAAATGGATGCTCGTTACGTGTTTCGGATACACGGGTTACAAAAATGCGAGGTTTGGAAGAATCGAAGTACATGAAGAGATCACCCTGAAGGCCACCTATCTCCTGCAGGAGTGTATTTCCCGGGTAGGGAATCTTAACGGAAGAGTGATTCATGCAATCATTGACTGCCTGTTTGTGCAGAATGGGAATCCAGAGGAAATAGCTTCAGATATTCAACGGTTTACCGGGATTCATACCGAGAGCGAAACCTACGACTGGATTGTATTTCTTCCCCAGATAGATGGTACTGGCTCATATAGCAATTATTATGGCAGACTGAAAAATGGAGGGATAAAAACCAGGGGAATCGCAGCAAGGCGCCGGAATACTCCACCATATATTCAAAAAATGCAGGAGGAGATGATCACCCGGATGGCAACAGTGCCCGAAGTTGAAGAGATGCGAGGCCTTTTGCCTGAACTGAAGATTTTGTATCACCAGTACCGGGAAGGAGTGGGAGGAGCAGATATCTCAAAGCTGGTAATTACCCGCCGTATCGGGAGAGAAACATATCAGAAACGCTGTATTCCCCAGGCAGTTATTGACACCTACCGGGCTCACGGTGTTGATCTGGTTCCGGGAATGGATGCGTCATACCTTGTCAGGGATGAAAAATCTCTTCAGGTAGATCCGGCTTTTGATCCAAAATGGGTGGATGTGAAGTATTACCAGCGGCTGATTGATAAAGCATGGGAGGAAGTATTTTTTGTTTTTAAACAGATTCGAGATGATTAAAAGAGACAGAGAACCGGCGTGTTCACTTTGATAAGTATACCAGTGAGGTATTCTGGAGTGATGCAGCCTATAATGACACCAATCACGCGGTTATTCTGGTTGGATGGGGGAGAAGAGGGCTGGTTTAGAGTCGATGTTAACTCAAATCGAATCGGTGAAGGGGCAGTTTACCTTGAATCGGTATGAGGGAATCAGAATCCACCTTTTTTTCTTCAGCGGAGATACGAAGAGAATCTGAAAAAAAGTTATGTTGAAGCATCAGGGGTGATAGTGATTGTTCCTGCAATCATGGCAAGATTCTCTATCCCTGCAGTTGCTTCATCCATATTCTTGTAAAATCCAGTGATAATTGAAACCTTCTCATCGGTGCTGAGGAGATAGATGCCAACAGCATTGTCACCCTGAGTTCCATAGGTAATTAACCCATCAGAGATAATGGCTGGATCACCAGCAAGAGGGGTTATTTGAGCGCCTTCCATAAAGCTGTCAAGGAACTGTTTTGCAGTCTCATTGGTCAGCATCTCACCAGTTGGGTTGTCCATGACATAGATATTAAAAGTTGTAGTGGAATCGGTTTCATTGGTGACAAATGTCATAGGGCCGACGGGAGAATCGGTGCTATTCTGTATCATCCCAGGTGGAATCATTACCGTATACACGGTTGTAGAAGAGGCGTTTATTAATGATTCATCCACTTCAACCTTCTGCCATCCGGTAAAGTCAATTTCAGCCATAGCTCCAGATATCCCGATTATGAGAAATAAGAGCATAACCATCGGTAATTTACTCATGTTGTTACCACTATCCTGCATACCGTACTCTGATTTTTAGCACATAAACACTTTGATTAGCTCAACACCACCCTCTTTTGATTATCCGGATTCAAGGTGGTGATCCCCGTGGACAATAAGGAAAAGTGAGGGAGTTACCCCTTGATATCTATGGGGGATTATCTACAGATGGGTCGACCATCAGAACAGGAACAAGAGAACATTATATACTATCCGGATGTGAGTATCAGATAGGAATTCAGGTATCTCGCATACCAACCTATTACTCCGGGATATCCCCGGCCCGAACAGAAATGGTGAATAGTAATCAGGAAGCATGGTCAGGAAATAATCCGGCAATACCGAGAGATAGTTCCATCAGGGATACTGGCCTTCATGTTCTTATTGTTGAGGAGAGCGAAGATCGTATTCATCGCTTCAGGCAGGGATTTGCCTCGTGGCAGAAAAACCATCGGTTATCCTTCGCGCAAACCCTCTCTGATGCACAAGCAATCATCACCGTCGATCCACCTGATATTGCTTGTGTCAATCCGGTGCTCCCGGATGGAGATGGCACTGTTCTCCTTACCGGTGACATCCCTCTCCCATTTCCCCTCATAATTTGTACAAACCAGGGAACCGTTGAGCAGGCAGTGCAACTACTCAAAGCGGGAGCAGTGGATTATCGTGTCACTTCAGATCAGATGTTCAACGAAATTTCCCAAATCTGCGAAGAGAATCTCTTAGAATGGGAACGGATACAGGCTCATTTGGGCGTGGAATCGGATCTGGCCAGAAAAGATGAAGAACTGCAAACTCAGTTGGAAGAACTCAAGGAGGCTAATATGCTCCTTCAGCAGAGCGAAAGCCGGTTTCATCAACTGTTTCTGGAAAATGTTGCCGGATATGCATTACATGAGATCATCTGTGATGCTACGGGTACTCCTGTTGATTACCGTTTTCTTGAAATAAATCCTGCATTTGAACGCTTAACCGGCCTTCACCGGGCCGATACCATCGGAAAAACCGTGAAAGCGATGCTTCCCCAGATAGAACCCTACTGGATTGAGACCTATGGGAGGGTAGCACTCACCGGTGAAAGTGTGCATTTTGAGAATTTTACCGGGGAACTGGAAAAATACTATGAGGTAACCGCATATTCTCCGGTTCATGGTCAGTTTGCAACCCTGGTTCTTGACATTACCGAGCGGAAAAATGCAGATGCTGCTTTGCACAAGAGCGAAGAACGACTTCGGCTAACTCTGGATGCAATCAATGACGGGTTTTGGGACTGGAATATTGCCACGGGAGAAGTAATCTTCAGTCCTCGCTGGTACACAATGATTGGATATGAACCTGATGAGCTGCCAGGTACATACGCAACCTGGAGATCGCTGATTCACCCTGAAGATCTGAGTATCGCTGAACAAAAGATCCGGGACAATATCAACCAGAAGAGTGAAGGGTATGAAGTCGAGATCCGGATGCGGACAAAAGAGGGAGCCTATAAGTGGATACTCACCAGGGGAAAGGTGGTGCTTGAAGATGCACAGGGAATCCCGATTCGCATGGTTGGAACTCATACCGACATCTCCGAACGGAAAAATATCCAGGAAGAACTGGAAAAGAAACATTATGAGTTACTTACATCGTATCAGCAACTCACCTCAAATGAAGAGGAACTGAAACAGAACCTGCATTATCTCGCGCAAAGTGAGAAGATGCTCAGTATCAGTGAAGAGCGACTGGTGATGGCCCAGGAGATAGGCCATGTTGGCAGCTGGGAATATACGATGGAAACTGACCGGATATGGGGGTCTGCCGAAGGTTTTCGCATTTATGGATATCCCCCCGTTGCCGGGGACATTGATATTGCAAAGATAGAAGCCTGTATTCCTGAACAGAATCGGGTTCACCAGGCTCTTGTGGATCTGATAACTCTGAACACTCCCTATGATCTTGAGTTTCTTATCATTCCAGCAGATGGAGCGCCGCCCAAAATAATTCATTCTATTGCCCGGGTAGAGAGGGATGCACAGGGAATTCCTCTCAAAGTCAGAGGAGTAATACAGGATGTTACTGACCTGAAAAAGAAAGAAGAGTCTCTTCGGGAGACCAATGCATATCTGGAAAACCTCATAAACTCTGCAAATGTTCCCATAATTGTCTGGGACCCTTCGTACCGGATTACCCGGACCAATCGTGCTTTTGAACTGCTATCCGGACGATCTGCGGAGAGTTTAGTGGGAAATTCTCTTGATATCCTGTTCCCCCATCCGCAGGTTGACCGGGCAATGCGACTCATCCGAACAACGCTTGACGGAGTGAAATGGGAGACCGTTGAGATGGACATTCAGCATATGGATGGTTCAATCAGAACTATTATATGGAACTCGTCCACGCTTTACACATCTGATGGGGTTACTCCGGTTGCAACCATTGCCCAGGGGCGGGATGTTACGGATCAGAGGAGACTGGAGCAGGAAAAAGATGAAGCACTCATACAAGTGAAAAAGAATCTCGCCCAGCTCGCAATTCTCAATGACGAAATTCGCAACCCCCTGACGGTAATTACGCTGAATACCGAGAATATCAGTGATTCAGGGATTGCTGATGCGATAATCAGGCAGATAGAGCAGATAGACAATATGATTCGTCATCTGGATCAACGATGGATGGAATCAGAGAAGGTTTTAGGATTTCTCCAAAGGCATCATAAGATTTCGTTTGAAGAGCAGGATAAAGAGCAACGATTTGAGGAGGGAGGGAAAACTCTCCCCGATGCTTCTCAAAAATCATCAGTTCTCGTGCAGGAGATCCAGGCTGAACTCTATATCATTCTTGACAGCATGGATGCGATGGTATATGTCGCCGATATGGAGACGCATGAACTGCTCTTTATGAACCGAAGGGGGAGGAGTCTGTTCGGCGATGTCATTGGGAAGAAATGTTATGAGACCATTCAGCAGGACCAGAACGGTGTATGTTCCTTCTGTACCAATGCAAAATTAATGGATGCATCTGACCCGACTGGTGTGTATCAGTGGGAGTTTCAGAATACGAAAAACGGCAGATGGTTTGACTGCCGGGATAGGGCGATCCGCTGGGTAGACGGGCGGATAGTCAGGCTGGAGATTGCAACTGACATTACCGGGCGAAAACAGACCGAAGAACAAATCCGGAAGAATGAGGAGACATACCGGCTCACACTGGAAGCTACCAATGACGGACTCTGGGACTGGAATATCAGTTCAGGAACTGCTTTTTTCAGCCCACGGTATTATACCATGCTTGGGTATGAGCCTGGAGAATTCCCAGCTACGTTTGAATCCTGGAAGAACCTGATTCATCCTGAGGATCAGGATCGAGCGGTGTCTGAACTAGTCAGGCAGATCCAGGAGAAGCGTGATTTTGCAAGAATTGAGTATCGGGCCAGGACAAAAAGTGGTGAATGGATCTGGATGCTTGGTCGGGGAAAACCCGTTGCATTTGACGAAGCAGGAAACGTAACCCGGCTCATTGGAACAAATACCGATATCACCCAGATCAAACAGGCAGAAGAGTCGATTCAGGAGAGCACAGATCGGTACTGGAAATTAGTGCAGAGTATCCCGGACTATATCCTCGTGCATCGAAACGGAAAAATCCTGTTTGTGAACAAAGCTGCAGCAATATCGTTCGGTTATACTCAGAAAGAACTGATTGGATCCAATATGCTCCAGTACCTGACCCCAAAGTCGCAAAACATCATCCAGGAGATGATGAAAAAGCGGATTTCTCGGGAGCAAATTGATCCGTATGAGATCGTCATTCTCACCAAGGACGGCAGAGAGAGAATTACTGAGGTAAACGGAGTCCTTATTCAGTATGAAGGCGGTATGGCATCCCTGAATGTGCTGACAGATGTTACGAAGCAGAAACAGATTCTGGAAGAACTCAAAAAAAGTGAGGAGAAGTTTCGCAGTATCTTTGATATGATGAATGACGGAGTCCATATGCATGGAATCGATGCGGATGGGAAACCCGGAAAATTCATCGACGTGAACGAGGTAGCCTGTACTATGGTACAATATTCACGAGAAGAGATGCTCAATCACACCCCGCTTGATTTTGTTTCTGGCTATCACAACCAGTTTTTTGACGAGAACTTCAGGGAATTAATGACAACCGGCCATTCAATCTTTGAGACTGAACACAAACGAAAGGATGGGAGTATTGTACCCGTTGAGATAAACTCACATCTGGTTACACTGCAGGGAAAACAGATGGTTATCTCGGTAGTCCGGGATATCACAACACGTAAACAGATTGAAGAGGCACTGAAAACCAGTGAGGGAAAATACCGGCAGCTGGTGGAACATGCGAATGAGGCAATTGTAGTTGCACAAAACGGGATGCTCCAGTTGATCAATCCCCGAATGGTGGAACTCACCGGATATACCAAGCAGGATCTCTTGTCACTCCCGTTTTCCGTTTTTATCCATCCAGATGATCAGGCGATGGTGGTTAATATGCACCATAGGCGTATGGCAGGAGAAAATCCTCCCTCCCGATATGCATTCCGATTGGTCAGAAAAGATACAACCATTACCTGGGTTGAGATAGGTTCAGTGGTGGTGGAATGGGAAGGCAGTCCTGCAACCCTGAATTTCCTGACTGATATTACCGAACGAAAACAAGCAGAAGAAGCCTTACGCGAATCAAACAAAAAACTACGGCTTCTTACCAGTCTCACCAGGCATGATATTTTTAATCAACTCTCTACTGCAGAACTATTCGCAGACCTGGCACTGAACTCATCAGATCTCAATCAGATTCAGGATTATGTTTCCCATGCGAAGAAAGCGAATGAACGAATCGAAACGATAATCGGGTTTACCCGGGATTATGAGGACTTTGGGGTAATATCGAGCAGTTGGCAGAATATTCATCGCATCATCGAATCAGCAAAGGCAGAGGTGTCATTTGACACTATTGCAATAGATAATCTCGTTTCAGAGAACATTCAGGTGTATGCGGATCCGATCATCAGAAAAATATTCACTACCCTGATTGAGAATTCCATCAGGCACGGGGAGCAGATTGCCCATATACGGTTCTCCTGTCAGGAGCATGAAGATTCGCTGCTCATCGTCTGCGAAGATGATGGAGTTGGTATCCCTGAGGCTGAGAAGGAACGGATATTTGATCATGGATATGGGAAACATACCGGCATCGGCCTTTTCCTGGCAAGGGAGATCCTCTCGATTACCGGACTCTCGATTCGGGAATGTGGAGAGGAAGGGAAGGGAGCCAGATTTGAAATTACGGTTCCGGCTAATAAATTCAGAATTACCTGATTTATGTGCCCGGGGCAGGATATCGGGGATACCATATGAAGAAGAATGTTTGGCTCATCGTCGTGCTGTTGCTCGTTTTCTTAGGTTTTGTTACAGCGGGAACACCCGCAAAGGCGAGTGCAGATACGGATGCTCAATTCAATAGTTCTCCTCTGCTATTTCTCGGAAATATGAATCTAGCCCCGATAATTTTTCTGGACGGAGGTAATCCCAAAGGCATTGATGTGGATCTTGTCCGGGCTCTTGCCCCCCATATTTCCCGGCCGATAGAGATTCAGGCTCTGAACTGGTCCCAGGCACAGGCATTGGTAGCCCGGGGAGAAGCAGATGCACTGATTCAGATAAATCCAACTGAAGAGCGACGAAAAATCTACGATTTTTCAGATACGTTATTAGAATCGCAATTTTCGATATTTACCCGGTCAGACACCTTCGGGATATCTGATATCTCCAGTCTGCACGGACTGAAGGTTGGAGTCGAGTCAAAAGGTCTTCCTATTCAGATAATAGAAAAAGAACCGGAGATTCAGGTCTCAATAATCCCAAACTTTACTGAAGGGTTCGAGTGGTTACGCAAAGGTTCACTTGATGCAGTTGTGGTGGATTACCGGGTGGGATCCTACGTCCTTGCAGAGCACCATATCAAAAACATCAAAGTATCTGGTGATCCTATTGCCTTTTCTAATGCTTCATTAGCGGTAAAGAAAGGAAATACCCAGCTTCTGAATGAGATTAACCATGCATTGCAACTAATCAAAGCAGATGGTACCTATCAGAAAATTATTGATTCCTGGAAACCGACAGAGGGATTATTCCAGACCCAGGAGCAGATCACCGAAGGGACATACCGGTATGTCATATTCATTCTATTGATCGTATTTGTCATCGCATGTGCCTGGATAATAACGACTCGAAGAGAGTTATTCAGGAGAAAGACCGTAGAAGCGAATTTGAGTGAGCAATATTCTATCTTCCGGGGGATCATTAACAGTGCAGATGCTATCATCTTTTCTGTGGATCTGCAGTATCGGTACACCAGTTTCAATCAGAAGCATGCAGTTGCCATGAAAAAAATCTACGGGGCAGAGATCAAAAATGGTCAGAGCATATTAGACGCGATTTCTATCCCAGCAGATAGGGAAACCATAAAGAGGAACCTTGATAAGGCGTTTTTAGGCGTGGATCTAGTCACGGATGAACATTTTGGCGAAGATCCACAGTCAAGGAGATATTTCTATGTATCCCATACGCCGCTCAGGAGTGGAGATGCAATCATCGGGGCTGCTGTTCTCGCTCATGATATTACCGAGCGGAAAAAGGCAGAAGAGAACCTAGAGCAGGCACTAAACAGTCTTGAACACCAGGTTCAGGAACGCACTGCTCAATTATCGTATGCAAACAGAAGTCTTCTTACCGAAATTGCTGAACGAAAACGAGGTGAACAGGAGCTTTTGGAGAGTGAAAACCGGTACCGTGCAATTTACGATAAGTCTCCTATTGCCATAGAGCTCTATGATACTTCCGGAAATCTGGTGGATGTGAATACGGCTTGTCTGGAATTATTCGGGGTTGAACGTGACCAGGTCATTGAAAAATTTTCGCTTTTCACCGACCCGAATCTCAAGGATGAGTATAAAGAGAAACTTCATCAGGGAGAAACCATACAATACCAGGTTCCATTCAGTTTTGATAAGGTCAAAAATCTGAACCTGTATCCTACAAGCAAGGAAGGAACCATCTGGCTGGATGTGTTCATCACCCCACTGGTACAGGATACCGATTCAATAAGAGGTTTTCTTGTTCAGATTCTGGATATCACCAAGCGAAAACGTGCAGAAGATGCATTGAAATTGGCTGAGGAAACATACCGGAATATATTTCTGAACTCCCGCATCGGCCTCTTTCGAACTGATATCATATCCGGACTCATGCTGGATGCAAACGATGCAGTAGCCCAGTTTTTTGGATATCCGGACAGGGCCTCCTTATTGGAACACCCCTTCAACATAATTGAACGGTATGCAGATGCGAATGACCGTGAGAAGATGGTTTCGCTGTTGCAGGCGAATGGGGAGTTTCAAAATTTCGAGACGCGAATCAGGAAGAGCGATGAAACCATCGCATGGCTACGGTTTTCTGCAAAACTCATCTGGGAAAAGGGCTGGATAGAAGGTGTCGCGGAGGATATTACCGAATACAAGCTGGCTGTACAGGCACTCAAAGAGAGTCAGAATACATTAGAGCTTGCTCTTTTCGGCTCGGAAACCGGCATGTGGGAGTTTCATATTTCTACCTCTTCTGTCACTATCGATGCCAGAAGTGCAGAACTTCTCGGGTATGACAAGGATACGATCAACTCTCATATCTCAAGCTGGTTTGAATTAGCACATCCGGAAGACATTCCCCTCATGGAGAAGAGATTATCTGACTGCGTAAATGGGAAAACTCCCAATCTGGAAACCGAACACCGTATGAAACATGCTTCAGGATCATGGGTATGGATTTTAGGCAGAGGGAAAATAACCAAGCGACTTTCAGATGGAACTCCTCTCCTCATATCCGGAACAATGCAGGATATTTCTGAGCGGAAACAAATTGAGGAAGGCCTGATAGAGAGCGAAAAGCGGTATCGGGATATGTTTGAGATCAATAATGCCGTGATGCTCATTATCGATTCGGAGACAACCCGGATCATCGATGCAAATGCTGCAGCTCTCCGGTATTACGGATATAGCCGTGATGAGATTACCGGCATGCACATCAGTCAGATCAATATTGCCGATCCCACAGTTATCAAAAAAGAGATCACTCATGCTGCAGGCCATGAAGGAATGATATTCACCTTCAAGCATCGAAAAAAGAGCGGAGAAATTCGAGATGTCGAAGTTTTCAGCGGTCCAATAGTAGTGAAAGGTAAAGTGTTTCTCCACTCCATCATTCAGGATATCACCGAGCGGAAGTATGCTGAAGAAGCCCTCCGGCTGACAAACCACAAACTCACCCTGTTATCAAGTATCACCCGGCATGATATCGGAAACGAACTCCAGATTATCTTCGGATACCTTGGATTGGCAATAGTAAAGGATCTAAGTCCTAACGTGCACGAGTATATTGAAAAAGCACACCTTTCCTCACTCAACATCGAACGGCAGATAGCATTTACCCGGGATTATGAAGATATCGGAGTTCATTACCCGGTCTGGCAGGATGTCTCTGCAGTGATCCGGCGGACAGTGCAGAATATCGATATGCAACAAATTCAGGGGATAATTGATATCTTTGGGGTTGAAGTTTTTGCAGATCCCCTCATGGAAAAGGTATTTTTTAATCTTGTGGACAATGCAAAGCGATATGGAGAGACTCTGACATGTATCCGATTCTCCGGTTTTCCAAATTCAGGGGGTTATATCATCATATGTGAGGATGACGGTGTCGGGATACCAAGTGAATTCAAAGAGAAAATCTTTAATCGTGAGTATTACAAGCACACCGGATTCGGGCTTAACCTGTCCCGGGAGATCCTGGAGATTACCGGAATAACCATATCCGAAACAGGTGTTCCCGGGAAGGGAGCCAGATTTGAGATTCTGGTTCCAAAAGGCAGGTTCAGAATAACAGAAGAGTAATTTGTAGACTTTAATCCAACCAAAAACCCTGTTATGTCTGCATTTCCCGAAGGAGTGTGCTGATGTTTATCCAGATCACGAGTTCTTTTCGGGTATCAGTACGGTCACCTGAAGACTTTTTAATAATTCCAAGGATGTGCGAATTGTCATCTCCGGAATGGGATGTTTGATCGATATCAGAGACCGGAACGGTCAGAACTGACGTCACATCATCCACAAGAATGCCCGTTTTCGTATTGGTGACGCTCTCATCCAGCACAATAAACCGGGAGTCGGTCAGACCCTCTGAAGATTTTTTGGTGATATGCAGGATAGATTTGAGATCAATTACGGTGGTGATCTCTCCCCGGAGATCAATGATACCTTTCACATGGGCTGCTGCATGAGGGAGAGGGGTGATTCGTACAGATTCAACTATCTCCCGCACATCAAAAAGGTTCACTGCAAATTTGTCGTTTCCCAGGATAAATTCCACTACCTGTACTTCATCAGTCAAAGAGTCTGAACTCTTCTGGGATCGGGAAAGTTCCGCATTATCCATATCCATCACATCTCAAATCTTGACATCTCTGCGGACACGGTTTCCACACTTCGTGAAACACTCTGAATTGCCTGCACAATCTGGGCAAGGGCTGCTGATGCTTCTTCTGTTGCTGCAGATGAGTCCAATGCCTGATGAACTGTGCTACTGAGCAGAGATGCCACCTCATTTACACTTGCGGTAATCTCTTCAACCGATGCTGCCTGTTCCTCAGTCACTGATGCCATATCAGTAACATTGCTGGATATCGTTCCTATCGATGTCGCAATATCAGTAAATGCCGTGATTGTTTCGGATAATGATGCATTGCCCTCTTTGACGTTGACGACCGAACTTCCGACAGCTTCAGCTGCTTTCTGGGATTTTGTCTGAAGATTGCTGATCATATCAGCAATACTCTCAGCAGACTGTCTTGATTCCTGGGCAAGGGATTTGACTTCTGCAGCGACTACGGCAAATCCACGACCCGCTTCTCCTGCACGGGCAGCTTCTATTGCAGCGTTTAACGCCAGAAGATTTGTCTGGTTCGCAATATCTGATATCAGCTTCACAATTTTGCCGATCTGATCCATCTGACTTCTGATATCGCTGACGATGGTATCGACTTCCTCTGAGGTCCGGGTTATTCCCTCCATCGCATGCTCAGTATTTTGAGCCAGCTCAATGCCAAGTCTTCCCTTTTCTTCTACCGAGGATGCAAGACGGGCAACAGATTCACTTTTCAGCGCAATATTAGAGACGGTTGTTGACAGGTCTTCCATCGCACGAAGGATCTGTTTGACGCCTTCTTCCCCCTGTTCTGCGTTGTGGCTTAAGGAGTTCGAATTCTGCGCCAGCATATTTGTTCCGGCAGAGACTTCTTCCACACTGGCATTGACTTCTTCAGCTCCGGATGCGATATCCACGATCTGCTCCTGGAAAACCCGGAACGGAGTAGTGACGATCTCAAGAATTTTGTTAATACCTCTGGAGATTTCAAAAAAGTCGCCGGTATAGTTCTTCTCATTGGTTCGTGCCCGGAGATCTCCTTTCTCTGCGGTCTGGATCACCTGCATGATATCAGAAATTGCTTGTTTCTGATTGGTGAGATCATAATACACGGAGAGCACATGGGCAACCTTACCTGATGCATCGGTAAGGGGAATATTATGGCGTTCCAGAGTCTTTACTCCGGTGGTGAATTTTATGACCGCAGTTCCCTCGCTATACTTTCCTGAGGTAAAGGTATCTGATACCCCGGTTCCGGTCTGACTGATATAGGTAAAGTCCCTGACGGAAATTCGTCCGATATCACTCGCATTAAAACCCATGAGTTTTAATGCTGCGGTGTTCATGGTAGTGACTTTGAGATCCGGATCCCATACCAGCATCGGATAGGGATTCTGATTGATGATGGCGTTGGATCGGTTTTGCAGGGATTCGACTTCATCAAGTTCCTTTTTCAGTTCAGTCACATCATTATACACAGAAAGAATCGTTCTGATGGTTCCCTGTTCATTGAGGATAGGGATCGTATATCGTACCCATGAAAGGACTCCGGAGGGGAACTGGAAGGTTGCTTCTCCCACCTTCATCTTTTTGTCACGAAGGGTCTCCTGGATTCCCTCACCTTTCCGGCTTATATATACAAAATCTGACAAGCTCAGAGAGAGTGCTTTTTCCCGGGAATACCCGGTTTTCTGTATAAAAGCATCATTGGTATCAATCACCTGCAGGTCAGAATTCCAGATCAGAATCGGATTTGGATTAAACCGGAAGAGGGACTCATACCGGTCTCTCTCAATAGTCAGGGCAGTCAGGTCATCAGTGAGGGATTTGATCTTTGCATTGAGCCGGGTATTTTCCTTTTGGATGTCTTCAAAGGATGTTTCTCCGGCATTTGAGGGATATATAGGGTCGGAGCTCATGAGTATCTTAATACTCGCGAGAAGATAAATTCTTTTGAATTGTAAAGCGGGAATTTCCCTCCTCTTGAGGAGTATTTAGGATGCCGGAATATTCTCACCGATATATATCTCTATAGGAGATCCAACACTGGTAAATTCCCGTATTGCATAGCGCATTTCCATCATTGACCTGCATGAAGAAGACCTTTACAATGTCTGGCTGAGTTTCCTAATCGTGAAAAAACTATCGGAAAGGCCCAAACATTTAGATGTGTCCAGGATCGTATGCCGGTAAAAATACGAAACCGGACAGATGTGCTACAAAAAAGTTGGTTCCAATCCGTTATACCAGATACATCCCATCCAGTAACCGGGTTCCTGACTCGGTCCTGAATATCTTCTCCTTCACATTCAGAATCGATTCCCGGCTCATATCATCTTCAAAGATATTTACGAGAAAGTCAGCCTCAACCAGAATCTGAAAATCAGTTCCATCAATTTTTGAGTATGAATGGTGGTTACCGATAATGAAACACACCCGGTCAACCATATCTTCATCCAGATCATATGGTTTCAGAATCTCCCTGGCGACTCCAGGTCCTTCCTGCTCCTGGTATTTCCCTCCTGAAGACTGGTATTTTCGTTCTGCTTCCTTGATTCCGATATCATGAAGTATTGCAGCAATTCCGGTAATCAGCTCTTCTCGTTCATCAGAGCATGACTCTTTCCCTATCAGAGAGGCAAAACTGTGCACTTTGAGAGCATGATTGATTCGTTTCACATCACCATGGAAATACCGGATCATATCGCTCATAATTGCATGAATCATCTGTATTCTCCGTTCATCCTGATGCAAAAAGAGAGTGGTATCAGGTGACAATCTCAAAAACTTCTTTTCCTTCCTGACAAAGGGGGCAGACCCAGTCGTCAGGGAGATCATCAAATGCAGTGCCAGGTGCTATGCCACTCGTTTCATCACCCTTCGCAGGGTCATAGACATATCCACAGATTGAGCATTCATAGGAGTCCATTTCTCATCCCTTCTGTTGCAATCGCTCTTTGTATACACGAAGCAGGGCTTCGGCGTAGATATCCGTCATCTTTGTCGGGATATAATTGAGAACCTTTGCCCGTTTTACCAGTTCGTTCTTGATATCACTCGCACTCTGCAGATGAAGTGTACCAACCTCCTCCAGAATGAAATCCAACTGATTGATACCGGTTGGTTTTCCGTTCACTTCAATGGATCCAATTTTTGTATCCTGCGGGACGATACCCCCGCAAACTTTACAATACACTCCATCTTTCTCATCACTCATGGTTCTTTCTCCCGGATCATTGTCAGAGACATTTTGAACCGGGTAACCGCACTGAGTGCATGAGGGATTCCTGCCGGAAAGATAATGGTATCTCCCTCTTTCATCTGGTGGGTGACTCCCGCAATCCAGACTTCGCATACCCCGTCCAGGATGGTTACTACCGCATCAAACGGGGCAGTATGTTCAGACAGCCCTTCATCTTCGTCAAAAGAAAAGAGCGTGATAGAGCCTGCTTTGGTGCTAACAATCATCCGGCTCGCTACGGTCCCATCCTGATAATCAACCAGGTCTTTGAGGGTGAGCACTTTTGCCCTGAGCTCGTCGCGTTTTTTCCCGGGTTTATCAGGTTTTTCCAGAATATCAGGATCGAATTCCATCTTGTTTCACCGGAGAGAATCATTAAGTGCAGATGTATGTGGTAAATCGTTCATTCAGACATAGGAGGAAAATCAGGAGCGTAATTTGGTTACGCTTCCGGTTTAGGTGGGAAAGTTATTTGGCGCTGATACATTCTTGAATGGTATTCAGGCAGGAACCATTCGCTTCATATCTTCTTCGACGGTGCTGTTCTTTCCGATGTTAAAGTTGTCAACCAGGACTTTCAGTACTCCCGGAGAGACAAAGCCCGGGAGTTTTGGACCGAGAGTAATATTCTTCACACCAAGCGAGAGCAGTGCATACAGGACAAGGCAGGCCTTCTGTTCATACCAGGCGATGTTATATGAGACCGGGAGATCATTGATACCGACACCAAACGCTTCAGCGAGTGCTTTTGCGATAACGACTAATGAATAGCAGTCATTACACTGGCCGGCATCGATCACCCGGGGGATACCTCCGATGGATCCGAGGTCCAGGGAATTATACCGGAACTTCGCGCAGCCTGCGGTCAGGATAACCGTGTCTTTTGGAAGAGCCTGAGCGAAATCCGTGTAATATTGTCGTTCTGTCTGGCGACCGTCACATCCGGCCATTACGATGAACCGCTTGATATCTCCCTTTTTCACCGCTTCAACAACGGTTCCGGCAAGAGCCAGCACCGCATCATGGGCACAGCCAGTGATCAGATCACGGCCGTTGGTGCCGGAATCCTGAGGAGGCGGACAGGTTTTTGCATGTTCAATGACTTTTGAGAAGTCTTTGGTTCCATCAGCTGATTTTGCGATATGTTTGACACCCGGATATCCTGCCGGTCCGGTCGTATAGATCTTGTCTTTGTACGAGTCCTTTGGTGGCACGATACAGTTTGTGGTGACCACGATTGGTCCGTTGAACTTCTCAAATTCCTCTTTCTGATGCCACCAGGAAGAGCCATAGTTCCCGACGAGGTGAGAGTATTTTTTCAGTGCGGGGTACGCATTTGCGGGAAGCATCTCTCCATGGGTGTAGATATCAACGCCACTGTCCTTGGACTGCTCCAGGAGCTGTTCAAGGTCACGAAGATCATGTCCGGTGATGAGAATTCCCGGTTTTGTGCCTACGGTGGTTTTTACTGAGGTGATCTCGGGACTTCCATAGGTCTTCGAGTTTGCGGTATCGAGCAGGGCAAGAACGCTCACTCCGACGGATCCACATTCAAGGACCAGAGCCGTCATCTGGTCTGCCGGAAGATCCTGAAGGGTGGATGCAAGCCCTTTCTGCATAAAGTTGGGAATTGCCTCATCGGTATATCCAAGCATCTCGGCATGGTGGTAATACGCTGCAAGTCCTTTCAGGCCGAAGACCAGCATGGCCCTCAGGGAATGAACATCGTCATTGACATTTGCCAATTCAGCGATCTCTTTTGCCTTCGCTTCGATCTCAGCATCGTTCTTTGGCGTCCAGGTGCATGCATCCGGTTCATTGTCTCCGGATTTCGGGAGAGCATCCCTGATTGCAACTGCCTGCTTGATCATCTCTTTGAGTCGCTGGTCGTCAAAGTTGGTATTAGTCAGGGTTGCGAAGAGGGCCTCGGTGATGAATGCTCCTGCGTCTTTGTTCCCTGCTCCTTTGGCTATTGCGGGTACGTTTCTTACCGAGATACCCTTGCAGAGATAGATGAGAACATCCTGAACACCTGCAGTGTGATCTTCCTTTCCACAGACACCTTTCACAGTGCAACCGGTTCCCCGGGCAGTCTCTTCACATTGATAACAAAACATGGTCGTTTCCCCTCGTATAGAAATGATACAAGATATCCTATGTGTATTAATTTATTAATAGTTGTGAGTTTCAAAAAATATACTGTGCAAGAAATCTGCACCGTCAACATGACGGTGAAATATCTAACCAAAAAATGGACGTTCCTGATTATCCTTGAACTTTACAAAGGAGATGAGTATACCCGCCGTTTTTCTGAACTAAAAGATAGTCTTGAGGAGATTACCCCGAAGATTCTCTCCGAGCGGCTGAAAGAACTTGAAGAAGAAGGAATAATTACCAAAAATGTGGATGCTACCGCGTTTCCGGTCAAGTGTGAGTACACCCTGACTCAAAGCGGCCTTGATCTGGTGGAGATTATCAGGGCAATTAAAGGCTGGGCTTTGAAATGGAAGATCGACAATATTCCATGCGGAAATCAGGATTGTAAGAACTGCGTTCTGTGATACGTTCATGAGGTGACCTGATGGTTCTTGATCATTGTCCTGGTTCGATACATCTGAAAACCCCAACCCTGACGATAAAAATTTGCCCGGAATGTGGAGAAGAGATAGAAATTTTTTCAAATGACACCCAGGTCGCCTGTAGCAACTGTGGTTTTGTCATCTACAATGATACGCTGTCATGCATTCAATGGTGTAAGTACGCAAAAGAGTGCGTAGGGGAGGAGATGTACGAAAAATTTTACCAGAAAAAACCCTGAACACCAGATGCATCCCCGGGATGCAGTTTTTTCTTTGTGCCTGCTATCCAAAAGGATACTTCCATCTTTTTCTCATCGTATGGATGATATCTCATACAGGTTATCCGGGATACCGTTCCCGGATGATTCTCTACTTCATCAAGGGTGAACAGAATGAAACGGAACATTATCTCGATAGATGAGGAAAAATGCACCGGATGTGGCCTGTGTATTCCTGACTGCCCGGAAGGAGCTCTTCAGGTGATTGAGGGAAAGGCACGGATCATCAGTGATCTCTTCTGCGACGGTCTTGGTGCCTGCATTGGAACCTGCCCGGAAGGAGCAATTCAGGTGATCGAACGTGAAGCAGAACCCTATGATGAAAAAGCCGTGATGCAGAATATCGTGAAACAGGGTCCGGCAGTAATTACTGCACATCTTGAGCATCTGCGTTCCCATGGCGAACAAGCCCTGTATCAACAGGCGCTGGCGTTCCTTCATGAGCAACGGACAATTGTTCCAAATCATGATGCCTGTGGAGGAGGACATCATCACGGTCATAATCCGTATGGAACATGTCCAGGAGCTGCTGCCCGGAGTATATCACGTTCCAATGCTCATACTTCAGCGTCATTAGGAGTGCCGGTAGAATCAGAACTTCGACAATGGCCGGTTCAGCTCAGACTTCTCAACCCAAAAGCAGCGTATTTTGATAATGCCGACCTCCTTGTAGCTGCGGACTGCGTTCCTTTTGCTTATCCCAACTTTCATGAGGAGTTTCTGAAAGGAAAGATAATCATCATCTTCTGTCCGAAACTTGATGCTGATATTGATGAATATATCGAAAAACTGAGTTCTATATTCGAATCACACTCGATTCAGTCAGTCACTATCGTCCATATGGAAGTTCCCTGTTGCAGTGGGGTAACTCATGTGGTGAACCAGGCAATGCAGCAATCGAAGCAGAATATTCCGATCAACGATGTCACGATTACCATCGATGGAAAGGTGAAGTGACATCGCAGTTTTTATTTCCAAAAACGTGTACATAAACAGAAAATTACTCCCGGAGAAGGAAGAGAAGTAGTTCCCGGATTCTGTTCACCAGATGCCCTGGTTACCTGAAAAGATTGAAATTTCGCTTCAATTGTCGAACCAGATTTTGTAATTAGAGCAAAAAACTTTCTATCCCTAGATCCCACTAGGAGAGATCTCCTGTTTTCAGGGTTTTCTAACCTTTTGCTTGTAGATGTGAGTTGTTCTGATGCGAATGCATCGGATCAGATGCGTTCTCTAGTACATACATCGAGAGGATTCTCATGGGTACCGGCCTTGGAAGGTCCCTCATTATTTCATACAATATCCGGTGATTAACCTCAGATCCGGAAGAATTTCGGGAATAATCCATCGGTCCCGAAACATAGACAAATTAGTTGCAGGAACACCTGCACAGGGTAAAAATGACAGAACATACTGAATTGATCGATCACATGAAGGAAGAACTGGCCCATGTACATGGCGATATCGAACATGTTCAGCGGGATTTGGAAGCCTTAACTGGTCATCTGAAAAACCTTGATGAACATATGCATCATCTAATCGGAGAGGCTGATACGAAGATTGTCTCCTCTTCATGCTGAACATTCATTCAGATAATTTCCTCCCACTTTTGAGAGAATATTAAAAAATACACTCAGATAAGGGAGTTTTACTGATTCATTTTATTATTACCTATTTCAGAGAGAGAGATTTGTTTGTAGGGTTGAATCACATCATCGTGACGTATTGATAGGAGGACAGATATGAAACATAACGGTATTCGTATTCTTGTAATAGTTTCTTTAATAGCGCTATCTGGATTTGCAAGTGCAGACAGGCTCCCGAATCAGACCCCTGAAAACCAACAGTTTATCATTGACAGTGTTATCAATGTTACCGGAGCAGTAGATGATGCAACCAGTTTGTCCTGGGTCATTGCAACTCCGGGATCGATTCCGGAAGGAATACTCGATGTTGAGCAAGCCATCGCTGATGTTACCTACCGGGACACTATCCTGACCAATGGGGGGAAGATTTCAGAGAATCAGAACTTTGATTTTCATTCAGGGGATCAGTCAAATGGATTGTATACCATTGAAGCACAGAAAGTTCTGACCTACACCAGCACTGAAGGTGCCCATATGGTAGGAGAAGAAGAGTATACCTTATCAGTTTCAGGGAACTATGCGGGCATTGAAGATACCATCAGGTGTGTCTTTGCAGAAAGTGAGACGAGTGTTCTTCCTGCATTTTGCAATATTGTTTCTGCAAAGAGCAACCTGGTAAATGTGAACAGTGCGCAGATATCATCAAAAGGACAGATCCGGTCGGTTGCAGAAACTGCAGATGTCGCTGCAGAAATGAACTATCAGATTGCGGTCACTCCGGATGCAAACTCTGGAAGTGGATTTGCTGAAGGAACCGTTAAAACAGCCTTTGCAGGTAGCATACTGGAAGCCCGTGATGCTGATGAGGAGAACTGGAACAAGACCGCAGCAGAGAACTCCTGGAAAGATACCACAGAAGTTACCGGAGGAATCAAGAACCTTCAGAAGGCATTTGCCTATCATTCCGGAGTATTTCTCTAACCTTTTATTCCAATTTTTTTCTGTATGCCTGCCAAATACTGCCAGTGTGAGAGGTAGGGTTACCCGATTATTGCATACGTTTGACTGAGAGTCTAATCCCTGATATTGCCAAAAATGGAGATACAAAGGATATCAGAAACTCTCAATTAATTCTCAGTGATTTTAAGGTATACTCGACGATTTTAAATGCCGTATTGGATTTCCCGTAATTACTACGTTAACACGGGGAATAATCCGAAACAAAAAGAGTCGTTTGGGAAGGTACATTCATCCTGCTCCTTACGAAGCAATATGTACCTGGATTACCGCATACCAAAAAGGATTATGACCTTTTTCTCTGCCCAATCCAATATCCGAAGATGAGCCCGAGTATTAGTGCTCCAAATGAACATTGGAGTGCAAAGAGCGTAGCTTCAATTTCTCCGGATGGAGGTTCATACTGGGGAATCAGAGGCTGAAATGAATCAACCGGCTTACCGGATAATTCGGCAATCTTTTCCGAACCAACATTATCTGATCCGGCAAATTCATGCCCCCCTCCTGCACTGACCATGAGGAAAACAATAATGAACCCCATTATAGCAATCAGCGTGATCAATTCAAGTTTGTAGTTCTGGATCATCCCTTTACACCTCTTTCCCGGGAAGGAAATCGGAGTTTAATCGTGCTTTTGAAATCTGATCCTCCGAAAAGACTTGTAATCGAATAATCATTTCCGGTTTGAGATTTATCACGTACTTGAAGACGAGTGCAAGAACACACCCTTCCACGATGGCTAGTGGAATCTGAGTAATTGCAAATATGGCAAAAAATGCAGTAAATGATGTTACAAAGCCACCGATTTCAGCCGGATATGCAAGAGCAAGTTCCAGAGAAGTGATAATGTACGTAACAAGATCAGCGACTGCAGCTACAATGAATACGGTGATGTAAATATTTAGTGAAGTATTTTTAAGGAGGCGATATACTCCGTATCCTGCAATAGGGCCCATAATTGCCATGGAAAAGATGTTTGCACCAAGAACCGATAAACCTCCATGAGCAAGAAAGAGAGACTGAAAAAGCAGAATGATTGCACCGATCACTGAGGTCGTAAAAACCCCGAAACACATGGTAGAAAGCCCTGTTCCGGTTGGGTGGGAGCAGCTGCCGGTCACAGATGGCAGTTTAAGCGCAGACAAAATAAACATAAAAGCTCCGCAGACTCCAAGAAGTGGCAAGTACTCCCGATCTTTTCTGATTAATGAACGTAGTTGAATAACACCCATGACCAGGAACGGAATGGTGATAATCCACCAGATGACGCACCATTGCCAGGGTAAGAAACCTTCCATAATATGCATGTGATATCTCTCCAAAATCCAATTTTATGAACTTTGACAAAATACATTTGCACCAATTCTATTTATATTGATCAAAAACAAAAAAAGTTGTTTATACCCATACCAAATACGAACTGCGTTTCCCCAGGATATTTTTGACATCTATGGCTAAATGGTGACATGAAAAAGCCATCTTTTTTCGCTATTGCCCAGGGCTATAAATCAGGAGTTCTTATGCGATAAATTCAACAGATATCGGAAAAAATGTCATTGAGATCTTCTGTATACACATCGTTTCATGTGAAAGATATTCCCCATATAAGTGTGGTGATCACTGCAAAATCAAAATTTGCGACATTCTTGTAGCATTACTCTATTTTTCCGATGAACGATATAGAACCCGCGAACAGGTCTCGACGTTCCCTTGAGTGATACCTTCCACAGATGCTGCATCTGAAAACCGAAAATTTCACTCCTTTTATGAAAAAAATCCCATTTCAGATCTACAGGTGAGAGTAAATTTTGAGGGAAGATAAATATCCAGCAATTTCGATTCTTTTGTAAAAATAATCCCAGAGATTATTTCCATATCCTGTCGACATTCACTCCGTTTTATTACCCATCCTTTTACCCACATCACCAGTCGATCCAGCCACTATGAGCCGATATGAGAGAGGCAAAAGAGACCCTATTCCTGACCCAATTCTCAATCTTTAGCAATAATATGTTGAGAAGGAGAAAATACGCATTTAACAGAAAAATCTGAGGAATCGGTACCATCCAAAATTAGAAAACCTGAGATCGAACAAATGATGGATGTTTATTGCCAGTTTCATCAACTCTGAGGGGTTCCCGATCAACAATTCCATCTCTATGTCACTATTGCTGATTGCTTTGTCTGAGATCAATCTCTAGTAACACTCAACATTTCTTCGAAGCGAGAACCGAAGAAGGAGATAGGAGAAACATCGCGGTCTTCATCCCATAGAATGGTCGGTTGTAATAGGTCCAATTCTCATGAGTCAATCTTTCTTAGCCAGGTAGAAACTTAAAGGAAGGGAGTGTTTGCAGGTAATATTCTCCAGGTAGAATGCCAGATAATGCACATTTCACCAGAGAGGTTCATTAAAATACATTAGCTTTTCTGAAAGTACATATAATCACTACCCAAGTGGACTCCGTTACCTTCGATTATATGTACCGAGAGCACTAAGTTCATGGAAATTTATCCTGCTGTGTGAAAAGCAAATCCTAATGGACTGAATGCTCGTGATACCGAAAACTATCCCTCCCAATCAGGAACATTTACTGCCCGATCAGAGTAGCACCGTTCCCATCGAAGAGGCAGTCCATATCGTTCGCAGGATTGCGCACAAGACTGGAACAGAAACAATACCAATAGATGATGCAGATGGAAGAACCCTCAGCGAGGGGATCTATGCATCCGGTGATCAACCAGGATTTGACCGGGCAACCATGGATGGGTATGCCATCATCGCAGAAGATACTGATGTAGCATCGCTTGATAAACCAGTTCTTATCACGGTGATGGGTGAGGTCAGGAAAGGACTCTCAGAAAACCAAAGGATAGAATCAGGACAGGCTATGGCTATTCAGACTGGGGCAATTCTTCCTTTAGGATCAGACACCGTAATCACCCTCCAGGAATGCACAAGAGAGAATGACAAAATTATCGTTACTCTCCCTATCCCACAGAACAAAAACACCATAAAACGGGATGAAGACTATAAATTAGGCGAGCCGGTATATCCGGAGGGATGGATATTACGGCCTCAGGATATTGCAGTACTCGCATCCATCGGTAAGATTCGGGTGAAAGTCCGGAAAAAACCGATTATTGGAATTATTTCCACTGGGAGGGAACTTGTCCCGTCCGAAGCCATTCCAAAGTCAGGAGAGGTCAGGGAGGTAAACTCCTATCTCATCGCCGCATATTGTAAAAGACAGGGAGCCATACCAGTTCGATATGGTATTATCCGGGATGATGCAACTGAACTGACCAACCTGATAGAACAGGCAGTCCAGGAATGCGATGCAATCATCGTAAGCGGGGGAAGCGCCCGGGACCAGCATGACATTACCGCACAGGTTATGCATACCCTTGGAGAGGTTTTTTCAAACGCTATATCATTTGCTCCCGAGAAACGCACCACTATCGGAAGAATAAATACGGTTCTGGTGATTGGACTTCCCGGTCATCCGTCTGCTACATTCATGGTCCTGACCCTGGTAGTGATCCATCTGATACAGGCAATGAAGGGATCCCCCTGCCAGAATGTCTATCACCGACGGGCAACCCTGACTGATGACCTGCATGCATTCAGAGAGAGTGACCGATATATCAGAGTAAGCATTGATAATGAGATAGCCACCCCGGTATTTGGAAAAGCCGGCCTTATCAATATGCTCACCCAGAGTGATGGCATTGTCCGGATTCCTGCGGGAAGTAAAGGATATCAAGCGGGGGATCAGGTCGAAGTGATGATCTGGTGAACTGACCCGTTAAATCCCATAACGTAAATAGAATAATATGAACTTTGAACTCGGGTATAGAGGTTCGATCATGCAATTCTCAAAATCGATGCCGGTTCGGGTCCGGTATGCTTGTTTTGGTTCTGCAACACTGGTAAGTAACCGGGAAAAATATGTCTGATCCCGGCTCTGGATCTACGCCATCATCCGCCGGGTACTACTTTGATGTTGTACCAATCGAGGAGGCAGTGCGAATTGTCCGGAGTATCGCCCACCAGACCGGTACTGAAACAATATCAGTTGATGATGGCGATACCCGAACTCTGAGCGAACCGGTATTTGCCCCTACAGATATCCCAGGATTTGACAGATCCTGGAGGGACGGATATGCCCTCGTCGCAGAATCAGTACAAACGGCAAGTGAATCATCTCCTGTATCTCTCCAGTGTCTTGGCACTATCAGGATGGGGACACCCTCCCAGGCAGTGGTTGATTCTGCACACTGTATGTACATCCCTACCGGAGGTCATCTCCCGGAAGGGGCGGACTCGGTTATTATGATCGAGTATACCGATCGGATTGGAGAGACAGTCTGCATCAAACGTCCGGTGGTAAAAGGGGAAAACATCATCCGGAAGGATGAAGACTTCAAAGCTTCGGATCTTATCTACCCTGCCGGGTGGATCATCAGACCTCAGGATATCGGGGTTCTTGCATCAGTAGGAAAAACACGGGTCACGGTAAGGAAGAATCCGGTTATCGGAATCATCTCCACCGGAGTTGAACTGGTACCCTCTGAAGCAATACCCCGGCCGGGAGAAGTCAGAGAGGTGAACTCTCACCTCATCTCAGTATTCTGCCGACGACAGGGAGCCATTCCGGTGAAGTATGGGATCATCAGGGATGATCCGGGAGCATTACAGGAAACAATTTCCCGGGCAGTAGATGAGTGTGATGCAGTCATCATTAGCGGAGGAAGTTCCAAAGACCGAAATGACATCACCGCACAGACCATCAGTGATCTCGGTGAAGTGTTTGTTCATGGAATCTCAATAGCACCCGGAAAACCCACAATAATTGGAAAAATCAAAGATATCCCGATCATCGGGCTGCCGGGTCATCCAGCTTCCACGTTTATGGTGCTCTCTCTCGTAGTAATTCACCTTATCCAGGCGATGAAGGGGTCTCCCTGTCAGCGTATCTATAAACGAAAAGTTACGATGACAACGAGTGTTCCTTCAGAATCCGGAAGAGAGCATTTCATGCGGGTCAGGATCGAAGGCGATCAGGCAACACCAGTCCTGGGAAAATCCGGCCTGATGAATACCCTTGCCTGGAGCGATGGGATTATCCGGATCCCTGCAGGTGATGAAGGGTATGAGGCCGGTGATGAAGTTGAGGTGATGCTCTGGTGAAACGGTATCTCAAACAGATACCTTTACCGGATGCAATCTCCCTTATCACCAGTTCATTTCCCAGCCCAGATAGGACAGAAACAAAGCCTGTGGAGCAGACTTCCGGGCATGTTGTCGCTTCACCCGTGTATGCTCCGCTGACCATCCCTGCGGTTCCCCTTGCTAGTATGGACGGAATTGCGGTGAAATGGGAAGACACCATAGCGGCACAGGAGCAGCTTCCAGTTCGAGTTACCGTCGCATCTCTGATTAGCACGGGTCAGGAAGTCACACCACCGTATAACGCAGTAATCCCCTCTGAGGAGATCATTTATTCGCCGGAGGGAGGATATCTGATCCGAAAACCTGCCAGGAATGGACAGAATATCAGAAAACCTGGTGAAGAACTAAACCAGGGCCGTCTTATTCTCCAGCCCGGACACAGAATTACCCCTTCAGATATTGGCGCATTGATCTCCTACGGGGTGAATTGCATTGAGGTGAGAACACTCATCATCGGGCTGATTCCAACCGGCGATGAACTTGTTGACAGATCGGAAATCTGTAACCCGGGCCAGGTCAGGGAGAGTAATACCACCATCATTACTGCTTCACTCATCCATACAGGTATTCACACCATCCGGTACCCTATCGTTCGCGATGACCCGGATCTGATTACCCGGGCGATTCTCACAGCAGTAGATGCATGTGATATCGTAATTATTACGGCAGGATCATCTGCAGGTATCCGTGATCATACCCGGGAAACTATTGCCGAGCTGGGAGAGATTCTCTTTCATGGTGTTGCGATGAGACCTGGAAAAACTCTTCTCTGTGGAAACGTTCAGGGAAAACCGGTGGTAGGACTACCCGGTCAGCCGATTGCATCCATCACCGCATGGAGAGAAGTGGTGATGCCACTTCTTGAACACTGGCAATATCTGGTGGATCAGAAGGAATTCCACTCGGTTCTTGCCGCAGAAGCGATAACAGGAAATGGGGGAATTGATGAATTTATCCCGGTATCAGTCGTCAGGATAGCTGGTGAAGAGTATGTGTTTACCCGTCCACGTAGTGATGCAGGTCAGATGCAGATGGTTCATGCCGACGGGATTCTCCGGATTCCATCAACTAAAGAGGGGTTCTCCGAGGGAGCACAGGTTACCGTATCCATAACCCGAAAACCCAGATTGGGAGATCGGATTCTTCTGGCCGGAATATCTACTGTTCTGACTGACCATCTTCAGATACAATTTTCCCAGAGGAATCACCACCTTCTGTTTCGCCCGATGTCAGCCATTGGAGCAGCGGTTCTTCTCCATAAAGGAAAATGTCACGGAATTCTGCTCCCGGCAACTTCCATTTCTCATGATAAAACCATTTTATCTCTCCTCAAACAAGGGGCACCTGACCAGTTGGTCATGCAGGGAGTCGGTGAAAAGGACGGAGACCTTTTGTTGCTCATATACCGGAACAATCAGGAAATCGTTGAGGAAGTGTCAACCCTCATCACCCTGATTCTCTCAAAAGAGTGGAGAAACTCCCTCTTTCCCACCGGGTGTTCATCACTTGGGGCAGGAGAATTATGGGAGTTTCCTTCATCCGGGATGTGCCCTGAGAAACTTCCTATTCAGTCAGAAGAGATTACCAGAAGTGCACAATCATGAAAGGTATTGAATTTATTGAATACACCCGGTATGGGAATGAACTTATTCCAACAGATGAACAGAACGGGCTGGAACAACCGGTGATTGAAGAGCCACCTGCAGGTGACCTCATTCAACTGCCGGATCCTGACAGGGATTCGGTTGCTGAACTCGATCTCTCTGAAGCAATAGAACTTCGTGAGAGTATCAGAGAGTATGCTTCTGAACCATTGACATTATCAGATCTCTCCTATCTTCTCTGGTGCACTGCCGGAATTAAATGGGGATTTCCTGAAGGAGCATTCAGAACCGTTCCCTCTGCAGGATGTTGTCATGCGATTGATACGTATCTGGCAATACAGAATGTTGAGGGAGTAAAGAGTGGGATCTATCGATATATTGCCGTTGATCATGCCCTTGAGACGCTCCCGGCATACCCGGATCTTCAGGATGACCTGACAGCATTCTGTTTTAATCAGCCGTTTGTAAAAAATGCCGGAGTCGTATTTATCTGGGTAGCGGAGTCCTACCGGATGATATGGAAGTATGGAGAACGGGGATATCGCAACCTGTTCCTGGATGCTGGTCATATCTGTCAGAATCTCTATCTATCAGTGCAGCCGGTAGGATGTGGTTGTTGTGCTATTGGGGCATTTAACGATCAGGAGATCAATGAGATGCTCAACCTGGACGGGAAAGACCGGTTTGTTCTGTATATGGCAACGGTGGGCAAATATCAGGAGCCGGAGATGGAATCAGAAACACCGGATAATCTCTAATTTAAAAAAATTGTTAGTAACCAATTACAATCTCTTCAGGGGGGAGAGATTGTACCACATCATCCCTGAATTTTTCAAACCCGATATCATCGAGTTGATCCGGAAGCAGAACATCTCCCCATGCTCTGCGGTAAATCCACTGAATAACTTTGTCAATACAGAGATCTACCGTCTCCGGGTTTTTCACCGTGACAAAATGTTTTCCTAATTTGGGGTGACGACCTCTTTTTCCCCCTACGGTGATATGATATGCCGGTGGATCTGCTTTGATGATATGAAACGGACAACTGTGAATGCACATACCACAGTGAACACAGGCATCATCATCAAGCTGAATCGTCCCATTTTTGATGACAATTGCATGTTCTTTACAATACTGCACACATGTTCCACACCCGGTGCAGGTTCCGGGAACCCGGTATGGGCGAACTACTCCGGTTATTCCAATCTCGTTAAGACGTTCACTGACGCAGGAATTGGGACAGGCTGATACAGCAATTCGTGCCTTCACCGGCATATCCCTGCCAAAATGCTTCTCATCAAGTTTCATGGCAAGGGAGATGGAATCAACCATTGCATATTTGCACCGGTCAGTTCCTGGACAAGCAGTCACATTCACGATCTCGTGCTTTTCAGCACCAAGAGGGGTGCCATTCTCCTCAAGATCGCTGACGACTTTTTCCATGTCAGCCGGATTGACATGAATTAGTTCTACAGTCTGGCGGGTTGTCAGATGAATTCCCGCACCATATTTTTCTGCAATCGAGCAGATTCCAGACATCTGGCAAGGAGTAATAATCCCTGCAGGGATGCGAACCCGGATAGTACAGAAAGATCCATCCAGTTCGTTGATGATTCCTCCCTTTTCGTGGAGGGCCCATTTTCGCATGTGTAATATTAAGGCAGGATGCCGCATGAACCTGCCGGGTATATCTCAAATCTGTTCAACCAAATCTATCTACTATTTATTTATACTTCATCATGAGGACATTCCAAAGATGGGATGTGGGGTTATCAAAAGATTGAGATGGATAGGTTATACCTTATCTGGTTGGTGCAATCTCCGGGAGCAGGAGGAAAATGCATGAAACCTACCCGAAATATCCGTGTCCTGATTATATGCATGACATTGATTCTTTTTATCGGAATTTCTCAAGCAGCCTCCAATAATGTCAGGGAGATACATTACAGTGATAATCAAACTGAAATGAACGGGCAGACCATTCAGGTAATGCCTGCACATGCACCAGATCGGTTGATTGTACAATACCGGACTGATAAAGTAAAACCCGGTCCCGGCCTCAATGCAACGATGGAGAAGATGAACCGCGAGATGGGCACAACGGTTGTGAAGGATTTCTCTCCAGGAGGTATGCCAGGTATGCAACTTGTCAGGCCGGATAACGGATCTCTGGAGGATACCCTTCAGAAATACGCGAATGATTCAAACATTCTCTATGTTGAGGAAGATCATGTAATTGCTCTTTCTCCTTCAGAAACCCCTGAAACCATAAATACAACAATAAAATCCAGCACAATTGCTGCAATAACAACCCCAAATGATCCGGATTATTCTCTCCTCTGGGGCCTCCACAATACCGGTCAGGCACCTTTCTATGGAACATCCGGAGCCGATATCAATGCTCTAGGAGCATGGAGCAAGACCACCGGCTCTTCAACTATCGTTGTAGCAGTTGTTGATACCGGTGTGGAATACACTCATCCGGATTTGAAAGCAAACATCTGGACCAACACGAAGGAGATATCCGGGAACAAAAAGGACGATGATGGAAATGGATACATCGATGATGTCAGAGGATGGAACTTTGTTTCAAAATCAAATGAACCATTGGATGATAATGGTCATGGGACTCATTGTGCTGGTACAATAGCCGCAGTAGGAAATAACAAGATTGGAATTACTGGCGTCTGTTGGACAGTAAAAATTATGCCACTCAAATTCCTCGATTCGTCCGGGATTGGATACACCTCTGATGCGATATCTGCCATATTATATGCCAATAAAATGAAAGCCAGGGTGATTTCCAACTCCTGGGCCGGGATTGGATATTCACAGGCCCTCAAAGATGCTATCGATGCATCCTCTGCTGTTGTTGTGTGTGCTGCGGGAAATGATGGAGTTAATACCGATTCATCTCCGGTTTATCCTGCAGACTATACGAGTAAAAACATCATCTCGGTAGCAGCAACCGATTACCATGATAAACTCGCTTCTTTCTCAAATTATGGAAGTACATCAGTAGACATAGCCGCACCCGGGGTGAAGATCCGGTCCACCTATAAAGGTAGTACTTACGCTTACCTTTCCGGAACATCAATGGCAACACCCCACGTCTCCGGAGTAGCGGCACTCACTCTGGCTACCAGTCCAACACTGACAAATACCCAGGTTATTGCAAAGATCCTCTCCGGTTCTAAAAAAATAACCGCCCTTAAAGGAAAAATGTTAAGCGGAGGAAGATTGAATGCTGCCGGAACCATAACTGCGTCCTCCTCGAGCACACAAACAGTAAACACCTCGAATACTTCAGGTCATTCTGATTTCCAGGTTTCTTTCACCGCTGCACCACTCCAAGGAAATGCTCCGGTTACGGTTCAATTTCTGGACACATCATCCGGAGGGATGGATTCCTGGCAATGGAATTTTGGAGATGGGGGAGTGGCAAATGGGAAAAATCCCCGTCATACCTATCAGAATACCGGGGAGTATACCGTTACTTTAACAATATCAAACAGAACATCAAGCAAGACAATACAAAAAGAAGACTATATTTCGGTAAAATAAAGAAAACAGGGAGGAGAGAAGATTATAAGTGACCTTCTTGTGAGAGGGAAAAGGCCCCTTTGCGTAAATAATGGACGACCTGCATATCAGAACACGATCACCCATAGAAGACGCAGTCAGACATGATACGAACGTAAAATCACCAGTCAAAGTATGGGGCTCCATATCCTCACAGATTTTTTTCCGACCCCAAAAGTGCCTAAACTATACGGTAAAACATCCAGTCAGTAATTACCAGGTGATCCTCTTCATTCATAAAGAAGAAGAGGAGACTAAATTGTGAACAAAATAGCGGATTTGAATAACATTTGACAAATTACATTATTTGTACATCGAATTCTTCACTATGCAATCCTTGGATAATTCTTCGATTATTTCGCAGATTATATAAACACTCCATTCTAATAATAGAGAGTTGATGTCGAGAGTATCGGCATATTGTAGGAGGAAATAAATGAAGTTCGCATCCGCAGTAATTATTGCACTGGTTGCACTCGTTGCAATCACC
>CAZUXC010000001.1:130392-545592 GCA_964624045.1 uncultured Methanospirillum sp. | reverse complement strand
TGGTTTCTACAACGAAGTTGGCGTAGTTACCGACTGGGATTGCCTTGCCGGTGATATCCTCACCTGCAGTTGCGTCCCAGATGCGAAGGCTGATAGAGGGTTCCTTTACATTGAATGCTGGGGCTCCCTTTACCGTGCCATTCCACTGGTACCAGATACCCGTCTTGCCGACGAAGATGTCTGGTGATGCGTAGAAGGTCTTTGCATCGGTAACTGTCTGAATGTCAGCAGGCTGCTCAGTTTCTGAGTTGGTGCCTGGCTGCCACCATGCGATCTGCGTGGCGCCACCGGTGGCTGCGCTCACATCAAGATTCTTTTCACCAAGGAAGACGTCGCCCCCCTGGCTGATCTTGTTAAGAGCTGCAGTTGCCGGGAGTGCAATAAATGCACATGCGACAAGCGCAATCATAACGAATGCGAATCGTGCGTTCATCAAATGTCCTCTGTGCGATCCGACGGGCACTGCCGGTTCAAAATTGAATGGCAACACCTAATCGGTAATAGCTATTGATTTTCTTAGGTAAAGAATTATTTTATTTCCTGAATTTAATATAACCCGGACCGAAACCCAGTTTATTCATACAAAGCAGCGATAAAAATCAAAGACTACAGAATTGAAGAGCAGAGGCCCTCATGATGAATCATGACAAAAGATCTAAACGCCGACCGGGTTCATTTGTGAAATGCACCATCAGCAGGGAATTAATCTGAAACCGGCGGATCCATTACCCAAAGCCCGGATATACGGAAAGGGAGGATATTCTCGTCAGGATGGCATGATATTGAAACTCTTTCCCCTAATGACGATGAGGGAATTGATCTCCCTAAGTTTAGCCATGCACTAAATTTATCTGGTCCGGCTCTGCATATCCTGTTATGATGATGCCATCCGGACTTGAACTATCGCCCAAAAAAGTGGCATATCTGAAGTTCATCTTTGAGTATGGCAACACGGTGAAGACCACAGAGATTGCATCGCATTTCGGAGTTGCTCCCTCTACCATCACGAAAGCCATCTCTGAACTTGCTGATGACGGGTACCTGGCGCATGTTCCGTACCGGGGAGTTATCGTGACTGATACCGGAAAATCCTACGCCAGTTTCCTGATCAAACGACACCGGATCCTAAGCCTCATGCTTGTTCGAAACGGGCTTTCTGAGGAGCAGGCCTGCGAGGAAGTATCGCGATTTGAGAGTTTTGTTACCCGGAATGCCGTGGATCAGATGTGCTCAGCCATGGGTCACCCACTCCAGGGAATTTGTGGCGTAATCACCCATGATGACGGCTGCATGCAAGCCCATCAGACGAAATTCACCCAATATAACCGGTGAAACCATGGGGAGAAAAATATGAATCCAACCCGGATTTCTGACCATATCCCGGATATCGACCTCATCACTACCTACGCGGAACACCAAACCGGGTGGATGAGCAGGATGAGTCCGTGGACAAAACTTGGAGCGCTCATTCTTATCGTGATCCTCATCACGATCTCCCGCAATTTTCTGATTCTTCTGGCATTATATGCAGGAATCATGGTTGCATATTGGCAAAACGGGCTACCGGTAAGACGGTTGATCGCATGGTATATGATGCCCATCATCTTTGTCATCTCCCTTGTCGGAATACTGGCATGGAGTGAGCCAGGAACTCCGATACTCACGATTCCCCTCATCATCATGCATCCGGTACTGACAGATAACGGCATCCTGCTTATCACCATTCTTCTCCTGAAAGCGCTCATTACGTTCTCCTATTCACTCCTCTTCCTGATGACAACCCGGTATCTGCACTTCTCCGGGATGATCTACCGTATCGTTCCCTCCCCATTAGACCAGATATTTCTCATGACCTACCGGTTCCTGTTCCTGACCCTTGCCATGACCAGATCGGTCCTCAAAGCAGTATACTCACGGGGAGGGGGTTTGATACATTCAGTCAGAACACAGAGCAAATTGTTTGCCGCGATTGCCGGGCTGACATTTGTCCGCTCATTTGAACAGGCAGAACGGGTGAACCAGGCAATGATCGCCCGGGGATACAGCAGCGGCTCCTATGGATCCCGTACCCGGGTTCCTCCTCCTTCACATGCAGAATATCTCCTGCTCATCATCGCTTCCGGCGGAGTAGCCCTTGCCGGATGGGGACTGCCCGCTGCAGGCGGAGGATTTTTATGACCCTGATTCGCAGAGATCCGCAAAATCCCCATTGTGTCCCGGTTGATCCGGAAAAAGAACTGATCCATATCGACTGTGCCGGTCATACCTATCCGGATGGAAGTGTGGGAATCCATAATATGTGTTTCTCAGTTCGCAAACAGGAGATCGTCGCTTTATGCGGCCCTAATGGATCAGGAAAATCCACTCTGATTGAACATCTGAACGGTCTCCTCCTTCCCACGGAAGGCAGTATCTGGGTTACGGGAAGAATCATTGGAGAAGGAAAACAACAGGATCTCTGGAAAGAGGTAGGGATCGTCTTTCAACGATCAGAAGACCAGCTCTTTGCACCAACGGTACTTGACGATGTGATGTTCGGTCCGCTTAATCTCGGGATGCCGGTTTCTGAAGCAAGAGAGGCGGCAATGCAGGCTCTTAACGCAACCGGGGGAGATCATCTGGTAGATAAGTTACCCAATTACCTGAGCGGAGGTCAGAAAAGACTCGTTTCTATCGCTGGAATTCTTGCAATGAAACCCCGGATTGTGGCTCTTGACGAACCCACATCAGACCTGGATCCCCTGCACGCCCGGATTATCGAAGATGTCATCTGTAACCTCCGGAATCAGTTTGGAATCAGTGTGGTAATTGCCACCCATGACATGGATCTCGCCGCCCGGATAGCGGATCGGGTCTGTCTGGTGAAACAGGGTTCGGTGTTTGCAGAGGGAGAGCCGGAAGAGGTGTTTTACAACAACGATCTTATCGCCGAGGCTGGACTCATGCTGCCTGAAGTGGTGAACACCTATTTCTCGTACTGCCAGCGACAGGGCATAAATCCGACAGAACGTCCGATAACCCGGGAAGATCTCATCCGATGCCTGCTTCTCATCCATCAAACTTAGCCTGACACCAAATCTTTCGATATCCTTTTCTCATCCTGCTTCGATACATCGATAGTATCTTTCCCTGCAATACGTCACAGGAGACCGGTATATGGCACATATTCATCTGGAAGACGGATCTTTTACCCTGCAATGGGTGCTTATCTGGTGGGCAGCTGCACTCATTCTTATTCTCATCGCCCTGCTCCTCCTCAGGGGAAAACGCAGACCCGATAACCGGAAGATTACCCTGGCTGCCTTTATTGCTACCGCTGCATTTGCCGTATTCCAGATATCAGTCCCGGTATTTGGCGGAGTTCACCTCAATCTTACCCCGCTGATCGGTATCCTGGCCGGACCAGTGCTCGGAACCCTGATTGTGATAGTGGTGAATATCCTCTCTGCAGCCATTGGTCACGGGGGATATGGCCTTGTCGGAGCAAATGTACTCATCAATATCCTCGAAGTCCTGGTTGCCTGGACCGTTTTCCGGGGGATGCGGGTGATCACTCCGGCACGGTTTGCTCAGGCAGGAATTGCCACATTTGCCGGGCTTGGGGCAGGAAATCTCCTCATGATCGGGATCATCCTGGTATCCGGAATCCAGGGGGTGAACCAGAGCCAGGTATCTATCCTTACCGGGCTCTCCCTGATAGTTGGAGTCAATATGGGAGTTGCGGTCATCGAAGCGGTGATCACCGGTCTTATCGTTGAATATATCGGGAAGATCCGGCCGGATATTTTGAAAGGGACCAGAAAATGAAAGTTTCAGCAGAGAGAAGAGGAATGCTCCTCTTTGGTCTGGTGCTTCTCGGCATGCTTGGGATATCCCTGATCGCCTTACAGATAACCGGGAGCGTCGGTATAGAAGAACGGTTTACTTCAGCCCTTGGCATCCCATCCGAGACGAACGAAGAAGAGGAAACTGGTTTTTTTATCGAGGGAAATATCCCCACCTATGGAGTGATTCTCGGATGCATGGTGCTCGTCTGCATGCTGTTATATCGCCGGAGATAACCGGGTCATACATGATCTGTTCCGGACACAAGGAAGAGGGATTTGTTGTAAGGGGTCAATAGGGAAGGCTCTCAAGATCCTGTGCAAAGTAATGGAGAAGAAAACGTTTCAGTGTGTCTCATCGAGCTGAAGCTATCCGCTCATGGATCTTGAAGACACAGAAGAACCTGGTTTTTCCTTCTTTGCTCAAAGGGGACGAGAGTTACCGAACCGGACCAGATAGCACCATCCGGTCTTGGAAATCCGACAGTACACCGGATCCGTCCACTTGCAACACATCTCCGGATATATGCCTGCATATTCTCCTCCCTTGAGCCGGACGGAGCGAAAATGACATCTACGGATTGTCCCTTCAGGGTACCTGAAGGACAACCGAAGATCTCAAGTGCTTCCTTGTTCCCATCAAGACAGGTCATCGTGTCAGCATCAATGAGAAGCAAGGGAACCGGAGAATTCTCAAAGAGGGTACGGTAATATTTTCGGCTTTCCAGAATTGCGTGTTCTACACGGAAATCTTCGGTGACATTGGTAAATATTCCCCGATAACCAAGAATGGCGCCTGATGTATCTCGTATTGGCAGACCATCAGATTCTACCCGGATGATCGAGCCGTTCTTATGGACCATATCCATGAGCAGACTGCGGACATATTCCTTCCTCGTAGATACCGATTTGAATATTGCTTCCATTTCCTGACACGAATCAGGAGACAAATACCGAAACAATGTTCTCCCGATCAAATCTTCAGGCAGATATCCAAGAACCTGCTGTACCCCGGAACTGCAGTAGTGAAATACCCCGTCACGGTCAATTTCCCATATCCAGGCTCCGGATAACTCAGAAACCTGAACAAATCGTTCTTCACTGATCCGGAGATCCTTTTCCGTCTGTACCCGGGTCCGGATCTCTTCCAGGAGGTTCTTGGTTCGTTCCTGAACAAGCTGCTCCAGTTGATCCTGATATAACCGGATCTCTTCTTCTTTGCGTTTTCGTTCGGTGATGTCAGTGAGAAACGCATAATACCGAATCGCCTCACCTTGAGAATTCTGAATCATATGCGTTACGATTTCAGTGTAAATCTCTCTCCCATCACGCCGGATAAACGAGTGTATGCAGGTGACAGGATTTCGGGTTCGATTGACCTGATCCGTGATATCCCGGGTTATCTTTTTCCATTTGAGATACCCTGCCGGATGTATCTCATGAAGGTTTTGTATCTCCTCACTCACATACCCAAACAGCGTCTCAAATGCAGTGTTGCAGTAGTCAACGCTCATATCCTGCTTCAAAACAACTATCGGCTGGAATGAATGTTTCAGAATGTCTCCGAGAATAGAAATCTGTTCCCGACTTTTTTGCAATGCCTCTTCAGAACGTTTTCTCTCGGTAATATTGCGGGAAACACCGATTATCCGCGATACTTTTCCATCCTCATCATGGAGCAGAGTAGTGACCATTTCTGATTGAATCCGGGTCCCATCCCGATGAATATGTTCAACCTCTTCCTGCCGAACCCGAACTGAGTCGTCGCCTGCGAGAAATCGGGTAATTCTCTCAGGAATCGCATGGAGGATCGCTAATTCTGAAGGATGTATCATGAAATCCAGAAGAGAAATACCCAGAACTTCTTCACTCTGATAACCAGTAAGATCATACACCGATGGACTGACATAGACGAGTGATAACGAGGTGACATCAAGCATCCAGATAACATCAGATGAGTTCTCTGAGATAAACCGGTATTTTGCCTCACTCTCTTGCAGTTTTTTTTCCGCATTCCATTTTGCGGTGATGTCACTGACAATGATGGCAATCGAATAGGTATTGGTCTTAAGAGCCAGGGCCATAATGGCAATCGAATACCAGCGTAGGGAATCTTCATGCAGGTAGGGGATTTGAGTCCGGAAGATCTTCTCGTGAGAAAAGGTATGAAGTCCAGCAAGCACCTTTGGAGAAGAGAAGATATCAAGATGCAGGATTTCAAGCCGTTCTCCTATAATCTGACGATTTTGCACTCCAAGGAACTTTTCTGCCGACTGATTGATATACTGAATGATATGACCGGGATTTACAATCAGGATAAAATCCGAGCTGATATCAATGAGTCCGGAAACCCGGAGAGCATCAACCAAATAGTATTTCTTCGCATGTCCCATCTGGATCTTCCTGACCCTCCCCAGAACTTCAAGGGTGTCAAGTTTTCGTGCAACGGTCTGGGGATGAAGATGACATTTTTCCGCGATAGACTTGATCATGAGAGGTTTTTGTTCTCCTGATAAAACCCTGATGATCTGATTATGCACTTCATCCATACCCGCAAATTCTCCGGTTTGAGATCTAATTGAGAATTTGGTTAATCCATATTTATATTTATTCTCTGCAACACTGCAGACTAACTGCATAAATAGATATATACCGTAATGGAGGATTCGTCATCTGAGATCCTCACACGAGGCAGGATCAGAAGAAATTATCAAGGGGGATAAATTTGACAGATAATGCATCAGTTCTTTCAGACGACATACTATCACTGAAAGAACTCATCAACACAATACCTACCGCCCTTCTTATCGTCGGGCCGGATCACCGGATAATTAGTGGCAATGCAGCCACTTTTACCCAGTTCAACAGAGACGCAGCAGAAATTATCAACCAGGATATCGGGGCACTCTTCGTCGATGATGGGACAAATCCCGGCATCAGGGAGTACATCAGAAAGACGGAATCTGAAGAGATCGTTTCGGGAGGTATCCGCGGAAAAAAGGGTACTCATGAATCGTTTTCTGCGAAGATCACGTTGAAGAGACTGATATATGAGAATTCGGCCGGTGTTCTGATAACCATACACGAAGAACAGAACACGGAACAACTGACAATTCTCACCCGGGACTGCCCGTATGCTCTCCTTACACTGGGTCCGGATCTCTCTGTCCTTGATGCGAACCCGGCTTTTAGCGTGATATCAGGCTACTCTCACGATGAAACGATCCGGATGAACCTGAAAGATTTCACAGCGATAAGTCGTGACGGCCCTACGGTGGACGAAGCAATTAAAAACCGGAAAGCAATGGGAGGGAGAATCATCAGCAGGTTCCCATCCGGGATAAAGCATATGCAATATACCTATATTCCGGTCTTTGATATTCACGGGGATCTCATCCGGGTGTTTGACATATTTGCTGACGTTACCCCACTCGTAACGAAGATCCGGGAATCTGCGTCTCTTGTCAGAGAAAATCCGGCATCAATCCTTACCGTGGATCAGAGTGGGAAAATCCTGTCAGTAAACCCATCATTCACCACGATCTCCGGTCTTTCCGAAGAAAAACTCCTCTCCATGAACGTGAAGGAGTTTACGATACTCCAGTATGAAGGAGCCACCTTCGCTGATGTTCAGACGTCAAATGTGACAGGGAAGGGAAGAGTTGCAGTAGATCTCGGGCTCGGAATAAAAATCCTGGATTTCACCTACATCCCGGTAATCGATGCAAATGATGAGGTAATCTCCATTGTTGCGATGTACATCGACATAACCGAGCAGGTAGGATATTTGGAGCAGAATGAGGTCTTCATTAAAGAAAACTCAAATGCCATCCTGACAATCGATCCAGATCTGAATATTATTAACCAGAACCCGGCATTCTCCCAGATCACCGGATACAGCCTTGAGGAAGGAACCCGGATGAAACTTTCCGATATTAAGGTGGTCTTTCGGGAAGGAGATACGATTGAGGAAGCGAGAAAGACGAAAAAGCCGGTCCGGGGAAAAATTATTGCTGATTTCCCAAATGGAATCCGGCACCTCGAATATGTTTACATCCCGGTTGTTGATCGGAAAGGAACGGTTATCAGGTTTTTTGAAGTATTTGCCGACGTCACTTTGCTCGTTAATAAGATCACCGAATCAGCCTCTCTGGTGAGAGAAAATCCGGCATCCATCCTGACCTTAGAACCAAACGGAAAGATCCTCTCTGTCAATCCCGCATTTATCGGACTCTCCCGTCTATCTGAAGAAAAACTTCTCTCAATGCGACTTCAGGACTTTACTATCCTCGAACGGGATGGTGCGGCGCTATCAGAAATCCTTACCTCAAAGGCGACCATGCGGGGAAAACTGGTAGTGGATTTTGGATGGGGAATAAAAACCCTGGAGTTCACCTACATACCGGTCACCGATGCAAATAACACCGTAACCAGTCTGGTTGCAATGTATGTGGATGTCACGGAGCAGATCGCATACAAGGAGGAGATTGCCTGTTTTATCCGGGATAATCCTCATGCAATTCTGACCATGAATCCGGATCTGTCTATCACCAACATCAACCCGGCATTCTCCCAGATCACCGGATACAGCCTGGAAGAAGGAACCCGGATGAAATTGTCTGATTTCAACGTGGTCACCAGGGACGGTGGCTCGGCAGATGAAGTCCGGATGACCAAAAAACCCACAAGAGGGAAGATTGTAGTAAATTTCCCCAGCGGGATTCGTCATCTGGATTATGTGTATATCCCCATTGTGGATCGGAAAGGAACGATCACCCGATTCTTTGAGATATTTTCTGATCTTACCACCATGGTGGATCAGATCAATGAATCTGAAACTCTGGTAACAAACAATCCGGCTTCCATCGTATCCCTGGACATTACCGGAACGATCCTCTCGGTTAACCAGGCATTTATCCAGCTTTGCCAGGTCCCGGAGACGAGACTGCTCTCGATGAAAATTACTGAGTTCAACATCGTTGAACGGGAAGGGACATCATTTTCTGAAGTTCTATCATCGAAAAAACCGGGAAAAGGGTCACTAACCGTCGACTTTGGAACAAGGATCAATATTCTGGAGTATACCTATATTCCGGTTATGGATGTAAACGGTACGGTCCAGAAAGTAGTGGCAATGTACATCGATGTCACCGCTATCAAAAGGATGGTGCAGTACCTCGAGAGATCCGTAGCACAACTGCAGACAAACATCACCTCGATATCCCAGGGAGATACCGGTTTTACTCCCACCGTCCTTGATGCAGATGCCTATACTGCTTCTGCCAGAGAGCAGTTTGTCAGGATCCGGGATGCCATAGACACCGCCCGGGAAGCCATTGCCAGACTGGTAGATGATTCGACTGCCATTGCTGCAGCAGCACTTACCGGAGATCTCCAATTCAGATCCGATCCCAAAGTTCATCACGGGGATTACCGGAAGATCATCGAGGGGATGAATCAGACTCTTGACTCAATCTCAATACCGATTAACGAGTCCATGAGGGTTGCAAACCAGTATGCGACATATGATTTTACCGCCCGGTATAATCCCTCGATTCCCACAAAAGGCGACTGGATTGCGTTTAAAGATGCACTCAATGGTATTGGGAATCAGGTCAGTGACGTTGTTGTCAGAATCAACAAAGAAGTAACCAGTCTTACGGCAAATGCTGAAGAAGCCCAGGCAAGTGCCCAGGAGATCGCGGAAGGAGCGAATCTGATGGCAACCAATGCGGGTCGGGTTTCTACGAATTCTGAAGAAGGAAAGACCGGAGCTTTGCAGATCCTCAATGCCATGGAGGATCTGACTATAACCGTTGGCGAAGTATCACAAAAAACGGAAAACGTCTCCTCAATCGCACAAAATGCAAATGTACTTGCCAAAAAGGGATCTGATATGGCACAGAAGGCTGATGCAGGAATGGAGATCATCACGAGCAGTACCAGGGAGATGACCGGGCTCATCGGGAGAATTCAACAGGATATGAATGAAATTGGGAAAATCGTCGGGATTATCAAGGATATCGCAAGTCAGACCAACCTGCTTGCCCTCAATGCTGCCATCGAAGCAGCACGAGCCGGAGATGCAGGAAGAGGATTTGCCGTAGTTGCAGCAGAAGTCAAATCCCTTGCCCAGGAGTCAAGAAAATCAGCAGAGAATATTGCCGAGATGATTGGATCCCTTCAGAGTAAATCTGTTGAAGCAGGAAAATCTTCAGAAATCACGGCCAAAGCGGTAGCAGAGGGAAATACCGCACTCACGGAGACCCTGAAGGCATTTGGGGAACTCGTTATTTCGGTAGAGGAGATATCTACCAATATCGAGCAGGTCGCCTCGATGTCAGAAGAGCAGGCAGCCAGTACGGAAGAGATAGCAGCCAGTGTTCAGGAGGTCTCCCGTCTCCTGGAAGGAACATCAAAGGAAGCCGTAGAGATGGCAGGGATTACCGAGGAGACCGCTGCTTCCCTGGATCAGCTCAGAAACATCATTCAAAACGTGAATGCAGTCACCGAGAACGTATCAGGAGCGGTTTCCCGGTTTACGATCTGACAACGTTCCCTTTTTTTTAGAGCCGCATGTATCAATGGTTTTTTGTCCGTGAGCAACAGAACCAAGATAACCGATTGATAATCAACATTGAGTAAAGATCAATATGATACCTAACCCATCAAAAGATGAATGGGCATTATTTAATACCAAGAATAAATACTTTTATTGATCGGTAAAGCTATCATTCCTTGACAGGACATGAAACCAATGGTACCCAATACCAATCCAGAGGACTGACGATGCAGGGAAATGGCCTTATGCATGTAGTGATTTCAGATAATACAGCAAATCCGGCACCTTTAGGATTTATCGGCATGGGGATGATATTGGTTTTATTTAATTTTTACACGATGGGTATCGTTCAATTAGGTTCAGTAATTGTTGCAACAGCTGTAACCCTGGGAGGATTTGCTCAAATTCTTGCCGGATTGATGGAGTGGAGAAAAAACTGTATTTTTGGAACCACCATATTTATCGCGTATGGATTATGTTCGATTTCTATTGTGATACTTCATTTTCTGCCAGAATTGGGGATTATTGAAGATACCAAAGAGAATGTATCACTTGCCTTGTTTCTATTAGTATGGGGAGTCTTTTCTGCAGGAATCTATATCTGCTCAAAAATTGCGGGAAATAATTTTCAGATGGTGTTTGGAGGGTTAACGATCTATTTTCTCCTGTTATCCCTGGGTTATCTCTTTACTTCCCTGATAATTATCGCAATCGGTGGACTCATTGGGTTTTTGGTCGGTATTTTGGCGTTTTATACCGGAATAGCCTCGTTGATTAATGAAGTCCATGGACATGAAATTCTTCAACTGTGTCCATTAAAAAAATTTTAATCACTACCAGGAGACCAAAAAGGTGGGCTTTTGTCGTTTAACCGATTCGTTGAATTACCACCATCCATAGTATAGATAAATCTCTGTCGTAATTCACAACGGTTCGGTATCATCAGGCATTCGCCATACGAAGCAAGTTAGCCGATACAATTCTTCGAGATGTTCATCTGAAAAGCGGTGAAGCAAATCTGATAGAATGTACTTATCTTCGCTAATTCACACTTTGACCTTTCCGGATGACCAGTCAGAGGAACAGAATCGGACGATAATAAACCAGCAGGAATTTTCATAACTTTCGACATCTTCTTTAATCATTCTGACATGAGTTTCTCAGATGTCGCGGAAAATCTTCGGGGTCCTGATGCTGATGATGATAGCCGGGAACTGCCAGGTTTTGGCAGTAACAGCCCCTGTTCCCAATATGGTTGGAACCTGGACCGGAACATCCGTGGGCCATGAACGGACGGGAGGATTTACCGGAGCATCAGAGTGGCTATTTCACCTGATAATCACCGATCAAAAAAGCCGGGTTTTTAACGGGACACTGATATTACTAAAGAAGGACGACCAGCAGATCCGCATCCCCATGAGTATTTCCGGGGCCATTGGGCCTGATATGCAGACATTCTACCTGACTGAACATACCGGAGGATTTGCAAAAGGGAGAATTATCGATCCTGATTCTCTGGAATATATCTACATGATTGGAGGAGAAAATGCATCGATAGCCATCGATACCTTCACCCGGGATACCTGATAACCCAGGGAGAACAGGAACTTCATTCAAAGGCCCTCCTTCTCCAGAGCGATATCCATTGCACGCCGGATTCATAAACAAATGACAGAGTACCAGTCTCTTAATATCGGTTCGGATCTTATCTTCCGGGAATCTATGAATCCAGAATGATCGTATCGAAGAACCGGTATCTTTTTTCACGAATACTATCGATACTCAATAATGATACGATTGTACAGAGCCCTTGCACTGCTGATCCTCGTTCTTCTCAGTACAGGAGCCTGGATATTCCCGGTATCCGGATTTGATGTCAGGGACGGAGATACCCTGGTGATATCTTCACCGGTTTCTGATGATCTGCTGATAACCGGAAGTTCGGTCATCATTAACGCCCCGGTCAGGAGTGTCACCTTTGCCGGGGGCGAATTGATCGTCAATGCTCCCATTGAGCAGAACCTGATAGCAGCCGGAGGTACGATTCAGGTCAATGCACCGGTAGGTGCGGATATTATCGCAGCCGGAGGAGAGATCACCGTTCATACGGATGTGAGCGGAAAGATCCTTGCTGTTGGAGGAGTTGTGGATATCAACGGCTCATCATCCAATGTTGCAGTCTCTGCCGGAACGGTGCACCTGCAGGACAGAACCCTCATTCAGGGTGATGCCCTCATCAGTTCCTCCCATTATCAGACAAACGGGACCGATGATCAGAGAGAGCAAATCCCGGAGCAGCAGAGGAATACAGCGCCACCTTTCGATTTTCATTCGATTGAGGCAGCGATACAAGGCATCCTGTTTGTACTCTGGATCCTCTTCAACCTGGGGATGCTGATTCTCGGTCTGATCCTGATAAAACTTCTTCCCGGACCCTTTGAAACCATTGCAGAATCTCTGAGAGAGAAGACCATCATATCCCTTGTGGTGGGAGTGAGTGGCTGTATCGTGGGCATAGTCGGAGGCATGGTTCTGGCATTCACCATCATCGGCATTCCCATCGCCATTTGTATCGGATTATTGCTTTTCGCCGGATGGATCCTCTCCCCGATCGTTACCGGAGCTGCACTCGGGCGGGTCATCTCCGGGTTCATACAGAGAGAGTTCAGGCTCACATGGGCGTTTATTCTGGGATTTGTGGTTCTTGCGATCATCTTCCTGATACCGGTCATCGGGTTCATCGCAAAGATCCTGACGCTATTTATCGGTATTGGAAGCCTGATGCTTTTTGCTTATGAGAGACTTCAGGCAACCGCCTGAACCCAGTTTTTACAGATTCCAGAGGAAAAAGGGACGCAAGAAGTAGATCTGCAGGAAGCCAGAGATTGTAGCATCAATGTACCGATGAACCGGAGATATTCTTTTTCCGGGCTCCCCGTCAGTTCCGGCGAGTAAGTTAAAGATTTCTTCCATTAACCGATTATGGTTATGAAAGAGGACATTTTTCGTTTTGCTCTTCATCCAACCATTCGGATACCTATTACGGCATTATCGTGAATGAGAATACATTGGAAGATTGGAATGGATTGATAGCAGGATGGAATATAAATCGGGTGAATTCCGGTTATCTCATATCCAGAATTACGTAGCAAAGGATTGAAGGATATTTTATAAGTAAGTGCTTACTAATAAACTTTAGAAGAGTCAGACAGACTCACCAGAAAATCAAGGAGTGAATCATGTTCATCAATTCGCATGTAAAAACAGTGATTGGCATATTACTGGGCATTATTACCGTGTGCTCTCTGGTAATGGAGAACGAGACCGTGTTTCCCACAGCTCTGGTGGTATCCATGGTATACCTCATAGGTATAAGAAAACCCGTTCAACCGGCAGATGGAAATGACATTCATGTAAAATCAGCACTACGGGCGATTATTTGTTTTTCACTGGTAATTGCAGCGTTGAGTCTGTGCGTCTCAATAACTCTTCCTGCTATTGCAGAGATGTATAATCTTACCGGTTTGTTTGACGGGGATTTTGTACGGGTCACGATAAATGATGTCCATGAATTTGCTTATATGACCTTTTTCCTGCTCATTATCGAGAGCATGTTCTACCTGTACTATCAGAGAATTGCCTCAAGGAAAGCAGACAAAAAAATACCAGTTAAATCCAATATCTTTAGTGGATAGTGGAATATCGCGGTCTTCAGGAGGGGAGAGAATCAGAATTTCAGGGGAAGAGAGAAGAGCCCGGATCATGGAAACCGCTCTTGATGTTTTTTCCCGGAGAGGGTTAGAAGGGACCAGAACGAAGGAGATTGCATCCGAAGCAGGAATCAGTGAAACACTCATATTTCAGCATTTTAACACAAAAAAAGATCTCTATCAGGCAATCCTGCTCCGTATTTTTGATCATCATCCGGTATATCCGGATGTAGAAAGATCCATCATGTCCCGCGATGACAATGGAGTATTTTTAGGGGTAGCTACCCATATTGTCGTCCATATGCGAAAGGATCCCAGAGTTATCAGGTTCCTTTACTATGCCATGCTTCAGGGAGAGATGGGAGACTCTATCGTCAGAAAAGAAGATAATATTCCTGGCCCGTTCATGATCCTGAAAGAGTATATTCAATCCCGGGTCAATGAAGGAGTTTTTTCCGAGATCAATCCCACTATCACCGCATACCTGTTCATCCAGTCCATCTGTATTTACCTGGTCGATTCAGAAATACCCCATGAGCCGGTTATGTCTTTTTCTGATTCTGATGTTATTCAGACGATTGTATCCATATATGTAAAGGGTCTGAAGCCTCTTTAGGGCATTTCCCGGAGAGGAAGGGCGTAGGTGAGGAAAAAGGATATTGTTACGATACCAGAGCAGAGAAGGAGGGATCCACAAAGACCTCCTTCCCTTCAAGATACGTAGCCACGACCTGGGCCTTGTTGATATCCCTGGGCGGCAGAGTAAAGAGATCCCGGTCCAGCACCACCACATCAGCCAGCTTTCCTTCCTGGAGGGATCCCGCCCGATTTTCCATGAAATTCGTATATGCCCCCCAGTACGTAGCTGATTCAATCGCTGTCTTCAGATCCACTGCTTCACTGATACGGTAGGGTTTTGTTACCCGGGACTCCGGAGGAAGAGGAAGACGGGTAATTGAAGTCCGAATCCCATCCAGGGGATTATACGTCAGATAATCGGTTCCTACCGGATAATCAGTTCCAAATGCCACAACTCCCCCGGAATCCAGAATGGATTGCAGGGTATACATCTGCTCGGCACGGTCTTTCCCCAGGAACGGGACCGAGGTATTGGCAAAGTTCTGATCATAATACTCCCAGTTCGGTTGCAAGGCAGCAATAACCCCTTCGGAACCAAGCCGGGGGATGTCAGAGGCATTGATGAGCTGGATATGCGAGATCTTATGCCGGGAATCCCGGATACCATTCTGCTCCCTGGCATTTTCATACGCATCCAGACTCAACCTGACAGCCCCATCACCGATAGCATGGATGTCTACCTGAAATCCCATACGATCCAGATCCTCGATCACCTGGGTAAACGTCTCCGGATCCCAGTTGATGGTGCCATTTTCCGAAGGCTGGTCTGCATACGGCTCAATGAGATATCCGGTATGTCCCTCAATTACCCCATCCAGGAATAATTTCCCGGTCTCCAGCCTGAATAATCCGGAGGAATCCCGATACGGGGAGGTCTCTGATACCGGGACAAATCCTACAGAATCTCCCTTCATTATAGCAAAGAGATCATCAAGATATCGTTCAGTTCCATTTCCCAGGCCTCCCGGACTCTGGAGTGCTCTCGCCGCAACCAAAGCAGGAAGTTCTTCTTCACCCAGATCGGGAATAACCACCATCTCTCCAAACACCCGGACCGGAAGCTTCCCGGCATCCTCCAGATCAGAAAACGCCAGGATTACTTCCGGAGTAACCGCAGCATCATCCACCGTGGTGATACCATAGGCGGCAGCTTTAGGAAGAAGAACGGAGAGCATTTCTGTGATCTGGGAAGTCGAAAGAGGGGGAACTTTACTCGTCACGAGTTCCGTTGCTGCCATTTCATGAAGGACTCCTGTGGGATTTTGCTCCGCATCCTTCTCGATCTTCCCTCCTTTGGGGTCAGGTGTAGATCCGGTAATTTCCGCGATCTCAAGAGCTTTTGAATTTACCCAGGTGCTATGCCCGTCAAAAGCAGTAAGAATCACGGGTTTATCAGGAATAACGGCATCAATCATTGCCTTATCCGGACCGGATGCATTGAACAGGAAGTATTTCCATCCAAAACCCCGGATAACCGCCATGTCCTTGTGCTGTGATGTATAGTCACTGAGGTTTTGCTGAATCTCTTCGATAGAGGTACAGTTCAGGAGATCCACTCCCGCCATCAGCTGGGCGGCAAGGCCCAGATGAATATGCGTGTCAACAAATCCGGGTAATACCATCTTTCCCTGGAGATCATACACCCGGGTTTGTGGTCCGATATACGGTTTCATCGATTGAGAAGTATTTATCGCGAGGATGGAATCCCCTTTCAGGGCAATCGATTCCTGGGGGGATGAATCCCAGTCAGTGCCATATGCAACCGTATACACCGAACCATTCAAAAGGACAATATCCGCTTCAGGCCCGGTATCGGCGAGAACAAAACTCGGTACAGCGATGAGGAATACCAGGCACAAGACAAGGGTATTACCATGAATCGTATCAAAGGACATACCATTCAGATACCCAACCGTTCCCAATAAATTCTTCGAAACTAAAAGCAGGATCCGAGATCATCATACCCGATTGAAGGCCAGTCTGATAACCAGGGACCATTTCGGTTCTCTTTTATTTATGAACACCCTTGTAATCCCTATGCGATTTATTCCACTTGTCCTGATTATTATGGCAGGTATCCTTATTGCCGGGTGTATCACCCAGCAAACAAACACATCAGTTCCAGAAACCCCGGCAATCATCCATACATCAGATGCAACACTCGATACGCTCATCAAAGGAACAGAAATTGCAACCCTGGATCCTGCCCGCCAGAATCTCACCCTCTCTCTGGATCCCGGAGTATATGTTCTTGCTATTCAGGCGGAAAATGCGATAGGCCTTGATGTCATGCTCACCCGGCCAGGGGAGAAGACTCCAGTGAATTTTGAGAATTTTGGAACTTTTATCTCCGAAGGACCCGTGAACGGGTCGATGACGATACGAACTACTGAGAAGGGAGAATATGTGTTGCACGCGGAAACCTTACCCGGAGAACATACCGGAGAACAAAAATGGACGGCAAGACTCTGCCCTCTCCCAAGAGATCCTTCCCTGAAAATACCCCTTACCTTCTTTGGAAACGGAACAATGGTCACCCCCATGTTTGCCCTGGATAAGGGAGAGTACCAGGTGAACCGAACCGGGAATCAACGGAATTTTCCATTGTTCGCTCTATGTTATGCGAATGGGAGCGCCATGACAAGAGAGTTCGAAACCGTCCACCCGTATTTCGGCCATGCTTTTGATGATAATCCAAATATGTCCACTTCTGTTTCAATACCTGAATCAGGATACTATTTCCTCACCTCGTATGCAGGAAATCCACAGGAATGGACAATAACCATCATCCCCTCTTTGAAAGCATCCCCCTAAGAAAAAGGGTTTGGAAAGAGAAAATCTCAAAAAAGTTATGAGCCGATTGGCACAGAAGTGGCCGTATACGGAGTTCTCTGGTACACAAGGGTATTGTTCAGGGAATCCATGATCGATAACTCCTGATTCGTATTCACCAGGTAGGATACGGCTCCCTGAAGGATCTGCAGATAGGTTGTCTCGGTAGCAGAACTCTGATCGCAGTATTTTTTCGTTGAGGCAAGAGGGGCGATGCTCATCCCTTTTCCCTGACTTACGGTTATTCCGGTCAGAGTATACTGGCCAAAGTAATTGTTACACCCTGCATATCCGGTAATATTATTCTCACCCTCAAACATGACCGTCGTTTCAGGATTGATTGTCTGAACCTGGGCGGTACCATTCTGCTCTGACATGAGTTTGAGATACCAGGTGCCGGAAAGCGAGGCATCAGTGACCGGGGCCGGGGTCTGAACCGGAGTTATTTCAGTAGAAACGGTAGTAACCGGTGAAGTGGGAATAGGAGTAACCTCTTTCGTTTCAGCCGGAGTAGTGCACCCGGCCACCATGACGAAAAGAAGTGCGGATAGTATCGCATACACGAGAAGTCTGTTCATGATGATACTTGACCCCGGGGAAGGAAAAATATTGGGTTGTGTCCCCAGGGGACCCCAGGTTCTCTTTCAGATAGTTACGTACTGGAAAAAAGACGACTCCAGGCACTTTTCTTCACAATTCCCTCATTGCCTGATACAGGTGAGGGGAACAGATGTACTACCTTGATGATGAGATTCGCTCTTTGGGCTTCCTGGATGAGATTGATACATCCTTTATTGACACCATCGGTGAGAACCAGAAGGTGTGACCCATATGCAGCCAGTTTTTCATCCCGGATCATCCCTGCTGCGTTCAGATCCGCCTCCCAGTCAGGAAGAATCTCCTTGTTCTTGAGGGCAATCACTCCGGCATGATCTTTTGCAATCTTCTCAACTCCGGTTGAACCGCCCGTAACGATCTCGGTGACATTGCCGATTTCAACGAGGTATTTATCGATCTCTGCGACCACCGGGCCTTTCTGATCACAAGTCCGGATTCCTGAAATAATTACTTTAGACATGGGTTGTTCATATCCAATGAGATGCATGAGGACTGATTCGTCACGGATTCAGAGTTCTGAAAAAAATGGAAAAATATTGAGGGGTATTTAGAGGGTGGGGAATCCGACCGGAAGAGTTCCTTCAGATTCTGTTGTGCCCACAAAGGCGCCGACGGTCTTGATAACAAGGTTACAACGCTTTGCTTCTTCAATCAGGTTCTTTGATTCTTTGCTCAGTCCGTTTGAGAGAACAAGCAGGTGAGTGCCATATTCTGCCATCCGGGTGTCACGCACCAGACCTGCTGCATTGAGGTCGTCCTGCCAGTTTGGTGCGAATTCCTTGTACTTGATGCCCATAGACTCGGCATACATCTTTGCATACAGATCGACACCAGTTGATCCACCTGCAACAATCTCATCTACTCCGCCGATCTCCTGAGCGAATTTGGTAATTTCTGCATATACGGTTTCTTTTCGGGAGCAGGTACGGATTCCGGATATAATTAATTTAGACATGTAATCTCCTTTCAAACTTCGAACGTTGTATGAATATCCGTTAGTCCATGGCCTATTTAAGGACGGGAAAATGAGAGTCCGAATACCATATCTTTTAATAACCGTATCAAACCGATCTCACAACCTCATGTGCACCACCTCATCATCGAATTGGGGGAGGATGAGTCAATGATCAGAAGGATTGAGAATGTAAGAGAAAACCCGAGTTCCAATATGCGGTGATGTCCATTCAGGATGGACAGTAAGTCGAGTTTTTTGTCCAATCCCCATAGATTTAAGAATAAGAGAGGGAGAGCCAAAAAGTTGCCCAGTATTCATTCACCTTCCTGACGGGCGAATTCCACAACCGGATTCTGTGATCAGAATCAGCATCAGAGACAACCGGATGACGAACAACAACAGGCAATCAAATCGCCAGGACTTTGGAATCAGATGCTAAAGGATAAGGATATCATATCAGACAATGAAGGATTCATATCAGGATATCATGGATCGTGAGAGGAAGGAGAGAGAACAGGAATGAGAACGATACTCTACTATTTTACCGGAACCGGGAATTCCCTTGCTGCTGCAAAGAAGATCGCCGGAACCCTGGACGATTGCACGCTGGTTCCGATTGCATCACTGGCTGAATCTGGAGATATCATCCCTGATGCAGAACGGGTAGGAATCATCTGTCCGGTGTATTTTGCCGGCCTCCCAGTCATGGTAGCCGCATTTGCCCAGCGTCTGAACCTTGCAAATGTCAGGTATATCTTCAGTGTTCTTACCTATGGAGGAGGAGGAGGTGAATCTGCCCTTGCCCAGCTGGATGATATACTCAGGAAGCGATCCGGCCGGGGGCTTTCTCTTGGGTATTTTGTGTTCATGCCCGGAAACTACCTTCTGATGTATGAACCCCCGACCGGGGAAAAACAGAGAAATATCCTGGTATCAGCAGATGAAAAGATTCGAAAAATAGCCGAGGAAATTGCAGAGTGCAAAGAACAGCCCCTCCCCCGGTCTCTTCTGTCATGGATGCTTCATACTCTGCTCTACTCCCGGTTTGCCTCTCATGTCCATCAGAAAGACCAGACCTTCTCTGTCAGCGACAAATGCACGGGATGTGGTATCTGTGCATCCATCTGTCCGGCTCACAATATCGAACTGGTAAACAGAAAGCCGGTATGGAACCATCGCTGCGAACTGTGTTGCGGGTGTATTCACCTCTGTCCGGTGGAGGCGATTCAGGCCGGAAAAAAGACCGCAGGAAGAGCCCGATATCACCATCCGGATGTGACCATTCCGGAATTGCGGGCCCTCGGATCGTTCCTATCCGAAGATAACGACGCAGGCAGGGTAGGTACGGCATCGGAAGAGTGATTCCCGGAAAAGGAGGAGAAAATATGAGATCTCTGATAATTGTCTGCTCATATCACCATCATAACACAGAAAAAATTGCCCGTGTCTTTGCAAAAGTTCTTGATGCACCGGTAAAAACGCCCAAGGAGGTCAAAATTGAGGAATTACAGGAGTATGATCTCATCGGTTTTGGTTCAGGGATTTATAGTGCCAGGCACCATGAGAGTCTGCTCAGTCTTGCCGATAGAATCCCCTCGGTTATGGACAAATCCGCGTTTATCTTCTCAACGGCTGCCATTTTAGGAGAGACAAAAGTAGCCAAAGATCACCTCAGGCTCAGAGAGAAATTACAGTCCAAAGGATACCGGATAGCGGATGAATTTAGTTGTAAAGGGTATAATACGAATAGTTTTCTGAAATATATTGGTGGGATGAACAAAGGCAGACCCAATGAGAGCGATCTCAAACAGGCTGAAGAGTTTGCAATACGCCTGAAATCTGGCATCTCAAACACCGGGAGTTCATCACGGGATGAGGGAACATAGAAATCTGGAGTAGTGATCCAGTTGGATCTCCGTATCTATTATTTTCACCACCCCATCGGACCAGAAGAGTGAGACAGCCAGGGGATTACGGGGCAATTATCACCAATACGCCCCTTATTAGAGCAGAGAATCCACATACAAGGAATTCTTTCTGCATTTTCTCCCAGATTCCAACATAGGTTTTTATGTGAACCAGTTGACTGAACATAGGTAGCTCAACGGGGTCATCCCTTTTTTTCCTGCAGATCCGGGAACTACCCATGGGGGGAAAATATGCACCGAATCATACTTGGAGGAATATTCTGCATGTGTATCCTGCTCTCTTCGGTGATGGCAGAAACCGGAGCGGAGCGGTATGCGATGGGGGATTATACCGGAGCGATTACATATTTTGAACAGGAGTTAAACGCCACTGAAGGGAGTTTGCAATCTCCAATCCTCAACAACATCGGAACCTGTTATGTTGCACTCGACCAGCCTGAAAAAGCCATTGAATACTACCAGAAGGCCGTAACGGTTGATCCGGGATATGCACGGGGATGGATCAATCTCGGGGTAGTGCAGGAGAAACTGGGGAACGCGGATGAGGCTTTGGCAAGTTATGAGAAAGTAACCGATGCTGACCCGGAGGTTGTTGCCGAAGCCTATGTGAAGAAAGGGACACTGCTTGCAAGTCAGCAACGACTTGAAGAAGCATTGGCGGCATTCAAATCTGCGGAGTCAGGAGCGAAAGGACTCGTGCTTGTGGATATGTACACAGGAATCGGGGGAGTTGAATTCATGCTCAAAAACACGGATGCGGCAGAGCAGGCGTTTTTGAAAGCGACAGAGGCTGATCCCGGGGGCGCAGCAATGGCATGGACAAACCTTGGAGTACTCAGGATATCCCAGGGTCGCTATGTAGACGCAAAAGCAGCATTTGAGACAGCAATCCGGAATGATCCCTCAGGGAAGACCAAAGCCGCCGCATACCTGCAAAAACTACAGGCGATGGGAGGATAAGTATGCAGGCAGTTCCGGGCCTGATAATCATTATTCTCATTCTGGCAGTTCTCACTCCGGGGATTATTGCTGATGAGGATGTTCTGGTAGAGACTCCTCTTATCATCCCTGTTCCAACAGAGAATATCGTACCCGATGAATCAGGATCAGAGGAGCCGGCAGAAATCGGTTTCCAGAAAGAAGAAGTCACCCAAGGGGAGATCGAAACAGAGAAGTCTACGCAATCCCTCATCCCTCCTTCATCTGATTCACCTGCGGGTGATGCAACAGGACCCCCAACTGAGGTTCCGACTAGGGATCCTCCTACAGATACTCCCACTGCTTTGCCGACGACAGAGCCAACTGAAGAGGTGACCGAATCCCCTTCCGAAGACCTCACGCCAGCAATGTCTTCCTTGACGCCGCCCCCTCCTTCAGATACATCAGGAGATTCAACGGAAACCCCGGTATCCGAATCCGGAGGAGTGACACTTGGAACGATTCACATCACTGCGACGGGGACCGAGTTAATCCCGGGTATGGGGCCGGGATATACCTTTGACGGGAATTATGATAATGGCCAGATCACCATATCCGGGTCAGGATCGTTTGTTCTTCAGGATGATTTACACAGTTCTTCCATATATGCAATCCGGATAACCGCACCGTATGTCACATTAGATGGGAATGGAAAAACAGTTGAAGGAGAAACGGTTGGAGGAACCGTCCCGCATGCGGGCATTGATATTCCGGATAATGGTTTTGGAGGAGTCACCGTTCAGAATTTCGGGCTGGTTACCGGGTTTAATTTTGGAATCGGATCTAATGCCCCTTCCTCAACAATTACCGGCAATACCGTAAGTGACAATAAGATGTATGGAATTTTTTCCAGTGGGGGTGACGCCACAATATCCAATAATATCGTGAACAATAATGTCGATACCGGGATATACGTCCGTGGAGACCGTGATACGATAACAGACAACACGGCAACCAATCACTATTACGGGATATTTGTTGAGCAATCAGATTCCGCTATAATTTCGGGCAATACAGCGAATGGAAACCAGATCGGGATACATTTGAATGCCGATGATGCCACGATATCTGATAATATCATCCGTGCAAATAATGAGGGAATCGATTTTGGAGGCGCTAATACCCTTATTGATGGCAATACAATCCAAAATAACCCATTAGGTATTTCCGGAGATGGTTCTTCATCCACAATTACCCGAAATACCGTATCAGATAGTACTACAGCCGGATTAGATCTTAGGGGTTCTGGGACCGTCTACAATAACAAATTCGCCAACACGATGAATGTTGCCGGGTCAGGAGTATCCTCATATACCTGGAACCAGGCACCTGCTTCGGGAACCAATGTTGTCGGAGGTCCGAATATCGCCGGCAACTACTGGAGTAACCCGACCAGTACTGGCTGGTCTGATCAAAAAGATCCGAATGAAGCAGGATATTCAACAGAACCGTATGAGATTACCTCCGGAGTATATGATAATACTCCGCTGATTGGAACAGTACCCACATCTACTCCCACTGCATCTCCGACTCCAACAATCCTCCCGACAGAGATCCCTACTTCTCTTCCTACCGATGAACCAACTGAGGAGCCAACACCGGTCCCAACCACAACCCAGAAAGGAAATACCGATAAAAACCCTCCCGCATCTCCCGATGTCACTATTCCATCAGATGTCAAAGTTGTCCTCAATTCCATCGTTCTTCCCCCCGATACTCAGCCAGGGAGTCGGGTAGATCTGAGTCTCATCCTGAACAATGCAGGAGTGAATAGTTTAGCCACCAATAGCCCTCTGATTCTTATTCCGGCAAATGATATGGCGATGACGCTTGGAAACCAGCAGGCATCATTTGCATCTGGATCATATGATCTCTCGCTCCCGATCCAGATCCCGTCTCTGCCCGGAACGTATGAATATATCTTTAACCCGGTCACGATAACGAAGATGAAAGGAGGGAAGGAGGTGCAAACATCAGTTGGCCCTCCAATCCGGTTTATCATAACCGTGAGTCCTTCCGGGGTCGTCACCGTGACGATGTCATGAGCGAAGAGATTTGCCCAGCGTCTGAACCTTGCAAATGTCAGGTATACCTTCAGTGTTCTTACCTATGGAGGAGGAGGAGGAGAGTCTGCCCTTGCCCACCTTGATGATATTCTCAGGAAGCGATCCGGCCAGGGGCTTTCTCTAGGGTATTTTGTGTTCATGCCCGGAAACTACCTTTTGATGTATGAACCCCCGACCGGGGAAAAACAGAGAAATCTCCTGGCATCAGCGGATGAAAAGATTCGACAAATAGCCGAAGAAATTACAGAGTGCAAAGAACAGCCACTCCCCCGGTCTCTTCTGTCATAGGTTCTTCATACTCTGCTCTACTCCCGGTTTGCCTCTCATGTCCATCAGAAAGACCAGAACTTCTCTGTCAGCGACACATGCACGAGATGTGGTATCTGTGCATCTATCTGTCCAAAATATCGAACAGGTAAACCGAAAGCCGGTATGGAACCATAACTGCGAACTGTGTTGCGGATGCATTCACCTCTGTCCGGTGGAGGCGATCCAGGCAGGATTGGAACGGCATCAGAAGAGTGATTCAGGAAAAGGAGGAGAATATATGATATCTCTGATAATTGTCTGCCCATATCACCATAAGAGCACAGGAAAAATGCCCGTGTTTTTGCAAACGTTCTTGATGTACAGGTAAAAATGCCCCAGGAGGCCACCCTTGAGGAATTTCAGGAGTATGATCTCATCGGTTTTTCTCACCACCCCATCGGACCAGAAGAGTGAGAAAGCCAGGAGATTGTGGGATAATTCACCTCCATACATCTCTTATTAGCGTAGAGAACCAATATCAAAGGAATTCTCTCTGCAATTTTTCCTCAATATCAACATAGATTTTTATGTGAACCAGTTGACTGAACATAGGTAGCTCAACGGGGTCATCCATTTTTTTCCTGCAGATCCGGGAACTACCCATGGGGGGAAAATATGCACCGAATCATACTTGGAGGAATATTCTGCATGTGTATCCTGCTCTCTTCGGTGATGGCAGAAACCGGAGCGGAGCGGTATGCGATGGGGGATTATACCGGAGCGATTACATATTTTGAACAGGAGTTAAACGCCACTGAAGGGAGTTTGCAATCTCCAATCCTCAACAACATCGGAACCTGTTATGTTGCACTCGACCAGCCTGAAAAAGCCATTGAATACTACCAGAAGGCCGTAACGGTTGATCCGGGATATGCACGGGGATGGATCAATCTCGGGGTAGTGCAGGAGAAACTGGGGAACGCGGATGAGGCTTTGGCAAGTTATGAGAAAGTAACCGATGCTGATCCGGGGGTTGTTGCCGAAGCCTATGTAAAGAAAGGGACACTGCTTGCAAGTCAGCAACGACTTGAAGAGGCATTGGCAGCATTCAGGTCTGCGGAGTCAGGAGCGAAAGGGCTTGTGCTTGTGGATATGTACACCGGAATCGGAGGAGTTGAATTCATGCTCAAAAACACGGATGCGGCAGAGCAGGCGTTTTTGAAAACGACAGAGGCTGATCCCGGGGGCGCAGCGATGGCATGGACTAACCTTGGAGTACTCAGGATATCCCAGGGTCGCTACGCAGACGCAAAAGCAGCATTTGAGACAGCAATCCGAAACGATCCCACAGGGAAGACTAAAGCCGCTGCATACCTGCAAAAACTGCAGACGATGGGAGGATAAGTATGCGGGCCATACCGGGCCTGATAATCATTATTCTCATTCTGGCAGTTCTCACTCCGGGGATTATTGCTGATGAGGATGTTCTGGTAGAGACTCCTCTTATCATCCCTGTTCCAACAGAGAATATCGTACCCGGTGAGTCAGAAACAGAGGAGCCGGCAGAAACCATAACTCTAACCGTATCTACCGTCCCGACTGAAGAGGGAACACCGACAGAGACCGTTACAGAGGAACCGACTGAAACCATAACCGAAACAGTAACCCCAGTTCCTACAGAAGATGTCACACCAACTGAGACAGAAACCCCGACTCCTACCAGCACATTACTCGTGGAGGAAACGAACAGTACAAATAATACCGAAGATACCGAGGATTTTTTAGAGGAATCAGAATCTCTCTCAGTTTCCTTTGCCGAATTAACCACTGAGTCATCCCCTCCAGAGAGCACTGATTCTTCAGTAGTAACACTTGGGATAGTGACAATCACTGAATCCGAATCTTCCGACCGGATAGCGCTTAATACAACCAGAGGGGACGGGAGTTTTGGATATTATTATTGGGATAATCAATCCTACTCGATTGTAGAATCCGGGTCATATTTTCTTGAAGAAGGCATATCCACATCGAATGTGTTTGCCATTGAGATTACGGCATCAGGTGTTACTCTTGATGGGAATGGACAGACCATTACCGGATCCGGGACGGGAGCCGGAGTGCTTATTGATTCAGAAGCATCCGGGGTGACCGTGGAGAATTTTGCGGGGATCACCGGATTTGAGAATGGAATTGAATCAACCGGAGATGGTACGAGAATCGAAAGAAACACCGTATATGGAAATAGAAATGGGATCGTATCCTTTGGAGATAATTCAATTATCGCATATAATAATGCGAGTTACAATTCAGTGGGAGGGGGAGATTCTGCGGGGATAGGATCCATAGGAACACATTCATCGATTTTCAATAATACTGCTTCGAATAATAGAATCGGAATAATGAGTATAGGATCCGATTCATCCATATTCAACAATGCTGTATCAAATAGTTCAGCACATGGCTTAGGAGTATCGGGCGATCAAACAACCATAACCAATAATGTAGTGAATAATACAACAGGGTACGGCATTCAGGTTATTGGAAATTATAGTGTGATTACCAATAATATGGTAAATGGAAGCATGATTGGTATCATCGGGGGGGTTAGCGAAGATTATGTGTACAATTATTCAACGATTTCAGGCAATACTGTTACCAATAGCATAATGGGGATATTGGGAGGCAATTATTCCACTATCGATGCAAATACCATTTCGAGAAATCAGATAGGGATTGCAATCTCCGATTCAAACCCAGGAATGAATGTAACAGGAAATATCATCACCCATAATAGTAAATCAGGCATTGAAATCTCCGGGGATGAAGGAACCGGGGATGGATTCATCTACAATAACTATTTGGGAAATGATCTGAATGTGGATGCAACGGCCATGTCAGCGGCACAGTATTCCTGGAATTCCACAGCCCCGACCCTGGGGACCAATGTGGTCGATGGCGATTACATGGCGGGAAATTACTGGAGTAATGCTTCAGGTACTGGCTGGTCCGATCTCAAAGATCCAAATGAGACAGGATATTCAGGAGAGGCCTACCAGATCACCACCGGAGTATATGATTATGCTCCGTTGATTGGAACAAGTCCAACAACTACTCCCACGTTAACTCCGACACCAACTGAAACTCCGACCCCCACACCAACCACCACCACAAGTCCTACTCCGGTTCCCACCTCTCTCCCTACCATTGAGCCGACAGAGGAACCTACGCCGATTCCAACTCAAACCAATATCGGGGATATCAATCAGAATCCCCCGGCTTCTCCCGATGTCACTAATCCATCAGATGTCAAAGTTGTCCTCAATTCCATCGTTCTTCCCCCTGATACTCAGCCAGGGAGTCAGGTTGATCTGAGTCTCAGCCTGAACAATGCAGGAATGAATAGTTTAGCCACCAATACCCCTCTGATTCTTATTCCGGCAAATGGGATGGCGATGACGCTTGGAAACCAGCAGGCATCATTTGCATCCGGATCATATGATCTCTTGCTCCCAATCCAGATCCCCTCTCTGCCCGGAACGTATGAATATATCTTTAACCCGGTCACGATATCGAAGATGAAAGGAGGAAAGGAGGTGCAAACATCAGTTGGTCCTCCTATCCGGTTTATCATCACTGTGAGTCCCTCCGGGGTCGTCACCGTGACGATGTCATGAGCGAAGAGATTTGGCCCTTTCTCATTTTTTTTTGGCAGATACTAAAAATATCTGAGAAGAAGATGAATTTCATGAGAGGAAACGGGTTTTAAATACCCTATCCAGAACATCCGAACCGGGGAGGGACCGGGGGTTATCTGATCAGGGGGAAGTACCAGGAAAACCCGTGTTTCCGGATTATCAGAGAACACCAAAGTGGCATTGAATAAATACCTAATATTGGCGAGTTCACGGGGATGAATCAGCCTTCATCACCGTTGGTACTATGAGCAGAGGGGAACATCAGGCTTTCAGGGATGATTAGATATCGAATAAAACTCTGATATACCAATGATCTGATCAACATAAAACCGCATGATCGGCGTTCAAAAGGAAAACCGGGCTCATACCCCGTCTTCCTCATCGCCCTCTGATGCAAACCGGTCATATACCGTCCCAAGCATCTCCTCCAGCAGGATAGCCTGGCCCGGAGTAAATCCGCCATAGACTTTTTCTTGAAGTTTTTCTGAGATCTCATCAAATATCGGACGTAACTCTTCTCCTTTCTCGGTAAGTGAGATGTAAGTCACACGGCTGTCCTCCTGGCTTTTCTCCCGGTCTACATACCCAAGTTCAACCAGTTTTTTTACCAGGATCGTGACAGTCGGTTTTGTGCGGTGAATCCGGCTCGCAATCTCCTGCATTGGCAACCTGTCTGAACGAAAGAGGAGAAATAAAATATCGCCATGCGAAGGAACAATGCCGAGAATCCCCCTGCTCTCAAGTTCATGAATAATGAACCGGTTTGCAAGCTCAAGAGACCGGGACATCCGGGCTACTGCATCTCCCTTCATCTGATCTGACATCTTTCTTTGTACCGGGTATTTTGCTTTTGTCTCAAGGCGGAACCGACGTATTCCAAAAAGGACAGTTTCATCAGAGAGATTCCAGCCTAAAAGGTGAAACGGGTATCCGGCTCTCCGGTAAGGTAGGAGATCCGGACATCCCCGTGTTCCATGGAAAAAACGGAAAAAACCGGATTCGAAGCGTTCTGGTAAATCGAACGAACCAAATCATTACCTGCAATGATCTGTTCTTTAACCGCAATAGTATCGCTGATCATCACAGTTCCATTCACCCGCATCGTCACATATTCAGGGGAAAGAAAAGTAAACTCTATTCTCGGATTTTTAGTGATCTGGGCAAAAACCTCCTTCGTATTAGCAGTGCAGAACCACAGTTTTCCATCCTGTGCAAACTGGAACTGAAACGGTCGCACATGAGGAGTATTCCCGTCTACTGTGGCCACATATACCGTGGATCCGGGTTTGATAAAATCGACAACTTTCGCAATATTTTCGTTGGTTGACATAACAGTCTCTCCAGGATTGAGACAATAAATCCGTGAGACTTATTGCCTTCACATTAATTAGATATCTAACTATTAAAGAGATCGGTCTTTTATCCAGAGTGAAAAACAGGAGGGTCACCCCCCTCAGATCTTCCTGATGCGGCAGAGAGAAGAGACAAACGAGGGGAATCCCGAGAAAAACCATGATGAGGATATCCCCTCATGGATCATTGCATGGAGTTTGGATCGTTTCGCCCTCTGGTCAGTATCCTTTCAGATCAGGGATCCCGGAAGGATCTCCTCAGGACCGGGATGGTTTCTGTCCACCCGGAGAAGAAGATCGGACTTCACCGGACGTATCTGATTTCTCGTTCTGATCGCTGCTCCTCAAAGACCCATTACCCTGAACCGACCGGTCCTGACCGGAGCATGGTTGTCCCGAACCTTGAGATCGCTGCATGTTATGACCCTGCATCAGCCTATCCTCACCGGAATTTCCCTGCTTTGGACAGTTCCGGGCATCAGGCCCGAAATGGTTCCGGTCATCTCCCTGCTTCATCAAACGGGGACAATCACCCCTGGGGGAATCTTCTTTTGAGGATCCCGGATGCATGATTCGCTTTCCCTGGTGACCCTCTGAACATCCGTTGGCATCAGATTGCACACACTGGGGACCAGCGTTCCGGTTTTTTTCATTCATCTGAAGAGATCCCCCAGGAGATCTCTCTTCAGGAGTGCCTTTGATCATGAAGAGTACTCCGGTTCCTGCAAAGAACAGTACCGATATGATGACCAGGCTAGCACAAATGACGAGTGTTCTGTCTACTATGGTATCACCTACGATGAGTGCATATTCGGGAAAAATAGTGCCGGGTGACCCGATCAGGGATGACTGGTTCCCTGCAACTATAGGAGATACAACTCATGGCGAGGGTAAAAGATTGTCAAACCATCCGGTGATACCTTTGAACTCCCCGGTTGTATGATCAAAAACCCGTTCACGATCTTCTCTTTCCCCCACCGCAGACGGCATTCCATCCATTCTGCAGACTTTCGCACTCATATCGATATTTTCAGGAGTGAATAATACCTCGTCGCAATTATTCATCAATACAATAGTTCACAAGAACAATTATTAACTCATGCAACTAACGAGAGAGGGTAGATGATCAGCCCGGAAGAAGATCCCCAGGAACAGGTAAGCTCAGAAATTCTGAATCTGATGCTCGATATTCATATCATCATGAAGATCGCCGTCCCTAATCTCACCGGGATACAAGAGGCGAAAATCCATTTACTCTGTATCCTGGAGGATTGTGGCTCCCAATCCATGACCGAACTCTGCAACCAGATGTTCATCTCAAAGCCCTATATGACCAGGCTGGTAGACAACCTGGTATCAGAAGGGGCAATCGAGCGACATCCGGATGAAAAAGATCGCCGGGTCATTAACATCTCCATAACAGATGAAGGAAAAAAGAGTCTTCGGGGAATGTTCATGGATTTAAAAGGGTATCTGAAACCATTCCTGTCTGAGTTCTCTTCCGCTGATCTCCATCAAATCTGCATGGCAAGTAAGGATCTTCATACCACATTTATGAAAAATCCCACCTTCAGGAGTCAGGGCATCAGTTCCGTTTACCATTCGCCGGATCATCCAAAAAATGAGTAAAGACCTGTGACCGGTCAGACCAACCAAAGACGACCGATCCGGATCTTCATGGGTTCCCTTAAAACAGACAGTATCCAGAATTTCTCAAAGGTATCCGCCCCACCTTCCAAGCAGTGGCGAAACAGATCGAGACCAGTAGTATGATAAACACACATTCGCAAAAAGCATTTCTCATCGTGAGCCTTGCCCTCATCGTGGTTACGATGGGATCATCTCCGGCTCTTGCCGGAACCAAGTACCTCTCCGGATCCCCGGACCTGAGCGTCAGTATTGTAGGAAACAACGAGTTTACTCCGGGAACGACCGTCCCGTTCACGATCCAGGTGCAAAACTCCGGGCTGAACGATGTCAAGTTCGTAGAGTCCAGTATCATCGATACGGATGATAATCCCAGTACTGCGAAGATGGTAACCGTATCCCTTCAGAGCGGTGACAGTCCGGCCCTCATCAAATCCGATCCCCAGATGGTCGGGGATATCAAAGGTTCCCAGAGCGTTCCTGCTTCATTTGAGATTCGGATTCCTAATGAAGCAAATGCCGGGTCCTACACCCTGCCGGTAGTGGTGAACTATACCTACCTGCAGAATGCCGAGCAACAGGGGACTGACAGCATCACCTATCGGTACGTGGAGAAAAAAGTTGTATTTGACCTGCCATTCAAGGTAAAATCAGCCATCACCATCGAAGTATCAAACGTAACAGCCGAGAATATCAGTGCCGGAGGCTCAGGATTCATCACCCTTATCCTGAACAATACCGGAACTGATACCGGAAAAAATGTGGTCGCAAACCTGAGCCGGAGCGGAGATTCCCCCATTATCCCGGTGTCAAGCAGTGTGTTTGTCGGAACCCTTGATCCGGGAACCAGTGTCACAGCTAAGTATAAAGTGTCGGTGTCAAAGGATGCCGAGCCCCAGGACTACCCGGTAACCATTACTGCCATCTATGATAATGCCGATGGGGAGACCGTAGTCACTCCGTCCCAGAAGATCGGAATCCCGGTCGGATCTGATACCGAGTTCACCGTCACCAGTCAAGTACCTGAGTTACATCCCGGAGAAAAAGGGTATGTCCAGGTAACCTATCGGAACGATGGATCCGTCCCGGTCTATGGAGCAGAAGTCAGAATCAGCGCAGTCGATCCGTTCACCAGTGCCGATGACCTGTCGTATCTTGGAGATATCCAGCCAGGGGAAAGTGCGAATGCCCGGTTCGGACTCACTGTCGCTGATACAGCTGACACCAAGATGTACGGACTGGACTCGGAGGTCAAATACCGGGATGCTCTGGATGATAGTCATGTATCAGACACCATCAAAGTCCCAATCAAGGTAGTCACTACAGAAGGACTCGCTGCACTCCTGTCAAGTCCGATTGTTATCGGGCTGATTATGGTCATCATTCTGGGTGGCGGCTATTACCTCTATGAACACCGCCGGAAACAGCAGAACCGGTAAAGAGGGCCTGAAAACATGGCTTCCACTTTTTCCCGTATCGCTGATGTTATCGTCGCCAGACCCGGATTACTGTCAAAGATCATCCTGGTGCTGATGGTCATATCCCTGTTTGGGATGACGATGGTGACGATGGAGACCGGAACGGCTACCTACATGGACATTACTTCTCCGGAAGGAGTGCTCAATGAACATTATACCCAGACATTCGCAAAAGAGACCGTCATTCTCCTCATTGAGTCAGGAGATTCAACCAGTCCTGAGCTGCTCCAGTATATTGATTCCTTAAAAGAACCCCTGACAAAACTCCAGTATGTCACCTCGGTCTCCATGATTACCGACATCATAAAGTCGCTCAATAATGGAGTTCTCCCAACCTCATCCGGAGAGATGGATCAGGTTCTTGCAAAAATCCCGGAAAATGCCCTGAAAGGGTTTGTTCCTTCAAAGATGCTGAATTTGGCAGCAATAGACCTTGAAGGAGACCTGTCTGACAGTCAGAAAACCCGGGCTCTGGAAAACCTGAAGAAATTCGTTGAAAGTACCGATGTTCCTCCGGGTGTCACCATCAAACTGACCGGATCTGCGGCATTTGAGCAGGAGATGGGGACCGAGATGGGGACATCCATGGGGGTGCTCATCATGGCCGCCCTCGTCCTGATGGTTATCGTGATGGGACTGCTCTTTGGGTATGTCAATCACCGGTTCCTCCCGGTGGTCATCGTCGCTGCCGGCCTTGTCTTCACCTTCGGGTTTATCGGCCTTACCGGGATCAAAATCAGTATGGCGGTGATATCGGCATTCCCGGTGATGATCGGGCTTGGTATCGATTATGCGATTCAGTTCCAGTCACGTCTGGAAGAAGAAGTCCGGGATCATCCCCTGTCTGATGCCATTTATACGACGATGACCAAGACCGGTCCTGCGGTGATGTATGCCATGCTGGCAACCTGTATGGGATTTGTCGCCATGTTCATCTCTCCGGTGCCCATGATGCAGGGATTTGGTCTCGTCAGTATCATCGGAGTGGTCACCTGCTACATCACCTCACTCATCGGAATTCCCCTTATCGCGGTCCTCATTCAGTACAAGGCAAAAGGACACGGGGTTTCACGGCAGGCAGAGATTGTTGACTCCGTTCTTGCAAAAGTAGCAGTATGGGTTGCAAAACGACCGGTCCCAATTCTCCTGCTCGTGCTCCTTATCGCCTTTATCGGCATCCAGATGGACTCCCGCATTCCGGTAAATACAGATGAAAATTCCTTTGTTCCTCCGGATATGCCCTCAAAAATCACTCTGGATAAAGTGACCCGGACAATCGGATCTACCAGTTCGGTGCCAATCGTGCTGCATGGCTCTGATGCCCTTACCCTCGATTCGGTGAAATGGATGAAAGAATTTGCCGATATCGAGATGAATACCCGGTCAAAACTCACTGGAAGTACCAGTATTGCAGACTTTGTGCTCACCTACAACAACGGCGTCATGCCGGATACACAGAGCGAACTGGATACCGTACTCACCAGGATCCCTAAGACGACACTGGATGCGTATGTGAACGGGAATAATGAGGCAGTAATCCAGTTTACCACCGTAGAATTGACCACGACGACCCAGAATGATCTGAAAGAGGATATCGAAGGCGATCTGAAGCTCTATCCAGCTCCACCAGGGATAAAAACTGACATTACCGGAAGTTTTGCCATGTTTACCAACCTGATTAACGATATTGTGGAGAGTAAGGAACTGATCACCTATACCGGGTTTATCCTGGTGGTGTTGTTTCTGGCACTGGTATACCGGAACATCAACGCAATCACGCCAATTGTGCCGATTGCGGCCGTGGTCGGATGGAATGCAGTTGCCATGTACCTGCTCAATATCGATTACAATATCATGACCGCCTGTCTCGGGTCGATGACCATCGGGGTAGCGGCAGAGTATACCATTCTCGTGATGGAGCGATATATCGAGGAGAAAGAGACGACACCGAATGTGATTGAAGCACTGAAGAATAGTGTGAGCAAAATCGGGTCTGCCATCATGGTATCGGGATTTGCGACATTCTTCGGATTCTCTGCCCTGATCCTCTCGACATTTCCCATCATTTCAGATTTCGGACTTACAACGATTATTGCCGTGCTCTTCTCCCTGATCGGAGCAATTGTGGTAATGCCGGCAATCCTCTCGTTTGTTGACAAAGTAATCCACGGCGTGGAAGTTCTGGAAGAGGAAGTGCTCCATCATCCTCATCCCCCTCAGCAATAAGACGAAGATACAGAGCAGGAAGGAGGATCGAGAGACGGGATGATCCTCATATTCGGACTCATGACTTGAGAATCCGGTGAGAGGGTCCTCCATACCCTCCCCGGATTTAGGGAACTTTGATGCCAGTAAATTTCGTTCGGTGCCCGGACATCAAGCCGGGTCAGGATTCGGTCTTTCCGGCATCAGAGAGAAACATTCAGGTAAGAAAAAAAATGAAAAGATGAGCACGGAGATCCGGGATTCCGGTTCACCGATACGGTTTCCCCACAGAAAAAAAGAAATACCGGTCACTTGTAATGACAGGCAGTCTTTTGTTCAACCCGGTACTCATTGTCCTGACCATACCTTCCCTTGCATGCTGAATAATCATCGCTCGGGTTGGGTTCACAGGTCAAGTGCCAGTAGCATCCTGCAGTTGCCGACCCGTAATATTTCCCGGAACTCTGGTCATAACAGTCGACATAATGGTTTCCGCAGTCAAACATTTCGACACCATTGGCATCATTTTCCTGCATTCCGCCGTCATAATACACCGATGTTTCTCCAAAGGATTGGGGTAATACAGGATCTGCATTCACGGCAAATGGCTGAAGATTTTCAGAGAGTTCCTTCTGATCCATTATGGGAACAGCAGTATAGGATACCGTTCCTGATTCATTATTGAATTCAGGGTCTGATAATGTTGCCATCAGAGTCTCTTTATCATCACTATCAGGATTGGCGATCTTTATCACCGCATCTACTGAACCCTGTGCCCAGCAACTGCCACACGAATCTGCACCAAATGGAATGACATCTGCTTTGGGATACGGATAATCGGTGTAATGAACTGCAGATTCATCAAGTCCACCCAGAATTAAGGTATAGGATCCATTCCCGGATTCCTCAAACGTCCCACTCGTTGCTTCATCCTGAACCCAGTGGCTATGCGGCTGGTCAATGTGTTCATCTGCGAAACCTGGATACACCATCAGGCTGATAATCACGAGTACAAGTCCACCATACCCTTTCATGATAGACCATTTTTCCTGATATTGTATAAAAGATTAGGTGAATTCGAATATGAGTTCAGACTGAATTTAAGAGGTTTTCCAATCAAGAAATTATCTATCCGCTGAACTCTTATCCTTCTCCCCGAAATGTAACGATTTTACGAATCGCCATCCTGCGCTAGGAACTAACATCTCAAACCGGGCTCCTTCTCCTTCTTCTCCAGTCTCAGCGATCGTAATCCCGGTGATAAGAAGAATCTCCCTGATAAAGAACAACCCAAGCCCGGTGTTTTTTCCATGTCCCCGGTCAAATATGCTTTCTTTCTCGTCAGCAGGAACACCGATCCCATTGTCCTCCCAGATGAGGGTAAGTCCTGCAGGGGATTTCCGATATGATACCGCTATCCGGGATACCCGCTCTCCATGGCGTATCGAATTGTCCAGGAGATTGTCAAATACCCGTTTCAGCAGAAGATCTGCATAGATCTCTACACCGAAGATTTGACTTTCAAATGATACTGTGGCAGGCAGGATATCAGGTATGATGATTGCTCGGAGGTCCTGCCACTGGGGATCCTGGGAGCCAAGAGCCTCATAGGTTTTCGTGAACTCGATCTCTGACCGGATATTGTCCGCTACCGTCTCAATCTGCTCCATCTTGGGGAGATATACTCCGAGGTCTGATTTCGTCTTCAACATCCCGATCAGAAGTTCGATGACATTGACCTGGTTGAGGATATCATGCCGGGTAATACCGCTCATCAGGTTCAGCTGACGGTTGAGTTGTTTGAGCGCCTTTTCTGCCTGGATATGCTCGGTAATATCCTGTCCCTGGGCAATCGTGGCGATGTGATCTTCAGACGGACCTACAATAGGGGCAAAACTCCACAGAACAACCCGGATCGCTCCGGACCGGTGAGAGACAGGTATCTCTACTCTCTCCCACTGAAGGGGGGATGAATCTGGGTTCTGTAGCAGAGGTTTTTTCAGGAATTCTTCCGGGAAGATGAGGGATACATGCTCTCCTATCGCTTCACCCGGGGGAATGCCGGTCAGTTCTTCAAATGCCTTGTTGACCTGAGTGATCTGATGGGACGGATCCCACACGATGATGGGGGCATTTGCAAAGGTGATCAGTTTTTCCAGGTATTCTTTGGTCTCCAGGAGTTCATGGCGGCTTTCAGTCAGCTCCCGGATTCGTTCTTCGAGTTCTGCATTCGCAGCATTGAGTAACCTTTCCGCGTTCTTTCGATCCTGGATATCGTAGCAGGACCCGATGTACCCGCCAAATTCTCCATCCAGAGTATAAAACGGATTTCCGCAATCAAGAAGCCACCGGTAACTGCCATCATGATATTTGAGCCGGTACTCCATCTCAAAGGCTTTTCTCTGTTCAAAATGTCCGAGATATATCGAGAGACAACGCTCAAAGTCATCTGGATGAACTCCTTCTGCCCATCCATCCCCCATCTCCTGATCCATAGTTCTCCCGGTAAACTCCAGCCAGAATTTATTGAAGAAATCACATTTTGCGGAGGTATTTGCACGCCACACCGGGTTGGGAAAGTCATCCAGGACCTTTAAATAAAAGTCACCGGCTTCTTTATGCCCTGCTTCTGCTAACCTGCATTGATTCTTCTCCTGCTCCAGCTGGTTCTGCAGGTCAGCCAGTTCCACCCTCTGGTCCTGCCCCCTTCGACGGAGCTGGTGCAGTTCCAGTTGAGCTCTGACCCGTGCAAGCAACTCCCCCATGGTACAGGGGATTCTGATACAATCGGCAACCGATCGGCCAAATGATTCCCAATCCGGTTCAGCATCCGGATTGGCAAGAAGGAGCATGATGGGGATGCCAATTGGTTCCTGTCGGCCAACAAACTCAGGAATGAAGAGATCCCCCTGAATCTGTAACCCCGCAGTTTCGATGAGGATCAGATCCGGGGGCGTATTCCTGACCAGAGAGACGGCATCTTCACTCTTCTCTGCGTGGAGTACCAGATACCCGGCATTCGCCAGGATCGTTGTCAGATATTGAATGGAATCATGATTTCCTGACGCGATCATGATAATTTCCTGCTGTCTCATACGATTTTCTCCGGATTTGGGGATATTGATCAAGAGACCAATTCAGGGTCCCATAGGGAAAGCCACAACAAACGGCTCTCCGGGTGCTCATAGACCGTAGTGACACCTGAGCCAGTGAGGGTCCCGGGACGATTGTCCATGGGTGAGAGTAGACGTAGGTATCATAAATAGTATTCTCCCGGATCAGGGTCACGGAGAGGATATCTGTTCCATCGAGAAATGTGACACTCCACCAATGCACCCGGGTGCACCAGAACAGAAAAGGAAGGAGATAGAGGGGGGAGTAACGAGGGACAGGGGGTTTATCCGGTAAGCCGGGTCATTGACATTTTGATCTTAACTGACGCTTCAGCAAGAAGTACCTGCATCTCGGAGAGTTGTTTCAGGACAGCTGCAGCTTCTTCTGAAGCTGCCGCAGCCCCTAATGCTTCTTCTGCCGTTGAAGTGGCCATTTTATTCACTTCAGAGACACTTGCCGTGATCTGCTCAACACTCGCTGCTTCTTCTTCAGATAAGGCAGCGACCTCATTCATGTGCATGGAGATCTGTTTCGTCTGATCCGCAATCGAGTAGAAGAAGGAGATGGTGTCAGTAATGGCAAGAGACCCTTTGGAGACTTCAGCCGTTGCCAAGTCCATGGCATGGGAGGCCTTTTCTGACTGATGCTGCAACGAAGCGATAATATTGGCGATATTTTCCGCTGAACCCTGAGAATCCTGGGCCAGGGTCTTCACTTCATTTGCCACCACCGCAAATCCCCTTCCTGCATCTCCTGCACGGGCAGCCTCGATTGCGGCATTTAATGCCAGGAGATTGGTCTGATCAGCAATGTTGCTGATGATATCAACGATCTTTCCGATTTCAATCATCTGATCCCGGATATCATGAATAATAACCCCTACATCACTCACGGCGTTGTGAATGGCATTTATTCCATCTCCGGCGACCGCTGCCTGAGAAACCCCCCGGGTGGATGTCGTATCCGCATCCTGGCTGAGCCGTGAGACCGATTCAACCTTGGCTGCGACGGTGGATACCGAGGTCGATAAATCTTCCATGGCGTCAAGCACCTGCTCCACAGATTTTTTCGTAAACTCAGCATTTGCCTGAACATTATCCACATTCTGTGCAATGGTGTCTGCTCCTGCGGCGAGTTCCTCCACCGTTGCAGCAGAGGTCTCGGCAGATTGTGACAGATTTACTACCTGATCGGAAATTTCCCGAATAACCTTTTTTAATTCCGTTCCCACATGCTCTCCGATATGGTTGAGGGTATTTTTTAATTCGAGCAGATCTCCTTTCACGACAATCTGTTCATCGAAGCGTGCATCAAAATCCACATCCGCAAACCGCTCAGCGACATGAAGTGATTCATTGAGTGGGATGGTAATTGCATCAAGCATTGAGTTTATCCCGACTACCAGTTCCCGGTATATCCCGACAAACCGGGAAATATCTCCCCGGGTATGAAGCCGGCCTTCCTGGGCCTCCCCAATCAGAACCCCCATCTGGTCAAGCAGGGCATTCAGGGTTTTGATCATCTGATTGAGAACCGGTGCTATCTCATCTTTGGGATCTTTGAGCGGGATCGGTTCTGCTTTCTCCCCGTCAGCGATCCGTTGGATAGTCTTCATCACTGAGAACTGCAGGTAATCAGCAAAAGAATCCATAGCAACAGCCATGGTTCCAATCTCATCCCTGCGCTTTAAGGAAAGACGATTTCCGAGGTGTCCCTTCGATAGTTCGGTGATCATCAGGACGGTTTGTTTGAGCGGTCGGGTGATACTTCTCGCCAAAAGATATGCTATGCATCCCCCGATGAGAGAACTCATGATGACGCTGATGATGATCGCATTTTTTATTGCCTCCAGCGGCCCTTCAAACTCTTCGATATAACTTCCGGAGGCGATAATCCAGTCAAATGGTGCATAATAGGTATATGCCACTACTTTGTCTCTTCCCTCCCACGGGTACCGGATATACCCGTCTTTGGTCTTCATAATCTCCTGGATAAATTCATAGGAACCAATATTTTCGCCTTCACGCTTGGGATGGACAAGGAGCGTTCCCTTACTATCAATGACATACATGTATCCGGTCTTCCCCACCGAGGTTTTCCGGATCTGTTCTTTCAAAATATCCAGAATCCTGCCCTTTTCAGTGCTGTTCCGGCTCATCGTATCAAAATTTCCCGTGAGTTCTTTGGTGGTGGAGACCTGGTTGAGGAGGGTGGTTTTCGTCTCCTGATTCATCGCATCAATCGCCACTGAATAAGCGATTCCGCCCACAATTATGGGGAGAAAGATACAGAAAAACAGACAGAGTGCGAGAATTTTATCTCCTATGCCAAAATGGGTCAACCGGTTTATGAGAGAAAACTGCATAGAGCACCATTCTATCAGATCCACGGATAAACGTTTGGATGTGAGAAGCTATTGCAGAGAACCAACAGAAAGTATCAGTTATTCTGTCTCCCGGCAGAGGATGATGGATTGCGGATCCTTTCTGAAGAATGTTCTCTTCATCGATTCGGGAAGAGAACAGACAATACTGGTTATCAGGAGTCAGAGGAGCCGGGATCGAATAATCCCTCCCATTCCAGGAAATGATATCCAGGTCATCAACAGAGGGAAAAAAAGGGAATTTATCCGGTAAGCCGGGTCATGGATGTCTTAATATCAACTGAAGCCTGGGCGAGAAGTTCCTGCATCCCGGAGAGCTGTTTTAACACAGCAGCAGCCTCTTCTGATGCTGCTGCAGCCCCTACGGCTTCTTCTGCGGTAGAGGTTGCCATTTTACTGACCTCAGAAACACTTGCGGTAATCTCCTCCACACTCGCTGCTTCTTCTTCAGACAAGGCAGCGACCTCATTCATATGCATGGAGATCTGCTTTGTCTGCTCTGCAATCGAGTGGAAGAAGGTGAGGGTATCAGTAATGGCGAGTGAACCTTTTGAGACTTCACTCGTTGCCAGGTTCATTGCATGGGAGGCTTTTTCTGACTGTCTTTGTAATGAGGAGATGATCGTCGCGATATTTTCTGCAGAACCCTGGGAATCCTGGGCAAGGGTTTTCACTTCATTTGCCACAACGGCAAATCCGAGTCCGGCATCCCCGGCACGGGCAGCCTCTATAGCGGCATTTAACGCCAGAAGGTTGGTCTGATCGGCAATGTTGCTGATGATGTCAACAATTTTTCCGATTTCTATCATCTGATTCCGAATCTCACTAATTATCGTCCCTACATCACTAACTGCAGTATTTATTGCCTGAATTCCTTCCCCTGCAGCACCAGCCTGGGAAACCCCACGGGTAGAGATCTGATCCGCATCCTGGGTGAGCCGGGAGACGGTGTCAACCTTTGAGGCAACGGTAGTGACCGAGGTGGACAAATCCTCCATTGCATGGAGCACCTGTGAGATAGAATCCTTGGTAAACTCTGCATTTCTCTGCACATTATCCACATTCTGGGCAATGGCATCGGCCCCTGCTGCGAGCTCTTCTACCGTTGCAGCAGAAGATTCAGCAGAATGGGACAGATTTGCCACATGCCCTGATATCTCACTGATGAGGGCTTTTAATTCGGTTCCCACATGTTCTCCGATATGGTTGAGTTGATTTTTCAAAACCAGCATATCTCCCTGCACCGTTATCTGCTCATCAAACCGGGCATCAAAATCAACAGCTGCATATCGTTCAGCAACACGAAGGGACTCATTGAGAGGGATGGTGATCGCATCAAGCATATCATTGATGCCGACTACCAGTTCCCGGTATATTCCAACAAACCGGGTAATATCTCCCCGGGTCTGAAGCCGCCCTTCCTGAGCATCCCCAATCAGGACTCCCATCTGGCCAAGCAGGGCGTTCAGGGTTTCAATCATCTGGTTGAGCGCCGGCGCTATCTCGTCTTGTGGATCTTTCAGCTGAATGGGCTCCGCTCTCTCGCCGTCAGCGATCCGGTGGATTGTTTTCATCACTGAGAACTGCAGGTAATCGGCAAAAGAATCCATTGCTTCTGCCATTGTCCCGATCTCATCCCTGCGCTTCATCGAAAGACGATTTCCGAGGTGTCCCTTTGAGAGTTCGGTGATCATCCGGACCGATTGGTTGAGTGGTCCGGTGATGCTTCTTGCCAGGAAATAGGCAATACACCCTCCGATGATCGAGCTCAGAATGACACTGAGAATTATGGCATTTTTAATCGCCTCCAGCGGTCCTTCAAACTCTTCGATATAACTCCCGGAACCGATTATCCAGTCAAATGGTGCATAATACGCATATGCAACGACTTTGTCTCTTCCTTCCCAGTTGTACCGGATATACCCGTCTTTTGTTCGCATCATTTCCTGGATAAAATCAAGTTGGGCCATATTCTGGCCTTCAATTTTGGGATGGACAAGAATGGTACCCTTACTGTCCATGACAAACATGTATCCGGTTTTTCCCACCGAGGTTTTTCGTATCTGATCTTTCAGGATGTCAAGAAAACCCGTCTTATCCGTGAGATTCTGGCTTGCTTTCTCAAATTGTGCGGTCAGTTCTTTGGTGGTTGAGACCTGGTTGAGAAGGGTTGTTTTCGTCTCCTGATGCATCACACCCATCGCGACAGAATAGGCAATTCCACCGACAATAATGGGAAGAATGATGCAAAAAGAGAGACAAAGTGCGAGAATTTTATCACCGATACCAAAATGCGTCAATCGCTTCCTGAGACCAGACTTCATAGAGCACCAATCTAGCAGTCCGAATCATAATACTTTGGACTGATCGACATATTGCCAACGGCCATATGCGATAGATAGTATCGATCATTCAGCCGGTTTATCCCCTAATAAGGCGTTGCATACGTTTTTCAGATCTGGAGATCCTGATCAGGCCGGATTTCCGATGAGAAAGATAGCCGGCTACTCATAAGGGAGTTGATGAGAGTTGAGGAAGAACTTCAGAAAATACACCGGAGAGAACCGGTTTTCAGTATTTGTCTGCTCGCTTTCAGAAAACAGATTCCGGACAGTAGATTCAAGACCTATCCTTATATCTCTCCAAATGCAGAAAATATCCTACTGCTTCTGATCGTTGCCTGATACTATGACATTGAATTTTATTACCCCCTTTCCCCAGGAGATAGAGACTTCTCTGAACCGTGGGGATCTGAAAGAGGCTCTTGCATCTATTGAATCGAATCTGAACCATAACCCGGACTCAGAGCAACTGCTCGCCCAACTCGGGACCGTTCTTCATTTTACCGGAGAATCTGAAAAAGCCCTGGAGACATTCAACCATCTTCTGGTGCTCTACCCGGAGTCGGCAGCCGGCCTTACCGGGAAAGGAGTCATTCTTGCTACACAATCCCAGTTAGAAGAGGCTGCAGAGGCATTTCGTCAGGTGCTAACGATGGAACCGGACAATGATCCGGCTCTGATGAATCTGGGGCAGGTTCTGGAACGGCTGGGCCAGAACGAGGAGGTTCTTTCCCTGTATGATGCCGCGATTGCTACCCGTCCTGACACGACGAGAGTATACCTGGAGAAAGCCCGCATTCTTCAGATACACCATAATTTGGAAGAAGCACAAGCCGTTATTGAGAAAGGGTTGACGATTTATCAGAAAGATGGAGAGTTCTGGGGAGTAAAAGCTGACATTCTCAATGATCAGGGACTCTTCAAGGATGCGGAAACCGCGATTGAGAAAGCCGTGCAATACAACCCCAATCACCCGAATTTGTGGAAGACATACGGGCTAATCCTCTACCAACTCCACAAGTTCAAGAAAGCCCTCACGATAACGAAGAAGTCCCTGGATATCTTTCCTTATGATCTTTCTGTCTGGCACCTGTATGGCAATACCTGTATGAGACTGCGGGAGTATAAAGCGGCCATCGGAGTATACGCTCATATTATCGAGATAAACCCTCAGGATGTCCCGGCTCTGGGAAACCGGGGGGTAGCCCTCCTTCAGCTGGGCCAATACGATAAGGCAATCGAGAATTTTACGAAAGCATTGGAGATCAACCCGGATTATCTCATCGCCCTGCATTATCTGACCGATGCGTATATCCTGAAGGAACAGTGGGCATATGCCGATCCTCTTATTGAGAAGATATTGTCTCTCAGTCCCAACGATCCTCATGCCATTGAATGTTACAACCACATTCATCCGATGAAACGAAAGAGATAACATACAAAACCAGATCCTGGAAGATACGGCGATTCCGATAGAACCCTTTCTCTTTTCAGCCTCCCCATTTCTGCAGGGTACAAAGAGAATCTCTGATAATCCATATCAAAAATCATAGGACAGAGGATTCCGGTTCTGGATCAAGGTCATCATTCACCACTCCCTTGAGATAAATGAGTTCCCAATCTCTCAAGACTGCATACCCAACCATCTCTCCTCAATCTTATGAAGAATCATCACATAAGGGAGAGAGAATTGGGCGTTCAGTGAATATTGAATGACACAAAAATGCACCTATTAAGGGGGTCTCAAAGTTACCTGATTCCAGAGGAGAATATCTATTTCGAATTTTTCTTTATTGTTCCAATTTATTGAGATTGTACAGAAAGATGGTATACTCATCTATAATTGGTCATCCATACGATAAAAAAAAATGAAATTCTCTAATATTTTACCCGTAATGCCGTGAATACGAATTGTTTGTGATGTTGGAGATTTTGGTGCTCCATTTATGGAGAAAAGGGAATGTCGGGGAAGTAATATTCCATCGATTAAATATTTCATCGGTGAGGTTGTGATTCCTGGATGCCTTTGTAATTGGAATTATGTCTCCGGCAATGTTTTCATCCCACTGTATATATAAATTAACCTCTGATAATTTGGCGGTGAAGGGCTCATCAGTATTGCGGGGGGTGAGGGTAAGGAGAGATTTCAGGGTAAATGAACCATAATCCGTATGATAAAATTGAAACGGTTCAATTAACACTGCAGATATGATGCTCTGTCTGTTGCTTATTATCAAACCATAATACATTTGTTTCGTGTCTTGGTCACTACATGTCGAGGAGGAGTATGACAAGTTTGCATATTCGTGAGATATCCCAATTCCATTAGTAAAAATTAATGATTTTTTATCTCTAATGAGGTTACGAAGAGTTTTACTTCGAAAATCTGCCAAGGCTGATTCATTGAGAGGAGTCTGTTCAGTATTCTTTGTTGAACGTAAATAGTAGGATACCCCCTTTTTGTTATCAATAATATGGTATGAATCCCGATTATTCGATGTGGTGAAAGTCATGGACATGTCGAGCGGATAGGCGAATATGAAACTTGGATCTTTCAGAATTTTACATTCAGACAAGAGAGAGTCATCAGTATTATCCACCCCTATAACCGGAAGTACTACCAGATTGATAATAATATAGGGAAAGAGAATCCGAATAAACAGGCGATGGAAAACACTGTTTGCCATATTAATCCTTCATGCAGGGTACTATTTGAGGGTTATACCCATATACAAAAAATCCGAAGTAAGAGTATAAGCGAATATGAGAAAGTCTTAACAATCCTGCAGAGTTTCAAATAAAGTATCCAAAGATCATTTTGCTGAGATAACAGGATATTTGATGAAAAATTACATCTCAAAAATACGAAAGAATAGATGAGAAATAATTGAAAAGATCAGAATACCTTCGATAATTACCATAAGATACTTTAGGGATTTTCGCTATCAGAACAATTTTGAATACTGACTTCGTGAATACTTGAGGGATTAAACCTCAATTGTAATAAAAAAGGAAAATATTCGAATATTATGATCCTACAATCACAACATTCTCACTCATGTAAAGCGGATCAGGTAATTCCGTGGCCGGGATCATCGACCGCGTACATCCCATCAAAGAACCCGGACTGGTATCCAAAGGCTTTCTGCAGGTTCTTGATACCACCCGTTACCTCAGTGGTGTCTTTCCAGGTGTTCTCCGCTGAAGTCTTATTCCAGGTCGGCGAGCCATAGGGAATCGTACCGCTGCGGGCATAGTTGTTCGGACCAGCATCACGGGCTTCCATGATACTTCCGGCAAAGGTGGTTTTTACCGTTCCCTCGGCAAAGCCGCTTCCCGAGTTTGCATCAGGAGTGACGGCAATCTGATAATTCAGTTCAGCAGGAATGTCTGCAGTCTTTGCAACGGCCCGGATCTGCCCCTTGGATGAGACCTGGGCACTGTTCACATTCACCAGACTGCTCTTTGCAGAGACGATGTTGCAGAATGCCGGGAGATACCCATTATTGGCTGATGCAAACACACACCGGATCTGGTCAGCTGCACTGGCAAAGTTCCCGGCAACAGAGAGAGTGTACTCTTCCTCACCAACCAGGTGAGCACCCTCGGTACTGGCATAGGTCAGGACTTTCTGGCTCTCAACATTGTAGAGCCCCTTTGCCTGGTTCTTTGAATTAAAGTCAAAGTTCTTGTTCTCGCTGATTTTTCCTCCATTGGTGAGAATAGCATCACGGTACGTGACATCAGCAATTACCTGTGAGGCACCAAGAATCCCCGTGGGGATGGCACCCGGCGATGCAATAATCCAGGAAAGAGTCGACTTATCATCCACTGCACCGGTAACATCAAGAACCGTGTCGATGGAGAAGATCTGGTTTTCTGGGGTCTGATTAGGCAGGCGATCTGCAGAGACTATACAAAAGGAGATACAGAGCAGTAGCACAAATACGCCGAAAAATCCTCCATAGCGTTTCATTTAACCTCCTAGTTACACAGGGATATTTTTTCATAAATTATTTAAGGATATGGATATGGAGATCATACAACCGGATTGCCCATTCTGATATGACGTTCTTTCGGGAGCGATGATCCTCCACCCATACTCAGGAGATATTGTAATAGTGCAGAAGAAGGGCATGGGACGCTGGATTTTGCCTCCCGACACAATTTCCGGACCAAAATGCCATGGATCCAGGAAACCTTCAGGACCATTTCCAGAAAAACAGGCCATACCCGTTTCATTTACAAAGGGAGCCTCTTTGCAGTCATGAAATTCCCCTCCGAATGTATCAGGTATTCACCGGATTTTGGAGATGAAATCAGTCACCTCTTATCCTCATTCTATCCCGAACAGACTCCCGCAGGAGGTCGAAATCCGCGAAAAAAAGAGAGTTTACCTGAATATCAGGAGGGAACACATCATGTTCTCTTCGGTATGAAGATCAGATCACCCTGGCGCTATATGGCTTGGATCATCGACCGCATACATCCCGTCAAAGAATCCGGACTGGTATCCAAATGCTTTCTGCAGGTTCTTGATGCCACCGGTTACCTCAGTCGAGTCTTTCCAGGTGTTCTCTGCAGACGTCTTATTCCAGGTTGGTGAGCCATAGGGATTGGGGATAATACCTAAGAACGGTGCACGGGCATAGTTGTTCGGACCAGCATCACGGGCTTCCATAATACTGCCGGCAAAGGTGGTTTTTACCGTTCCCTCAGCAAAGCCGCTTCCCGAGTTTGCATCAGGAGTGACGGCAATCTGATAGTTCAGTTCAGCCGGAATGTCTGCAGTCTTTGCAACGGCCCGGATCTGTCCCTTGGATGAGATCTGGGCACTGTTGACATTCACCAGACTGCTCTTTGCTGAGACGATGTTGCAGAATGCCGGAAGATACCCACTATTGGCTGCTGCAAACACACACCGGATCTGGTCAGCTGCACTGGCAAAGTTACCGGCAACAGAGAGAGTATACTCTTCCTCACCAACCAGGTGAGCACCCTCGGTACTGGCATAGGTCAGGACTTTCTGGCTCTCAACATTATAGAGTCCCTTTGCCTGGTTCTTTGAATTAAAGTCAAAGTTCTTGTTTTCACTGATCTTGCCGCCATTGGTGAGGATGGCATCACGGTACGTGACATCGGCAATGACCTGTGAAGCACCAAGAATCCCCGTGGGGATAGCACCCGGAGATGCAATAACCCAGGAGAGAGTCGACTTATCATCCACTGCACCGGTAACATCCAGTACCGTGTCAATGGAGAAGATCTGATTTTCAGGGGTCTGATTAGGCAGGCGATCTGCCAGGACCACACTAAAGGAGAAACAGAGTAATAGCACTAATACACTTACAAATACCGTATTGCGTTTCATCTAGCCTCCTCGTTCAGATAGGGATAATCCCGGAATCTATTTATGCATTCGGGAGTGCTCACCAGATACGGATCCTACCAATCACCCGCAGTCCCGCCAATTGGACAGAATGCTGGAGAATGATCCGGATCCGAAGGGCAAAGACCGATCCCGGGAGGATGGTTGACCGTTCTGAAAGGCATCTTTGGGTTCTTTGGACATCGCGGTTACAGGTCCTGACCGGAGTAGGATATGCAAATACCGGGGGAGATGGAGATATCTTCCGGGTTGGTGTGAACCAGGATTTTCCACCTTTCAAATACCTGAACGGGATCGGGAATCCAACCGGATAATGGCAGGAGAGGCACTGAAGATAGCAATATCAAGATGCATCTCCTCAACTCCACCACCCGTCATGATATCCTCAACCCGGTGATGGCTCTGACCGGATGGATCTTCTCAGAAGAGAACACCCAGGAACGATGGAAAAATACCTGAGTAATTGAGGAAAATTTTCAAAATCGAGAGAAGGTCAATATGCCATGCATATCGACTTTCCAATGCTTACAGGATCGTAAGCGTCTCGGCAATATGGTTCATCACGGATGAGTAATTCTTCATCTGATCAAGACTTTCATACGAAATGAGGATATACACAAGGACTTTTTTGGATCCTGCCACGGTGAGATGAACGGTCTTCCCACTCTTATCTGCCCAGGTAGAATATGCAAATTCCTTCAAATTTGAAGTATTTCCATACACCGGATTGTCCAGGAGGGAATACTCAGGGTATTCAGTCATGAGATCGGTTGAAAGGTCGTTGAGGAGGTCTTTATCTGGCAGAGAATATGTAGGATTATCAAACACCATGATTAACGCATACATTCCCGGAACTTTCCCGGTCTGAAGGAGATACCCGCGATATCCTTCCTGATTCAGTTTCACCTCTTCCCATCGCCAGTCCTGATCCGGCATCTGAAAGGTGATCCGGTCATCAGCACGTACTATCGTATAGGATTCCTTCTCTGCAAAACAGGATGCGGAAAAGAGGCACAGAATGAGAAGAACCAGAATACTTTTTTGAGTCACCATGGTATTACCAGGACTCTGATTGATATAACCCTATCTCCCATCGAAGAAAAATCAGGATTGTTGAATTTTCTTTGCGATTAAGGGAGAAATGACGAGAATTCTGAAGAACCATACACACTCCAGGAATTATCACAAAACCTTCGATCGGAAAGATGAATCATACCGGTCAGGTGCCTGATTGGCTGCCATACCCCATATTATCAGAGAGGGAGAAGGGATAATGGAGATGAACGAGGACCCCTCAAGGATATTTTCTGGCCTTCCAGTCTATGATCGGGATTATTCCCGTTTGATTGGTGCTCTGACCCATACATATTCAGATATCATCGCAAAAACATAGCAAAATCGCTCCTTGGGGATGATACCATCATGTCCTGATATCATCAGGGTCATTCTCTTGCGACGCAGCCATTCTAGCCAGTAAACCGTACATTTTCGTCCCGAATGGGATTCTTCGAACCCGTGAGTAAGATTGCACCGGATTTCAATCCCGGTGATGGATTCCTTTATATTTCCAGTACTCCTTACTGCACAGTATGAGAAAGAACAATTTATTCTCCGCATCGGTATTGCTCATCGCTATCCTGGTTCTTCTGCTTGGAATATCTCTGATACCTGTCGTTTCAGCCCAGTTTCTCTCTGCAGAGGATATCAGGGAGGCGATCAAACAGGCTGACGCAAATCCCTCATACACTGAGCAAAAACCCCAGAAAATACTCCCGTCAGGGAAGGGTATCAAGACCGCTGAAGGGTACAACATTGATCTCAGTGCCCATACGCTCTCTGATCCGCATTCGGGAATTGTATATGATTACCGCACGGGATCGGTGGTTGAAGATAGATCAGATGGAGCAAATGCCTATACTCCGGAAGAACGGTGGGATTCCATCTACTCAGACATTGAAGTATTTCTCCCATATGGAACGGAAGAGTCTACCATATATCAGACTCCGGAAGGAATCATTGTCAACGAGGCTCTGCAGGTTGCACAGGATCCAAAACTCGGGACGTGGTATGATCTCGGGGTTCAGGGGAGGGTTATCAAGGAAGGAACAACATTAGCCGCATCTCTTCCGGGTCAGAAGACAGATAACTGGCAGAAGATCGTGGATGCAGTCTCATCGTATCAGGAGAATAAGGGCGATACATCACAGACTTCAGAGAATACCCAAGCAGATACTGGACAGACACTGGAGGAGTTGATCACCCAGGCAGAGCCGGAGGAACAGAGCACGGGGGGATCTGCTGAAGTTGAGTCCACAAAGGAGGGGGTACCTGAATCTTCTGAAGTCCCGGTCATTGAGGAAGGAAAAATCGAGTCCGGTCCGGTGAAGCAGGATACCGACCTGACCCCCGGACAACAGCTGTCCAGTGCCCTGGGTCTTGGCACCAATCCGGAGTCCGAATTTGAGAGTTCAGGAATGAAATCCGAAGGTTCCCCACCTCAACAGAAGCAGTATCAGAATGTTCCCGGGACCGATGAGATCTACCTGCCTTCAATCGGGTGCTACTTTGGTATGGGATCAGGCAAATCCTCCTGTGATCCTGGAATTGTTCTAACCAAGGAACAGGAAGACGCAGTCTGGATTCAGATATTCAATGACCTCCTTGAAGGAACCGTTCCCGGGTATGAGAATTCTATCACTCCTGAACAAAAAGAGCAACTACGCCAGCTCGGCATTCAGGATATTACCCAGCAGATCGAGGAGCAAGCCCAGTCCGGAGCAACAGAAACCACGGGAACCGCTGATAGTAGCGTACCTGTGGTAAATCAGCAAAAAAAGGGCAGTTTTACCATTGATACAAAGGAGAACATGGTCTATGATACGACTACCGGATGCGGGTATGATCTGACGATGCAGGTGGTGTCCTGTCCGGAAGGAACCTCCTTTTCAAGTGAATATCTGCAGGAGAGATGGGATACGATAAAACAGGATGTATACAAGGAGATGAATGCGCAAAAAACCGCTAATGCTCCGGCACAAATCACGACCAAGGATGGATATGTCGTGGATCCGGGGAATACCGCAATCTATGATCCCGAGTCAGGGTGCTGGTTCTATCCGGAGACCGGGGGCACGAATTGTCCTGATGATCTCTCTCTCACTGATGCTCAGATGAAGGAGAAATGGAAGAGGATTCGGGAGATTGCCGCACAATATTTCAAACCCACTCCGGAAGTAACTCAGACTCCGGTGGTGTCGCCTGAACTGCTTGAAATTATGAACCGAATTGCTATGAATAATCTGGCATTAAGCGGGGGCGAAGGAGGGGGAGGGGGAGGGTTGGATGACATCATTTAGAAATCTCTGTGTCATTGATGTCAGAACCTGGATCCCATATTTATTACCTCATTCTTTTATCAGAACGTATCCTGCATCCGTGACCATCTGATCTACTGGTACCTTTCAGCCGAAAACCAGGAAAGACCCCCTTTTCTCATTACCCGGATATAGGAGAGGCATTCTCCCGGACATTCGGCTTGAATCCTACCTTTAGATGCTTCTCATCACCCGATATCCCCCTCATACCTGAATACGGCTGCTTTCCGGGTATCACCCTCAAGAACCGGGAGAAGTGATCGTTTCGGAATGACATATCTGCCTTTCTCTGTAGATATCCAGAACCCTCTGCCCCCTTCTCGCTGTTCTCCCAGGATCTTCTCCCCGAAAGGACCGGTTATGCGGGTAGGTCCAAGTCCGAGCAGGGTTGCCCGGACTTGGGAGATTTCCGCCTCATACCTCCCGTCCTCATCAATCCAAAAGACGAGGACCGGATCCTCCCTGACGACTCTTCCGGCGATGACATACGGACTTTTCCGGGTACGTTTCACGACTACAAACCCTGATTCTCCTTCAGTCTGAGTCATGGCATCCTCCTGGGAAAGATGCTCCGGGATGATCAGTATCACGACCGGATTTTTTCTCCCGCTGATAACAGGTCTCACAGATGGCGATCTGCTGTTTCGGGTCAGACCATACGGCAGATCCGGTCTGGCATATCGAACATCTCCCACTTGGCAGGGTGGTCCGGTGCATGGTGCGGGTATCGATGAGCCCCGGAATCGTCCGGATGGTGAGGGAACGTGATACTTTTGCTGCTTCATAGCATCCGGCACAGAGCATCCGGTAACGGTTCTCCAGGCCCTCTCTTTGGATTCTGCCCGGACGTTCCCGATACAACGAGTATGGTCTCCCACAGACCATACAGGGGATTTTGACCGGCCATCCCTCCACGGCGATAAAATCACGGGGGTCAGGCAGAACTTTGCTGCAGCATGCGGAATCGGAGGGCTTTGTTGCGGAATGTTCCTCACTGAAATCTATCGCCCTTTCAGGAATTTGACGTTGCTCATTGGCCGGATCTGGTATGTGTGCGGAATGCGGAATATCAGACATACCCGAAGGGTCCAGCGAAGAAGAGTTAGGTGGTGCTGCGATCTCTCTATCTTCCGCACTATCTGTACTATCTAAGTATTGTACTTGTATATTTGAGTTATCTCTCTGATTTGAGGTTTTTTCCATGCGGAAATCTTCCGCATTCTTCCGCAATGAGCACTCGTTTTCCGCAATTCCGCAATCAGGATCCGGGTCAGCCACAGAGAGCTCATGGGATGAGCCATCAGAAGGAGGATCATCCGAATCATCAGGATCTGTTCGCTTCCCTCTCGCTTTTGCCAGCCATACCGTTCCTCCACAACTCCACCGGTCTGATAACGCAGGATCCCAGGTATAAATCCTGCTTCTTCGCTGGGTCGAGGTTGACCCGGTATTGGAGCTGATCGCACGGTCAATACAGGCGATAGCCGGGCATTTCTCAAGGAGGCCGGAGTAGAGATTTCCCCTGCTGGAACTTCCGTTGAGCAGTTTATAGACAGTGCTGTACGAGAATCCGGTCTTCTGCTGAAGTTCGGGGATCGAGAACTCCACTTCCCCAAGAGCGGTGATTGCAGTCAGGAGTTCAGCCTCCCGCCGGGTGAGTTTGCTGGTCTGTCCCCCCGAACTGCCGTTCAGAGAGGCAAAGAGGTCACCGGCAGCATGAAAGTCGGCCTCGGTTGCGATGATACACCGGATCCCGTCAGATATGAGTTCTTCCCGCTGGGACTGCCTGAGACAGGCATGGGATCGGATGAGGTCCAGGAACATGTCAGGATTTCTCCGGTTCTCTGCAGACTTGAACCGGATCCGATCCCCGTACGGGATGATCACATAGACGGGTTCTATCTGTTCCCAGATCGCCTGGCAAACCAGGTTCTCTCTCCGTTCACCAGTCACCATGACCGGAGGAAGGGTTGCTGCATGAAGGGTACGGGTCAGCACCATCTGATCCTGGTTTTCGCTGTCATCGATCCAGCAGGTGAGCATCCGGTTATACACCTGATCGTCTCCGGAACCGTCCACCCGTGCCAGCCACCAGACACATCTCTCCGGAATGGTGCAGGTCTGTCCCATCCGGTCCTTGGAGACGGTATGGTACACAAAGGGGTGGCTGAACGAGGTAGTGACTCCTTTGAGGATCTCCTGCATCTGGTCAGAGAGTTCGTGATCGTCCAGGGCAATGACGGTCCCGGGCTGAAGGCCGGTCATGTAAAAGAGGGCTTTTTCGCTGATCCTTCCGCCAAGACGGTACGCAGAAGGAACCTGCCGGAGGATGGTATCGATCGTGTGGCTCTTTCCTTTTCCTGAATCCCCGGTGATGGAGACATGAAGCCCTTTACTGTTGAGAACCATGCGGGATGCAAGCGACATGAGAAGGCATAGAGCAACGATTCGGTCACCTTCATGATCCAATCCGAATGTCTGGAGCATGTAGCCAAGCGGGTCTCCATTCTTCAGGATCTCCTCTGCATCGGTAAGGATTACCGGATCGAACGATGAACCGTCTGATTCAGGAGTATCGTTTTGGATTCGGACAGGATCGGCTGGAGATCGTCCGTTCTTTCTTCTATCCGGCTGTTTCACGGAAGAGTGATTCCATCTTCCGTTCTCCGGGCCAGGAATGGTGACACTGCCAGGGATTTTCCTGGAACCAGAGGGTTTTTCATACCAGTCACGAAGTTCTTGCCACCGCTGGGTTCCTCCGCCACAGGAAGTATGGTGGCAACCGGCAAAGATCGCCCCGTTTGCGAACTGAATGGCATATGCTCCGTCGGTATGATCAGAACTGAAGGGACAGGTATCCAGGAGAAAGATGGTGCCATCCAGATAGGGTTTCTGGCGAAATCCAGGGAGATACTGATGGAGCCATGCTGTCAGATCGATGGATTTCCGGGAGTTCTCCGGTGCCGATGATTGTTGCGGTGCAGTCGGGTAGAGAGAACCGAGCCTGACCAGCAGATCCCGGGATACCGGGGTGATGATGTCAGGAACGGTGAGCAGGGCCGATCTCCGGTGCGGTCGATCCGGCAGTGAATCCCCTTTATGAGCCATGGTTCCATAGAGTTTCCAGATCCGGGCGGCGTTGACATTTGCCGTGTCTACCTTGCATATGTCATCAGAGAACCGGATATCCAGCGAATTGAGGCAGGCCTCCAGGAGCTGCAGAGATGCCGGGTCATTGGGAAGATCGATGGCATAGAGCAGGTGACCACCGTTTCCGGAGTCTGCGGATATGGGCTCGGGAAAGCCCAGATCCATCAGAAAAACGGCGATATCATCTGCCCGCTTTAGTGCGGCAGTATGCTCCGCATCAGAGGAGGAGATACCGGATGGCCGGATCGGGTCGATATCGATGGGAAGCCAGTACCGGCAGAGGATATCGGCATCCGAGGTGGATGGATCGGATCTGCCGAGCCGGGATTTTACCCGGTTTGCCCGTCTGGCAAGGAGTTCAGGCCTGACCGGGTTTAGGGTGATGTATACGCCCTGCACTTCAGGGGAGTCCAGAATTTCCGCTACCCGGGCGAGTTCTCCAGGCTGGTTATAGTATCCGGAGGTGATGGTGTCTCCCAGGGTCCGGATCTCGATCACCTGACCGTGCCGGGTGAGGAGATCGATTGTCCGCCTGATATCCGGGTTCATCGATACCCCCGGAACATCAGGCCGCCTTTGAGCACGTCGTAGATCTGAAAGGCGTGGGGATTTTTGATCCAGAGCTGAATGGATGCAATCTCCGGGGTGTCCAGGGATCTCAGGGCACTGATGATCTTCTGATGCCGGATGGCAACCTCATGAGCGGTGTCCTGACTTCTGACTCGGCGAACGGCGATGATATACAGGGTGTGCTGATCCCAGGCCAGGATATCAGGCACTGAAAGTCCGCCGCCCCTGACCGGAACAGCGGTCAGACCAAGGAGAGCCAGTTCTCTTCGTGCTTCCCAGATTACCGGGTTATTCCTCCCCTTTTCCCTCCTATCGGATATTTTTCCGGGAATCGGGATTTGGGGCTGACGGGTGCTTCCATGCCGTGGGGACGGAACGCTGATACCATTTGCTGTACTATATACATCTGCTCCCTTCCAAACTAGATTCGTGGTGGTTTCCAGGTACGGGGGGGAGCACTGAGGTTTTTTCTTCGTCATAGTGCTTCTCGGTTGTCGCTGTCAAGTGGTCTTTGGTGACTGCTTCCTTGATATGTCACGGGGGTATTTGAACTTTCAATATGCCGGGTGAAAGTGATCGGGACTTTTATAAAAATTTTGAATAGAAGGGTACCGAAGGATTTGGAAGAAGGATTGGGCAGGGTTCTGAAGATCTTCACTTTCGCGAATGGACGAATCCAGCCAGTTTGCCTTATAGGGATTTCGGTTTTTGGGTGAGGATTTTCGGGCGGTGATCGGGGCTGAACGCATACCCGAAGGTCAGGGGGAGTACCCCTGATCTTCCCGGATGGCCTCTGAGAGAGAGAGGTTTCCGGATGCAAAGGTTCGTGTCCGGAGGGTGCCATTCTGCTGGTCCCGATGCCGGATATCCAGGAGTCCTCTGCCGTGTGCACGGGTGATATGATCAGATTGACTGAGGGTTGTTGCGGATGCATACGATCCGTATCCGAAGATACCGGAGATCTCATCGACGGTGGTATCTCTCTGGGGAGAGGTGTTGCCAAATACGCAGGTGATGAGGGGATCACTGCGACCGGATTCCCGGGATACATACTCTCTGAAGAGGAGGGGGCCGTCAGACCGGGCATCCAGGACGGATGCGGCGTTTTCACCGGTATCCATATCCCGGATGATATGACTGAGTCCACAGGCAAGGATTCTGCCTGCCATGAGCGTATCTCCGGATTCCAGGGAGGTGGTACTGAGGAGGGAACCGTCGCTGGTGAGGGATGAGGTGATGATATCAGCGTTGCCGATGCCTCCGAGGAGTGCTCCTCCGGTGAGGAGCGAGGCGAGGGTAGCGAGGAGGAGGATGGTCCTCCCGATTCCGGCTGCCTCAGCGATAGGGTGGCGGATCGCGGCCTTATGCCAGGATGCCAACCGAGTCAGCCCAGGTGTCAAGGCTCGTCCTGATGGTGTCTGCCTCATAGGAGGAGAGTCGAATCTTGTCCCGGGAGAGGGAGACGAGGAAGAGTTCCCCGTTGCTGGCATGGCATTTCAGGGTGCAGCTGAACTTTTCCTCTGAACTGTCGTGAGAGGGGGATCCGCCGATTGCGGTGGTGAGGGCGGCATTAGCCAGGACGTTACTGATGCTCGTGTTAAATCCGGTAACGCCGGGTGCACGGACGGATATCTGGCCGATGGTCTTTGCCTCGGCATCCTCGTATACGACTCTGCCGGTATAGGACTCCCGGGTCTTGACGATGGCTGGAAGGGTCTGGCCTGCAGACTCGTAACTGGTGCATCCCCAGGGGTTGTTGTCCAGGATGTCCTGCACGAGTGAAGAGAAGGTGGTCAGGTTTGCTATCGGTGTTGCGAGATCGCGGACTGCGGTCTTGGTGGTGGCGGTGTTTATGAAGTCTGCCATGGTGGTTTCCTTTGCTCCCCGGTGTCCGGGGAGTGATCAGATATTGGATGGCAGAAGAGATGGGCGTTTTCCCGGGGGTGTGAACGGAGAGAGATGCGAGTAGGGGAGAGTGAACGGATGGGTTTGAGAAGGATTGGGAATGTAGGTGAGTGTACTACTTTTGTATCTAATGAAGGCTATTACCATCCATCCCACACGATTCAAACATTTAGGATCTTTGAGAAGAATAGATATGTTTTAAGGATTGGATTATACCATATAATAACAGAATTCAATTAAAGGGGAATAAGATGAGTTATTTTGTACGACAATCAGTCAATTGCATTAATTGTGGGAAAATAACAGAATATCTTGATAATGATTGTCTCAATGAAACATTCATCTGTAATAATTGTGGGTTTAACAACCCTAATGAAAAACAATTCGCAAACCTAAAAGAATATGCAAATAACGCTCTGCCGTTGAATACCCCATATGATATAATTGAGAATAGAATATACATCGATGAAAGATACATCATTCAATTCCTTGAATGCACGGATGAGGATCTAAATAATATCAGAAAAAAGGGATTAATAAGTCGCATTAAGTCTAATGGAGTCAAGAAATATGACTTTATTCAAGCCCATAGTAATTATCAAATTATTAAAATCATAATTTCACCAGATCTCTGGTTTACAGGAAAGATGACTAGGGATTACCTCAGTATCTCTAGTGGAAGAGTGTCAACATTGCGAAAAAATCGACTTATTTTATTTAAACTCATAAAAAATCGATATTACTACGAATTAGAATCATTAATAGGGATCAAACAAAAACTTACATGGCCTACAAAAAATGAGGTTATGGAGAAATTGAAAATCAATACATATCAATTTAATAAATTAATAAAAGATGAAAAATATCCTGCTGAAAAGATCGGAAATCGATGGTATGTGAATCTTCTTCATTAGATCATTCGATATTTTTCACCTTGATATTCTACTACTAAAAACCATTCATCATCAGTCAAACCCATTTCTTTCTTCAGTTCAGTGCATTGCTTATAGATCTTTGGGGAAGGACTTTCAGGTTTATAATACAGGTTTACTCCATTTATTTTGATCTCCTTTTTTCCGAGTTGATTGGGTTCCAATGAAAAACGTCCCTTTAAAACTTCTTTATTCATACACTCAATGAATTTCCTTGGATTTATTGCATATAATTTTTCTATTGTGATTGTGTGAATTTTTTTCCAATTTGGTTTTCTAACCTCCCTTAATACATTCATTTCATCTTTTATCCAAAATGTAAGCAGTTTAACATCACTCGTTTTGAGATGTTTTATCGGGATATTACTAAATGTATTTGAAATCGATCTTCTATCAGGAACAATGGCGATTTCTTCTTTATTGGAGGTTTTCGCGTAATATTTCCATACTTGTAGACTTACATCAGTTAAGATTTCTGCTCGTTCCTGAATATCAGTTAAACTCCACTCATTCTTGTTTTTCACTGGATTTAAGAGAGCAGTAATACAATTTTGATAAATACTACACTTATTAGGAAATGAATCGTTACTAGCCCACACATTCGGTTCTCTTGCGATTAGAGCTAGATTACCAAGGGTGTGCACCCAAGACTGATGATTTGTCATCCAATCATTACCTAAAACATTTTTCCAATACTCTGAATTGGTGATATTTTGGGGTAGAATATGTTCAATTGTTAGTTTTTTCTTATCAGCAGAATAACCAGGAGTATTATGTGAAAGATAATCTTCCAGCACATAGAGAATTAATCTACAGATGCTGATATAATTTGAACAATAAATAGGTTCTCGGCCTATTTTTACTCGAAAAACATCATCCTTTGGTAAAATATCCTGTGAATTTTCCTCCATTATATCAATTAAAAGAATAGTAGAATCCTCATTTGATAATTTACACAAATCAACAAACCAGTCAGTGATAGGCAGGTTTTTAGGTAGACAAATATATCGACGAATGAATATTGTTTCTATGTAAGAAAAGATTTTTTTCAGAGATTTTTCATCAGTAATCCTTTTATTGATAGGGTCATAATAGCGATTAAAACATAACAACAAAAATGGATAGTACGATGTAATTGACAGAAATTTTAATTTCAATAGTTGATATCTGATATCTTCTGAAATATTGATTTTATCGTTTCCATATTTAGGATTTTCAATAATCAAATAATAGGGTAGATTTTTCATTAAGTCTTCTAGAAACTGCTCAATATTGGATTCTTGAATTTTCTCATCATCATCCCTTAGATATGCTGATAACATATCGTATTCCTTATATGAACCCGCTATCTGCATACCCAACTTCATTTCAAGGACATGAGAAATGAATTGCAATAATTTATTGCTGGATTCAAATTCTTTCTCAATTACGGTCCATCGATTCGTGTATAACGATTCAATTCGGGCAGGATCAATCCAAGTAAAAATAAAAGTTCGAATATGATCAAGTGTTTCTAACGGGACAGAATAGGCATTTACCGTCTCAAATGTTGGTCCCGCCTTTTCACTTGGATCTAGTTTAATTGCTATGGTGAAGAATTTCTTGAGTAATATATCAAGAAAACTATTCAGATTTAAAGGGTTGGGAATATTTGCAAATTTATCTACAAAAAATTTATAACACTGATAAAGAGATTTAGATTTGTCCGATAAATCAGTTACTCCATTGACTAAATAGTTAAAATCTCGATGATCCTTGTACGATATCTCTATTCGGCTATTATTGATATTTTTTCGAAATTTTGTTGGATCCTTAAGTAGCAAAGAGTGAAGGCGATCTTGAATTTTATCATCTGTAGTATACGTCCTCATTGCCGCAAGAAAGAGAGCAATTGTCACAATTCTTTGTTGTCCATCAATTATCTCAAAAATTGATTTATTCATATCGATAGGGTGACTTTTTTGATGGAGAATAATTGTACCAAAAAAATATGCATATTCAGGACTATTAGTATCAATATAGCCCTTCATCAGAGTTCTCCAAAGACGCTCCCAATTTATACAGCCCCATTCATAATGTCTCTGATAAACAGGAGTTTTATACTCATTTTGAGAAGTAAAAATTGCATCAAGATGACTTTTAAATGGGTGCATTATTCAATCAAATGAATACTCTATTGAATGCACACAAATAGGTTTTGATTTTAATATCATTATAAAATAGTAAAAATTGGATTATTCATGACTTATAATATCAGAATGACAATACCCATTTCTAAGCGTATCAAAAAAATATCCGTTCTTTCATTGAAGAAATCGATTATCTAATAGAGTTAAGAACAAAGATAAGCCCTTCAATCTTATGTTGAGCCAGAGGGATTTGTAATTAATTTCATTCTATTCTGACGATAATTGCCCTCATATTCCTAGTTGTTATGGGAAGCGTTACTGCAGAAAGGTTCCCAATGTACAGGTTTCTGGAATAAATGACTGTTGGCATATTTCGATGGATGACTAAAAAAAATACAGCCATATGCCTGAATTACTACGAAACGGTAATTTTTAAGGGTGGTGTTCAAGTGGAGAAAGCACTGAGAGCCTGAATAGGAACAAAAAATTCATCAAAATTATTCCTTATAATCGGAATTTTAGGGCAATAGAAAAAATACTCAATTCCTGGAATGTTACTCAAGATGGAGAAGTTCGGGAAGGTCACGCTTGCAGAGGGCCATATATGCATCATATCGAAAAAAGGGAAAAATATGGGAAATCTTAAATTCCACATACCCTGTTGTCGCAACCACTATCTTGGAATTCCAAAAAATCACAACAATACTTTGATTTTGGATTTTCCTCTGGAGATAGTGGTATTTCAATTGTGATATTCGTCAGATTATACTCTCCTACACGGAGTTCACGTGCATTGGTAGCATCTTTTGTAAGAAGGGTTCCTTCGTAAAACAAGAGCGGTAATATATCCAGGTGAAGACTCTGTTCCTCTTTTGAATAGGTATGGTTTGTTACCTGAACCATTACGATTTGTTCATTCTCATCTGCCTGAGTAAGTCTTATTCCCGCATTACAGGTTTTATTGGGGAGAACATACTGAATTGGAATGGATATTGTGGTGTTTTCTTTAACCACTGATGCATTTCGCTCAACCCCTTCGATGAAAATCTGGTAGGTATCATTTGGATATTTTACGATGGATGATTCATTTCCCGTTACTGATACCAGTAACACCGGGGTTTCTGAGCTTACTGCGGTAGATGAAAGAAGCACGAGTACCATTACCAATCCAGTAATAAACAGAGTCGAAAACCGATACATCTCCTTATGTTACATGAACGGAATTATAATGATTTCTGATAATAGCAATTATCCGAAGATAATGACCTTTTTTCAACCTTGTACGGGTTATCCAAACCTTGTAAGAAAAAAAGATGAATACCCTTCGATATGAAAAATATCTCTTCTAAACCGATAGCATACGCTATCCATATGACCGTAGAATCATCGTATCCCAAAAAAATCTCTCATGTTATGATTGAAAGGAATCAGTCGTTGCCCGGGAAGGCAATCTGCATTCGTAGTGTCCTTCGTCACGTAAATCTCAATATTGAATCTTTTGGGTAATCATATGAAAATAACGAGACGAGATGGAATAGGCTCATCAATCCATTCTTGAGGATTCGCATACTAACTGCGAAAATAGGAATGGAGAGCGGGGTTTATCCCCGCTCCTATCAATTGGTTGTAAACCGGGACATCTCCGATGATATACTCTGGATCGACGCCGAAGCCTCCGATATCGCCCGGGTGATCTGATCAATCGATGCCGTAACCTCCTGAGTTGCAGCAGCAGAATCAGTCGCCTCCCGGGCAGTCTTCTGGACCATGGCTTCCACCTCGTTCGCACTCGCGGTAATCTCCTGAACCGCAGCTGCCTGCTCCTCGGTGGAACCCGCAACCTCAGTCATCGTGGTATGGACCGTGCTAATGGCATCGACGATCTGTCGGAAGACATCGAGCGTCTGCCGGACAGCCGCATTTCCGGCCTCAACCTCCACCGAGGCAGTCTTCATCGATGTCGAAACCATATTGGACTTCTTCTGCAGGTTTCCGATGATCGTCGCGATATTCTCGGCCGACTTCTGCGACTCAAGAGCCAGGGCCTTGACCTCGTCGGCAACCACCGCAAACCCGAGCCCGGCATCACCCGCCCGGGCAGCCTCGATAGCCGCATTGAGGGCGAGCAGTCCCGTCTGCTCCGCAATTCCGGTGATGACATCGACAATCTTGCCGATCTCCTCCATCTGCCCGGTGATATCCGTGATGATCGTGTTGGTCTCGCCCGCCGACCGCATGATCCCTTCCATCCCCTGCTCAGCTTTCCCGGCGAGATCAACCCCCTTTTCCGAGAGCACTACCGTATCTTTTGCCATGCCGGAAGCCTGTTCTGCCCGGGACGCAACACTGCTCACATTCTGGGTTAAGGACTCCATCGCATCGAGCATCTGCCGGATGCCATCTCCGCTCCGGTCAGCAAGCTCACTCACCGAGTTTGCGTTCTGGGCAAGGACATTCGTGGTACTGGCAACCTCTTCGACACTCGCATTTGTCTCTTCCATACTGGCAGTCAGACCCTCGATCTCCGCCTTCACCCCACCTACTGCTGCATTGCCCTGGATACCAATCTGGTTGAGTGCCTCCTTAAATGCCCAGAAGTCTCCCTCCACACTGACCGATTCACTGAACCGGTCGGTGTAGTCCCCAATTGCATACGAACCCGAGAGCCGCATCGCCTCATTCACCGGAGTGACAATCCCGTCAAGCGTCTTGTTCAGACCGTGGATGATAGAAGAAAATTCTCCGGAAAGGCCGTCATCCTTCCCCCGATGCCCAAGGTCACCCTTTGACGAATGACCCGCGATCATTCCAATCTCTTTGATGATCTGCTGGATCGCATCACGCATCGTAACCATCGCGATACCCAGACGATCCTGGTCACTCGTGACCGGGACATCGATAGAGAGATCCCCTTTGGAGATAGCAGTGGCAGCATCCGTCTTCCCGGAAAGACTCACCCCAAGATCATGAAAGGCAACTGCCAACCTGCCGACCTCATCCTGCTGGTCCACCACCAGATCCGCAGTCACATCTCCTGCCGCAAACCGGGTGGCCATCCCGGTGAGTGCCTCGATCGGACGGGATATCGAACGGGCAACAAGATAGAGCATCCCGATTCCGATGATGATAAAGACCAGACCAATGAGGATCAGCTGGACGATCTTCATCATCGGCTCCCTCCCGATGACATCCACCGGAACAGTCACGGCGATATCCCAGTAGGTTCCGGTATTGCCAATCTTCACCGGGACAAGAGCCTTCGTGAACCCGTCACCGGTATAGAGCGTGCTTGCTCCGGTCTGAGCTTTTTCCAGAGCAGCCGGGAGTTTAGCCACATCAATACCCACCTGAGTGAGTGAGAGATCAGAGGCCTGCTTCCCGACCCAGTTGTCATTCTTCAGGTTCTCCCCAAGGATCTGTCCCCCTTTCGAGATGATAAGCAGGTTCGCAGCCCCATCATACATCGAAAACTGCTCAGCCCGCTTATTCAGGGAGTCTAGACTCAGATCAACCCCTGCAATCCCGATGAACTTGTTGTCAACGATGATCGGTGCAACAAATGAGGCCATCAGGACGTCTTTTCCCCCGACATTGTAAGAGTAAGGCTCAGTTGCAGTGGTTTTTAGGATTTTCTTTGGGACCTGATAGTAGTCATCAGTCTCCAGCCCCTTCAGAGGTTCAAGAGCAATTCCACTCTCACCCCGGTAATAGTAGGGGGCATACCTGCCAGTATCGTCAGCACCAGGGGTACCTTTGTGCCCGGCATCATCCCCGTCAAACGCATCTGGCTCAAACGCGGTATAGACACCGAACTGCTCCGGATTATTGGTAAGAACTGTTTTGAGCAGGTTGTTAATCTGCTCACGGGTCGGCCGGTTTCCCGAAGAGTACATCCCCTGAATCGTACTCGCCATCGTCTCAGCGTTTTCCACCGGGGCTGAGAGTTCTGCATTCATCTCACCACCAAACGTGAGTACCTCTGCATCAACATGGTACTCTGCTTTTGAGAAGGCCTCCCCATAGAGGGCAGATGCCGAGTACCCGATGATGACCCCCGCTATGATAAACATCGCGACAGCACCAAGGACCATGATCTTATGCTGTATCGAACCGTTTACCCACCCAGATAATAACCGCAGATTCATAATGATATCAACTCAATGTCCTGATATGAATGCAAGGTATGCAGATCGGGTAGTTTGTCTGAGAGAGTCAGACCGAACCCGGGTGATATGCATTACCGACACCTCAAAGGATGCTCGATAATAAAACCGGTCATTTCCTCCAGTGTTTCTTCTTTGAAGATTTACATCAAGGTATTTATTGATGCCGATTTTCAGAACATTGTCCCTATTTCATCGAGGAGAGGAAGAGGGCAGAAGGATTTGCGAGGAGGTGGCCTCCAGTGATTGATAGGAAAAACCCGAGGGAAAGTAGCACTCAATGCCTGAAAAAAGTTAGAGATAATAATTCTCTGTATATTCAAGTTCAAGAGCCTTTTTCTCTGCTACCTCAGCCTTCTGATATTCACCCAGACCGGTGAGGATCTTACTCTTCAGATGCCAGAGAAAACCCGATTCGGGAGACTCTGGAGTGAAGAATGACTCCATCCTTTTTTGAGCCTGTTGATAAGCAGATTTTGCTTCCTCCGGTTTTCCGAGTTGTTCCATGCAATACCCCTGTGCCCATAATGCATACAGACTATTGAACCCGAAGTAGCATGGGGAGGTATTATCACCGCAGTTCGCAGTGATGTTCGCAAACGTGGCATTCGCCTCATCAAACCGGTTCGTCTTCATGAGAATATCTCCCTTCATCACCAGAAGGTTCGTATTATTCATCTCAAAAGAGAGACCCGTCTCCACCGGGATGAGTGCCTGCGTATATTGTCCCATATCCTTGAGAGCATCAGCCTTCGAGAGATAATTATTGATATATTCCGGATTCAGACGGATTGCATCATCAAATACCTTCAGTGCCTCTTCTTTCTGATCCAAATGGTACAGAACCATTCCTTTGGATCGATGTGCTTCAGCCCAGTCAGGATACCAGATGAGAGCTTTTTCAAGATAGGGGAGTGCCTCATCGTACTCATTCATGCCAAGATATAAAAATGCAATATTACCGTCAGCCCCTCCATACTCAGGGGAGAGGACTTTCACTTTCTGATAGGACTTTATCGCATTCTGGTTCTGTTTCAGATACTGATAACTCCATGCAGAGTAATAATGGGCAAAAATATTTTTCGGGTTCAGAGTCAGCGCCTTATGAAAGGATTCCAGTGAATCGTGAACCTGATCCTTCTGAGCTTCAGCCATTCCCCGTTCAATCCATACCCAGTCAGAATACGGATCAGTATCTATTCGTTTGAGGGTGGCGTTGTACAGGTCATCATATTTTTCTTGGAGAACAAGCGATACAAAGAGACCTTTCCACCCGTCATCAGTGGAAGGGGCCTCACTGATGACATACGAGAATTGTCGCTCTGCTTCGGATACATTGGAGGCTTTCAAAGCCCCTTTTCCCAGGTACAATGAAGAAGAGATATTTACCGGGCTCTTATTGATTCCCTGCTCATAATCTGCCAGGTATGAAGATTGATCAGATATCCCGGAGATGAGTTCCTGGAGTTCATCATACGTATGATTGCCGGAAAACGGAATTCCCGCAGAAGATACCGGGAAGCAGAGGATGAGAAAACAACAGATATACAGGAGAATGACCAGATTTTTCTGAACCATACGGGTATTTTTGTGTATATGAGGATATATATTCCGATTTGTCATTTCCTTCTGTTTCCCGGAATAATCCGGTTATCCTTTGAAAACCGAAGCACTCTGTTGAAATATCTACGGGGATCCAGGTTACCCGGGATGAACACCTCTAAAGATCCGGTCAGGGACGAACAGGAGACAGATCCATGGCTCCTGGCTTGCCCGGTTCAAAGGACTTTTTCCTGTCGTCAACCATGAAACTCCTGTCCAATACGGAGAAAATGTCCTTCACTTCCTGGTAATGAATGATTCTGTGCCCTGAAAGATATTCCTTCAACATTTTTTCGTACAAACCCCGGATACCTGTTGATAGATCTGATTGGTGAAGACGGAAACAAACAGAATCGTGCATTTATCTACAGGAGTTAGAGAAAATATGACGATAGGAACGTAAAAGGAAAACCGTGCTCATCGATTTCCTTATCTCTCTTTGTCGCTTCCTCCCCCGTGTCCGGCCCGGGGATTTCCGATACCTTATTGCATATCGTAATCAATTATCCATAAGACAAGGTGAATCCGGTGGATGCATTATTAGACAAAAAAATGGAGCAATCAGTCAATACCATCATGTCTCCATGCCCCCTCCGGGTTCATCCGGAAACATCGTTTCTTCACGTTCTTGAGCGATATGCAGAGCAAGGCAACCTTCCCCTTATCGTCGTGAATCAGGATGGAACACTTGCCGGAGTGATCACTCCCATGGACCTGATTTCGGCACTAACTCCGGGCGATGGTTCCGGAGGCAGGTTCCTGATATCAGAACTTGACCGGATCCTCAAAAGCACGGCACAAAACGCCCAGGATCTGATCTCTGATGAATCAAACACGGTCCCGGAGAATGCAAAGATCAGAGACGCCCTGCAGGCAATGGAACACGGTCATACGTCATCGGTCATCATTGTCAACAAACAGAATGCACCTGTCGGGTGTATCAATCTCGCCGACATTATTGCATATCTCATCCAACCCGAGGCTCCCTGACAGAATCTGTCGGCGTCCCCGAATGGAAAATCGGAATTATTCCAGTCCTGGCTTTTTTATCAGTATGCTTCATGAACTGAAGGTTTTTCGTTACGTTTTTCCAAACGGTCTATCCAAATTGTTAAAAAGACGGGAGTGAGGAGCACCGTGCTCAGAACAATCAGAACGGTGGTGATGTAGATCTGCTGCGAGATGATCCCGGCAATAATCGCAGACTGAGCAAGAGCAAGCGTTAAGTCTCCCCGGGGAATCATACCCAGACCAACCAGAAATGCAGCATTTTTTTCTTTCAGGAAGGGGTAAGAACCCACAAATCCTCCGATAACCTTTGATACGACAGCAGCGAGAATAACCAGAATGATGAAGGGGGAGAGGAGCTCTGATACGGAAAACGTCATCATCAAACCGACAGATGCAAAGAAAACGGTGATGAAAATTCCAAAGCCCATATTATGAAGGCTTTCGTGGAGGGTATGATCCTCATGGACACGCTTGTTAAGCATGATCCCGGATAAAAACGCACCAATAACAAAGGTAAGTCCCAGTTGCTGAGATACAAACGCCGATGAGCAGGCAATAAGGAAGGTAACGGAATAAGTAAGGGAGGGGTTATGGAGAAGTCTCACCTTTTCGTATATGAACAGGAATACCGGATTTCCAAGTATCAGAAAGGAGAGGATGAAAAGGAGTGCCAATGCCAGGGGACGAAGAACCACATCGGTGGTGATGAGAGAACCTCCGGTTACTGATGACAAAATCCCAAAGGAGATGATCCCACAAACAGCACAAATAACAGCTCCACCGACGATAGTCATGCCAAAATCCGTGTTTAACTGATGTTTTTCCATCAGTGTGCGAACCGAGATCCCAATTGAGGTGAGCATGAATATGACTGCAAGAAAGAACGACTCACCAAAAGAGCGATCGAAAACAGTTCCGAGGATATATCCTATCGCAAAGGGGATGAGTGCGGCAACCAGACCGGTGAGGATCATTCGTGTTCGGGCCGAGCGAAAAATTTTGAGATTTATCTCCACCCCGGTGATGAAAAGGAGAAGGATCACGCCGATCTGAGAGAAAAAGAGGATGACCGGACTCACTTCGAGGATATGAGCAAAAGAAGGACCAAGAATGATTCCTGCGATGATTTCGCCGATGAGTGAAGGGTATCCGGCATACTCTACCAGTATTCCCAGGATTTTCGCTGAAGCGAGAAGGATGAGAATACCCGCAAGGAGATCCATACGGAATAATTCTTCAACGAATCAATATTAAATGTCTGCCTTCATACTTCTGGATATTCACTGCTTATTTAATACAGGGTCGCTTAGTTATAATCTATTGAAATTCATGTCTGATTGAGTGGTTCAGAGGAGATATTTCTGCATATCTTGCAGGAACCATTTTGACCCGGTTACAATAAATTTCAAACCCAGATTATTCAACTAAATACTGATAATTCCCCTCATATCTCCCTTATCCGAAAAATATACTCTTAACAGCACCCTAATAGTAGAAAAGTAAATCGACATACATTAATACCAGTTCTATTTACATTTAAAGTCTACATGAAGTTGCTAAAATCTGCTGATGATTATTTTGAGATCGGTAATAGCTATCTAATTCAGAAGAATTTTCAAAAAGCTCACGAGAATTTTGTTAAGGCGTCAGAAAAATATACTCGAAATGGGAATAGGGGTAATGCCGGTTATAGTTACACACTTGCTCTCCTCATGGGATTGTATGGAAATTCCCAAAATTCAGACCTCTATGTCAGAATAAAAAACGTACTTGAGAGCATTCCAGGGCCAGATATCAAATTCGGCCTGAGAACAATACCCATATCAGATCTCATCGATGAATGTCAATTAACTTCTGATGAAATTCTCGCTCTCCAATTTTTTCATAAAGATCCATCCCAATACAATATTTCCTCCGCAGAAAGGGTCCGAGACCTTGCGAATGAATACCAGCACAGGATTGGTGAGAGAAACCTCTACATTGTGGAAATGTTTGAAGACAGACAGATAAACGGGCTTGAAAAATCCTATTATCTGAATGCTGTCTCTGAAGAAATGCTGGCTGAAATTACTGTCTGGTCAAATCCAAAAGATTCAGTTAAACATTATCAGATGGCATCATATTGGAGAAATATTCTGGGGCATAAAGATAGGGATTTACTCAATAACGAAAAAATTAAGGACTATTCAAAAGGTGTTCGATGCTGGTTCTGTGACAGGGAAGTCTATGGAAAAGAGGTTCACTTTTTTCCAATGATGACTGAGATCTCAAAATATCAAGAGAATAACGAAAAACAGAGTATACATAATACGTTCGATCTCGCACAGTCCAGGATATATGCCTGCAGGGCGTGCTATTTTGCATTATATTACAAAATTGAAGAAATATCCCAAGTGTATCACCAAAAAACCATCGAAGAAATAGAAAGGGTAAAATCTGAATTAACGCAGCAGATCAGGGTTCTCTCTCAGGAAATACGTCAGCTGAAATAGAGAATAATCATGAATAACTCGATGCATATCGAAGATACCATCACATTACGATGTAAGTATTGTGGAGCCCCATTAGAAAAACCAGAGAATAATTCCGAATATATTAAATGTGGTAGTTGTGGAACAACACAGAAATCAATTGATGCAAAAGCCTTTTTAGACCAGATAATGGGGCAAATCTACAGCTGGGTAAAAAATTCAATCCCTTCAGGATTTGATCTTTCAAATGCTGCAAATATCGATTCACTAGCGAGACACGCTATTTTCACCCATAATATCAGGCCTTCTCTTGAGTCAGATTATTCACATTACCAATTTAATGCCCAAAGACTGCTTATGCAACCTTTGTTAATTCTTCCTTTCATGACCAATCAGGACATTGGTTCTGATCATAACCCGGTTGAACTATTCGAATTTAATGCAAAAGTTAAATCAATAAAACAATTAGCAATAGAATCCGAAAATCACCATCTGGTTGATGTTATGGACACCATATCATCATCTTTTGCATACCTGCTCAATAATATTCGCCTTATTCAGGAAGATATTGAAGAACGATTTGAACTCATGTCATTGAATTTTTCAATCGCATCAGTTAATATTCTAGATAATTCAGAGTTAGTTCCAGTATTCCATAGATTATCTGGTTTAAGTCAGATAAACAGAGGAATACATCTTCTTCTGAACGGAGATACAAAACCGGCTAAAAAGGCTGTGAAAGAAGGGATTGAATCCTTACAAAGATCCACAGAGATGATCAGTTCAGATACCTCATTCAGATTTATGGATCATGCCGTCAGACAAGAACTGAGAATCGCCAGAATAATCGAGAAGATGGTCTATTGTTCTGATAAAGATCCTTCAGGATTCCCTCTGAATACCGTAGTGATCTTTGAATATCTCATTAATGAACTCATTCGTCAGGAACAATTTGAGTCTGGCGAATGGAAAGGATCATTTACTAATCTCAAAAGATATGAAGAGATATTCAATTGGATTACGAAGATCAGAATCACCCAGACAAAAGAAGTGAGAGTTACTTCAGTTAATGGACCGGGTTCATATTTATTTCCATTTTGGGTAATACATCTTACATACAGTTTTACTACTGGAGTGTTCTGGACAAAAAAAGGAAAAGAAGCCAAAGAAGTACTTCTAATCTCATCCAATTTCCCTACTGATCCAATCCTCCTTTCTACCAATCCTTCCAGTGCAATAACAAATGTATTCAAAAGAAGGCTATCTGCTGGTTTCCTTGATGATACCTTGAGAAGTATGTTTGGTAGAGAAATATCCATTAGTTGTGGGGATCAGACAATCAGAAGAGTAATTCAATCAGCATCAGGACGCTCTGTCGGAAATAAAAGATTCATTCCACCACTTTCATCGAAAAAACAGGCTGAAATTTTTGTGAACAGGTACATTTCAGAGACCCTTCAAAAGAACACGGTAATCCGGGAAAAAATGCGATTATCAGCCCCGAAAGTTGCAGGATTGGTGTTTATTCCAGGAGATATGACATACTCATCCTTTAAATTGGGTTTGGATCTTGGAGAATTAACTCCAAAATCGATTGGAGATCTGAAGGTACTGAATAAAATGGCGTTATAATTAGATTACTGATGAAAAGCAGCATTCAGCATGATGGTTATTCGAGATATTATCTTTCGACCGATCGGAGGATACCAATTGTGATTATTGGAACATGAACCGAAGAAGGAGATGCTATGATAGATTATAAGAAAATTACCAGTAAAGTAGAGAGTGATCAGTCCTTCCTTGAGTATGTGGCGAAGTTTATTCCCGGATACGGAGGATACCGGGATTCTGAAAAACGTCGGGAAATAGACGGATTACTCAGAAAAATGATTTCATCTGCTTTAGGCGATCAAATCAAAGAGGTAAGATGGATCCAGAAGGAACTGATCAATTCTGGATCTATATCAGAAGGAAAGAAAGTAGAGACCGTGATAATCCAGGCGGATATCCTTTCAAATAAAGTTTTACATTCAAAATTAGGTTATTCTTCAATTTGGAAAACTGTGAAAACAGGAGATGCTGAACTCAATGGCATCATCATTTTCGATGTTCAGTTACTTGAAAAGATTCAGATGATGAGAGAAATACTGCCTGATATTCGCAATTCCATACATAATGTGAATTCAGATGAAACTGGGAAACTGATCGAAAAATATGAGATAGAACTACGAAAATTTGAGAGCCAGTTTAATGAACGGGATGAGGTTATTTTAGGGCTTGCTAATGGAGGGAATGAATGAATCCAGTTAACACAAATGTAATCGAATGGACCAATCCAGGATTTGACGAAATTCTCTGGAGTAATTCTGAAACCAATATCAGGTGGGGGACATCCTTAGTGGTAAAAGAATGGGAATCGGCAATATTTATGAGAGATGGAAAACTATTCGATATTTTCGGACCTGGTAGACATATTCTCAGTACCCAAAATATCCCTCTCTTAACACAGTCTTACAACTTTCTGATGGGATATAAAGAGACTCCTTTTAAAGTAAACATTATCTTTATTTCAGGAAAGATGTTTACCGGAAATTGGGGGGTCCAGACGATGGTAACCGCTGCAGAGGGAATCCCTGCTCCAATACCTCTTAAAGCCCATGGAAATTACCAGTACAGAGTTGATGATCCAATCCTGTTTGTTACCCAGATGACAGGGGGTCTAAAATATTTTGATACAAATTCAGTTGCCCGGGCAATAAATGGATTCATCAATGAAAAACTGATGCAGGATTTTTCTCAATATACCTACATGGATGTTTATGCCAATCTTGAGAAGACATCAACAATTGTTCAGGTGAATATTTCTGATCTTCTCCGACAGAGGGGAATTGAGTTGCTCACCTTGAAAATCATCGGGGTTGACACTGAAGAACAATACAAAGAGGATATGTACAAATTTATCCGATTCAATTCTCCAGGAGGTATGGAATACCGGAAATTTGAGACTTTGGATAAAATGGCAGAATCTATTGGAAAATCCGGAGGGGCAGCTGTTGGTACGGGAATGATGCTTTTTCCCCAAATGTATCAGAATCTGATATCACAACAGGATACCATCCCCGTATCGTCATCTTCCAAACCCACAGAGCAGATTACAAATTCCCTTTCCATCTGTCCGTTCTGCGGAAGAGAACTAAAATTTTCAAAAACTCCTAGATTCTGCCCATATTGCCGGGAGAATATCGAGGTTATGTGATCGTATCAAAGGGTTTTTTGAGAAACGTGTATTACCCAAATCATATTGAATAACTATACGGAGTGTCCATCTTCCTACAAAAAGGAAATACTTGCACCATTTTCATCACTCCTCTGACTCATTCATCCGGTATTGCCCGTTAGGCACGGTGATCTCAAAACGGATCCCCATATCAGGATCCCCTGTCTCCTGAAGTGCAATACCAGTGATGGAGAGGATCTCCCTGGCAAGGAAGAGACTGGTTCCACTTTTTCCCAGGAGTTCCCAGGTAAAAAACTGTTCTTTCTCTTCTGCGGGGATTCCCTTTCCATCTGATTCCACGAAAATCGTAATATCATCAGTGTTTTGCTGGGATCTGAGACCGATATGGCGTACCCCGGCACCCTGCATGACAATCGTCTCCATCAGAGCCAAAAAGACGTCTTCAAACAAGGGGTCAGCAAAGATTTCCATATGAGGCAGATCTACCGTCCGGGAGATGCTTGAGAGATCCAGGTGAGATACCGCATAGAGAAACACCTGAAGCGTATTTTGCCATCGAGGCTCTGTGATACCGAGATTCTGATATTTCTCCGCAAAAGTAAGGCTATTTTGTACTAATTGAATGATCTCCTGCTCTTTATCAAAGTAGGTTTTCGCTTCTGCATCACAATTGAGATCTTTGGAGATCTGAATATACCCGGAGAGGATATAAAACGTATTTTTAATATCCCTGATAGTCAGCACATTGAGCAGATGCAATTTCTCCCGGGCTTGCATGAGGGCATGTTCGCTCTTTTGAAGTTCATTGAAGCTCTCCCTGACATCTTTTTCCATCGCTGCCAATTGTTCATACGCAGCATGGATTTCTTCATTGGTCCGAACCAGTTCCATCTCCGCACGAGTCCGGTTTGCAACTTCTATCTGCAGTTCCTCATTTTGTTTCGCAATTTCAGCGGTTTTTCGTTTTACTTCACGTCGTAAAATGAAACCCAAAAATACCAGCAGAGTGGCCAGACCAAATGCTCCTCCAAGAATCCACCAGAGGAACGTGGGGATGATATCCCGGTTTTTGATCCCATACCATTTCTCCATTGCCTTACTGTAGAGAGAAGAAGGGGTGTTTTTTCCTTCTGCAAGATAGCGATCCAAACTCCTGAGCAGGTCCTGATTCTTTCCTTTCAGAACGGCAAAACCAAACGGTGCGGGATTAAACATCACCGGAGTGGCGACAAGACCGTATTCCTGGATCTCCTCCTGGCCTGCTGAGTTATACGCAACAAAGGCATCTGCTTCTCCGGATGCAACCGCAGCTAAAATATCAGCGGGTTTGTCCTTTACCAGATACGTCGCATTGATGCCGAATTTTCGTGCATAATCCATCAAAGCAGAACCACTGGAAGCTCCCTTGACCATTGCAACGCGTTTTTTGTCAAGATCAAGAATGGTATTAATGCCTGAATCAGGACGTGCGTACACCTGTGACCATATCGAGAGAGCTGATTCATTGGTAAAGTCATAGACTTCAGCACGTTCGGGTGTGGACGGTACTGCAGGGAGGAGATCGATCTCCCCCAGAGTCAGGCGATCCCAGCTGGCAGAGATCGTCCCACTGACCCAGGTTATCTCCCATCCCTCTTTTTTTGCCAGATCCTCAATAATATCAACGAAAAAACCGGTTGGTACTCCCTGTTCATCCGTATAAAGGGAGGGTTTGAGCTCGGTCAGACCAATCCTGATTTCCCGTGCAGAGACCGGATGGAAACAGAAGGCAGCGAGGAGAATGAGGATAGCGAAGAGAACAAACCCCTGCTGCCATAGGGTATCTCTGTTTTCGGGATGGATAACAGGAGTCATAATGAATCTACAACGAGAACGGAGAGGGTCCCCAAGGAAATTATTCTCTTGAGACTAATGGCCTTGAGGTATTATTATTCTTTTGGGGCAATTCCGATTATTTCGATGAATACCTCAAATCCCGGGGTGATGAGCAACAATCACCTGAATTCATGTCCGGTATGAAAAAATCCCATCCGGAAAATGTACAGTGAAAGGCGGATCGGTTCTTTGCCTCTCTGTGACAAAGGAAATGATCATATCCTAGAAAGCTAAACTCACTCATCAGCATGACAGATGATCCTCCACGTTCATCATCCTCTACCCATCATCCGGTATGGCTTCAGGAAACGGCCAGAGTTCTGGCTGCCTTGAAGAGTGATACAGGAAATTCCGGCCATATCGCAATCATCTCAGAATATATGGCAGGAAGAGAGAGAGTTGCAAATGCTGCTTTAGAAGAATACCAAGACCAGGCAGTCCGCATCTCGCTCACATCATGCACTGATTCCCTTGATGTCCTGATGGCCACTGAACACAAGATCATCATCGTGGAGAACTGCCAGTTTCTTGCAGAACGAAGAATCGGAGGGTTTGCTCGCCTTCACGCCTTTATCGACACCCTCATTGTAGGAGAGCGAACCGTGGTTACTACCTGGAATATGCATTCCTGGAGGTATCTGGACGCCTGTTTTGGAATCAGCAGACATTTTCCTCACCGGATCATCCTCGGAAAGATAACTCTCCCTCAGCTTCGGGAGTTCATCTTCTCGTACCATGAGGGGTCCCGGTTTTATCTCCTGGATGTCCCGGTTCCCCGCAGGATGGTCCTTCGCAAAACTTCCCGGACCTTTCGCGTCCCATATGTCAATCAGCCGGTACCCATACCATATTATTACCTGAAATTCCGCCTTCTGTATGCCATAATCCGGGGAATGAGTGACTATGAAGAACCGGATGAAGTCATCTTTGAACGGCTTCTCCAGGTTTCCAATGGAAATCCAGGAGTTGCCCTGAAATTCTGGGAACATGCAATCGATGCCTGGGAGATCCGGCTGAGCAGAATTACTCCGTTTCCCATTCCCCCGTTCATTAATCCTGACCAGGCATATCTCCTTTCGATAATTCTCATGTATGAGGAGATGCAGATCTCTGATCTCCTCGCCTTTGCTCCAAGGGATATTCCGATCATGCGGCTCCTGTCTCCCTTCATCCGGGATGGCATCATCATCCGGAGCGGGGATCGGATTTCTCTGGAACCGCTGGCTCTTGCAGGTATTACTTCCGGTCTGATACGACTCAGGATGGTGTGGTAGATGGACCCGGTAGGCACAATAATTTCAAATCTCACCAACATGTCCCTGCAAACGGTGCAGATGGCCAATCAGGACAGCCTTATTACGATTCTGCTTGACCCATACTGGATCATGGAAAGCCTGGTTATCCTGGTCATTGCATATGTCCTGGTGAGAGGCATCGATCTGGGTTTGAGAGTCTTCTCCGAACAACTGGGCACAAATCGTCATTTTCTTGCAATGTTCATCCCCATTGTCAAGACCGCCGTTTATCTCATTACTTTGTATCTGATCTTCTCCCCGTTCTTCACTCTGGGTATCGCCGAGTTGTCCGTCCTGTTCGGGTTACTGGGAGCAGGTCTTGGGTTCGGGCTCAAAGATCTCTTTGCCGACCTCATCGCAGGAATCATCATCATTCTGCAAAAACCTTACCAGATCGGAGACATGATCACGATGGACAACATGTATGGGGAGGTGATGGATATTGGGCTTATTCAGACGATTATCATCACTCCTTCTGACAACAGGGTTGCAATTCCGAACTACCTGGTTATCACCCAGTCGGTATCCAGTGCCAATGCTGGATCAGCAGAGATGATGGTAGTTACAGAACTCTTTGTTTCGTATGATTCCAATATCAGGGAAGCAATCCGGCTGCTCCATGAGACCGTGATCACCTCCCGGTATGTGTACCTCTCTCCCAGTCGGCCTTGCACCATCCTGGTGGAAAATCACCCGCTTTTCCGGAAGATCATCGCGAAAGCCTATGTGAATGACCTTCGAAATGAGTTCGTGTTTAAAACCAATATCACGGTGCGGGCATGGGAAGCGTTTCAGGAGGCTGGGATTCTTCCGCCTGACATCAGCAGATCCGGAGGGGTTTTACCGGATTCTCTGGTTCATGGCTGATAAGACGAGATGAAGAGAAATCTGCCATTCCCTCCACCAGGGAGTACTATCCAACCGGGCTGACTACCACTTCTTCTTATGTTTCTTCTTTTCGACGGGAGAAGGATGGATCAGATGCCTGACTCCGTCCATCCAGAGATCCTTAATTTCATCAGGACACATCCAGACCATCTCAAAATTCTGCAGACCTGAATAGAGAGCAACCATGAGTAGTGCCATGGTATGAGGATCGGCATCAGGATCGATAGACTGCTGTTTCTGCTCCCGCCGGATAGCATCCTCAAACGTGGCAACCAGCCCCATGTAATAATCACGGGTTGCATGCCTGATATCAGAACTTCGGACGGCAAGGGCAAACATCTCAAAAAAGATCGCACGCTGGCGGGTATCTGTCAGGGTGAACTTCTCAAAAATCTGCTGCATCATCTCTTCAATCGGACGGTTATAAAATGAATCAAACGTAGTCCGTTCAAAGTCTGTCCGAAAACGCTTCAATACAGCCGTGATGAGTTCTTCCTTGGTTTTGAAGTACCAGTACACCGCACCTTTCGTTACCCCGATCTTTTTTGCCACCTGATCAAAGGTCAGGTTTTCGCATCCCCGCTCGGCGATAACGTCGATAGCCGCCTCGATGATACGACGTTTTGCCTCCTCTTTATATTCGGGAACGACTTTCGGCATGTATTTTGTATGTATTTCTCCTAAGTCATGAAAAAACATATCTTTATAATAAATACAATCCAACTGCATTATTACATACCATTTAGAATGTTTATTGTATTATGAGTCAACGAACATCAGAAAGGTATGGAATACTGGGAGGCGATGTACCTTCGAAATCTGGAGAAATCGTTGGCATATCGATCATCCTGAAGAGAGGAAAAATGGACTCATCAGCAATCACCATGGACGTTTATCAAAACGAGCCATTCCGGTTTATTACCAAAACTCCCGGAGGAGTTGAGATAATCGCAGAGCCAGGAACCAAACTCGGAGGAAGCGGAGCATTCCCTAATCCTCTGGAATATTTTATTTCGGCACTAGGGAGTTGCGCAGGGATAAAACTTCAGATTGAACTTTCCAAAAGAGGATACTCACCAGAATCCATTGCAATTACAATGGAATGCACCCGAGCCTCGTCTCTGCCTGATATCCTGGAAACCGTGCATCTGATCTTTTCTGTCTCCGGTAATATCGACAGGGAACAGGTGAGTAATGCCATCCATGAGGTGATGACCCTCACCTGCCCGGTAGCCGTAATGGTAAGCAGAGCGGTGCAGGTAACCTGGGAGTGCTGATACCATGACACCTGAATCTGCGCAAACACGGCAGGAATTATCGCCGGTATCCGGACTGGAGAAATTTAGCTGGCTCCTTCATGCAGCACGAGACCTGGGAGCATGGGATGCGAGAATCATTGAGACCAGCCAGGTCTTTGTGGAGAACCGGGTGCCCCTGAAATGTAAAACCGGATGTCCCACCTATGGAACAAGACTCACCTGTCCTCTCTATGCCCCAACCCCGGAGGAGTTCAGAAAGATCCTGGCCGAATATCAGTATACCCTGGTAGTGAAGTTCAGATCCCGGGCAAAGGTGGATCCTCTGGTTGTCTGTTCAGTGAATTCCCATCTGTTTGACCCTGCTGCAGATCCTCAAAAGAAAGAGCAGGCGGCATTATTCATGCAGGAGTACATTGAGGGAAACAATGAACGGGTGGAGACGATGTTAGGACTGGAGAAGAGGGCATTTCAGGCAGGATATCCCTTCGCCCTTGCCATGGTAAACGGGTCCTGTCGGCTTTGTAAAACCTGTAATATCGAGAAAGGCATCTGCCTCCATGCAACCCGGGCCCGATATCCGGAACATGCCGTTGGTGTCAACATGATAAAAACCGCTGAACATGCAGGAATGCCCATTCAATTCCCGGTTACTGAGTATGCAGAACCGATGGCACTACTTCTGATTGACTAATGCCTTTCCGCAACCCTAGGGTGCGATGCCGGGAGGCAGAGGGGTTTTCCCCCTATCCCAGGAGATCAGAACGAATTTCCAAAGGTTTCTCCTCTGAAGATTTTGAGATCACCTTCCCGGAGTAGGTGATTCCGGGGATTGAGTCCAGGAGATCTGTCCGGTACATCCGGGGACCATACTGATATCCGGTGGCATTATACCACCAGTCAGGGTACCCGGCAAGCGTATCCGAATGATTCACGGGATCCCAGATCATGCCATTGGAGAACCGGACAATGAGATCCTCTGAGAGATCCCACCAGGATGCAATGACTCGTTCGGTATTTTCTGCCGAGTAATTGGTGAGTAATGCTTGAGCCGTTTCCTTTCCCTGGAGAGAGTATGCCGCAGATGCATTCTGCAGAATCATATCCACCTCTTGGATTTCCTGCCGCTCAATCATCTGCTGCTTCTCTTTGATAATGGGCATCATCGAATCATACCGGAGCCGTGCCCAGTTCGTTACCATGGAGAACGGCCAGTATCCATAGGTCCGGGAGACCACCGAACGGTTTCCCTCGTAATAGGATGGCGATATGTTGGTGACCCCGGCAAAGACTGGCATATAGCAGGTCTCATACGGCTGGGCAAAACCAAACCAGACAATCCCCCCTGCGATATCCGCCATATCCGGGCTAGACTCGCAGATATAACTATACCCGCAGGTGATCGCTGAAACCGGGTATGCCCATGCACCCGGGACGATTCGATCATCAGCCCCTCCATCATACTCATCCATCACTCCCCGGTCCCGATAGGGATCCCCGAATGGTCCGGCAGCAAGGCCTGAGGTCAGATCCATCCCTGTCCCCTCATAATGATCCCGGAAGAGATCAAAGATCTCGGTCTTGTTCAACCGGTGATCCGGGACTATCGAGAAGGGATAGGGGTCTTCAGTCCATCCGGAAACAACCGGCGGGAGCTCCTCCGATGGAGCAATCCTGCGGTAGATACTCCAGATGCGTCCGAGAGTATGATACGGATGAGTGAATTCTCCAGCAGACCATGCTTTGGCAAAATGAAACTGACTGGTGGCAGGATCCCACCACCCTTCCCGTAAGGCGATATCCCGGGCATTATCAGACAATCGCTGGTCCGGATTGGTTGGATCGATCGCTCCAATCCGGAAGATATTCCCTCCGGCAAATACCTCACCATCCCTGACCTTCTGTGCTGCCCATACCCCGCCTGTTCCTTCCGGTGTTCCTGCCATCTCCATGACCCAGGCTTCCGTGGCATTGGCAAATATCAGGGTCTCCCCGGATCCATAGTAGCCATACATAGTAATCAGGGAACTGACGAGTTCAATCGCTTCAACCGGAGTTTTACACCTCTCAAGGGCAAGATTTGAGAGTTCAGAACTATAGAATATCCGTTTCTCCGGATCATATGACGGGGTTGTCCGGGCATAATCCGTGGCTTCTGATGCCATCAGTCCGTATTCATTCATGACCCCATAGGCAGAGGAGAGATATCCGTAGGTGTTCTGAACCTGGGGGATAGTTCCGTTCTGCGGGGAAGATACAAGGGATGTATCTCCTGCGATACCGGTACCGGCTTTCGTATCAAAGGGGACCTGCCTGAGAGAATGGGGATCATGTTCGAAGGGAGGGAGGTATACCAGCTTTGAAAACTCCTCGTCCGGATAGGGGCCGACCAGTCCGGGGCCATATCCGTCATTGGTATGGCCGATATACATTGAGCCATCCGCAGAAGCTCCGGGAGTAACTACGAACGTCGTGCATCCCGAGGAGACACTCACGAGGAGCGTGAGAAGAATGAAGACTGAGAAGACCGAAGATAATCCGGAATACATGATAGTACAGCACCTATTCTGCCACATATAGATTCCCGGATTTTCAGGTTGTCCGGGATGGAGGGTTCTTGCGGGAGAAGGGTAACGCAGCATATTTCCGGCTGATGAGAGGAATCGCAATTTCCTGAATTAACCGGGGCATTGTAAGAAAAAAGACTCCGGATACAAGACATCGAAGAGGAAATATATTAAAAACCGGTCATCATAGATGAACATATTCTATATTACTCAGCCAATACCTGTTGAGAAACGATGACACCACAATCCGGCAGACATACGTCAGACAACTTTTTTTCTTTATAAGGTTCCTTATCAGGTGAGGGATCCTCATCCGATACTTCAGGTTCATCCCGGGGAGAAATTCCGGATCTCCAGATGATTCTTGATGAAACGAGAGTCAGGAGAAGAGATCCATATCCGGGGTCAGCTGCAGCACGATATGATCGGTAACCTTCTCTTATGATACCGGCGAATGAATTCCGATCGATACCATGCCAGACTCCGGCTTTGTGCAATGATTTGGAGGCATTCACCCCGGAAAAGACCCTCATAATCGGATCCGGTAATTCTGAAAGAATCAGGGATATCCCTGATCCCCTGAGAGGAGAACTTCAGGATGTCCCATCAGGTGAGAGGTTCAGGATCTCGTTATAATAGTCATCAGCCATCTCTGTTGCCTCTTCATCAAAGAAGTACTCTCCTAAATCGGTGAATGAGTTATTTTCCCAGGTAACACTGTCATTGGCCGTAAAGAGATTAAACGGGCCTTCTCCACTTATTCCGTCAATAAAGATGACATGCTTGTATCCCGGAGTTCCCGGGACACGCACAGTTTCCTGGACATTCCCATTTTTCTGCGATTTGTATGCCTTTCCATCATAGGTGTCATACACAATGAGATCAAAGTCCGCACTGGAAGGAGAGTCCAGGAAGTAGGTGTATACGTTCTCTTTGGAGAACGTTACATAACTTCCATAGATGTGCCCCCCATACCCGTACAAATAATACGAATTTGCGCCCACCGCTGAGACGAGAGCAAAAATCAGGCATACAGAATAGATTACCATGTTCCTCGGCATCATAATGATTGGATAGCAGTATCATCTCATAAAAATATCGCCGGGAATGAGGGGTTTCCTGATGAGTACAGATATTTTTCCTGTTTTTATTGAATTTGCCCTTTCGGAAGGGAAATATCCCTGCGTCTGCTGATATCCGGATTAGATCCATCGATACCAAACTCCGGATATCTCTCAAGAGGGAATATCCTGAGTTGATGAATCCTCAAATAACTCATACGGCTCTGAATCATCAAAGGTTTTTTGCAACTCTCACGACAGGTATATATTACCCAAGGCGAATTTACCCGTATGAGCCGAGGATCCATTCTCTCCTTCCAATTGCTGATATTGGCTTTACTGCTGTCTTTCGCTTTAGTATCTGCAGAATCCCCGTCTGGGAATGCATCATCATCAAATTATCTACAAGATATTGAATCAACAGGCAATCTCTCTCCCGATGCAAATCCCCTTGCGCCTGAGATAGCAGTGAAAGAGTGGAGTGCAAAGGGGTATGCAGCCTTTAAAAAAGGGGAGTTTGAAGAGGCTATTGAGGCATATGATCAGGCACTTCTCATCTCCCCGAATAACAGTATTTCGCTCCTCTATCTGGCGGAGTCCTTGTACTATATCGAAGATTACGAACGCTCTCTTGAGGTGTTTGAACATGCATTCAATGCATCAGTTGATGAGCATCAGATCGATATTGCACGAAGTGGAATCACGAAAACAAAGAGAGCCCTCAACATCACGGAACCATTATGAGGATATTTACCCACAGAACTGATGAATAAGTCCGGGTTTTTTATTCCAGGCCGGATTTTCGGGATCATAAGCCCCGTTCATCTCCTTTTTTGACCACTTTTTTTCCGATTGCCAATCGGTGATTTTTGGATCTTTTCCAACCCGTCAATACCTATCCCAACGGAACACCCCACATCACTTAGTAACTAAATTATTATGCGACAATATCAAATAGGTGCTAAGCATGTATGAACCGGATCAATCCGTCCGGGATCTCTATCAGATCTGGATGCGGATGGTAAACAAACTCAATGAATCTGAAAGTATTCCCCGCAAATTTGGTATTGATATCCCTCTCTATCCCTCAGAGATTCACACGCTCCAAGTGATCGGCGATAATCCGGCATGCAATGTCCGGGCCGTCGCAGAGTTCCTGGGAATTACTCCCGGAGCTGCCTCACAGACCATCTCCAAACTCGCGAAACGTGACCTGGTCAGAAAAGTCCGGGGTCTGAAGAACGAGAAAGAGGTGCACCTGGAACTGACATCCCTCGGTCGTACTGCCTATGAGGCTCATGAGACGGTGCATGAGCAGGTATTTCTGAATTTGGCGCAAAGAATCGGCCCTCTTACAGAGGAGAACAAGGTGCTTATCGCTCACATCCTGCACACCATGGAGTCTGTGTACCATGAACGGATCGAGACGGTGAGAAACGAGATGCTCCAGACAAAACAGAAAGGAGACTCACCATGAGCCAATTGAAACAGATCGGACAACTAACCCTGGCACACCTGGTAAATGATATCTATGCCCCGGTTCTGATGGCATTACAACCGGTGCTGATCACCATGTACGGATATGGATACTTTGAAGCTGCTCTCCTGCCTGTAACCCACAGCCTCGTATCCTCCCTTCTTCAGCCGGTATTCGGGCGGCTTGCAGATACCCGGGGACTTCGGGTGAGTATCGGTCTTTCGATTCTGCTATCAGGAATAGGAATTTCACTGTTAGGATTTATCCCAAACCAGTACTATGTAATGCTCCTGTGTGTGGTGATATCCGGAGTCGGCCATGCCAGTTTCCATCCCGGAGCACTCTGCAAGGTATCTGCCCTTGCAACCGGCAGCTCCCGGGGCCGGCTCACCTCGTTCTTTGTCGTAGGAGGAAATATGGGAATGGCACTCGGCCCGATCATTGCCGGAATCATCCTGACATCGGGCGGTATTCCCATGGTAACTGCCCTGATCATCCCGGCGATCATCGCTGCAGCTGTGCTGTACATAAATCCGATCCCGGATACCTGCCCGGTAGAGAAGAAACAGGCTCCGCCAGGTGGAGAAGACTGGAATCCGGTGATTCTGCTCTTTGCCGGTTCAACTCTCCGTGCATGGGTAACCTTCGGAGCGATGACCTACATCCCGACTTTCCTGGTTCTTGAGGGATATCCACTCATTGAAGCAACAACGCTGGTCAGTATCATGTTGATCGCCGGGGTAGTCGGGCAGATCAGTGGCGGGATTCTCTCTGACCGGGTTGGGAGAAAACAGGTGGTGCTTGTCTCCACCTTTGCTGCCATCCCTGCATTCTTCGGAATTCTGGTGACCCATGGCATCTTTCTGATCATCTGTATGTTACTCTTTGGCTACCTGCTCTGGGCAGCATTTGCAGTAACCATCGCGATGGCCCATGAACTGGTTCCGTCACAAATCGGGCTCATATCCGGGTTATTCCTCGGAATCGCCATGGGTGCCGGAGGTATCGGGGTTTCCATCTCCGGAGCAATCGCTGATCAGATTGGACTTTTGCCAACCCTGACCTTCTTCCCGGTGATTCTGCTCTTTGCCGGCTTCCTGTTCGCCATGGTCAGGGTGCCAAAGGGAAAAATATCCGTGGAGTAACGGTAACACCATTTTTCAGGTATTTCATGTAATCATCACAGATTCATGTGTTGAGCCTGATGGCATCCTTCCTTTTTTCATAATGAGGTGGGAAGGCACATATTTGAGGATGCAATAATGAACATCTACCGTTTCGGTTAGAACTTTCTTTCTAATTTAAATAAAATCCCCATTTATCCACGATATTACCATTTCTCTATTATATGCAGAAAAAAGAAATTCTTACTGTGGATAATAACAGGCTGATCTCTATGGATCTTCTCCGGGTCTTTGCAATCTTTTCCGTGATGCTATTACATATCTCCGCAACTCAATGGTATATTACGCCGGTAAACTCATATAACTGGCAGATATTCAATATTCTTGACAGTTATGCCAGATTTGGCGTTCCTGTAATGATCATGATTAGTGGGATGTTTTTGTTACGGCCTGATAAAAATATTTCAATAGAAACGATATATCGAAAATATATTACTAGAATAGTCACTGCGTTCATTTTCTGGTCTGCATGTTACGCAGTGTGTGTCACATACTTTAAATCTGCACAATTTGACATAACTGCAGTTCCGTTATTTTTAAAGACATTTGGTAATGGATACTATCATCTCTGGTTTTGTTATCTGATAATCGGATTATATGTAATATTGCCTTTTTTACGACTTATCGTTCAGAACAAAAGACTCACCGAGTATTTTCTACTCCTTTCTTTCCTTTTTGCAATCGTGATACCAACGGCAAAATTAATTCCTCTTGATTTCCTGCAGAAATTGTTAAGCCTCACCGATAATCTGCTTCTTTACTTTGTTTTAGGATATACCTTTTATTTCGTGATTGGATATTACCTCCATGAGTACCCTCTCACAAAAAAGCAATCCTATGGGGTATATTTTGGAGGAATTATCGGATTGGTAGCGACAATTAGCCTTACCGCAATGATATCTCTCAATGCAATACAACCCACGGAGATGTTTTACCAATATCTATCCTTAAACGTGATGCTGACATCCGTCGGAACACTCGTCTTCTTTGAAAATATCATCGGAAAGATCGATTTTTCAGATAGATTCAGGAAACTAGTTCTTCTATTTTCTGAATGTTCGTTTGGTATGTACCTCTGTCATGTATTCTTTATCGAAATTTTTACTAAGATTGGATTGACCACTACCGTGATAAACCCGGTTATTGCAATTCCGATACTCGCGATAATGGTATTTTTAGGAAGTTTTTGTGTTGCAAGGGTTTTGTATCACATTCCCATTGCAAAGAAATATATCATGTAAAAAATGAGGAGTGGTGATAGATTTCAGGATATCCACATAAAGTATCCTTACAATGTAAACCACGCCGGGTATTCATCTGTCCAGAATATTCTCAATAATCAATTTACTCCTTCGAAGAGGGAAGAAAACGATTGCCTCTCTGCTGAATTTCCCTCATACCACCATCATTTCGTACATGACATTATTTTGGACTCGTATTCCGATCTCTTCCAGAACAGCAAATCCTGGCAACTTATCAGGGTATCGGGATTAAAAGAGTATTTTTCACATCTAGGCGAGGGTGAAATCCATCCGGGATTAGACGCCGTATTATGAGGGATTACTTCCTAACATTACTCAGGGAGAAACATGCATACCGGTGTAAAAAATCTGTTATCTATCCTTTTTGTCCTTATCATCATCGTTCAACCGGTATTCGCTGCAGCACCAAGTCAAATCAGTCCGCCTTCCATCAGTTCGGGAACCATATCCTCAATTCACTCCCCGATCCCGGAGGTAAAGCCGGTTCTGGACAGAACCGTTCTATCCCGGCAGATATCAACCATATCCCCACCGGCTTCAACGACCCCGGTGGTGAATGCTTCTTTAAAAACCCAGCCAGATACGTCCATAACCGGGCCTCTGGCTTCAGAGAATTATACCACACAGGAGAACCAATCAAGCAGCATCAGTTCATTCCGGGTGTCCCAGGTACAGGTGAATGGAAAAACGATCGATCAGTGGATTACCGGTCCGGGTCTGCCACCAAAAGGATGGCAGGTCAATCAAAACCTTCCGAATAAATCGACCATGTCAGCAGCAAGCCTTACGTTGAGTAATGTTCCGACGATGACCTGGACCTACGGGTGCTCGGCGACGGCAGCCACGATGTTGTTTGGTTATTATGACCGGACCAGTTTTCCAAATATCTATACTGGGCCCACGAACGGAGGGGTCTTTCCCCTTACCAATGCCGTATGGGGTTCATCTTCTGAGCGGTCGAATTTCGGTCAATGCCCAATGACGGCATCTCAATATGGTCTCGATGGCAGGTCAACCAAAGGCCATAAGGATGACTATTATTACTCCTATGGATCGAGAATCGATCCATATTATACCGGATCCTGGGCAGAACACTCTCCCAAAGATAGTGTTGCTGATTTTATGGGCACGAATATGAATCAGCAATTCTCAAACACCGACGGGAGTACGACCTTCTGGTTTACCGGAGATGGATCTCCTCTCGAAGATTATACCGGAAGTGAGCCGGGTAGCAGAGATGGGATGCATGGAATGCATCTTTTTGCAGAATCCCGGGGATACACTGTTACCAGGAGTTATAACCAGTATATTACCGGGTTTTACTCCTGGTTTACCGATGGATTCACCTACGACAAGTATAAGGCAGAAATTGATGCCGGATATCCGGTTATCATCCAGCTGAATGGGCATAGTGTTCTGGGAATCGGATATTACGGTACGAACGGAATGGTTATTCATGACACCTGGGACTACTCTGATCATACGATGACCTGGGGAGGATATTATGCAAATATGCAGCATTACGCGGTAGGTGTCATTCACCTCGCACCCGCTCCGGATCCCCTACAGGCTAAGTTTTACGGAGTTCCTGATGCAGTGGTATCCCCCCTGACGATTCATTTTTACGATGCATCTACCGGAAGTCCCACATCATGGAACTGGAATTTTGGTGAGGGAGGCAATGTCACCACCCGGAATGCAACGCACACCTATACTACCCCGGGTACCTATACCGTGTTGTTAACGGTATCAAAAGGGACAAGCAGCAGCCAGAGTAATGCAGTCATCTCTTATGAGCAGGGAATATACCCGGATGCATAACCTGTAGAATACCAGCCATCATTCCCTTACCCGGGGTGCTGATTGAATCAATACCATATCGAAAAGAACAGGTATGGGGAAATCTTTCGGATACCAGAATTAGGGAAAAAACAGATCGTGAGGAGAGTCCCGATGGATCCTACTCACTGGAGTTCGTTGAGTTTCGAACCGTAATATACTGATATTTCGCGATCTCATCAACCTCATCACCTTTTCCGACGATCAGAGAGACCGTATATGCTCCCGGACTGGTGAATGTGATTTCAGGATTCTGAAGCACAGACTGAGTGTGATTCCCGAAATTCCAGAGCCACCGGGAGGGATTTCCGGATGAAGTGTCAGTGAACTGTACGGTCAGAGGAGCTTTCCCGATTTCCGGTTTTGCGGTAAAGGATGCAGACAGGATGGAGGGGGTTGGTATTGGCTCTGGCACCGTATCGGCGTATATCCTGACACAGGCACTCATATTGGGATCGATTCTAGTGAGGTCATAAAAACCCCCCGGTTCTTTGAAATACACATAACTTTCACCCGGTTGTGCAGTAGCCTTACTGCTGTAGTCAGGAACCGGTTCTTCGATAGCAACCGGATAATCATTTACGGTGTTCTCAAGACTGAGAGCGACAGAGAAATTTTCTCCTTTTGTCAGCTGTACCTCACTTACTTCGGGGAGTGGCACGGTGTGGTATCCCATCGTGGTCAGATTGCCTTCGAACCTTACCGCTTCATCACCAAGAGGACCGTCATCTGCATTCTGATACACCACCGCCTGGTACCGGGTATGTACATCGGTTGTGTAAAACCCGATTGCTCTGATAACTCCTGCATGAGTTGCCTGGAAACGGGTGGCAACTGTTCCGGTCTTCGGCTCTTCGACATAGTAATCCAGGCATTCTCCCAAGGGATCATGCAGATAGATCTGTTCATAATTATCCACCGGCTCTGCAGTGAAGAACGCGGTACTCCGGTAATCTCCATCCTCCTGGATTACCGAACCGAGATACCGGTCATAATAGGAGACATAGAAATACCCCTCATCTCCCCAGGCAGATCCCCAGCTATTCTTGACAATCCATGCACCGTCTCCGGGTGGGGTCTCGTTAAAGGCTGATGCCGGGAATGTGTCGTTCCACCCGACCAGAGTCACTCCATGACCGCCTCCGTTGAGAGTATCGGGAGATGATGCTGGCATATAATATCCTGCAGTACTATTGGTATAAAATGCATCATCCCAGAAAATACTCACATATGCAGCCCCCCACCGCTGTAGTCCTGCCTTGATGCTGGTTGTATCAGTCCGGTTTGTCCGCCCCGGATAGACAATCACATTCTGTACATGGGCAACCGGAGGATATTCCTGGGATTCGGTCCAGTTTTTCTCCGGGTATGGGTCACTTTCTTCATCTACCGGCCCATTCCAGCGGGTGAGATAGGCAGTGGAGATATAGACTCCTCCTCCATCATTATACCCATAATCAAACCCATGCAGATTGACCATGTTTTTGGGAGAGAAGGTCTGATTCACCGCTGGAAGAAGATTTGATTCAAGAGAACCAAAGGTTGCAAACGCCCAGCAGGTGCCCCAGGTTTTCTGGTCCCGCACAGCACTTACCTTCCCCTGGTCCCGCAGATCATACGTGCTGTCAAACTCCTGAGCTGAGAGATCCTCTTGTGCCATATCCACGATATCAGGTCGGCTGATGGGAGAAGGAATATCTCCAAGCCCATGCTCCCGGGATGTATTAGCAATCCCGGCCTGCAGTACGTTCGCCTGATACTGGATAAATGCAGGATTCAAAGGAGCGGGTTTCATTGCTTCGCTCACATTCACCGTATCCGGGGAGGAGAGTGATTGCTCCGGAGAAGTATTCACCGGCGTAGCCGTTCCCGTCAGTCCTGCCTGAAGAAGAAACAAGAGCAGAAGGACATAAAATATCGATTTCCCATTCATCAGATACACCTTGGATCAATGTACGAAGGATACCCCGTATGGGGATATCCTCAAAGATTTCAGCACCACCCAGAAGATTCGCGAATTCATGGATTCCTGCCAGTATAATGACAGTCACACACTCCAATGAATCAGCAGATCCTGAGCGTTATTATCTGCAGAATAAGATAAAACTTCGGTTTCAGTTTGCGGAAGAATTTGGCATAAATTGTGATGATTTCACTCATTCACCCAGGTTATGCTATGTCAGAATTCATGGGAATCCTCTGCGGATTTTCTTTATTGAGCCCGCCAGCGCCCTTCCGGGACAACGATTTCAAAGCGAACCCCAATGCCAGGCGTTCCCGTTTCCCGGATAGTCATTCCCGTGATTGCCAGAATCTGCTCGGAGAGATACAGGCCATATCCGGTGTTTTTTCCAAAATGGCGATCAAAAATCCGGCTCTTATCAGTCTCTGCAATGCCGGCACCATTGTCCTCATAGACAATAATCAGGTCCGGTCCCTGAACATGAGAGGTGATTCGGATTTCTGTAGCCCGCTCCCCATGTCGTTGAGTATTCTCAACAAGGGTATAGAAGACCTTTTCCAGCATCGGATCTGCCTGGATAGAAACCGCATCTACCTGAAGATACCACCGGAAATTCAATCCCGGAAGAAGGAGAACCACCCGGTCAAGAAGAATCTTCAGTTCCTGCCACACCGGTTCATGAGTCCCGATATCTTCGTACACCCGGGTAAACTCAATCTGTGCCTGGACAGACCGGGTGAGGTCATAACACGTGGAAAGATACTGATGAACGGGTCCTTCAGGTATTTCATCCAGGGATATCTCCAGGTATCCCATCAATCCAGTGAGCTGATTGAGAATATCATGACGGGTGATCCCGGAAAGCAGATTTAGCCGGATATTCGCCTGTCTGAAGGCTTCCTGTGTTTTCTGAAGCTCTTTGGTTCGGTCCAGAACCCGGATCTCCAGTTCTTCATACAGCCGGTGGAGTTCTTCTTCTGCCTGTTTTCGAAGCGTGATGTCCCGAAAACTTGCTCGAATCAGACGGGAACCCATACTTGGAAGTTGCACAAGCCTGACTTCACAGAAGAGAACCCGATCATCCAAGGTGCGGATCTTTCGTTCAAAATCCACCAATTCCCCGTGAAACAACTGCTCGATATGGGCATGGACACTGGTAGCAAGATCCTCTCCATCCGGTTGGTCTGCAAGATAAAAATCCTGATAACTCATCGTAAGGAGGGTCGCATGAGAACATCCAAGGAGGCGGAGAGCAGTCGGATTCGCATCGAGAAACCGGTTGTTATCCACATCATAGACGATGATGGCATCAGGAGCATTATCGATGAGTACCCGGTATCGCTCCTCACTCTCCCGAAGCTGTTGTTCTGCTGAGAAGCGATGCCTTCTCTGGATGAGCAGTAATGCGATAAGCAGGGTTTCAATCGCAAAGAGAAGCGACAGGCCAATGATTATCCAGGAGTACTTTTCCCAGAAACTTTCATCCCGGTTGAGGATGACACTCCCCTCCGGGAGACGTGACGGATCAATGCCAAATCTGAGCAGTTGCCTGTAGTCAAACTGATATTGATTGTAAGAGGCGGTATCAACCCGGATCTGGTCAGGTGATGTACCATTGAGAATCTGCAGGGCATAATCAGCCATGATCCTCCCTCTTTGCTTATTACTGATAACCAGGCCTCCGGTGGCTCCATTCCCGACAAAAGTGTCTAATCCACAAAATATTGGCCTTTGAGACTGGTTTGAAATCTGCTGTAATACCTCAATCGGCTGATATACCTGACCCTTTGAATCCTGAGTAAATCGCAGGAAATAGATGATTGAATCTTCCGGTAGAGATGCAACCCGGCTTTCAAGCTCGGGAAGGGAAACATTGGTGAGGCTTTCAACTGCCACCGGGATACCTGCCTGCCGGAGTGATTCACGGGCAAGAATCAGATCTGTCTGTTCATCCCGAGTATTTCCCTGAACGAGGACGATACTTTGGGTATTTGGGAAGAGGGAAAGAGCCAGACGAGTCGTATTCACGATATTATTGGCAGGCTGGGGAGGAAAATAGAGTACCCGGGAACGGTTTGCTTGATCATTGGTCTTGGTAGTGATAACCGGACGATTTTCTCCGGTTTCATTCTGAATTTCCTGAACCAGATTGTATGCGGACCAGTCAAGGGTAATATAGAGATCCGGATGCGATTGGGAGATCTTTTCCTGGACCAGTTCTTTGAGCACATGCATATACTCCGGACGGGAATATTTTTCATTTTCCAGGTATATGACTTCCAGAACGGGATCTTTTCCAGGGAATTCTTTCAGCCGTTCTTCTATCCCGGCCCTGACCAGGCGGGCATAGGGAGTTGTATCTGACAAGGATACCAGGAGCATGAGAGTATATGGAGGTGATGCCTGGCTGATGGCAGGGGAGCCTTCCTGATTCTCTGTCCCGGCATATACCGGCCAGAAGCTTATCAGGGCTGCCAAAAGGAGAGAGATACTCAGGAGTATGAACGGATGGCGAAGGAGAGAACAGAAAGAACTCCGGTGATTCATGCGGTTTTTACCGTGACATGCGCAAAGATATTCCCACTACGTATGGCCTTAGGGAAATGATGAGTGTTTCTTCTGATAGTGAATCGTTGCATCAGAAAAACCCTTCCTGAACCATAGTATGGTTTTCATTTTCCCCCTTCAGATTCCCCCTGAAGGGAAGTTGAGAGGAACAGGCCGAAGTGATACCGAAGAAGAAGATAGCATCGAGGCTAATGACCGTTATTCTCTTATACCTGCCTGATGATTATCAGGTATGAGTCCAGGGGAATTCACGTTTCAGTGGGGAGGAGCGATTTTTGTGATCCTCACCATGTTCATCCTCGTCTGTCCGGTAAATGCCCTTTCAATCCAGGGAATTTCGGATCAACCGGTGAAAGAGGCAGAGGTTGGAGATATTTCCATCGGATACCGGGAGTTCGGTTCAGGGCAGCCTCTGATCATGATTATGGGATATAGTGGCGCTATGGATATCTGGGATCCGGTTCTTCTGCAAAACCTCTCTTCACAGTACCGGGTGATTATTTTTGATAACCGGGGAGTGGGAACGACCTCTGACTCAGGAGCTGAGTACTCTATACCCTTGTTTGCACGGGATACTGCCGGTCTGATGGATGCTCTGCATATTTCCAGGGCAGATGTTCTCGGGTGGTCGATGGGAGGAAACATTGCCCTCGAATTAGCAGTAGATTACCCGGAAAAAGTCAAATCTCTGGTGCTGTATGCAGCAGATGCCGGTGGAGAACAGGCTATTTTAATGACACCGGATGTTCAGAAACAACTGACAAATGGTTCAGGAACTGACAGGGAACGGGGCGAACGGCTGCTCGGTCTGATCCTCCCTGCCCCATGGCTTAAGGAACATCCGGATCCCAGGACATACTTCCCTGATGCAACAGAGCCAGTCAACAATACGACAATAATCGATCAGATTCATGCATTAAGCACATGGAAAGGCGTTTTTGACAGGTTACACACAATCAGGTGTCCAACTCTTTTGATTACCGGAGATCAGGATCGGATTATTCCACCGGAGAATACAGAGCGGATTGCGGGTGAGATCCCCTCTGCAAAGGTCATCCAGATACCCGGGGGAGGACACGGAGTCATGTACCAGGATCCAGAGTTATTTGCCGGATATGTACTTGATTTCCTCAACAATAGCACATATCAGGAGTAAAACCCTCCCCATTTTCAGAGAATCCGTATCCGAGATCTCCTGGATGATTCAGGGGTTTTCTTCGCCCATTCGGTGAACCAGGAATTCATTACCCAGGATTTTTCAGGATAACAGAGATCGGGGAGTCAGATCACACTGCTTTATACTATCGCATCCCTGAGAAACTATGGATGCGGCATACCGGATTGTTCTATTCTTGTTCATCCTGATGCTCCCGGCAGTATCAGGAGTTCATGGAGCAAGTCAGGAACAGACCTGGACCAATGAAAATAACGAATCTCTTTTTAATGGCCCGGATAAACCAACCCAGATCACGTTCACCTCCTGTATGAAGATCCTGTCCATTACCACGAACCACTGGAATTATGGACAGGGGGATACTCCGGGAAAGTTGTCGCTGGTTCATGAAGATGGAACCGTGTATGGTCCGTGGAGAGCGTTTGGAGTAAATGGATCCGGGAACGAGCCGAATGCATACTGGACATTCAACCCCGGAGAAGTGGTGAAGGCAGGGACCTACCTAGTCAGTGATACCAATCCCCAGACCTGGGTGCAGAACGATGCATCGGATAACCGGGGGATGGCAACGATCATCTCTGTTCCTTCTCCATGTCTGAACGAGGCTGGAGATATCCCGGCGGATGCTACAGTGCCGATAGAACCAACCCCGACAGTGCCGGTTGAGGCAGAAGGAGGGATTGAGCTCACTCCGGGAGAGATAGATCCATCTACCCTCTCCGGAGGAGCATATGATCGCGAGACGGTGCCAATTCTCGAGCAGGTCGGATTCAGGCTCGTCAATGATCAGATCCATGGGGGAGATCCCGTTTATGCCCTGCTCCGGGTGAAAAATACCGGGTACCGGGCACTCGAAGACGGGTACATCACCATCCGGCTCATCAGCACTTCTGATATCGCAACCTATCGGGCAGGGATGGCTAAACTTCCGGTTATCACTGCCGGGGAAGAACGGGATATCCCATTGATCATCCCTACCAGCGGCCCTGATGAGAACACGAATACCTCAGCAGGAAATACCCTGTTCTGTTCCGATTACCTTCTGGAGGGGACCATCAACGAGCTCATGCAGGGAGGGTACTTTCAACGACGGGGGGATCTGCTTCTCCCCAGACAAAAACTCCTGACCGTGACCGGTTGCTGCCAGGAACCCCATACCCAAAATACCGTAAGAGGGTGCCGTGAGTAATTTCCCGCAAAATGTCAATACCTCTTTTTTCTGGCACCATGCTGCACGTGAATCATGGAACAACCGGGTTTCGCATCTGGCCTCCCACTCAAAATCCGGCAGGGTATGTTCGTAGTAAAACATAATCATCATATAGTATTGTACTTGTACAATATTGTATGAGTACGATCTCAAACATGGAGACCGCTCTTCTGGGAATTATTTCAGAACGACCGATGTATCCCTACGAAATCGAGAAGAACGTGGTGGAACACGATATGCGGTACTGGACTGAGATCTCCATCTCCTCCATCTACAAGGTTCTGGAAAAACTGGAGAAAAAGTTCCTCGTGGATGTAAATCTCACCGTCACGGATACGAACAAAGTCAAAAAGGTCTACACTATCACCGAGAAAGGAAGAAAGGAGCTGAAAGATCGGATCGTCGAGATCATGTCAGAACTGGAGATATCTATCTACCAGATTGATCTGGGTCTGGCAAACCTCCATCTGCTCACTGCTGGTGAAGTGAACGAGGTGATGACCCGGTACATCAAATCCATGGATGACCGGATCGCCTGTTATCGCGATCTTGAGACGTATCTCCTCGAACATGAATGTGAAGTAGGAAATCTTGCCCTCTCCCGGCGTCGTCAGTTCCTGATCCGGGCTGAGATCGAATGGGCGTTAAGTTTTCTTAAGGAATACAACACGAAAAAGGGATATTCTCCTTCATCTCCTGATTCACCGGAGCAGAGATCATGAGCGAAGCGATCCGGATCACCGGTGCCCGGGTCCACAATTTGCAGAACATCTCGGTTTCTGTCCCCAAGAACCAGATTGTGGTGGTTACCGGGGTTTCAGGGAGTGGAAAGTCATCTCTTGTATTTGATACCATCAGTGCCGAGGCAAAGCGACAACTTATCGAGACGTTTGGAACCTTTGAACGGTCAAGACTCCCCAAAATCAGCCGACCGGATGTAGATGAGATCACCAACCTCTCCCCGGTCATCGTCATCGACCAGAAACGACCGGGACAGACCCTTCGTTCAACAGTCGGAACCATGACTGAACTCTATACCTATCTGAGACTTCTCTTCTCCCGGTGTGGTGAACCCTTCATCGGAGGCTCAAACCTCTTCTCCTTCAATAATGCGGAGGGGATGTGTCCGGAATGCTCCGGTCTTGGGCAGCTGATGGTGATTGATGAGAAGAAAGTCCTGGATCCGGAATTGTCGGTAGCAGACGGGGCAATCCTTCATTCCCAGTATAAGAAGGGAGGATACTACTGGAACTCCCTGATGAACGCGAAACTCTTTGACCCTTACACACCAGTAAAGGATTTGAGCCCGCAGGAGCGGTTTCAACTCCTTTATGCACCCCAGACGACAGTTCAGGGAGAGCGGTTCGGAGAGAAGTACCAGGCTTCATACGAAGGAGTCATCTCCCGACTTAAAAAGACCTATATCAATAAGGAAGAGAATTCTGACGCGTATACCCAGTTCTTCAAGTATGAAACCTGTCATGCCTGCTTCGGCACCCGGCTCAACGAACGAGCCCGGAGTGTGCAGGTGCAAGGTATCACCATTCCTGACCTGATCTTCATTGAACTTCCTGAACTACAGAAGATTCTGGATACGATTGACCATCCGTATGCTGCGCCGATCATCTCGCGGATGAAGATGACTATCGAGTATCTCTGCAAAATAGGAGTCGGGTACCTTTCTCTGCACCGGGCTGTAGCCACGCTCTCCGGGGGAGAAGCACAGCGTGTCAAGATCGCCAAACAACTGGACTGTACCCTGGTAAACCTTGTCTATGTTCTGGATGAACCAAGTATCGGGCTGCACCCCCGCGATATCGGGAATCTTATCAGTATACTGGGTGAACTCCGGGACAAAGAGAATACCGTCCTGGTTGTAGAACATGATCCCGAGATCATCAGGGCAAGTGACTATATCATTGATATCGGCCCCAAAGCCGGAACCCAGGGCGGAATGGTGCAGTTCTGTGGAACGGTGAATGAACTTCTGCAAACTGACACCCTGACTGCCCAATACCTGAATATCATCCCGGATGGTCAGATAGAGCGCCGAATCCCCAAAGGAACATTTTTGATATCTGATGCCTGCCTGCATAATCTCAAAAATCTCACGGTGGAGATTCCGAAAGGGGTTCTGGTCTGTGTCACCGGGGTAGCCGGATCCGGAAAAAGTTCCCTGATTCACGGGGTTTTCTGTGAACAGTATCCGGAAGCGGTAGTCATCGATCAGTCATCTGTCGGCAGATCCTCCCGATCCAATCCGATGACATACCTGGGAATTTTTGATCTGATACGAAAAGAACTCGGGAAAGCAACCGGAACTGATCCGTCATACTTCAGTTTCAATGCGAAAGGAGCATGCCCCAAATGCAAAGGAACCGGCGTTCTGAAGATGGAGATGCATTTTCTCGATGATGTGGTCACCATCTGTGATGCCTGCAACGGTGAGCGGTACAGTCCTGAAGTACTCAGCCTGACCTACAAAGGAAACACAATTTCAGAGATCCTGAAACAAACGGTGCGGGAAGCGATAGATTTCTTTGAAACCCCAGAAGTCAAGAGGAAACTTTGGGTTCTTGCTGAAGTGGGTCTTGATTATCTGCAGATAGGGCAGTCTCTCAGTACCCTTTCAGGTGGCGAGGCACAACGTCTGAAACTCGCCACCGAGCTCCATAAAAAAGGAAATATCTATGTCATGGATGAACCGACCACCGGTCTGCATATGGCAGATACCCGAAGGCTCCTCGATATCATCCACCAACTCGTGAATAAAGGGAACTCGGTGATAGTCATTGAACACAATCTGGATGTTATCAGACAGGCAGACTGGATCATTGATATGGGGCCGGAAGGAGGGAGTGGCGGAGGCGAGATCCTCGCATCCGGAGCACCAGAGATGATCATGCAGAATCCTCGATCGATAACCGGACAATATCTCCGGTCATGTGCTCTCCCGTACCGGTCGGAAATTCAGAGCCAGAAGACCGGGATGCTGCAGGGATGAAATTCCCCGGTAATTCTTTGGGATCTCCCGCTGAGAAACCCTGGAGCAGATTCACGAATCAACGATGATGCCCGCGGTCATCTCATGCTGGACCATCATCCAGCCGTATAATAAAATTCCTTATAATTCTGTCGAAATTAAAAGGAAATAGACTAAATAGCCACCCATTCACCACAGATAGAGAGAGAAAGAAAGGGAGAAAATCGATCATGTTAGGACTCGTCAGGTATCAAGGAGCATACACCCTATGATCATCCATCATCACATTCACCAGAATATCATCGGAAACAAAAGGAGGAAGGCATTATGAGTGACAATATTCTGAACGTATCACATTTCTCATATGCGTACGGAGATGTGCAGGCGGTCAGGGACATATCGTTTCAGGTAAAAAAAGGAGAGATTTTTTCATTCCTTGGACCAAACGGAGCAGGAAAAAGTACCGTTATCAACTCGCTCATCACCCTCCTCCCCTTACAGACAGGTGAGGTCATTATTGCAGGATACAACCTGAAAACGCAGCGCTCAAAGGTCAGAGAGTCAATCGGCATCGTATTCCAGCAGATAACCCTGGACAAGGATATGACCGTCACTGAAACCCTGGATTTTCACGGGGACATCTACGGGATGCCAGGAGAAGCAAAGAAGAGCCGGATCCGGGAACTCCTCGCTCTGGTCGAACTTGAGGAGAAAGCTGAAACCCTTGTCAATAACCTCTCCGGAGGGATGAAACGCCGCCTGGAAATCGCCCGGGGCCTGATGACCCGTCCACAGATCCTCTTTCTCGATGAACCTACTATCGGACTGGATCCCCAGACCCGGCAGAAGACCTGGGAGTATCTCCGGTCAGTCAACCAGGAAGGAACTACCATTTTTATGACAACCCATTACATGGATGAGGCAGATATCCTCTCTGATCGGATCGCTCTCATCGATCATGGAACCATTATTATCCACGGTACACCGGGAGAACTCAAAACCAGCCTGGGTAATGATGTGATTTACCTGGAAACATCAGATAATGACAAAGCCCAGGAACATCTCATCCGGGTTCCCGGAATCCGGGAGCTGAGCCGATGTGACGGAAAACTCATGATCATCTCAGAACAGGACGGAACCCGGCTGCTTCCGGATATCATCCGAATGGCAGGAGACCAGAAGATCGATGTGCTTGCAGTAAACCTGAAAAAACCATCCATGGATGATGTATTCATGCATTACACCGGAACGGAGATGAGGGACTGATGCGGGCTCCCGGTTTTTTCCCGATATATAAGCGGGACATGACCCGGTACTTCCGGTTCAAGGACCAGTTGTTTACCTCGATGCTCCATCCGGTACTCTGGCTGGCACTCTTCGGATTTGCTATGGCGGCAAACTTTGAACGATTACTCGGCTCATCAGTTCCTCCAGCGGGACTCGTTGTGGTCAATTATCTGACCTTCATGTGTCCGGGTATGATCGCTGCAACCATCCTTTTCACCAATCTCTACGGAGGGTTTTCCGTACTTTTTGACAAGAACTGGGGAATTCTCCGGGAGATCATGGCGAGTCCGATGCCAAGACGGGATCTGATTATCGGGATATGTCTTTCAGCCGTGACAAAATCCCTCATTCAGACGGTGATCATCATTCTGCTCGGGATGCTTCTTGGAGTCTCCACCTTTGCCGGCCAGAGTCCGCTTGGTATCCTTATCTCCATATGCGGAATCATTCTCTTTATCGGGGCATTTTCTGCTGCGGTCCTCTGTGTCTCCCTGACGGTGGCCTTTACCACCTCATCGCCTGAAGGATACCAGGGGATCACAACCATCCTCTCAATGCCGGTCTTCTTTGCGTCAAATTCGCTCTATCCGGTTGACGGGCTACCTCCGGTGATCCACGAATTTGCCATCCTCAATCCATTAACGCATCTGACAAACGGGCTGAGGTTTTTCCTTATCGGGGATCACTTCACGGCTCTGGGTCTGGTATTCTCGTATACGACCGGGGAGATCCTGCTCTCGTTCCTGTACCTGCTGGCCTTTGCCCTGATCCTGTTCTGGTTCACGTTACGAAGGATTAACCAGGCTATCATCACCTGAAATAGGAGAGAGCAGGAGTCATCGATGGAAAGACAAATACCGGGACTGGCCAGGAGAGAGAAGATATGACCGAGGGGGATAAGCCACTCAGAGGGATACGGATCATCAGCCTGGCCCTGAATGTTCCCGGACCGGTTGCCATACAAAAACTGGAGAATATGGGTGCATCGATCATCAAAATAGAGCCACCGGGAGGCGATCCGTTTGCCATGTTCTGTCCCCCCTGGTATGAGAACCTGTGTGACAGAATCCAGGTCATCCGTCTTGACCTGAAACGTGCAGAAAGCCGCATGGAGATGGATGCATACCTGGAGCATGCAGACCTCCTGCTCACCTCTTCCCGACCATCTGCCCTGGAGCGTCTCGCTCTGCAGCGTTCGGATCTGCATATCCGGTTCCCCCGCCTCTGTCAGATAGCCATCATCGGATACCCGGCTCCGGACCGGAACCGGGCAGGGCATGATCTGATCTACCGGGCATCACAAGGGCTTCTTTCACCACCCCATATGCCACGGACGCTGCTCGTTGATATCACCGGGGCAGAGCAGGTGGTTTCTACGGCACTAGCTCTTCTTTATGCCAGAGAACGTGGAGGAGAGGCGGGATACCGGGAAATCGCTCTCTCGGCATGTGCAGATAAATATGCAGAGTCATCCCGGTATGGATTAACGGTCCCCGGAGGATTCCTGGGCGGGGGATCTCCCCGGTATAACCTCTATGAGACCCGTGAGGGATGGCTGGCAGTGGCTGCACTCGAGGACCATTTCTGGCTGAGGCTCATCACCGGACTGGGTATTCATATGGAGGCCGGATATGATGACCTCAGAGAGATCTTTCTCACCCGGACTGCCCAGGAATGGGAAGAGTGGGCTGACCAGCTTGATCTGCCCATAGCTGCCGTTCGATGATGCTCGATGAAGATACCCGATTTCAGATGAAAAAGCAGGGGTTCTTTTGATGAGGGGGAAGAACTCACCGAAGCGGCAGTGTTCCAATACTCTGCCATCTTCGGGAAAACAGAGTTCAAATGAGAACGGTTATGTTTTTTCAGCTATTTCCTTGAGAAGCACTACTTTTGCACGCCTTCCGCCCATCCATTTGAGTACCATACCTTTACACCGGTATAATACTCCATTGAGCGTATTCACCGACTCACGGGAAAATCTTGGGTGTGGATCTGGACTTTGTACCAGTTCACTATTCAGACAGAAAGGGCACGGACCTTTCTGATCTTTTTGTACAGTCTGATAGCATTTCTGGCCGGATATATTCCCAAAGGTCACCCTCCCTCTCTCATTCAGATAAATTATATCATAGGTATCGATATCCACAATGTATGCAATACAATCGATACAGTCCAGAATGGAATACAAAATGCCTTCAAACTCCTGCTGGGGAGATTCCCGGATCTCTCCGGATACTTCCGGGGGTTTTAAGAGATGCCAGGAAGGAGGGAGAACCACAGGTTTCTTCGTGCAATCAATCAAGTGGTACTTTCGCAGATAATTGAGAACTTTCTCTGATTCCAGCCATCGTTGATCCAGTTCCTGAACAACGGTGTCAATCATGGTGATCTGTTCGATGACGATATCTGCCATCTTTTCATCATCAATCAGATCTGCATGAGAGAGAAGAATCGTGAGAGGGTTGCGGATACTGTCATTGAGCACTGCCATCTGTCCAAGGTTTTGCTGAATCTGATAAATTGCAGCCCGGTTCTCCAGTTCAAGACGGATCTTATCAGTGACATCCTGTCCCTGGGCGATGATGGCAATGGGGGCTCTTCCGTCGTTAGCATAGAGGGTCGACGAATTCCACAATACCGAGCGGATACTCCCATCAAGGTGCAGAATGTTGAGATGAGCCGATTCCAATCTTACACCCTGCAGAGTCGTCTGAATCAGTGCCATTGATGATTCCAGATCTTTGGGGTGAAAGAGAATATGAACGGGTTTTCCCAGAATATCCGGGCCTAGACGTCCGATAAGCAGTTCAGCCGCATGATTTACCCGGGTAATCTGCAATGACGGGTCCCAGACGATGATAGGAACATTTGCATTTGCAATGAGATTTTCGAGATACGCATTCGTCTCTTTCAGAGAGGATTCACTCTGTTTTCTTATCTCGATCTCCTGATTCAGATCGGCAAGCAGATTCCGAAGATCGGTCTCCCGTTCCTGCAGTGCGGCATATGCTGCCTGGAGTTCCTGTTGCACTCTCGAACGTTCATGCAACTCTGCTTCGAGTTGAGCAGTTCGATCCGCAACCAGCGTTGCAAGCCGTTCCTTCTCATTTCGTTCAATATCACCTGCTTCTTTGATCTTCACCATCGCCCGGATCTGGGCGATCAGTTCTGCCTCTTCGAACGGTTTTGAGATGAATCCTTCTCCCCCGGCTTCCAGAGCCCGGACACGGATTTTAGGATCGGTCTTGAGGGCAGTGAGGAACACCACCGGGATACTCGAGATATCCGGATCCCGCTTGATCTGCCTGCATACCTCGTATCCATCCACCTCAGGCATCAGGATATCAAGCAGGATTACATCAGGAGATAGGGTTTTTATCAGCTCCATCCCTTTTACGCTGGTTTCTGCGGTGAAGATTTCGGCTTCAGGCAGGGCATCGCTCAGAACGGCTTTAAGAACGACGAGGTTATCCCTCAGATCATCTATTGCAACAATTTTCGGCCCTTTAGTGGCCATGAAGCATCCTCTCGATCACGTCCAGAATCTGTTCTTTTTCCACCGGCTTTGAGAGATACTCATCAAATCCATGGGACAGAATCTCCTCCCGATCCCCTTTCATCGCCAAAGCAGTCAGTGCGATGACTGGAATCTGTTTCAGGGTTGTATCACTCCGGATCTGCCTGAGTACCTCAAATCCATCCAGGACCGGCAGGGAGATATCCAGGAGGATGAGATCCGGAACAAATTCCCTGGCAAGATCCACCCCGGACTGTCCATCGGTCGCTTCAATCAGAGAGTACTGATCACTGAGCAGGGCTCGTATCGTCATCAGGTTATCCGGATTATCTTCGATGATCAGGATCCTGGAGATGGAATGCTTTTCATTCGCCGGGTTCTTCTCACGGGGAGGGACTTTTTCCTTGTCAGAGACCATATTCCGGATTGATTCCAGGAGCCCTGCCCCATTGATGTCTCCTTTCTGGATCAACTGGTAGATATGATTCCCTTTCAAAAACATGAGTTCTTCTTTTGTCACATGTTTCGCGGTCAGAATCAAAACCGGGAGCTGGCTGGTCAGTTCATCACTGCGGATCATCGCCAGAACCTGGAATCCATCCATCTCCGGCATCATCAGATCCAGAATAACCGCGTCAGGTACTGACTCCCTGATCGATGCAAGTGCCTCTGCACCATTTCTTGCAACCCTGAGGCGATATCCTTGGGTAGAAAGGAGGTCGCGAATCTGGATGATCGCCGGTTCACTATCTTCAATCAGGAGGATATTCTTTGGTTTTTCCAGATTCTGGGATGAGGCCAGTTTTTTGTGAGCCATAGGAGGATGAGCGATGTCATGATGTACATCTGAAATATCCCCGGGCATGGTCACCGGAAGCGTCAGAATAAACGTTGATCCGACATCCTGGATGCTGGTAACTGCGATGTCACCCCCAAGCAGGCGGGCATACTTTCTGGCAATGGAGAGACCAAGACCAGTTCCCCCGTATCTTCGGGCTATCCGCTCATCTGCCTGTCTGAACTCATCAAAGATGTAATGTATTTTATCTGACGGGATACCGATACCCGTATCTTTCACCGATATCCGGATCGTATCTCCGTCCTGTTCTGCGGATACCTCAACCCTTCCCCCTTCCGTGAATTTTACCGCGTTTGAGAGAAGATTCTGCATGATATGTTCACATTTGAAGAGATCGCTGGTGATGACCGGGAGATCATCATGCATGATGCTGGTGAGGGTTACCTGATGCTCGGTAGCCTGAGGCTCTACGGTGGGGAGCACCAGATCCATCAGTTCTTTCAGGGTGAACCGGTTCAGAATGATCTCTTCTTTTCCTGATTCTATCCGGGAGAGATCAAGAATGTCGTTGATCAACGCAAGGAGATATCTGCCGTTTCGCTCAATCACTTCAAGGTATCCGAACTCCTCTTCCGGGATAGATTTCTGTAATCTTCGTGCAAGAACCCCGGACAGGGCAATGACTGAGTTGAGCGGAGTCCTCAGTTCATGACTCATATTAGAGAGAAAAATCGATTTCAACTGGTTCGCTTCGTCGAGTTGCTTCTTCTGAATTTCGAGCTCAATATTCTGTTCTCTCAGTTCGTCAGACTGTTGCACCAGCTCCCGGGATTTTTCCACCAGTTCTCGGTTAGAAAGGTCAAGTTTTTCGGAGAAGATCTGAATCTTCCGAAAAGAAAGAATCCCATTAAACCGGGCAATGAGCGTAATCCAGATATCATGGACCAGACGGATCGCTGCAGGAGAGAAGGGCATTACCGAGGCGATGGAGATCACCGCTACTACATGAGTATCTGAAGGGATCGGGATCGTGAGAATCTCTCTAGGCCTGAGATCCCCGGTGAACGATGAGAAGATAAACGAGGTGTCATCCGGGATCAGGGTGATGTGCTGAATCTGTTGTAATGCACAGACTTTTCCCAGTTCACCTTCCATCAACGATGCAGAGAATGAAGTTTTTATTGAGGAGGAGAGACCAATCGATTCGACAACTTCATACGAAGTGGCATCATCGTTCAGCAGATAGATCGCCCCCATCTGTCCCCCCGTATGATGCATGAGAGAAGAGAGCAGGTTATGACAGAACGGAGCAAACTCTTCCTCTTTAATCATCTCCACTTTCATCTGGCTTGCCAGTTCTTTGCTGTGGATCTCTGACTCGATGGTCTCCCCCATATTGTTGAAAGAGGAGGCAAGCGATCCAATCTCACTTCCGGAACGGTACGTGCTACGGGCATGGAGATCTCCCTTCCGGAATTGATCGGTTACTGAGGTAAGATCTTTAATCGGTGTCCGAATCTCCCGGATGAGGTAGATACTGACACCACATATCAGAATTACCAGGAGTGAGATCAGAAGGGAGATCTGAAGAATGAGTGTCTCCTTTTCATTCTGTGCATCACGGTAAAACGAGTCAGCCCGTCTGATCGCAAAATCACTCACTACCTGGATCTCTTCAAGAAGGGTTGCATAATAGGCTTTTTCGACTCCTGATGAAGAGATCCGATCTCTGGCTTCCTGAATCCTGCCTTCCCGAAGCAACCGGACAGTCTCTTCCCGGACAGATTTCCATGACTGGAAGGTATCATATGCCCGATCAACATCAGAGGGGGGACCCAGATACCAATCAGAGAGAATTGAGAACTGCCGCAAAGCATCGGTCTCCCTGGCGTTCATCTCCAGGAGAGTTCGTTCCTGTTCTGTGGCATTTGTTGTCAGAAACAGGTCTTGCGTTCCGATTTTTATACTGCGAACATCCTGATTCAGGGCGTCCAGTGCCTGGCGAACCTGAAGCGGGTGTTCATACAATCCTTTTGTCTGTTGCCAGATTTGTTCTTCCTGCTCAAAGGTGATGATACCAACGAGAATGACAAATGCTAATATGATGCCAAGCCCAATCGCCAGTTGCATACCGATGTGAAGGTCTCTGAGTTTCATGGAACACCAAATAGGGAAGATCTATCCGCCAGGTTTGCTCTCTGTGTGAAGCAGTGGATCAGATGCCAGGCAGCAGGGGGTTTTGAAGAAGATTGGAACCGGCCAGAAGTAGGGTTTAAAATCTCCCCGGGTCTCAAACACTGCCCGTTCGGTTTCACTGGTAACCAGGCACCCATTCGGGGAGATACAACGCCCGATTTTGTCGATAATAAAATTCTGTACTGAAGGTTGATAGTAAAACAGGAGATTACTGCAGATAACCAGATGAAAATCTCCGAAAATGCTGGTAGAAGGGCAGCAGGTCTCACTGCACAGGAGATCATAATACGAGAAGTCCAGATGGGATTTGAGTGGTTCCCCGACCTGATACTTCTCCCCAACCCGGGTAAAGTACCTCTGCATATGGCCAAATCGCACATTCTGGACGGCATGCTCATCATAAAGGCCGGCATTCGCCAAGGCAAGATCATTCAGGGAGATGTCTGTTGCAAAGATGCGATACGAAAACGGGTAGGGTTCTGATCTGATGATCTCTTCAAGAAGAATCGCAAGCGAGTAACTTTCCTGACCACCCGCACATCCGGCTGACCAGACTCGCATCTCTGAACCTCCCCCGTCATGCACCTCCCGGATCAGCCGGGGAAGGATCACCTGTTCGAGAAGAACAAAGGTGAGCGGATTGCGAAAAAATTCACTGTACGAGATCGACAAGGATGCAAGAAGAGAGGCCACCGCTTCCAGGTCCTGGGTCAGGAGAGAACAGTACTCATCAATTGATGAGAGACAATGATCATGTAACTCTTTCTGAAACGTCTTTTCAAGGAAGGAACGGTTATACTGGGAGATGTCCTGCTGATAGTTCTCCTGCAATACCCGCATCACCCGGGAGATGTCATCCTCCTTCACCGTACTCGTACGATGATATCACCTCTTCAGATATGAATACCTGCGTATTTGCACCGCATATCTGTTGAAACCATCAGGGGATGGGCATCGTCATTGACGAATAGGACGGAGCTCTGTATCATTTGCTGTTCATGCCGAAGTTGATCACCTGCTCCCCAATATCAGAGGAATACTCCCCGATACGCCGGATACTGCCCGTGATCCTCCGGACATACACAGCCATATCGGTAGGCAGGGTGAGAATATCGATATTCACCTGGTGGATAGCATTCTGAAGGTTTTGAACAGAGCCGATCACCCGGTTGGCCTGCTTCAGATCCCGGGAGGTGAAAGCAGCGACACTCTGATCCAGCATCTTTACTCCTTCGCTGATATCAGAACAGATGGCAGCCATCGTCTGTGGATCCATCCGCTCCGGATCAATCTGCCTGATACTCTCGGCGATGGTCACCGCATGATCCGCGATCCGTTCCATGATCCGGCTGGTCTGACAGTAGTGAAGTACTTCGGTGATATCCATGGATACCCGGTCAACATTTCTGGGGCTTTGCAAAATCATGTTGGTCTGTCGTTCGATCAGCCAGTAGAGCCGGTCCACATCCCGGTCCCGGAGCACGACATCCTGTGCCAGTGCCGGATCATGGTTTTTCAGCGCTTCCACCGAATCGGTTAGCATCCCCCGGGTGATCACATTCATCCGCTGGAATGAGTTCAGGAATGGCATCTCAAGAGGATTGAAAAGGTCCCGGAGAGTGATCCCGAAATCATGTTCTTCCACCGGTTCAAGCCCGATAACGAGGTCGGAAAATTCCCGGACAGTCCGGCGGATCGTGCTGGATATCCGGTCTTTGGATCGGATCTCAATAATATTATATCCGGCAATATAGACTCCGACCAGAATCCGGAAGAACCCGGTCGGGTCTGTTCCCGGCTCAAGGTCAAGACGTTTTATCCGGGGGATCATGGTACCGGTAACATTCCCGGTGATCATCAGATCCCCGGATGGTTGCACCACAACACCGACCGGATCGTTCTTCCTGATGTTCAGTGAGGTGATCCAGTCCTTTGGCAGAGTAAGGACATAGGAGGAACCACCGGTCATCTGAACTTTTCTGATCTCCATTTCAGGGAGTCTGTAGTGCAGCAGAGGATATAGAAAATTCCCCGAGGGAATACGGAGATCTCTATAGACCCAATACTTCACCATATTATACAGAAAGAATTCTGATTACCCCGTCTCACTATACACGTATCAGATAACTCCTGAGGCCTGTACTCCTTCGATTTGAAAGACCGGGAGCAGGAATCACAATTCTGACGATTACTATGAACACCGCCGGCTCTGAACGATCTCTGCTTACCCGACTCGCTCACCGTCCCCTGGAGCGAGGGATAAAGATCCTCTGGTTTCTTTGTGCAATTTCTTCAATCATTGCCATATTCTGCATCCTGGGATTTCTCCTCTACGATGCAATTCCGGCATTCCTTGAGATCGGGCTGATCCCGTTCCTCACCGGGGATCGCTGGGATCCCACCAGTGAAATTCCAAAATACGGCACCGTGCCTCTCATTGTCGGCACTCTGCTGGTTACCCTGGGGTCCATGATTTTTGCCGTCCCCTTTGGAATCACCTGTGCCATTTACATTGCTGAGCTTGCATCTCCCCGGCTGCGAAGTTTTCTCAAGCCTGCGATTGAACTCCTTGCCGGGATTCCTTCTGTCGTATACGGATTTTTCGGACTGGTCATTCTGGTAAGGCTTATCCAGGACTGGGCTCACGTATCCAGTGGGGAATCAGTCCTTGCCGGCTCGATTCTTCTGGGGATTATGGCTCTCCCAACGATCATCAGTGTTTCAGAGGACTCCATCAGCTCGATCCCCCGGTTTTTGAAAGAGGGTTCCCTTGCCCTGGGTTCTACCCACTGGCAGACGATTGCCCGGGTGCTGATCCCGGCTGCTCTGCCGGGAATCACTGCTGCCATTATTCTCGGAATCGGCAGGGCAGTCGGAGAGACGATGGCAGTAATCATGGTGACCGGAAATGCCGGGATCATTCCTGACCCTCTCTGGGACATCTTCTCCCCGGTCCGGACTCTTACCGGAACTCTGGGGATCGAGATGGGGGAGGTTGCTGTCGGATCCCTGCATTACCATGCCCTGTTCGGCGTGGCAGTTCTGCTCCTCGCCATCACTCTGGTCATCAACCTCTGCTCCCTGAAGGTGATGAAATGGCTTCACCAGTCTCAGACCGGAGGAGGGAAAACAAAATCAATTTTTCCACAGATTTCCATTCCCGCATCTCTTCATTCCTATGAGACATGGGGTCCCGGTGCTTTGTATGTCATCTGTCTCCTTTACATGGCAGGAGTCGGACTCTGGCAGGCTGCAACAGCGCTTCTGATTGTCGGAGTCGTTACGACCCTGGTCACCCGTTTTTGCAAAAGGCAGCAGATTCAGAAGATCTGGTTTTCCACCATCTCCCTGATGGTCGGGATTGTACTTGCCATCCTTGTGTTCATCCTCTTTGATATCTTCTCCCATGGTCTTCCGTATGTAAGTATCCCGTTCCTGACTGAACCCCCGTCAAATCTGGGAAGAGGAGGAGGCATTTTCCCGGCAATCGTTGGGACATTTTACTTGATCCTGGGATCGATAGCCATCGCCCTTCCTCTCGGAATAGGAGCTGCCATCTACCTGGTCGAATACACCAAAGAAAATGCCCTTACCCGGATCATCAGAACGGCCACCGATCTGTTGAACGGAACCCCTTCCATCGTCCATGGGCTCTTCGGGTTCACCTTTCTGGTGATCTTTCTCGGGTTCGGTATCTCACTCATTGCCGGTATCATCACCCTTGCCCTGATGGTGCTTCCTACTGTAATCCGGACAACTGAAGAAGCACTCCGCAGTGTGCCGGATAGTCTCCGGGAAGGGTCCTACGCGTTGGGTGCTACCAAATGGCAGACTGTGCGACGAGTAATTCTTCCACCGGCGATGCCGGGGATCATCACCGGAGCGATCCTCTCCATCGGCAGGGCAGCAGGAGAGACGGCACCGATCATGTTCACCGCGGTGGTGTTTATGCAGAGACGTCTCCCGGCATCCGTGTTTGATCCGGTCATGGCTCTTCCATATCATCTCTATGTTCTCGCAACCAACGTCCCCGGAGCACGAAACAACCAGTATGCAACAGCAGTCGTTCTCCTCGTCCTGGTAATCGCCATCTATGGCGTCGCAATAGTAATCCGCAATCATTTTGATCGCAAGGTCAGGTGGTAAACAATGAACGAAACAAGCATCATCAATGTCCGGGATCTCAACCTCTGGTATGGAGAGACCCAGGCACTTCGCAGTATCACCATGCCGATTGCAGACCGACGGGTCACTTCCCTCATCGGACCGTCAGGATGTGGAAAATCCACCCTTATCCGGTGCTTTAACCGGATGAATGACCTGGTTTCCGGTTGTCGTATTGAAGGTTCCATCACGTTCCACGACAGAAATATCTATGATCCAAATGCTGACGCCGTAGATATCAGGATGCAGATTGGCATGGTTTTTCAAAAGCCCAACCCGTTCCCCAAGTCCATCTATGAAAATGTCGCATATGGTCCCCGGGTGCATGGCAAGAAAGACCGGAAGGAACTGGACCGGATTGTCGAGACAAGTCTGAAGAAGGCGGCCCTCTGGGAAGAAGTGAAGACCCGGCTCCATGAATCTGCTCTGGGTCTTTCAGGAGGTCAGCAGCAGCGGCTCTGTATCGCCAGAACCCTTGCCGTCAATCCGGAGGTCATTCTGATGGATGAACCATGCAGTGCTCTTGACCCGATTGCGACCGCAAAAATAGAGGATCTTATCGAAGATCTCAAACGGGAATATTGTGTGGTGATCGTCACCCACAGCATGTCACAAGCAGCCAGGGTATCAGATTATACGGCATTTATGTACCTCGGTGATCTGATCGAGTTCGGAGAAACCCGTCAGATCTTTGAGAACCCGAAGAAAGAACTGACAGAGAATTATATCACCGGTAGATTTGGATGAGGAACGATTCATGACAGAGAAGAGCCAGGCAGAACTTGAGAAACTCCACACCTCCGTAGTTGAACTCGGCAGAATGGCAGTGGGAATGCTGAAAGAGAGCATTGATGCGTTTGAGGCCGGAGATGTGGAGAAAGCAGAGCAGATATCGGCAACGAAAAAGGATCTGAAAGCAAAATTCCTTCCATTGGAAGATGCCCTGTTCCAGTATCTGGCACTCTATCACCCGGTAGCAAAGGATATGCGTGATTGTGTTGCATCCATCCGGATCATCTATAATCTGGAGCGAGTTGGCAGGATGGGATACGATATCGCCGAGACTACGTCTGTCCTCTCCAAGTGCTGTGGACTGCGGAAGTCAGATACCCTGGTGCAGATGGGAAGACTGGTCATTGGGATGGTGGAAGATGCCATCACCGCCTATGAAGAGCGGGCAACTACCCGGATTATCACTATGCAGGAACGGGACAAGGATGTGGATTGTCTCTACTGTGAGGTTCTCCGGGAGTTCATCGGGATGATGCAGGAAGAGAAGGACAGTGTCCCGATTTTAACAAGGTACGTAATCATCGACCGGTACCTGGAGCGGTGCGGGGATCAGGCATGCAACATTGCCGAGATGGTGGTATATATGGTGACTGGCGAGCGGGTTGAGATTCGCTGAAGTGTTCATCGAACAGAACTCATTCAGGATACCAATCTGTCAGGATTGAGTAGATAAAACCATACTTCTATTACCCATCTTTCCCCACCTTCTGATAACAGATATCATGAACCCGTTTATGTTACTTATCTCATTCTCGCCCTGGATTGTTTTTGGGATCATCGCAGGTCATACCCTCTCTTCACTGGAGATTGCACTCGGCGTATCCCTGATTCTTACTATTCTGATCAGTTACAAGGATCTGAAAAAGAAGATGATCGTCTCCTGGGTGACCCTGATCTATTTCCTCATCACCTGTTTCCTGATTATCGTTCTGCACCAGTATGCAATCATCCCTTTCATCGGCATTGCCTCAAGTGCAGTCCTCACCCTGATAGCCTTTGGAACGATTGCTGCCGGACTACCGTTTACCATGCAGTATGCAAGGCAGGAGGTCCCTCAGGAACGGTGGAGTGATCCCCTCTTCATCAGGATCAATCGTGATTTGACTGCAGGATGGGGTCTTCTCTTTCTTGTCGGGCTGATTAACAGTCTGATCCAGTACGCGTACCCTGATTTCCTGGGTCTCCTTGGCGATGCAATGATGTACATTACCATCGTCGTCGGCATGGTATTTACCATGAAATACCCGGCATATGCAAAACAGAAGGCAGCTGAAGCACAAAAAACCCAGTAATCAATCAGGGGATTACCAAAAAAGTGATCGTTTCGTTCATCTGAACGAATCTTTTTTTCAGGAAGACGTTGTAAAAGCCTTTCTCCCGGCATAAGGGGCAGAAGAGCCGAGTTCTTCACCGATACGAAGCAGTTGGTTGTACTTCTCGACCCGCTCTCCCCGGCAGGGTGCTCCGGTCTTAATCTGCCCGGTTGCAAGGGCAACGGAGAGATCAGCGATGAACGTGTCACAGGTTTCTCCGCTCCGGTGGGAGATCATAGCGCCCCATCCTTCTTTCTGAGCCATCCGGACTGCATCTATCGTCTCGGTCACGGTGCCGATCTGATTCAGTTTGATGAGAACTGCGTTAGCGGATTTTTCAGTAATACCCCGGCTGATTCGTTTCGTGTTCGTGACAAAGAGGTCGTCTCCGACCAGTTGTACCTTTGCCCCGATAGCACGGGTCAGTTCTGCCCATCCTGCCCAGTCATCCTCTGATAGTCCGTCCTCGATAGAGATGATCGGGAAGGTAGTGGTCAGCTCCCGGTAATAATCTGCCATCTCTCCGGAGGAAAGGGACCGGTTCTCAGTCTTAAGGGTGTAGACCCCATCTTTAAAGAACTCACTGGATGCCGGATCCAGTACGACGCAGATGTCTTTTCCGGGAGTGTATCCTGCCTGCTCAATGGCAGTCATGATCAAAGAAACGGGTTCGCTGTTAGAAGGAACCTGGGGAGCGAATCCCCCTTCATCTCCGACTCCGGTAGAGAGCCCTTTCTTCTTCAGAACTCCTTTCAGTGCCTGATACACTTCACAGCCCCACTGCATCGCATGGGGGAAGTCAGGAGCCCCGACTGGTGCAATCATATATTCCTGGAAATCAGAACCCTGCCAGTTTGCATGGGCTCCTCCGTTCATGATATTCATGCAGGGCACGGGAATCGTATAGGGCCCTGATGCAAGGGATTTGAAAAGGGATACGCCGGATGCTGCTGCATGGGCCCGGGCGACCGCCATCGATACCGTCAGGATAGCGTTTGCCCCAAGCCGGCCTTTATTATCAGTCCCGTCCAGTGTGATCATCCGGGTATCAATTCCCTTCTGATCACCTGCATCCATCCCGATGAGTGCTTTACCGATCTCATCATTCACCGATGCGACTGCTCCAAGAACTCCTTTTCCTGAGAACCGGGAACCCCCGTCCCTCCGTTCCACTGCTTCATGAATACCGGTTGATGCACCGGAAGGACAGGCTGCCCGGGTCATCAGACCACTTGCAAGCGTTACATCAACCTCTACGGTAGGATTGCCCCGTGAATCGATGATCTCACGTGCTTTTATCTTCTGAATAGTGGTGTCCATGGAGATTCCTCAATAGTAATCACTCAGTGGGAGGGAGATCAGAAAAACTCTGCTGTCATGCTGGTGTATTGCACAGAGCCAAATACCTTCCGGACAGAGAAGATCTGAAATGCCGGATCTTTCATGGCACGATTCTCGGACCATTGGGACCATATTCCTAGTTGCCGCTATAATCCTTACCATCCTGCAGATTGCAGCCATTTTCGAATCATCAGAAGAACATCGGGAGATCGGGAGGGATTTCAGGACGGGGTTTGGCAAACCCATTGATCAAAGAATATCTATTGGTGAAACCAGCCCTTTCGCTATCCATAACGAAGGAAACCTGAAAGAACATCAGGGAGCCACTCAATCAGAGTTCGTCCCGGAAACCTGACTAGCCCAACGAATTGAGAGTATCATACAGTTCAGTACAGTCAGCATACCGATCTGAGGGGCACTGGTTCAGACACCGGATAATTATGGTGTATACTGCCTTTACTTGATCATCGGAAAAAACGGGCTCAGTTTCAGATGGGAGATCGGCTACTCCGGTGATTAGCCAGGCGAGAATCAGGCCGGCCTGATACACATCAACACCCGGCCCGCAGTCCGGGGAAGGGCCGCACTGTTCAGGAGCCGCATACCGGGTTGAAAATCCATGTATTGCCCAGATTGAATCTCTTCCCCGGGCAAGACCCCAGTCCGTGATCTTCGGATTGCCCTCCCGATCCAGCAGAATATTACCTGGTTTGATGTCACAGTGGACCACTCCCTGCTGATGAGCATAGGAGAGGGCTGAGGTAATGGGGAGCATAATCCGGAGAGTTTCCGGGAGGGATACCGGAACCGGAATCATCGCCAGAGACCGGGGGAGATATTCCATCTCCACATAGGGGACCGGGAGAATATTTGCTGCATTAATTCGGACGATGCTCGGGTGATTCAGTTCCTTCCAGAGTTGGATCTCCTGAAGAAACGCCCGGCCGGTCTGTTCATCAGATCGGGAAGGGATCTTGATGGCAACCTCCTGCCCGTCACCGGCATACCGGGCATACCAGACCGTTCCGACTCCGCCGGAGGCAAGAAACCTGACCTCCGCATACCGGGGCCGGAGATTTTCGGGGAATCTGCTGGCAAGAAGGTCTGCAGGATATCCTCCGGGAAGAGGATCTTTTCTGCCAGGGAACTGCACGATCCCATAACAGATAGTGAGCAGGAGCAGACCAAATACCACCAGAGGAGAGGGACTGGAGACCCGGAGAAGAGTCATGGAAGGACCGGATAGGAGAAGAATTCCCAGAGTGAGAATACCACAGGCCACCTGAAGCCCTCCGAGAATCCGACGCCGTTGTCGTGATGAGAATGTCGGGAAAAGTAATACAAGGTGCAGACCGGCAAGAATGACCAGAAATCCCAGGAAGAGGGACGGGGTGATCTGCCGGGATCCCCAGGCGTGAAGGGAAGAGAATTCACTCATTTCAGCCAGAAAAAAAACCAGGAGGTAATTTCCGGCTAGAATGATATGAAATGCCTGATCCAAAATATCCGGTCGTCTCGGGAAGACCGGAACCTGCATATCAGGGAGGATTGTTGTCGTCATACCAGTTCCGGAGAGTTTTCCCTGATATCAAAATCTGCGGGTGGAATCCGGGTGAATATCAGGCAGGCAGCAAGCGGCCCCTGGGCGAGTTCGATGATCACCCCGTCAGAGAGAACTTCCGGTTCTTCCCGGGAGATTCGCCTGCCATTCAGGAATGTTCCCCCTTTACTCTCTCCATCACGCAGCAGCCAGGAATCTCCTTTGCGAAATACCCATGCATGAGGTCCTGATACCCGGCTCACCGACCGGTATGCCTCCTGGATCAATACAGCGGGTTCAGGGACCAGGCTGTCCCACCCACTCTCTTCCCTTCCGATGCGGTACATCTCCCCGGTGAGCGGAAATACCCGTCCGGCGTCAGGCCCTGCCTTCAGAGTCAGGGAAGGAAAAGTGAGGGGGAACACATCAGAGAGGCTGCGGGTAGCATGCATCACCTGATGATGCAGGGCAGGATCTGACCCGGAAGTGATGGAGGTAAAGACGCCCATACTCTTGATGAGCCGATCCAGGGATCCGGGCTCCAGCGAATAATAGAACACCGGCTGCCCGTGGTTGATCAGATCCTGAGAGACTCCGATCTCTTTTCTGATGATTCCCAGAGTTAAAAGCCGGGTTAGATGTTTCTTGGTATTCTCATAACTGGTCCCAATTTCATGAGAGACCTGACGGATTGTCCGGGGCCGGGATCCCAGAAAAGTGAGGATATGGAGTCTCACCGGGCTTGACAGCGTATCCAGATAATCGGCCAGTTCACTGATGAACTCAGGATCGTTTCCCGAAATGATCGTGCGATCATCCTGATTATCAGAGCCGGATGGAGACATATCAGTCTGTTGATGGGCCTTCACTGGCTAAATACTTCTCGATCCGGATAAATTTCCTCGAAAAAGAGAGGTATCAGACTCTCATGCCTGATTGGTACCCAAAGACCTTTTGTAGATTCACAATCCCACCGGTCACCTCGGTAGCATCTTTCCACTCATTTGTCGCCGCCGTGGTATTCCAGTCAGAGGATGAAGTGGTCTTACTCTTCTTCTTAGACGAAGAACCCGTGCTCTTCTTTGCATCCCTTGCTTCCAGAATACTACCGGCAAATTCAGTCTTCACCGTTCCTTGTGCAGTGGTAAGCCCGGACCCGCTGTCTGGAGTGACCGCTATCTGATAGTTGAGGCCTGCAGATGTACTCGAACTGGTTCCCAGAGCCCGAATCTGACCCTTTGTAGAGATCTGTCCTGAATTGAGGTTTACCAGTTCGCTTTTTGCCCTCACCACATTACAGAAAGCAGGGTAGGTATAGGTATCCGAAGTTGCCAGAACACATCGGATAGAGTCAGTTTTATCACTCGAATAGTTCCCTGCAACATTCAGGAGCAGTGTTTCTTCACCCACGAGATGGGATCCCTCTGCACTGGTGTAAGTAAGTACTTTTTCAGAATCGATATTGAACGATTTTGTACTCATCGATGCAGAATCAAATCCAAGATTCTTCACTTCGCTGATGTTTCCTCCGTTCGAGAGCAGGGTGTCCGCGTACACCACTGCGGAAACGATCTCCCCTTTCCCGAGAGTGGTATCAGAGGAGACGGTGCCATTTTTTACTGTTGTCCAGTCAAAGCGGGTTGCTTCATCAATCGATCCCACTGCATCGACCATCGTATCAATGGTGAAGAGCTGGGTCTCCGGAACAGCGGTGGGAAGCCGGTCAGCGAAGGATGCCGGGGAAAGTATGATACAGAGCAGGATCAGCTTTAGAATCTGACCTGAAATTCGAAAGGAGAACCGAAATCCCGGATCTCCCTGAGAGTCTTCCGTTCCACTCAAGAAATACACAATATCACCCATATTCCTCAAAAAACTGGATTATTGCCCGGGAGATCCCTCAGGCAATCCGGGAGCAGCCGGGGAAGTCCCAGGTAATGCGTCACTGGGGGAGATATCCCGGGGCACGATGGGGGCATTCTCCTCATACGAGACCATCAGGTCTGCACTATCCCGCAGAAAGTCAATCTCCATGATTTCCACGCTGGTCACCGGAAGACCGGTCCGGATGCGAAGATCGGCAATCAGATCATCCCTCCGGTCTGCATGGACAAGTTCAATCTTCTCGTACCTGACCATCTTCTTCTGCTCATAGGAGAAGCCCCATTTCTGCTCAAGAACCCAGAGCACCCCGATGATCATGAGATCAGAGAGACCGAGATTGACATATTGCCCACTGTTGAACAGGATGGAGTTCATGATAGGGAGAGCAACCATCACAAAGAGGTACGTCATCTCCCGGATAGGGACGGTGTCGGTCCGGTACCGGAGCACGGAGAACAGGGCAAACAGCCCGAACCCGACCCCGATAGAGAGTTCAACCGAACTGAACAACCCCATCACCAGGTAGATCACCGTGGAAAAAGCAAGGAAGGTGAAGATATAATCATGCACCCGCCGTTTCGGATAATATACTCCGCGAACAATTACCAAGGACAAGGCCAGGTTCAGGACCATCCCAAGAACGAATGTCAGATACTCAACGACTACCATCGTATTGGCCCTCCCTGCATCATTTTCGAAAGCAATCGCAGAGTCATATGGAAGTTGTTACATTTTACCAGATTTCCATACAGAAGCGAGATCCCGATACAGTACTTGGAGAATCCTTTGGGTTTTACCCGCATGGTGGTCAGATAGTCGTAAGCCGGAGTGTGCAGATGAGCAGAACTGCGTTTGAGCTCAGCAACCACAATCCTCGGCAGGGTAACTCCGGATTCACCACAGGTGAAGGTGAGATCGATATCCAGGGTGATCCGTTCGGGATCAGTTGAGGATACCAGAGTGATTCTCCGGTAATCATTGACTAACACCGGTTGGAACTGGGAGGGATCACAGGGAAGACTATCGGTGAGAAAACCCCGGATATCAGCACCAAGCCGGGTAAGCAGACCGTCTGTCTGTAGACGATGTTTCACGGTTCTTCCGGTATTCTTCTTCTCTTTGACCTCGAGAAAGTTCAGGTCTGAACCGACGTACGAACGGGTCCGGACTTTATACCGGGGTTTCTTCCCATTATGATGTTCGAGGTAGAGATTGAAATGCGGGGAGTCATAGTAGGTGGTTGAATATGTCTGTACCCGCTTCCCGTCAACCTCAAAGACCTGGTAGGAATCAGGGAGATGGGAGATGAGATCCCATGCCTGCTCTGCCGTAAGGAGATATTTCGCTTCCTGCCGATCCTGAAGACTGGCATGTTCCATCTCGGCAACAGTAATCGGACGGAATCGCCCCAATGCCGCATTCAGGGATTCTGCTGAATCGGTAAGTGCCTCCGGAGTGTTCATGATACACCCCCTTTGGTTTTTTCCTCGGCAAGGAACGTCATTACTTCATTATAACGGGAAGAAGCATGGTTGGTGAGCGTCTCCAAGGAGTCGATGAAGTCCTGGGGATCTTTCAGATGGGTAAATCCGGCCTGTTCTCCTTCATCTCCTACCACGTACGGACTGATGAGATCGTGGTTCTTTGTGTACAATGCTGCCATCTCTTCCGGATCAAAGGATTCATTGATCACCTTCTCAACCGCTGCAACATAGTCGGCATAGTATACCGGATCATCCATCAGATAGCGGATTAAAGGCCAGTCATCAGTCACATTCGAGAGGTTCAGATTCCGGGTACTGGCTCCCATTCCCCCACCTGGAGCACCATGTCCAGGACCCTCGGTAATGTTCCCAAATCCGGGAGGCATGGGCATTTGATCGGACATTTCTGCCGGGAAATTCTCCCGGGTTTCATTGCCAAAGCCAGGGCGATCCGCATCTCCCATACCGGTGTTATTCTGGAGAGCGAAGTTGTTATCCCAGGGAATCCAGGTGATAAGACCGGTTTCGGGGTTGGTATAGAGATAGAAGTTGTGAGCCATCGACCCGTAGGTGTCCCAGTTCTGGATTACCATATTTGTTGCAAGCCAGGTGAGGAATTCCGGCACATCCAGGACTGATTCCAGTCCGGCACGCCAGGCTGCGGGATCTGAAGTACGGAGGTCAGAGTTCAATGCCGCATACAGGTTTTCCAGATCCGAAAAATCATTTGCTTTTTTATTTGTTTCTTTTTCAAAGAAACTCTCATTGAACGTTCCATTCACAAAGGTGGCATCATGCTCACCCTGAGGTTTGTACAGGTTTCCGGAGTCATCCCCAAACTGGGTCTCTAGCATGGTGTCTGCGACATCCTCTATCATAGTGTAGAGACCGGCATAAGTGGAGCCATTCCCGGTGTCAAGATACACCCGGTAGAATGCGGTATCAGGGGCGGGGACTCCGGCACTACGGAAGATCTCCGCAACAACCTTGTCCTTGATGAGAGAGTTATCACCAAAGCCACTCTGCAGGCTCACTTCACCAAAGCCATTGAGTTTCTGATTTTTCAGTTCCGGATTGTCATCTTCATAATGATCAAAATCCAGTTTCAGGGAGATTTTATTGGTTCCCTCTCTCCAGGACCCGGAGAGTGAACTAAAGCCTTTAAACCGGATTCCAACATCCTCGAGTGTTGTCCCATTGAAGGTAACATCTGCCGGAACCCAGACAGGGTTGGTATCCATCTTCTTTCCCGGACCCCCATCCATGGGCATTGCACCCGGTGTTCCCTGTTTTTCCGGGGAGAAATTGCCGGGCATATGCATCTGTTCTTCTGTGCCAAACTCTCCATAGAGTTCAGTCATATTATCAAGCATTTTCTGCCAGTTTTCCGGAGTGACGGCGATATCAATCCGCTGAACTTTGTCACTAGGAAATATCGTTTCATAATCGGGATCGGTGGAGACAGTTGAGGTTTCATCCCCACTGACACCTTCAGATAAGGCATAAGCAATGGAGGTATTGTCTGCTGCCAGGACACTCCCGATAACAAGGAAAATCGCCAGGGCTTGCAAAATAACGAATATTTTCATGGTTTATGTTCCGAATCTTGCTCATATTTGTGACAATACATTCAGGTTACCTCATAGATGCACCAGCCTTCTGATACCCTGAAAAGATGAGAGTCTGCCCACGACAGGCAGAATATTTCGATTCAGTGTCAGAAAACAGATGAGTCGGCAGGAGAGCCGGCTATAGAGAATATGATAAACCTGTCACAATCATAGATTGCCCAGAGGAGTAGTAAAATATTATACAACCAAACGGTAGAATATTGGACCATTCAGGACGGAGAGGCAACCGGGAAAAACCGTAAATCCTCAGCACGAAATCCAGGAGTCATCTTCCTCACCCAGGACCAGAATCCGGTATTTGCCCTACAGGATATGAAAAATGGTACGATTATCTTCATCAGACCATACGGATGAAAATGCCGAGCATTTTCAAAAAAAGTGAGACAGAATTAGGCTGATTCTTCAACGGTGATGATCAGGTTCTCTTCTGCCGTGATGATCTCCACCGCTGCACCGGCAACGGTGTACGACATCTTGGGGATAACAGATCCTTCAGGAACGACAATCTCTTCTGCTCCGACCTGCACTGTCTTTGGCATATTCAGCAGTAGATCTTTTGGAAGTGCCTCTACAGCCTGCATGAATCCCTTCGCCTGCCCACGGAGAGCAGGGCCGATGATACCCATATTGAATGACACTCCGGTAACCACCTGTTTCAGTTCAGGTTTACCTGCAACGAACTGGAGTTTGCAGTTCGTTGCCTGACTGCCATCCCCATCATCGTTGATGACTGCCGGAGTGTATACGGTCACCGTGCCGAGGGGAGCGTTCAAGGCGAGGTTCTTGTCGTGTTTGTACCGGCGAATCTCACTGACCACCCGGACCAGGGTTTCTCCATCTGTTGCGGCATTTGGATCAGCATACGTGAAGTCAACCCAGGGCTGCTTATGGACCGAGCCCTCAAATGCCGCTGACCAGATCTCTTCAGCAAAGTAGGGAGTGTACGGAGCCAGCATCCGGCATAGGGTGTTCACCGCAGTCTTTATGGTAACACATGCACCACCCCGGCCAGCGCCCCCATACAGTCTTCCTTTGACAATCTCGATATAGTTGTCAGCAAGAACATCCCAGGCAAATTCTCGGATTGCCCGCAGCCCTTTGTCAAACTGGTAGGTTTCAAACGCTTCAGAGACTTCGCAAACCGTCTTATCGAGCCGGGAGAGGAGCCACCGGTCTGCAAGGGCCGTCACCGGAGCATTCTCGTTATACGGTTCACGGGAGAGTTGCATCAGAGCAAACCGGGAGATATTCCACATCTTCGTCAGGAACCGGTTTGCGGCTACCACATCATTCCAGTTAAACTGGATATCAGATCCGGTTGAAGCTCCGGCGGCAGCCCACTGCCGCAGGGAGTCTGCACCATACTGGCTGAGGATCTCCTCTGGAACCGTGACATTGCCACGGCTCTTGCTCATCTTAAACCCGTCTTCTCCCAGTACCATCCCGTTGACCAGGATCTGTTCCCATGGTTTTCCACCGGTCAGGGAGACTGCCCGAAGGATGGTGTAGAACGCCCAGGTGCGGATGATATCGTGCCCCTGGGGGCGGATCTGGGCAGGGAAGAGCGGCGGTGTCTTCTGGGTGCCATCCCAGCCGGTGACGTGCAGAACTGATATGGATGAATCCATCCAGGTGTCCAGCACATCAGATTCCGGAACAAACAAACTGCTGCCACATTTCGGGCAGGGTTTCTTCGGCTTGTCAATGGTTGGGTCAACCGGGAGATCTGCCTCTTCAGGGATCATCACTTCGCCGCAGTCCTTACAGAACCAGACCGGAATTGGCGTTGCAAAGAGCCGCTGACGGGAGATACACCAGTCCCATTCCATCTGCTCGATCCAGTTCTCCATTCGGAGGAACATGTGCTCCGGATACCACTTCACTTCCTTTGCAGCCTTGAGTGATGCTTCGTGGGGAATCCGGACAAACCACTGGTGTTCTGAGAGGATCTCAATCGGAGTCTTACAACGCCAGCAGGTTCCTACCCGCTGCTCAAGTGGTTGTTTGCGGATCAGGATACTTTGCTCCTCCATATCGGCAAGGATTGCCTTACGGCAGTCGCCGGAGGTCATCCCTGCGTATTTCCCTGCAATGGGGGTCATCTTCCCGGTCTTGTCGATCGCTTTGCGAAGCGGCAGACCATGAATCTTCCACCAGATGACATCCTGCTTGTCTCCAAAGGTACAGATCATCACCGCACCGGATCCGAATGAGGGATCAACGGCTTCATCAGTGATGATCGGAACCTCATGGCCAAAGAGCGGAACCTTCAGGGTGGTATCTTTCTTCCCCGCATACCGCTCGTCCGTGGGATGCACGGCAACTGCGACACAGGCAGCGAGAAGTTCTGGCCGGGTGGTGGCGATCTCCACTCCGTTAAAGTTAAAGAAGTTCAGCGAGGTGGTCCGGTCGCTGTAGTTCACTTCAGCAAACGCGATAGCGGTCTCGCACCGGGGACAGAAATTAACCGGGTGATCACTCTGATAGATCTGCCCGGCCTTCATCATCCGAAGGAACGAGAGCTGGGTTTTGCCGTAATAGTACGGCATCATCGTGATGTATTCGTGCGACCAGTCGATGGAGAAGGCCATCCGGCGCATGGATGCCCGCATCTTCTCAATATTGCCCACCGTCAGGGTGCGACACATCTCGCGGAATTCCTGCCTCGGAACATCATTCTTGGTGATCTTATGGGTTTCTTCAACCTTCACCTCGGTTGGCAGCCCGTGACAGTCCCATCCCTGGGGAAACATCACGTTAAACCCTTTCATCCGTTTGTATCGGGCGAGGAAATCAATATAGCACCAGTTAAAGGCGTTCCCTATGTGAAACTCACCAGTAGGGTATGGCGGAGGAGTATCGATGACAAACTGCGGCTTATCTGAATTTTCCTGGAAGTAATGATCTTCATCCTTCCAGATCTGTTGCCATCGCGTCTCTACCTCGCGATATTCATAGTTTTTAGGAAGTGGATCGGACAAGGGCATTTCCTATCCGTTTGTGAGCGCTGGGTAATGTAACTGATGGCTGCAGATCGATGGATACAGAGAATCTGGAAAAAAAGAGAAACTATCCCATCGCCCCGCCTGCAGTTACGCAGATCGGGGTGACATCACTGATAGAAGAGTAGATAGGCCCCTGCATACTCCGTGCCTTGGAAAGGGCAGCCTGAGCATCCCCTTCACGGTTCACTTTGCGCAGTGCCTCGCCATATTTGTAATAGATATCAGATCCTGAGATTCCCTGGGCCATAGCCTTCTCATAGGCACTGACTGCTTCGGGATATTTCTGTAAGGTTATCAGCACATCTCCATAACTCTTCCATACAGAGGCCTGGTTCTCATTCGCATCCAATGAACTCTTGTATGCAGCAGCAGCCTCTACCGGTTTCTTCATTGCCATGTACACATCTGCAGTTCCCGCCCAGGCACCGAAATTATCAGCACTCATATCACGGGACTGGTTAAATGCTGCAAGAGCCTCATCATATTTCTTGAGTTTAGTCAGCACCCCACCATATGCATTGAGGACCTCTGAGTCCTTGTTGATGGACAGGGATTGATTGTAGGCATTCTCTGCTTCATCCCACCTGGAGAGAGCGACCAGAATATTACCATACATCGTGAGAATCTCCGTATCCGGGGTATTCACATTCATGGCTTTTGAAAGTTCTATGGCTTTCTTGTAGGAGGATGCCGCCTCAGGGAAAAGACCCAGGGAGTATAGACCGGTTCCCTGTTTGATCAGATCATTGAGAGAGAGGTTTTCTGTCTGGATTACCGGAGTTGTTCCGGTTGGATACTGGAGTGCGTCACTGTATTCGTCAGACATATCGGCATTTGCCGGGACGATCTTGTCAAACATATAGGTGATCGTAGCTCCGGGAAGAGTGCAGACACAGGTTGGATTGAAGAAACCCATCTTCATGTAGGTGTACGAAGGATTGATTGCTGTTGAACTGTTTCCATCACCAAAATCCCATTTCACACTGTCGCAGCTTTCCCCTCCCGGGAGACTGAACTGTACTTTCAGAGGAATCTTACCTTCTGACGGGGAGAAGGAAGGAGCAGCGTTGGCAATCCCGATAGTCACCAGCATACAGGTGAGAGCGAAAAAGAAGACTGAACTGAACACCGAGGCGGATGCTCCCGCACCGGTTTTATTTTCTGAGCACATTGAAGGGTACGATATGAGCCCGAGAGTTAAAGGATTTCCATCCCCCGGGTACTGATACCTTATCTGATGAAAAAAACTATGATATGAGTATGATAATTCCCGGAAAGTGGCTGGCGCTTCTGGCCGCAGTGATTCTGACTCTGCTTGCGCCACAGATGCCCCCCGGGATGGCAGGTCTCATTCTTATCATCGGCTCTGCCCTGATTTATATTCGGATTGGTCAGATTTCCCTTCCTATAGCCATTCTCCTCTTTGGTGTTTTAAGTCTCTTTGGAATTCTCCCGGTCTTTGTTCTCTGTGCTGCGGTGTTGATCGTGTCAATCCGCCAGCTCATCTTTTCGTACTCTGCAGGGAGACCATCTGAATATGTACTCTCCCTGATTGGCGGGCTTCTTGTTGCATCTCTCGTGATGATGTATACCAGCAGCGGAACCTGGTTATCTGCCGTTGTCGGGGTGATTGTTGCGGTTCTTCTCCACACTATCCTGGTCAAAAACCCCTATGCTCTCACCGGAGAACTTCTGGGTGTTGCTATGGCGATGCTTCTGATAGAAGATCTCGAATTTCAGGCAGAACTCCCAGTGGTGGCAACGGCAGTCTTCATCTCGTTCGGATTTGCCTACTTTGCATACCGCCTCAAGACGGCGGATATCCCCGGGCTCTTCTCTGCAGCCCTGGTAGGAATTCTTCTCATCGTCTTTGCGGGCATCTCCTGGTTTTTAATTATGCTCTCATTTTTTATCATCGGTGCAGCTTCAACCCGGTACCAGATTGAATATAAGAAGAGTCTTCATGTGGAGCAGGAGAAAGGAGGAGTCAGGGGATATGTCAATGTCTTTGCCAACGGACTGGTTTCCGTCATTGCCGCAGTATGCTTTGGGGTGACGCAGCAGCCGATTTTTATTGCCCTGTATCTGGGTAGTGTCGCAACCGCTGCTGCTGATACGGTTGCCGGAGAGATCGGGGTCTGTTCAGGCAGACCCTACCTGATAACCACGATGAAACCGGTTCCGGAAGGAACAAACGGAGGGGTTTCTCTGACCGGGGAAATTGCTGGACTCTTTGCTGCTGTCTTTGTAAGTGCCTGTGCCGTGCTCCTTGGCGTTGCCGATTTGCCAACCTTCACCGCTGCGGTTATCGGGGGATTGATCGGGGCAAACATCGACAGCTTCATCGGAGAAGTGCTGGAAAATAAACACATTATCGGGAATGCCGGAACCAATCTCCTGGCAACCCTGGGAGGAGGCCTCGTCACCTCCCTTCTCTGGGTAGGGATTTCCCCTCTTTTTTAAAAAAGTATTCGGGTTGGTGATTAGTACTTATACCAACGCCCTTTCTCATCATACTCGCCTACCGTAGGGGGAGTGATTTCAGGCATGGCACATACGTACCGATAGGACTGATGTTTTAGGAGAACGAAGAACACCACCATCACCATGCTATAAAGGCCCAGAACGACTGCAGTAACCAGAATTCCATCAGAGCCCAGGATCTTCTGCCAGTCTGCAAGTCCAAACCCGGAGAAGACTTTCTGCTGCTCTGCATATCCAAGATTGACGTACGGGGCAAACTTATCAGCAAGCATCATACCCCATACCGTGGCAAGGACGATACTCAGCACTCCGGCTGCGATCATGCTGGTGATGAGACATCCCAGAACTGCAAGAAATGAACGGGAGGTGAGAATCATACTCCGTTTCAGGGTACCCAGAATTTTCAGGTCTTCAGTGACCGCAACGTTGTCGCTATAGAAGGCAAAAAGGAGAACAGGGACAGTAATTCCAATAAACAGTCCACCAATCATTGCCGGATCAGACCCAAGCCCGGCGATGGCAAAGGGGATACTGAAGAGGAGTAATAGCAGAAAGATGATGGCAATGACGACGATCACCGGGAGAAGAACTGGGAAATAATACCTGATGGCGGATCGTGCAAAAATCCCCACGGAGTAATCTCCGGTCTTCATGCATCCTAAGGCTCCTGCTACCAGAAACGGAAAGATGACTGCCCCCAGAAAGAGTAGTTTTCCTGCGATAAACTGCCCGCCACTAAACGACAACCACAAAAAGACAGTTGCCAGGATTCCGGCATACAATCCCGGTAGCCAGAGCACTGGTTGCCGGAGTAGATTGATGGCATCAGATAACGGTTTCAGGATCATGGTCACCGGTCCCTGGGCATTGCCACAATCTCACGGACCTGGAGATCAAAGAACCGGCTGGTATGTGAAGGCCGGATCACACAGACCGTGTCAACCCCGCTTGCAGTCCCACCCAGAGCAATTACTTCATCGGCGATGTTGATTGCACCCTGATCTGCAGCGATGAGTGTACACTCCACAGCAACTTTCAGACCGATGGAGATGATCCGCCGGAGTGCTTCAGCTACTGCTTCACTCCTGGAGCCACCACTCACCTTTGGTGAGGAGGAAAACGCGCGCTCAAGACCGGACAGGACATGCGTTCCGGTAATAATGGTAACCCCTGCAGAGCGGAGTTCGTCTGCCAGGGAGGCATCAAACTCCCAGACACCAGGATGGGAAAAGCCAACGACATGGGTCACCACGATCAGGGATAATCCGGTTCCCTGCATCATTTCAGAAGCAATCCGTGCGGTTTCTCCGCTGGTACTCGGGACGATGATATGGGATATTCCCTCCTCTTTCGCCCGTTCAATTGCTATCTGTATGGCATCTTTGGTATTCCCGGACCCGGGTTTATCAAAATACCAGGTTTTTTTGGTAGAGTACCCCATACATATCGGTTAGACCGCAAAGGTTTAAGGTACGAGCTATGATCACCCTTGCACTGGCAGGAAAACCAAACTGCGGAAAATCCACCCTGTATCGGGCGGCGACAATGGCACCGGCTGAGATTGCAAATTATCCATTCACCACCATCGATGCGAACCGGGGTGTTGCATATGTGCGGGTTCCCTGTCCGTGCACATCGCTCCCTCACCGATGTGAAGTCTGTGTGGATGGGATCCGGTACGTCCCCGTGCATCTGATCGATGTTGCCGGACTGGTCCCGGAGGCACATACCGGTAAGGGTCTTGGAAATCAATTCCTTGATCATCTCAGGCAGGCAGATGCCATCATTCATGTCGTTGACGCGAGTGGGGCCACTGATATCGAAGGGACCCCTGACGAGATCGGAACCCATGATCCTCTCGAGGAGATACCGATGCTTGAGACCGAGATGACCATGTGGCTCTACGGAATCATCGAGAAACACTGGCCCAAGATGCAGCGGCAGTCCCAGGTGAAGAACTACAATATGAATGCCGGACTTGCAGAGCTTCTCGCCGGTCTTGAGATCCGAGAAGAACATGTGGCTGATGCCGAGCGGGAGTCCGGGATCACCTTCCGGACTGCACAACCTGAAGACCTGAAGAAATTTGCCCGGATCCTGCTCCGGTACTCAAAGCCGATGATCCAGGTTGGCAACAAGGCAGATCAGGCACCCGAAGCACTCATCACCAAGGTCAAAGGAGCAGGAATCAACCTCATTTCCGGGGCTGCTGAACTTGCCCTCCGATCAGCGGCAGAGCACAAGGTGATTGGATACCATCCAGGGGATACTTCATTCACGATTCCGGAAGGAAGCCCGTTGAACCAGGCACAGAAAGATGCTCTGGCAAAGATCAAGGCTTTCATGGATGTCTATGGCGGAACCGGAGTTCAGCAGATGATCAACCGGGCGGTCTTTGAACTGCTTGACCAGATCGTGGTCTATCCGGTGGAAGATGAAACCCATCTTACCGATGCAAAAGGGCGGATTCTCCCTGATGCATTTCTCATGAAAAAGGGTTCGACTCCTCATGACCTGGCATACCAGGTACATACGGACATCGGGAAAGGATTCCTCTACGCGATCGATGCCAAGAGTAAGATGCGGATTAAAGAGTCGGCACTGCTCAAAGATGGGGATATCATCAAGATCGTCAGCACTGCAAAATAATCCCGCCACATTTTTATACTAATCGGTGAATAAATCAGTATCATGGGTGGTGAGATCTTCCAGGCCCAGGTGCTCAGAAACTTCTTTGACACCGTTACGGGTACCGATCGAAATCTCACCCGTATCTATATGTGTGTAGTCAGTCTCGCACGGCTCAGAGGAGAAGACCCTGAAACCATCGGCCGCCTGGTCGAACAGATGAAGCAGAGCAAGATCAAGAAAGAACTCTCTATCGATATTCTTGATTATATGTGTGCAGCAGCAACCGAAATCCAGATATCCGCAGTCAAAACCGCTTTCGGGGTGCAGGACATCAGTGAAGTTGCACAGGACTTTGAAGGCGTAAGCCTGGATACTCTCTGACCTTTTTTTGCCAGCCCATATATTCAGGCAGGTCATATACACATGATAATATGAAGGTCTGCATCATGTGCGGGGGGGAAGGAACGCGGCTTCGGCCTCTCACGTTTGAGCGTCCAAAACCCTGCATTCCCATCGTAAACAAACCCTCGATAGAACACTTGGTATCCCATCTCTCAAACCTCGGGTTTCACGACATCATCATCACCCTAGGCTACAAAGGAGACGCAATAGAGCAGGCTCTTGGTGATGGTGCGCTCCTTGGAGCAAATATCACCTACGTATATGAAGAGAGTAAACTCGGTACCGCTGGCAGTGTCCAGAATGCCCGTGAACATCTTGGGGACAAACCATTCCTTGTAGTAGGTGGCGATCATGTCACCGATCTCAACCTTCTGGAATTTTACCGGGAGCATCTGAAGAGTGCAGCGGTGGTCACCATCGGTCTCATCAGCATTGATGAGCCATCAGAATATGGCATCGCCGAGATTGATGTGGAGAACCGGATCCGCCGGTTTAAAGAGAAGCCCGGTCCCGGTCAAATCTTTTCCAACCTGGCCTCAACCGGGATGTATGTCTGTTCTTCTGATATCTTTGAGTTCATCCCGGTCGGAAAGAAGTTCGACTTTGCCAAAGACCTTTTTCCGCTCCTGATGGAGAAAAACATGGCACTGAACGGATGGCTCGCCAGAGGGAACTGGTCAGATGTCGGAAGCCCTGCTTCCCTTCGTCAGGCTGAGAAATGGATCCTGCAGGATATGCAGTATGCTAATATATCCGGAGATCTGGATGTCAAGAATGCCAATATTCAGGGGCCGGTGGACTTTGGCAGCTCCATCTACCTCGGGAACAACAGCAGGATCGTCGGTCCGGTAGCAATCGGCAGCGGTACATCCATCGGTGACAATGTCCTCATCGGTCCCTACACCTCTATCGGCAAGAACTGTGTAATCCGGAACAATGTCCGGCTCCTCTCCTCATCCATCTATAACCGGGTAGTCATCGGACAGGGTTCATCGCTCTCCGGGACGATTGTGGATAATGAGACGATGATCGGAGAAGGGTGTAGTATCGAACACGGATCAGTGATCGGTCCCCGGTGTGTCATCAGAAGCAAGGTTACCATTCATTCCAACACCCGGGTCTGGCCAGATGTGGTCATTGCAGACGGCACAATTGTCACCGAGCATGTCCTGAATGATGCGTATGATACGCGGTGTGAAGGGTCTTAAGTCCCTTTCTTTTCGGTTGGCTGAATCGCATCCCCGCCAACAACAATAGCTCCCCCAAACCGGTGGGTGCCAGCAACCAGTGGATGACGGGCATAATCCATGATCTGAATATCATCAACTGTCTTCAGGTTCATGGCCCGTGCTGTTCGCTCCAGCCCTAGTTCAAAGTCCTCCATAATCTCAATGATATATGCTTCGAGGATCTTGATCCCGAGTTTTTTTGCCGCAACGGCACGGTGATGCCCGTCTACCAGAATGTTCTGGGTGGGTTTCCTGATGACGATAACCGGCTCGGCCAGCCCCTTTTTAATCTCATAAATCCTTCCCTCCAGCTCGTCCATGTAGATCCGGGACTGGGTTGGGAGGAGCGACTGAACCATCACCGGACCCTTGGCAAGATGGGGCTTGATCCCATGCAGACGCTCAATGGTATCCATGAGCTTGTACACTTTATCCGGGGATACATGCTCAATCTGAGACCGCACCACATCAGTGTTGGAGATGATGCCAAGCAGTTCATTCTTCTCGTTGACGACCGGAAGTTTCTGAATACCGGACCGGATGATCACCCGTGCGACATCTCCTATTGCCATCTCCGGATCGGCAACAATCAGGTGGTGGCTCATAATCTCGGTGACCTTGGTATCTGGATGGGCAAAGAGAAGATCCCGGGCTGAGATATACCCAATTACGATATTGCCATCCACAATCGGAAACCCATCATGTAAGGTGACTTTTATCGCGGTGATTACGTCACGCGCGGTCTGGGTTTTGTTGATGGTATCAACATCAGAGGTCATATAGTCCCTGACCCGCTTCTTATCCATATTACTGCATATTCAGTCTGGGCAGACTTCAAGACTTCGATTCTCTTTCCTGGAGTTATCGGGAGCCACATTTTTCATCAGTGGCGGCCCGAATAGAATTGAAACCGATTATAATCCCGGCAATCCGGTATTATGTTTATCTCATTGAAGAGTGACATACTAGAGATGAAAGGATTCCGGCATAAGCCTGTGGAAAAGAAGGAGGAGGTAAACTGGACAAAATACGGAATTGTAACCGTTTGTGTCCTGTTAGCGGTCTTCATGGTCTTTTCCATGCTCGGGATGTCCTGGCTCAATATCTTCAGCCAGGCAAAACCCGGGAACAGTGCAGTTCTTGATTTTACTATTCGTGATGCACAGAACCGCCCCATCGTAACAACCACTTCCAGCATCTTCCTCCAGGCACAGGAAGCAAAAAATCTTGTTCTGATGAGCGATAAACTCCCAATCAGGGTAAATATTACCGAAACCCGGGACCTTGTTCCTATCCAGGTATTAAATCCTTCAAACCAGGGTGGACTCATTGACTTTGGCCTGTTTGGCCCTGAACTTGATGCCATATCCTACGGAACTCTCGGGATGAAAGTCGGTGAAACGAAGACGATCACCATCCCCATGGGAAATCAGCTGACCCGGACTATGACCAAGGCACAGTTCGCCAATATCACCGGGGACTCCTTTGCCAGTGCAAAGGTTGGAGACCAGGTTCCGATTGCATTCAGTGAATCCCCACAGATTGTTGTTGATAACTCAACCCCGTCCACCTACCTGCGGACATCCACCATCACCTCAATGTCTGGAGAGAATGTGACGATCAATTATGGATATCCAACAATTGACATCACTTTGACTGAACTGTCAACATCCTCATAAAAAGGTCAGACGCGATATGCGTAGACCCGTTTGATGGTGTTTGCTACCTCAAACTTTCCTTTTCTTTTGGTAACAGCACCATTCCGCATTCGGATGTGCCCGATTCGTGCCTTTACCCCTTTGATAACGTAGACGTCTCCGACGACGAACTTCTCATCGCCTTCACAACGTACATAGAGGGGGATAGTCTCCCAGCCGTCATGGACGGAGATCCGGACAACGACCTGATCAATGACCCGGGTCCACAGGGTGTCTATTTTGCCGCCTTCAGCTTTTTTCAGCCGTTTGTCTCCGACCTCAATTGCCATCACTTCGACACCGGCGCCTTCACCGTCTTCGCATTCTGCAATAAGGCTGTCCCCAACCTCAACTACCTCGTCCTCAGCCAGTTCACAAGTACATACGGTTGAAGTGTTTTCCCTGCTGACGATGGCTTTTACCTGCAGGAGAGCCGGTTCTTTTTGTATCGGAATTCGCGAGACGGTCCCGCATTCAGTGCACTTGATCACCTGGCTGGTGGTTCGGCTCAGAACCTCGTGCTCGGTCTCTTCATCACAGGTTGCACAGAACATATCGATAGTATCCATTCATTATCAATGGACGATATCTCTGTAATAAATGCCAAGGGCAGTTGAACACTTTTTTGCATTCGGACACCCGGAAGTTGTTGCAACCCATAAGACAACCTTCGAGATAACCGCAGAAGAACATCTTTCCAGTGCAGGTAACTGCATCATCGCCGTGCGCTCTGAAAAAGGAGCCTCTGATCTGTCACCGGATTTTAAAGCCCTGATGCAGATACCCGGAAGCGGGCTTTCTACCACACTCACCTGCAGAGATGTGACGGTAACCATCCTTGCTTCAGGATCACCGGGTCTTCTTCTGGACCACCCGACTGACCTTGTATGGAGAAGATCTGCGTTCACCTGCGGGCGAACCATCGGGACGTATGCCAGTCATACCGCGATTACCCTTCCCCGAGAATTAATCGAACTCCTCCGCGAGGAACATCCACTGGAGGTATGTATGATCGTAGAAGCAGAATTATCGGCGGATAGTGACCAGGATCTTTCATGTGCAGGGTTTTGTCGGATCCTGAGTGGATAACGCCAGGCGTATTTTATTAATATCCTTCTATCAATATCTGTTCAGACTCATTGGAGGAAAATCATATGGATAAAATGGGACTTGGTATGCTGATTGTTGGAATCGTTCTGATTCTCGGTGGCGCGTACGGAATCTGGTTCTTCCTTCCCGATGTCATTAACGTGGTAAAAGGTTCAATCGGGATTGTTGCTCTCCTTGGTGGTATTATGCTCGCCGGCATCGGGGCAATTCTGGTCAAGGATTAAGCAACAGAAAGACTTGAAACTTCATCTTTTTTTCACCATAGAAGAAGAGGTCACGAATCTCTTCGTCTGAGAACGATGATCTCAACGGGAATATCCCGGTGATCATCGGTATGGAAGAAGAATGTCCGGGGTATCGTAAACTCTGCAGCAATGACCGCAGTGATTTCTGCCCGATCAGCGACATAATTTCTGATGAAACCTTCTGACCCGGCATTAAAGATTCCATATACCACTTCAGCTTTTTCAAGTGCCATATCAATAAACGGCCGGTCAGCATGTTCCTTCTGGGCTCCAAATGGGGGGTTCATCACTACGGTGTCTGCGTGAGGAATCAGAGCGGAGGCATCAGGAGCAGTCAGGTCAGCAGAAATGAGCATGAGGTCCACTCCCAGAGTTTGCGCATTTTGTGCCGCAATCCGGATGGCATCAGGATCCATCTCTGCACCAATAACTTCTCCTGCCCCAAGAAGGGCTGCCCCTATTCCGAGTATTCCTGTTCCGGACCCCAGTTCCAGAACACGGAGCCCGGCGATATCTCCGGCAAGAAAAGCAGTATAGAGGAGCCGGGCAGCAAGTGGCGCCGGAGTCTGGTACTGCTCCCGATCCGGCCGGGGATTGGCAAACCCTTCGACTTTCTCAAGGAGCATCTCAAGTTTTCGCAGTTTCATCTGATCTCATCAACCTCATATGCATCAAAGGAACGAACCCCGAAGAGGATTTCAAACTCTTGGGGAGAGAGGACCGGAACCGGCCAGCGGACCTGATCATCATAGGCAAGCCGGGGGCATGCCGTATTCACATAGCAGGGAAATCCAAGGTTCAGGAGCTGATCCGGGGTCACTTCCCGAAGAAGAACCGGATATGCCCGATCAGAAAGGGCGATGAGTTGCTCCGCAAGTTCCTGGCGAGCCTGGCCGGTCTTGGGAGAGATGATGATACCATATCGATCTGCCCTGCGTGCCCGCTCAATCAGAGCGAACCTGCGACGAAGCATTCGTTCACCATCTACTTCTTCCACAACCCCGGTAAAGGGATCACAGGCAATAACACGGGCACCAGTCGCAATCTGTACCCCGATAGGATGAAAGACCCCGGTCCCGATGAATAGAATCTGCGATACTCCGGTCTTTCTTGCAGCCTCATAGGAGCAACCGAGAATCTGTCCGGCATAGGGGGTCCGGGTAGAGCCCTCGGTCACCAGTACCTCAAATCCTGCCTCATGAAGGATATCCCGGATCGCCGGGATCAGATGGGCATGCTGCACGGTGGTCACCAGCCCGATGATGGGTCCGTTCAGCAGGGGAACAGCCGCAAGAACTACCTGGGGATCAAAATCCATCCGGAAGATGTCATACATCACCCGTTCTGTCGCATCCACCGGAGCGTGACCCAGATGCACGAGGATATCCGCATGCTTCAGGATCTCCAGGTCCAGATCACATGCCCCATAACAGGGATCACCACTGATGAGAACGGTAAATCCTGCAGAACGGAGATCTGCAGCAAGAGAAGAGAGGCGTCTCTTCAGTCCTTCCGGGGCCTGAAGAGCCACCCGTTGTACCTTTTGAGCAGTCAGAGTCGCAATCAGATCAGAGTGTTCGTTCAATGATCCTCACCGCATCGGTCACCTCGATCGCGACGAGATACTGGTAGGGCATAGATATTTCCGGTGTTCCCTTCTTGATAGCAAAACAGATTCCGGCAACTTCTACTCCCATCTTCTGCAGGGTATCAAGAATCCCGTTCACGGTCCCACCGGTACTGATGACATCATCGACAATGACAACCCGATCACCCCGGGAAAGGCCATTGATGAACATTTGCCCTTTGGAGTATCCCGTCTTCTGAGCAACCTCTTCCTCACCCAGAAGTCCATACGACCGTTTTCGGATAATATTCACCGGAATATCCGTCATCAGAGAGATAGCAGTCCCGATGGGGATGGCCATCGCCTCGGCAGCGACGATATAATCCACGTTCCGGAGATCCAGAAGACGTATCATCCCAACCGCAACTTCCCGGAGGACAACCGGATCGATATACGGGATGCCATCGGTAATCGGGTGGACAAAGTAATTGTATTCGCCCTTTTTCACAATAGGGCATGATTCGAGGGATTTAATCAATTGCTCAAGCACAATTTTCACCTACATCAACGAGGAACGATTCAATGATATCCCGGTGCACATGGGGCATGCAGACGATCCGGAGGTCACCTGTCCGGGTGTACGAGACCACCCAGGGTTCAGGGATCTCCGTATGGACAAACGTTGCAACATTCACATCCGGAGTTACTCTCCGGGAAATGCCGTATGCTTCCATTCCCTCGATAAGCCGCCGGGTATTCTCCATGCATCCGGCAACGACCGCCTCCATCCCGTCTTTTCCGAGGTGATGAAGGACGGCATATGCCCCGGCAACCGAGGCACCCGGCCGGGTTCCGGTGAGGCTGTATGACTGTTTCACGGTAAGGTACGGGGTGTCGACAAGCAGGTCGCAGAAGCACTGTTCATCCCTGACCATGAGAATACCGGCAGGGATGGTACTCATGCCCATCTTGTGGGGGTCTGCAGCGATAGAGCCGACTCCAGGAACAGAGAAATCAAATGGAGCCCCGTTTTTCTGAAACGGAAGAACAAGCCCGCCAAATGCGGCATCAACATGCAGATGCACCCCTTCATCAAGAGCAATCTTTCCAAGAGCCGGGATGGGATCCACCATTCCGTACTCGGTGGTTCCGGCAATTCCGATGATGCAACAGGTATTTTTGTCAACCAGTTCTGCGGTCGCATCCGCATCCATCCGAAGGCCGCTATCCAGTGGAGCAACTTTCATCTCAATATCCATCATGCGGCAGGCCTTTTCAAATGAAAAATGGGCAGATGCCGGTACGATAATATTCGGGTTATCTGCCTTTTTTCGTGCCTTGGTAAACCGGAGTACCTGGATATTAGATTCGGTTCCTCCCGAGGTCGAACAACCGGATGCATCAGGGGCATGAAAGAGATCTCCAAACCAGCGGACCAGACCCTCATCAATCGCTGCAGTTCCGGGAAACAGACCAGGGTCGCCGAGGTTTGTCTCCATGAAAAGGTTATGTGCACGAATAGCCACCGGATGCGGAGGGGTGCACATGGAAGAGAGGATATGATCCCAGGAGATGTCCTTTCGCCGCTGCTCTTCTAAAAAACAGAAGAGTTCATCTGATGAACGCCCATCAGAGACCATAACTCTTGCGTGCACCTTCAAGGATAATGCGTTGCTCGGTCCGTGCAACGGTCTCGCGGATCTTGGCAATGGCGTCGATGTTGGAGGAGACACTGGTGATACCATGCTCAACCAGCCAGGTGACCATGTCTGGCTCACTTCCTGCCTGACCGCAGATGGAGACTTCCACCCCGCCTTCGCGGCATGCTTTGATGGCCCGGTCAATTAAGGCAAGCACTGCCGGATGCTTCGGCCAGTACATGCTGGTCACATTCTCATTGTTCCGGTCAATGGCAATGGTGTATTGGATCAGATCATTGGTTCCGAACGAAGCAAACTTGATTCCTGCCTTGATAAAGTCCTCGATGATGATGGCGCTTGCAGGGATCTCGATCATGATACCAAGATCGACATTCTCTACATCAACACCTGCTGCACGGAACTGTTCTTTTGCCTGGATGAATTCATTCGGATGTGATACCATCGGGAACATGATACCCAGATTATCATACCCGAGATCCCAGAGCCGTTTGAATGTCTCAATCTGCAGAAGGAACTGTTTCGGGCTCTGAAGGTCGCGACGGATTCCCCGCCATCCCAGCATCGGGTTGTGTTCTATCGGCTCGCTCTTTCCTCCCTGCATATTCCTGAACTCATCGGTGGGAGCATCAAGCGTACGTACCCATACGGATTTTCCCGGGAAAGCGTCAAGAACTACCTTGATTCCTTTCATCAGTTCCTGGATGAACTCCTCTTCCCGGTGACTCTCAATAAACCAGCCCGGGGTTTTATTGAGTCCCAGAATGAGGTGTTCAATCCGGAGCAGCCCGACCCCGTCTGCGCCGGTTGCTGCTGCACGTGCAGCCGCTTCCGGCATTGAAACATTTACCTTAACTGAGGTGGCCGTAATGAGTTTGGAGGCGCCCATCACCATCTGGGCTCCTGCACCTTCGATCTCCGGCTTCGCCAGTTCCATAACCCCGTCATAGATGAGACCCTTCTCTCCGTCTACCGTTACGACCTGGCCTTCGCTCAGCAGCTGCGTGGCAGTCTTGGTGCCGACCACCGCAGGGGTTCCCAGTTCGCGCGATACAATTGCTGCATGACAGGTCATCCCACCTTCGTCAGTAATAATTGCTGCAACCTTGCGCATTGCCGGGACCATATCAGGGTTGGTCATACGGGTGACCATGATGTCACCATCTTTGACCTTCCCGATGTCCTTCACATCATACACAATCGCTACTTTTCCGGATGCAATACCGGGAGAAGCCCCCTGTCCCTGAAGGATAACATCTCCGGATCCGGCATCTATCAAATTCTGCACAGCTTTCTTCCCGTTATTTTTTATCGTGGTAATCGGCCGTGACTGAAGTACAAAGATCTGATCTCCAACGATGCCCCACTCCATATCCTGGGGAACACCATAGTGTTCCTCTGATACGATCCCATAGATCGAAAGACGCCGGATCTCTTCATCAGAAAGCACCTGCATCTCCTGTCGATCTGCTGCGACATCCAGGGTTATTGTCCCATATTCTCCATCAGCGACAATTTCAATCCGTTTAGTGGCGATAAACTTATCAACAATCCGCTCCGTCCGTCGATCAAAGACATATTTATCAGGAGAAACTGATCCGGAGACAACAGATTCTCCAAGTCCCCAGGAGCCCTCGATGATTGCAAGCGTTTCTCCGGTGACCGGGTGTGAAGTGAACATCACGCCAGCCTTCTCCGAAGGTACAAGACGCTGAACCACGACAGCGATGTTGACGGTGTGGTGATCAAATCCCTGCTTCGCCCGATAATATATTGCTCGTGCGCCGTAGAGAGAAGCCCAACAGACCTGAACTGCCTTGAGCAGATTATCGATTCCCTTGATATTCAGGACTGTCTCCTGCTGACCTGCAAAACTTGCATCAGGCAGGTCTTCCGCAGTAGCACTGGACCGGGCAGCAACAATATCCCCGCCGCGTGACATTTTCTGGTATGCCCGGGCAATCTCTGCTTTCAGATCTTCAGGCATCGGGGATGCATGCACAATCTCTTTGGCCTTGTCCGCAGCCTTTTCAAGGGCATCATTGTCATCAACATCCACCTCAGCAAGAAGGGAATAGAGTTGGTCTTCAAGATTGGTTTTCACTAAAAAACGGCGGAACGCCTGGCTTGTCACCACAAACGCAGGAGGGACTGGAAGGCCGATAGACGCCATCTCACCAAGAGACGCGCCTTTTCCACCAACCGATGCAATATCTTCTTTTCGGATCTCTTCAAGCCACAGAATATCTGGGATTCCCGTCATGCACACACCATTTTTGCGGTTACCGACAAGCCCCCCGTCCGGTATTGCACGGGAATATTCACTATATCCCCTGCCTCCAGGGTGTGAGAAGGGGGCTCATCGCTAACCCTTTCTATGCCTACTCTTTTCCTTTCCTCTGTGGTAAAATGTTGCATGGTGCAGGATTGAGGCATTCAATGAAAAGGGGCAAGGTTTACCGATTTAACGATACATATATATAGGTTTCACGACGACCTTTTGAGGCAATATCCCGCCTTAACTCAGACTGGTAGAGTGCGCGGCTGTAGTATGGATTGCCGCTTGAGGTAACTGCGCAGCTACCGCGATGTCCCCGGTTCAAATCCGGGAGGCGGGACCTTGTGAAAATGCCCAGATAGTGTAGTGGCCTATCATGTCGGCCTGTCACGCCGACGACTCGGATTCGAATTCCGATCTGGGCGTCTGATTTTTTTTGAACCAGCATCTTATTAACCCGCTTCGGAAAAACTATACTCAGCATTATTCCGGGGTTCAGATATATGATTAAGCACGGAGCAGTCATCCTTGCTCTTATTCTCGTGGCATCTGTAGGAGTCATTGCTTCTGCAGATCGTCTCCCGAATGCGAGTAAGACCAATAATTTTCAGGTTCCCTCTACCACCAACCTACAGTTGGTTGGAATGATGGACTCTCAAAACCAGGTTCAGATCAGCACAGCCAACTTTAACCGTTCGGAAGGATTCCTGTTTCAGGGTGCAGCAGCCTCTGACCTTGTATATAAGAATGATATGATGACCAACGGAGGGTATCTTGCTCTCGCCAAGGATCAGACATATGATGAGGGATCCCAGAATAAGAAAGGATACAATATAGATTCTGCAATTGTTGCAACCTACGCTACGGATCCTGACAAGGGATCCAAGATGAGTAATTCAGAAAAACTCACTCTTACCACCACCGGAAACTGGACCCCCATGAATCAGTCTATCCACAATGTACTGGTATCTTCCATCATTGATCGATACATTGGCGGATTCAATAGTAACTATCAGGCAAGCTCTGATGTCTCGCTCAGCACCGGACAACTGGCAACGATTGCTCAGGCACGGTCAGTCGGATATGATGACACCGTTCCGGCAGCAATGCGATACACGCTGGGTATACACCCGGATATGTCCACCGGACTGCCCTATGCGGAAGGAAGTGCAGCAACGAACTTTGTCGTCACCAATGAAGAAGGATACGAGAATACCACGAATCTCTCAACCACCAAGACCTTCAATGATGCAACCAAGGTAAGCGGTCAGATATTCAACTTCGGCAAATCATTCGAAGCAACCTCCGGCGTAGAAGTAGGGAGCGATTAATCTCCCTTTCCCAGGCCTTTATAGGAAGAAACTATTTGGGTTTGACTGATAAACTATCAGGTATATAACCATGGGAAGAAAGAAGGGGTATATCGTAGTGATTCTGCTGGTCTCCCTGGGGCTCTGCAGTGGTGGAGTTCTCGGAGAAGAGACGATTGATCCTGCTTTCATAAGTTCCGTACATACCTCTTCTTCGGTCTCCAATGTTGAAAACGCCGCAATTGAGTCATCACTTCGCTCATCTCTCATCGGAGAAGATGGAAGTGTACCCGGGGTGGTAAAATATACCTTCAGTATGAGTGCGGCAAACAAGTCAGCCCCGGGAGGAGCAGTCGGGTCTGCACGGACAGAGTTCGTGGTTACATCCTTGGAAGGAAGAAACTCTGAAACAAATGCTTCATCAGAGCGGGTATGGCGTGATCGCACAGAGGTGACCGGAACGATCGTGAACCTGCTCAAAAATTTTGATTACACATCAGGAATTCGGATATGAACAGGAAATGGAGAATGAACATAGTCTGGCTTCTCGTGCTGGTGATCCTGACCGGGATTGTCATCGGTCAGGTATCGGCATATAAATTAAAACCGGTTATGCTCGGATCTCCTGACGGATTTACCTGCCATCCTTCCTGGTCATACTTTACCTCAGACACCATGGCTGCCAATCTCACCGCAGAACAGACGAAAGGTGATGCTCCATTTACCGTCCAGTTTTATGATACCTCATATGGATATCCGGAGACATGGTCATGGGATTTTGGAGATGGAAATACCTCTGAAGAACAGTATCCCATTCATACCTATCTGGTCCCCGGTACCTATGATGTGTCTCTCACCATAGGCAAGACAGTGTCCTATGAAACAACCATGGTGGATTATAATCAGACAGGGAAAGGACAATTCACCGATATATCCGGAACCAGTACCGATCGGCGACTGAATTATATCACGGTGGCTCCGGAAGGTTCAGGGACTGATCAACCAACAGATCCGGGGTTCTTCCCTGAAGAAAAGAAGACGGTGATCATGCCTTCAGGAGATACCGGAGTGATAGGAAGCGCCCAGTTCAGTGCTTCAACCATTACCATGACACCGGATACCCAGAAAGGGTATACAGATACCCTCAATATTGACGGGGCATACCGGCTCTCAAAGTTCACCCCGTATAATGATGCTTTCTGACCTTTTTTTCGGATAACACAAGGTGGTTCTATTTCTTCTTCATGTAACGATATTATGCCAGAACAGAGAGTTCAGACCCATACACCCCTGATTGGTGCCAGCTTTCTGGCTATTCTGATTGTGATATGCATCCTGACTGCAGGCTGTATCACAGACAAACCCGTAAATGTGACCAAGGTAGAGGAGTCACTCAAAGCAGCCGGAGTAAATCAGACAGGATCGAATACCAGTGCTGACTCCCTGGTACTCATTGATGCGGCACTCTCCCTGAACAGCACGGACCCTTCACTCTGGCTCATATCCGGAGAACTCCTGGAGAAAAAAGGACAGACAAGTGAAGCCTTGTCCGCCTACAATCAGAGTCTGACATTAGATCCATCCAATGCCACATCCCGGGTTAACCGGGCAGAGATTTTGCTTGCAACCGGGCAGGAGGATCAGGGGATTGCAGACCTGAAGCAGACGATTGCGGATCATTCGGAGTATGGACAGGCCTATATTTCACTTGCAGATCTCATGGTGAGCAAGGAGCGTTATGATGATGCAGCGCAGATCTATGCAACCGCTGTGAATATGAGCCCGAATAGTTCTCAGGTGTGGGCCCATAAAGCAGAAGTCGACTTGATGATGGAACGGTACAATGATGCAGCCAGGTCATATGACCGTGCTCTCATGCTCAACCGGACTGATACCCACTCGTGGCAGGCTCTGGGAGATCTGCTGAAAAAATCGAAACGGTACCGGGAGGCTGCAGTGGCTTATGGCCAGTTGAATGCTTTGGTACCAGGAAATCTGGAATACCAGAAGACTGAAGCCGACCTGCTCAGTAAAGCCCAGATGGTGGAAAAAGCTGCAGAGAAGTACCAGCAGCTTTCCCAGGAAAATCCTGAAGATATCGATATCCTTGTCAATCTTGCCCGAATGCTGAACAACCTGGGCCAGTATCCGGATTCAGTCAATATCTCAAACAAGGTTCTGCAGATAGACAACAATTCGGCTCGTGCCTGGTCAAACCTGGGCTTTTCGTATGCCAACCAGGGCAGGTACAATGAGTCATTTGCCGCATTCAACCGCTCCCTGGAGCTGGATCCGGAGAATGATGCTACGCACACTAATGTCGGGTTCCTCCTGATGCAGGAGAGCCGGTTTCAGGAAGCCCTGGCAGAGTTTGAAAACTCCACCCGGATCAACGAGGATGATGCAGCTTCCTGGATGTACATGGCAAAGACCAAGAAGGAACTAGGTGACTTTTCCGGTGCTGCAGAGGCCGCTAAAAAAGCAACCAAACTGGATCCGACATCGGTAGATTCCTGGTATCTGGTTGGTGATGCTTCCTTCTGGACAAAAGATTATGATACAGCCGAAGCAGCGTTTCGCAAAGTGCTCGATCTCTACCCGGCTCACAACTCTGCATGGCAGGGATTCATCGAAACCCTCCGGAAATTAAACCGGGGCGATGAAGCATTGCATTTTTACGATGATCTTCTGAAAACGCAGCCCAATAGTACCCTTGCATGGATGAATATCGGATACGCTGCAGATCGGCAGAAAAAATATGATGAATCAGAAAAGGCGTACCTCAAGGCAACCCAGATTGATCCAAACCTCACAGAAGCATGGGTAAATCTAGGATATGCCCATTTCCAGCAGGGGTATCCGATGGGAACCATCGAAGCATTTAATCATGCCATCAACCTGAGTCCGAATCTCACCGTAGGATATGTAAACCGTGGGGCAGCATATCAGATGATCGACAAAGATGACATGGCGATGGCTGACTTCCAGAAAGCAATTGACCTGGATCCGGAAAACCATGAAGCCTTGTATGGTATGGGAAGAATTCTGTATAAAGAGGGGAAAATCTCAGAGGCGTATCCCTACTTCAAAAAGATCAATGAAGAGATCTATATTGCCCGGATTTATGACAATCTGTACCGGGGTTATACGCGGTTTACCAATAATTACCATTACTGGCGATATACCTACCAGTGGTGACGATACCCTTCTGCGGGCAGGATCTCATCATCAATAAACAGCCCTTTTTTCGTCGTAACCTCGCCGATGATGGATACCGACTCAGGCAAACCTTCACACCGGCTCTTTGGGATAGTGAAGATCAACTCAAAATCCCCTCCCCCATAAAGAGCATAGGTAAGACGTTCCTCATCCGGATATCCGGAAACACAGGGAATTGCAGCTGCAGAGATCTGACAGCCTGTCCCTGATGCACGCATCAGATCATAAAGAGAGAGAGCAAGTCCGTCGCTGATGTCCATCATGGAGGTCACCCCTGCCATGCGAAGGGCCAGTCCCTCTTCCACCCGGGGCTGGGGTTCACAAAGATCCCGCCAGTACCGAACATCGCCCTGCAGTCCTGCCATCGCTCTCCCCTGGATACCGGTCACGCCGATAAGATCCCCTGGCTTTGCCCCGGATCGCCGGACCGGATCGCCGTCAGGGATCTCACCGATACCGGTTGAGACCAGGGTTAGTTCCTGATGGGCGTCAAGATCTCCCCCGATGTATCCTGCATCAAACCGGGTGCAGCATGCCTGTGCCCCTTCGATAATACCGGGAAGCCGGTCCTCCCGATCCAGACCTATTGCCAGGGTAAGGTACCGTGGAACGGCACCCATGGAGGCAAGATCGCTGATTGTCACTGCCATCGCCATCCATCCAATCTGCCAGTCAGACATTCCTCGAGGAAAGTCGGTTTTTTCATGAAGCATATCGGTTGAGACTACTGGTATCCCAGTCATACGAGGTAGGACAGCACAGTCATCAGCACAGGCCTCATCACCCAGTACCGGACAGATGACAGAGAGGAGCTGGCGGTCATCCATCTTTTCTCACCTGTCGCTCCCGTTCTGCACGATATTCTTTAAAGATATCCTCTATCATCTCTTCCTGTTTCCCTTTTCTGTATTCTTCCAGGCTGTCCTGCCATATACTCAAGGCCTTATCAAACGCCTCTTCACTGCCATATCCCCATTCCCCCTTGATATCAATAGGAAGGGCCTTCCCTGGAAGGATAGGGAGTTCAAGGGTAAGAGCAAGTTCGCGGAGTTCGTCCGGGATCTGTTCTGCTTCCCGGCCTCCTACAATGATCCCCGCGATTCCTGCCTGTGCCAGATCATGAATGCTGTTCTTTCCCCAGGTTCCAGGAGATCGGACAAATAGGATATCTCCCTCCTTAAGTCCAATATGGTCACTCACTGTTCTGATGACATCCCGCGAGAGATCGGCAAGTACTTTTACCACCAGAGCACCCGGATCCTCCCCCCCGGCATCAACAGCCTTCATCTGTTGTAACCGGCGATGGAGCTTTTTATTATTCTTTTCTTCACTGCGAAGGCGTTTTTTGAGGTTCTGGATGATAAGATCCCGCTTTGCCACCTCCGGATCTGCATTGACCTGATCCGTCCGGGCCTTCTTCAGGGATTTGATCTCTCCTTTAAGCCGTTTATTTTCTCCTTTCACCTTCTCAAGTTCTGTCTGCAACTCTCCAAAAAGAGCCCGGAGATCTTTGAGTTGTCCATCAAGAACCCGAACCCGATCATCTGATGCATCCAGGGTGATCTCTGGTCGCTTGGGTTCACTGGTTCGTTTTTCCTGGCGAAGGGCATCGAGGATATGCTCCAGCGAGTTCCCCCTGATGATCCCTGCCCGGATCTCATCCATGTCAACTCCATGGGGAACCCGCTTGAAGACATTTGCAAATTTGTGTTTCCAGAAACGGGATGCTTCAATTGCGGCGGTCAGGGCATCGCGTTCATGATCATTGGCATATTTGTAAACCCCGGCGAGATCATACTTCGTTTCCACACTGATATCCTGTTTTGGTGTGTATGCAACCGCCTGAAATGCCCGTCTGATCTTCTCCACAGAGAACGGCATTGGAGAGACATCAGACGCAATGATGACGGGTTTGCCAATGGTGTATAGGAACTCAATCACATCACCCATACTCATCTGGCGGGAACTATGTACCTGGATGATCTCTCCGTTCAGATCCAATGCGGCGATACCCACGGTTGTCCCCGGGTCGATACCCACGATAAGATATCTTGGGCGGGTGGAGAGTGGTTTAAACTGAATCCGCTCCAGACGTTTTCCTGATATGCGAACCTGTACGTCCCCTCCCCGTGATGAGGGAACCCGGACATCCTCCCGTTTCTCCCTGACATGAAAGACTACCCGGGAGACCCCTCCAAAAGCCTTGAACTCCTTCTTCCAGAAGTTCAGGCCGCTTTGTTGGAGTTCCTGCTCAATCTCACGGGCGTAGGTGAGCACATTCCCATGAATTTTCCTGGCATACCGGTTCTGGCTCCAGCCCCCTTTTCCGGGAGATCGATTTCTCGATACAACAATTTCAGTCTCTTTCTCAAAAGCCACAACTTCAACGCCGGTTCCATGAGCGGCAACGAGAGCGATTGCCCGGGCTTCTGCATAGGGATCAAACCGGTTGAAGGTGATATTAAACCGGGATGCAATCTGAATCAGCCCGGTCTGTTTATCTCCCCCGGTTACACTGACAAGCCGCGTCTGGGGAGGGAGCTGTTCAATAAACCGGTAGAGATCCTGTGTATGGGGAGCAATCTCCTGAATACTGTCAACCGCAAGAATATCCGGTCGTTCCCGGTAGATCAGCCGGATAAGGCGAAAAAGAGAGACACTCTCCTCACGAACGATCGTTTTATCAACAACCGTAATGAGGGCGTATTTCGGGGCTACTGTCCGGGATCTGACCGAGCCGGTGATGATATCAATACCAAATACCTTCACCCGATCACGCTGCCCCTGAGCTCATCGGGATCGGGTTTCAGGTTATATTTACGTCGGAAAAACTGACAGACGGTTCTGATATCATGATCCAGAATTTCATCGGCATTCGGATGAGTAGGAGGAACCCATTGGGGCCAGTCAATGATCACCGGTTTGTCCCCTTCAGTCATGATATTGTACTCCGAGAGATCCCCATGAATGAAACCCAGTTTGTAGGCAGCACTGATATGGGAAATCAGTTGGGTAAAAAAGTCCCGGGGATCATCCAGGGTAACCACATTCAGAGTAGCACCAGCAATGAGAGACATAGCAACGACATTGCGGTTCATCAGAAGAGGTACCGGTACAGATACCGTCCGGTAAAGAGTGGAGAGTGCGATATATTCCTGTTCTGCGGAAAGATGGGAGGCAAATATCCAGGGACAGTGGCCCTTGTCAGGAAGAAATCCCCGGGAACGCTGGACAGTCTTAAATGAACGTTGCCCGACCCGGTGGAATTTCAGAATAAGCGGTCCCGTACCGATGGCTTCATAGACCAGAGCTTCCTTCCCCTCCCCGACGAGAGATCCCAATGAGGATATGGTCCCTTTCTTTGCAAGATGCTGGACAGCAAGGGTGTCATACCCGTTATAGATGAGAGCATATCCCGGGTAGGGATGCTGAGTAAACTTGATCATACCCCAGTCAACAAGCCGGCGTACCCGGTAATCCACCTCACTTGCCGATAATTTGGCATTTTTGATCAGATCTTCAAGAGGAACCCAGTCAAACCGGCTCATCAGGTACTCCAGGGACTGGAGAATTCTGATTTCATACTTATGAAGTGACCTGATGTGATCAGCCGAAATATGCATTAGCTTATGGGTTTATGGCAGAGAATAGTTAAGTCTGATCGGAGGCACTATGCAATGCACTGTATGCGCGAAACCTGCAGCGATATACCAGAGGTACTCAGGACGTCACCTCTGTGCCGAACATCTCTCATCGGATATCGAGAGCCGGGCAAAACGAATCATCAGGCAGCAGGCATGGCTTGTGAAGGGAGACAAAATCGGTGTCTTCCCCCATATGCCTCATGGGGAAGCACTCTGCTTCTTCCTGAAGGGACTGATTGGCAGGCGTACTGACATCACCCTCATCAGAGTTGAGGAAGTACTCCCACCAATGGACGGATCAACCTCATGGCACTCCACCTTCACCGAGGTTGCGAAGGGTGCACAGGTAACCCGAATAGCCCTTCCTGATACGGTGGAGGATATCGCAGTGAGAAATCTCTCCTCACTACTCAGGGGTGATACCAAGTCCCTCCTTTCGTCAACCGTGACCGGACTCTCCCTCCCCTGGATGCAACCGTTTCGGGAGATTTCCGGAGCAGAACTGGATATCTACTCCCATCATCATCACCTTCCGATTCATGACCTTTCATTGCAGATCCAAACCAGCAATCCCCGGTTGAACGCAGTCCGGGAGCTTCTCGCTGAATATACCCGGTCCCATCCGTCTGCACCACATGCCCTCCGCCGGTATGGGGACCACCTTGCCGGTCTGGCTGCGGAAAAATGATATCCTTTTTGTTCATCAGTGGGAAGCTCTATAGAGGTGGCTATGTTACCGTGCTCAGATAAAATAGACCAGATCTGCAATCTGCTCTCCGGAATTCTACAGGAGACGCAGGCACGAGGATTTGTGGTTGGTGTTTCAGGAGGGGTGGACTCGGCAGTGGTTGCCTCCCTCTGTTGTCGTGCAGTCGGTGCAAAACAGGTAAGAGGGATATTTATGCCAAGTTCTGTCACTCCTGAGGCAGATGCAGAGGACGTTTCCGCACTTGGCAGATCTCTTAACCTGAATATTGCCACTATTCCAATTGCCCCATTCATCGAACAATACCGGCAGCTCCCCGGATTTGTGGAAACTCCCTACCTGATGGGCAACCTGATGGCACGGACGCGGATGACTATCCTCTATTATGCAGCAAACCAGGATCAAGCACTTGTCTGCGGTACTTCAAACCGCACTGAGTACCTGCTGGGATACTGCACGAAACACGGAGATAATGCCGCAGACATCCAGCCGATAGTTCATCTGCTCAAGTCTGAGGTATGGGAGGTTGCCCGGTTCCTGCATGTGCCGGAGAGTATCATCACCCGCCCGCCAAGTGCAGGGCTCTGGCAGGGACAGACCGATGAAGGAGAACTCGGTCTCGCATATGTAGATATTGATGCCGCTATCAGGAACCTCGATATTCACGGCTGGAAACCAGAGAGTGAAACCGAGAAAAAGGTGGTTGCCCGGCACCATTCAGCAAAGCATAAACAGGTTCCGGCGTATTCACTTCCGGTTCAGCGATAAAGATATAGACCGGGATAATAATCTTCAAACTCCCGGGGATAGTTGAGGAATCGGAGCCTGAGCTCCTCACCGATCAGATCATACAGACTTTTGTCTGGGAGGGGCTCGGGAAGGGTAGTGCCGGTTGCATCAACAATCCGGATATCAGGTATATCAGCAGGATAGACCGGATTTTTCTTCATCGTGCCATCTGCAAAGATATAGTAGGCACCGCCCTTCATCTGCTCGTATGGAATATATTCACTGGCAAAATCTGATGAGACCAGGTTTGCCATCGTCAGGGTTTCAGACGTAGGATTAATCGTGATATGTCCGTATCCGGGAGGAATGAGAACAAGATCTCCTTTCTCAGCTCTGACCAGAGCGATATCGGTGAGGTCCCGCTTCTGAAGGAGGTAATATGCCGCACCTTCCAGTACCTCATAGATCTCCGGATAGGCAAGTCCATCCGGTGACATCGGATGATAATGCCCCTTTGTTTTGATGAGTTCCCGGCAGAGGGTTCGTGCAGGAATCCGGGTTACGTCGTATCTGAGATGATGAGAAGCGAGCCATTGTCGGTCGGCTTCGGTTTTGTAAACATCACGATACATCTCATATAGTGGACCGTCACAGGCGCAGGACGGGTCTGCAAGTACTGAACGGATCTCTGAGCCTGACCTGATGTCAGGATTATTCAGCGGGAGGTCCATCATATCATTTCATCCTCTTATTTGCGTATAAATCATGCTGTCCACCCAGTCACAAATCGGTGATAAATTCCATCCGGGAGATATCGATAACCCCTTTCATTGCCTGCATTTTTACGAAGACACCTTCTTCACGCAGTGCAGCCATCCAATTGGTCCCTCCAAGCGCGGCAACCCCCATGTACTGAGGATCCACCGCAACTCCAAGGCATGGGGTATTGGGAAGTCCGAGATCCAGAATTCCGGTGAAATAACTCTCACTCAGCTCCTCAAGAACCTCCCCAACTTTGTCCTCTGCTTCCATATGGCATTCGCGGATATTGCCGAGGAGATTGCCTGAACCAGTTCGCATCACATTCTGAATCGAGGTGATCTCCTGCGAGACAAGAACCTGAAGAGGATCGATGGTGGTATATTCATACTTGATCAGGTGGGTGAACCGGCGGGGAATATTCTCGATCACCTCGACAACTCCCCCGCCGATGGGATTGAAAGGGATACCGCGCCTGACCAGCAGTCCATCCAGAGTGGTACTGCAGAGCGTGAGCAATCCGCAGTGTCCGGCAGGGATGGGAAATCCATCGTTAATCTCCCCCTCGTTCATCACCCTGATAAGACCGCTCGGGGAGACTCCTGCCTCGCATGTCGCCCTGAATACGGAAAGTGCAGTATCCAGATCCTCCTTATGAATAAGAGACAGGTTATATACCACAGAACCGGTTCCTTTCGCAGGATCAAAGGTAACCTGCATGGCATAGTCCTCGATCCGATGGCTGACAAACCTGAGGGGATCTTTCATTACTCATGTTATCCGGTATTGAGATAGAAAAATTGTTCTTTTTTATGAGTGAACCAGTATGGTAATGGAACAGAGGATCAGGGAAAGAGCAGTCAGGGCGGTTACTGATATCCTGAAGTCAGCAGGATATGATGTCCATCATGCAGCACCGCCGATTGACCTGTCTGCCATGTCAGGCAGCACATATCTGGTTGTAGTATGTTCAGATGACCAGGAGGAAGTGACCCGGTTCTCAGAGACAGAATATACGGTGAAAGGTGAGCAGGGGGAGAAGACCTGTGAAAAACTCCTGGTCACCTTTGACCCGGGCATTGAAGCATTTGGCTGCATCACCTGGTATGCTGATGAATTTGCAAAGTATGCAGGAGAGTCAGTACTGTCACGAGTGTTAGGCCGACCGTTGATCCTTCCGGTTAGTGAATCGTCAACAGCAACCGGAGGGTATGCCAATCAGGAGGATACTACAGGAACCGGAGTGAAGATTCCCCATCTCCCAGTCCGGATTCACCGTGAAGAGGCTGAGGATAAGGCCGGGGTTCCCGGGGTTGCTACGTTAAAGTTCCTTCCGTACTGGTTGTACCGGTATACCAGCAGGGGATCGGCGAAATTCAAGGATCAGGAGATCTCATTTGACGGATCCGGGGTAGGTGCTCTCAATGGAATCAATGGGTCCCTCATTGATGTGGACCCTGACACGGTAACACGACGGGGAATTCCTCCTGGGGCTGAAGTCATCAGAGCCCAGATAGGGAAAGAGGCTGCAGATGAGACGATCACCGGCCTACTCATCCAGGCAATGACCCGGAAGGTCCGGGCGCGACAGGTGAAGGGGGATGCGATATACTATGAAGAGAAGAGTGTAGCACCGGACAGAAGCCATATCGCTCTTGAACTGCGGGAACTCTTTATCCCGGTGTGGCAGATAAAAGGAAAGAAGATCGTGGAGATCAATGCCTACACCGGAGAACGTCTGCGTGAGCCGATGGACGATGGGGTAGAGGTTTTTTAAGATCTGTTAGCGGCCAAGCGAAGTATGAAGTCGTGCAGTCACTACCTCTGCATGACCTTTTACTTTGACCTTTACCCACCGTTCAGCAATGATACCATGAGGGTCAATGAGGAACGTGCTCCGCTCAACCCCCATATACTCCCTCCCATACATCTTTTTCAGTACCCAGACACCATATTCCTCAATCGTGGAATGCTGCGGGTCGGCGAGGAGAGTGAGTTTAAGATCATGTTTCTGGATAAATTCACGGTGTTTCTCCGGGGTATCCGGACTGATGCCAACTACCGGGACACCAAGTTCTACAAGTTCTTCATACACTGCAGTGAAGGCTAGTGCTTCTGCCGTACATGCCGAGGTGTTGTCTTTCGGATAAAAATAGAGAATCAGCCAGGATCCCAGAAATTCAGTGCTGGTTCTCATCATCCCGTCCTGATCAGAAAGATGAAAAGACGGAGCGTGCATACCGAGGAGCAGGTCAGATGTCATAATGCATGTATAGGAAGGCTCACTCATTTAAGGATCTCAAATATACCTGTTTTTTATAGCACCAGTCTGATATTACCCGATAACCCGGAACGGGAGGGTGCTTATGAGCAAAAACCCGGATTTGTGGCAGGATTTATATGCGCCTGACGGTCATCCATCATCTGGTTCTCGCAACTGTGCTCTTTACTCTCATCCTCATTGGGGGAATTTTGATTGTATCGCACAGTGCGGTGATAAATAGTATCGAGGATACCGGAAAAAAGGCTGCACCACATACCGCAGAAAAGATCCTTGCCATCATCGAACTAGAGGGGAGGAATCTTGGGAAGATCACATATGACTGGAGTGTATGGGATGATACCTACCAGTTCATCGGGGATCTCAATGAAGCATATATTCGATCAAATCTGGCTTACCCGACCCTTGAAGGCCTGCAACTCAATGAAATTTTGTTTTTTGATGCCTCAGGAAAACTGCGATATGCAATATCGGCAGATCTGAAAGAGCAGCGGCTGCGTGAGGTACCTTCCGACCTGATATTCTATATACAAACCCACAACCTGACGGGCTCTTTCCAGGAACGTATCGGGATAATCCCCTTATCATCAGGACCGGTGCTCGTCGCGACACACCCTATTCTGCATAGTGATGAGACCGGACCAGAACAAGGGATAGTTCTCATCGGGAGGGATCTGGATGACTCATGGTACCGGGAGATCGAAAATTACCTGCTTTATCCATTTCACATGGATTCAATTCAGGATATCCTCCTGAACGAGACATTTATCGATCTGGATAAAACTCCCTATGCAATAATTAACCAGAATGGATCCTCATTCACCACCATCAGCATAGTTCGGGATATTTCCGGTACCCCGGCATATGTGGCCAGGATGGACATTCCATACCAGTCTCCGTATAACCCTTTGGTTCTCGGTTCCATCGGAATTCTGGTCTTTGTGCTCTCTTCTCTCTTCTTCGTCATAATCCTGTTGTATTACCGGTATTTTTTTGCACGAAATATTCTGGCTCTTTCATCCATGCTGGATGGCGCTGCTTCTGATGAGGAAATTCAAAAGGAGATTTCGAAGTCAGCTCCTCCTGAAATTGCTCAACTGGCAAAATCTGCAGAGCGGATCACCTCAACCATACGAAAGCACCAGAGCGATCTCTCCTGTTCCCGGGAAAATCTGGAGGAGGCAGAAGAGCGGTGGGAACTGATCTTTGAAGAGGCCCTGGATCCCATGTGTGTCGGTGATGAAGTAGGTATTCTCAGCGCGAACCGGGCTTTTGCATTGTTATTTGGGAGGAGTCGGATAGAGTTCGTGAATCTCCCTTTTCAGGTACTCATCCTTCCTTTGCTCAAAGATGGTACATCTCCGATGGAATCCCTGATGCAACAATATTATTCCATCCCGGATGAGGGATACACCCGGTTTGAATGGAAAATTCTCCTGCATGATCAGGACATGACGTTTGATGTAACAATCAAACGAATCCGGTACCGGGGAAAACAACTCCTCTTCGTAGCAGCCCGTGATATTACCGCCCAGGCATGCCTCCACGATCTCCAGGCAACAGCGATCGCCCGGATTGAAAAGAACCTCATTCAGCTGGGTACCTTGAATGATACGATTCGAAACCCGCTTACGGTAATTTTAGGACTCTTGGAGGAGGAAACCCCCCACCATCAGGAGAGAATTATTGAGCAGGTAAGAAAGATCGACGCGATTATTGATCAGCTTGATAAGGGATTTCTTGACTCGGAAAAGGTAAGAAAATACCTGAAGCGGTACTTTGAACAGGGGAAAAGATAACGATGCAGATTGATCTGGTAACAATCGGAAAAATTAAGGACCCCTATCTTCGTGATGGTATCGCTGAATACCGCAAACGATTGTCAGGATTCTGTCAGCTCACGGTTGTAGAGCATGCAGAAGAACGGGTAAAAGAAGGGGCAAATGCCACTGAGATAAGGCTTGCCTGTATGAAGGAAGGAAAACTCCTCCTCAAATCTTCGGAAGGTGCGGATATGATGATCGCCCTGGATCCTGCAGGTAAACACCTGTCCAGTGAAAGTTTTGCAGCACAGGTAAAATCCTGGGAGATAAACGGGCCTCATCATATCGCCATTCTCATCGGAGGGCCGCATGGTCTTTCTGAGGAAGTAAAAACACAGACCTGTATGCTGCTTTCCCTCTCGATGATGACCTTCCCTCATCAGTTGGTACGTCTGATTCTACTGGAACAGATCTACCGGGCGTATACCATAGTCAAAGGGCTACCATATCATCGATAAAAAAACGGTTATACCGGAACCGGGGAAGGGCTCACCATGCGGGGAGGGTTCCGGGCTTGAGCCTCGATGGCTGCAGATGCCAGTATAAAGCCATCCACATCGGCAGATGATTCAAATAAGTGGATAACCGCATCCCACGGCTCGGCGTAGATATTCGGGTCAATCCATTCTGCAGGATCATCCATATCAGGATAGGCTATCTGCTCCTCACCATAGGGATCAAACTGTGCATTGATACCCGGTTTGTTCCCCCGGGGATCCACCCGTATCCACCGCTGCGGATACTCAAGCCTGACTGCAGCAAGGCCATGAAGCACATAGGAGTTGTCATCTTTTTTGAGCCGTTGATAACAGAATCCTGCAGGTATTCCAACAGTTCTGCAGAGTGCAACAAGCAGATGTGATTTTCCAAAACAGAGTGCATGACCGGCAGAGATGATTTGAGAAGGCTCCCATATGAGCCGGGTCTCATCAGCGTCTACAGAGTGAGCTATCTGATCACGTACATAGGTAAAGAGGGCGAGGATCTGATCATTTTCATCAGGAATTCCACTCACCAGTTCACGGGCTTTAGCCCTGATAGCCGGATGGGTACAGGTTATCAGGGGAGAGCATGCCAGGTATGGAGTGATCGATACCGGGCTCACAAGGGGGGGCAGGGGCATGTATAATCACCAATCTATCATCCGGGAATTACCTATAACAGGTTTTCGGTTTTCGAGTTTCTAAAAATCCAGATAATTATTGAGTCTTGGAGAAATCAAACGATTTAACAGGACTATGGTTTTTTATCGCCGTGAGACCCCCAAATCTGACATTGCAAGCAGAAGAGTTCAAAGATTCCCACTTCAGACGAAATTTTCTGTGGGAACCGGAGATTCAATCGGGGGCTCCATTTTTCCGGCACTGCCAGATCTCGTCACCTCAAATTACAATTTAACCACATACTAAAAGTATAGAAATGTTGCGCGGATTCCAAAGGATAGGATCTCAACGGACCATGAACAGGGGATTTCCGAGGTAGGGTTGAAAAAATGGAGGAATCTCGCGCATCATTATGAGAGGTGAACGTATGTAAGACTCAAATACCCCCCATCACAAAAAAAGAGACCGGGATTTCCCATCCCGGTAGAATCAGATCTATTCAACAATCATTGCTTCTGAATATCGATTCTCAGTTGCAAGAAGGAATTCATCAGACATATGCAAGGAATCTTTGGGGCATACCTCATTGCACTGGCTGCAAAAGACACACTGAGTCACCCAAATACGAACCCGTTTGGTATCTGGAAGAAATTCAATCGCATTAGCCGGACAGACCCGGATGCACATCTTACATCCGATGCAGGTATCCCGGTCGTAGATGATCTTTCCCCTGAACTTCGGCGGAGTCTGGACAGGGGGTGTAAGGGTTGCCGTTCCACCAGCTACGGCTTCAAGATATGCCGTGATCGAGGGGGGAAGGTGTTTAGCCGGGAAGAGGTTCGTTGCCGGCTTTTTCAGAAGCTGGCGAAGAACCAGAGATACCGAGGGGAGCCGGATCATGCGAGACACCCCCCGGAGGCGAGCATACCATCGAGCACAATCAGCACCATGCCAAGAAGACCGGCAGCAGTCAGCCAGCCCCAGTACAAAGTTACAACGGTGTTTATCCGGAACCGGGCCATGGAGACCCGGATCAGGGAGACAGAGACGAATGTTACTACTGTCACTTTGAGCAGGAAGAAGAGAAGATCGATGATCATCCCTCCTGCTCCTGACATCCCAAGAACCGGGGAAAGGTTCCATGGGAAGAAGAGGAGCACAGAAAGGCCAGTCATCGCGACCAGTTTCACCGCCATGGAAAGAGTGAAGAGAGCAAGGTTGCGTCCGGAGTACTCAACCAGAAGGCCGCCACAAAGTTCTGTCTCCGCTTCCGGAGTATCACAGGGTACCCGGGAGAGTTCAGCTGGAGTTACCCAGGCAAGGACGAGGAGCAGGATGATACATCCGACTATTCCAATGGGGCCGACAACAGTCCAGATTGGAGTTGATGCCAGGGTCAGGACAGAGAATGGATCTGCATACCCGGCTACCGCCAGTCTCCAGGCGACTGCGACGATGGCGATCGCAAGAGGAAACTCGTAGGCAATCATTGTGACCATCTCACGTTGGGCTCCAACACTTGCATAGGGAGATCCGGAGGCAAAGCCGCCGACTACCATTGCAAGAGCCGGGATGGTGAGGAGGTACATGATCAGAATCAGGTCACCCCATTCACTCACCATGGGGATGATGGCTCCTGCCGGATTGATACTCCCTATAGGGATATACAAAAGGACCATCACTGCCGATGCAAATGCCACAATCGGAGCGGCATTAAAGATGAACGGAATCGCGTTCGCCGGGATGACTGACTGTTTGGAGAGGAGTTTTCTGATATCAGTAAACGGCTGGAGGAGGGGAGGTCCCTGCCTCATCTGCATGCGGGCAGCACATATCCTGTCAACCCCCATCAGGAGCAGTCCTGCCACCATCCCAAAAACGGTGACCCCAAGGGTGGTTGCAATTGCGGGAAGGAGTGCTTCGCTCATTCCTGCATCCTCCGGGTTTTTCTGACTGATAACTGGTGAAGCTGCTCTTTGGTCAGAATGTCAGCATCATGTTGCCTGACCACTGCAACCCGATCGGTACACGACATACAGGGATCGATAGAGGCGACAATGATCGGAATATCCGCAATCTGTTCGCCCCGGAGAATTTCCACCCAGGCCATCTGGTTGGAGTAGGTGGATGCTTTCACTTTCCACATCTCCGGTGCTTCCTGTTTTCCGTTCATCCGGACATAATGAAGGTCTTCCCCGCGGGGGGCTTCGACTCTGCCAAACGCTTCACCGGAGAACTTCTTCATGGTGTTCAGGAGCTTGGCATACTTCTCTTCCGCAAGAACCGGGCCATCCGGCATCTGCTGAAGACATTGACGAATGATACCGATGGACTGGGGGATCTCAAAGAGTCTGACCACAATCCGGTCATATACATCTCCGACCGTCTCCTGTCCATAGACTTCCGGAAGAACGATCTCAAAGTCGAGGTCTCCATATGCTCCGTAGGGGGAGTCCTTCCGGACATCCATGGCTAGACCGGAAGCCCGTGAAGTAGGTCCGACAGTTCCGAGTTCTAGAGCCCGTTGTTTTGGCAGTACCCCGGTGTTACGACACCGCATATGAATAGTCTTGTCCGTGAGGAAGAGTTTGACCATCTTCGCAAACAGGTCCTCATAATATGTGAGAGACTGCTCTATGCGGGGGTACATGTCAGGGGTGATGTCACGACGGGTTCCCCCGATCATAACTATGCCATAGTTTATCCGGTTCCCGGTGATGTACTCGATCACATCTACTGACTCTTCCCTGACCTGCCATGCAAGATGGAAAAGGGTATCAAACCCAAGTTCGTGGGCTGCCACTCCTGCCCAGAGGAGATGTGACTGGATACGTTCAAACTCCGCGATGATCGTCCGGACGTAGTATGCCCGGTCAGGTACTTCTACCTGCCCGATCTGCTCTACAGCCTGGGCAAATGCAAGGGCATGGGCAACTCCGCAGATACCGCAGATCCGATCACAGAGATGGAGGATCTGAACCGGATTTCTCCGCATCCCCATCCATTCAATACCCCGGTGGGCACGTCCGGGAGCGAAGTCCACCTCTTCAACAACTTCCCCGCTCATCTTGAGCATAAAGTTTATCGGCTCTTTGAGGGCCGGATGGATCGGTCCGATTGGGAGATCATAGGTGGGTTTTGCACTCATTGGCTCTCACCTGCTGGTTCCTGGGTTACTGGTGTATCTACTGGCTCTTTTGATTCACTGGCAGGTATTTCTGCAGGTTTTGGTTTTTCCACAATCTGCACAGCCGGGGAGGGACGATCTTCAGGCCGTCCAACCCTCCAGAGTTCTTTTACCATCGACTCGGGGATTCCGCTCTCATCCTTGCGCCAGGGATAGATACCCTCAGGGAAATCTGCAGGGAGGAATATCCGGCGATTATCGGGAATCCCGTCAATGATCACCCCGATCATATCCTGCTTTTCCCGCTCCGTATAGACAGCACCCGGAATGATACTGGTGATGGTGGGGACATGAGGATCGTTTTTTGGCACACCTACCGTGAAGGTGACCTCAATCTCCTCATGATTACCACCAAAGAAGATCTGCATATGATACAGGAGTTCGATCATCTCCCCGGTATCCACGGCTGAGATGACCCCGAGATGGGGGTAGTCGATGGTGGTCAGTTCCCTGACTGCGTCAACAATCTGTTCACGGGGAACCCGCATCCAGACAGAACGCTTCGGGATCTTTTTTATTCCTTCACCCCATTCGACAACCCGGATATCGGATATCTGGTTCCCGAATTTTCTGGTGAACTGATCTGCCACCTGCTGGGGGCTCATGGTAGCTCTCATGCTGATGCCTCCTGCTGAATTCGTTCAAGTTTCTTGATCGCCTGGACTACCCCGTAAATAATTGCTTCTGGGCGGGGTGCACAGCCTGGAACATAGACATCAACCGGGATTACCTGATCCAATGGACCGTCAAGGTTATACGAGTCGTAGAAGACTCCCCCGGACATACAGCAGGTACCAATACAGAGCACTACACCCGGCTTTGGCATCTGCTCATACACCCGTTTCACCTTTTCGGCCATGGTGTGAGTGACCGGGCCGGTGACCAGAAGAACATCCGCATGCCGGGGAGATCCGACCAGACGGATACCGAAACGTTCGGGGTCATACCGGGGGGTGATAGTTGCCACGATCTCAACATCGCAGCCGTTGCATGCCCCGCTGTTCATATGAAAGACCCAGAGGGACCGGTTAAATGAGGAAGAGAGTTTCATCCGAAGATCACCACCACGATGATGAGGAGAGCAGTCACTGCCAGGTATGCAAGGACATAATCAGCAGTGTTTCCGGTATGGAGGGGTTTGACCCGATCATAATAACCGGAGAGGGCATCGGTATATCCCCAGTAGAGGTTGGATGCCCTGATATGCACTGCCTCTTTTGCCGGTTCTTCGTTGCCGGAGAGGAACGGGGCAGTTGAGTTCACGCTGGTGTTGTAGTCAGACCGTCCACGGCTCCAGATATACCAGCCGATAATCAGCGTGATTGCGAAGGCAATCACGTAAAATATCGGGTTCCACGCCCCATATCCGGTATGGAGGGTAAAGCTGTCCAGCATCAGGCACCTCCCAGAACTGCATGGAGATACCCGGCATGGTCAAGAAGTGCGGTCGCGGCCGGAGATACGAGCATATCGAGAACCTGCTGGGGGAAGAGCCCGAAGAGAATGACAAGCAGAGCGAGGATGCCCATACCGACGAGCATCGGGAGGGGGGCTTCCTGTACATCCTTGTACTCAGGAAGCTGAGGGCCCATAAACATCGAATGGAAGACCTTGACAAACGAGGCCAGAGTAAGGATACTTACTACCATCGCGATCACCGCCAGAATCGGGTTGAAGATAAAGACCGATTCGTAGATGAGCAGTTTTGATGCAAATCCATTGAAAGGAGGAATACCGGCAATGGCGAGGGCCCCAATGATGAAGAAGAGCATAGTCCACTTCATGTTGTGACCGAGGCCACCGAGCTTATTCAGGTTCCGGGTTCCGCACCGGTAAAAGATCACCCCGGCAGTCATGAAGAGGAGACCTTTGTACAGGGCATGATTCATGATATGGAAGAGACTGCCCTTCAGAGCCGGGAGTCCGACACTCTTCAGTAGACAGGGGGTAGAAAGGGCGGCAAGGGCAACACCGACACCAAGAAGCATGTACCCAGTCTGGGAGACCGCATGATATGCCATGAGCCGCTTGACATCCTTCTGCGGGATAGCCATCGTAACTCCGACAAACATCGAGAGGACTCCGAGGATGATGATGACCCAGCCGACGGTTGTCGTATTGATGACGCCACCGTAGAGCGTATACGAAATCCGGAAGAGTCCGTACAGACTTGCCTGGCTGGAAACCACCAGAAATGCGGTGATTGCCGAAGGCGCCATGGAGTATGAGTCCGGTGTCCAGAAATGCATCGGCACTGCCCCACACTTCATCGCAAGGGCGGCGAAGAAGAAGACAAATGCGATCATGTCCAGCGGGGTCATCTGAATCCGGGAGGCAAGAACCGCCATATTCAGGGTATTATACTGGGCGAGCAGAAGACCGATTCCGGCTAGGAACATCAGTCCGCCGATGGTTGACAGGGTTCCGTACTTCAGTCCGGCCTCCGTAGCAACTCCTTTGTCAATCCGATAGGCAACCAGTGCTGCCCCGGCAAGAGAACTGATCTCGAGGAAGACGAAGAAGTTGAAGATATCCCCGGTCGCGATCATGCCGTTTACCCCGGTCATCAGCAGGAAGAGCAGAGTATAGAATCCGTCTTTCCCGGAGAGTCTTGCCATGCTTGAGGTCGAGTACAACATGATACAGAACCCGACGATTGCGGCAATGACCAGCATGAACGCATTCATGGCATCGATCGTGAAGATGATGCGGAAGGGTACTCCTCCGGAGTCCGGGGGAATGATCTGACTCAGGGAACTGACACCAAAGGTATAGACGATCGTTCCGGTCGCCAGAACCTTGGATGCAACCAGTAATCCGGATCCTGATGCCAGGGTCGAAATGAGCATGACCCACCCGTTCCTGACGCTGTCTCCATACCGGGAAATGATCGGAGTGAGGATCGCTCCAAGCATCGGGAGGGCAATGAGGAGCGCAGGTAAATTATCCATTATGATATTCATGACTCACCCCTGCAGTTTGTTCACCTTTCTGACATCAGCAGTCTTGTAATACCGCCAGATCGTCATCACAAAAGAGAGCATCAGTGCTTCTGTTGCAACTCCGATGACGATACTGGTCAACGTGAGTGCCTGAACGGTTGGCATCACCATCTGGAGCTGAGGAGCGTTGGTGAAGATTGGAGCCACGCTCTCCCATCGGTAACCCATCGCAATCAGGAAGAGATTCACTCCCGCTTCAACGATTGAGAGACCCATGATGATCTTGATCAGGTCTTTTTTGAAGAGGATTGTGTATAGTCCGAATATTATCACGATTGCTACCGTGATAAACGGGAAATTATCGATTATCAGATTCATTCTGCCTCCTCGGCGAGTCTGATACCGCTGGTCATGTATACCAGGATGATGGAGAGTCCTCCAAGGACTTCAATACCCACCGCAATATTCATAATCGGGATAACACCGGCAGTATTCAGAAACCCGCCATTGACCCCGAAGGGAACGGCCTGGCCAAAAAGACCACCTGCGCTCGCAAGATAGTTCATGAAGAAGGTTGTTCCAAGTCCGAGAGCAACAAGAGCGGTACCGATAAAGAGAGACAGACCAAGTGCCTCACTGTTCTGGAACGAGACCTTGCTGTATAATGCCGTAATATCTTCAATCCGGTGGGCTACAAAGAGCATGATAAAGCCCGTTGCAATGACCGCTCCACCCTGAAATCCTCCACCCGGAGTCAGGTGGCCATGAAGAACCACATAAAATCCAAAGACGAAGATGAACGGAAAGAGCAGATCCGCTGATGTCCGGACGATCTTACTCATACTCATAATCTTCCTCCTTTTTGCGTTTTCTAAAGAGTACAGCCACACCCATTACTGCTGTAAAGAGAACACATGCTTCTCCGAGGGTATCGAACCCACGGTAATCAAACACAATATTCGTGACGATGTTGTTTCCCCCGGTCTGTTCCTGACCATGCGCAATGAAATAATCATCCATGTCAGATTTGAGCGGTGCACCGAACGGGAGGGCAACTGAGATATAGAAGAGCGATGCGGCAAGCACCAGCAGGGTTCCCCAGGCCAGTACCTGTTTCATTCTGGCACCTCGATCTGATGGGTGGCCCTGATGGCGATGATGTAGATGGCAGTAGAGAGACCGGCTCCAACCGCAGCTTCGGCGATGGCAACATCCGGTGCCTGCAGGATGTAAAACTCAATGGAAAGGAGAAAACTGAACGCGGCGAACGATATCGATGCAGAGATGAGGTCTTTCTGCCAGACAATCATCCCTGCAGTGATAATGATCCCGATTAATATGAGGATCTGGACAATGTCTATCATAGGTGTGCCTCCGTTAGCCGGTCTACCACTGCAGGTTCCGGAACCTGACCACTCCGGTGTGCTGCCCGGGCTATGGCATGGCTACCAACGGCATTGGTGATGGCAAGAGCGAATATTGCAAGGATCGTATGCAGAATCAGCATCAGGTATTGCCCGTCTCTGGTTCCTGCAAATGTCACAACCCCATAGATAATTACTCCAAGACAGAGGAATATCGACCCGAACGTGGTCGATTTCGTCGTTGCATGAAGCCGGGTATAAACATCTGGAAACCGGATCAGGCCGATAATACCCAGAGCATTGAAGACGATACCGATGATGATACAGATCAAAACGAGAATTTCTGCGATCATTCAGAGTTCACCACCCAGATATTTTGCGATATAGAGTGTTGAGATAAAGGACAACAGGGCATACACAATTGCGACATCGATGAAGATCAGTTGCCGGTAATACACCCCAAGTAAAATCATCGCAGCGATAGTCATCGTGTTGATCGCATCGGCTGCAACCACCCGGTCAGCATTGGAAGGTCCCAGATAGAGCCGAATCACTGATACTAGCATCAGGATCACAAGAATGATCGTCGCATACAGAAAATACTCAATCATTCTGCAATCCTCCGGATCCATTTCGGAAGATCCATGTAGGAAAAGATCTCTTCTGCTTCAAGCGAGGTCTTCTTCTCGGTCTCTTCATCGATATTAATGACATGAATGAAGAGATCATTGGACTTCTCATCAACATCAACCGTGAGGGTTCCGGGCGTCAGGGTGATAGAATTCGCCAGCATAAGCAATGCGAAATCACTCTTCATCCCGGACTTCAGTCTGATAATACCGGGCCTGATGTTGCCTGTAATTACCCGGTAAGCAACATCGAGGTTTGCCTTTGTCAGTTCGACAAAGAACGGGCCAGGAATATACAGAGCCAGAAGGATGAGTCGGATGGGATCTGCCATTCTGAGAGATCCACTCCGACACAGAACTTTTCGGGCGATAATACCAGTCCCGATGGCAATAATTATTCCCGCAATGATCTCCTCTATTGACCAGAAGAGGATACTCCCCGAACCGGCGACAAGAAGAAGATAAAAGAGAAACGCGAGCAATGCAGTGACCAGGAACGATTTCACACACTCACCCGTTCCCGGCGGTTCTTCCAGCAGACCGCTGCCAAATCGTCTCTATACCTCATGATAAATCGTGATAATAGAAGGTGGATGCGGTCATAATATAACACTTTGTATCAGTCAGCTATGGCGGTTTCAAGCGAAATCAGATTATTATCGGTATCTTCTCCAGTCCATAATCCGTATGTAGGAATGGAGCCAATCTATACTCAGCATGGGTGGACTTTATCATGGCAAAATTCTCCTGCACTGGTGTGATGTATGCCATGCCCCGGTCATGGCTGACCGGTGTGCATGCGGGGCTGAAGCCCGATCGGTTCCGGTAACACCACCTGGTGATGCCAGACCTGCATTTCCTGATGATGTGGCATTTATTAATGACCTCTTTATCGATCGTTTTGGCATCTGCCTCGTTCCTGACGGATGGGCAGCCCTCCTCAATAAGGTCCCGGATAAAGATCGGATGGAAGAGATCGTGGTCGGAGGAGCGATTGTCGGAGCCATCAGGTATCTCCCGGACTCTGACTCCTGGGAAGCACTTCCCCGGCCTGAAGCCACTACCATCCAGAAACCAACCAAACGATATGTAATTGTTGATGACGGGGCCATCCCTTCGATCCGTGATGGGGCAAGTCTTCTTGCGCCCGGATTTGTCGAGTGTGATCCCGCTATTCTCGCCGGTGATGAAGTATTCATGCTCACCCGGAGTGGGGAATGTGTCGGGGTTGGCAGGATGAAAGTCAGTGCTGCCGATGCTGCTGAGATGGAACGGGGCCAGATCGTCAGAAGCAGGAAAAATGTCAGGTCGCCATGCACACCGGGGGCTGCAACCTGGGATGAGGTCGTCGAGGCAAACCGGGATGTGCTTCTGCGGATAGAATCCGCTACCAGGCAGTTTATTGAAGAGCACATCGGTCAATATGAACATCTCCCGATCAGTGTCTCATACTCCGGAGGAAAAGACAGCCTTGCATCTCTGCTTGTGGTGATGAATACCTATCGCAAACTCCCAATCCTCTTTATTGACACCGGGATGGAATTTCCCTCAACCTATCAGAATGTGAAGGATGTAACAGAGCGGTACGATCTGGAGTGTATAATGGTTGACTCGGAAGGGGAGTTCTGGAGGGAGTTTGCAATTCAGGGACCTCCTGCAGTCGACTGCCGTTGGTGCTGCAAAACTGCAAAACTTGAACCCCTCCGGAAATTTATCGAGGCCACATGGACAGAATGTGTTTCTTTTGTCGGTCAGCGGAAATATGAATCTTACTCCCGGAGTAAAAATCCCCGGGTGTGGAGAAACTCTTTTGTGCGAAACCAGATCTGTCTGGCACCAATTCATAATTGGACCGCAATGCATGTCTGGCTCTATATCTTCAGGGAAAAGGCCCCATACAACACGATGTACACTCACGGGGTTGACCGGATGGGATGCTACATGTGCCCGGCCAGTGACATGGCGATTTTAGAGCGGATCAAAACTCATGTACCTGATCTGTGGGCAGAATGGGAGGAAAAGATGGAAGGATGGCGGACGAAACAGAACCTTCCGGAATCCTGGATGACTGAGGGATCCTGGAGAGTCAGAGGAGATCGGAGTAAGGAAGAACCCGAATCTTTTGCCCGGCATGACGGGCAGACCCGTCCAGGGAAACGATCCGGGAGAGGTGCCTGATGGCGAAGGTTGTCATCATTGATTACGGTCTTGGAAATCTTCGAAGTGTCAGCAAAGCACTTGAGAAAGCAGGGGCAAATGTCACCATCACCGGAGATATTGAAGAGATCCGGGCTGCAGATGGCCTTATCCTCCCGGGTGTCGGGGCATTTCACGAGGGAATGGCCCGAATGTCTGATATCAAGGATGCATTGTTCGAAGCACAGGGACAGGTTCCGGTTCTGGGGATCTGCCTGGGGATGCAGATGCTCATGGATGTGTCCGAAGAGCATGGGCTTCACGCCGGACTCGGGCTTGTTCCCGGGACAGTAAGGCGATTTGTAAAAGAGCCAGGGCACAAGATCCCTCATATGGGGTGGAACCAGATCTCCCTGAATCAGGATACCGATCCTCTCTATGCCGGAGTACCTGATGGATCCTTTTTTTATTTTGTCCACTCGTACTGGGCAGATACCGCAGGACAGTACCGGATTACCACAACCGAATACATCAACCCCTTTGCATCGTCAGTTCGAAACGGCACCATATGGGGAACCCAGTTTCATCCGGAAAAAAGTGGGGAGATCGGTCTTCAGGTTCTTCGCAATTATATCGGGATGCTATAACCGATAATCCCGGCTCTATTTATTGCAGTGCCATTTCCACGGTTGCTTTCAATTGATTATCCGTGAATGGTTTCACGATAAATCCCCGGGGTTTTGTGAGCTTAGCCCGTTCAATGACCGGATCATCCATGACCGAACTGATGTATACTATCGGAATCGGGTATTTTTTCTGGATCTCGGTAGCGGTTGCGATTCCATCGAACTCTCCGGGAAGGTTTATGTCCATTAAAATCAGGGCAGGCATCTGATCTTTGGAATATCCTTCGAGTTTCAAAAGAGCACTCTGATTGTCATCAGCAGTGCCACAAACATCAAAACCCATTTCGCTGAGGCGCCAAGAGATCAGATCACTGATAACCGGATTGTCCTCTACAATAAAAATTCCGCTCATCATATTCCCTCCGGCTGATATTCTTATCTTAATTTAAAAACGTATAAGTGAGTCGGTTCTGCACATCCAGCACATTACCTGGATCAATACGTCTGGCATCCCTTCACCAAATGAAAAATGGGACTTTTATTTCACGACTTTCCAGTCGATATGAACCCCCTGATCCATCGGCAGAACAGAGATCAGTTGGAGGCGGGTAAAATCCTCTTCCCGGATCCATCCATCCCCATCTGCCAGAGTAGGTGCAGTGCTTCCTCCAATTATGCTGTTTCCAATAAACATGCTGAGTTGATCCACCAGACCAACGGTGAATAATCCGGAGATCAGAGTTCCTCCCCCCTCCACCATCAGCTTCCCAATCCCCTGTTTACCTAATGTATCCAATAATTCCTTGAGATCTACCTGATCCTCCCCGGCAAGGATGATGTCGGCACGGGATTTGAGAATATTCACGCGATCTTCCGGAGCACTCCGCGCGACAGCAATGATTCGTCTGCCTGGCCCTTTATGCAGGATTTTCGCATCGGGAGGTGTTCTTGCCTGACTGTCAACCACAATCCGGATCGGATGTTCCGATCTTCCCAGGGTAAGACGTTCTCCGATTCGATCCGGAGATTTTACCGTCAGCGAGGGGTTATCTGCCAGAACAGTACCAATACCCACCATAATCGCATCTGCTCCTGCTTTGATGATATCAACCCGCTCAAAATCCTCAGTTCCGGAGATCTTCACCTGCCTCCGTTCACGGGTTGAAAGTTTTCCATCCGCAGAAACCGCTACATTTACCAGGACATACGGCCTTTCCCTCATCGCCCCTCTCATTTTTTCTTCAAAGCACGAAGTTTTTCGATCTCTTCTCCCCCTTCCGGTACCCGGATCAGGAAGGTCCCATGACAGGGTTTGGTAAAGGGAAAGAGAACGGCAGTGCCATCGACGGCGACCCTGATCGGGGGAACGCCAATCAACCTGACTTCAAACATCTGATAGCCCGGTTCAACATCGTATTTTTCCGGGTACACTGCGAGGTATTCCCTTGCTTCCTTGAACGAGATTTTGGAGAGAAGGACCTCATAGGGTAATGATTCTAAGCAGCCCATGGTGCAACCTCATCAATCTTCTTTTTTAATGGCATCGGGTTATGGGTAACTGGCTCTGCGATAACCTGACAGGGAAAAGTGATTTCTGATACCATCTGACCGGCCTCCTCACCAAAGATGATCGCTGATGTCGATGCATGGGTCAATGCCTGGATACTGGCAGCATAACTCACCCCGGCATCATTATGTACAAACACATAACTTTCTGTCACGGTGAGAATGCCATCAGCGAGCTGACCGATGACCTGATCCAGATCCTTCATTTCAGTAATATAATGTCCATCAGTATCTGCGACCCGGATCAATTGACGGGCCGATGGGGTTCCCGCGATTATCGCCCGAATTCCAGCTTTTTTCATCCTACCTGCCAGATACAGAACGAGACTTGTCTGAACCGGAACTTTCGGGCACCCCATTACGAGGAGGGCCGTCCGTGTATTCGTATCCTCTGGGCTGGTCATCCTGAATCAATAATTGGTGGCCTTTGAATATGAGACGTGTGGTTGATCAGAAGAGACCAAACCAAACCGTATAGGAGATGATAACCATGATAACCACGAGGATAACAACTCCTTTATAGAGGCAGCCATGGCAGATACCCGTGCCTTCATGAATGCATTCACCACAACAGTGACTATTGCATACCCGGCACTGGTGTCCGGCATCAGTTTCAGGGTGATTTCGACAGGTTTCCATATCCATAATCGGGGCCCCGATGAGATAAGGGATCCGCATACCTCCTCTTTCGGCACCCTCTGATAAAGGAATACTATTTATCAACCCTTCCCAAAATCCTCCTGAAAGACTATGAGCTCAAGCACTGAATCTTTACTGATGATGCGTTTACTGTTCCTTCTAATTGCCGGCGCCATAATAGTCCTTATGGCAGGAGTACCGCTGTTAACTGCTGCAAATACCGAGTTGCTGGATTGCGGGGGAACAACCTACAACCCGGAGACCCAGTCCTGTTGTATGGGGAAGGTCTATGAAGGCACCCGGTACTCCAAATGTGGTGATGGCTGCTATAACATGGATACCCAGACATGTTGTTCCAAGAAGGTTACCGATGGCCAGTGCTTCCCGGAATGTGGTGATGGAACGTTTAATCCATCCAACCAGACATGCTGCCAGAAAAAGACCTATGATGGATTAAAATGGGGAATCTGTGGGGGGACATGCTACAACATGACGACACAGAGTTGTTGCATGGGGAAGATCTATGATGGACTCTCCTGGAAAAAGTGTGGAGATACCTGTTACAACCCGGAGACCCAGTCCTGCTGCATGGGGAAGATCTATGAAGGGAAAAAGCTGGATCTCAAGCCCTGTGGAAAAGAAACCTGCTATGACGCTGCAAATGAAACCTGTTCCAAGGGAAAGATCCAGGTAAAAAACCCGAATGAGACCCCGAACCAGATGTACTGGTAATCAAACCCAGGGATCCAGATACTAATCTTTTTTCCAATATTTCCTCCAATCTGAAGGTCTTATCAAAGAACCTTAACAAGACGCGTTTTTCAGGGTCATAAGAATTCCCTTCAAAAACGGGAATCCATTTAGAGAGAGACTTCATTGCTCACGGTACAAATCCAGTCACCAAAGAAGGTAGCAGGAACAAACATTGGCTGATACCGTATCCGGATACGGGTTTTTCTTCGCGATTCTGATTTATGTCCATGTTCTTTCTGATGACAGGCATGGCAGAGAACCTGAAGATTCCGCATGGTAGAATCTCCCCCCGCTGAGAGGGGGACGATATGATGGACAGAGAGGTTTTCCGTTCCTCCACAAATCTGGCACAGATATCCATCCCGTCTGAGAACTCTTCGCCGGATGATGTTCCAGAATGGAGGTCGTATCCCCCTGATAGCCGCAGGTTCAGTCTCAAGCCAGTTCATAAAATGGTTTTCGCAGGAGTCGGAACAGTATGATTTTCGGCTCCCGGTTACATTCCCACACCAGAGGCAGGGAAATCCTGATGATTCAGAGGTGACGGCTGAACTCACCATAGACGATATTCAGAGATGAAAATATATATTTTTTACTTCGAAAATAGTTTTATTGATCGAACAATAGAGTTTGTCCGCCAGATACCCAGTTCCTCCTCATCAAATTCGAAGATAGAGATCTGAAAAAAGGTATTAAAAAAAGAAAATTAGTATCAGGATGGGTGAAGACACCCTGTCAGTTCGGATCAGACCCTGAACCCGGACTGGTACGAGAATGCCTTCTGCAGGTTCTTTATCCCTCCGGTGACTTCTGTGGTATCTTTCCAGGTGGTTTCTGCAGAAGTCTTATTCCATGTTGGGGATGCACTGTTGTAATTCGCGTCTCCACCATCACGGGCTTCCATAATACTTCCTGCAAATACCGTCTTCACCGTACCCTCCGCAAAGCCGCTACCGGAGTTTGCATCAGGAGTCACTGCTATCTGATAGTTCAGTTCAGCCGGAACATCAGCACTTGCAGCAACACCGCGGATCTGGCCTTTGGAGGAGATCTGTGCACTGTTCACATTGATCAGACTGCTCTTTGCAGAGACGATGTTACAGAACGCCGGGAGAGAGTCGCTTGCAGACTGCGAGAAGACACACCGGATATTCCCATCAGCACTGGCATAGTTTCCGGCAACAGAGAGCGTGTACTCTTCTTCTCCAACCAGATGAGAACCTTCAGTGCTGGCATATGTCAGAACTTTCTGAGCTTCAATGTTGTACAGACCTTTCGCCTGATTCTTTGAACTGAAGTCAAAGTTCTTATTCTCACTGAGTTTTCCCCCATTGGTAAGGATGGAATCCCGGTAGGTAATATCAGCGACAGACTGACTGGCTCCGAGAATTCCCGTTGGAATGGCACCAGGTGATGCAATTGTCCAGGAGAGCGTCGTCTTATCATTCACCATACCCGTCACATCAATGACCGTGTCAATGGAAAAGACCTGATTCTCCGGGGTCTGATTGGGAAGCCGATCTGCCAGACAAAAACCGGCCGTCAGGCAAAGTACAATAACAGTGATAACGATTGTCGAAATGAATTTCATACTACCTCAATATGGATTATGTTGGTACTCCAACACTACAGTGAAGTCCCATGGGATGTGTGAAGTAGTTTCTTCTCTTTCACGGAAACCCAGGACCTAGAGAGAGACCGGGTTTCTGGAATAAGAAATGATAAAAATGCCGAGAGAGCCTTGGTTGGGGTTTCAATCGGAAAAAAAAAGAAAAAAGAATTACTGGGAGTGAGGAAGGAATCCTTCCTCAGTAATGATCTGTTGTCCTTCTGGAGAGTCCAGGAAGGTGATAAATTCAGCGGCATTCCCAGTTGGCTCACCCTTAGTCAGGAGGTGGAGAGGACGTGCCAGAGGGTAGGTTTTGGCTTTGACCGTCTCAAGGCTTGCGGCAACCAGTGTGCCATTGATGGAAAGGGGAACTGCATGAATCGTTTCGTCGACATATCCCAGACCGACATACCCGATTGCATTCGGAGTCCCTTCAACAGTCTGTTTTACCGCACCGTTTGAGTTTTTCTCCAGTTGAGTCTTTACAAAGTCAGCTTTCTTCATCACATCAGATGCGAAGAATTCTCGGGTACCTGAGGCACTGTCCCGGCCAACTACGACAATTGCTGCATCACTCCCACCGACATCCTTCCAGTTGGTGATGTTTCCATCATAGATCTTCTTGATCTGCTCAAGAGTCAGAGAGGGGATCGCATTTGCCTTGTTGGTGATTATTGCCATGCCATCAATTGCAATCTGATGAGCAATCAAATCCGGATATTTCGTCTTCTCTTCGGATTTCAGGTCACGTGAAGCCATACCGATCATAGCGGTTCCTTCACCAGCAGCCTGGACACCAGCCCCAGTCCCACCACCATTGACCTGAATGTCAAGATTCGGATGTGCAGTCATAAATTTCTCAGCAGCCTTGGCAGCAACCGGAAGAACGGTAGTCGAACCAGTGACCGATAAAACCTGATCTTCTGAGGCGATCTTTGCCTCCGCCTGTACCTGAGTTACTGCAGGGGTTGCTTCAGCAGCACCTGACTTCTTCTCATTGTCTCCAGCGTTTCCCGTGCATCCTGCCATCATAACGCTGCAGAGGAGGATACCGATGAGAATGAATCCCAAAAATGCGGTCTTTGTACTCTTCATAGATCAATCACTTGAGTTCATATCCCTCTGTCCTCCCCGGACATGGGCTTTCCCACTATACTCCATAGAGAGAATAGATGAACACGGAATCATCAGAGAGAGATAGAGAGATAGGGAGACCTATAGAGAAAAACAGATCATCAGATCATAAATCTGCTAAACCCGGAATGGATCCCTTCAGCAAGATTTGCAACACTTTCACTATGGAAGGCAATCTCTTCAACCGACCTACAGGATGATACACAGGCTTTCGTTGATTCATTTGCATCACTGGCAGTCTCATCCATCAGGATTCCGATAGAACGAGCCCGGGAGTCCAGATCCTCAATCACCTTCTCCTGATCTGCTGCCACCAGAACAGCTTCCTTACTCATTGTAGCGATCAGATTGATTTCATCAATCACCTGCTCAAATAAGGAGACCATCTCTCTTACGGCAATCCCCCGTGAGGATACTTCTCCCCTGGCACCAGATGCACTTTCCCTGACCTCTTCAAAAGCAGAGTTCAGAGAAGAGAGCGTTTCAGAGATTCCAATCAGGGAGGTTTTTGATTCATGGGCCAGACGTTTCACTTCTGCTGCAACAACAGCAAATCCTTTCCCATGCATCCCGGCATGAGCGGCTTCAATCGCTGCATTCAGAGCCAGAAGATTAGTCTGGCTGGTAATGTCAGTAACCACCCGGATGATAGAGCCGATTCTCGTGAGTTCTTCCTGAATCTTCCCAATTCCAGATGAGATCTGTTCAGTTGCATCGGATATTGCATCCATCCCTTCCCTACTGCGATCAGCTAGTTCTACTCCCCGTGAAGAGATATCTTTCGTCTTTTCAGAGATGGTGGCAACCGACGTGGATCGATCTGTCATCATCTTGAGCGAATAGCGAGCACCGTCTGTCCCGGTGATCATCTCCTGAATCTCACTTCGGACCTGGTCAGCACGGGATGATACGGCAAATGCATATGCAGAGATCGTCTCCGACTCTCCCGCAACTGAGGCAATATCGGTCCGAATCCGGTCAGCTTCCGCATTCATGGTGGCAGAAGATCTCCGGAGTTCAAGGATACTTTCCGATATCTGTATACCAATATTATCCAGGGAGTCACGGATGGTGACGAAATCTCCGGTTACCTCTAGTTTTTTATTCATCCGTGCGGCAAAATTCCCTGCAGCATACTGACCACTCACCCGATCTATTTCTCCGACAACACCCTGGCAATAGATGCCGATCGCATCCATCGAGGTCTTCAGGGTGGCAAAATCACCAGGATACGATATGTTCTCATCCATCCGCGAGCCAAATCTGCAGAGGGCATACTCCCCACCTACCCTGCGAACCTCCTGCATCGGAGCGTGTATCAAACCCAGCATCCGGTTCATTCCAGTCACTAGTGCCTGGTAATACCCGGCAAGACCCTTCAGTTCACCCCGGGCAGAGAGATCCCCCTGCATAACCGACATCGTCAGAGATTCCACCGTTGCAATCATCATCTGGAGCGACGTCAGGGCTCCGTCCAGATCCTCGATAATCGGAGTAAACGGGCCGGGAGGAATACTTCCCGTTGACACCGGAATCCATCCGGATTTCATCTGACTGATACAGTCCCCTAAAACCTGGCACTGGGACCCCATCTCTTCGACCATGGAGTTGAGAGCAGTGAGAGCAGGGATCAGCTTTTCGTTTCCCTCAGCCAGTTCCGGATCCAGGCGGACATGAAGATCACCGGATCTGACGAGCTCGGCAAACAATTCAATCTGGGAGTAAACTCTTTCAGATGAGAAAGTATCCGATTTTTCTTCCAGAGGAACGGGAGATATACGCATGAGCGTTTTTATCAGATCCACCAGTTCTGCAAAAATCCCCCGATAGTATCCGGTGTTGAGAAGTTCAGGCTCACCATTGGTGAGGAGATGATTTTCACGGACATTCCGCAGGTCCTTCAGAAGAGAATCACGCATCAGCAGTATCATCCTTGTCCGGGGGGAGAGATCAGCATTATCGGGAGGGATATCATCCTCGGCGCTGAGTATCATATCCTGAAGAAGAGCCCGCTCAGAAAGCAGTTTTCTGATAATCATGAGAAGAGGAACGGACTCAGGTTCACCTGCTTCACCTGATATTTCCTGACGGATCTGCTTCAGGATCTGGGTATAGTATTCAACGGGCTGAATACCCGCATCAGAACCGAGAGGACCTATCAGGGAGAATACTGATTGTGGGTTTTCACGGGAAAGGAGAGAATCCCCGGGTAGTGGCACAAGAGTAATATAAAGAACGGCTCGCTTGAGAACCGGGACAGTAGTTTTTTCACAGGAGAGGAGAAGCTTTTGATCCTTATACTGGATAATCCGGGTAAAAGGCCCGGGACAGGGAGTATGCAGGTATATTTCCGAGAATGTATCAGCAAGATCTCCTGAGATAAATGGGATATCACGAAGATTGAGCAGGCGGACTCCTGATGTTTCAATGTCGCAGATCCCCATTGCAGCTTCCGAGACCGAAAGAATCTCTCCACTGAGATCAGATAAGATCTCTGCCGGACGCGACACCTCTTTTCGTATCTGATCATAGGAGGGAATATCAGAATCCATCAAATCATCCTGCAAAACCAGCAGTACATAAGAGAGAATACCAGAGGCATTCATGACCGGAAATGCGTACATTTTGCTGATGAACGGGATACCGGGGGACTGAAACTCAACCACACCAGAGGAGGGTTTGCGGGTGAGAACAGCATCCCAGACTGATTCTCCAGACAGCAAAGAGAGAGGAAGGTCCCGAAGCAAACGACCGGAAAAAGAATTTCCATCATAACCAGATCGGGAATAAAACGCATGGTTTGCCCCTAAAATCGTCAGGGTCCCATCACATACAATAACCGGAGAGGAGAGAGAAGCGATTCCGGAAAACCAGTCTGCCTTCCGATCCGCAGGGAGCCCCAACATCTGAACCAGGGATGTTATTTTAGAATTCTCGCCGGACATACAGGTATTCATCCCCCATCCCTCCTTACTCACTAACAGACAAGGTAGCAGGCTGGACTATATCATACCCATTCTTAATCCGATATCCTTTCTTCGGAATCCGGATCTCAAACCTGGCTCCTTCCAGGTTTTTTCCGGTCTCAACGATCTCCATCCCCGTAATTCCGAGGATCTCCCTTGTATAGTAGAGCCCAAGACCTGTATTGCTCCCAAATCCCCGCTCAAAGATCTTCTCCTTCAATTCATTAGGGACCCCTATCCCGTCATCCTCGATGACCAGAACACCCCGGTCAATCTGCTCAAGTAACCGAATGTTGATGCAGGTAACCCGTTTACCGTGCATTATCGCATTTTCAATAAGATTGCTGACGATCTTCCCAAACATCACATCAGTGTAGATCTCTACGCCACCGGTAGCATGCAGGATAGAGAGATCCCGGTATTCCAGAGAACAGATAATCCCTTCGATGATGGCCCCTACTGAAAGCCACCGGGGGCGCTGTATCCCAATCTTCTGGTAGACATCAGAAAAGACCAGATGTTCATGGATGCTGTTGATACTGGTTCCAAGGGCAGCAATATTAGGCCGGATTTCCGGGCATGACTCGGCACATTCAAGCAGAAGTTCATACGAGTTCATCTGAACGGTCAGCTGATTTCTGATATCATGCCGGGTGATGCTGTTGATGATATGGAGTTTCCTGCTTGTCCCAATCAGAGACTCCATTGCATTCTGCTCTTCGATGAGACGATAATGATGAATCGCATAGGCAATCTCATTTCCGAGCTCAGTAAACATTGCCTGCTCATCCGCATCGGTTGCATAATCGGAGGAAAGAGTAACCGATATAATTCCATAGATTTCTCCTGCATGTTCAAGCCGCATCGTCAGGGCATACTGCCCCTGATGATTATCATACAGCGGACAGGCTGCACAAGTCTGGCTTGGCTCACAGATCACCGGTTCTTTACTGTTTTCGAGTGCATGGCGGGTACAGGAGGTACGGTTTCCTGCGTTCAGATACGTGATCAGATCATTGACCCGGTCTTCAAGCCCGGTCTGATGAACCTGGATTCCCCCTTCTTTATCAAAAAGAACAATGCGGACATTCTGGTACCCTCTACCGGATGAGACGATAGTACACACTTTTTTGAGTTTTCTATCAAGTTCTCCTTCACCATGCAGTGTTCCAGAAACCTCACGAAGTGCCTGAAAAATCCGGTATAGATGCTTGATCTTCTGTTTGGTGCGGTACTGGCCTGACGCATAGATGATTTTTCTGGAGAGTTCAGCAAACTGGGAGCCGGGATCCCCGCCTTTCTGCAGGTAAAATGTGGCCCCATTATTGAATGCCCGAATCACCACTTCTTCCCTCCCTCTCCCGGTGAAGAGTATGAACGGAAGATCGTGCCCACATTCACGGATTTCTTTAAGAAACTCAATCCCATCCATGACTGGCATTTCATAATCTGATATCACTGCATCATACCGGCGGGAACTCAGGAGACATACTGCCTCCTGCGGAGATGTGACACTATCCACCTTGATTCGGCCGGTCCGCTCAAGATACATCCGGGTAATCTCCAGAATGATCGGTTCATCATCGAGGTGAAGGATCTGAAATTTGCCCGTTTTTTTGGATTCAATGGTCATAATCCCATCTTCCGGATCTTTTCTGCAAGTTCTGCAGCCTGATCCTGCTCAATAAACATCGCTGATGCAATTCCTACCCATTTTGCCAGTTCTTCGCACTGTGCAGTTCCAATATCCTGGAATGCAAGTCCGTTCATATGAAACCGGGTCTGTCTTTCAAGGAGCGTAATCGCAGCCGGCCCGAGGTACTCAGTCGCTAATGCCAGAACAATCTCTGAAGTCGTCGTCATGATCCATCACCAGGGGCGATCACTCCTGCTGATAATCCTGATGCATGAGAATTTTCAGGCTGGTTACCATACGTTTGAACGAAGATGCCAGTTCACCAATCTCATCATTCCGACTGATAGAGATCATGACATCAGTCTCACCCCGGCTAATCCGGTTGGCAGACTCAATGAGAATGTGAATGTCCCGGATCATCGTCCGGGAGAAGACCGCAATGATAAGACCGGCAGAAACAATTCCCAGAATCAGAATGAGATAGATCGTCTGGCCGACAAAATCCATCCGGTTTTGCACAACCCGTGCATCCATGTCTACTCCGACAACCCCGATGACCTGCCCGGTGGCATTTTTAATAGGGGCATATGCAGAAAGAACCGTACCCCACGGCCGGGAGGAAAATTCCGTTTCAACCTGCCGCCCCATAAATGCCTGAAGCATTGCCTGGCTTGGTGAAGATACTTCGGTCCCAATTTTGAAATTGCGCTTTCCGGTGTTGTATCCTGAGTCTATCACATATTCAACACCGGACGGGGTCTTTCTCAGGGTATATATCTTGACGATTTCCGGATCCGATTTCGCCATTGCTGCGAGTTGCTCTGCATTCATCAGGTACAGGATTTCTGACTCCATCCCTGGCCGAAGCTTTGCAATTTCATCACCATTCAGATCTGCGGAAGTAATTGAGGCCAGTGCAAGAAGTTCCTGCTGGGTTGATTCCAGAATCTTTCCTGAAGAAGCACCATAGGTAAAGAGGAAAGTAAACCCGGAGATGAGCAGAACAAGAATGACAAAACCGGCTGTGAGTTTTGTCATGATGGAATGCACCATTGAGGTCATCTTCACCGTTCCTCCGTAAACGAAGGATATTGGGGGTTCGTCAACGAGAACATGCAGTACGGGATATTCATGGGAGATGGTGAGGGGTGAAGATCGTTAATAATTCTGACCGTATTCTCTATCCAAACCAGATTTCACCAGGGATCTCATGAGACTATAGAGAGATATGGAGACATGCAAAGATGGTGAAGGATCAGAAGCTCGGTACGTACAGACAAAAGAGTTGAAAAATCGTGAATAATAAACAAAACACAGTAAAAATAATCTCCTTGTTTATCCAAAGGCGGAGATGAGGAAACCGGTTGATTGTTCCGGTTGAAAGAGGGTAAAAATGTAGGGGGGTTTCCTCCCTACGCCTGAATGGATACGAGATCTTCTGAATCAGATTGATGATTAGTTCATTGCCACAAAGCCGTTGCTTTCGACAATCTTCTGTCCGTCAGCGCTCAGCAGGAAGTCAATAAACTCCTTTGCTGCGCCTGATGGAGCATCATTGGTGATGAAGTAGAGCTCACGAGAGAGCGGGTATTCCTTGCTTTTCACAGTTGCCGGGGTTGGCTTGAGCATCTTTCCATCAACGTTGATATTCAGAACCTTTACGCCTTCCTCAAAACCCATGCCAACATATCCGATAGCGTTCGGAGTCTGTGAGACGAGCTGCTGGACAGCACCATTTGAGTTCTTTTCAAGCATGAACGGAGTAAAGTCAGCCTTCTTCATAACTTCGTTAAAGAAGAACTCACGGGTTCCGGATGCACTGTCACGTCCGACAATTTCAAACTCCTGCTGCTCGCCACCGACATCCTTCCAGCTCTTGTCCTTTCCGGAATAGATATCTTTGACTTGGCTGAGGGTAAGTGATTCAACCTTGTTTGCCGGGTTAACAATGAGGGCAATACCATCTTTTGCGATTGGAGTCACTACCAGTTTGGAGTAGGTAGCTTTCTCATCCTTATTCAGTTCGCGGGATGACATCCCGATATCTACGGTTTTCTTTCCAATTGCGGAAATACCAGCACCGGATCCTCCACCACTCACCTTGACATCGACATCAGGGTGCTTGGCCATATATGCTTCAGCAGCTGCTGATGCAACCGGGAGAACGGTGGTTGAGCCAGAGATAGTGATCGACTTTCCTTCTGCACTCACGGCTGCTGGAAGAAGAGCAAGAACTAAAATTATTCCTGCAATCCCAAAAAGCACCGGGAGACGTGAACCAGATACATGCTGCGACATACGCATCAGACATCTATCGCCCGGGATCGGCCATAGAGATTCTCTCCTGATTACCGGGAGCACTATAGAGAGATAAGAGATACCTGATATCCCCACACAAATGATCACCGGATGACAGGGAACAATAACACAGAGGTACACCGATTACTCCCCGGGAATCTGAAGAAATAATGCGGAGTACAACTGGAGAGACCAGGTCGTGAAACTATCAGAACAGGTATGAGAGTAACTACGCATTTCGATCAAATCCGGTTATCCCCATTGAGAGATTATCAGAATGAGAGATCCGAATTATTGAGATACATACATATTTGGTTCAAAATATTTTGCAGGTCAGGAAGAAACCACCCTATAGCCATTTAAATTGAAAATCGGCAATGCAAGGTCGGTTTGTTTAGCAGGTGTGCTTGGCATACTATCTTAATCCCCCACCCAGATTACCATCAGCATCAGAGGAGGGAGGGGAGATCACACATCTGGGTAGCTTCGAGAGTTCAAAAAGTGTCAGGCAGACATTTCCGGATTACGGAGCTGGAAACTGTTGTGAAAACCCCTTGCATCCATATCCCCTATTCAGTGAATCGTATCTGGAACTCTTTTCTCAGTTGGATGACATTTTTTTTCGAATGACTCTCCAGGGAGTTCTCATCGAGATCAGCCCGGCAGTAACCCGTATTCTCGGATATCCCCAGGAATATGTCATCGGAAAAAAGTTCTCCCATTTTACCAGTCCGGATATCCAAAACGCCATAGAAGGGGAGATTACGAAAAAGATCGAGAGACCAGCAGAATCTTCCCGGTATGAGATACCCATCCGGGCATGGAACGGACAGGAGATCTTTTGTGAGATAAACAGCAGACTTGTCAAAAGACATGGAAGTTCTCCTGAAATCCTCGGAGTTATCAGGGATACCACTGAACGGAGACGGATGGAAGATGCGATTCGCAGAAGTGAGAAGAAATACCGGGACATTTTTGAGAATGCAGTCGAAGGTATGTTCCAAAGTACCATCAAAGGAAAATATCTGAAGGTCAACCACTCGTTCGCCAGGATACTGGGATATCCCTCCCCCGAAGATCTGATTGATGATATCACTGATATCAGTGCCATTTACGTGAAACCCGAAGATCATTACCGAATCCTTCAGCTGCTGAACCAGCATCAGGTCATTCAGAACATCTCGGTTGAATGGACCCGAAAATCCACAGACCATTGCTGGGTTACCCTCAACGCCCGGTTGGTAACTGACAAAACCGGTACGTATATTGAGGGATCAGCGATTGATATCACCGACGAGATCCAGCTCAAGCAAGCCCTCGAAGAGAGAGAAAAGATCTACCGGATCCTGGCTGACAATATCACCGATGTGATCTGGACAGCAGACCTGCATATGAATCTGAATTATATGAGCCCGTCAATCAGCCGGCTCAGAGGGTTTTCAGTAGAAGAAGTTACCAATCAACCGCTCCACGAAGTATACACCCCGGAGTCATTGTATGTCCTCCTTTCAAACCGCAGGGTCGGACTCGAACAGATCAAGAAAGGGATCGTGGATGATTGGACCCCCCAATATCTCGAGCTCGGTATGTACCACCGGGACGGACGGATCATCTGGACAGAGACCGTAATTTCTCTGATCAGAGATGCACAAAACCGCCCTATCGGAGTGGTCGGAAGTATAAGGGACATCAACGAGAGAAAACAGATCGAATATTCGCATCGGAAGACAGAAGAACAGCTCAAGGAAGCCCAACATCTGGCACAGATCGGAAACTGGGATCTGAACCTGCATACCGGGAAATTTTGTTGTTCCGACGAAGTATATCGGATCCTTGAATTAGATCCCGACGTTACTAACCCGTCATTTGATCATTTTCTCTCTCTCATTCACCCAGAGGATCTGGAGAGCGTCACCAGTGCCTATCATGATACCATCACCCTGGATGTATGTGCAGAACTCATTCTCCGAATTGTCCTGCCGGAAAATCGAATTAAACACCTTCACATCAGGGGCCACCGGGAAGATTCAGAAGAGGGAGGGGAAAAGATATTCGGGACGATTCAGGACGTTTCCGGAAGAATGAGGCTAGAAAATGAGCGGGGAAGACTACTTGAGCAGATCCAACTCAACATGACAGAACTTGCAACGCTCAATGATGGTATCAGAAATCCCCTTGCAATCATCGAAGCCCTTCTCGAACTCAGACCTGAAGACTGTCATGAGGAGGTACACACCCAGGTTGCCCGGATTGATGGGATGGTCACCCAGCTTGACAGACGATGGATAGAATCGGAAAAAGTCCTCTCATATCTGCGTAAACATTACGGAATATCCAGACAGATCTGAGCAACCTCTAGCAGACTTGTGTCAGTAGGAAGGAGAAGAGTTTTCCCCATGAACTATCGGCCAGAGATCCAAAGGGAGAGGAACATATGTTCCAATAACCCATAGTAATATCAGAAAACAACGGTTGATACGCAAACATGACTCAGAAAACTCTCATTATCATCCTGGTAGCGGTCATTCTCATCGGAGGAGCAGTTGTCGCTGGACTTTTTGCCAAACCACCTACCGTTACCGTTAGCGGAGCACAGGTCAGTTCACTTAACCTGACCTCACTTGGACTCAATATCACTCTTGAGACCGAGAACTTCTACCCGATTCCCCTCTCCACCCAATCCATCAGATATACCATTGCATTCCAGGGAAAAGAAACGAAAATCCCTCTTGGAAGTGGAGAGAAGTCAGGCCTGGTATTACAATCAGGGACACAGACTCTTACGATTCCGGTACTGATCTCAAACCCTTCCCTGGTGAGATCTGCTATTGAAACCGTCAAATCCGGAGAGATACGGCTACTCATCTCCGGGGAGATCGTCCCGGACTTCTTCGGAATTGCACCTGCGGTGCCCTTCAACCGTGAGGTGGTAGTGCCAGTGCCCATTACCCAGGAGAACATCATCTCCACGGTAAGCACTCTTGCAGGGAAAGTTCTGGATAAGGTTCTGTAAGCCTTACCGGGGAACAAAGATCAGGGAAAGGGAGTTCATACAATATCGCTTTCCTGTTGGGGCAGGTCCGTCATCAAAGACATGCCCCAGATGGGCACCGCATCGTCTGCACTTGACTTCAGTTCTTTGCATCCCATGACTGATATCTTCCTCAAAGATCACATTCAGATCTGATACCGGACGGGAAAAACTCGGCCAGCCAGTCCCGGAATCAAACTTATCATCTGAAGAGAAGAGATCTGTTCTGCAGCAGACACAGCAGTACCATCCGGATTCTTTGGTTGCATGATAAGCACCACTAAATGCAGGTTCAGTCCCTTGCTGACGGGCAACCTGAAACGAAGCAGGAGAGAGAGTCTCTCTCCATTCAGACTCACGTTTATGAATTACCGGTAACATCTCAACGTTCCCGGTCCTCACGACATAGATGGAAACCCGATCCTGTTCCTCAGCCATACCATCTCTTCGTGAGTGATACGTGATGAAATCATCTCCCCAAAAAAGTGTCGCGAATACCGGCAAAAATCAGAATAAAATTCGCGACGACCGGTACGAACCCCTTCTTCCAAATACTCGAACCAGAATATAAAGTCAGCGATAACATGAGGAAAATTCATATGATAGGGACGGAGGAATACACTACCCCAGCACATTCTCATAATAAATCTTTTCCATGTAAAATCGATAGAGATATGTAGTTGCCTAAGGACTCTATACATTAGACAGTTCAGATGAGGCTCAGTCTGGAGGGGTCATACGTGGGACGAATACAAGAGGGATTACACCATTTTTTCGAACATGCGTCGATTGGAAAAAAGATCAGCGCAATTAGTCTGATTCTGGTTATTGTGCCGGTACTCATACTCGGTGCAATGGCATATTCAAGCGCAAATCAGGCCGTATCCAACGACATCAAACAGAACCTTGAGATTCAGGTTAATGATATGCAGGAGGCAAGTGCCACTGTATACAACCTGACCCAGAATAAAGTGAATGATGATCTCAATCTCCTTCGAAAAACATTTTATGACCGAGGGACTCCGGAGATTGTCGATGGAAAAATGGTCTTTTCCGGATCTTCCCAGTATATCATAAACGATAACTTCGAGATCGTTGACGGAGTGCAGCAACTGGTGGGAGGAGCTGCCACAATATTTCAGAAAGAAGGCGATCAGGCAATCCGGATCTCAACCAATGTGATAGGGGCTGACGGTAAACGGGCCGTCGGAACACCCGTTTCCCAGGCAGTGTATGATGCAGTCATTACCAAAGGAGAGACGTATTATGGAACTGCAGTGGTTGTAGGGAAAAAATACATCACTGCGTACGAGCCGATTAAAAATAAATCCGGAAATATAATTGGTATCCTTTTTGTCGGGGTTGAAGAAAACTCAACCGTCGGAGTCCTGAAAGATCAGATCAAACGGGCAAAGATCGGAACAACCGGGTACATGTTTGTCATTGACAGCACCGGACTCACTCTGATCCACCCCAAGAACGAAGGGAAAAATGATTCAGATCTTCCCTTCATTAAAGAGATTATCACCAAAAAGAACGGATATATCCATTATACCTATAATGGCGTAGACAAAGTTGCAGCGTTTGCATATTATCAACCATTTGACTGGATCATCGTAGCAAACGGAAACCTCAGTGACTTTACCGGACCGATTGATGCTATAAGAAACACGATCATCATCGTCATAATCCTGGGGGTAATCGGCGGGATGGCACTCTCCTATGTGTTTAGCAGATCTATCACCAGGCGAATGGATCAACTGGTGGATCTCTCCCATCAGGTCGCTATCGGGAACCTTTCTGTGACAACTCATTCTACCGACAGTCAGGATGAGATTGGAGTTCTCAGCAGATCCTTTACCGAGGTAGTCAAGACATTTGAAAAATTCAGAGACGAAATCCAACGGATCAGTTCAGCTGCCGCAGAAGGTAGACTCGATGTCAGAGGAGATCCCAAACATTTCCAGGGGGATTATTCATTGATCATCGAGGGAGTCAATGAAACCGTAGATGCAATGGCTCTTCCAATCAAGGAAGCAATGCGACTCTCCAACGAATATGCACAAGGGAATTTTGCTGCACGGGTTGATCCTGACCTCAAAGTCCAGGGAGAATTCGTTACCTTCAAAAATGCTCTGGATACCATCGGGACTGATATCTCCCGGGCGATAGCAGAGGTCAAAAAACAGATGGATGAGCTCGCTTCAGATGTTGAGGCGATCAATTCAAACGTCGAAGTAGTCACCGGAGGAATCTCTCTCGCTAACAGAAGCATCGAAGATGTATCAGAAGGTACCGGACAGGTAGCCCAGATCGCAGGTGCCGTAAATACTCTGGCAGAACGGAGTGGTGATAATACCCGCCAGATTATGCATGCGATGCAGGACCTCGCAGTCACTGTCTCTTCTGTTGCCCAGAAGATGAATGAGGTTACTTCCCTTACCGGAAGTGCTTCAGACCTCTCCACCCGGGGAAAACAGGTCGCAAGTCGTGCAGAAACGGGGATGCAGGGAATTCTCCAGTCTTCCTCTGATATCGAACATATGATCACCGATATCAGCAATCAGATGAATGAGATCGGGAGGATCGTAGATATTATCGGGTCTATCGCAGAACAAACAAATCTGCTTGCCCTCAATGCGGCAATTGAAGCTGCACGGGCCGGGGAAGCCGGACTCGGGTTTGCCGTAGTTGCCGGGGAAGTAAAAGAGCTTGCAACCGGATCTCAGAAGTCTGCAGAAAACATTGCATCGATTATTAGTACCCTGCAAAAGAAGACTTCTGCGATTACTGATGCCGTCAGAGTATCTCTCACTGAAGTAAAGACCGGGAATGAAGCAGTCGTCGAGACACTTGCGATATTCAACGAGATCGTCGGTTCCATCGGAGAGATTGATCAGAATATGAATGATGTTGCTGCAGCGAGTGAGGAGCAGGCAGCATCAGTAGAGGAAGTTACCGCAACGGTGCATGAATTTGGCGAGATGGTTCAGCAGACAGCAAAAGAATCTGTCGGGCTTGCAGCAGCCAGCGAGGAATCTTCTGCAGCGGTTGACCAGATCGCTTCGATGATCACCACCGTGAACACCTCTATGGAAGAGATCACCAAAGTTGTATCAAAAGCCCGCGATTCAACCCATCAGATAGATGAAGAGATGAACCGGTTCAGAATCTGATTCCGGTTTACAATAATCTTTTCCTTCTTCTTTATCGCAGACAATAGCCAACTCTTCTTCTCAGATGATTCGGATTCCTCCCCGCCCTGTCCTGTATGTCCTGGCAGCAGCAGCTCTTTTTGGATCTGCAGCACCGGTAGCAAAAGTAGTGTTGATCGGGGTCGGGCCCATCATGCTTGCCAGCATGATATACCTGGGTAGCGGAGTGGGGATGGCGTCATTCAGACTATTCCGGCGATGGAAAGGAGTTATCCCGACAGAACCCCCTCTCACCAGGCAATCAGTACCCTGGGTGATCGGTGCATCGTTCTTCGGTGCTGTGCTGGCGACAACCAGCCTGACGATCTCACTCCAGCAGATCAGTGCTGCAGAAGCGTCAGTTCTACTCAGCTTTGAAGCAGTTGCAACCGCCCTGGTTGCAACAGTTATTTTTGCAGAATACACCGGCCCACGAGTAATTGCGGCACTCGGATGCATCACTCTCGCCTGTATCACCCTTGCCTACCGACCGGATCAGCCTTTTGGGGTCTCTACCGGAGCGATTGGAATCCTCTTCACCTGTCTTTGCTGGGGAATAGATACCAGTTGCTCAAGACAGATTGCAGGCAGGGATCCCCTTGCTATTGTGATGTACAAAGGACTCTTTGCCGGATGCATCACCTTGATCGTGGCCATTCTCATCGGCGAACCGATTCCCGGCATATTCCAGGGGGGAACTGCGGTTCTTCTGGGTCTCACGGGATTTGGAGGACTGATGACCTTCTGTTTTCTGAACGCTCTCCGTCATCTGGGACCAGCCAGGACCGGCTCGTACTTTGGCATCAACCCGGTATTTGGAATCATCATCGGGATGCTCATCTACCGGGAAATTCCCGGAATATCCTTCATTCCTGCATTCATCCTGATGCTCATCGGCATTGGGATCCTCCTTACAGAACATCATACGCACCTTCACACCCATCCACAACTCGTGCACGATCACCGGCACCGGCATGACGATGATCATCATGATCATTTTCACCCGGATGGCACCCCCCTGCCCGACTCAGACGGATATCATACTCATCTCCATTCCCATCAGAAGCAGACGCACACCCATGAACACACTCCCGACATTCATCACCAGCATTCCCATGCCTGATACCCATCAATGAGGAGAAGACACTGCATATGCGTTTGAGTATCGGGAAACCGGAAAGACAGTATCGACAAAGAGGACAGAAGGAGGAAGTCCTATTCCTCCAGCACACGATTAAGAGGGCTCCGGTCTAATTTGATACCATGTTTGCAAAACGGATCGATAATCTCCCCCCCTATCTCTTCGCCCGCATCGACGAGATGAAAGCGAAGAAACGTGCGGAAGGGGTGGATGTCATCGACCTCGGAGTGGGGGATCCGGATCTTCCCACCCCGCCTCATATCGTACAGGCACTTATCGATGCAGCAAAAGATCCAGACAACCATCATTATCCCTCGTACCTTGGGATGCCATCATTTCGTGAAGCAGTAGCCGGATGGTACAAAAAACGTTTCTCTGTAGACCTTGATCCGGCATCAGAGATCATCTCCCTGATGGGTTCAAAAGACGGTGTAGCCCATATTCCCGAAGCACTCGTCAACCCGGGAGATTATGTGCTGGTGCCAAGTCCCGGATATCCGGTATATTCTACCGGTGCTCTTTTCTCTGAAGGGAAGGTTCACGAGATGCCCCTTCTTCAGGAGAATGGATTCCTCCCGGTTCTGGATGATATACCCAAAGAAGTAGCAAAGGCCTCCCGCCTGATGTGGATCAACTATCCGAACAATCCCACCTCTGCTATTGCTCCTCCCAAATTCTTTGATGAAGTCGTAGAGTTTGCCCGGGAGAATAATATCGTCGTAGTCAGCGACAATGCCTATTCAGAAGTCTCATTTGACGGGTATAAGGCACCCTCATTCCTTGAAGCAGACGGTGCATCAGAAGTGGGTATCGAGATGCACTCCCTCTCTAAAACCTACAATATGACCGGATGGCGTATCGGAATGGCTGTCGGGAACAAGGAGATTATCCGTGGCCTGGGAGTCGTCAAGACCAACATTGACTCAGGAACATTCAACCCGGTCCAGCATGCCGCAATTGCCGCACTCTCCGGCCCACAGGACTGTGTCGCAGATGCCTGTGCCATCTACCAGGAACGCCGTGATGTGCTGGTAAACGGACTTCAGAAACTTGGATTTGATATTCAGGCACCCAAGGCAACCTTCTATGTCTGGCTCAAGGTCGAAGACAGCATGGCTGTTGCTGCAAAGATGCTGAACGAGACAGGAATCGTCGTCACTCCGGGTATCGGTTTTGGAAAGTCCGGAGAAGGATATGTCAGATTCGCGATCACCCGGTCAGTTGACCGAATCAGACAGGCAATAGAGCGGATGGAGTCAGTATCATGGTAAATATGCACCTTCCCCCACACCTTACCATCAAAGACCGGCATCTGAAAATCGCCGGATGTGACACGGTTGAACTTGCGTTCAAATATGGTACTCCCCTCTACGTCACTGATGAAGACCGAATCAGACAGAATTTTCAGGGATACAAAAAAGCTCTAACGGCACGATACCCTCACATCAGAGTTCTGTACGCAGCAAAAGCAAATGGAAATCCGTCTATTCTGAAAATTCTCGCACAGGAAGGTGCTGGGGCTGATGTCTTCTCTTCCGGAGAACTGAAAATCGCTCTTCAGGCAGGGATGAAACCTGAATTCCTTCTCTTTAACGGAAGTTCAAAAACTGAAGCAGATCACCGGCTTGCTGTAGAGTCCGGGGTCAGGGTATCCCTTGACTCTATCGATGAACTCCTCCAGCTGGACCGGATTGCTGGAGAACTTGGAAAGGTCGTAGAGATATCCTTCCGGGTCAACCCGGCAATGGAAGTTCCCACCCACCCAAAGATCGCCACCGGCCTTGCCACCTCAAAATTCGGCATACCAGCAACAGAGATAGAAGCTGCATATGCCAAGGCACTCACCTGTGCTCATGTCGTGCCGGTAGGGATTCATTGTCATATCGGGTCCCAGATCCTCTCAGTAGAGCCCTTTGCAAAAGAGGCCCAGGTGCTCATGGAGGTTGTCGCAGACCTGCACAAGATGGGTGTGAAATTCAAATTCGTGGACCTTGGTGGCGGCCTTGGTGTAGGGTATGAACACGCGGCAGATCCGGCACCCGGATTTGAGGCATATGCTGATGCAGTCATGTCCGAGATCACCGCCACGTTCTCCCGCCTCGGCATCTCTCCCGAGATCTGGATAGAGCCTGGGAGATCCATGGTCTGTGATTCAACTGTCCTTCTCACCAAAGTTAACTCGGTGAAAAAGGCCCACAAGATCTTTGTGAACGTAGATGCCGGATTCAATACACTGATCCGGCCTGCCATGTATGACTCGTACCACGAAGTCATTGTAGCTGACCGGGCAGGGGATGCCCCGACAGCAACCTATACCATCACCGGTCCGATATGCGAGACCGGAGATATTCTCGCTCATGACCGGAGCCTTCCGGAGGTGCAGGCAGGGGATCTCATTGCACTCCTTGATGCAGGGGCATACGGGTATGCAATGGCCTCCCAGTATAATGGCAGAGGCAGATGTGCTGAAGTGCTGGTCAAAGGGGAAAAAGCATCGCTGATGCGTCGGGCAGAGACACTCGAAGACCTTCTTGCAGCCGTGGTAACCCCTCCATGGCTCTGACCGGGCAGTACTCCCGGAATGCAGAGCCCTGCACAACCGGAGGCTGATCATGGTACGATATCATTTCGCCCTGGTTGATGATCTGATCAGCAGGGAAGAGTTTGATCGACGAATCGAGCAGAAGATCGCATCATGTGGAAATCTTGCAGATGAGGTTACTGCAGCCCTGCTCGTGGTTCGCGACCTTGACCGGTCTCATGTGAAGATACGGGGACTTCGGGGACGGTCCTCTCTTTTCTGTTTTTATGCAAAGATCCTGGCATTTTCAGGGGTAAAAGAGTTTGACCGGGCAGATGGTAACAAAGGCCTTATTGCCCGACTGACGGTTGCCGACGAGACAGGGCAGACTGATCTGGTTTTCTGGGATGAGCAGGCAGCAGCAATCGGAGAAACCTTTGAAATCGGAGAGGTCATCGAGGTTATCGGCAGACATGGAAAGAGCGGGAAAGATATTCTCCCCCTCAATCTGCGAAAGACCCATGTCGAGATCGACTGTGGCATGACTCCAAAGGAGAACAAGCCCCCGGAACGAAAAGACGGGGATCTCCTCATTGTCAGTCTGCAACCGCCCCGATCCTTCACCAAAAGAGATGGAACCAGTGGAGAGATGATCAGCGGGATCGTCGGAGACATTACCGGGACAGCGAAACTTCTCTGCTGGAGTCCAGAAATCCTTGAGGGATACCTTGCGGGATCAGGAGTAACGGTGAACGGATTTCTGGAGAAAGAGGGGGATTATGGAGGCAGAGAGATCATTTTTGATGAGAATACCCAGCTCACTCCTGCACAGACTTTACCTGATGTTCCTTCTGTTCCCCTCAGTTCTGTTGAGCCAGACAAAACCGTGACTGTATCCGGCCACCTAACACAGGTGCAGCCCCCCAGGCCTTTTACCAGAAGAGACGGAACATCGTCATGGGTTCGAAACGTCAGGATATCTGACGGAACTGCTATCCTTCCCCTGGTTCTCTGGGATGATGAAGCATCACGGACACTCCTGCCCGGTGAACAGATCCGGATCTATCATGTACCATCCCGAATCGGTCGGACCGGTGAGATCGAATTATCAGTAGGCCGAGGTAGTTGTTTATCGCTGATTCCCGGGGAAGGCAGCAGGGAAGTGGTAATTGACGGGACAGTCCTGCATACTCCGGGGGGAACCATCATTGACGATGGCGTGCAGGCATTTCTCATTGAAAGTTCAGCCCCTCATGGCTCAGAGATAAAACTCACCGGAAAAGTCAGTGGAAAGAGGCTGTATATTGCATCAGAAGAGCAATCAAGCCTCCAGCGGGATGTGGTCTGGGATCGGCTGAACCGATACCTTCAGACATCCTGAATCATTCAAAAGAATACTTTCACTGTGCGTTTTGCACGCCCATATAATACTACCTTTTTTTCTCATCCAATCGCACAAAGAATTGGAAAATTTGACCATGATCCGATCAAAAAATCCAAACCTTCCTCTGCACATTAACACCAGACCGGGGATGGATAATATGGGATGGATAATTTTCGTAAAAATTCCTTAAATTGAGGGAATTTTCTCCATGAGGAACGGAAAAAGATGATACTGGTGAAAGTATGGAAGTGAAAGAATTGAAAGGTTTTTCTCAATTTATCAAAAATTATAAGACAAAATTGTGAGGGGGAAGTCCCCCGTTTCACTTTCACTCTGCTTCTTCAAACTTTAAATAGCGTTGTGGGGCATGGGTTATGTAGAGATAGAACATTATGGCAGCAGAAGCATACAAACTTGAGGACATACCCGGCGTCGGACCAACTACTGCAGAAAAACTTCGTGAAGCCGGATACGAAACCATCGATAAGATAGCACAGTCATCAGCCTCTGAACTCTATGAGTCAGCTGAGATCGGTGAAGCAACCGCCCGGAAGATGATCAAGTGGTGTGCAGGCCAGACATCTGGGACGGGAGGTGAATCCGGGAATGAGGCAGGGTCGGGAGATGTCCCCCAAGAGATAGAACCAATGAATGTCAAGAGACTGGAAATCGAGGATATCCCCGGAGTAGGACCCGCTATAGCGGAGAAACTCCGGGATGGAGGATTCCTCACCATCGAAGGGATCGCAACTGCAACCCCGTCGACCCTCTCTGAAGCGGCTGAGATCGGTGAGTCTACCGCAAAGAAGATGATCAAGTGGTGTCGTGAGCAGGCAGATATCGGAGGATTCAAAACCGGTACAGAAGTGTTCCAGGCACGGCTTCTGATCAAAAAGCTCAAAACGATGGTTCCAGAAGTCGATGATCTTCTGGGCGGTGGGTTTGAGACTCAGGCCATTACAGAGATGTATGGTGAGTTCGGTTCAGGAAAATCACAGATCGTCCATCAGTTGTCTGTCAATGTCCAGCTCCCGGAAGAACTGGGAGGACTTGGCGGATCGGTCATCTATGTAGATACCGAGAACACTTTCAGGCCTGAACGTATTGAGCAGATGGTTCGCGGTCTGGAGATTGAAGGAGCAGATCCCCAGGAGTTTCTCAAAAATATTCATGTTGCCCGTGCCCAGACATCAGATCATCAGATGCTCCTGATTGAAAACTCCCGCGAACTCGCTGAGGAATTAAAGAGGCAGGGAAAACCGGTCAAACTTGTCGTTGTAGATTCCCTCACCGGCCTCTTCCGTTCCGAATATGCAGGCAGAGGAACCCTGGCTGAACGCCAGCAAAAATTGAACCGGCATATGCATGATATCTTCAAACTCTGTGATGAGTACAATGCAATCGGACTGGTCACCAATCAGGTCCAGTCAAACCCGGCGGTATTCTTCGGAGATCCAACGAAACCAATCGGGGGGAACATCGTCGGTCACACCGCAACGTTCCGGATATACCTGCGAAAAAGTAAAGGAGGAAAGCGTATCTTCAGACTGGTTGACAGTCCCAACCTGCCAGACGGTGAAGCAACCTTCCTCGTGGAAGAGGGTGGCCTTCGGCCATGTTAAACAGTGCTGCGAGCAGTAATCACAGATATCGATGGAACGCTCACCGATGAGCGGAGAAGGCTGAACACCCGGGCGATTGAGACAATACGAACCCTGCAGGATAACGGAGTGGAGGTGGTACTCGCAAGCGGTAACACCTCCTGTATCCTGAAAGGGCTCTCAAAACTGATCGGTACCGGAGGCACCTTTATTGGAGAGAATGGCGGGGTTTACCGGGTAGGATTTGAAGGAGGGCTGCAGATCCTTCCTGACCGCCAGATAGCTCTTGATGCCCTCAACCTTCTGATCACCCATTACCAGAAACAGGGGATCACGCTTGACATGTACTCTCCCCGGGAACGGTTTGCTGACGTCGCTTTTGCCCGGACGGTCCCGGTCGATGAGATCAAACAACTCTTGGCTGGCAGGAATGTCACTATTTTAGATACAAATTTTGCGATTCATATCCAGGAGGCAGGGTTCAGCAAAGGGGGAACCTTCAAAAAAGTTGCAGAGTTGCTTCAGATCCCATGCAGCGATTTTGTGGCAATTGGGGATTCAGAAAATGATATAGACATGATCCAGGCAGCAGGAGCAGGCTGCTGCGTTGCAAATGCAGCTCAGGAAGTCAAAAACGTAGCGGGACATGTTGCTTCCCTGCCATTTGGTGATGGATTTGTAGAAACAATGACCCGGTTCTTTCCTCACATTCTGGAAAGATAGCGATCGACGACGATAAAGTCCTTGATGTCCCGGACTGATTCAAACGGGACCATCATCCGATCCCCGTCCATCTGATATCCAGTAGTGTCAAATGATTCATCCGGCTCGATAATAAGGTCAGTTATCTGGCCAGTGGTAAAATCAACCATAAGGTTGCGCAGCTCGCCGATGGCTTTCCCGTCATTCGTCATAATCTGCTTGCGGGAGAGGCTCCGTGCAAGTACCGCTTTCATAACAGACTTTTCAGTTCTATACGGTAATAAAGATATTTTTTTGAATCCGGTTTTTTCATCTAACCAGTGTCATGATCCGAATCAAGGGGAACATCGCCAGATGAGCAGGTAAGCAACTTCCCTTCCCCAGGGAATGAACCGTACTCTGATGTGACAGGTTTTCCCGCTTCCCTGGGGAAGCGATATCTCACCACAGATTTCCTGGCCGGTAAGCAGCATCTCTTTCCCACCGGATATCAACTCCTGAACAATTGGAGGAATAGTTCCCCCATTCTCAAACAGATCAGGACCTTCAAGGATCTGGTAATCCGAGTCAATTATCTGGATGACTGGTTCACTCCCAACCATGAAGGGAGAGGATATCAGATCAGGTTCATGCCTTACCCTGGCAAGGGTTTCTCCCAGGTGCGCCGGAAGTGCCTCAAGGTACGGTCGTTCAATGAAGGGAATTTCTTTCAGCGTGTGGGAGGCAAAGTTCAGAATCGCAAAGAGTTTGTCGTTATTGAGGATCGGAAGCGAAACATAGGTCGTGAGACCTTCCTCTTTCAAAGCCTCCTCGGAGAGCTGAGTGGGGGATGTCAGACCTTCAGTATAATAAAAAGGAGAGCCCGCACAAAAAATCTCTTCTACAGCCCGGGCAACCCTGACGCAGGAGACCTTATCCACATACTCCGGACTGATTCCCAGATGGGCCTCCAGATGAAGCACCATATCATCATCAACAAAGTATATCCCCCCGGAATCAATTCCCGGAACATGGGTCCCGGCACGAAGAATCAGATGCAGGGCATCGTGGATGTCAGTAGTCGAACTTAGGGAGAGAGCAAGATCCCGCTGATGCTGCACCTGTTCATAGGATCTGATGAGAGCAGAGATATCACGGGATATCACCCCGATGCGACCATCTCCAACCGGATAGAGATGGACAGAGAAATGTCTGCATAATACCGAAGAGTACTCTTCAAAACATTGATAATCGCCTGTTGAGGATACCTCATACAGAGAAGAGAACCATCGGGGATCGATATAATTCCGATATCTGGAAAGCATCTCACCAATCAGTTCTTTCTTGGTTTTTCCCATCAACGTGAGCGCCTGCCGGTTCAGATCGTCAAATGCGTAATCAACAGGAGTTCCCTGTTCATCGGTAATAATCCGGAAAACCAGACAGATATCCTCAGTTTCATCAAAGAATCTTCTAAATTTCTCCTCACTCATCCGCAGTGCTTCCCTGACCCGAAACAGATCGGTCAGATCAATTTCCGCACCGGTTATTCCCACAACAACATTTTGCAGATCCCTGAAGGGCTCGATAAAAATTCGTACCGATCGGTCCTGATCTCCGGACTTGAGATCCAGATCGGCATGGACACCCCTGCCTGACTGAATGGCTTTCTGTTTTACCGATGATAGAGATTTGGCAACATCCGGAGGAAAGATATCATGATCCGTCTTTCCCAGAAGATCTGCACTGGTGAAACCGGGGGAGAACTGACCTATCCAGGTATACCGGAGATCGGTATCCTGATTATAGATGGAGACCGGGGCAGCCTGCATGGTTGTGGTGAATCGATCATTGGCAAGACGAAGTTCTTCTTCTGTCTTTTTTCGCATAGTGATGTCGCTGATCACCCCAACTTCCCGATAGGGTTCATCATTTTCATCAGGGATGGTAAAGATCCGGGCTTCTATCCACCGGACCTCTCCATCAGGGCGAATGATTCTCCCTTCAATTTCCCTAGGAGATCGCTCAAAGTCAGAGAGGATTTCAAGCACCCGTTCCCGATCCTCCTCATGGAGTTGAAGCCTCCAGGATGAGGGATCGAGATAAATCCGCTTGATAGAAACCCCAAAAATCTGTTCATATGCAGGATTGATGTACAAGAGCGTTGACGCCTTGAGATCGTACAGATAAAAGATTTCAGGAATAATTCCCGCCAGCTGCCGGAAGCGGTTCTCACTCTCGATAAGCTCGGCCATGGCCAGTTTTCGTTCGTGAATGTCCCGGCCAACACAGCAGCAGTATTCCTGATTCCCATAATGCATATGATTGAAGATGATCTCTGCGGGAATGGTCCGGTTGTCGGCAAGTGTCAGGGACAACTCGTGGAACAGGGTTTTCTTATCACTGATGACCTTCCAGAAGGAGTCCCAGTCTTTGAGAGGTGGATTTTGTATGACTCGTTCAATGGAAGTATTTTCTGCAGAAGAACCAGAGAAGAGGATTTCACGGGCAGAGTGATTCATATATGTGATAATACCGCAAGGATCAAACCAGAGGATCATGTCAGTGACATGCTGGACAGCAAATTCAATCGAACGAAGGGTTGTTTCCACCTGTTCCCGTTCGGCGATCTCCCGATACATCTGGCGATTCAGATCACGGAGTTCCTGTGTCCGCTCGGCTAAAAGAGCTTCAGTCCCGGAGAAAAAGCGTTGGAACTGTTCTTCTTTCAGCCGTATCTCGGTGATATCCTGACAGACCCCGAGATAACCATCATAACCCTGCAACTCACTGGTTATCGGCCTGAAGATCCCATGATGATATCTGATGTCCCCTGAAGGAAGAAGCACCCGGTAGTCAACAGGTGTGCCTTCGGGAGTTGACAGGTAAATTGCCTTACGAAGGCTCTCACGTTCTTCTTCCGGAATCCGAAGAGAGAAACGAGTTGCCTCCATCGATGTCGGGGTGAGATCAAAAAGAGCAGCATAGGCAGGGTTCACCCAGACATAGTTCAGTTCCGAATTCAGCCTGATGACATATTCTGTCTGATGAGCAGTAATCAGGGTGAAGAGTTCACGCATCCGGTCCCGCTCTGCAGTAAGGCCTTCGACCTGGTTTTGATCAATTAAAACAATCGCCGCACCTGTGCGACCGTCACTATACTTGACGGGTATTCCTCTGATCAGACGGCTAGAGGGACCCTGCCCACTCTCCCAGGAATGCCATCTTCCATTGATCGTCTCACGGATATGAGGAGTAAGATCAGTACCAAGTGCAGATACTTCCCGCCAGACAGGAGAACCGATGAGTTCTTTTTCACTTTTCCCCAGAAGTGATATCGCCCGATCATTCAGGTCGACAATTCCTAAATCCCGGTCAACCCCGATTACCGGAGTTTCAAATAACCGCCGTACACACGAATATGGAGCCTTTCTTCCAGGAATAAAAAGTTTTGAGACCCCCACTTTCCGAACATCTACCTCCCCCTGACTTTGCAGTACTTCAAGGTATTTTGCTGCGGTATTTCGATGAATACCCATCATCTCTGCAACTTCCTGAATACTGATTCCTTCAGGATGGGCCTGCAGGGTATCCATCAGGATATCAAAATCTGCTCTGCTGGTTTTCACGATCTCTCAACACCATATGCCGGGCATAATTTCGCGAATAAAATCTACCCGATCCCCTTATTCAAAATTATGCACAGCATAATAAGAGGGCAAAAAAGAAAAAGATGGTGAAAAGAAAATCCTTCCGTTCAGGGGGTAATTTCACCAGTTACCCAGGCCAGGTATCCAGGGTATCCGGATTCTACCGGAAGGGAGATGATCTCCGGAGTGCCATAGGGATGGATCTCCGATAGGAAGCTGATGAGGTCATCAACAACAGATTCTCCCGTCTTCATGATGAGAAGATCTTCAGAGTCATCACACATCTTGCCCTCCCAGCGATACAAGGACCGTACCGGAGTGACATTGATACAGGCAACCAGGTGGCGCCCCAGGAGTTCCCGGGCAATCCGTTCAGACTCCTGAGGAGGAGCGGTGCAGAGAATTACCCTGACTGAGGAGGATTTTTCAGAAACCATGGAATGTTTTACTCGTTCGTTCTATTTGAGGATAAGCATCCAGCACGGAGAAATGAGATACATATAAATATACTAAGATCATTCTTATAATGCATCTGCGCTGTTGTGGCCTAGCTGGTTAGGGCGCCAGACTCATAAGACATATCGTGTTCTGAGATATCTGGAGGTCGCGGGTTCGGATCCCGTCAACAGCATCGAAACACCGGGTTCAACTCCCTGTTTTTTTTAGAATTATCCTGTCTGGGAATTTTTGGATCTTTCATTCCTAACCCCTGTCCGGGAATCATAATTCACGAGTTTTTTTCAAAAAGTGGAGACTCCGGAAGACTCGGATATACAGCCTTTCTCTATGGATCAGGGCGAATAGAAAACTGATAGGGTTCACACAGGTCTGCAAGAACCAGGGAAAAGATACAGACAGAGATAACCGGGAAAAATCGCACAAAACAAAGGAAATAAAAAAGGTCTGAGTTAATTCCGGGAAGCAGTAACCAGCCAGGTCGTACTGTTCGAATAACTGTACTTTTCTATCGAGAAATCCGGGCAGGTTTCCGCAAGAATCGCCATGTTTGTCCCAACTTCTTTTGAAGAGAGTCCCAATTCCCGGGCAATGTACTTGGATTTAAAGAATGCCCGTCCGGAACCAAGACGATCTTTCAGATAGCTGATCAGACAGATCTGGCGTTCATTATAGATTGGGTTGAATTTTGATTGGAGTAACATACAATACCTCATTTAAACATTTGTGAATTTCTGATACTGGTGAGGAGTGAGGAGGAAACTGGCAGAGAAATTCTACCGGATGAAGTTCGTAATCATCAATGTTCCCTGCCAATGCAGGGAAAGGGAGTACTGCCGACCTGCGTAATGACCGAAGACTTTCCAGGAACATGAGGCATCGGTTGTAGGAGGACATTATGAACGCTGTTTCATGAGCGGGATCTTCAGTCAGGAACATCAGAGAGAGGACTTTCATGATGATGAGTCAGTCAGACCTTTGCTGCAGGACTCCCTGTGACATACCAGTGTTGCCTGAAACAGGGTATAAGGAGAGAGGATAAAACTGGGTCAAATGAATTTGTAATTCGTTTTTATTAGCCAATTGGGAATTTTTGCCAAATACGGACATCAGGTAATCCGGATGTGTCAGAAATCAAAGGTCCAACAGTTGCACCCGGTTTACCAAACCAACCATCCCAGGAAAGATAATAGTCTCACATCACGACTATCTTCTGAAAATAATGACAGTTTCACGAGTTGCAACAGGTCGCAACAATTGCGCTCCGACATCACGTTATGAAATACCCTTGGTTAAGCGAGAGAATCTCAAAGAGCGACTTCAATCAAAAACCTGGGAAGCCGCGACGATTACGCACAAAGCAGATGAAGGTACAGGATAAATCCATTACCGAGATTTATGAACGAAACATCACCTCTCATCGCTCTCATCCTACTTATCGCTCTCACCGGATTCACGGCTAGCGCAGAGAAGACCGCTGAAGAATGGAATAATGAAGGAGTGGCATTTTTCGGGCAGAATCAATATGATAAAGCCCTTGAAGCATATCGGAATGCAACCGTCCTTGAACCGGACAACGCCATGGTGTGGGGAAATATCGGCCTTACCCTGGCAGCACAGGGATCATACGACGATGCTCTCGCTGCACTCAATACTACGACACGACTTAATCCGAAAGATTCCCTTGCCTGGTCAAACATGGGTCTTGTCCTGGACCATCTGGGAAAATATGAGGATGCAATTCATGCATATGACCAGTCTCTGACGATCAACGCGAAAACTGCCCGGACCTGGAACAACCGGGGGCTCGCATACCATAACCTTGGAAAAGAAGAAGAAGCACTCGCAGATTACACCAAGGCTACCACCATCGATGCCGCATATGAGCCAGCCTGGAGAAACCTGGGATCCGCACAGGTAAACCTGGCCCGATATGAAGAAGCGATCACTGCATGTGACACCGCAATAACCCTGAATGGTGAAGATGCAGCAGCATGGAAAACTAAAGCAGCAGCTCTTGAAAAACTCGGACGGGCAGATGAAGCCAGGGTGGCTTTAGAAAAAGCATCTGCCATCCTGGCAAAGACGGCATAAGGACGTGGGGATACGGGACGAACCATTCGACTTTCCCAGCGACTCACCGGGAAAATTCCGCAGGATCTGCTGGAAGAAATACCTAACCGGTATGAAGTGATCGGAGAGATCGCGGTCATCACCATCCCGGATATCCTCTCTCCATATAGCAGAACCATTGGTGAAGTCATCATCGCCCAGCACCCAAGAGTCACTACGGTTCTTCGGAAAATTTCCAAGCGGGATGGATGTCACCGGGTTGCAGAATATCAGCCAATCCTAGGAACACAAACCCGGACAATCCACAGAGAGTCAGGTTTTACCTACGAAGTGGACCTGGCTACCTCGTTTTTTTCCTCCCGGATGAGTGGAGAAAGGCAGAGAATTTCGGCAATGATTGTCCCCGGAGAGAAGGTCCTTATTCCTTTTGCCGGAGTGGGGCCCTTCGTTATCCCTGTAGCAGCAAGGGGAGGTGTGGTTACGGCGATTGAGATCAACCCGGATGCATGTGACATGCTTCAAAGAAATGTGCTGCGGAACAGATGCTCCGAGCAGGTGGCAATCATCCAGGATGATGCCCAGTCGGTAATACCTGCCTTACAAAAACCCATGGACAGGGTAATCATCCCCACCCCGTATGGCCTGGATAACGTCTTCTTCCCAATCAGTCAGGCAGTAAAACCTGGCGGATATATCCATTATTATACCTTCCAGAACCGAAGTGATGCACAGATGCTGCCAGACAAATTCAAAGATGACGGATTAGAGACACTCCGGTTTCACACCTGCGGCAATGTTGCACCAGCTGTCAGCAGATGGGTATATGATCTGGTGAAAGGATTCTGAAGAAGCCTATTTTTACCTTGTCCCGGTAACATGTACAGGACAGTATAATCCCTGAGTTTGAGGAAACATGACAGCAGAAACTCCATATTCAGCAATAGTATCCGCCGTACGATCCCAGACCCCGCTCATCCATCACATCACCAATTATGTCACCGTGAACGATTGTGCCAACATCACCCTGTGTGCAGGTGGTGCACCGGTCATGGCTCACGCACCTGAAGAGGTGGAGGAGATGGTCCAGTATGCGGGAGCCTTGGTCCTGAATATCGGGACCCTAGACACCCTCCAGATCCAGTCAATGATCACCGTCGGCAAGGCTGCAGCAAAGCGGAATATTCCTATCATTCTGGATCCCGTCGGAGCCGGAGCAACCGCGATGCGTACAGATACTGCCCGGCGTCTGATGAATGAACTCCCCATTGCCGTTCTGAAAGGAAATGCAGGAGAAATTGGCGTCCTTGCCGGGGTGGATGCAAAGGTAAGAGGAGTCGATTCAGCTGGAATTTCCGGAGACCCGGTGGCAATTACCCGTGAATATGCAAAGAGAACCGGAATGACCGTGGTAATGAGCGGACCATCTGATATCATCAGTGATGGGAACCAGGTGCTGGTCATTGAGAACGGGCATCCTCTGATGGGATCCATTTCTGGAACCGGGTGCATGGCTGCTTCGGTTACCGGGGTATACGCTGCAGTGAGCAGCGACCTGCTCACCGCATGCGGGGCAGCCCTTGCTACATTCGGTATCGCCGGAGAGCAGGCTGCCAGTATGGCAAAAGGACCGGGTTCATTTAAGGTTGCACTCTTTGATGCCCTGGCATCTGTTACTCCTGAAGATGTCGCAGAAAACGCACGAATCCGGACTTTGTAGATGCTATATGAACTTTATGTAGTCACAGATGAAGCCCTCTCCCATGGACTTACCCATGCAGAGATCGCCAGGCAGGCTGTGGCCGGGGGAGCTGATGTCATCCAGCTGAGAGAGAAAACCCGAACCGGAAAAGATCTCTTTGATATCGCAGAGGAGATCCGAAAGATCACCCAACAACAGGGAGCACTCTTTATTGTAAATGACCGGCTTGATATCGCACTCACCAGCAGAGCTGACGGGATCCATCTCGGACAGGATGATCTACCGCTTTTCGCAGTCAGGGCTGTTGCCCCACCCCCGTTCATCATTGGAATATCAGTAGCATCTGTTGATGAGGCCATCCGGGCTGAAGATGACGGAGCAGACTACGTTGCCGTGAGTCCGGTCTTTTCTACCGGTTCCAAAAGCGACGCAGGGCCAGGACTCGGCCTTCAGATGGTGAGGGATATCGCCAGTGCAGTATCCATACCGGTTATTGGTATAGGAGGGATCCACCGGGGGAATGGAAAGTCCGTATTCCAGGCAGGAGCTCAGGGAATAGCAGTCATTTCAGCAGTGGTCAGCCAGAACGACATCACCAAAGCTGCAAAAGAGTTGAAAGATGAGATCCAAATCTGGAGATATCAAACAGAATAACGAATATTTGAATATTTATCGATACTGCCTTAACCCGTAGGAGCAGTAGCCTCTGGAGCATATTTTTGCTCCCATTCTGATCCTACCCATAAAAGAGTCTTTTTTGCTCCATCGATCAGAGTCCGGACACGGGGCTCTGTGAGGGACACGATCTGATCTGCCGGGATGTCAGACTGCCATACAAGAGGGGTGAGCTTTTCCAGTTCGGTGATGACCGGATAAATATCCTCAGGAATATCCTCATGCACTGCAGACTGAAGATCTCCTAGCCGGGATCCCCGCTCCGGACGCGTATCTGTCTTCATGATGATGAACCCTTCAAGGACATATTCTACTGCACGGTGAGCATAACTGACTGCCCAGAGCAAAGAGCCGGCATCCACCAGTTCTTGTGCTAATGAGAGTTCATGATCGGCACGGTTCAGCCATTGTTCCGCTTTCATACCTGTTCCCGTAGTATACCAGTAGTACCGTTCAATCTTCTACAAAAAAAGGTCTTTGATGCATTAACCATAAAAAGGGGCAAAAGCCATCCCAAAGGGGATGGAAACAGATCATCTGATTATTGTGCGATATTTTTCAGGCTCATAATTCCGGACAATAATCTCATTGATGGACCCGCGTTTATCTGCATCACGGTTGATAGCCCGCTTTGCTTTCACCCGGTTAATAATGAATGCCTGGTATAAATCATCAAAAAAATGATCATCAGGGTTCTCATTCTTTGGATCTGAGTTACTTAGCATCACCTTCGCCCCACGAAGATCCGCTTCTGCAAAAAAGTCACGCAGACGGACCTGATCCGAATCTCCAAATCCATCCTGGGAATAACTCGTGAACTTGGAAGTTGCATTGAGTGGGCGATAGGGGGGATCAAGATACACAAATGACCGAACAGAAACATACTCCATACACTGGGAGAAGTCACCGTGGAGTATGGTTGTCCGTGCAAGTACGGCTGATGCCTTTCTCAGATTCAGCGCATTCACCACAGAAGGGTTGGCATATTTCCCAAAGGGAACATTAAACTCGCCCTTTGAGTTTACCCGGAAAAGGCCGTTAAAGCAGGTCTTATTGAGAAAGAGCAGTGTTGCAGCCCGGTTCACCCATGCAGGTCCATATGTAGTAAAATCAAACCCTATTCGCTCTGCATTCAGATCAGAGCGAATTTTGAAGTACATTGCATCTCTCCCGGAGTCATCCAGAATATCATAGGCATTCTGGTACTGCTGGAGCCTGGAGATGAGGGCCTCTACATCATCTTTCACCACTCGGTAGGTAAGAACCAGTTCCTCATTGGCATCAGAAATTATCGATTGCTTCATCGGAAAAAGTTGCATGATGAAGAAAAAGACCGCCCCCCCTCCGATAAACGGTTCGACATAGGTATCCAGATCCCCGGATTTGAGTCCGGAGGGGAGCCGGATAAAAAACTCATCAAGGAGCTGACTTTTTCCTCCTGCCCATTTAAAAAACGGTTTTGCAAAATCGGATTCTTCATTTGACCGTCTTCTTCGTATGGATCGAATTATTGCATTACTGTCAGGCATTGATATTGTCTCTCTTGAAATGATTCCCAGCACCAGGATTTCTGTATATGATTGGCGCTTCTCGTACAACTCTCCTCTGGTTTTCACTCATTATTCCAATCCATTTTCGGGTTTGAGGCACCGTACCGGATCAGATCCGGAGAAGAAACACCGTTTTTTTATGCAATAGCATAAAGCAGATCAGAACAGTAGTATACCTGAACCCACCTGAGGAGAGATATCTATACACCGGTATATCTGCATTCATGGACATTTTTACCAACCTCCCCGGGAAAACCCCTGGCTCGAAGAGATCGAGATAGAGGACTCTGCATACCCGTTTCATGACTGGAATGAACGGGTTACTGCCGAGTGCTATGCACCGAATGCATCTTCACGAATTCTTGGATCAGAACGGGCAATTCTGGATATTGTCAACAACTATTCTCAGATCAGTTTTAATTTCGGACCTACCCTGCTCTCCTGGATGGAGGTCCATGAACCGGAAGTGTACCGGCTCATTCTGCAGGCTGATAAGGAGAGCAGAAGACGATTTTCCGGGCATGGTTCGGCTATTGCCCAGGTGTATAATCATATCATCATGCCCCTTGCTTCATCCCGGGATAAAGAGACGGAAATTGTCTGGGGGATTCAGGATTTTGTTACCCGGTTTGGGAGACACCCGGAAGGGATGTGGCTTGCAGAGACCGCAGTCGATTATGAATCACTTGAACTTCTTGCTGAACATGGGATTACCTTTACCATTCTCGCCCCACATCAGGCAAAGCGAATCCGAAAAAACGGGGAAGACTCATGGAGAGATGTTCATGAGAATACTCTCGATATTGGGATGCCCTATCTGTGCCAGCTGCCATCAGGTAGATCAATAGCGATCTTCTTTTATGATCACCAGATTACCAATGAGATAGCATTTGGAAAACTTCTTGATGACGGGGTGGTGTTTGCAAACCGAATGCTCTCAACATTCCCTCAGGACCAGACCTACCCGCGAATCCTCACCGTGGCAAGTGACGGAGAGACGTATGGCCATCACCACCGGTTCGCTGATATGGCTCTTGCCTATGCGATTCATACCATAGAGAGAGAAGAGAAGGCAAGAATCACCATATTTGGCGAGTACCTTGAGATCTTTCCTCCCACACATGAGGTTGAGATCCATGAACACACTTCCTGGAGTTGTGAACATGGAGTTGAGCGATGGAGAGCAGACTGTGGCTGTCGCACGTATCATGCATGTTTGATCTCCGATCCCTCCAGTTGTATCACCCCTTCTCCAAATACCACTGCGATCTACAATCCCCGGATCTGGAACCAGCGATGGCGTTCCCCCCTCAGGGATGCGATGAATCAGCTTAGGGAAAAACTCGCAGAATTATACGAGCAGAAGGCCACTCTGATATTTTCCGACCCATGGTTCACCCGGAACGAGTATATTGACGTTATCCTGGACCGTTCCGGGGAAAATATTGCATGGTTCTTCTCAAAACATCTGAATAACGGAGGAAATCCTGAAGAGATGATCCAGGGATTGAAACTTCTGGAGATGGAGAGGAATGCATTACTGATGAATACAAGCTGCGGCTGGTTCTTTGATGAGGTATCAGGGATAGAAACGGTGCAGGTGATGATGTATGCCTGCCGGGCGATGCAGCTTGCAACAGAGATATCAGGGACCGATTTCGAACCGGCATTTCTTACCATGCTTGAGCAGGCGGTGAGTAATGTTCCCAAACTCGGGACCGGGGCTGATATTTATACCACATATGTTCGGACCGCGATGGTCGATGTGTCCCGAGTCGCGTTCCATTATGCCATAACCTCCCTTATTGAAGAATATCCAGAGGAGGCACGTCTCTATACCTACACAGTTACCGGGGGTACATATCATCAGGGTGAAGCGGGAATTCTCAAGCTGGTAACCGGACATGCCCGTTTTCGATCAGAACTCACGTTCGAAGAGTCACACCTCACATTTGCTGCAATCCACATAGGAGAACACAATTTCATGGGAGGGGTCCGGAGGTATGCGTCTGAAGAGGCGTTTGTGGCCATGGAAGCCAGGATCTGGGGAGCTTTTAAGATGAGTGATGTTCCCGGGATGATCCTCGCTCTGAACGAACAATTTGAGTCACATTCCTATTCGCTCTGGGATCTATTCCGGGACGGGAGAAAAAAGGTCCTTTATGCAATTTTGTCATCCACTCTTGTCGATGTTGAGACAGAGTACCGCCAGATTTATCGGAGATACTTCTCTCTGATCCGGGCGATGAAGGAGATGCAGATCAAACCACCAGAAGCTCTGGAATACCCAGTGCAGTATATTCTCAATCATGACATCAGGCAGAGCCTGAATGCTGATGATCCGGATCTCACTCATCTGAAGATCGCGGTGAGTGAGTTGCGGCACGGAAAATATCCTCCGGACCGCGTTTCTCTCAGCCATATTGCAGGAAGATGTATTGCCGGACAGATCGATCTCATCGCTCTCGATCCCGAGGACACTAACCGGATTGAGAAGGTCAACACCCTCTTTACTTTGATCAAACCCCTGGGACTCACCATGGATCTCTGGGACAGTCAGAATGAGTACTTCAGGATCAGTTCCCTCATCTCTCCAGAGATGAATGAACGGATGAGAAACGATGATGAAGAAGCCCGTACGTGGATTGCAACGTTTTCCCGGTTAGGGGAGAATCTGGGAGTCAGGGACGGAAGACAGGGATGACCTGGGTTTCAGAGAAGAAGGGAAACAGAACAGCAGGACATAATTGCCTGATAATCTGAATGGATTTCTCAATCAAAAACGAAATAAAAATCTTTAATGGAAATCAGGAATATATGAACAGAAAGAGTAACTATGAAGATCCCATTCCTCCTTCTTTGCATGATTCTTGGCGCTGTCCTTCTCTGTGGATGTACCAGCCAGAATCAGGATGATTCGTTTAAAGTTCTGGTACAAAACGTTTCCACTGACTTTCAAGGGCAGAGCGAGCTGATAGTCAAACCCTATCAGGGGATGACCGTTACTGAGCTGTGCCAGTACCGTAACGCAGCTGCCTCGGCGAAGGCTGCCGCAGAGTCCATGACGTTATCAGATTCAGCAGGTAAAGCACGGGGGATGTTTATTCTAGCGATGAACTCAACGGTATCTGCAGTTGATACCCTAGAGCAGAATGGAAAACTTGACAATCCGGATGAGCGGGTAACTACTGAATCCATCAGTGCGTATTTTGTAACCACTCAGTCGAAACTTGATGATACCTGCCGGATGCTGAAAATCGAGAAGCCAAAAATTCCATAATAGTTGTATTCGAGAATCAGGGGAGAGCAGCTATTCATCCAATTTTTCTTTTTATGAAGTCATCAGTCGCTTCATACTTTGCCGCGGAAAGGGATGTGTTACCATTTTGTATATCCGTGCTATCACGGAAACCCGAGTTCTGAATTTTTTTTCTCAAAGGGACATCACTGTGGGCAGCTTACATAATGTAATGCCCGTTTAACAAGCGATTTTCCCCAGAAACCTTAAATCCGGACCTTTCCAATGGAGTGATATGGAGAAGAGTATTTCCTGTATCATCCTCCTCATTGCTGCAGTTCTGGTTATACCAGGGTGCTTTGCAGAGGAGAATACCGCAAATGCAAGTGTGAACACTACCGAGCAGGGAGTTGCAGATTCTGAAGCAGTAGCTCAGGATATTGCTCCGGTTGCTGAAGAAGAACTCATCGCCAATTATACCGCTGAGGTAAATATTACGAATCTTACGGTAAAGAAGGATGAAACCATTCTCATCTCCCTCAAAGAGAATCCAACAACCGGTTATATGTGGAATGTTACCAACTCTACCGGGCTTGAGATCGTAAATGACATTTACGCCCAGGATGAGGCAAAAGAGGGGATGGTCGGTGTTGGGGGCGTTCACTCATGGCTTGTAAAGGCAATCGAAACCGGTAACCAGACCTTCTCTGCAGTCATGATGCATGTTGCAGACAAACCCACTGGAGAAGAAGAGACCTACAAACTCGACATTATTGTAGAGTAATCGGAATCAGCCATCCGGGATTTCATGGATGAGTGAGAAAACCTCATCCTCTTTTTTTCGTAAATTGGGAGAATCACCTCACCATTTGAGGGCTTCATTTTTGAAGGACCGTATGGGAGGTATGGAGCCAGGTAATGCATACGAAAAAAGAGGGTTGTATCAGTATGGGATCTGGATAACTCAAAGAGCGTATTTCCCAAACAGTGAAGTTATCCCCCGAACTTCGTAGTTGATGGGATGATACTCACCGAACTTCGGGGTATTTCCTGCTCCAGGGATTTTTTTATCCGGGTGATGCTATCCATGACCTCTGACATCGGTTTTTTACCGTCAAATTCGAGAAATAGCTCAATATAGATGTATTTTCCGCTTCGGCGAGATTTGACACCATGAAATGCTTCGTAATCATCAAAGAATTCTGCAAGAATCCTTACTACTACGAGTTGAAGTTCTTCATCTATTGTTTTGTCAAGCAGATCCGGAAGGGATCTTGAGATGGTCCGGTATCCGGACTGTAAAAACAATCCAATAACCACAAATGAGGCGAGAGGATCGATATAAACGGCCCACTCATATTCAGACAGACTCATCACGATGACAAGGGCGATAAGAACAACCAGATCGGTATGAGCCTTTGTCTTAAACAGCCGGGCCTGCGACTCCATTACCGGGGAAAGTTCTTTTTTGGCGATCTGATTTTTTTCCCTCCAGAGCCAGATATTGACACAGAACCCGATAAACATCATGATGATTGCAAGATGGGTACTTTCTTCGTGGAGCAGGGAGGGATTCTGGAGTTTAAATATGGTAATACCAAAGACCAGAACGAAAGAGAGGAACATGATAATCCCGGTAATAATCCCGGTAAGATTCTCATATTTTCCCATTCCGTAATCATATACATGGGAACCATCGGCTGACATTTTCCGGAGTGCGAACCAGGAGAAGAATGTGGAGAGAATTTCATTCCCGCTCTTGATCACATCGGCATACAAAGTGACTGATCCGGAAAGGTACGCCAGAAAAATATCGGGTATCCATAAGAGGAAGTCAATAATGAGGCTATGAAAGATAACTTTTTCTTTGGTTTTATAGGAGAGGGAGTCTCCTGCTCCTGTGTCATTTGTGCTGATTTGATGAGACATCCGGGTATACGTGTTGGTTGAGTGATAATAAAGTTCATACCACAACCGGGTTGTCCGGGTTGTGAGTCATTGAAGGATCAGTATCTGTGCCTGGTAGCAGGTCAGTTTTCTCCTACTACCTTCATCAGTTGTATTATTAAGAAGTCTTTCACTCGAGGACATCCCAACCTGATTGAGATGGGTCAGGAATGCGGTATATGCGGGGATGCTTCGGGTTTTTCCCGCATCTCCGCAGCAAGGGTGCATCCGTTGACTCTGATCAACGGCATCATCGGAAGTGGTGCGGGTATAATTTCCCGGACTATCCTTCTGGAACCATTCGGCAAGACTACCGAAATTCTCATCTGATTCGTCTTCCCGAAGAGGGGATTCCCCCAACCTACATAGTGAACAACAATGAAACTTTCCACAGGCTATTTGACTCCATCTCCCGATAGGTAGAGTATGCCGGTAGAGAATCCCATGCCTCATATTGACCGATTCCTCTTTCTTGCTGCCTGTTGTTTTATTATCCTGACCGGGCTGAAGATGGCGGGTGGTTTTTTCGGACCTCTCCTCTTATCAGCCTTTGCCGCAATTATATTCTCCTATGTTTCCCTCTGGCTACAGAACCGGGGATTTTCCACCCGGATTGCGGGATATATGGCATTCGCGATCTTTGTCACCTGCCTGATTGTCGTGTTGGCCATGGTTTTCCTCTCGATATATCCCCTCATCGATCACCTTCCCCGAATTGCTGAAGGGATTGAGTCGAACATGAATGTTCTCCAAGGGTCTCTCTCCCATCTGGGAGTTGATATTTCATCAATCCTCCCGATAACCCAGATGTCAGGATCTCTCTCCACCATATCCTCCGATGCAATGCAATCGGTTATCGGCCAGGTATCGGCATTATTCATCGTTCTCTTTACTACATTCTTCCTGTTACTGGAAGCAACCTCATTCTCCCAAAAGATCTCCCTGATTCTGGGGTCTCACAAACAGGACCTGGCGGATCGAGTCAAAGAATTCGGGACTATCGTTATCGACTATGTGATCATCAGGACGAAGGTCAACCTCGTCACGGGTGCAGGATTTGGTCTCGCTCTCCTGATTCTCGGCGTACCAGACCCATTGGTATGGGGAATTCTGATGTTTATCCTCAATTTTGTCCCTTACCTGGGATTTTTTATCGCTCTTGTTCCCCCAACCATCCTGGCACTGGTGGATATCGATCCCCTCGTCGCTTTGCTGGTGATCATCGTCGCATGTCTTATTAACCTATTTGGAGAAAATATTCTGTTCCCTGAACTCGCCGGACGGGGAATGGATATTTCACCGACGGTGGTCTTCATCTCGATGATCTTCTGGGGATACTTCCTTGGAGGGTCCGGAGTTTTGGTTGCCATCCCACTCACTGCCCTTCTGAAGATGATCCTTGAAAGTTATCCGGAGACTCAGTGGGCGGCGATGATCATCGGTTCTGGTGGATCAGAGGAGAAATAACTGAACAATTTTGCATGTGGGGAAAATGGTGAGAACGGAAATCCTTGGGTAATTCACGACCATTTGCAGTCGGTAGATTCTCCATACGATTAGATAATATCCATTTACTCCTTCACGCAAAGCGAGGAAGGTATCCGTACCAAACCCGATGTCATTGATCCTTGATTTGATAGGCCCTTTGTGAATATCTTCACTGATATGAAAAGAGATAACCGCCGTCCCACATCAGAAGGCTGCATTATCATTTCCCCGATCACTGTGGACAAATAAAACCAAGGGTCCTGAGAACCTTTCCTACCTTCCGGGGATCAGCAGCCTTCAACGTCAATAATATGAACACCCAACAAAGGACCGTAACTCATCAGTGGACGATTACTCTATCCATTTTTGTTTCGTGTTTTGTTTTGCCGGTGTGTGAATAATCCTGCGGATCCCCACCGGAGGCGACCTGGTGACCTCTCTTATGAAAAGAGAGTGAACGGATGGCCGGAAGGGAAATCCTATTGTTTTTTTTAGGCTCATATTGATCAGGGGGTGACCGATTTATATGTCATCCCCATTATCAACATCGACATGGGATAGTATCCTGATTCCAGCACATCTCTTTTCGATACACCGGATATCATCAAAAAAGAAGATAATCGCGTGAATCAAAAGTTCAAGGAGTAAAAAATGAGGGAATGATGCCAAGAGATCATGGCATCAAACAGAACAATCTGCTCGATGGCAGGTATATATCTTGAGGTTTCCGGAATTTTCAATCTAATCGGATTTTAGAGAGTAATGACTGGTTACCTGCTTGAATACCTCCGCAAGTTTTTCAGGTTCATCAGTTCCAATCTGAACTCTTTTACCCGTATGTAAAGTAATTTCCAGTGCATGAGGGCCCGAAATATTGTACAATGTCCCTCTTCGTATTACTCGGATACCATATCCATAGTACCAGGGATTTTTTACCAATTTGTATGCAGATATCGTATCAAAGGCCACATTTTTTTTAAAAAGGGGAATCGGTCCGAATTTTACTTGAATACTATCGGAGCAAATTACCACCGTCAATGTTGAAAAGAATAAAAGACCAAATGCCAGAGCACCTATGGGAATCAGAAGCATCAAAAATATTTCCGGACTCAGATATGCAGTAACCATCACTATAATGAGTGACAAAGTTCCAGCCCATAATTGAACGGTTCCAACCTGACGATGTGAATATTCAAGTGTTTTCGATATGCCTGTCGGTGAGTTCGGAATTTTCCTGTTCGTAATAATATCCATGATTGATGTTCCTGTTTTTTTGTTCACTGGTGATTCATGATATGGACACCATCCGGTGATTATCTGACCAATATCACTCAACAGTTTTGGTTTTCCGGGTTTTTCTCTCATAACGAATCACCACTATCGCGGTCAATGATTTTTGATAAACGGTATGAATATATGGAGATATAGAGGGTCGTGATACATAAAATTAGTAAAAATAAGAGCATTGCCCAATCTCCTGCAAACGGACTGGCAACGATGATGAACAATCCGGAAAGAAGAAAAACCCGGCCACCATGTTCATGGGTTATTTTCCAGACCTGGTCATCACGAAGGGTCCAGGGAAGGCGAAATCCAACCGTGGTATTGCGTTTCAGGAATGGCATCAGACTCCCTAACACTACAAAGAAAAACCCGAATAACGTCGGAATCATGACTCCCATGGTAATTTCTACCCCAATTGAAGTCATCAAAACCAGTATTTCGATAGCATACAAAAAGGTGATCGTGGAAAAAATGATCGCCTGAAAGAAGTCTTGTGAACTCTCCAAATTCTCTTTCATCCTTTCAAATCGGGGTAAGATATTGAGGAAGAGAGCCGTTGCCGTGATAATCATCACAAGACCAAAGATTCCGGGGATTTTATTTGAAAAGCCATCTGCAAGACCCTGCAGGTTCCAGTGAACGGGGATTGTCTCGGGAAGAAATGGCAGAAATGCAAAGGCAGTGAGATAGGATAATCCCACAACCAGCCATGTGAGTTGGAAGAATTCCATCCCTCTTCCTGCAATGGGGCTCCCCTTTTCAGCAGTATCGGAATTTACTTGAGCAATCCTGTTTTCCGGCTGAATACCAGTATTCGGACACCATCCCATCCATGAAAAAACCCGCTCAGAAATCGGGGAATACCTCATATGATCTCCTTCACCCTGGCAAACAACTCATCAGCCATTTTAGTGGGATCCTCTGTTTTCTCGATGGTAATCCCGAGTTCATCTGCATAATCCCAGAGTAGTTCAATACACTGGGTATACCGCTGACATGAGTCGCAATCTCCCTCATGTTCATACCAGACCTGCATCCCGTGTGATATGGAAACAAAGATGATCGCCGGAGTATGGAAGGGAATTGATCTTCCAAGAAGGATTCCTCGTTCGACATTGACCTTTTCAATGGCGATCTGATTAGCATATGCCATATCCTCAAGTGCAGTCCCGATTTTTTTATCAACAGTGAGAAGTGCCCGGGATACTGCCTGCCGTGAGATACCCAGCAGATTCGCTATGGAAATATTCGGAGTTCCTTTCCTCCTCATTACCCAGAACCTGAATTGTCTCTCATCGGTGGGTATGTGCATAAGTCAACATTGAAGTGTTGACGATATATGTTTTCTCTTCTTTCGCGAAAATTTTGTCTTCCAAATTTGAGATGATGATCGTATCGTGGGTCAGCAGGGTACTGAAATTAGAATTTCCTTTGGAGGCAAGCACTCTGGTTGATTGGCCCATATGGGGTTGCCCCCAAAGCATATAGATCGTCCTATCTTTTCCCCCTTAATTCCTCAAGGAATTAACCATGGGTGTTTTCTAAATTAGCTAAGTACTGAATATGCCCGATTAAGGCAATGAATCTAAATCGAGATTGAATAAATTAGGAAAGGGAGGAAATTAGCGAAGTGATGGGGGTAATTTTGACCAAAGAAAAAGATAGAAACTCATCCTTGTAGAAGTCATGCCATAAGTAGCTCCAATAGTAGGACTAATATTCCCATAACAGAATTTCCCAAGGCGAGTAAAAGAGATTCCTTATTCCTGCATCCCTGACTGGATTATCCGAAGATAATCAATGAATTGGTACCTCCGGTGTTTCTGCTTACCTGATATCTCCACCAGAATGCCCGCCTCTTCAAACTTCTTAATCAACAGCGTCGCAGTCTGACGACTCACCTGTAAGGCATCAGTGACCTGGGCAGTGGAGAGGATAGGGTACTCAAATGCCAGATGGACCAGCCGGACTGCATGAACTCCACCTATCCGATGGATTGCCAGCTTATCAGTCAATTCATTTTGAAGACCGATTATTCTCTTCGCGGTATTGATCGAGTCTTTTGAAACCTCAATCACCCCAGTAAGGAAGAACCGTATCCAGTTTTCCCAAAGGCCTTCGAAACGTACATCGTTGAGTTCCTCGTAATACTCACGCTGATTTTTCTTGAGATAATAACTCATGTAGAGGAGTGGTCGCGAGAGCACCCGGCGATGATAGAGAAAGAATGTGGTGAGCAATCTTCCCATTCTGCCATTGCCATCTTCATACGGGTGAATCGATTCGAATTGAGCATGGATTAGTGCAGTCTTAATCAATGGGGGGATGAGATCCTTCCTCATGATGAACTTTTGCAGGTCTTCCATCAGTGCCTGAACAAGGTCCGGAGGTGGAGGAACAAATGATGCCTGTTGAATAGGAAGGCCTGCAGTTCCAATCCAATTCTGTACATCTCGAAGTTTTCCTGGATGCTTTGATGCCCCCCGGGTTCCTGATATGAGAAAGTTATGAATTTCATTGATCAATGGTAGGGAAAAATCAGAGAATTCCAGCTTCTCCATTCCGTGACTCATCGCTTTCAGATAATTCAGAACCTCCCGGATATCATTCACATTCTCCCGGGGAGGCAGATCAGCCTCGAACTCAAGAACTCCCATCAATGACGCCTGGGTTCCTTCTATCTGTGAACTGAGCAGAGCCTCCTTCTTCATATACATCGCGACGAACAGATCAGGATTTGGAAGGACTTGTGTTACTCCGTCAAGCCGGGCAAGAGCATCACTAGCCTCTGATATCAGGAGGAGAAGTTCATCATTCAGGATCAGATCAGGAGGTAAAGGTCGGGGAATGAACACCTTATAGGTTCCAAGTCCCGGATGTGTTCTCAATTCTCTTGTACCTGCTCTATCTGAATCAGCCATATCCTCCACAACCAATCATCTGAGAAAGCGATTGTATGTCAGGAGAATCTGACATACCGGATGATGAGGAGAAATATGTCAACTTTTGTTGACATAAATGCATCTGATATCCCTCATGTCAATAACGGTTGACACACTAAACGACATCTGGAGCAACAAAGATAGATTCGTGAATCGAAAAGATCTGCATTGATGCTGACGGAAGTAATGTCTTTCAGTCAGATGGAGTAGTCAATTGTTCCTTGACAACCTGATTCTGAATAACATCATGACAAAAGGTCAAGAGACTCTCATATGTATATTACATCCAAGAGGATGGCATCCTTGATTTCTGCTCGGATTGAACGTTCTGGGATAACATCGACAGATACCCCAAATATTCGCTCAAGATATATTTTCAATCCCGAGTGGTCAAGGAGGCTTGCATCATCGTTAAAATCAACCAGAATGTCGATATCACTTCCTGGTTCCTCTTCGCCACGGATGATCCAGCCAAAGATACCAATCTTTGTGAGGTGATAGGTCTGGCAGAGATCAGAACGGTGCTCTCCTAATATCGATATGATCTCTTCCTTCTTCTTCATGATAGCGACTCTGCATATCTGGAACGATAAAAAGGAGTTTTCTCATCGAACCTGACCCATTTATTCTCTATTCCTTCCTCCCACAATAATTGAGGGAGAAATTCTTCGAGTAGTTGATATACATTTTAAACTCTTAAGCAAATTTTGCATGAAAATGCCATATGCGAAGGGGGGGGTCAAACCTCCCTCTCCTAGTCGCCAGAATATGGGCCCTGCTATTCTACACCAACTGTAAGATGAGTAACCAGTATACAGCCCAAATTTACCGATAATGTACCTATCCAAAAAAGCACTGCTATTAAAACGGCAAAACCTGCAAAAAACCAGAGAACATTCGAACCAAGTCATTGACCCGGTCGAATACTAACTTTAAGCCTCAGCCGAGATTTGAACTCGGGACCTGTTGATTACAAGTCAACCGCTCTGCCAGCTAAGCCACTGAGGCGCGAACACATGTTTCTCCATATAAGTATTAATACTGTTGCTGAAATCACCGTGCGATATATCTCTTCAGATTACAGACCTGATTTGCATGGCTCAGCTGACGGTGGATATTGGAGGAAGACCGGGACTTGACTGCCGGGGGTTCTGTTCATACTGTTATTTCAAACACGCACAGGAAGTTGCCCCCTTCGGCTGCCGGTACTGTCTCCCGTACACCAAAGGCTGTGAATATTGTACCCGGAGTGTACAGGAACGATACTCCGGATTCAAAGATCTCCAGGAGATCGGGGGAGACACCCTCGCAAACCTGCAACTTATCTCCGGGGATCTCACTAGGGTGACCATCAGCGGAGGAGGGGATCCCAGCTGTTATCCCCGGTTTACCGACCTCATTGAACTCCTCTCCAGTCTCGAAGCCCCTCTCCATATCGGATACACATCTGGAAAAGGCTTTGACGATCCCGATATTGCCGATTTTCTTATCGAATCCGGACTCACCGAGATATCATTCACCATCTTTGCCACAGATCCCGAGCTCCGACGCCAGTATATGCATGATCCCACTCCGGAAGCATCCCTGGAGATCATCAAGCGACTCGCTGCAAAAATTGATGTATACGGTGCCCTGGTGATCCTCCCCGGGATAAATGATGGAGCAATTCTGACCGAAACCATCAGATGGCTGGAAGAAGCCGGAGTGAAAGGAGTCATCCTCATGCGGTTTGCTAATGAAACCCGGCAGGGACTCATCCTGGGAAACGCTCCCATCATTGAAGGGCAAAAAACCCTCTCTCCTGAAGAATTTGCTGCACTCGTCAAAGAGATAAAGACGATGACCACCATGCGGGTATCAGGGACACCGCTCTGCGATCCTGATCTCGGTTCCCCGTTTGCCCTTCGGGATGAGCTGGATCTGATTTCCAAACTTCCCAAAATTCTGAAACGTGCCACCATCATCACCGGATCGATCGCCGCACCTGCGATCCGGGATATCCTAAAAACTCAGGGAGACACGGCTGAAGTTCTCCCAGTTGACAAAGAGATTGCCGACCTGATTACCATCGAAGATCTGGCAAAAATACCCTTAACATCCCTGGCAAAAACGGTGATCATACCCGGAAGAGCGTTTGTGCACCTCCACGAAGCAGAGGAACTCTTGTCAGCTGACGGAATATTCCGAAATGTCATCCGTGGTCCGGAGATGCTCACTGCAGATGGGGAGACATCAATGGGCATGAACCGAAATGATGTACTTGCCATGGAGATGGCAGGGTTTACCGCACTCATCACCCTGATCAATCAGGAAGGAGAGGATACACTTATCACCCCGTAACCGCAACTATATTCCGCACTTTTAATAAGGTGCTGGCAGACGTAAATCCGACGTGACGGAAAATCACGGCCCGATGGGCTACGGGATTGCAGAGAGTCAGCAGAAATAGCTGTCACTCTTTTCCCCTCTGGATTATACTCTGTTCAAGTAACGGAGGCTTTCAATATGGCAAGAATGCATGCTCGCAGAAGAGGTATTTCCCGTTCCGTACGGCCATACCGCACCTCTGCGCCCGAATGGTCAAACACCGATAAAGAGACGATCATCAAGCAGGTCGTTGATATGAAGAAGGAGGGTGTCTCAAGCGCCCAGATAGGTCTTATTCTGCGTGACAAGTTCGGTGTACCGAGCGTAAAGCTCGCAACCGGAAAGCGCGTTGATGAGATTCTCCGTGAGAACGGGCTTCAGGCAAGCATCCCCGAAGACCTTCGCAACCTGATTGAGAAGGCACTCGGAATGAGAAAACACCTCTCCGAGAATAAGAAAGACCTGCACAACAAGCGTCAGCTCAACCTCACTGAGGCAAAAGTCAGACGCCTGGTCAAGTACTACGTCAAGAGCAAACGCCTCCCGGCAGGCTGGGTTTACAAGCCGGACACCGCAGAAATTCTCCTCTCCCGCTAATACGGTCCAATATGTCCATTGAAACTGCTGCGAAGGATCTAGCATCCCAAATCACCCGTCACGAGCAGGTGGAGGTACTCTGCCACCACGATGCCGACGGGATCGCAGCAGGAGCGATCATGGGAATCGCTCTTTATCGGGCACATGTTCCATTCCGCCTCCGGGTAACCCCCCGCATTCAGAGCAGTGACATCCCCAAAGGGGGGAATGTACTCCTCTGTGATATCGGATCCGGAATACCGGATCTGCCAGAGGAGACGATGGTTATCGATCATCATCTCCCCCTCTTTGAAGGACCCTATCAGGTCAATCCCCGGCTCTGTGGAATAAACGGGGATCTCGAACTCTCCGGTGCCGGAGCGGCTTACCTGGTCGCAAACGCAATGGGAGACAACCGGGATCTCGCCGGTCTTGTCCTCACCGGGGTTATCGGTGACGGGCAGCTGATCACCGGGAAGAATCAAGAGATCTATCTGGAAGGGATGGGCAACGGAATCATATCCAAAAAACGGGGCATTCGCCTTGCCGGAAGAGAACTCCCGGAACAACTGATCCTCGCCTTGGATCCGTATCTTCCTGGCATATCAGGGAACGAGACCGAGGTTTCCTCACTCATAAGCCAGTGTTCTGAAGGGAAAGATCAACCAGCCACTGATATGCTCCTCTCTCTGCTCGTGCTCAGCACCGCAGAAAAGAGCAGAACCCAGGCACTTCAGAACCTTTACGGGGATATCTATCAGTTGGAACGGGAGGTTGTAACCGACGCCCATACGATGACGATGCTCATCGATGCCTGTGGAAAAGAAGACAAAGGAAGCATCGGAGCTGCATTATGCCTTCGATCTTCTGCAGAAATATCACAGGCATGGGAGATCGCCCGGGATCACCGGTTCAGGGTCATTGATGAGCTCCATCATTCTCTGACAAATACCGGCGAAAGATCCGGGGAGTTCTACGAGACGCGGGAGAAACGGTATGCCAGTGATGTCGCTGATATTCTCTGCAACTCACTGGATCAGGGAGACCGTCCGATAATTGTGATATCCCGTCAACCTGATGCAGATGCCCACGTCTCGATCCGAATTCCCACCCCCATTGCCGGAAAAGCCGGGAATGATCTCGGTATTCTGGTTCATACCCTTGCAGAAGAATGTGGAGGCCACGGTGGTGGCCATATCAGCCGGGCCGGTGCCACCATTGCAAATGAGCATCTGACCCGGTTTATCACCGCCGTCCAGGAGGCATATGCATGAAGATCACGGGAGTTATCAGAACCGTTCATGCAAATCCGGCCTGTGTTGCGGCATCTGTTGCAGCAGACAACCTGAAAGAGATGGAAACACGGCCTATAGAAGTGAACGGAGTGGGGATGGTAGAGACGATTCTCACCAGCACCCAGATCCGATCCGTTATCGCTTCAATGGATGATTATCTCGCAAATATTACCGTAGCGGAAGAGTTATGCAAAGCCCGTTCTGACCAGACAGGCCAGAGCGCTGATCATTGGGATCAGAAATCTCATCGTAACACACAGGAGTGAAGTTATGGCAGGAAAGAAACAGTCAGGAAGAAGAGTAGAAGGATGGAAGGCAAAGTCCTGGTTCAAGGTCTACAGCCCGGAAAATGTAGGGAAAGTCTATCTCGGTGATACCGTTTCAGACGACCCGGCAAAACTGATCGGCAGAGTCATGACTGCACCGCTCTCTGAGCTGGTGAACGATTACTCAAAGCAGAACGTCAAGATGAAATTCTCCGTAAACGAAGTTGCCGGCGATTCAGCCTACACTACGTTCATCGGACACGAAGTAGCCAGAGATTATATCAGATCCCTGGTAAAACGCCGCACCTCACGGATTGAGAGCATTGTGAACTTTGTCAGCAAGGATGGCAGGAAGATCCGGGCAACCGTCACCTGTTTCACCCTTACCCGTGCTGACCAGAGCCAGCAGCACCTCATCCGCAGAGTCATCTCAGAAGAGGTCATCAAGTACGGAACCGAGAATGAACTCGGTGTCTTTGTGAACGCGATCATCAACGGCGAGATCTCAAAGGAGACCTTCCGCAAGGTGAAGGAACTCTACCCAATCCGCCGGATCGAGATCATCAAGACCAAAGTGGAACTCCCCAAGGTCCAGAGATAATCTCTCTCTTTTTTTACCAGATACCAGTTCGATAACTCTTTTGCCAGATACCCGGATAACTGAGCAGACTGATGGAGCTCACGTATGCGGTTAGCTGAATTTTTTGAAGGAGACGATGTCCGGCTTGTCGAGCCCCTCTTCTCTGATCTCTGCTATCGGGAGATGGACGAACTTATACTGAGAATACCGGCGAATAAAAGCAGAATTCTCATTGATGAGAATGAAGAAGTGCTCAGTGTTGCTGTCGAGTCTGAAGATGGAATCATCCATGCATCCTGCTGCCATCTTCGGGCGATGTCTGATCAGTTGATTAACCGGCTGGAAGAGATGGACGGGGAGGTATACCAGGTCTCGCGAAGTGAGTTCGAAGATACTATCCGAGCCTGCTATGCAGATGATCTTATCCGGACTCATGACACTGCTCCTGATGATCTCAACCCGGAGCGGCTCGCTATCACGCGGGATCTGCTGAAGACAGCAATTGGGGACAATACCAATATCTCCTGCCTTGACTGCTGTTGTGGTACCGGCATCGGTTCGTTCCTGATGAAGGAGATGGGGATCTCTCCACTTGCCTATGACAATGACGATGCTCTTCTTGTGAGAGGACTAAAGGAGAAACGGCTTGATCCGGAGCGTACCATGTGGATAGACGGAAGATTAATCGAAAATTATCTGACATGTCCGGTGGATTTTGCGTTCGGGTTTATGTTTGGAGAAATTCAACCGTTTAATCAGGACACCTGGCAGGAGATCATCTCGGGAATTTGCGCTGTTTCAGAGCAGGTACTGCTTACCGTTGGAACCCAGAAAGAAGCTGAGATGATCAGGGAGTGGATGCAGAGTGACGGTCTTACCCCGGAGATCTGGGAAAATGACCGCGATCCTATTTATGATCGCTGGGTCTGTACGATCTGACCCGTCCAGCGGGTTCAGCAAAATGATCATCCGTCATGAAGATCAGAGTGATGTGCTCTGAAAACAAACGGATCAGGAATCAGGAGATACCAATAATGAGCAGACAACAGGGTGGGGCACATGCTTGATATTAAATTCGTCCGGGCAAGCCCAGAGATTATAAAAGCCGACCTGGTAAAGCGAAACGATACCGAGAAGATCACCTGGGTTGATGATCTCCTGGCCAAAGATGCCAGGCACCGGGAACTCATCGGTCAGAATAATGAGATCCGGAGACGGAGAAACTCTATCTCATACGATATTAACCGGGCAAAAAAGGCAGGAGAGGACGCATCTGCACTTCTTGCTGAAGCTGCAAGCCTTCCTCAGAAGATTAAAGAGAACGAGGCAGAAATGGATGATCTTTCTGCCCAGATTCGGCATTACCTGATGCGGCTTCCCAATATTCTTCATGAGAGTGTACCCCAGGGGATTGATGATTCCGAGAATGTGGAAATTCGTAAAGTCGGCACTCCGAGAACCTTTGACTTTGAACTCATCAATCATGGACAGTTAGCAGCAGATAATGGGTGGGCTGACTTTGAGCGGGCAACCAAGACATCAGGATCCGGGTTCTATTTCCTGAAAGGAAACCTGGTTCTTCTGGATCTTGCATTACAACGGTTCACTCTGGATCTGCTTATCGAGAAAGGATATACACCGGTTGCTCCGCCCTATATGATCAACCGGAAATCATACGAGGAAGTTACGGACCTTGATGATTTTGAAAAAGTGATGTACAAGATCGATGGCGATGATGCGTACCTTATCGCCACCAGTGAACATCCGATAGCTGCAATGTACCAGGATGAGATCTTTGAAGAGAAGGATCTCCCCATCAGGATGGCAGGGATTTCTCCTTGTTTCCGCCGGGAAATCGGATCCCACGGGCTGGATACGAAGGGTCTGTTCCGGGTCCATCAGTTCCACAAAATAGAGCAGTTTGTATACTGCAAACCTGAGGACTCCTGGGATATTCATGAGGAACTCAGAGAAAACGCAGAGGAAGTTTTTCAGAAACTGGGTCTTCCCTACCGGATTGTGAATATCTGCACCGGAGATATCGGAACCGTTGCAGCGAAAAAGTACGATATTGAAGCCTGGATGCCACGGGAGAATGCATACCGGGAGGTTGTCTCCTGCTCAAACTGTACTGCATACCAGGCAACCCGCCTGAATATCAAAGTCAGGGACAGTAAGGATTTTGAATCCAAACAATATGTCCACACCCTCAACTCTACCGCGATTGCAACTTCCCGGGCAATGCGGGCAATTCTTGAGAATTATCAGCAGGAAGATGGATCCGTTCAGGTTCCGTCAGTACTCATTCCATACATGAATGGGAAAGAATACCTCTGAGTAACTAATAGAAAATATCTTTTTTCTGACTCGTTCAAAGTCAATTATTGAAGTCAAAAAAGACAGGGATATTTCCCTGTGATATTGAAAGAAGGATGCATGATTCCTTCAGGTATAGAGAGGAATTTCGCACAGATTTATACGCAGAGATGCTCTATGAAGGTGTGTTGTTATGGGAATTCCTAAAAAAAGGAATAGGGGTTTGACCTATTCTTTGATGACCTCATTTGTCCGGATCTTGATCGATTCGCTCACCGGCATGACAAAGATACGTCCGTCTCCGATCTTCCCGGTGTGGGCTCCTTTCTTGATAGCCTCGATCACTGCATCGCCAGATGCATCAGAGACCACAAGTTCAATTTCCACCTTGGGAATGAGGTCAACCTCAATGGTGCCTCCCCGGTACTGAAGACTGATCCCCTTCTGTTCGCCACGACCCTGCACTTCCGTGATGGTCATGCCAAAGAATCCTGCCTCTTCAAGGGCAGATTTTACTGCATCGAGCCGTTCTGGTTTGATAATTGCTTTTATGAGTTTCATCGTGTTTCACCACTCTGATTAATGTATTCTCTCTCCATGCTGGGATATGTCTAACCCCACATACTCTTCTTCTGCGGACACTCTAAGACCGATGGTCTTCTCGACAACGAATGCCAGAATGAACGTCACGATGAAGGCGTATGCAATTGCTGCAAAGGCTCCGATACACTGGGCAATGAACTGTTGCACATTCCCAGCCAGAAGACCGTCCTTCCCACCGACAACCGCTACTGCAAAGATACCTGTTGCAAGTGCACCCCACAGGCCGCCCATTCCATGAACTGCCCATGCATCAAGACTCTCATCAAGACCCTTGCGAATTCTGAAGAGCAACATGCCATAACAAAGCAGTCCTGCAATCGCTCCGATGATGATCGAACTCATTGCATCCACAAATCCTGCTGCCGGGGTTATTGCCACAAGACCGGCTATAGCACCGGATACAAGGCCGAGTGATCCAGGTCTTCCATGGATCCAGCTTGCTATCATCCATGCAAGAGCTCCTGCAGCTGCTGCAGTATTCGTTACAACGAAAGCGTTTGCAGCAAGCCCGTTTGCAGCTATTGCACTTCCGGCGTTGAATCCGAACCAGCCAAACCACAGGAGTGCTGCTCCAATCAGGGTCATTGGGATGTTACCTGGCTCCATTGAGTGTTCGCCAAAGCCCATGCGTTTCCCTATAACCAAGGCTACCGCGAGGGCACCAAATCCTGAACTGATATGGACAACCGTTCCTCCAGCAAAGTCAAGAGCTCCGAGCTGTGCAGTCCATCCTCCACCCCATACCCAGTGTGCAAGGGGATCATAGACGAGTGTAGTCCAGAGCAGAGCAAACACAACGAACCCGGACCATTTTACCCGCTCGGCCAATCCGGAGGTGATGATAGCCATCGTTACCGTGGCAAACACCAGCTGAAAGACCATGTAGAGCAGTGCCGGGATTGGAAGTTCGACCCCTGCAATAACTGCAGATTCCTGTCCCACTCCTGCCAGGCCGAGGTTTGAAAGAGACCCGATAAAGCCCCCGATGTCAGGCCCGAAAGCAAGCGAGTAGCCAAATAATACCCACTGAATACTCACTATGGCAAAGGCCACGAACGAAAGAGCGATCATGTTGATCAGGTTTTTCTTCCGAACAAGTCCACCATAGAAGAGCCCAACTCCCGGTGTCATGAGCATGACGAGGGCTGTTGAGGCTAGCACCCAGGCTGTTGCACCAGTATCAATTTCCATTTATCAATTCACCTGTTTGATCACCGATAATGCTGAATCTCATACCGCCATCTACATAATGATTCTTCTTCTGGAAGATCATCATGACCAAATCATGCAATATGGACCTGATTTATACCTGAACGGATCTACTCCGCCCGGGTTAGTAAGAAGTTGTCTTCCACCGTATTTAAATTTAACTTGTGTTGGTGATCGTCATAGAAAACCAGAAGGGTATTGAAGAAGAATTGAGCGTATACATCCACATACACAAAAAAAGGATCGTACAGAAACGATCTGAAAAATTCAAAGCACTACATAAAAACAATATCTTCGAGAACCAGTATGTTTCTTGTGCCCGAGAGAATAGAAAAAGTTTAGAAAATGAAGTTTAGCGCAGGAAAAATATTCAACAGAAAGATCAGTTCACCTTACCGACGTTTCTTTTTGGGAAAGTTCTTTCCTTTCCTTGGGTTTGGAGCCTGTAGCTCAGAGCGCCGGTTCTTTTGACGCTGCATGAGAGCTGCTTCTTCATCGGTAGCACAATCAAGTTCTGCAAGAATCTCCAGGGGGTCTTTCGTTTCTTTCACGAGATCGATGATCCGGGCAAGCCGTTCCACTCCGATAAAATGCTCTGCCATGATCCGGGACAAGGGAGTAAGCCTGATACTCCCTCCTTCCCGGAAGATGAGTCCACGCTGGAGAAGGAGATCCTCCACGGGTTCTGCTTCTCCCACCAGGTTTGCTTCAATTTTGCTCATTGCCCCATGATCGCCAGCAGAGACAACGGCATTTGCTACATAGATCTCAGAGCTCTGCTCCAGTGTGTATACCGGAGCAACCTCACCCATTTCGCCCTTTAAAAGACCCATTGCCACTTCTTCTTCAGTCAGACGGGATCCCCGGGAATAGGATCCCCCCGGTTCAGCAAGGATAACTACTTTGCCAAGATCATGATAGTCAGGTCTTCCGGCCCTCCCTGACATCTGGTAAAACTCCTGGACAGTAAGCCATTCAATCCCCATCGCCAGAGAGTCGAAGATTACCTGAGAGGCAGGAAAATCCACCCCTGCTGCCAGTGCTGCGGTAGTAACAACCGCCTTCAGATGGCCTTTTTCAAATTTATCTTCAACGGATCGCCGTTCTTCCTGAGTTAAACCGGCATGATAAGGTGCGACTCCCTCTCCAAGTTTGTCAGAGATCACATGACAACGGGCCCGGGAGTTTGTAAAGACAATAGTCTGGTTGTGAAATCCTTTTGTAGAGACGTTCTTGTATTCTTCATCGACAAGGTTTTTCTCGGTAGGGATCTTCTGCTGACGCTCAAGGAAGATCAGGTATCGTTCCAGGGTAACCGGCCGTTCATCATACCGGACCAGTTCACAAGAGAGTTTTTTTGCCAGCAGTTTAGGAAGACCAATGGTTGCACTGAGATACAAAAACTGGGCCTTGGGAGAGGAAAACTTGAGTCGGGCAATCAGACCGTCTAGGCGATGGCCCCGCTCTTTATCCTCCAGCATCTGAACCTCATCGATCACCACCGTGCCGATATCATGCAGTTTGGTTCCACACCGCAGAAGATGATCAATCCCCTCATAGGTCGCGATGATGATTGAAGAACCCCGGTCCCGGTTTCCTGCCCGCCGGTTCTCACTGATCTGAATTCGACTGGACCCAGTGATGATAGAAATGTCAGCAATCGATCCATACCGACGGGAAAACCGGTCATACTTCTGAAATGCAAGAGCAACCAGAGGGACCAGAAAGATCATCCTGCCCCGCTTCTCAAGCAGGTTCTTAAATCCTGCCATCTCTCCGATGAACGTCTTTCCACTTGCCGTTGCTGCAACCACCAGAAGATCCTTCCCATAGAGAAGACCGGATTCCACGGCGATCTGCTGCACCGGCATCAGGGTCTCGACATTTGCAGGATCCACAAAAGACCGGGGAAGAGGGAGTTCTTCAAGCCTGCTGGTCTGCACAACCGGATGGGCAATCAGCCGATCATAGAGAGTGTGGCTGAAGGAGAGTTCTCCGGGCTCTATCGTTGCAAGAACCCGATCCACACTCCGATACTTGTGAAGCAGTTCGTCCAGATGGGAGAGGGCATTTCGACCAAGCCGCCCCATATGGGCAAGTTCCCGCCGGAGTTCCTTCTTTGCACAAGTCAGGCAGATCAGTTCATTTTCTCCGTAGGATATACCGTCTGAACTGTCAATTTCAGCGATGCGATCTTCCATCAGGCAAAACCGGCAAAGATTCACGTATGTGGCAGGAATCTGGATGTCTTTCAGAAAAGATTCAAAACGTCCATCAGGCTCTGTCAGCCTGACTTTTGCTCTGCGAAGATGGATAACCAGATCCCGGGTTGGAAGGTTTTTGTACCCAGAACTTGTGCCCCTTCTGAGCCGGTAATGAGATGGACGTATCCCCTTTGGGGTGTCGACCAAATCAATGATTGCGGTTGCATTTACATGATGGGTTTCGTAAAAGAGAATGCGATAATACTTCTTGGTAGGCTGAACAATCGCCTTCATGACGCGACCAGATCATGGATCTCATAACTGAGTCCGGAGAGTTCAAGCTGTTTTAAAAAGTCGGTAAAAAACTCATCCACGATCACCAGACCACAAGGAATTCCATGCAATGCAGCCTCAATCGCCCCTTCACGGGATCCAAAGTAGAGATCCGGAACCCTGTTGATCTTCTTGAGGGAAACCCATGCTTCAAGCCCGACACAGGCAACTACAGACACCGGACCGATAACCTCTGCCAGCAGGTTCAGGTTCACGTTTCGAGATCCTCCGCGTTCAACGCGGGGAACTTTACACACCTGAACGACTGACTCCTTATGTTCAATAATACCGTCAAGTTTGGCAACCCCGGTATCTTCCCCCTTCGGGGTGTCAACAACAACCTCACCATTGGCAGCAGATGAAGTAAGTGAAGCATAAAGAAGCCCGCCTTTCATGTAAACTCCCACGCGGTCTCCTTTCTTTAGATCTTCTGCAGCAATTGCAGTCCACACAGAGACCTGATGGATAATATCATGCCTGACATGCTTCGCAAATGTCTCAAGCATCTCCGCATTCTGAAGGATCCACTCAATTCCTTCACGGGTGACCTCATAGCGACCCCGTCCGGGTGCTTTGATCATCCCTTCGTCTACCAGATCCCGGATATATTCAGATATTGCCTGAGGAGTGACGCCAAGCATTGCTGCTATCTCCTGCTGCCGTACTGCAGGCTGATGTTCAGCTATTTCCACAAGGATCTGAAACCGGGAGACATCCCGTTTATTACGCAGGATAGTGTACCCGGGTTCATCCTCACTCTTCAAGGATCACCAGTCCCTGCCCCTTCACATCAAGATGGGGCACTCGTTTTGCTACGCCTTTAATGTAAATCGGAGTTACGCCAAATCTTCTCGCGATGTCATTTATGGAGCTGTTTCCTTTGGATAATTCACCCTCAAGACTGTCGCCTTTTACTCCGGCTTCAGTGTCTTCGGTAAATGCTATCGTCATGAGATCTGCAAGATCAGAGAAATTACACTGAAAATTGGCCCGGAACTTACTATAGGTGGCCTTGTACTCCTTCTCAGGCTTCTTCCCAGGCTCAGGCATACGCCATTTCTCTTCGAGCAGATTCCCCTTCTTAAGGATAAGCAGGCATTCCTTCACTCCGTCTTCCCCCACCACATCACTGATCTCGCTACGTGTCATCCAGTTCTTGTTCAGCATGTCAAGAATCTTCTTATAAACAGTATTGTTGAAGATGACAAAAAGCGGGACCAGTTCTACGGGATCATTTACTATTCTGATATGACCCGTCAATTCAAAACCCTATAATAATAACGTTAGACAAAAGAATAAAGGTTTGTTGTGTAAATAATGCCAAGACAGGGCCGGATAGTAATCAGGGGCATCGTTCAGGGGGTAGGGTTTCGCCCGTTCGTCTACGCAAAAGCACGGGAGTTCGGAATCACTGGAACGGTTCAGAATGCCGGATCTGAAGTAACGATAGATGCATACGGGGAATATTTTGATGAATTCTGTGCAGCAGTATCAAGAGGAACGCCGCTCTCAGTCATTGACTCGGTAGAGGTCTTCCCGCTTCCAGATGAGTCCCCGATATCATTCTCAATCATTCCCAGTACACCAGGTACACTGAGTGGACTGATTCCCCCTGATATCGCAACCTGCAATGAATGTGTGCAGGATATTTTTTCCCCTGGTGGAAGATATTTTGGATATTTTGCAACCTCCTGTGTGAATTGTGGCCCCCGGTACTCAATCATCAGAGCCCTCCCCTATGACCGGGAGAGGACTGCAATGGAGGAATTTCCTCCTTGTCAGGCATGCCTGTCTGAATATGAAGACCCAGGATGCCGGAGGCATCATGCCCAGACGATCGCCTGTGGCTCCTGTGGCCCTCAGATCACCCTGCAGAGAGCAGATGGAACTCTTATTCAGTCACCCGATCTGATCCGTGAGACGGCAAAACTCCTGGACGATGGAGAAATTCTGGGGATCCACGGAATTGGAGGGTTTCATATCGCATGCACCCCGGATAAGGCATCAGAACTGAAACGAAGGCTCGGGAGACCAGAGCAGCCACTTGCCATTATGGCCATCCGTCAGGTGATCGATCCGATAGCACAGGTATCCCCTGAAGAGTTGGCCGATCTGGAGAGCCAGACTGCACCGATCATGGTGCTCGATAAAAAAGATCCTTCTTCTCTGTCTGATGTGAGTAATCTGCACACCATTGGATGCATGCTTCCCTATACCGGGCTCCATCACCTGCTTTTTGCTCATCTCAAAGCCCCTTTCCTGATTATGACCAGTGCAAATGTTCCCGGGTACCCGATGATCATCGATCCGGAGACTGCACGCACCCGACTCTCCGGGATCATGGATTACCTCCTCACCCATAACCGTGAGATCGTAAACCGGTGTGATGATTCAGTCATTAGGAAAGGTCATATAATCCGGCTCTCCCGCGGTATAGCTCCTCTCCGGTTCAGGCAGGATCTCGGTTCCCATGCAATCCTCGGAGTCGGGCCCGAGTTGAATGCAAACGTGAGCATCTACCAGAATGGATTTGTGATCACCTCACCCCATGTTGGAAATGTGCGAAATCCTGCAACATTTGCATACCTCCAGGAGACAATTGAACGTCTCTTCCGGTATCTGAAGCCAGAAATCAGAACCATCGCACATGACCTGCATCCCCAGTTCCTCTCAACCCGGATTGCACGGGAGATGGCTGAAGAGTCCGGAGCTCATCTGGTTCCTGTTCAGCATCATATGGCTCATATTGCTGCAGCATGCACCGAGCCATGTGTCGGGATCGCCATTGACGGAGTAGGATACGGATCTGACGGGACAGTATGGGGAGGAGAAATATTTGCCGGAGAAGTACCCCATCTTGTCCGAAAGGCTCATCTGGCCCCGGTTCTGATGCCGGGAGGAGATCTGGCGACGAAGTTTCCTGAACGTATGCTCTTTGGGATTCTTCCCGATGATCAGACAACTGAACTCCTGGCATCACGAGGGTGGAGCGGGACAGAACTCCGGATGCTCCAACAGCAGGTTGCAAAGCAGTTCAATACTACTCCAACAACCAGTACCGGGCGGATTCTGGATGCTGCAGCGGCACTTCTGGGTATCTGCAGACAGAAGACCTATGACGGGGAACCGGCAATGCGTCTGGAATCAGCAGGATGGGGGAGGAAACCGACAGCATGGGATATCAGAACCAGAGAACATAACGGATGTCTGATACTGGACACTCCCCACCTTCTCCGCACTGCCCGATCTGCCTACCTTCAGGCAGAGGGAGATCCAAGCGAAATCGGCGCCATTGCTGCATCATTTCAGTACAACCTGGCCAGAGGTATTGCTGATATGGCTATATCCATTGCCGATGAGAATGGGTTTTCCCGTGTCGCCCTATCCGGCGGGGTATCCTACAATGAAGCGATCAGGACCACCATTGCCAGGGAGGTTCAGGCACATGATCTTGAGCTCGTGATCAATCAAGCGTACCCACTCGGCGATGGGTGTATCTCATATGGTCAATGTGTCTGGGCGGGGATGATACCGGACACCCGGTAACACTTTAGAAATTTGATATCGAAAAAAAGAATTGCTTTTTTTACGAGGTTGTCTTCACAAATGCTGTTTTTCGGACAATTCCCGTATTGGACTGATTTTCTACTTCAAGGGTAACCGTATATCGCCCAATTCCTCCGTATACATGCAGAGGATTCTTCGAAGAAGAAAGCGATCCATCACCAAAATTCCAGTACCACTTTGTCGGATTCCCTGTTGATAAGTCGGTAAACTGAACAGAGAGCGGGGGAACACCTGTCACCGGAGCTGCAGTGAAATTTGCCACAAGAGGTTCAGGTGTGGGGGTTGGAGTCGGAGTTACAGTACACGTTGGCAGGGGAGTTGGTGGTGCTCCACTTACCGTGATATATCCTTCTTTTGTTGCTGAAGAAGAACTTCCACCCACAAATGTCACCATCAGGGATACCGGGTAAGTTCCCGCTACGTACACATGGGTCGGATGTTCCTCAGTTGAGGATGTTCCGTCACCAAACGACCAGATATACCCTGATACCGATCCATTCACCAGAGGGGTAAAGCTGGCAGAAAGGGGTGCAGTCCCGGAAAGCGGACTTGCTGAAAAGTCTACCAGACCCGGTGTAGGGGTTGGAGTTGGAGTTACTGTTGGTGTGGAAGTCGGAGTAGCGGTTGGGGTAGACGTAGGAGTTGCAGTAGGTGTCGGGGAGGGGGTAGGAGTCGGGGTAGCGGATCCCACGGTTACTGAAGCATTCTGCACCGTGACCAGAATTGGACTTCCGGAATCATCAGTCAGCTCCCCTACAGAGAGAGAGAGACCGGAAGATCCTGTTGCCTGCCCTTGCAGAGTAAACGTACAGAGGGTGACATTCGTTGCTCCTGATTCTATTGCTTTCATCAGGTCCACCCCTACCACACGGACCTCATTTGCGGGAATAGCAGTGTTATTTTTCATCGTGAATGCAGAGGGAAAACTCACCGAAGCCAGTTGTGCAATTCCCCCCGAATCCATCGAAGCGTTTATTTTAAAACCTGCAAGACCCTGTGGAAGAGAGTCGAGCATCATTACTGATGATCCAGTACTTCCCGGCCCTGATATCGTCAGATTCTGAACAGATAATGTTACAGCGGATCCCGCCGGGATCAGAAGAGAGATGAGCAGGAGGCAGATCAGAAGCAGACCAATGCACCCCCCAACACGATTAATGATACTCATGGAATAATTCCTCGCCATTGTATTGGTTATCACGATAGAAGAACCAGAAAAATACTGAAAGGAGAAGAAGTCTCCTCTCAGGAGGTCATGTCCACGTACTCAATGCTCTTTTGAGGCGGGTAGTACGGCTTTTCATAGGTATATGACTGAATAACCCCAAGACCGTTCCGTACATCCAGAGTATCAGTCCAGTTTGCAAATCCTTCTTTGACCAGTGTCAGGTTGTGTGTGCCCACTGCCAGGTTCATCACCATGACATCAGTCTTGCCAACCTTCTTGTCATCAATATATGCAGTAACCAGTTCGGGATAGGTCACGATGTATGCTGCTCCGGTCTGAGGTGGATCAGCAACCAGTTTTCCAATCTCTGCATAATGGGGCACCATCTCATATCCGGAGACAAATGTTGGTAGAACTCCCTTGTTTGCAATGACCGGATCCACTACATCATAGTATCCTTCTTTGTGAAGCCGGAGTTGGTAGACACGAGGGGTCAGATTGGTGATATTTACCGGGGTCAGCCCCTGATACACATTATTCAGGTAACACTCGGCTCCCTCCGGAACTGAGAAGATCTGCATCGCAGTCTTGGATCCCCGCTGAGGCATCCGCATACTGGCTGCAACAATGTAATTTGAACGGGTAGATTCGTTGCTGTACTGACTGTTCGTTGCATTGAGGCTTACCGAATAGATTCCAGGTATCCGGTATGTGTGCTGAGGATTCTGCACGACTGAAGTGGCGTCTGATGAGTTATCCCCAAAGTTCCAGAAGAACTTGTCCGGGTATCCTGAAGAGAGATCAGTAAAGGACACGGTCATCGGCGATGGTCCGCTGGTAACATCAGCAGTGAAATTTACTACAATGGTGGGAACCGGAGTCGGAGTGGCCATGGGTGCGACCGTTTCAGACGGTGTTGTTGTAGCGGTTGGGACGGGTGTATTCGCCGGTACTACAGCAGTAGGTGTGGCAGTCGGAGCGGCGGGCTGCACAATTGTCTGAGTCGGGGCTACGACTGATTCAGTTGGAGTAGGACTAGGAGTTGCATTGCTTACCGGAGTCTCACTGGATCCCCCGACCGTGATCCCTGCTGGGGTGATAGTGAATTCTATCGGATTTCCGGAGTCATCAGTCAGTTCGGTGAGTGTCAGAACAAGGTTGGTAGTCCCTGCTTTTACCCCGGTTACGGTGAAAGTAGCCATAGGTACACTGGTTGCCCCTGCCTTGACCGCATCCATCAGATCTACTGCAGTTAGAGTAGTCGATTCGGTTGGGAGGGTTCCATCTACGTTCTTGAGTGCAGCCCAGTCAGGAAGGGTTGCTGCAGTTATCTGGGCGATACCGGGTGTGGAAAGGGTAACATCCATTTTGTACCCGGCAAGACCAGCAGGTAACGTGTCAATGGTTACCGGGATCTCTGCTGTCTCCCCAGGTCCGGAGATACTCACACCACTCGTCTGTATCGTTACTGCTGATGTTACTCCTACAAGGAGGGCCATGCAGATAAAAAAAATAAGTCCTGTTTTAAGGTTTTTCAGATTCATTGTCATCAACCTCTGTTCACCAATGAGAATATGCATCAAAGAACTTCACGATGTCATCGGTATCTATCATCCCGTTATGGTTGTAATCAAACGGAGCAACCGGGGATGAGCTCAGGGCCCCGGTTGAGTAGGCCTGGAAGAAGGTAGTAATGTCATTGGAATTGACTACCCCATTCCCGTCAAAGTCATCGAGGAGTCCGTCATGGAGATTATCAGGTTTCAGATCGTTTGGCGGGTTTGTATTACCCATGAGCGGTCCGACCTGATCCACCCGGACTGGTGTGGATAGAGCAGAAAGTCCCATGAATGACGCACCATACTGAGCGATGGAAACCGATGTGTTCAGACTAAGTACGGCATTCCCTGCTGCAGATCCGTAGAGGGTAATGTTTCCAAGGGACACATTTTGAGAGCCGTATCCGATTCTTCCAGCGGTGTCATATCCGACCAGAGTGAGATGTTGCACTCTTCCTGCAGGAGTGCCGGTGACTGACCACTTGTCAGCATCAATCCACCATGGACGATCCGTAAGAAGACCAAAGTTTGCTGCATCAGTGCTGTTGAGATCGACCTGAATCTTGAAGCTTGAGAGGCCGAAATCAGCTCTGTTCAGCATTAACTGTACTTTGCGCCAGTTGTTTGCACCAGTGGTCATATTCACCGTAGTCGGGGTGAATATCACCTGACCGGAGGTGCTCGCGGCGTTAATCTGAACGGTCCGGTTGGTCCAGCCACCATACTTCCCATACTTGTTCCAGATCTCAAGGCGAGCCTCGTATGTGCCCGGGCTTCCATAGACATGCTTGGGAGTTCCGGAGACATTGGTCTCACTTCCATCGCCAAACAGCCAGTGCCATTCAGTCGGGCTTCCCGTGCTGGTGTCAGTGAACTGGATGTCCTGTGCGGTAACTCCGGATGACGGAGTTGCCGTGAAACTGACATTCATCGGAGCAGCAACTCCTACTGACTGGTTATACAGCATACCGGTCGAGGAGGTACCTGGCCAGGTGTTATTGGATACCCGCAGAACCGGTGTGTAATCACCGATCACACTATAGACATGAGTCCGATTCACCCAGGAATTATTCGAAGGCCAGGTTAATGGATCCCGAGTCTGGGTAGAGGTGGTTCCATCTCCAAAGTCCCACCATGCCTGATCAATCAATGCTCCGCTTGAGGTATTTCCTTCAAGGAATACCGTCAGCGGGACCGTTCCATTATACCGGTCATATAATCCCGGTTTTGTCCCGTTCAGCAGGATAATTGGGCTGATGTTTCCATTCACCGTGATGTAATTTATCCGGGATGATGTGTTCGTATCAGGTACACCACAATGACTCCACACCGTGAGGTTTACCGAATATACCCCCGGTTCATCATAGGTATGACTTGCATTCCTGAGGGTACTTACCGTTGGATCATTGTCATCACCAAATTCCCACTCCCAGCTCACCGGAACACCCGTAGATCGATCGGTGAAGTTCACCGTGAGGGGAGCGATACCAGTAACCGGGACAGCCTCAAACCCGGCAACCGCATTGCCATACACGGAAACAAAGTTCGGATATGTTGCCGTATAACTTCCGGCAACATTGGATCCTTTCAATGTGACCGTGAAGTTACCTGATATCACGTACTGATGGGTGGCATTCTGAGTGGTTACCTTGGGTGAATTGTCTCCAAAGTCCCATTCCCATGCGGTCGGACTACTGTTGATGGAAGAACTCGAAGATGTGTCGTTGAACGTTACCGTATCCCATGGGCAGATTCCGACATTATTCGAGCCATTGAAACTGACATACGGAGGTGCCATGACCCGTACCTGCTTTCTTACCGAAGTATAATTACAACAGCTTCCCGTCAGGGGTGTAAGGGTCACATTGTATGTTCCAGTCTGCTGGAACTGATGGACGACAGTCTGTCCGGTGGCATTTGCCGTGCCATCTTCAAAGCTCCACTGCCAGGATACCGGAGTATAATTCGTGGCAGTTCCGGTGAAGGTGATTCCGGTTTTCCAGGGGACATCAATCGGGGTTGCCGTATTATTGTACGCAGGAGCGGTGAAGTTTGCCGAGATCAACGAGGGACAGACCGTAACCGTTGTTGGACTGGATATTGCAGACCCTGAATAGGAGAACAGGGTAAGCGTCACCTGGTACGTACCGGGATTTGTATAGGTATGAGGGATTGCCACCGCAGCTGATCCCAGTGACGTCACATTCCCATCACCAAAGTTCCATATCCGCTGAACAATATTTGCAGAGCTGCCTGAGGTGTCGGTAAATAAGATGCTCAGGGGAGCTGGTCCACAAGCGGTCTGGTTGGCAGTAAATGAAGGGGAAAGGCTACTCCTTCCAAATTTCATCACAAAGGCATCAAAGGTGGTGGTATCCCCGCCACTGAAATTGCCCCCGACATACCAGATCGTCGGCCAATAGGTATCCTGATTGATGTAATTGAGAACCGGGAAGCAGTCATTTACGCAGTCACCACTGACCAGGCTCATAATGGAGGGAGAACTGGTCCATCCGGTGATAAGCGTAGTATTCCCATCAGGGGATACGGCCACCCCATGAGAAACTTCACTCGAAGATCCTCCAAAGACGGTGGAATACACCCAGTTGCTTCCATCAGCATTTACACAGGTTAAAAATCCGTCCTGATCTCCGCTGTAGGTAATAGTCTTGATCGAATCGTACTTGGGGAAACTTTCTGACTTGGTATACCCGGTTACATATGCTCTGCGTAGATTGTCCACCGCAATACCATATCCCCATTCATCAGAACTCCCACCAAGATAGGTCGAATAGAGAAGGTTGGTCCCATCAGTTGTGAACTTGGAAACATAGGCATCCTTCTCAAAGTAATCGTAGATCCACCCTTTTTTCTTCTGTTTGGCGTAAGTAGTGACCGGGAAATCGGTTGAGGCGGTCGCTCCCGTAACATATGCACTAAAGTCTGCATCAACCGCTACTGCCTCTCCATAATCATACCCGGTCGAACCACCAAGGTAGGTCGCGTATACCGGAGGAGAGGATGCGGCAAAGTTCATCTTGAAAAGGAATGCATCCTGAGCTCCAAGAAGGGTCTTCTGCCTTCCCGGAACTGTTGTGGGAACCAGATTGTTGGAAGAGGTAGTCCCGACGACATAGACCATGCCCTGCCCGTCTACCGCAATACCATTCCCGACATCCTGGTTTTTCCCACTGATGTAGGTGGAGTACTCCAGGCTGTTTCCGGTGGGACTGATCTTGGATGCAAATGCATCACCCATCGTCGCATCCGGGTTTGGACTCTCCTGATATGCCCCGGAGGTTACTGGATAGATCTCTTCCACTTTTTTGAGCGGACTGTTTCCTACCGTCAAACCCGTGATATATGCTGCTCCCAGACTATCAACGGCGATATCATTTGCCTGGTCTGCAAAATTTCCTCCCAGATAGGAAGAATACCAGAAATTCGCACCATCAGCCCGGAGTTTGGTGACGAATGCATCATTCATCCCATGCAGACGCCCCCCGTTCTGAATCGGCAATAGGACAGGGAAATCAGAGGAGAAGGTATCTCCTGTGATATACATATTTTTCAAACTGTCTATGGCAATACCGCGGCCAAAGTCAGATGATTCTCCCCCCAGGAAGGTGGAGAATTCAATTGTCGCATTTCCGGTTGCATTCGTGACAATTTTTGTCACGTATGCATCACGGCTGTAATGACAATATGAGCCATTATACCGAATTGGGGAGGTCACATCCAGGGGATGAACCACAGGAAAATCGCAGGAAGAGGTATAACCGGTGATATATGCACTGCCATCACTGTCCATGGCAATGTCCATCCCATAATCATCGAGTTCTCCACCAATATAGGTAGAATATTCGAGATATGGATCGATAATCAGAGGATATGCAGGATCATACGTACCAAGATCAAAGGTAACCAGGCCCGACTGATCACTCAGGTTGTATCCTGAGGTAACATTCACCCGGGTTCCATTGATCTCCTGATAACTGACCGGTGCAGCTTCAGTCAGGTTACCAAATGATGTACGTACCAGAAGCGATCCATCTTCAGCAAGAGTGATCTTCTCTGCTCCATCATACTTCAGTTTGATTAATGAGGGGTCTGCCCCGGTATCCACCTGATACTCTCTCTTGAGAATCCCATTCTTTCCCGTATAGGTCAGATTAATACCCGGGAGGATCTCAGCATACCGTATCGTCCCAAACCAGGGGACATATCGCTCGTATGCCGATTCATTCTGCCCTTTCAAGAAGTTCGCATACCCGGGAAGTTGATCTCTGGACTCTATCTCAATACCTTTGCGGGCACCTTCAAGAGTTACTACCAGGGGACTTACTGAACTCTCATTCGTTTCATTCCCCTCACTGACAGAACCAGAAATCAGTAAGCCATCAGCAGTAAAATCAAAAGCGAACCTTTGAGATTTTGCCTGGTACTGAATGATGTCTGTTACCTGTCCGGCATTTTTTATAAACTGAACTGGTTGTGAAGAAAGGTCACTTGCAGAGATTAGGCCGTCGCTTGTCCCTGCCCCAGTTACTGGTCCCCAGCAGACCAGTATCAGCAGGAGCGCAGCTACCACTCCGCTCTGATGTTTCCAAATCATTTCCTGCATACCCCCATACGTTTTTTTTGCTGCATGCAAAACCCCTGTAATCAACCGGAATCGTGATAATATCATTAATTATCACAAAATGCCGGAGTACCCGAAATCCCGGGCAGTGATTCGCAGAACAACACCGATCTCACGTCATGTACAATATGACAAGGATGTCTTTTTATGGATTATAAGTTTTTCTAAAAAGAATTGTTTTGAGCGGCCCTTATCGAAAAAAGCGGAGGGAAAGAGAGTGATACCGCCAATAGAGGCGAAAAAAGAATTATATTTACCGCCTATATTCAAAAATACGGATAAATGAAAGAATTGCGCCTATTGGGTATCCTCACCCGGAGCACCTTCTTCTTCTGATCCCTCAGCAATCTCCCTTCTCATGGAGGGGAAAAGGATGACCTCTTTGATTGAGGTATTGCTTGTCGTAAGCATCACCAGCCGATCAATCCCAATACCTACACCACCGGTTGGAGGCATGCCATATCCCAGAGCATTGACGAAATCATAATCATGCATCTGGGCTTCCTCATCCCCGAGCCGCCGTTTCTCTTCCTGTGCCTCAAAACGCTGGAGTTGATCCAGAGGATCATTGAGCTCAGAAAATCCGTTTGCCAGTTCCATCCCAGCGATAAAGAGCTCAAACCGCTCAACAAATCCTTCTTTCTCCCGGTGAACCTTGGCGAGTGGGGAGTTTTCTATCGGGAAGTCAAGGATGAAGGTTGGCTGAATCAGTTTTTCTTCGACCAGAGCCTCAAAGAAGAGAACAAGAGCCTCACGGTGATTGGTGACGGCATCAATTCCATCGATTTTGAGGGCTTTTCCTTTTTCTTTTACTGTCTCAAGGTCCAGGGAGAAGATATCAATTCCCCCGATGGTTCGGACCGCTTCATCCATCGGTAGGGCATTCCACGGGGGAGCAAAGGAGATCGTGTTCCCTTCATACTCTACCTCATACCCCCCGGTCACCTCTTGAATAATTCCGGATATGATCTCTTCAGTCAGGCGCATCATGTCCTTATAGTCAGCATATGCCTGATAGATCTCCACCATGGAAAATTCCGGATTGTGACTGGTATCAATATCTTCATTTCTGAAGTTCTTGGCGAGTTCGAAGACTTTTTCAAAGCCACCCACTACAAGCCGCTTCAGGTACAGTTCAGGGGCAATCCGCATGTAGAGTTTCTGCTCTAGGAAGTTGTGGTAAGTAGTGAAGGGTCTGGCGTTCGCTCCCCCGTAGATCGGCTGAAGAGTCGGGGTTTCAAATTCCAGAAACTCCTTCTGGGTCAGAAGACTGCGAAGCAAAGAGAGGATCCGGCTCCGGGTCCGAAACGTCTGTCTGCTCTCTTCATTGACAATGAGATCCAGATACCGCTGACGGTAGCGCTTTTCAAGGTTGGTAAGACCATGAAACTTTTCAGGCAGAGGACACAGAGTCTTGGTTAACAGTTCGAAATCATCTACCCAGAGGGTGATCTCACCGACTTTTGTTCTGAATGCACGACCTCTGACTCCGATGATGTCACCACGCTCGACACCGACTTTAAAAATATCGAATTTTCCTTCAGGGAGTGAATCTTTGCGAATATAAAGCTGGACTCTTCCACATTCATCTCCCAGATCGCAGAAGAATGTCTTCCCGTGATCCCTGACAATGTAGATTCTTCCGGCAGTGGTAACCTGCTTCTCAGAGGGATCATGAGTGCAGGAGTCAAATTCTGAGCGAATTTCAGTGATTGTGTGTGTCCGCTCAAAACTGGGAGGATACAAAGGGACTCCTCGCTCCAGAAGAGTTGCTCTTTTTGCAAGGCGCTGCTCATCAAACTGTAATGCAGGATTATCAAATGACATAGTTCTCTAATCTCCTTCTCCCAAAGGCCCCGGAGTGTGATATATCAGGAAGCGGGAGTCAGTGACGCATCAGGACCCTGACACCCAGCAAAATTTTTTGTATTTGGCAGAATGAACTGCCATATTCGCTTATTATATCAAGGGCAGACCGGAAATACCCTTCGAGTAACCCTCAGTCATTATCCCCGGACATTGAAATTCATGGTTTTTTTGAAAAAAAGCGATGATTAAGATTTATTAAGAGATTTTTCGAAGGAAATATCCGGATATTATCAGAACGGTGATGATACTGACGGGGGAAGGCCATGCTGTTTTCTGTCCGGAACCCTTGCCATCTGCAGAAGACCGGAGTGCCGTGTTCATCTGCAGAACCTGACCGGGAATCAGGTCAAAAGATGAACGGTATGTCTCGTACCCCTCAAGCTGGAGAGAGTAGGTGTGGTTGCCGGTGCAAATGGTCTCGATGGTTGCCGGTGTCGTCCCTTTCAGCTGTCCATCAATGATAATATCCGCACCAGCAGGATCAGAATTCAGAATGATAACTCCGCAGGCCTGGGGCATCGGACTTGGATTCATCCGGACCGTAACCGGAGTAATATTTCCTGCTGATACCACGGTAATTGCCTCAAAGTCCTCATAATTTTTACTGCTGACATAAATCCGGTGAGAACCAGGGGTCACATTAGAGATCTCCAGGGGTCTTCCGGTTTCTGTCATCCCAAAAAACGTGTTATCCAGATATACCGAAGCACCTGGAGGTTCGGTTGTTACCACAACAAATCCTCCGGAAGTGATACTCACCGGTTTCAGAGACACCTGCACTGATGTTGTCACCTTGTTCTGGACCGAGACCCACTCCACATAATCATCATTCCCTGCCCGGGTAACTCTGACCTCATGTCTTCCGGGAGCGATATTTCCCACAACCAGATTCGTGATCCCTGCATATACCCCGTCAATATATACTCCGGCACCACCTGGCTCTGAACTGACCTGAATGGTTCCCGATCCAGTACGAATACTCATATTTCCGGCAACTTCTGTAGTCTGACCCGGAAGTACCTCAACATTTCTCACAAACGGCTCAAATCCCATCAGGTAAAGCGCCACAAGATGGTTACCGGCCGGAAGATCCCGGTAGGTCCATGGCGTCATCTGCCCTTTTCCATTGTCTATGACCACCATGGCACCAGACGGGTTTGATGTCACCTTCAGATTCCCAACGGTGGATACGGGAACCAGGACAGCCTGGACCGGGATGACTGCTCCCGGGACCGGATTTTGTGGATATTTTTGCTCCCAGATCTGAAACCCCTGCATCATAACCCTGATAACCGTCCCATTCGGGTTGGTCCCAGTTACCGGAACGATAACCGGAGTCTCTCCAGCAAACAATCCATCAACCAGAACATCTGCTCCCTGAGGGTTGGAGGTAACTTCAAAGTACCCTGCAGAATTCTGTTCTGCACTTGTAGAGGGGAGGAAAATCATCAACACACACACAAGAACAAACACATATCCTTTCCCTCGCATGATATCCCGCATCATTATCTAGATCTCATCAGTGAAACCAAAAAAGGATCCGATACTGATGAAAGGCAAAATGAAAACACAGGAATTCAAACCATAGATGGAGTTCATTGGCATTCGGATCCCTCCCGCATATGTCCGAAGAGTGCACCAGCATAAAAGGAAAGTGCATCATCATCTCTTTCTTTTTATAGGGGGACAACAAAGTTTCTATAGGTAAACTGATGCGAATCTGTACAATACTAGCCAACGGATTCATGTCACCTTCATTTTTCTTCGTGTTTAGATAGGGGACCGGAATTTTCCGATCCCCGGGTATTGACAACGCTGACTGTTTACCGAAGGTCTTCGATTATTATGATTACACTATTTGGAATCACTGATCCCGCAATCCTGCTTGGCTATGGCCTATCGATTGGTCTTGCACTCGCATGCATCATCTACGGAGTGCTGAACTGGAACAAAGGAGAAGCATAAAATGGCAACAGATCCGGTAACCACGGGAATTCTGGTCCTGGTATATGTGGCCATTACTTTGGCTCTTGGATATCTTGGATACTCAAGAACCAAGCACGCTGAGGATTATCTGCTTGCAGGACGGGACAGTCATCCGATCATTATTGCCCTCTCCTACGGTGCTACTTTCATTTCCACGTCGGCAATTGTGGGTTTCGGCGGGGTCGCCGCAAATTTAGGGATGGGTCTCATCTGGCTGACCGTGTTCAATATCGGGATTGGAATTCTTCTCGCATTTGTGGTATTTGGAAAGAAAACCCGGGAGAAGGGGCTTGAAACGGGTGCGATGACCTTCCCTGACCTGATGGGGAAGATATTTCATAGCACCCGGCTTCAGTTCCTGAGCGGACTTATCATCATTATCGGGATGCCCCTCTATACAGCAGCAGTTCTGATAGGTGGTGCCCGATTCCTGGAGCCTACCCTCAACATTCCCTACACCACGGCGTTGATCATATTTGCGGTCATTGTCGCGGTGTATGTCATGTATGGCGGTCTCATTGCGGTCATGTACACCGATGCCTTCCAGGGAGCGGTAATGCTTCTTGGAATGACTCTTCTGCTGGTGCTCACCTATGTGTATGTGGGAGGGGTGACGGCAGCAAACTCAGCCCTTGCTGCAATGTCAGATCTGGTGCCTGCAAATCTGAGTGCTCAGGGGATGACCGGATGGGCGTCCATGCCTTCCCTGGGATCCCCGATATGGTTCACCATGATCACCACTCTGGTACTGGGGGTTGGTATCGGTGTTCTTGCCCAGCCACAGCTCGTGGTCAGATTTATGACCGCGAAGGATAACCGGGCACTCAACCGGGCAGTGATGGTTGGCGGACCATTCATCCTCATGATGACCGGGGTTGCGTTCACTGTAGGCGCTCTTACCAATGTATATTTCATGCAGCATGCAGGAAAGATCGCCATTGATGTTGCAGGAGGAAATGTCGATTCTATTATTCCGATTTACATCAACCAGGCCATGCCTGATCTCTTCGTGATCCTGTTCATGCTGACCCTACTCTCAGCCGCAATGTCAACACTCTCATCTCTCTATCATACGATGGGAACCGCACTGGTCTGCGACATCTGGGGTAGGGGACGTTCCTGTGCCCTCTCTGTCCGGGCAAACCAGATCGGATGTCTGGTCATGGTCGTTATCAGTGTCGTCCTGGCACTTGCCATGCCAGCCGGTATTATCGCACGGGCAACAGCGATGTTTATGGGATTATGCGCTTCAGCATTTCTCCCGGCATTCGCTGTAGGAGTATACTCCCGTCATCCGTCAAAGACAGGAGCAATTGCAAGTATGCTCACTGGTGCCATCATCTGGTTCTTCTGGACCGCGTTTATCCACGCAGCGGAAGCGAAGACCTTAGGTATCTCCCAGTTCCTCACCGGAGCTCAGACAATCCTGGGTCTGCCCTATTCCGTCATTGATCCCCTGGTTATCGCACTTCCCCTCTCACTGGTGGTAATGGTGATATTCCAGCTCAAAGAGCGACAGGCATCCTCTGCATGCTCAGAAAAATAACCTCCTTTTTTTCCTGAACCAAGAGATATTTACCCAAATACCCCTCAGATTCTTGAGAAACACGGGAAGGGGGATCCCGATGATTAATACGATATTGCAGAGGGAAAACGGAGAAGGGGGATTTTTATCATGATACAGAGGAGCATACCTCTGGTGATCGTTCTCCTCTTTTCCCTTCTCTCAGGTAGTATCGCTGATATGACCGGGAGTGATGAGAAGAGTATCTCCCAATCAGAGAATACCACAGTAACCACAAATGCCGGAACTCTCAAGACTGAAGGAGATCTGCTGGTCAGAAGCAACGGGATCAGGGAAGTTTTTGGTGTTGCAGGAAAAGGCATACGGGTAGGGGTGATTGGAAATGGTGTGCAATCACTCAGACATTCCCAGGAAGCAGGAGAACTCGGCCAGGTGCAGGTACTTGCTGAAGGGACAGGAGATGAAGGGACAGCAATGCTTGAGATCATCCATGATATCGCACCTGATGCAGATCTCTCCTTTCATGCATACGGAAATAGTTCAGACACCTTCAAAGTCGCCGTAACTGAACTTGCAAAGGCCGGGTGTGATGTTATCTGTGATGATCTGTACTTCTTTCGTCAGCCATTTCTTCAGGATGGAGACGTCTCTGCACATATCAGACAGACAATCAAGGAGTATCCGCATCTTATCTATGTAACCGTATCAGGAAATTTCGCTCCGTTACATTACCAGGGAATCTGGAAAGCAGGCCCGACAGCCGGGACGAACCAGACCTACCAGGATTTCTCCGGAGGAGACACTGCAGTGAATATCACTCTTCTGCCTGATGAACAGATGATTGCGACACTCCAGTGGGATGATCCCTGGGGGGGATCTTCTACGGATTATGATCTTCGGCTTACGGATCCGGTGAGCGGTGAGATCATTACCCTGAGTAATTTTACCCAGGATGGATCCCAGGAACCTTTTGAACACCTGGTGTATAAACCTGAAGGAAATTCACCAGAGCGGGTTTCTTTGGAGATCATCAGAAACGGTCAGACTGTAACGCCAAATATTCTCGAACTCTTTATCAGGGGAGTGGATACCCGGGGGGTTGAAGATACATTCATGAAAGACCCAACCGATTCAATCTTTGGCCATGCAGCAGTAGAAGAGGTGATCACGGTAGGATCGGTAGAACCGGCAGCACCCTTTGCGATATCACCGGATTCTTCCCGAGGTCCGGTAACTATCCGGTATCCAACCCTGACAAAACGGTGGAAGCCCGACATTTGTGCTCCGACAAATGTGAATGTAAGCGGGGCCGGCAATTTTCCTACAACCTTTCCCGGAACCAGTGCAGCAGCTCCGCATGTTGCCGGAGTGGTTGCCCAAGTGCGGAGTGCATTCCCGGATGTTCCACGGGAGGATCTGAAGCAGGTTATTTATGATAGTGCAGATGATCTGGGACCACCCGGATGGGATGAAACCTATGGATATGGGCTGTTAAATGCAGAAAGGGCATACCGGATTTTGTATGAGCGTAACAAGCCGGGGATAAACCAGGGAAGTCTTCTCAACGGAAGTTGATTCACTCCAGGATGATCTTTCTGGAGCAGATCTCCTTTTCCAGTTCATCAATTCTGAGCTGGTCATACATCTTCATCTCACGAAGACAGAATGCAGGGAGCATCTGGTCATATGCCCGGACCGGGTCAGAAATCATATCCACCCAATCGCCGGATTCATCAATAGAGGGGAGATAAAATGCCTGAATTTGATCCTGAATCCAGTCCGGAGAGAGAGTATCACTCGTTAACCTGATGCTTATCGCATCTGATATTATGGAGATTTTTTTGCCTGATATATTCCTCCAAGATCTCTTCAGATACGCTCCAAGTACCCGGTTCCATTCATCACCAAAAAATGTGTACACTGCAATGTGATCACCCTCTTTTCTGATGACTAGGCTATCAGGACCAACCCGGGTTGGGAGGATTCTGATCACATCACTCAAAGCCTCACCTACCAGAACGGGAAAAGGAAGATCTGAAAGACCATTCTGCACAATTCTGCCAACCTCAGTAGCCAGAAGAAAACTCATTCCCTGAAACGAACCCCCAAATGTTGGGGGATCGGCAGGACCGAAGTATTCAGAAACCCTCAGGGAGGGAGAGTCAAAATGAGCACCACTACGTTTCCAGGATCTGCCACCCAGCCGAAATGAGAAATTGTTGACCTGTTCTGCAAAAGCAAGCGGGAGAGAGCCGATATCTTCACCTGAACCAGACCGGACCAGACAGGTTGGTTCGCCTCCGATTACTGAATACAAAGATCCTTTCATGCAGCCCACCCAGCTTTCGAGTGCTCTTCCCGGCATGAGAAAACCCCTATCGCGGATAACATATTCTAAAGAGATGAGGTTATCAAGAATTGAGTGAAACCGATTTTGGGGGATCCCTGCATAGACCGTAGTTGTTTTTAGTTCCTGGATGAGGGCCTGTTCCCGAGCCCTTCCGGATGAGAGAAGACTGAGGATCAATTGCTGAACGATAGCCCGGTAGGGAAATCGAGACGGACAGACATGCTCAATTCTTCTTGCTGATGCGGCGGTAATAAGGGCTGCAGTTCTGATAACCTCATGAGAATCTTTGAGAATAAACACCATTCTGGCTCGATCCCCCCTCCTCCCGACTCTCCCGAGACGCTGAAGAAAGGAGGAGACACTGGTTCCCGGGCCGATCTGAACTATCTGGTCGAGAGAGCCAAGGTCAATCCCCAGTTCCAGAGTACTGGTGCAGATGATCGCCACTTCCCGGTTCGTATAGGATGCATCTTCTGCAGTCTTCCGGATACCCGAAGAGAGGGAGGAATGATGCAGATGTATGAGGATCCCCGCTTCTTCAAGAAGTTCAGCAAGATGTTCAGCTGCAGACCTGCTCTGAACAAAGATGAGAGAACGTTTTCCTCTGATAAGAGCAGGGATGCGCCCGGGATCGGTTCCATCCCAGCCGGTGAGGAAAGTAAACTCCCGAAGGAGAGGTTCCTGATCAGCATGAATCACCTGGGATGGTTGAGCAGATCCACTCATCCAGGCGAGGATCTCTTCTGGGTTTGCAACAGTTGCAGAGAGACCGATACGCTGAATCGGGTTGCCCGTTTTGTGTTCGATGCGTTGCAGAGTAGCCATCAGTTGGGCTCCCCGTTCTGATGCTGCCAGGGCATGAACCTCGTCAATGATACAAACGCGTATCCTATGAAGAAGGGGAGCCTCCTTTCTCTCGAGGAGGATGAGAAGGCTCTCAGGAGTGGTTAGGACAACGGCAGGAGGATCAGCATCATCAATGCGGGCTGCCGGACTGTCACCGTGGACCTGAACACTGGTAAGATGAAGAGGGAACAGCATCTGATCCAGACGACTGGTGATATCGGTAATGAGAGCCCGCAGAGGAGCAATATAAAGGCAAACAGGTAACTCCGGGTGATTTTGCAGTATCTGATCCAGAACCGGGAGAAATGCTGCCTCGCTCTTTCCTCCTGCAGTTCTGGCAATGAGAAGAACATTCATACCGGATCGAACCGGAGGAAACGCCAGTTCCTGGATGGGGCGCAGTTCCTGCCACTTAAGAGAGCCCTGGATCACCTGTTTCAGAGATGGGTGAAAACGGAAGAAGACTGATTTCTCCTGCATAAAAAAAGATCAGGGGAGTTGAAAGGCCGCCCGAATCTGTTGTTCCAGCTGGGGACGGGGAAGCACTCCGGCAACCTGGTGTACTACCTGACCGTTCATAAAGAAGAAGAGGGAGGGGATAGCGTTAATTCCATATTGGTAGGCAAGTTGCTGGTTTTCATCGGTATTACACTTGGCAAACTGCACTTTTCCGGCAAAATCCACAGACAAAGCCTCTATCACCGGCGCGAGCATCCGGCACGGTCCACACCAGGGTGCCCAGAAATCAACAAGCAGACGGGGATGGCTGCTGACCACATCAGTGAAATTTCCGGCAGTAAGTGTGATAATATTGTCATGGACAGAGGTTTCGGCGGCTTTGGGAGGATCAAACCGTTTCCTCAGCTCTTCCAGTTTCTTCTCTCTGATCTCCTGAAGTTCATCATCCATACGAACTACTTGACAGGTTGAGCAATAATATTTGTACAAAGGGCAGACGATAATTATAAATACATCAGAGACCGACATTGTAGTCCGCATCGGAGCGAGGTGGGGTAGTCAGGATATCCCGACGGGCTCATAACCCGTAGACCGATGGTTCAAATCCATCCCTCGCTATCTTTTTCTTTAAGATTTTTTTTTGATGTCCTTTCTGTTAGAAAGGTTGTTTTACCATTCATGAATTCGAGGGAACCGGAAAAGGAGAAGACGTGTTCTTAACCTCGCATAATCATACCCGGGCTATTGCGTATATCTCAATCCTTGAGACCCTGACAAGGGAGCCGATATGCTTTTTTCCCATCTCCCTGGAAACTGGTCCGGCAGATGAAGCCGGAATCACCGGGTATCTGTTACAGGTGCGACTCCGCATCACTCTCGTCCTCTTCATATCCCCTTCTATTCCGGGAGAACTCGAGATCGCCGATCTTCTGGCTCACGCACAATGCGCTGATGCAACTGGAGTGATCCTGCTGACCCCTGACGGGGAGCACTACTGGTGCAGCCCGCTTCATGAGGGAGGGGAGGATCCTGCCGGGACCATCTGTAGGCAGATGGCCAAGGAATCAACGGAAAAGACCTGGTTTTATCCATTCCAGAAATCCTGGGATGTCCAAAAGAGCATCGGCGGATATCTTCTGGGATTGAGAAAAGAGATCAACGGATGGTTATATCGAAAAGAGGGGGAAAGCGGGATATCCAGGAGGGAACTGACGATTCAGACCCTGCTGAACCAGATCATTCTCAAACGAATATTCCAGGCCCATCTTCTTCAACCAGATAATAACCTGGCGTCCACGCTCCAGGATACCCTATACCAGTTTGCCGGGACAGTGCCAGTCCATGACCGGTATGATCTAGTCATACCGGATCTTGATGATGAGGCCAAAAGGATGGTTGAAACCCTGGCCTCAGTCGAACCATCATCATCCCAACCCGTCCACCTGTCCTGGATAGAACCATCACGATGGCCGGGAATATTTGCCAGATACCTTGCATTAATCCCAAAAGGTCCTTCGAAAAAGAATGAATTCCCCGGATCAGAGGAGGTGGGACATTCATTTAATCCCCGGGAATCTCTGGTGAGTGAGGAGGTAATCCGGATTATGGCGGATAAATACCGGACACAGGATCCTGGACCTTTCTGTGACCCGTCTGCAGGGTGTGGAGAAGTAGTGATGCTGGTATTCCAGCTCTTCAGAGAGAGCATCCAGGCACATCAGCGGCCGGATACCATCATCAGCCGGCTGATCCTTGCAGGAAATACTATCCATGCAGTAGAACATTCTCCTGTCCGGACAGCGATCATCAGGCTCGCTCTGGTTATGGGGATTCTTGGGGGACAATATCGCGATTCAGCACTTTCTGGGCCTCCTCTCTGGTATCCCCTCCGGGAATTGCAAGATCAGATTCGATCAGGATCGCTCCTGTTTGATGGAGATATTGCTGATGAATTCCTCTCATCCCATACAGATTTTGCAACCCTTCGCTATCTCCATCCGGTCCATCCTTCTGACATCCTGCCCCAGGGAAGAACCGTGGGCTTTTGTATTTCCGCACCACAGGAGCATATTCCAGGATCTATACCCCAGATCGGATCGTTTCTCACCCGCAGATATGCTTCCTATCAGAGCGGGGTCAGCAGGGGAGCTCTCCTTGCTGAGCGCTGCACGAGTCTGATACGCCCGGAAGGGTTCTCCATAATTTTTCTGAAATCCTGCTGGCTCTCAGAAGCCGGGTTTCAGAATTTCCGCAGATGGATATCCAAAGCCCTTCCTTTCACAGTAGTTCTCCAGGATCGCAAGGAGGGGAGTCCCGATTTACAAGAGATTTCAGCGATAATATCCAGAAGAGATACAGAAAAAAATTTGAAAATTATCCGGTTTTCCAGGGAGTCTGAAGAACAGCATCAGGGAAGGGAATACACCCTGAATCAGCGGGATCTTCCTGACGAGGACGGATGGCGCCTTGACGATCCCTGGGAGAGACATCTGCGGGACAGGCTCTATCAGGGAACGATCCCCCTTGATGAGTACGTATTTGGTGAATTATATCCCGGTAACCAGGGAGCATACCACACGCATCAGCATGACGAGTGGATCTCGATACATTCCAGGGAGGAGAGGGTGATCATCACCCATGGGGAGAGACCCGATTCTGACGCAACGGTGATCATTCCCGGGGCTGACCTCTATCTGATGGGTATTCTGAGTTCCCCCTGGATCCACGTGTTATTGAAGAGTTTTCCCTCTAAAAAACCCGGGGAAGAGGATTTTTCCCGATTCAAAAGTATTCCCATCCCTCCGGTTGATCCCTATTCTGAAGAGGAATCCTCCTTGCGACTGAGTGTTGAGCAAATTATGGAGCGTTTGTTCATGCTTACCAGACGTGAAGCATCTGTCCGTACCTGGCATGATAAAAACCGGATCGAGCGACAAAAGGCAGTTGCATATACCGAGTTATGCGAGATCACCGGTCGACTCTTCCGCATGTCTCCTGCTGAAAGAGAAGAATTCCAAAGAAGAGAGAAAGGCCGAAGTTCTGGATTGTCCACCCCCTGTTTTCAAATATTCTGAAGGTGACCATCAGATATACCGGGGACACCATGATCATCAGACAGTTTTTCGTACCAGGAATAGCTCACAGTTCGTATCTTATCGGTGGAGCAGGTTCATGTTTCATCGTGGATCCCTGCAGGGATGTTGAGCGGTATCTCAGTGCTGCAATAGAAGAACGGATGCAAATCACTGGTATCCTTGAAACCCATCTTCATGCAGATTTTATTTCCGGACATCGCGATCTTGCAAAGATCACTGGTGCACCGATCTATATGCCTGAAAAGGCTTCATGCTCGTTTCCCCATATCCCGGTCAGGCAGGGGAGTATTATTTCTCTGGATGATCTCCGCATAGAAGTTCGGGAAACCCCGGGCCATACGCCTGAACATGTCTCTTATGTGCTCATTCACCAAAGCAGGTCCGATCTGCCTGTTGCTGTTTTTTGCGGAGATACCTTATTTGTCGGCGATGTCGGAAGGCCGGATCTGTTTCCAGGGAGAGCCCACGAACTTGCTACAGAACTCTTTGCAAGTCTGCATGACCAGCTGATGACCCTCCCGGATTATTGTGAGGTGCATCCGGCCCATGCTGCCGGTTCCCTGTGTGGCAGGGCTTTAGGTGCCAAACGATCCAGCACCATCGGATATGAACGAAATGCAAATCCGATGCTCCAAATCCGGGATCTGGATGAATTTGTCAGAAGAGTAACTTCTGAAATGCCCCCTGTCCCGGATCACTTTACCCGGTGCTCTGAATATAACCGGGCCGGACCAGCTATCCTCTCAGAAATCCCTCCTATGAAACCGCTCTCACCCCGTGATGTCAGGAACATGCTGGAAGCTGGAGAGACTGATATCCTGGATATCAGAAGATATGATGCATTCGCAGGATTTCACATCCCTGACAGTTGGAATATTGATGCAGAAGCAAATTTCTCCACATTCACCGGATGGGTTCTGAATCCGAACCAACACATCATCCTTGTCGGGCACAATCAGGATCAGGCAAGGGAAGCAGAGGTGATGCTTCATCGGGTAGGCATTGATCACATCACCGGGTATCTCCCTGAGGGCCTTCAGGCATGGGCATATGCCGGGTATGAGATCGGGGAGGTTCGGATACTATCGGTTCATAACCTTGCAGAGTACCTGGGCAAAAAAGAAGTCACAGTTCTTGATGTTCGGACCAAATCAGAATATACCGGGTACCATATTCCGGGGTCCCTGCACATACCGTGGGCGGATCTTCGATCCCGGTATCACGAGATTGATACAGACAGACCACTTGCGGTGATGTGTGCAACGGGAATCAGATCCGGGATTGCATGCAGTATACTCAAACGATCCGGTATCCATACCATCATGAATGTCGCAGGAGGTTACACCTCCTGGATTGCAGCAGGACTCTAGTAATCGGAGAGGAGTTCGGGATTCAAGGATTTTTGAATCCAAATCCTCCCCATTTTTTTCCATTACCGGTTAACGGAAAATCCTATTCTATCGAAAAAAAGGAGACGCAACGTATCGATAAAGGCTATTACCCACAGAAAAGATGAAAAAATTATAAAAAGAGGCCTGGACCGGGAATCGAACCCAGATCGAGGGAACCACAATCCCTTAGGATGACCATTACCCCACCCAGGCAAAATGCACCATAGAGGTTATCAGTAATTCCATTTTAAGGTATCTCATCCTCATGAGTTCATTGATCCCCATCATCAATTTACAAGTTCATCAAAAAACCATGGGATCCTTCATGGTCTGGTGAATGATTATTAGAGAGCACCTCTCATGTATAGTCAATCAGGGCCCCCCACCGATACCTGAATAATATGTTTCTCCGGTCACGATCCTCCGTGGCTACAGAGTAGGGGGCCTATCGGGGGTGCAGCAATGGCAAAGAAATCTGATAAAAAAAGTCAGAGCAGCAGTGATGGGCCCAAGATCCGCACACCCATCGTCTGTGTGCTCGGCCATGTGGATCATGGCAAGACCTCCCTTCTTGACCGGATCCGGGGATCTTCAGTGGTCACCGGTGAGGCAGGTGCAATTACTCAGCATATCGGAGCGACGGTAGTTCCCATTGATACCATCATTGCCATGGGCGGGGCTATCAAGAGTCTGAAGATTAACATTCCCGGCCTGCTCTTTATCGACACACCGGGACATCATTCATTCACCACCCTGAGGGCCAGGGGAGGGGCGCTCGCGGATCTCGCCATTGTGGTCATTGATATCACCGATGGATTCAAGCCTCAGACAATAGAGGCGCTGCAGATCCTGAGAGGATGCCGGACACCGTTCGTGATAGCCGCAACCAAGGTGGATCGGATTTCGGGTTGGAGGCCTCATCCAAACGAACCATTCCTTTCAAGTTTCGGTAAACAAAACCAGCGGGTAATGGATCTCCTCGAGAAGAAGACCTACGAACTTGTCGGTTCCCTTGCAGAACACGGGTTTTCCTCTGAACGGTTTGACCGGGTGGATGACTTTGCCCGGAGCCTTGCAATTGTCCCGGTCAGCGCGCACACTGGTGAAGGCATCGCTGATCTCCTTATGGTTCTGATCGGACTTGCTCAGCGATACATGGAGGCAGCGTTAGCCCTCTCCGTGGATGGGCCTGGGTCAGGAACGGTTCTGGAGGTAAAAGAAGAGAAAGGCCTTGGAGCAACCATCGATGTGATCCTTTTTGACGGAATGATATCTGTCGGGGATGAGATTGCGGTCGCCACCGGAGACGGAGTGATTTCCACAAAGGTACGTTCACTTCTTCAGCCCCGGCCACTCAAGGAGATTCTGGTTGAGGAACGTTTCTCCCGGGCGAAGACGGTTATTGCAGCAGCCGGAGTGAAAGTCAGTGCTCCGGGACTTGACCAGGTAATTGCCGGATCCCCGGTACGGGTGATTGACGGGAACTTTGAGGAGATTCGTGAAGTCATCGAACGGGAGATGACCGAGATTAACGTCACGCTCTCTCCGGAAGGCCTTATCATCAAGGCAGATACCATCGGGGCTCTTGAGGCTCTCTGTAAAGAACTGACCACTGCAGAAATTCCCGTCATGCGGGCAGAAGTCGGGCCGGTCACCCGTCACGATGTTATCGAGGCTGAAACCATCAAGACGCCATATTACCGGTCTATCATCGCATTTAACACCAAAATTCTTCCTGACGCACAGGATCTTCTCAACGAGCCGATCTATACTGAGATGGTTGAACTCTTCAAAGGGAACGTCATTTACCACGTGCTGGATTCCTACCTGGAATGGCGTGACGAGATGAAGCGCAACCTTGATCAGAAGAAATTTGAGCAGATCATCTTTCCTGCAAAACTGGTTGTGCTCCCGGATTGTGTCTTCAGACAGAACAACCCGGCAGTCGTCGGAGTCAGGGTTCTTTCAGGGAAACTGCGGAACGGTGTCAATCTCATCCGCAAAGACGGGAAGAAAGTCGGCCAGTTAAAATCGATTCAACTGCGTAAGGAGAATATTCAGGAGGCCAAAGCCGGGGATGAAGTTGCCATTTCTGTAGATGGGGCAACGGTAGGCAGGCAGTTTGACGTGAATGATGAACTCCTCGTCAATATTCCTGAGCGGCATGTAAAGGTTCTCGAAGCTGAGATGCTCTCGCACCTCACCATGGATGCACGCGATGTTCTCGATGAGTTCACCCGGCTCCACCGGAAAGAAAAACCCTTCTGGGGAAAGTAAGCTTATAACGATAGTCTGCAGATATATACGGAGACTGCTTGGCTCTGCTAAGTGATGGGTATTTGCATAAACCGACGATACAGGTTCCATTGGAACCTGAAGACCGCTGAAAAACAACAAAAATACAGATATTTATGGTAGATTTTAAGGTAGTACTCTCTGACCCGGCAACTGGAAAAGCATACAACATCGACGCCACTGGCGGTGCAGCCGGATCCCTCATGGGAAAGCACATCGGTGAAGAAGTAGACGGAACCCCCTTCGGATTTGAAGGATACAAGATCAAGGTGACTGGTGCATCTGACCGGAACGGAACTCCGGCAAGAAAGAGTCTGCCAATCGCAGGAAGACGCCGGGTACTGGTTTCCGGTGGCGTTGGATTTCATCCAAAACTCGACGGCGAGCGCAGACGCAAAATGGTACGGGGATCTGAGATTACCGGAGACTTTGTTCAGATCAACGCGGTTGTTTCCCAGGCAGGAGCCAAGCCACTTGCATCCTACTTTGCAGCACCTGAACCTGCAGAAGGCGCAAGCGAATAATATTTTATCTTTTTAACAGATCTGACCGCATTGCAGGGATCAGATCTGAAAATTTCGTTCCTGACTCTTTTGCAAGAATTACCAGAACTGCTTCAGGCCTGATATTTCCATCAAAGGTATTCTGAATTATCTCATTCATCCTCCTGACAACTTCTTCAGAAGTCTGGCCTGTATGAGAAGCGATGCGGTCAATTATCTGACTCGTGGGATCTTCCACTTCAAAAATTGCTGATGAAGGTTTGTACCCTATCGGAATCTGTACCTCGGATATATCAAAGAGCAGATAGAAAAATTCCCCATCAGTCTTCAGGAGTCCCTGATCCATCCCCCTTTTGAGTAGGAGATCCACCTGATCGCGATCCATCCATCGACGATCAAACGAGTAATAGTAGATCAACTCACTTCGTCCGAGTTTTTGAACCCGACTGTGATAAAAAGGAGCAGCAAGAGTTGTTTTGAGTGTCATGGTCAGTTTGTATCGGCCCGGTAGGAAGGTACACACCAGGACTGATCTGCTCACTATGTTTACCCGAGATCATATGACCCTAGCGAATGGGTGATAAAATACCGCCCCGGATCCCGGAGAGCACGATGATCGGGTTTCCCATTGAGAAGGAATGGAGTATATAAGATGCCCGGACATAGTATGGTATCAATACTGGAGATAATGCCAGGAGTACAAATGATGACCCGGGATACCCATACAATACACTTCTATGCATATTTTTCCTGTCTGATCATTCTTCTCTCATATTCCCCGGCCTTCGGAGAACAGGTAGCTCCGCTGCCGGATACTGCATTTGCAGGGTTTCATCCAGGATTTTTTACCCGACCTGATTCTGAAAACACTTCAGTTCCCAAGATAAATGCCTCATCAGAGAGCCAGAATGCACCGGAAAGTCAGTCACCCCGGGTTAATATTTCCTATTTTTCTGCAGGAGAAAAGGGAGAAAAACCTTCGATAGCCGGGTTTGTATCAGGAGAGCCCCGTAATATCACCGTGAATTTATCCGGAAGAGTCAGCAAAGCAGATACATACCAGTTCCTGGCAACCATTACCCCGGACGATCAGGGAATATTTGTCTGGCCGGTACCTGAGTGGGCAGAAAACCTCACCGAATACATCGCAGTACCAGCAACGTAACTCTATTTTTTTCAATCTGGCTAACAAGGAAGTCAGATCAGAAGATAAACGAAGTTTGCAGAAACACTGACTTAAAAAAAAGGATTATTCGATGAGAACTGCATTGATAACGCCATGCTGCCCAGGGCGGCTGACGATCTTTGCCATACCAAGGTCGGTCTTGATGATTGCGCCCTTAGTCAGAAGGTTCCGGCGAACATAGTTCGGGTTTGCCGCGTTCTTCTCTACATTCTCAATCTTTACCTTCTTGGTAATACCGGTCTTTGGGTTGCTTACGGCTGCAAATTCTGCACGAAGTGCACGAATCTTGCAGTTGCCACCAAAAGTCCGGCTGATCTTGCGGCGCTCAACACCGATATGGGTTTCAGTCGGTGCTGATCCTATCTCTCTTCTTCTCTTTCCCCGGGATGGGTGATATCTTCCACCAGTCGATTTACGAACAGATCTACCTTGCCATTGCATGTTATCTTCCCTCTTATATTGGTGACGCTGTTTTGGTTGTGGGAGTCCGGATTACGCCACAGAGTCCTATATCTATCATCCACAAAGCTATTTATATCCCCCTAAGCCAGAATCTCGTTCAGAAGTGAGTCAACCCCTTCACCAGTCTTCATATTGGTTCTGAAAACCTTCATGTCAGGATTATACCGGTGCATGTCCCGTTCCATGCGATCCAAATCTGCCCCTACTGCCACTGCAAGATCTACTTTATTGAGAACTCCTATTGTGCATCCCCGGAACATCATCGGGTGCTTGTTGACTACATCATCACCTTCAGTTGACGAAACCACCACGATACGTTTTTCCGCGCCGAGTTCGAAGTCAGTCGGACAGACCATATTCCCGACATTTTCCACAAACAGCACATCGATATCATCCAGAGGGAGATGGTGGATAGCGTGCTCTACCATATGCGCATCAAGATGACATTCCTTCCCGGTATTGACATTTTCAGCAGCAATACCCAGTGAGGTAATCCGTCGAAAATCATCGTCGCCATAGACATCTCCGGCGATAGCCGCGGCTTTGAGACCTTTTTCTTTGAGGCGGGGAACAAGCTGTTCAATGAGGGCAGTTTTTCCAGACCCGATTCCCCCCAGCAGATCAAAAGCCCTGACCTTATGTTGCTTGAGATGAGCCGCATTCTGATCTGCAAGACGCCGGTTTGCGGAGAAGATATCCTTCTCGATGGAGACGTCGATATGATGCATACTGTACGTTCTTCCCGCTGGTTGTTTATAGATTCAGTTCTTAGATCCTAAAGGATGGAGAAGGGACTGATACTCTATCCCTGCTATTTTGACGCGAAACTCATGCGCAAAGAAGGGCGCAGAGTCCCTCAGGAGAAAGCGGTTCAGGCGCCGGCTATACCAGATATCGAACGGGCGCTTGCATCATGCGGGGTTAAATATCGACGAGAAAAGAAATCACATCCTTCATGGTGGTGGAAGCATGAGGGGAGGGTCATCGCTGAATGCTCAGGCCCCAAGACCGAGCTCTTACACAACGTCGCAACTGAGATGCGAAAAAACGCACCCAAGAAGTGACCATGTACGATCTCCACACCCATACGATTCTTTCAGACGGAGAACTCCTCCCCTGTGAATTAATCCGCCGGATGGCAGTGCTCGGCTATACCACGGTAGGAATTACCGATCATGCAGATATGAGTAACCTCAGCAGCACGATCGCTGCCATCGAGCGGGTCCGTAGTTCAGCAGAAGAGTTCGGGGTCCGGCTGCTAACCGGTATTGAACTCACCCATGTTCCTCCGGTTGAGATCCCGAAACTTGCCCGTCTTGCGAAGGATGAAGGAGCCGATATCGTAGTAGTGCATGGAGAGACCGTAGTTGAACCGGTAGCCCCGGGAACAAATTTTCAGGCCTGTACCTGTGAATATGTAGATGTTCTGGCACATCCGGGCCTCATTACCCATACAGAGGCAAAGGAGGCAGCAGAGAGAGGAATCTTCCTGGAGATAACTGCCCGGGGAGGGCATAACCGGACAAACGGACATGTAGCAAAGGTTGCTGATGAGACGGGATGCAGGATGGTAATAGACTCAGATGCTCATGGTCCGGGGGATCTGATGACAGAACGTACGCGCGAAGTCGTCGCAATGGGTGCAGGTCTCTCATCTGAAGCAAGCAGAGAGATTCTCACCTTAAAAATAAATCGGTTTTACCAATAGCAGCATTCTCACTTAAACATTCACCATAACTATAAATACCGAAGACAGGCATATAAATAGGTTGCTTAATCCATCTCTGGTGGGGAGATATATTTTTTCAGGTGAGACATGTGGTTCGCGCGATAGGTCGGGTAAAATGTAGTTCCGGGAGCCGTATGCTCATCGTTGAATGTGATGCTGCCAAGTTGCCACGTCTGTACAGTATGGTGCTGGACAAACGGTGGAAACCAGTAGGAAAACTTGTTGACATTTTCGGAAATATTGCATCACCGTATGCCGCTGTTCTTTGCACCATGCAGGAACGGGAGAAGCTCATCGGTGAAAAAGTGTTTATCAAATAATTCGGGAGATATCTGATGTCAGAAGAGATTGAAAAGCTGCGAACCCTTCAGAAAGAGCGTGAAGCACTGAAGAACCGGCTTGTCGGGAAGGTTGCTGAGAAACAGAAACGGGTCGAGAATCAGACAGAGTCCCAGTGTCCGGAGTGTGGAAGCAGGCAGCTGGTTCACGACTATGAACGGGCAGAACTGGTCTGTCAGCAGTGTGGTCTGGTCATTGACGCCGAATTTATCGATCGGGGGCCGGAATGGCGTGCGTTCGACCATGATCAGCGGATGAAGCGTTCCCGTGTCGGTGCTCCGATGACCTTCACCATCCACGATAAAGGTCTCTCAACCATGATTGACTGGCGAAACCGTGACAGTTACGGCAGAGCCATCTCATCCAAAAACCGGGCACAGTTATACCGTCTCCGAAAATGGCAGCGACGTATCAGGGTCAGTAATGCAACTGAGCGAAACCTTGCATTTGCACTCTCTGAACTGGACCGGATGGCATCTGCACTTGGTCTGCCACGAAACGTTCGTGAGACCGCTGCAGTGGTTTACCGTGATGCCGTTGATAAGAACCTCATCAGAGGAAGGAGTATTGAAGGAGTAGCTGCAGCAGCACTCTACGCCGCTTGCAGACAATGCAGTGTGCCACGAACTCTTGATGAGATCGCCGAGGTATCACGGGTATCACGCAAAGAGATCGGCAGAACGTACCGGTTCATCTCCCGGGAGCTCGGACTCAAGCTGCTTCCAACATCGCCAATTGACTATGTTCCCCGGTTCTGTTCCGGTCTTCAGCTGAAAGGAGAAGTGCAGAGCAGGGCGGTAGAGATTTTACGGCAGGCAGGAGAACGGGAACTGACCTCTGGGCGCGGTCCGACCGGAGTTGCAGCCGCTGCAATCTATATCTCTTCGATCCTCGGAGGAGAACGCAGAACTCAGCGGGAAGTCGCCGAAGTGGCTGGTGTTACTGAAGTTACCATCAGAAACCGGTATAAAGAGCTGGCAGAAAAATTAGATATTGAGATCATCCTCTGAACCCTTTTTTGTGGGCTCGTAGATCAGGGGTAGATCGCTACGTTCGCAACGTAGAGGCCGCGGGTTCAAATCCCGCCGGGTCCATCGTTTTTTTTGATTTTTGGAAAAAAAGACCGGATTTATCCGGATATCTTCGAAAGAAGGCAGGGGATATCTATCACGGATTTCATGATAATCGGGGATCTGATACCCGCTTCCCCCGGTGATCCAATCAGACTAAAGAATAGACTGGATTTTCCATCTTTGGCGATGAGCATATCCGGATCAAGGATCCAGACCCCTTTCTCCTGGCTTTCAAGAAGAGGGCCAAGAGAGCTGGGAGTAAAAACGAGTCCATCTGGTGAGGTAGCAAGCATCAGCTTCTGACCTTTAGATCCGGCTGAAAGATCCACGTAAAAGAGTCCGGGTTTTCCTCCGGGAAGAATGACGGCAGAAGGATCCGTTGCTCCCTGCAGTCTGACCCCTTCTTCCCCGGTCCAGGTCAATCCGTCATCTCCGGAAATAGCGCTACGAATTTCTCCACCCGGAGCAGCGTAATACATCCGAAGTCTGCCATCAGCAAGACGAAGTCCTGATGGAATGGAAAACTGATCTCCTGGCGATGAGGACGAATCAGGAGCATGGGTCAGAGTGACTCTGCCTTCCGGAGTAAACCGTGTTCCATCTTCTGATTCCGCACTGTATAATGCAGGCCCATCCCGATCACTGGAGCCATAGATCATTCGAAATCCTCCATCACTCTGCTCAAAAACCCAGGGACTCGAGAGGAGTGATGACGAACTGACTCCAGTCTCCGGAGCCAGACATTCATCAGGATATTCATACCATAGAGATCCATCACGGGAACCTGCACACCGGATGCCATCTCCAAACCCGGAGTAATACGCCATAAGGGCTCCATCAGAAAGAGCAGTTACCGTTACTGATGTTCCAAGCAGGCCGGTCATTACGGGTTCCCCTACACAATCTCTGACTGCAAGTTTTCCGGGAACATATGGTTTTCCAGACGAACCAAATACAAAATGCACGGGATCAGCAGTTCCCGATGACAGAGTAATGTCTTTTACCTGGGCGGGATGGCCGGTTACGGTTCCAGCAATCTGATGCTCTCCCGGGGTAATGTTCTGGATATCCTGGGGAGCCTGTCCAAGATACGTACCATCCAAAAAGAGCGCAACTCCCTGCAGATCAGCATCCACCATCACGGCACTTGCAACCCCACCAGACAACGGAGGGGTGAGAACAGTGATAAAAAGGAAGATCATCAGACAGGGATATTTCATATCATGGGATCCGTATGCATTGAATAAGTACCTTCGCGTGTGATCTCTCCTTTGCTTTCATTATACAGGTTCATTTATGAGACCACGCGGTTTTTTTTCGTTTCTCGCAGATGATACCCCAGGATTGTGCAGGATTGGTGCTGTGCGAAATCAACATATATCGAGAGGAGTATGTTCTTTATAACTAAATCAGATGACCAGAAGATTCTCACCCCGGATGAAAAGAGGATGTATTGCCCTGCTGCTCATCTCTCTCCTGATAGTGATACCTTCATCTGCCGGAGGGACAGATGCCATCATCGATCCCAATCCGTTGGTTCAACCTGTTTCAGCGAATTATTCAGTCCCCCCATACCCCATAATGTCAGATTTTCCCGATATATCTGATAATTTTTCTGCACAGTCCAATCCGGATATCCTGGTAGCATCTTCTGAAGATGCCTACGTGAATCCATACCAAAATCAGGCGATTCTTGTTCAGTTTGATCCTGCATCTGATTCCATCCCCTACCGAACTCACTCACCACTCAAATCCCAGATACTTCGTGACTATTCGGCAGATGGACTTCCTGGACTTCAGCTAGTCATCCCTCCTCCACAGATCTCTGTTATAGAGGCTGTCTCGTATTACCAGAATCAACCCGGAGTTCTGTATGCGGAACCGGATTATTATCGGTTTACTGATCGAATTCCGTCAGATCCGGATTTCTGGCGTCAGTGGGGTCTTTTAAACTCTGGGCAGACCTACAAGGAAGAGACACCGCCGGGAGATACCGGAGCAGATGTAAAAGCAACCTCAGCTTGGGATCAGATAACCGGTGGGGAATCAGTTATTGCAGTACTTGACTCAGGGGTGGATTATCTCCATCCTGACCTTGCAGAAAACATCTGGTCTGATCCGGATACAGGAATCAAGGGATACGATGCGATAACCGGGGATCTTGAGCCGATGGATCTCGCGTCTCACGGAACTCACTGTGCAGGAATCATCGGGGCAGTCGGGGATAATGCCCTGGGAATTGCAGGAGTGAACTGGAAGACACGGATCATGCCGGTCAGGTTCCTCAATAGTTTTGGTACCGGAACTGTATCAGATGAGATAGAAGCCATTCTCTGGGCAAAAACCCATGGAGCAAAAATCATCAGTTGTTCATACGGAGCAAAAACCTATAGCAGGGCTGAATATGAGGTTATGAAGAACACTGATGCCCTCTTCATCTGTGCTGCCGGAAATGCCGGAGTTGATACTGACAAGACTCCCTATTACCCGGCATGTCTGGATCTTCCAAATATCATCACGGTTGCTGCTTCTGATTCCAAAGACAAGATCGCCGATTTTTCCAATTTTGGGAAGGAAACGGTTGATATCGGAGCACCAGGGGTTGAGATCTACAGCACCAAACATAATGTATACCAGCCGGATCCGGTATGGACCGATCCCTTTGATTCGTTAGAAAACTGGACGGTTCACGGGAACTGGACTCTGGATACGACACAAGGCGTCTCTTTACCAAGTAGTGCAAAGGGAACAATGAACCGGACCAATCAGTCGGACTCCATACCCCTACTGCTCACCCTTGCATCTCCCCTGAGCATTACCGGATATAATAACCCGATACTATCGTATGATTGGAGTCTTGTAGGTCAGAATTACAGTTTCTCTTTAGAGGGATCCACTGATGGCCGCTTCTGGCAGCCTCTCGAATATACCCGGGGAGATTTTATGATTGCTCCGTTTATCAGAAGGGAGTGCAAGATACCGGTAGATCTTCGGGACGGTCACCTCTTTATCAGATTTGTCGGTGACGGAGATCTCTGCCTTCTGGGTCTTGATGATATCACCCTCTCTGAAGGATATGGAGCTTTGAACGATACCCGGTGGGGATACATGGATGGTACATCCATGGCCTGCCCCCAGGTTGCGGGAATGGCAGGCCTTCTCGCGGCCGCTGCTCCTGATGCTTCTCTGGGAGACATAAAAAAAGCCATCCTCACCTCTGCACATCCTTTACCTGATTTTGCAGAAAAATCCGTATCAGGTGGGAGAGCAGATCTTGATGCCGCTCTCAGACAGATCACCGGGGGAAGTTCATACCATCTCCGGCTCCAATCCGGTTGGAACCACGTCTCGATCCCAAGCCAGTTGATTTCCGGGAATGATACGGCAGGAGGGGTATTTGGATCCCTGAGTAATGTTTCCGGACACTCCCTCTACCGGTTCGATGATGGAGGGTGGATTGCTGTCAAATCCGGAGAACAAATTATCCCCCTTCATTCATACTGGGTGTTTTCCGGATCCCCGGCATCATTACCCCTGATGGTTGATACCAACCAGTCCGGGTACACCACCCGGAACCTGAGTTATGGATGGAACGGATTTGGCATAAAAGGAGAGGAAGGGAGACCTGCAAAAACAGAGCTCTCTTCTCTTTCAGACATCTGGACCTACCTTATCGGCTTTAACTCATCTGCTCAGATATCGGATGAGCCAATTATGCGGGGTGGATCGGGAAAACAGAATGATTCACGGGTACTTGAACCGTATCAGGGATACTGGATCTATCTGACCCGGAATGCTACGTATGAAAAGAATGAGACAGTAATGCCGGTTCCTCTCTCTCCGGAAATGAACCAGCCGATCTGGCCAAAGCCACTCAGATAACCTTTTCGATACGCTGCATGGCATCAGCAAGGGTATCCATCGATGCGGCATAACTCAGCCGAATCCATCCCGGAGTATTGAAGGCAACTCCCGGAGTCACTGCGACATGGGCCTCTTCAAGCCATTTTCCTGCGATGGCTGCATCGTCACCGTCAACTTTGATGTAGGCATAAAACGCCCCGTCGGCGGGAGCATACCCAAGCCCCATATCCATCAGACGGTTCAGAACAAACTCACGCCGTTGTTCAAACTCTTTTCGCATGTCCTCTACACACTGTTGAGATCCCTTCAGTGCAGCAACTCCCCCGTACATGGCAAAGGTGGTAGGATGACTGATGGTATGCTGCTGCACCCGGTTCATATATCCCAGGATCGGCGTTGGAGCTACCGCATACCCAAGACGCCATCCGGTCATGGCATATGCTTTGGAGAACCCGTTTATGGTGATTGTCCGGTCTGCCATCCCCGGAAACATTGCAAGGGAGAAGTGGATCTCTCCGTATACCAGTTTCTCATAGATCTCATCAGAGAGAGCAATCAGATCATGATCCTGGCAGATGTCTGAGATCAAGCGAAGTGATTCACGATTCAGAACCGAACCAGACGGGTTAGACGGACTGTTTACTATGATCATCCGGGTCTTATCGGTGATCTTTTCAAGAAGAGAGTCGTCTGCCTGGAACGTCTTCGGGCTTAAGGAGTGATGCACCGGGACTCCCCCGGCGATCTGGATACATGGCTCGTAACTGACCCAGGAGGGATCCAGAATGATGGCTTCGTCACCCGGGCTCAGTACTGCTTCACAGGCCTCATAGATCGCATCTTTTGCTCCGCAGGTAACGATGACCTGATCCGGAGTACAGGAAAATCCATTCTCCTTTTCGATCTTCTCTGATATTGCCGAGAGCAGCTCCGGAATTCCCTTTCCCGGAGCATAGTGGGTTTCACCACGGTTCAGGGCATCAACACATGCCTGGGTGATATGGGCCGGTGTCGGAAAATCAGGCTCTCCAATAGAAAGACTGATCACATCGATCCCTTCAGCCTGCATCTTCCTCGCTTTATCGGTGATCTCTATGGTCGCCGATGGAGCGATGGATGCAAGTTTCGTTGAGAGAGGTCTCATGAGAATCGTTTGACTAATTTTATCGCTGACTCGACTGCCCGCTTGCCGTAGTCAACCCGGTCAGAAGCCTCAAGCCTGGTCATGCCAGGTCCGGATATGCCCAGTGTAACGGGCTTCTCAAATTCCAAAGAGAGATCAATGATCTTACGGGCAGCATGCTGCACAACGATCTCATCGTGCTGGGTAGATCCCTCAATGACACAGCCGATGGTGACAACAGCATCAACCTTTTTCTCTTTGAGCATCTTCTTGATCGCAAGAGGCATGTCATATGCACCAGGAACATAGTATCGCTCTGTTACCTCGGCTCCAAGGAATTTTGCATGCTCCTCTGCCTCGATCTCCATCATGTAGGTAATATCACGGTTGAATTCAGCAACCACAAATCCGAGTTTAATTGCCATAGTATTCTCCAAAAATGATTTTCTTTATTGTCGAGCAGCCCCGGCATCTGAGAATCCCTGACGCTGCCCTGATCCAGCTTCCCGTTCGAGAGTTCCGGGCCGCATGAGTTTTATCACATTTATCGCGTGTTCCCGGGCCCGGCTTTCTGCAAGCCATGCCAGTTCAGCGTCATCTGCGGCTTCATCTTCATGTACAAAGACTTCGATGATATGCCGGTTCGTCATCAGCTGACAATGAATGAGACCGGTTGATGCCTCATGAGCACACATACGGTCCTTCTCTTTGCCCCCGGGCATACCCAGAGCCATGCAGATATCACAACGGTATTCTTCAAAGAGCTTTTTACAGGCAACCGGGAGGTCTTTCACTCCCGGAACGGTGTATCGCTCAATGACGACGCTGCCTTGTTTCTTCAGTTCATCTATCGCGAACTTTCCCATATTGACTCTGGCAAAGGTGGTGTCCGCGATACCCACCTTCATCCCAGAACCTCAGCCGCTGCCATCACACCGGATGCTGTCGGGATCTGCCCAACCTTATGAAGAGCATATTCTGTTGCTGCAAGTGTTGCCAGAAGCTCAGGTGCAGAGACACAGCCCATATGCCCAATCCGGAAGATGACGTCCTTGAGGTGATCCTGTCCCCCGGCGATCTGGATACCAAGTTTCTTTACATGACCCCGGAACGCCTTGTCATTGGATCCGGCCGGAATCTTTGCAGCCGTTACGGTGTTTGAATACTCATGAACCGCATCAGTCTTTGGAAACATCTCGATGCCCCAGGCAGACACAGCTGCCCGTACCGCTTTTGCCATCCGGTGGTGACGGGCAATACGATTTGGAACACCTTCTTCTTCGATGATAAGACATGCCTCACGAAGGGCAAGAAATACCGGAACCGCAGGCGTATAGGGGGTCTCCATCGGATCTTTTGCCGCATTCTTCCGGTATGCCGGGAGATCAAGGTAATATGGAGGGTTTTTCACCGTGCGATCCCAGGCTTTGGAAGAGACCGAGACTGCGGCGAGTCCTGCCGGTGCGGCAAGACATTTTTGTGAGCCGACAATAGCGACATCAACACCCCATTCATCAGCATTGACCGTATCTCCGCCAATAGAGGTGACTCCGTCCATAATGAAGAGAGCATCGTGTTTTTTACAGATCTTTCCGACCTCTGCTCCCGGGTTGAGAATCCCGGCTGAAGTCTCATTGTGAACCATCGTCACAACTTCACAGCCATTCTCAAGGGCACCTTTCAGAGCTTCAAGATCGAGAGGAGTTCCCCAGTCCGAGTTGATGGGGACAGCCTCCCCATATCGCTCGCCTATTTTCCAGAGCCGCTCACCAAACTTACCGTTGATGAGATGGGCCATCTTTTTGCCCTTTCCGAAGTTGGCAACCGCAGCTTCCATTCCTGCAGTTCCTGACCCTGATATGACCATGAGATCATTGGTTGTCCCAAAGCATTGCCTCAGTACCCGGACAATATCAGAATAGGCACCGCCAAATTCGGCACCCCGGTGGTTGATCGCCTGCCGGGTCATGGCGAATCGCACCCGTTCAGGGAGCGGGACCGGACCCGGAAGCATCAGGAGAGTCTCATCTTCCATACAATCAGGTATACTTATACCACTACTGCCTGATTATATCTTGGAAGAATTATGGTAGACGTAAGCATCATCTGCGGTTCCACTTCTGATGAAGAGGTTGCCAGGAAGGCATGGACCGTTCTTGAAGAACACGGGATCTCATACAATTACCAGGTCATTTCTGCCCACCGCGATCCTGACCAGCTCGAAGCGTTTGTCTCTGCTTCTGATGCTCAGATCTACATCTGCATCGCTGGCCTGGCTGCAGCCCTCCCTGGTGTAGTTGCATCAAAGACAGATAAACCCGTGATCGGTGTACCGGTATCAGGAAAACTGATGGGTGGGCTGGATGCACTCCTTTCGATTGTACAAATGCCCAAAGGAGTGCCAGTCGCCTGCGTCGGGATGGATAACGGGCAGAATGCAGCGTATCTGGCAATCAGAATCCTCAGGTTACACTCCTGAACATTCTCTCCCTACATTTTTCGATCGCTGTTATGCAGGAATCTTCATAGTGCAGGAGAGTAAGGTGATAATACAGGGGTTGGTATGCAGGTTACATCCTTTTCTGGGGAATCACCAGAAGAATTGCTCAAGGCGATCCATCAGTCACCGGTTAGCGGGCCAACCTTGGGAATCATCTTTTCATCGCTATCTTTGGATGTCAGATCCCTGAGCACGGCATTTACTACCGTACCATTCCCGGTGATAGGGTGCACCTCATCAGGGGAGATCCGGGCATTCGGAGATGAAAATCCCATACTCGAACTCTCTGCCGTGGGATGTCTGCTCAATCCGGATCCTGAGACATTCAGGGTCAGACTCTTTGAACGGAATACTCATCACCCATTTGATCTGGGATCGGAGATTGGACGATGGGGATCTGCCACTTTTCAAAATCCGTTATTTGTTCTTCTCGTCAGTGGTCTGACTATCAATATCGAAGGGATCCTGAACGGTATCAAAGCGACCTCTCATCATCCACCTCATATCACCGGAGGACTTGCCGGCGATGACATGGAATTTAAAGAGACATTCACGTTCCTCAATGGAGAATTTTCATCCGACGGGGTGAGTGTTCTCCTTTTGGACGGGGATCATTTTGAAGTGCATACCCTTATCACCAGTGGCTGGCAGGGGGTAGGAGCAGAAAAACGAATCACCCATTCATCAGAAAACATCATTTATACGATAGATAACCGGCCTGCTGTGGATCTCTATAAGGAGTACCTGAACCTTCGGGATGAGGATATCCCGGCATTGAGTGCAGCTTTTCCCTTGATTATCAGAAGAGAACCGTATCCTGAGATCATCCGAACCCCAGTTGGGGTTGACTGGGATAATCGGGCGTTAATTTTTTCCGGAAGTGTTCCCGAAGGGGCATCAGCGAAGTTTGCCAGTTCTCCAGGTAGTATCACGATTCAAAACTCAATTAAGGATATCATCAGGTTCAATGAGCATATTAAATCAGCAGATCTTCTTCTGCTCTTCTCGTGTATGGCCAGACATCAGACTGTTGGAAATCTTGTGCAGGATGAGATTATTGCTGCCCAAAAGGGAAACACGGTTCCACTCATTGGCTTTTTTTGTTATGGAGAGATTGGAACAGATGACTCCGGGTGGTGTGATTTTCATAATGAAACATTTACCCTCATGGCTATCAGAGAGAGACACCCATGAAGCGTCTCCTGCAGATTCAAGAGATTCTTCGCTCACTCCCTGATGAAATTCTTTCACCAGAACTGCGGGAAGATCTAAAGAAAAACCTCGACCGGGTGCAAAAAGAGTACCGCTACCTGGAACAGAAGTGTGAACGGGCAATTCGAGAAAAAGAAGTTGTCCACTCTCTCCTGCAACGGGCATCTGATGATCTCATCAAGCAATACCGGGTTCTGTTTGAATATTCAGGCATACCGATGGTGATGCTTGACGAGAGGGGAGAAATCATCAGGGCAAATTCCCAGTTTTTTAGTTTTTCAGGCGTATCCCGGGATGAAGCAAAACATCCAGTTTCATTCCTCGATCTGGTGTGGAAAGAAGACCGGGATAAGATTGAGAGATACCATACAAAAATCCGTCTGCAGGAGAATGTGCCATCTGTATTTGAGGTCAGAATCAAAACTCCGGATGGGGGATGCAGATTTGTTTCACTCAGTATCGGTCTCCTTCCCGGTGGACAAGACTCGGTAGTCTCCCTCCTTGATGTAACAGAAAAATGGAAACGTCGAGCTGAGCTCACTGCCCATAATGAAAGGTTAAGTGCTCTTTTGTCCCTGTACCAGATGACCGGTCAACTGGAGAGTGATATTACTGCATTTGCTTTGAGAAAAGGCATAGAACTGACGGCGAGCGGTCTTGGTCTTCTGGGGTTTCTGGATAATGAAACCAGACATCTGACGATTGCAGCTACCTGTTCATCAGAATCAAAAGAGTTGAACGCAGATATCCACCTCACGAGGCTTTCACTCCCCCTGGAAGAGCTTCCCCGTATCTCTGAAGCAATTCATCTGCAAAGACCCCTAATCTTTAATGAAATCCCCGAAGAGCAACAGTTCATTCCCATGATCTTTAATGAGGTGATCAAGGTAGACCGGCTCTTAATCGTCCCCATCATTGAACAGGAGAGGGTGGTGGCGGTGGTCTGCGTCGCAAATAAAAAAGGATTCTATGAAGATGCAGATAATCTGCAGTTATCGGTCTTGTTTGCAGGAATGTGGCGCCTGGTGGTGAGAAACAGGCAGGAGGAAGTTCTTCGAACCATGAACAACAAGCTCAGTCTCCTCTCTTCTCTTACCCGTCATGATGTTCTCAACCTGCTCACTGCTCTTGAAGGATATCTCGGATTATCCCAGGATGAAGACCTGGATCCTGAGGTATCCCACTACATCAAAAAAGCCCTTGATGCGGTGCATGGGATCGAGGATATCATTGCATTTACCCGTGAATATGAATCTGTCGGGGTAAATTCTCCAGTCTGGCAACAGGTGAGCAAGGCATTTTCCGATGCAATTCCACAAGACGAAATACCCCGGGGAACAATAGTATCAAGAGTAGAAGGACTCTGGATCTATGCAGATCCCCTCCTGAGCAGGGTCTTTGCGAATTTTATTGACAATTCATTCCGGCATGGGGGAACTGTCCACACCATTCAACTCACCTGTGATCAGAACGGAGATGATCTTCTCCTCATGTACTCTGACGACGGAGCCGGAGTTGATCCAAAAGAAAAAGAGAAGATCTTTCTCAGAGGGTATGGCAAACACACGGGTCTTGGACTGTTTCTCATCAGGGAAATATTAGCAATCACGGGGATAACAATCAAAGAGAATGGAAAGTCTGGAGAAGGAATCAGATTTGAAATGACCATTCCCCGGGGTAATTACCGGTTACTTCAGGCTACCGTTACATCCGGACAGACCAGTGACATCAGGCATTTGGAGGGATAGAGAACATGATAACAATTCTGCTTGTAGATGATCAGGAAGAACTGCTCGATATTACCCGGCTTTTTCTGGAAAAGGGGGGTGATATCAGTGTGGATACGGCGATTTCCGCTCATGAGGCACTGACTATGCTCAGTCTGAAGAAGTATGATGCCATTGTATCAGATTATGAGATGCCATCTATGGATGGCATTGAATTTCTCAAAACCATCAAACATGCTCACATGGAAAAGCCATTCATCATCTTCACCGGAAGAAGCAGAGAAGAGATTGTTATCGAGGCGTTAAACTCGGGTGCAGATTTCTACCTCCAAAAAGGCACAGATCCCAAAGTCCAGTTTGCCGAGCTGAAAAATATGGTCCAGCAGGCGGTCATGCGCAAGCGTGTAGAAGAAGCCCTCCTTCAGTCAGAAACCAATTATCGGACACTGGTAGAGTCCACAGAGGATTCCATCTATATGGTAGACCGGAATGGCAGATACCTCTTCATGAATTCGCATCATAAAAGCAGGCTCAATATCACCGACAGCTGGGTAGGGATCAATTACGACGAACTCCATAGTCCGGAGGAATCAGACCGGTTTCTCACTCTTGTTCGCGAAGTGATTCGGACCAGTACTCCACTACAGGATGAGTATGAACGGGATGGACGTTGGTTTATCAGAACCATGAGTCCGGTCAAGAACGCAATCATTGAGATGACGATTGCAGTTACTGTGATATCGACGGAGATAACCCGGACGAGGCAACTGGAAAAAGCTCTGGCAACCATAGAAGCCCAGTACCAGACACTGGTAGAATCAACCCGGGACTCAATCTATACAGTTGACAAAGATTGCCGGTACCTGTACATGAATTCCCACCATAAACAACGACTGGGGATTCAGGGAGATAGGTATAAAGGAAAAGCATATCATGATTATCATCCCCCTGATGCATCAGAGCGGTTCCAGGGAAATATCAATAAGGTTCTTCAGACGAAACAGTCGTATAAAGAGCGGTATTCGGAAAGTGATCGTTCCTTTATCAGAACATTCAGTCCGGTCCTTGATGAGAGGGGCAATGATGTCACAGCAGTGGTTATCATCTCAATTGAACCGGCAAGTTGGGAATAATACCCGCAGAGAGAAATTCTTCAAAGAATAAAAGAGGTATTTTGATTAGTACCGGCGACCAGCGCCGCCACCGTAGCCACCGCGGTCAAATTCGCGGCGTGGCTGCATGGGTCTGGCTTCATCGATACGAAGGGTGCGTCCTTCAAAGACCGTCTGGTTCAGGCCGTCCATTGCTGCCTGGGCTTCCTCAGGGGTGCCCATCTCAACGAATCCGAATCCTTTCTGCTCAATAACCTTAACGCTTGCGATCTCTCCATACTGGGAGAACAGGTCTCTCAGCTGGGATTCATTAACGGAGTACGTCAGATTTCCGACGTAGAGTCTCTTTCCTTCCATTGCAAATCACGTTTCCTTATTTACATCCGCGAAAAGGCCATCCTGATAATTACCAGAACGAACCTGAGGATTACCGAGAACAGCCTGATAACCGATTATCCGTCAACCGACGAAAAAAGTCTCGAAAACTATTGTCAGGATTTTCCTGCGTCTGTACATAGCAGTGTACTCTTCACCTTTTTAAATATGTGTATACGTGAACTTCGGCAAAACAAAACGATCAAAAAAGTGCAGCCCCTTGCGGGGATATCTGATATTTAGTACCGGCGACCAGCGCCGCCACTGTAGCCACCGCGGTCGAATTCACGGCGTGGCTGCATGGGTCTGGCTTCATCGATACGAAGGGTGCGTCCCTCAAAGACCGTCTGGTTCAGGCCGTCCATTGCTGCCTGGGCTTCCTCAGAGGTACCCATCTCAACAAATCCGAATCCTTTCTGCTCGATGACCTTTGCGCTTACTACATCACCATACTTTGAGAATAATTCCCTGAGCTGGGCTTCATTTACGGAGTACGTCAGGTTACCAACGTAGAGTCTCTTTCCTTCCATAGCAAATCACGTAACTTGTTTACACACGCAGATAGCCGCTCAGATCAGGGATGAGAATGATGCCCACGGACTGACCAGCATAGCAGTTTCAAAAACGATCCGCCTCGGGCAGATGGTACTTCGATCGACTATATTCAGCACTACCTTGCGTCTGCAAAAAAAATATTTGTAATATCTCCTAAAAAAACTTCCTCACCTACAGAAGCATAAAAATTCTTCTTAGTTCGTTTTTGGAGTTCCCCCAAAGATCTCCCGAACCATCTTCACCGCGCAGAGATCCCCACACATGGAACAAGTCTCCTGATTTCCATCCCGTTCATGAATCTCCCGGGCACGTTCAGGAAACAGTGAGTATGCAAACTGACGTTCCCAATCGAGATCCCGTCTTGCCTCTCCCATCTTTACCTCACGATCATATGCAGCCGCGTTTCCCTGGGCAAGATCTCCGACATGTGCTGCCAGAACTGATGCCCGGGTACCTTCAATGATGTCATGGGTCCTTGGCAGACCAAGATGTTCGCTGGGAGATACCATGCACAGGAAGTTTGCCCCATTCTGACAGGCGATTGCTCCTCCAATTGCACCGGTAATATGATCATAACCGGCTCCGATATCGGTAACGAGCGGACCGAGGAGATAGAGGGGTGCCATCCCGGTGACTTCCTTAATCATCCGGACATTATATCCGATCTGATCCAGGGGCATATGGCCCGGACCTTCGATCATCCGCTGTACTCCAGCCTCATGAGCCCGCCTGGCAAGCCTGCCCAGGTTCAGATATTCTACGGTTTTTGCTTCCCTCATCGCATCTTCGTGACAGCCTGGTCGCATGCCGTCACCAAGACTTGCGACAACTCCATACTCTGCCAGGATCTCCAGAAGATAGTCATACTCGGACCAGAGAGGATTTTCTTCATCCCGGGAGACCATCATTGCGGTATGAAAGGAACCCCCGCGTGAGACCACTCCCATTGTCCGGGGATCCTGGCGAAGACTGGAAACTACCTCCCGATTGACCCCGCAGTGAAGGGTAAGAAAATCCACTCCCTGTTCACACTGCTCCCGGATGACCGTAAAGAGGAGATCTGCATCCAGATCCGCCACATTTCCGGCACGACGAACGGCCTCATAAATCGGAACCGTTCCGATCGGCACCGGAAAGGAGAGGATCATTTTTCGTATTTCCGGGAGATCGCCCCCGGTTGAAAGATCCATGAGTGTGTGAGATCCTGCTGCGATAGCCGCTGCAGCTTTCTCTTGTTCCATCGGAATATCACAGAGATCCTGCGATGTCCCCACATTCACATTGACCTTTACCCGGCACCCTTCACCTATTGCACAGACCGATGTCTGACGCCGGCTATTTGCCGGTATTACTACCCTTCCAGCTGATATCAGACGATTCAGACGATCAGGATCCATCTGTTCAGCTTCCGATGCCTGTCTAACCAGGTCGGGATCGATCCGGTAGTCCCGGGCAGTCACCATATCCTACTTGTTGTACGGGAGGGAATATGATAGTCACATGACAGTCAAGCTGATCCCGGGCAGAGGGATGTATGCAAACGGGTACCTCGCACGGGGTACAATCCTGGTGGATGCCGGAGTCACGCCTATGGCAGTTGAAGCATACCGGAATACCATCAAGTATATCGTACTCACCCATTGCCACTTTGATCATATCGCCTATCTCGAGGCTCTGGTGAAGATGACCGGGGCGAAGGTCTGTATTCATTCTACTGATGCTGATGGATTGAAAAACGATTCACTCAGCCTGGCCATGCAATTTGGTGCTCATTCACCAGGCATAATCCCTGATATCGTGTTTGAAGGAGGAGAGACCATCGAGGGCTATGAGATCATCCATACCCCGGGTCATACTCCGGGGAGCATCTGTCTTTTTGATCCTGAGACCCGGGATCTCATCTCCGGGGATACGGTATTTGCTGACGGTGCTTTTGGCAGGTATGATTTTCCCGGTGGAAGCCGGGAGGCTCTTGAAGCATCACTTGGAAAAGTCGCTGAGCTGAAGGTGACCGGCCTCTACCCGGGCCATGGGGTGCCTGCCCGTGAGTCTGGAGACAGGCAGATCCGGGCAGCCCAGACTCTTATGAAATCCGGATACCTCTAAAAGATGGAACCGGGAATCTACATGCTCCTCCTTCAGGGAGAGGGAGGGCTCATCCCGATAGGGGCCAGGGGCCCGATCTCTTTTCTACCCGGATATTATGGGTATGTAGGTTCCGCTCTTGGTCCGGGCGGACTTTCCCGGGTTGTCCGTCATATCCGTATCGCATCATCCGGAGGAAGAAAACCCCGGTGGCATATTGATCACCTCCTCATGCATCCAGGATTCAGACTTATCCGGGTATTCTGCGCCCATACTACCGAGCGACTCGAATGTCCGCTTGCCCGCACACTCACCCTGCCAGTAATTCCGGGATTTGGATCCACTGATTGTAACTGCTCAGGACACCTCTTTTTTTCAACTGAAAATCCTGACGCCGCCATCTTAGCAGCATTTCATGCGATAGAACTGATACCGGTAATCAGAGATATCAAAGAACCATAGCGAGGATTGTCAGGGGTCACTTTCCGGTAAGGTATAATATCTGGCGATCAGAATACCTCACACGGGAGTTTTGCTTCAGAGAATCCCGGTGAGGAGTGTATTGGTATGATCAAGGTTGCAATCAACGGATATGGAACCATTGGCAAACGTGTTGCAGATGCAGCAGCGGCGCAGAAGGATATGGAGATCATCGGAGTCTCCAAAACCCGGCCGACTGCTGAAGCACTTATTGCAGTAAAGAAAGGATACCCGGTATATATCGCAGATATCTCAAAGAAGGGATCTTTTGAAAAGGCAGGGATTCCGGTTGCCGGTACCATTGAAGAGATGGTACAGAAAGCAGATGTCATTATTGACGGAACGCCCGGCGGAGTCGGCGAATCGAATAAAGCACTCTATGAAAAATATGGCAAAAAGGCAATCTGGCAGGGAGGAGAAGACCATGAACTCGCCGGATTTTCTTTTAATGCCCATGCAAACTACACAGATGCTATCGGACGCCAGTTTGTCAGAGTTGTATCCTGTAACACCACCGGTCTGTGCAGGATCATCAAGGCCATTGATGACAAGGTCGGGGTTGCAAAGGTCAGGGCGGTAATGGTCCGCCGTGGTGCAGATCCCCATGTCGTGAAGAAAGGGCCGATTGATGCCGTGGTTCTGGATCCTCCAACTATTCCCAGCCATCACGGACCTGATGTAAATACCGTTCTTCCTCATATCGATATTGTGACGATGGCAATGATCGTCCCCACGACCCAGATGCACATGCATGCTATCCAGATGGAACTGAAAAAAGACACAAACCGGGAGGAAATACTGGCGATCCTTGAGGGCCACTCCCGGATTGGTCTTGTCAAGGGAACCACCGGGATCAAGAGCACGGCAGAGCTCAAAGAGTATGTTATGGATCTTGGCAGACCCCGATCGGATCTCTGGGAAAATGGGGTTTTCGAGGCTTCCGTTGCCGTAGTCGGCAAAGATCTCTACTTCTTCCAGGCTATCCATCAGGAAGCTGATGTCGTCATTGAGAACGTGGATGCCATCAGGGCGATGATGGGCCAGGTCACCGATCCACAGACCTCCATTCAAATGACCAACGAATCTCTTGATTTTGTTGCCATCTGAACCCGGTCACCCAATCATTAACTCTTTTCAGCTCCTATCTGTGTGAATGGATCCTTACTCTCTCGCGGCAAGGAACACGGTAGAGATCGTCACGGAGGAGGAACTCCGTGGACTGCTTACCCAGAAAGGCAGGAAGGTCTATGCCGGGTACGAGCCGAGTGGTGAGATCCACCTCGGCCACCTAGTTACGATCAACAAACTGATTGATCTCCGGGATGCCGGCCTTGAGGTGATCGTACTTCTTGCCGATCTTCATGCCTTCCTGAACCGGAAGGGGACTATGGAAGAGGTGGCAAAACTCGCTGAATATAACAGGAAATGTTTTGAAGGACTCGGACTCACCGATATCACCTATGTCCTCGGTTCAGATGTGCAGCTCAGCCGGGAATATCAGATCCTGGTGCATGAACTCTCCCAGCAGGTGACGTTGAACCGGGCAACCCGGAGTATGGACGAAGTCGGAAGACAGATGGAAAACCCGACCGTCTCCCAGATGGTCTATCCAATCATGCAGATGGCAGATATTGCCATTCTTGGTGTGGATGCGGCTGTCGGTGGCATTGATCAGCGGAAGATCCACATGCTTGCCCGGGAATACCTCCCGGCAAAAGGATACCCGTCTCCGGTCTGTATCCATGTGCCTATCCTGAACGGTCTTGACGGCAAGAAGATGTCCTCATCCCAGGGGAATTATATATCAGTTGCTGACAGTGAGGATACCATCAGGAAAAAGATGAAGAAAGCCTTCTGTCCACCTGAAATTGAAGAGAATCCGGTTCTTCAGGTGCTTATGCACCATATTTTCCCCCGGGCCGGATCTGTCACGATTGAGCGACCGGAAAAGTTTGGCGGAAACCGGACATTTGATACCTATGCGGATCTGGAGCAGGCATATGCAGCGGGAGAAGTTCATCCTGCTGACCTGAAGAATGCAACCACAGAATCGCTAATCAAAATTCTCGCACCGGTGCGTGCATATCTTCAGGAATAAGGAGAACCGGGATGAGCATCGAGAGGGATCGGTACGATCTTCACAAGTATGACAAGCGTGTCGATGCCACCCGGGTGAGAATCAAGGATCTGGATCAGCTGAAAGTGAGGGAGGATGTCTTTGATGACATTACGCTGCTCGCCCTCTACAAAATGGTAAACAAGGGGTGGATATCTGCCATTGGGGGCTCGATATCCACCGGAAAAGAGGCAAATGTATTTCTTGCAGACCGGAAAGAAGACCGGGTTGCAATCAAGATTTACATGACCAGGACTGCCAATTTTCAGAAGATGCAGGATTACATCGCCGGTGATCGGAGATTTCTCAATATTGGCAAAAGCAGGAAGGATATTGTTTTTGCCTGGACCCGCAAGGAGTTTTCAAATCTGCGACGTGCTGCAGAAGCAGGCATTGACGTTCCAAAACCTCTGGTCTTTGACAGAAATATCCTGGTGATGGAGTTTTTAGGCAGGGATGAGATTCCTTTCCCCCAACTCAGGGTTGCAGAACTGGATAATCCAGCCCGGGTATACAATCAGCTGGTTGAGATCCTTCGCACCCTCTGGCAGACCGCAAAACTGGTTCATGGCGATCTCTCTGAATACAATATTCTCTATGGCGATGAAAAACCCTGGCTGATTGATATGGGTCAGGCAGTAACACCGGATCATCCCCATTCGATCATCTTTCTGAGAAGAGATATCGAACAGCTGAACCGGTTTTTTGCGCAAAAGTGCGAGACGATGATATTGATCGATATAATGCGGTATATTACCGGAATTCCCCACCTACCGGAAAATGCCGGAACTGAACTGAGCGAGGGATAATATGAAGCAGGAAACACGAATTACCAAAGAGCGGATCGGCGTCCTCATCGGAAAGAAAGGGATGACCAAACGGGAGATCGAAGAGAAGACCAAGACCAATATTCTCATCGACAGTGAAGAAGGGCTCGTTGCTATTGAAGGAGAGGAAGCAGACGGATTTTTACGGGCTGTTGAGATCGTCAAGGCGATAGCAAGAGGGTTTTCCCCGGAACGGGCATTCACCCTGTTTGAGGATGAAGATCTCTACCTTGAGATCATTGATCTCTCTGATGTGGCAGACGGCCCGGGAAAAATGGAGCGGATCCGGGGAAGGATCATCGGTAGAGAAGGGAAATCCCGCTCCCAGATCGAAGATCTGACCAGCACCGAGATATCGGTATATGGAAAGACCGTTGCTATCATCGGGATGATTGACCAGGTGAAGGTCGCAAGGGAAGCGATAGAAATGCTGATCAACGGAGTCTCTCATGAGAGTGTTTTCGCATTCCTGGATCGCAAAAAGCGTGAGCTGAAACAGGATATGCTCAATTACTACTATTAATGCCGGCAGCATCTATTCTCCGGTTTTTTTTCGGAAGGGCTCCCTTCCTCTCTTCTTTTTCTTCTGAATGGAGATCATTTCATGGGATTTCTCCCCATATCCCATGCAATAACCGGTGATCTATGGAGATAGCATCCCTTCCCATCCCCCAGGCTCTCATTGAGAGTTGCAGGAAGAAGGGAATCATTGAGCTTTACCCACCTCAGGCTGCCTGTGTTCAGGCCGGGCTGTTGGAAGGGAAAAATCTCCTCATCTCAATTCCCACCGCCAGCGGGAAGACCCTTCTTGCCGAGATGGCGATGGGTGCCCAGATTGCCCGGGGAGGCAAATGCCTGTATATCGTTCCACTCCGGGCTCTTGCTTCAGAAAAATTTGAAGAGTTTAAATCGAAGGGAAACCGGGTGGGGGTTGCAACCGGGGATTTAGACCGTTCTGATACCCGGCTCGGTGAGAACGACATCATTGTAGCCACGAGTGAGAAAGTCGATTCCCTGCTTCGAAACCGGACAGGATGGCTGAGCGGAGTCACCCTGATGGTCCTCGATGAGGTGCACCTGATCGGGTCTGAAAACCGGGGAGCGACTCTTGAGATGGTTATCACCAAGATGCGGTATGCAAATCCGGATATGCAGGTGATTGGTCTCTCAGCAACCATCGGAAACCCGAAATCCCTTGCCGGATGGCTGGACGCTGAGTTGATCTCCAGCTCATGGAGGCCGGTGGATCTCCGACAGGGAGTCTATTTTGATGGAACCATTCAGTTCGGAGAGCCACATAAAGAGCGACATATCAGGGGAGTCACCAAGCATGATGATCTGAACCTCTGTCTGGATACCTTTGAAGAAGGGGGCCAGTGTCTGGTCTTTGTTTCATCACGAAGGAATGCTGAGGCATTTGCGAAACGGGCAGCTTCTGCTCTGAAAGCAGGAAGCCCGGATTCAAAGGCCCTGGCTCAGTGTCTCAGGAGTGCCCGGGACTCGGACCAGCCAAACCTTCTGGCCGAATGTGTCGAGCGGGGAGTTGCATTTCATCATGCCGGTCTTCTGCGGGAAGAACGGATAATCATCGAGGAAGGATTCCGGCAGGGGTTCATCGAAGTGATCTCTGCAACACCTACCCTTGCTGCGGGTCTGAATCTTCCTGCCCGTCGGGTAATCATTCGTGATTACATGCGTTTTACTTCCGGCCTTGGTATGGTCCCAATCCCGGTGATGGAGTACCATCAGATGGCAGGCAGAGCAGGAAGGCCTCACCTGGATCCCTATGGGGAAGCAGTTCTCATCGCAAAAGACCGGCCTACGGTTGAGCGGTTGATCGAATATTTTATCGATGCCGGTGCTGAGGAGATCGATTCCCAGTGTGCCGATGAGAATGCCCTCTGTGCTCATATCCTCTCCCTCATCGCGACGGGTTTTGCCCGGGACGATCCGTCCCTGACTGCTTTCATGGAGCGGACCTTCTATGCATGGCAGCACCCTCATTCCCGATCCATGCCCCGGATTGTCGGGGAAGCAGTACGATTCCTCAGTACTGCCGGGATGATCAGTGAAGAGGAGTCATGGCTTCGGGCAACCCGGAAAGGAAACCTGGTTTCCCAGTTGTATCTGGATCCCCGGGGAGCGAAATCCATTCTAGATACCCTGGAAAAATCTGAACATCGGTCAGATATCGGAATTCTTCATCTTATCTGCACCGGGCCGGACATGCCCCGGCTTTTTTTGAAGGCAGCAGACACCGCATCGCTGAAAAATTTCCTGTATAAAAACGCTGAGGACCTGATGGTCCCGCTCCCGTATGATGCAGAAGGAGAGGAGATATGGCTGGCAGCTCTCAAAACCGCCCTTGTTCTGAGTGACTGGACAGAGGAAGTATCTGAAGAGAAGATTGAGGAACGATACGGGATTGGAGCCGGTGATATTTACAACATCGTGGACTCGGGAAAATGGCTTTTGCATGCTGCTGATCGACTGGTCGGCATGGAGCTCCCGGATTTCAGGGATGTAGTGCATGATATTGGTCTGCGGGTTCAGTACGGGGTGAAAGCAGAGCTCCTTCCCCTGGTTAAACTCCGGAATATCGGGCGGGTGAGAGCACGAAGGCTCTATAATGCCGGATATACTTCTGTAGAACGGTTAAAAAAAGCAGATATTGGTACGCTTACCCGGATTCTCGGCCAGCACCTTGCACGGCAGATACATGACGGCCCGAAAGGACTGCCCAAAGAAGCAGATTCCGGAGAGGTACAAAATTTCATTCCGGAAACGGGCAAAACCAGAACTCTGGAAACTCTTACCGATCTTCCTGCAATCGGCAAAAAAATGGCTGATAAACTTCAGGAGAATGGAATACACTCAGTTGCTGATCTCCTCAATACTGAGGAGAGTGTGCTTGCCGGAATTATTGGATCCAAACGGGCTGCTACCGTCTTCTCTGCTCTGAAACAGTTGGAACAGAATGAAACGAAAGTAGTGAATCCTGATACACCGGTGGTACCGGATCACGAGGAGTCAGATACGATGCTGAGGGAGACGTTGAGGCGAGGCGGTCAACAGTCATTTAGTGATTTTTTATGAGTACGGAATTTGAATATCAGGATAATGAAGATCTGACAACCATTTTTGATCTGTACCAGGTCAGGTTTGAGGTAGATGATCTTCCTGCATGGCTGACAAAATTTCGAAATATCGGAACAGAAGAGCAGACCCATATCATCTGCTTTAATCGTCATATGGTGGCAGGGAAGAGACATGTGCAGGGTGCACTACAATTTGCACACCGGGCATTTACTTCAGGCGAACAGATTGCCCGAAGTGTGGAGGTAGAAGCACTGTTGTATGCGGCAGGTACCAGGCAGACCGGTCTTATTGGATCTTTTGGTATCCAAAAAGGCATGAATGAATGTTATTTATGCCTGATGCCTCCCCAGGAAAAAGCCCTTCAAAAAATTCGTGATCTCGTAACTCTGGTAGGTGAAGAAGACTGGGAAGAGATACCTGCAGAGAAAAACGAACTTTTGCGAAAGATCTTTGGTATTACTGAAGCTGAATTAGGGGTGACCAGAGAAGAACAATTTATTGACCTGATTCTGGAACGGGTTGCTCTCCTGACAATAAACCGGTAAAAGGAAAAAATGGTTATTTGTTTGCATGGGTCAGGAGATGCTGAATCTCCGGGATAATAATCTCTTTTGTTGCCAGGGTAGCTGCATTTGGGGATCCGGGAATGCAGAAAACGACTTTTTTTCCGATGATTCCTGCAATCGCCCGGGATAAAATCATCCTGGTTCCAACTTCTGCATAGCTCTTCATTCTGAATAACTCTCCAAATCCATCCAGATGTTTTTCAAGGAGGGGCTGTACTGCTTCAATAGTACAATCATCACTGGTGATTCCGGTTCCTCCGGTAATAATGACACAGTTACATGTTTCCAGAAGATGAATCAGGCCAGATCGAATCGCACTGATATCATCAGGAAGAAGAATTCGGGATTTAACTGATAGTTCAGCATCTGCCAGGAGTTCTTCGATAATGCTTCCACTTTTGTCTTCTTTTCCTGATCGGGAGGTTGAAACTGTAATTACTCCACAATGAATAGGTATTTTCTGAAGGTGTGAAGGATCCATTGGTATCCTATTGGAAGTAGAATAGCATAACAGATTCGCTTAAGTTTAGTACAAACAGTAGATTACCCCTACCCCTTTGTTTCCAGTGGAACTTTTTCTCTTTTGTATCCTCTCTCCTCCCAAAAAACCTCATTTTTACTTTTTAAAAAAATTTACGAACAAGTAAAACTTTTTTTAAAAACATTCTTATTTTGTATTATGAAAAGATATTTATATTCTAAGATGTAACCTGTACACATCTGAAATAATTTACACACAATGGTACACAAGGGTGCTAAAATTTCAGGTTCCAGTGGAAATAAAGGGGTGGGGGTTTCCATTTTTTCCAAGGATAAAAATATCTTTGTAATACTGATAAAAATGGTTACATCTGCTATCCGGACATAAATAAGAGTATTTTCTGAATTTCTTTTCTTGATTGAATTTTAACTCTGGAAAACAAAATTTTCCAAAACTCTATTTTTGCTCAAAAAGATCGATCAACGAAAAGGAATTCCTATAGTATTATTGGACCACTCATCAAACAAGGTTAGGACAACATATTCAAATGACGGAAGAAACAACCGGTTCCTCAGGGCTCTTCGATAAATACCTTGCAGAGAACCGCATTTTTAAAGATCGTGAAGTACTCAGGCACTCCTACCGTCCTCATATTCTTCCCCACCGAAAACCTCAGATAGATCATATTGCATCAATTCTTGCCCCTTCACTCCAGATGGAGACTCCTTCAAATATTCTCATCTATGGAAAAACGGGAACAGGAAAAACAGCATCTGTCAGATATGTAGGTTCCGAACTGGAACAGGTGAGTACCAGACGAGGAACTATCTGTCGCGTGGTACATCTCAACTGCGAAGTGATTGATACTCAATATCGTGTCCTTGCTCAGATTGCGAAACTCATTTTAGGAGAAGATGATTTTCCCAGTGACAAACTCCGGACTCATATTCCGATGACCGGGTGGCCAACAGATCAGGTCTATGCAGAATTAAAAAATCAACTTGAAGCGGTTTCCGGAGTTTTCATAATTATTCTTGACGAGATTGATAAACTCGTTAAAAAGAGTGGCGATGATACCCTGTACAATCTGACCCGTATCAACACGGATCTGATTCGATCAAAGGTATCTATTATCGGGATCTCAAACGATCTTGGATTTAAAACATTCCTGGATCCCCGGGTTCTCTCTTCCCTTTCTGAAGAAGAACTTGTCTTTCCTCCGTATAATGCTCCTCAGTTATGTGATATTCTTCAGCAGCGTGCAACTATCGGTTTTATTGAAGCTGCCCTTGATGATGAGGTGATTCCTCTCTGCGCTGCTCTTGCGGCTCAGGAGCATGGAGATGCACGTCGGGCGCTTGACCTGCTCCGGATTTCTGGAGAACTCGCTGACCGGGAAGGGTCTCATAAGGTAGGAATTGAACATGTCAAAAAGGCCCAGGCCAAGATAGAGACTGACAGCATGGTGGAGTGTATCAGAACACTTCCCACTCAGAGCAAGATCGTTCTCTACTGTATGCTTCTTCTCCACCGGGCTGGTCAGAAGATCTTCATCTCCGGTGAGATCACCCGGATTTATAAAGAAATCACCCCTATCCTTGATATTGATGTCCTGACAGCAAGACGAATCTCAGATCTCATGTCCGAGCTGAACATGCTCGGGGTTATCAGTACCCGTCTGGTCAACCGTGGTCGCCATGGAAGAACCAAGGAGATGTGGTTTGATACCAGCACAGACAAGATCTGGGAGGTTATCATGGAAGAGCAGGATGGACGTCTGGCGCAGATCGATGCAGATCTGCTCCTGACTATGCTTCGGTGAGTTTTATGGACGACAAAGACAGGACACTTCTCTCTCTTCTTGAAGAGGATTGTACAACACCCCTGCATGATCTCGCGGTCATGCTCGAATGCACTGATGATGAAATTCTCGCCAGAAAAAAAGCGCTTGAGGATGCGGGGATCATCCGACGGTACTCTGCGGTGGTCAACTGGGAGGCAGTAGAATCAGGCATGGTCTTTGCGATCATTGAACTCAAAGTAGCACCGGAACGCGAGTGGGGGTATGATCGCATTGCAGAGCGTATCGCCCGTTTTTCAAATGTGAGAAATCTCCGGCTCCGTACGGGATCCCATGATCTCCAGCTTCTGGTCAGTGGAAAAAATATGCAGGAGATAGCCCGCTTTGTTTCAGAGCAGATAGCTCCCATGGATCGGATTCGGGAGACTGCAACACATCTGATCATGAAGACCTACAAAGAGAACGGGGTACTGTATGCCGAACGGGAAGAGGGGAAACGCCTTCCGTTCTCATTCTAGGAGTCGATAATGCGGGATTTTGTTTCAGATCGGGCCAAGGCCATTCCCCCATCCGGGATCAGACGGTTCTTTGATCTCGCCGGCCAGATGGAGGATGTCATCTCTCTTGGCGTAGGAGAACCCGATTACACGACCCCCTGGCATATCTGTGAAGCAGCTATCACTTCTATTGAACAGGGAAATACCTCGTACACTTCAAATACCGGGATGGAACCGCTCAGACGGGAACTTGCAACCTTCCTCAATGACCGGTACCAGACTCCATACGACCCGGCATCCGAGATGATCATCACTACCGGGGTCTCCGAGGCTCTGGATATTGCCATTCGTGCGGTGCTCAATCCGGGCGACGAAGCTCTGGTGGTGGATCCGATTTATGTCTCTTATGGGCCATGCATCACCCTGGCCGGAGGAGTACCAATCCTCATGCCCTGTCTGGAGAAGGACAACTTCAGACTGACTCCTGATGTTCTCATGGAGCATATCTCCCCGCGATCCAAGGTTCTCATCCTGAACTTCCCGAATAATCCCTCGGGTGCCGTGATGCGAAAAGAGGATCTCAAGGGCATTGCTGATGTGGCCATTGATCATGATCTCCTTATCCTCTCTGATGAAGTGTACGCTGAACTGACGTACGAAGGCAGACATTGCGCTACTGCTTCCATCGATGGCCTTCACGAACGAACCGTTACCCTCTCCGGATTCTCTAAGGCATTTGCGATGACCGGCTGGAGGCTTGGGTACCTTTGTGCTCCAAAAGAGATCGCTGCTGCCGCCCTCAAAATACACCAGTACGTCATGCTTTCAGCCCCGACCATGGCGCAGTACGGGGCACTTGAAGCACTCCGTCATGGACAGGAGTCTATGGAGCTGATGGTAAGGGAATACCATATGCGCCGGAACCTCTTTGTTGATGGCCTTAACCGGATAGGCCTTCCGTGCCATCTTCCCGAGGGGGCATTTTATGCATTCCCCTCAATAAAAGAGACGGGCCTTTCTGACCAGGATTTTGCAGAAAAACTCATCACCGAGGCAGGAGTAGCCGTTGTCCCGGGGAGCGTGTTTGGAACAGCCGGTGAAGGCCATGTCAGATGTGCATACGCCGTCTCAAGGCATGATCTCTCAGAAGCTATCGCCCGAATGGGTGAATTTCTTCAAAACCTCTGATTTTTTTTGAGCCGGTATCTGGTTCATGAACGTCTGCTCCTGAAGATAGAGCAGAGACTATATGTCGTTGTATCTCGAACCTATCCGGTTGGATGAGTTGTACTATCATCGTGGGCGGCAACTTCGGTGACGAGGGGAAGGGGAAGATTGTCTCCCACGTCGCTCACAAAGATAAACCTACTATTATTTCCCGGGGAGGAGTCGGTCCAAATGCGGGTCATACCGTAATGGTGGGTGAGAAGAAGTTTGGCGTACGGATGTGCCCGTCCGGATTTGTCTACCCCGATGCCCGTCTGATGATCGGAACCGGGGTTCTTGTGGATCCCCGGGTGTTTGCACATGAAGTGGAGACACTTGGCGTAGAAGGCCGGGTCTTTATCGACGAGCGTTGTGCCATCATCGATACCAAACATATCGATGAAGATAAGAGCAACACCCATCTCTCCCAAAAAGTCGGCTCAACCGGAACCGGCTGTGGTCCGGCAAACCGTGACCGGGCAATGCGGGTTGCCCGCCTGGCCCGGGACATTCCTGAGCTCTCCAAGTACCTGGTTGATGTCCCTCTGGAGATCAATACCGCTCTGGATGCAAATGAGAATGTGGTGCTTGAAGGAACCCAGGGCTTTGGCATCTCCCTGTATTATGGGGCTTACCCATTTGTCACCTCCAAGGATACCTCCGCTTCTCAGATGGCAGCAGACAACGGAGTCGGCCCGACCCGGATTGATGATGTCATCGTGGTGTTCAAGGCATTCCCGACCCGTGTCGGAGAAGGCCCGTTCAGCACCGAGATGTCCAGTGCACAGGCCCAGGATCTCGGGATTCAGGAGTTTGGGACCGTGACCGGCCGTGAACGCCGGATTGGAAACTGGGATGGCGAGATGGCCAGATATGCATCCATGATCAACGGGTGCACCCAGGTCGCCATCACCGGAGTGGATCATATTGATGAGACCTGCTTTGGAGCAACTGAATATTCCCAGCTGACAAAACCCGTACGCGACTTCCTGAAACAGGTAGAAGCAGATACCGGCAGGCCGGTTACCCTGATCTCCACCGGTCCGGAGATGAGTCAGATCATTGACCTCCGGAGTGAACTGGTATGAAGCGGGAACTCTATGATATCCTCTGCTGCCCGGTCTGCAAAGGGGATCTCGAGATGATCGTAACCGAAGAAGATGAGAAAGAGATCCTGAACGGGTCTCTGATCTGTCATGCATGCTCCGTAACATACCCGATAGAAGGAGGCATCCCCAACCTCCTTCCCCAGAATATCTGAATACATGGTTCTCTCTCCGCTGGTTCTGATCCTCTCGCTTGGAGTGGATCGGGTCATTGGAGATCCGCATTCTCCCTATCACCCGGTGGCGTTGATCGGTCGCTTCATCGGATGGTGGGGAGATCCCTCTCAATATCGTCCCGGGCTTCAGCGAATTGCCGGGATTCTCTTCTGGATACTAACTGTTCTGCTGTTTACTATTCCGTATTATCTCTTCTCAGCGTACGCTCCCTGGTTCCTGATGCTTATTGGCGGGCCGTTTCTTCTGAAAAGCTGCTTTGCCCTTCGATCCCTGGTCGAACATGCGAAAGCTGTCACTGAAGCGATGACTCCTGAACAGGGCAGGGAGCGGGTCAGTATGCTTGTCTCCCGTAATACGGCTACCCTCACTGACGAGCAGATCCTCTCGGCTGCATACGAATCGGTAGCAGAGAATCTGAATGACAGCATCATTGCCCCGCTTTGTTATTTTGTCCTCTTTGGCCTCCCGGGTGCGGCTTTCTACCGGGCTGCAAACACCATGGATGCCATGCTTGGATACACCGATGATCGGATCCGCATTGGCTGGTTTCCTGCCCGGATGGATGATATTCTCTCCTATATTCCGGCCCGGGTGACCGGAGTGGTATTGATCTGCTATTTTGCCTGGTGCCGGACCTTGTCCCCCGCTCTTCGTATCTACCGGCGGGACCGGGATCTTCGCCCGGGTTTTAACGGAGGAATCCCGATGTCTTTGATTGCCGGAGGAACCGGAGTGATGTTTGAAAAGCCGGGGAAATACCGGATTGGGGATCCCATCCGTTCCCTTCGGTCATCAGGCCCTGATATCATCAAGGCAGTGCAATGGTCTACCCTGATCTTCGTGCTTGTTGCCGCAAGTGCATCAGTTTTATGGAATCTCCTGCCCAATATATAAGGAATGAAACTCGAAGAACTTCGGTACGGCACTGAACTGATCAAGCGCGGATTCGCGTCCATGCAGAAGGGCGGTGTGATCATGGATGTGGTGAACGCTGAGCAGGCCGGAATCGCCGAAGAAGCGGGGGCGGTCGCGGTGATGGCCCTCGAACGGGTTCCGGCAGATATCAGATCAGCAGGCGGCGTTGCACGGATGTCAGATCCGAGCATGATCAAGGAGATCATAGATACCGTTTCCATTCCGGTCATGGCAAAGGCCCGGATTGGACATTTTGTTGAGGCGCAGGTGCTTCAGGCTCTGGGTGTTGATATGATTGATGAGTCAGAAGTACTCACTCCTGCTGACGAACAGTATCATATCGATAAGAAACAGTTTACGGTTCCCTTCGTATGTGGTGCCCGGGATCTTGGGGAGGCACTTCGCCGAATAAATGAGGGAGCAGCGATGATCCGGACCAAGGGAGAAGCAGGCACTGGGAATGTGGTGGAAGCGGTCAGACACAACCGCTCCATCCTTGGTGAGATACGCCAGCTTGCCGGGATGGATGAGATCGAACTGATCAAACGGGCCCGGGAACTTGAGGCACCAGCCGAGCTCCTCATCGAGACTGCAAAACGCCAGCGTCTTCCCGTGGTGAATTTCTCAGCCGGTGGTATTGCAACTCCCGCAGATGCAGCGATGATGATGCAGCTGGGCAGTGACGGAGTCTTTGTTGGATCCGGTATCTTCAAGTCCCAGAACCCGGCCAGAATGGCAAAGGCAATAGTGGAGGCAGTGAACCATTTCAATGAACCAGAAGTTATCGCTGAGGTCTCCAAAGGTCTTGGGGAAGCGATGAAGGGTATTGAGATGTCAGCCCTGTCACCAGATGAGAGGCTGGCAACCCGTGGATGGTAAGATAGGAGTACTTGCACTCCAGGGCGACGTGAGTGAGCACATTCACGCGTTTACCACAGTTATTCAGGAGAGGGGACTTTCCCTGCCGGTCATCGAAGTCAGGCATCCGGAGGATCTGACCGATCTTGTAGCTCTTGCGATTCCGGGTGGTGAATCCACCACCTTCATGCGTCTGATTGATAAAAACGGGATGCGTGAGCCGATGGTGCATTTTACCGGAGGTATATTTGCCACCTGCGCCGGAATGGTCATTACCGCAAAGGAAGTTATTGGAGAATCACGGTTCACACCCCTTGGGATCGTGGATACCGTGGTCAACCGGAATGCATTTGGCAGACAACGGGAATCGTTCGAAGCGGAAATACCGGTAAACGGCCTCCCGTCCCTGTTTCATGCGGTCTTTATCAGGGCCCCGGTTGTTGAATCAGCCGGACCGGCGATAACACCAATTGCCGAGCTTCCTCAGGGAATCGTCGGACTTGTTTCAGGAAAGCATATGGTACTGGCATTCCACCCGGAGATTGGGGGCGATCTTCGCCTCCATCATCTCTTTCTGGAGCGTCTTGGTCTCTGAAAGGATTTTTGCGCGAGACCCCTTTGTTTCCACTGGAACCCGGTAAGGGATTTTCATCCCCCTCCCCGGTTTTATTTGTTATTTAAAGGGAGATTATTTGGCTTTTCCCTGATTTTTCACTGCATCCATTGCTGCTTTTACTGCTTCCTCATCACCCAGGTAAAAGTGTCTGATTGGTTTGAGGTCAGCGTCGAGTTCATATACGAGAGGAATCCCGGTTGGCACATTCATGCCCGCGATCTCATCATCTGACACCTGATCCAGGTGCTTGATCAATGCCCGGAGACTGTTTCCATGGGCGGCAATGAGTACCCGCTTCCCGGACAGGATCGCCGGGGCAATATTGCCTTCCCAGAGAGGGAGGAACCTGGCTACGGTATCTTTGAGACACTCGGTGCGGGGTACCTGATCCTGATTGAGCTCATCGTACCGGCGGTCATATCCGGGATTTGCGTTGTCACAAGGTTCAAAGGCTGGTGGGGGGATATCGTAACTTCGTCGCCAGATATGGACCTGCTCTTCACCGTACTTTGCAGCGGTCTCTGCCTTGTCAAGACCGGTAAGAGCTCCATAATGCCGCTCGTTCAGGCGCCATGACCGGATGACCGGGATCCACATCAGATCCATCTCGTCCTGAATTGTCCAGAGCGTCCGGATTGCCCTTTTCAGAACTGATGTCCAGGCAATATCAAACGTGTATCCCTGCCCACGCAGAAGTTTTCCTGCCTCATGTGCCTCCTGTAGCCCCTGAGGAGAGAGATCGATGTCTTTCCAGCCGGTAAACCGGTTTTCCCGGTTCCAAAGGCTTTCGCCATGACGTATGAGGACCAGCGTGTACATAGAATTCAGAGGGATGTTGATCTGCCAGCTGATTAAAATCTCTGGAAAGGTTATATTCGCCCATCACCAATCTTGACGTATGGGTACTGGTGTCGGATGGAAAACGGTTATGGTGGCAGTGGGAATTCTCCTGCTTGCCGCCGGTTTAGTGACTGGCGCCGTGAACGTCTCGACTGAAGGGCTTATTGTGACTGATACCGGATATCCGGGTGGATCCGTTACGATCATTGAAGTTCTGAAAAACAGCGGAGACACCCCATCAGGATCAGAACAGATCACCTATTACCTGGTAAATGAGTCAGAGGAAAATGCTTCTCCGGTTCCGATAGGAACTACCGACCTCACGCCGATCTCTTCAGGAGGCGACTATTCAAGTGCCAGTACGTTCCTCCTGCCGATGAACCTGGCAGACGGGGTGTATACCTTTGTCCGCGAGGTGATGGGCACTGATACGAAAACCTCGTCGGGAAAAACCATCCGGATATCTGATGCCACGAGACCTTCCGGCAAGCCTGCCGACATCGTGGGTCTGGGCGCTATTGCCCCCCGTCAGGCAGCCCCGGGTGAGACTATCCGGGTTATCGGGGCAGTGGGAAATAATGGTGGGGCAGATGCCGGCCGCTTTACGGTGGACTTCTATCTCACAAACCGGAGCTTTGTCATCTCTGAACCCCTTCTTCTGGGCACCTGGGATATTGAGTCCATTCCGGTAGGAGGACAGGCAACAACAACCCGGAGCTTTACGGTTCCGGCAAGTGCGATTCCGGGAGAGTATGGAATCCTGATGGATGTGGATCCGGAAGGAAAAGTGACCGATGCTGATACCTCAAACAATGACTGGTATCGGGAAGGAGTCATCAGCATCACCGGTCCGACCATCGTCATGGATCCCCTGCCGGACATGATGATGAGCACTTCATCAACGGTGGTGCTGGCTTCCGATTCAAACCTTACAGAAAATATCTCAACTACAAATGACTCTGCTTCACTTCAGCCGGCTACATAAGATTTGAAGAGTCAGGCTGGAATTTCCTCTTTTTTCTGAGTTGAAAGCCCTTATTTTTGGGAAATCATCCGGATACACTCCTGCGTGATCCCTTCTTTGAGTGATACAAAATACCACTGCTCTTCTTCAGCAATGATCAAAGCAACCGGCTCAGCATACAGGAGTCCTCCCGACTCCCAGGAATGAGCAGTCACACTGACCAGCGGGTATATTTTCCTGCCAGATGAACAGGGGGGAGGAATGAGGAGTTCAAGGGATTCAGCCAAGGCTCTCTCTCCTCTTTTTTCTGATCCCTGAAAGAATATCGGGAAGAATTGCTGCGAGAATCCGGGATGTTACTCTGAGGACAAATCCGAATGGCCGGGTGATGAGAAGCACTCCTGAAGCATCCCCCTCAAGGGTGAGGGTATCAAAATCCGGAACCACGGTGAGGGAGCAGATCCTCCCGGTGATGAGCGGGCGGATAGCATGATAGTACCCATACCATGTTCCGGTGGTGACCGGATCTCCGGCTCCGAATCTGAGGTCGAGAAAAATGGATTCGATCTCCAGATGATCAACAAGCTCATGAAGTATCCGGGGAATCAGAGGAAGGTAGCGGATCAGTTCTGTGAGTCCGAATTTTCCTCCATCTTTCTCTGGTTCCGGTTCTGGTATTTCAGCAGGAGGGGGTGATTCTTTTGGGGAGGGAAACAGATGCTGGTGTATCAGGGTTTTTTTCCGCAATCTTACCCTTCCTTCCCATCCGGATGCATCCGGAATGAGGCAGAAGGTGACTGCTCCCCACCCGATACTGGCGTTCCCTTTGATGGTATCATTTCGATTGGTGCCGTTTGCAGAAATCCTGATGGGAATCCGGTAGATATATCCGGCAATGCTTCCTGCAAGGATCCCGATACCGGCGGTGATCAGGAGACTGCTGATCAGGCTTTCCAGGTTCACTGAATTATGGAGCCTTTTCTTCAGGTTCAGATTTTGGCGTCTCTCTGTTTTTGATGAGATCGATGACCTGGGGAACCAGAGTCTCACTGACCGCGGTGACGACCTGGGCAATGGGGTTAGTATTTTTCAGAGAAAGAATCTGAATCCCTTCTATCCCGACAAGCTGCTTGTCGCTGATGATCACTGCTATCGGTTCGATGCCTCCGCCTGCGCCGCCACCAATTCCGTTTTCATTCGTACTGCCGCTTCCGCCTGCTCCAAATCCAATTCCAAACCGGGTCACCGGGATAATCATCCGGTTACCCATATCAATGGCCTCTCCCATGACATTGCGGGCCGTGATAATGTCTTTCAGCTGGGCTGCTGCTTCTTTAAGCATCTCTTCTGCTGGCATAGGTATCTGAAAGGGAGTACATCGTGAGATTATTAATAGATGCCTCCTTTCAGAAAAAAAAAGAAAAAGAAAAAGATACTGATTAGGATGAAGATGCAAGGGGAGCAGAATCCTTCGGGTATGTTACATTGAGAACAAAGAATTCAAAGGCATTTACTCCGTCAGGATTCTGAAGTGCATAATCGATATCCATATTCAGTCTGAACAGAGCATGAGGTCGGTTCGCAGGTGCTCCCCAACTGTTCAGTACGGTCCAGTACCGGTTACCCGGGTCAGTATCATCATACCCGAGGATGAGCATGACATGGCCTCCGTCATTCCCGGTGGATCCCGGGGTAAGATGGGGGGTAAAGATGTCTTCTTCTGTCTGGTTAGTCCAGAAGTCCATCATCGGAGTCCAGTTGTCCGGTGTATACACGATGAGGACGGCTTTTTTGGATTGAAGTGCGGCTTTTATTGAGTTGATGGCACTTGCATTTGAGATCGGTCGCTCTTCGTACCTGCTATTCGTGCTGATCATCTGTGCAGATACCTGATCCAGGGGGTATGACGGAGTGGTTGCGATATCAGACGCGTTCATCGCGGTAGATTCACCTTTCTCGCACATACTCCGGCTGTCCACAAATGTGGCATTGGTGTTAGTCAGAGGGACTGCTATCTTTGTGGTGTTGTAAAAGTCTGCAAACCAGACGGGTGAGCCCCCGCAGCAGGCCCATATGCCGGTTCCGTTATGGTACGATGAGGTGAAGTACTGAACGGAGAGCCGGTCGGTGACATTTTTCTGATATGCCAGGTCAAGTTGAAGAGCCCCGGTATCAGCCCATACCCAGCAGTTGCCACAATGCTCATCCACCCCGCCGGTCTGATCCCATTCAGACGGGACATAGGTGAACCGGTCAAGATGGCTGAATGAACCGGGTGGAAGAGATGAGAACTCATCAGGGATCACAAACCTGGGAAGATTCCGGTTTGCCTCCTGCATTGCAAGCACCACGTCGGTCTGCAGGCTCATGATTGCCGGCCCGGAGTCCGGGGTATCCGGATCCTGATCTGTTGATATCAGCTCATCAATCTGACTCAGATCTGAACGGGAATACCCGCTGATATCCATGGCTCTCCCGATGTCCCGGGGATCGATATCCTGAAATGCAGAGAGATTTGAGGGATCAATGTCTGCTAGGTTGATCCCTCCAACTGAGATATTATCTGATTTTCCACAAAACTCACAGGACTCTGCGGTCGTTGCGGGAATCAGGAGCATGAGTACTCCGGCAATAAGCCAGATGAGGAGTAATGATTTCCATTCTGTTTTCATGTGATACATCACCATGCTATGATAAGTACCAGATATCTCGTTCATCCTGGTCAATTACCTTATCGAATAGGTCTGGTTGATTCTCGTTTTATAGTCAGGTACCGGGGCTTTCTTTTGTTCCCCCTCTGATTGTTCTTTTAACAAACTTCTTCAATCATGCCTATCCAACAGATAAGAAGTCAGTTGGTTTGGCAGTATGGATAAGAAAAAAGTCTGGATTTACCTTTCATTTGCGTTAAGTGCTATTATCCTTGCAATTATTCTCTTATCTACCTTTAATGAGGATACCTTCGGATATCTTTCCCATCTCAATATATACTGTCTGGTTCTTGCCTTACTTCTTCGTCTAGTCTCGTTTTCTCTCTGGGCAGAAAGAATCCGGGTGATGTCACGGGCTCTTGGGTACCATGTCCCTTTTCTGACCTGCTATATTGCGGTGATGGCCAATCTTCTGGTTGCAGCGATTACCCCGAGTTCTGCCGGTGGCGAGCCGGTGAGGATTCATGAGTTATTCAAAGCAGGAGTGAAGGTTGGGGATGCCACTGCAGTCGTTATCGTGGAACGGTTTCTCGATGCGATCATTCTCGTGATCATGGCGGTGATTGGTCTTCTTCTCATGTGGGATTCGGTAGCAGGGCTTGGAGATGCATTTGTCGCGGTGATTTTTTTCTCTATCGGAATGCTCCTCCTCTTTGATCTGATTCTGATCCTTGCTGCAAAATATCCTCAATATGTGAAAGGGAAAGTCAACCGGATACTGGGATGGATCCAGAAGCGATGGAACCGCCCATCAGTGGAACGGATTGCACTTCGAACAGATGAAGAGTTTGATCACTTCTCCTCAGGTCTTGCGGCATTTGCCGGACATGCCCGGATGGGGCTTCTTCAGGGGTTTGTTTTCTCCTTCCTCTTCTGGTTCTCTGAGTTCATCATTGCATCCGTGATTCTGGTCGGGTTGGGCCTTCCTCCAGCGGTGGGGAGTTCCCTGTTTGCCCAGATTATCATTGCACTGGTCAGTATGATCCCCTTAACTCCCGGAGCTGCAGGTATTGCCGAAGTATCAGCAGCATCGCTCTACGCATTGTTTGTTCCCACAGCTATACTGGGTATATTTATCCTCCTCTGGCGTCTGATCATGTTTTACCTGAATATTGTGTTTGGCCTGATTGGAACCATGATCATTGTACGAAGAGAAGTATCCAACAAGAATCCATCAGCCAAGAGTAAATAGAGGATTACCCATCAAATCGGAAATCCAAAATTTTTCTGCTGCGAAATAGAACTGCAGAATTGTCAGGAATAGATAATACATCCCTGTGTGCTGCTCTCCGGTGATGAATTTCGTTCGGTCTCTTTCCCTTGTGAAATACTATCATCATTTCAATACCGGGAGATTTCATGATATTCAAGATGGAATAGACTAATTCTCTGACCTTTTTGGCTTTTTGAATATTACCGGATTGATGAACCGGGTATCCGGATGATTACCAAGGGTTAATGGGATCCTGTCCTGACACATTCATGGAAATTCCCTCATCTTGGTATAAACTTTTGTGAGTATTTCATGGGGTGCCATTCTTGGGAATGGGTATAATTCAAAAATACTCTCTCTGTTTATGCGTTGCCGCAGGCGTGGGTACAGATATTAAATCGAACGGTCAAGCCTAGATTGTCGAAAAAAAGCCTCATCTGACCGTAACCAGGGTATTCTGCCTCAGCAGAATTTATAACGATTTGTAATAATCTTTGTAGGATTATGTTGATCATTCCATTTATCTTTGTGATCGCAGTCCTCTCTCTGGGGGTGGCAGCATACTTTGCCCACCAGATCCGGACTGCTGACAAAGGAAGTGATAAGATGAAGGAGGTTGCTGCAGCAATTCGGGAAGGTGCCAATGCCTTCGTGAAGCGGCAGTACACCACCATAGCGATCATCGCTATTGTTGTAGCGGTTGTGATTTTTGCGGTGTTTACCCTGGTTGGCAAACCCGATCAGGCATGGCATACCGCTGCATCATTTATCCTTGGTGCATTCCTGAGCGCCCTCTCCGGCATTATCGGGATGTTCATCTCGGTCAGGACAAATCTCGTCTCTGCAGCAGCAGTTGAGAAGACTCCTGCCCGCTCACTTATCGTCGCACTTCGGGGAGGAGCGGTATCCGGTCTTACCATCATCGCTCTTTCCCTGATTGGTATCTCTGTCATCTTCACCCTCTTTGGTGCAAATCCCCAGGAAACCCCGTATCTTATCGTCGGGTTTGGGTTTGGTGCGTCATTTATCGCTCTTTTTGCCCAGCTCGGTGGTGGGATCTATACCAAGGCTGCGGATGTTGGTGCAGACCTGGTAGGAAAGTTTGAAGAAGGGATTCCGGAAGACGATCCACGAAATCCTGCGGTGGTTGCCGATCTGGTTGGTGACAATGTAGGAGACTGTGCCGGTCGTGGTGCGGATCTCTTTGAGTCCACATCTGCCGAAAATATCGGTGCGATGATCCTCGGAGTAGCCCTCTATCCGGTCTTTGGCATATCTGGTATTCTGTTTCCGATTCTGATCGGTGCACTTGGCCTGATTGCAACGATCATCGGTATCTTCTCTGTCACCGAGAAGGACGCTCAGCATGAAGACCCGATGCACGCCCTGAACAAGGGATATTACGTGACTGCTATCATATCAGCGATATTTTTCTATATCGCGGTCATGTATCTGCTCAACAATATCTGGTTCTTCTACGCCGGCCTTGTCGGGTTAGCCCTTTCCATCGTCTTCCTGAATGTAACGCTCTACTACACAGATGAGCGGTTCAGACCAGTCCAGGAGATAGCAAAGGCTTCAACCGGTGGTCCGGCGATGAACATCATCTCCGGAATTAATGTTGCTTTTGAGACCACCGCTCTGGCCTCGATCTCTATCTGTCTGGCCCTGCTCATCTCATTCAAGTTAGGTGAGTTGTCCGGTGTTCCCTTCGGCGGTCTCTATGGAACTGCCATCGCAACGATGGGAATGCTCGCTCCCTGTGCATATATTCTGGCTATGGACACCTTCGGCCCCATTGTGGATAATGCCGGAGGGATCGTTGAGATGAGCCACTCCTCTGAAGTCGCTCACCGGAATGTCGCAAAGCTTGACTCGGCAGGAAACACCACCAAGGCTCTGACCAAGGGGTATGCAGTCGGCAGTGCAGCTCTCTCTGCATTCCTCCTGTTCACCGCCTACATGACGGAAGTTTCCAATATCACCGGTCAGGCCTTCTCAGTGGTCAACCTTGCGAAGATCGATGTCTTTGCCGGTGCACTCCTCGGCGCTATGCTCGTCTTCCTCTTTGCCGCATTTGCCATCCGTGGCGTCTCACAGACTGCCCAGTATGTGATTGAAGAGGTTCGCCGTCAGTTTAAGGAGAAGGATATCCTTCATGGAAATGACAAGCCTGACTATGCACGGTGCGTTGACATCACCACCCGGGGTGCCCTCAAGAATATGATCCTCCCCGGATCCCTTGCAGTCATCTTCCCGATCTGTGTCGGTGTTCTCCTCAAGTATGAAGCGATGGCAGCATTCCTGATGGTCGGAACCATCACCGGTCTACTGATGGCACTGGTCCTGAATAATGGAGGAGGTGCCTGGGACAATGTCAAGAAGTTTATTGAAAGTGGAGCATATGGTGGAAAGGGGAGCGAAGCTCACCTTGCTGCAATCGTTGGTGATACCGTTGGTGATCCATTCAAGGATACTGCCGGTCCTTCACTGCATGTGCTCGTAAAACTGCTTGCAACCACCTCCCTGGTTCTTGCAGCTCTTTACATCTAATTTTCTCTTTTTTTTGCTGAAATCACGGTATAATTGCCAAATGGCTATTTAAAGAAAAAACCACCTTAATTCAGGCACCTCCTTATTAGAACGCTATTCCCGGATATGGGAATAAACGCTCGTAAGTATATCTGGGTCATTTAAGGTCTCTCATTTGCGAATACAAATGCGGCACTTGGCTTCTGATTCGCAAAATCATTGATTAAAGCAGACTTTTAGAAATGAAGCCGATCCTTGATTTAAATCATCGGTATTTTCAAGAAATACGGCATAATTAAGGGTATAATTTCTCTGTTCAGGTACTCATACAGAAGACCCTGAACACATAACCGGACTGGTATATGTATTGGTACTGAGGGAATCAGTTAAAAAATCGGGCTCATTGATGAATGATCGCAATTTTGTGACTCCTTTTTCTCTCACAAGCACAAAAAAACCGGCCCTTATTCATAGACACAAAACCCAAAATGAGTTGATTGTCCGGGTGAAATCGCAAAAAAAGTATGGTTATTTTGAAAGAATCGCCATGATAATCCTACCATACGCAGGCCTTGTGATGATAACTCCAACGAGAACACCGAGGATCGTAATAATTGCAAATCCCCTGAGTGTCGAGAGATCCATCAGTGCAAGTGGCAACATTGAGATAAAGACAGTTGCTGCAGCTGCGACGATAATTCCGAGTGCTCGTTTTAACCGTTTCATATACAAATTCGGTGACGGAACTTTCCCATCATGAAGAATCTCATCGGTGAGGATTACAAGTTGATCGATTCCTGTACCCAGAACCGCAATCAGTCCGGCTATCGTAGCTAAATCGAGTTGTAGGAAGAATGAAGTGATAGCCAGGAGGATAATCACTTCTGAAGCATTAATCAAGACCATCGGGAGAACAATCGCAGGTTCATGGTACCGGATCAATACACTAATGCCAACTGCAATTAAGGCAAAGATACCAGCGAGCAGACACCACATCTTAAACTGATCTCCAAGTTCAGGAGATACCGACCCTGAACCTGCTATCCTGACTTCAACTGGCAGAGCCCCATTTCTTAGGTGGATCTCCAGCATTCTCGCCTGTTCTTTCCCACTCTCACCACTTCCCGTGGATGCTATCAGATCCGGACTTGATTTAGACTGAAGGGTTCCTGCTAAATCTGATGAGAGAGGAGCACTATACACCAAAGTTCCATCAAGCATCATCTGAAGGTCATGATTATTTGGATCATTCACTGCCCCGTATTTGATGGCAGCCTGTCTGAATGCTTCAGCCCCTTCAGGCCTCATGACAAATGAGACACCCCAATTATTACTGTTTGGGGGTGTTTGAGCAGGGTTTGCAACACTCTTAATAGCATCACCAAAAATCACATGTTCCGTCTGATTTCCGGTTGTGACAATCCGAATCTCAAATTTCCCTTGCTTCCCGACAATCTCCTGGGCCTGGCTCATCGAAACCCCGGCCATCTCAATACGAATATACCGACTGATACCATTCAGTCCCGTGATCACATAGACCTTGGCGTCCCGGGTACCAAGGCTATTGATCTTGTTCTCCATAATCCTCTTGATATCATCAGCGGTCTCTTTGGTCACTCCCTGGTTATATGATATCAATTCGGCGTTATTTTCAGAGAATATCTGACGAAGTTTCTCCTCTGATACATCTTTATGGATCTCGATCTTATCCGAATCTACGAGGATTATATCAGCGTCCAGTTTTTTCTTGAGATCAGAGACAAAGAGATCTACTGACTGTGAGGTGGTAAATGTAACAACTGCCGATTCAAACTCCAGTTGGATCCATGATCCCCCTGACAAATCGAGTCCAAATTGAAGATTCGTATCGATACCTGAAGGACCTGGGTGGGGGAAGAGAATGATGAACGATGCGATTATCAAAATTACATATGCAGCAACTCGATAATCTTTGATCATCTCGATGAACGTTTGTTTATCCATTTATGCCCCTCCCCGTTGCCGGGTAGTGAACTTTCCTTTCCCCTCAACTATGAACCACTTGAGAATACCGACATTTGTCAGCCAGGTGTTCATGACATCAAATACTAATCCCAGGAGAAGAACCTGTGACATTTCATGAATAATCTGGATTCCCCCAATCCATGATACCGCCCACATGGCAAATATGGCACCAAAGGTTGTTGAAGTCATGATTATTCCGGTGCGAAACGCTCCGGTGACTTTTTCATCAAACTGCCCTTGTCGCTTTAAAACCCGGGATGTCAGGAGGATGTCACTATCCACCGAATACCCGATAAGCATCAGAAGAGCTGCGGTTGTTCCGAGAGATAGCTGAATACCAAGGACATTCATTGCTGCAGCAGTCATCGCCATATCAGCAAATGCAGATATTACAATGGCTGCAGAAGGTACGAATGAATGAAATATCAGAAAAACTACAATTGCCATTCCAATAAAGGAAAAAACTATTGCTAACGCTGCTTGATCCTGGAGAGTTTTCCCAAAAGACGAACCTATATGATCCATCTTTGCGTCGGTGTAGGTTTTCTCAATCAGGGACGTTAATTCAGCCACTTTCGCATCTTCCATCGGGCCGAATTTCAAATATTTTCCATTATTTATTCCTTCATCCACATTGATGATAGGATAATCTTTGAAAAAGGATTTCAGATCATCAGAGGATTGGGTTGTGACTAAAGTAACACCAAATCCGCCTTTAAACTCCATTCCTGGAGATACAGGGAGCCCGGTCTCAATGTAGGTCAGTCCCAATGATACTAATGAGACCATCAGCAATATCATGGGAATTATACAAAGTTTCCCCGGAGCGATTGAACTGATATCATAGTGAAAATATTTCATTTCTTTTCCTTTTCCTGATTTGATAGTAAGACTGGATTTTTCAGGTCTGATGAATCCAGTGATCCACTATCTCATGATTTACTATTATTGAAGATAGTAAAAACAAACATTGGCACATTAAGCTACCCGGAAAGAAATCGAGAAAAGGTAATAAAGTTTTTATTCTGTTAGTTACAATGTTTTGCAAATAATGCAATACACCAATATGGGGTGTGTATTCGGTTTTATTTGTATCCCACTGTTTCTTCTTTTAATGGTACCAGTAAATGGGTTATACGTTTCTCCTTTCAATATAAGTCAGGAAGGACAGAATAGAGAGCAGTCTGAAACATTTACGCCTGAGTCATCCAATCCAAAAGATTATGGGGCGTCCTACAATTTGATTTGGACAGGTATAATGGGTGATCTGAATTTATATGAACGGCCAATCAGAGAGCAGGTTCGTGGCTATCGGAGAATAACAAATCATAATGTTCTCGATCATGAAACCCGTCAAAAAATATTTGAAATTATTCAGCAAAATCCAGGAATCAGTCTTTCTCGACTTGCAGAATTGTCACACCTAAATGAGAGCACCCTACGATATCATATTTCCCGTATCGCTAAAGAAAAATGTATTACTGCCTTTGATAAGGGAAGATCTCATCATTTTTTTGAAAACCATCATAGATACTCGTACGAAGAACAAGAATATCTCGTAAATTACTCATCAGGACAGTCCGGAAAAATTATGAATATAATTCATGATAAACCTGGAATAACCAGAAGAGAAATAGCTGAAAAACTCGGATTAGCGAGCCCTACCGTAACCAGAACAGTACAAAGGCTTGCAGATGAAGGGTTGATTCTCCTCGTAAAAGAAGGGAAATTTACCCGCCATTTTCTCCCAATAGGCTCCCCATCATTGGATCAGTAATACACTGATTATATCCAAATACTTTTCACGATTTCTTTGATATCTGTTCAAAATGAAATGGAAACTGGCAATTAGAAAATTTCGTTTTTTTGAAATACAAAAAAGCAAAACGAGAGATCTCAAAGTTTTTTGTTTGGAATCTGCTTAAATTTTTCAAGGAGCCGTATTTTCTCGAATTAAATAAATCGGTATTTCATAGATAATTGCAGACATATATGGCACTCTGAGTATGACTTCAATGAGAAAACAGAAGCTCACCTGTTGACTTCTGATGAACCCGGGTAAGGGTCATCGGTTACCTGGTGAAATAGGGAGTATCTGTAAAAAAAGCGACGTAATTATTGGATTCTACGCGATTAATCCTCAGAAAATCAATAAGCACCGGGCAAAATTATATCAGACATATCCATTTGCGTCAAAAGTCCTGAAAAAAAGAAATTTGGGAAAATGTTACCACCCAACTAAAATGTAATAAAACAGATTTGGTTTTTCATCCACAAGAAAAAACCGAAAAGGGAGCGGAGATTATCCGGACGATGGTGCTGCTTCCTGGCCCTGTATCTCCTGAGGCTCCGGACCGGTGAATGTTTCAGCGAATGATTCGGTCCGGGGACCCAGGTACTCCGGGACCATGTGGAGACAGGTTTTCGGGCAGTACTCCGTGCAGCACCCGCAGTTAATGCATCTGAACCGGTCAATGTGCCATGTCCGGGCGGGTTTACTGATGATGATCGCATCAGCAGGGCAATGCATACTGCAGAGACTGCAGAAGATACACTTCTCGATCTCCACGATGAGATGACCCCGGGTTTGAGCGGTTTTATGAGCGGGTACTGACGGGTACCTCCGGGTATCCGGTCCTTTCAGCAGAGACCTTAAGATCATCCGGGTGATAGTGAAGACACCCATCTTACCGCTCCATACATCCGATACAGGGATCGATGGAGAGAACGATCACCGGTACATCTGCCATCTGACATCCGGCAAGGGTTTTGACCAGGGCAGGAACGTTTGCCATCGTAGGAGTTCTGACCCGGTGACGAAGCAGGTTCTTCTTCCCTCCTCCTTTCACAAAATGGATGACCTCACCCCGGGGCTGCTCAACCCGGGAGAAGTACTCGCCATCCGGATTCCCTTTCACTTTCACCTCGATATCTCCTTCAGGAATGCCATCGATAGCCTGCCTGATGAGATCAATAGAAGTGGATATCTCCTCTGCCCTGACCAGGCACCTGGCGTAGCAGTCGCCTGCGTCATGCACTACCGGTTTGAAGTCCAGGTGTTCATACGCACCATATCCCAGGAGCCGGGTATCTTTCCTGACTCCTGATCCCCGGATCATTGGACCGACTGCACCAAGGTCCCAGGCATCTTCTTTGGAAAGAACGCCTACTCCTACGGTTCTGCTCTTCACGGTTGGTTCATCAGCAAACACCGCGATAAGGTCATCAGTCTCTTTCTGCAGAAGATCAAGCCCGGTCTTCATCCGGGAAAACTGTTCTTCGGAGATGTCTTTTCTCACGCCCCCGACCTTACAACTTCCCTGAATGACTCTTCCCCCGGTGGTCTCTTCCAGAACATCAAGGACACTCTCCCGGATTCTCCATGACTGCATGAACAGGTTTTCAAAGCCCATACTGTCACCAAAACATCCAAGCCAGAGGAGGTGACTGTGCAGACGGGAATACTCAGACCAGATAACCCGGAGGTATTGGGCTCTCTCAGGAACATCGACCTCCATGAGGGCCTCAATTCCCTGACTGTATCCAACGCTGTGAATGAAACTGCAAATCCCACATATACGCTCTGCGATAAAGATGTAGTCTTTATAGTCCCGTTTTTCAACGAGTTTTTCAAGACCACGGTGAACATACCCTATCCGGGGAATTGCCTCAACGACCGTCTCATCTTCAAGAACCAGATCCAGATGAATTGGCTCGGGGAGGACTGGATGCTGAGGTCCGAACGGGACAATAACCTGTCTGCTCATCAGGATCCCTCCGGTTTTTTCGTAACAGTTGGTGCAGCAAAGGGGTGAGGAATTGAAGTGGTTATGAATGTTCCCTTGAAGTCAAGGACATTACCGGTGATCTGCAGCCCATAGAGATCAGCGATCTCATTTTCATAGGTAAATGCGGCAAAGTAGATACTGGTGATGCTCCCGATAGGGGTTTTTCCATCGGTTACCAGTTTTAAATCCGTGAATCTGTCATCATGTTCAAATGAATAATGGAGCTCATACATGCCATCAACCGTACCACATCCGATCTGGACAAGACGCGATCTGAGATCCTTCTGTTTCTGCACCTCTGAGGTGAGAGTCTGAATGGTTACCGGTATTGTCTCCTGCTCTTCTCGTCTCATGCGGTGACCTCGGCTGTTTTCATAGCAGTTCGTTTCTGTTCAAGAATTCCCAGAGCTTTCACGATTCCGTCAATGATCTGTTCTGGCCGGGCTGCACATCCGGGAACCCAGACATCCACCGGAATCAGTTCTCCGACTCCTCCGGCGATATTGTAACATTCCCTGAAGATTCCTCCCGAGCAGGCACAGATGCCGACTCCTACGACTACCTTCGGATCCGGCATCTGATCATAGAGATTTCTGATAACCTCACGGTTCTGCTCATTCACGCCTCCGGTGATGACGAAAATATCTGCGTGTTTAGGGTTTCCGGTATTGATGATTCCAAACCGCTCTACATCATACCGGGGAGTTAAACATGCAAGGATCTCAATATCGCATCCGTTACAACTGGAGGCATCATAATGGAGAATCCAGGGTGATTTTGATAGATATGCCATATTTTTCCTCCTTATAGCATCGAGAGAATGATGAGATTTCCTCCACCCAGAATGAGTGTTATTATCCAGGCACCCTTCAGAGCAGGAAGCCATTTTACTCGCGATGTGCTGTTATCCGCGAGAATTTCCAGAAGATATACGAGAGCAATCACTACGACTCCCAAAGCTAGGTTCCCTGCGAAGAAAAGAGCCATCAGCCCGAGCAGGATGATCAGTTCGTAAAGGTGGGCTATCTCTACCATCCCAAGCGTGGATCCGGAAAACTCGGTCATAACCCCTTTTACCAGTTCCTGGTGGGCATGATGGGAGGATGCCAGATCAAAGGGAGATTTTCTCAGTCTGAATGTCAGGATACATATGATGGAGAGGAAGATTCCGGGGAGGAGGAGGATGGGAAGACCTGCATAGGAGGCAACATCCCAGGTCGCAAAGCTCCCGGTAACTTCGTACAGCCCGACTGCAGCGATGATGATCACCGGTTCTACTGCGATCAGCTGCACAAGCTCCCTTCCTGCTCCGATGTGTGCATAGGGAGAACGGGTGCTGTATGCGGCAAGGATCAGGAAGACATGGGACAGGGTCATCGCAAAGATGGCAAGGAGCAGATCACCACCGCCAAAGAAGATCAGTCCGGTGACGATCATAAATGCCAGATGGAGAAAGATCAGGACGACGGGCGCCTGCCAGACTCCCACCTGTTCCTTTTCAAACAGTTTGGCGATATCCAGGAATGGCTGGGTGATGGGGGGACCTACGCGGCCCTGCATTCTTGCTGTGATTATCCGGTCTAATCCGGTGATGAGTATTGCCAGGACCGGGCCCAGAATCAGGAAAACCAGGGCAGAAAATACGAGATTCATAGGAGTCCTCCGAAGAGAAATACGACAAAAATGATACCGAGGAGGGATATCGTTATCATCGATCCATACCGGTTCAGTCTGTTTTCAGGGAAGAGCTCTTCAAAGTACAGGTTTCCGAGTGATATCTCTCTACGAAGGCCCATACTTCCGTCCAATAGCCCACCATGCACCGATTGTCCCCCCATATATCGCTTCAGGTTCCGCTTTGGAACGAAAACTTTCATCAGAAGTACGGGGAGTGCGATGATGAGAACCAGCATCATGATCATGATGACCACGTTTGATTCAGGGATCAGAGTGGATAAAGGCCCGTACGTGGTTACCAGGAATGGTTCTATGAAGTAGGTCGATATGGGGGAGATACCAAAACATGCCAGGATGATGAGACCCGTCAGGGGGATAAGGGCAGTCCACTCAGCCCGGGAGATTCCTGGTTCAATGGACTCCTCCCATTTTCTGACTTCGATGAGTTTTCCCATCCATTTTGCCCAGAAGAATACCGTGACGGCACTCCCGTATGCGAGGATAACTACCAGGATCATACCGAACGGAGGGATAGCCTGAGAGAATGCATGAATGGATGCCCATTTTGCAATCAGCATTCCGAAGGGAGCGAGGAACATCCCTGATATGCCGATCAGCATCATCAGGCCGACTCTTGGCATCGGGGCAGCAAGACCGGTCATATCCTCAATATCTCTGCTCCCTATCCGGTGTTCAACCGATCCCACCGAGAGGAAGAGGAGTGACTTGGCAATGGCATGGAAGATGATCAGGAATATTGCCGCCCAGAGCGCTTCGGGTGTTCCGACTCCGGCACAGGCTACAATGAGTCCGAGGTTGGCAATGGTTGAGTATGCCAGAACTTTCTTTGCATTGCTTTGCGAGACCGCTATACAGGTTGCCACCAGAAACGTCACTCCTCCGATGAGTGCAATAAGCATCCCGATGATCTGCCCTTCAAAAACCGGAGCAAACCGGGCTATTACATACACTCCGGCCTTGACCATGGTGCTGGAGTGAAGGAGTGCTGATACCGGGGTTGGGGCGACCATGGCTCCCACTAACCAGGTCGAAAAGGGTAACTGAGCTGACTTGGCACATCCGGCCACTGCTATTAACGTCGCGGGAATCAGAGCGACTGCCGGTCCTGCAGCAACAAGACTTCCGAGCCCGAGGTGATCTGATGCGCCGGAGAGGATGATTACCAGAATGGCGAGGGGGAAACAAGCCCCTCCGATAAGATTGTAGAGAAGGGCGCGAAAGGCATTTTTTATCGATTCATCTGTCTCCGGGTATCGGATCAGGAGATAGGAACAGAGGGTGGTAACTTCCCAGAAGAAGTACATCCAGATGAGGTTATTGGAGAAGACCACTCCGAACATGGCAGAGAGGAAGATGAAGAGAATTGCAAAGAACTGTGGTCTCTTATCCGGCTGGTCTGCATGATGCGCCTGATACTCCTTCATGTACCCGAGTGCATAGATACAGATGAGTCCTCCGATAAGCCCGATGATCACTGCCATGATGGCAGAGAACTGATCCGTCAGGAGATCCGGAATTATTGCATGATCCGCAAGACCAAGCCACTCCGCCGCTCCGATGAGGATCAACTGGAGAACGACAAACGCAGTAATAAGGTACTGTTTTGCCTTCACGCTGACTGCAACCAGGTAGCCGGCAATCAGAAGTTCCAATAGCAGCATGAGGATGGCAACGCCTGATATTGGCATAGTGAAGTATATCTGGTCCTGCCCGGAGATCGCCAGGAGCAGGACTGAGCCGATGGCACAAAGCCCTGCACCGGCAGTCACCACAACTCCTGAAATCCTTTCATTCCAGAAGAAGCGCAATAAAATTGCAGGAATGAGAGGGAATAGTATCAGGAATAGTATCAGTTCCATGTACATAACTACCAGTATGTTGGGATTTATCATTATTTATCATTACGAATAGGTGATCATTTGATCCGATCTCTCCCTGCATAGTGAAACGATCCTCGGGCGCTGTCAGATGCACATAGTTCCAGCGATTCATGAATTGGAAAAAAAATTGCTTCTTTTACGTAATCATGGAAAAAATCCAGGTTTTCAAAACACAACTTGGGAAAAAGTATGTATCTTTCAAGCACAATGATCGACAATACCGATCACTATTCCAGTACCTTGATTCGCGATCATGTTCTAATGATTCTGATGACCAATACTGATTCTATTCCGGTCCACAATACAGGGGTGATTCCCCCAGCGGAAATGACTAAGGTGGTCCTTCACAACCCTGAGTTATGTACCGGTTGTCGCCAGTGCATGACTGCATGTTCATTTAAAAATTTCAGCACCTATAATTACGATCTTTCTCTCTGTAAAATAGTCCTCGGACCCAATGATGAGTTCATCAGGGTCCAGTGCCATCATTGTGCCGATCCCATGTGCCGGGCATCCTGTCCGGTAAGTGCCATTCAGAAAGACCCTGACACCGGACATGTAACCATAGATAAAATGCGATGTATCGGATGTAAATCGTGTACCTGGGCCTGCCCGCTTTCCGTGCCTCAGATGCAGCGGGGATTAAAGGCGATGACGAAATGCGATCTCTGTGGGGGAGATCCGAGTTGTATCAAAGTATGCTCAGCAAAAGCGATACAATTTGTTTCACGTGAAACCGGAGGAGTTCATGTCTGAATTATACCCCTGGAGAAGACAGGTAAAAGTTCCTCTCCCCGTCGCAGTAAAACCCCAGCTTATCAGGCACTTTTCGGTGGGACTCCTCTATCCCCTGAATGAAGAAGTGATGGAGTGCCGGAGAAAAGCCGGTCTTAACCCTGTTCCTCCTACTGCTCACCAGTATCCGGAAGCTGTGGAAGACATCAAAACCCTCATCCGGGCGATGAAGGTGGATAAAAAGATCGGACTGAATCTCGATACCATGGAGTACAAATTTTAATGTCACTTCCAGGCAGCGACCCGGATCCCTCCTCGGGATCTCCAGGGTCTAAATATTCCTTCTTCCTTGGATGTGTCATGCCGGTGAAGATGCCCTGGGCAGAGTCGGCGATCATGAAGGCCCTCCCAAAGCTCGGGGTGGATCTTGAATATCTGACAAAGGGGACCTGCTGCCCACGGGCAGGGGTCTGGATATCAGTGGATAAACGGGTCTGGCTGACACTTGCCTCCTATAATCTCCTCCAGGCAGAGGGTGCCGGCCGGGATCTCATGGCTTCCTGCAACGGTTGTTATGTGACCTTGTATGAAGCAAATAAACTTCTGAAAGAGGATTCGGAAGAGCTGAAGATGGTCAATGATTACCTGGCATCTACCCATAATCACTATAATGCCTCTATCCGGGTACGCCATCTTCTCGAGGTGCTCTATGAGGAAGTAGGCATCGAAAAAATCCGGACTGAATCAAAGAAAGTTCCCATCCGGGTTGCAATACATCCCGGATGTCATATGCGGATCTTTGAAGACGGGCGTCTGGTGAGATATTTTACCGAGATCACCGGAGCCCTGGTTGATGATCTGGTGCATTACAAAGTTGAACAGATGTGCTGTGGGCTTCAGGCAAATCTTGCAGATCGGGAATTTGCCACCTATGAACGGGCAAAGCAGAAGTTTGACGCAATAAAGGCTCTTCATGTGGATGCCCTGGTAGTGGTCTGTTCCGGATGTTATGATCAGTTTGAACGGGCAGTTCATACGCTGAAGAATGAGATCGGGTATGATTTTGATATCCCCATCATTCACATGGCCGAGCTTCTTGCCCTTTCCATAGGGTTCAAGCCTGATGACTTTGGCATGCGGTACCTCCGGACTGCACCGGTGGATTCGATTATTGCAAAATGGGAGGAGGTGCAGGCATGAAACCCTACTTCGTCGTCTCCATGGTGGTTCTCATTATCAGTGTTCTGGGCGCTATCTTTTTCTCTGAGCAGAGCGGATCGATCATTCTCCTCTTCTTATTTGCTGAACTGGCTTCTCTGGTCTCATTTTATATCTTCTTCTCTGTGGTTATTCCCTCCCTGATTCCGGAATACCGGAAAGTGGATGAGAATTTCAACTGCGGGGCAAGTGAGATCTACCTGCATGAAGATGAGATGTTCAGCCTGGAATCACCGTTTGGAAGTGTAAAAAATGAATGAGCGCCGGAGTAACCTGACCATCAAAGAGATTGGTGCAGAAGAGATCAGCACCGAAGTGACCTCTCTGATGAATACGGGTGCAAGGCTGATGTATGCCTCCGGTGTTGACATGGGGATACCCGGAATCAGGGTAGACTACTATTTCTGTTCTGATGATGAAGAGCGGAGCCGGCATCAGATCCTCCGGATGTTTGTCGACCGGAAGAATCCGGTTCTCCAGTCAGTCACCCCGATAACCACCCAGGCTGACTGGCCGGAGCGGGAGATGATCGAATTTCTCGGCATCCAGGTAGAGAACCATCCGGACCCCCGCCATCTCTGGCTGCCTTTGAACTGGGATGACATGCAGGTAGGAACCCCTCCGGTCAGGAGCACTGAGTCTGACCGGATAGATACCTCACCCACAAAACATCCTCCGCATGATAATATCTTCAATAAACATCTCTCGGTCGTTCCCTATGGCCCCTATCATCCGGCATTGATCGAAAGCAACTATCTGAAGATGTCAGTTGAAGATGAGATTGTCAAAGAAGCAGATCTGAAACTTGGATTCAATCACCGCAGTATCATCAAGCTCATGGAGCGGCGTGATTATTACAAGGATATCTTCCTGGCAGAACGAATATGCGGTTTTTGCAATGTCCATCAGTCTCTGAATTTCACTCTGGCAGTTGAAGATATCGCTGATATGGATATCCCGCCCCGGGCACAGTTTATCAGAACTCTCCTCTGTGAGATGGAGCGGATGAAGAGCCATCTTCTCGCCATCGGACTGATGGGCGATCTGACCGGGTACCGGACCATGCTCATGCACTCCATCCGGATCAGGGAGGAGATTCTGGATGCTCTTGAGATCATCTCCGGACAACGAATCACCCATAGTATGATCACTCTCGGCGGAGTCAGAAGTGATATCACCTCTGACAAGGCTGATTTCATACTGGGAAAACTTAAGGGTCTGAAATCCTCTTTACCCCAGTACTTTGATCAATGTCTGGCAAATGATGTCTTTGTAGGGAGAATGAAAAAAGCCGGCGTTCTCACCCCCCAGGAAGCGAAAAAATTCGGGGCAGTCGGTCCAATTGCACGAGGTAGTGGCATTCGGGCAGATATCAGGAGAAACTCCCCCTATGCAGCATATGAGCAGGTTGACTGGGATGTCGTTACCGAGAATGGGAATGACTGTTATGCACGAATTCAGGTGAGGATGCGGGAAGCCCTGATGTCTCTGCACATCTGTGAACAGTGCTGTGATGAGATTAAGAAGGCATCATCCCCGATTGTTACAGATATCCGGGAATTTCCCTGTGCTGAAGGGTTTGCAAAGACGGAGCCTCCCCGTGGAGAACTCCTCTATCATGTTGCTTCAAATGGTACCAATACGCCGGACTTTGTGCGGCTCCGGGTTCCTACGTTCCCGAATGTGAGGATCATGCTGAATCTCATTAAAGGGAGTCCTATTGGTGATGTACCGGTCATTATCGGCAGTGTGGACCCCTGCTTTTCCTGCACCGACCGGGTGACCACTCTCAAACCGCAGACAAATATCCCCCCAACAATCAGAAAAACGAGACGTCTATGATAGATGTATTCTGGTATAATCCGATCATTGCGTTTATCTTTGGCATTCTTCTCTCATTCTCCATCAGAAAACTCAATGCCCGCATTCAGTCACGAAGGGGTCCGCTTGTCCGGGTTCCGGGACCATGGCAGGATCTGAGCCGATGCAGGGTTTTGCAGCCGCTTTTTGATATCTGCAAACTCTTTGCCAAAAAAACCTTTATGCCCGAGGCTGCGAGTCTGCTCTTTGCAGTCGGACCTGTCCTGGCATTTTCCTGTGCTTTCCTTGCCACATTCTTTGTGCCGATAGCCGGGACATCATTTTCGTACTCCTTTGATCTGGTAGTTTTGTTTTACCTGCTGATGGGAGAGATCCTCTTCATCATCATGGGAGGAATAACCAGCGGTTCGCTCTTTGCGGTGATAGGAGGAGTCCGGGAGATTGAACTCATGCTGACGAATGAGCTCCCCTTTATCCTGGGTACCTTCGCTCTTGCCATCTCTTACAATACTCTCTCGATTCAGGAGATGATGGGATTCAATATCATCACCAATCCGTTTGCCGCAATCGTTGTTTTCCTTGCGATCCTGGTAAAACTGCATATCAAACCCTTTGATATCTCTGATGCAGAGTCTGAGATTGTAAGCGGCCTTACTACCGAGTACAGTGGAAAACTTCTGGGAATCCTTGAGATCACCAAAGTTCTCATGCTCTTTGTTCTGGTCGCCCTGTTTGTCGATCTGTTCCTCTGGATTCCCTCAACCGGGATTCTTGCCTGGGGAGTATTCCTCATCGGGGTGGCGGTCACCTGCACGATGATCGCTCTTGTCCACTCTCTGTTTGGCAGGTTCAGGATTGATCAGGCTACCTGGTGGCTCATGAAACTCCCTCTGGCCCTCTCTGTCATCTCTATCCTCTGGGCACTGATCATGAGGTATGCATTATGAAAGTCACTGCAAAACTGCAGGCATTCAGTGAACTGATCTCCCATCTGTTTCACCGTCCGGTTACTGCCCGGGAATCGTTTGGTTTTCTGGCATTAAACTCCCGGATACTCCCCCGGCGTGATGAATCCCGGTGCACCGGGTGTGGGGCCTGCAATGAGCGATGCTCCAGTGGTTCAACCAGCATCACCGATACGGGGAACCAGCGGACCGTCTCCATCGAAAGCCTCCGGTGTATTTTTTGTGCCAGATGTGCAGATGTCTGTCCTGAAAAAGCCCTGGATCTGAGCTCCCTGCCGTTTATTGAGGAAGAACGTCAGATGGCAGGAATATCCGGAGAAGGTGATACCGCTGATGATCGGGCAATCAGCATTGATGCAGCACGGCGGTATGCATCCGTAATCAGTCTCTCCCATGGGATTCATGAACCTCATGCCGTTGTCAATACTCAGATCCCCCTGCAAACGTGCCGGGTCTGCGGGGATATTATGCCGGTGACGGAAAAGCAACTGCATGTGCTCTCTGAACGGGTTTTTGAGAATCTTAAGCCGGAAAATGCAGCAATCGTCAGGAAAGATATGGAATTATATCTGACTGCCTGTATCTCCTGCAGGAGAAAGAACAGTATCGAATGGAATACGCATCCGAGGAAGTTCATATGAGTCTTTCTGCAGCATTTCTCAAAAAGTCCCCCTGGGTATATCATGCTCATGCCGGAGGATGTAATGGGTGTGACCTGGAGATCCTGGCATGTATGGGCCCCCGCTATGACTTTGAAAGACTTGGCATAAAAATGGTCTCATCACCCCGGTTTGCTGATATCTTACTGGTCACCGGCCCTGTTCCCCTGCACACAAAGCCGTTTCTTGAGCGGATTTATGCCCAGACGCCAGATCCCAAACGGGTTGTCGCTATGGGGGCTTGTGGATGCTCAAGCGGGGTATTCATTGATAATGAAAATTACTCGATCGCCGGTCCTGTGGAAAATATTATCCCGGTTGATGTCCGGATCCCCGGATGCCCGCCAAAGCCTGAAGCAATTATTGATGGAATCGTAAAAGCAATGCGTTCGTTCTGATATTTATGCGAGACAACACAAATCTGCTGGTTTTCATAAGGGGGAGGTAGTGCATGATACTGGAATTATTTGCCCTGGTCCCGGTGCTCCTTCCCGTTATCGGAGGTCTGCTCCTCTACCCCCTGGTCCGGGTATCGGAAAGGATCCAGAAAGGCTTCATCTCCGGACTCATGGGGCTGCTGCTGGTAGTAAACCTGGGATATCTCCTTGCTCTTCAGCAGGGGTTGATCCCGGAGATCTCTCTTGGGCCCCTGGTTCTTGACGCTCCGGGAATGTTCATCTCATCCCTGGTGTCTTTCATTGGAAGCCTGGTTCTCTGCTACTCGTATATTTACCGGGACAAAAACCATTTTGACTGCACGTTCTTCTCGCTCTATTTCATCCTTGCCGGGATGATGAGCGGGATGGCATGTACCTACAATATCCTGGTCATGCTCGTCTTCCTGGAAGCAGCAACCATTGCAAGTGCTGTCCTGATCCTGTTTGGCAGGACGAAACGGGCAATCAAAGCCACGTACATTTACCTGGGCATCAGTATCATTGAAGTGATTCTGGTCGTTTACGGATCTTTTATCCTCTATAATGCCACCGGAACCCTGGATCTGCATATGATGGATATCAGCCGGATAAGCCAGGGTGATATGTTTCTGCTTGCATTCCTGTTTGTATTCGGGTTTGGAACCAAGGCCGGGTTACTTCCGCTGAGTAGTATCTGGCTTCCCCCGGCTCATGCAGACGGGCCGGCAGCGATCAGTGCCACGATGTCCGGTATCCTGATCAAGGCGAGTGTTATCGCCATGGTCAAGACGATGTACCCATTCTATATCATGGGCGGAGTGGAGACGCTTATCCTCATCATTCTCTTCTTCGGTACCCTGAATATGGTGATCGGCGGGATTATGGCGTTTCTCTCTGAGAACATCAAACGCCTTCTCGCCTGGAGCAGTATCAGCCAGATGGGCTACATTTTCATCGGTTTCGGGCTGGCTACTCCGATTGCGGTCTATGGTTCCTTATTCCATATCCTCAATCACATGCTCTTTAAAGGATGTTTATTCCTCATCTCGGGTGTACTTCTTTACCGGCTCAAGACTCTGAAGATCCATGAGATGGGAGGGCTGCTGAGAGCAATGCCTCTGACAGCAGTATCATTTCTGATCGCCTCCCTTGCAATGTCAGGGTTTCCTTTCCTCAATGGTTTCATCAGCAAGGAGATCATTTATGAAGGTACGGTCGAGGCGGGATTCCCTGTTCTGCTCTCGATATTCGGTCTTCATCTCACGATTTTCGGTATTCTCGGCTGGATTACCAGTATCATCATCTTTGCATGCCTGATCCGGGCATTCTATCTGATATTTCTCGGAACTCCCAAAGAGTCATTTCAGCATGTGCGAGAGCCCCCGTTCTGTATGATCCTTCCCATCCTCATCATGGTAGGATTATGTATCATCATCGGACTATTCCCGGGTCTGGTATCGGGAACCCTTGAATATATTGCAGAAACACTCATTGAACTGAAATAACCCGCTCCTTTTTTCCGATTTATGACTCTCTCATCTGATTCTCTGAGTACCTGTCTTACCGCTCGATTTCGAGGTATTCCCCGGGATCGGATTCTCTTTGTCGGGGTTGGGAACCGGATGCGGGGCGATGATGCCATCGGGCCGCTTCTCCTTGACGGACTGCAGGGACATGCGGGGCATCTGCTTGACGTCGGGGCTACTCCGGAAGAGTATACCGGGGTGATCAAACGTCACAACCCCCGGATTATTGTTTTTCTTGATGCACTCGACTTTGAGGCTGCCCCGGGTCAGGTGAAGATCGCAGAGATCGAAGAGATTGCCGGTATTGCAAATTCTGTGCATAAAATCTCGCTTGATATCCTGATGGAGTATCTGAAAGAGGAGACGGGGGCAGATGTCTTTTTAATCGGCATACAATACTCCCGGATATCCTATGCATCAGAGCTGACCCCCGAAGTTGCGGAAGCGATACAGGAATGCATCCAGGGTATCACCAGAGCCCTTTCAGACATCAACTGAAATCTTCAGAGCTCTTTTTTTCAGACTACCACGGGGATACAATCGCCCCAATCAGGCTTTGAAAGCATCAGGATACAAGGCAGGGGACTTGCTCGTACAAAAAAAGAGGGTATCCTGTAGATTTACAGGAAGATTGGTGCGAAAACGACGGCTACGATTGCCATCAGTTTCAACAGGATGTTGAGGGCAGGCCCTGCAGTATCCTTGAATGGGTCACCAACAGTGTCACCGGTCACGGCTGCCTTGTGGGCAAAGGATCCCTTGCCGCCGGCGTGGCCCTGTTCGATGTACTTCTTGGTGTTGTCCCAGGCTCCACCCGCATTTGCCATGAAGACTGCGAGAAGGAACCCGGAAGCGATGGATCCAACGAGCATTCCTGCGAGTGCAGTGATACCGAGGATCTTTCCAACCAGAACTGGTGCAAGGATTGCCATCAGTCCGGGGAGAATCATCTCTTTTAATGCAGCATCGGTGGAGATGGTGATACAGGAGGCATAGTCTGGGTCTGCCTTTCCTTCCATCAGACCGGGAATCTGCTTGAACTGGCGACGGACTTCGTCAACAATGTATCCGGCTGCCTTTCCGACTGCCTTCATAGCGAAGGAGCAGAAGAGGAACGGAAGCATGGCTCCGATAAGGATACCGACGAAGACCATTGGCTGGAGCATATCGACGGTCACCAGGTTCACTGCCTGGGTGTAGCCGACGAAGAGACCAAGAGCGGTCAGAGCTGCACCACCAATGGCGAATCCCTTACCAATTGCTGCAGTGGTGTTACCGACTGAGTCAAGAGTGTCAGTGATTGCACGGATCTCTTTTGGCTGGTGGCTCATCTCTGCGATACCACCGGCGTTGTCAGCGATTGGGCCGTATGCATCGACAGAGAGCGTGATACCGAGGGTTGCAAGCATACCGACACCGGCAAGGGCGACACCATAGATGCCACCGAACTGGGCAGCGATGATGATTGCTGCAGCAACGATCAGCACCGGTACAAAGGTGGACTCCATACCGACCGCGATACCGGCGATAATGTCGGTTGCGGCTCCGGTCTCTGCTGCCTTGACGATGGACTGGGTTGGCTTGTGATCGTATGAGGTGTAATACTCAGTTACGAGTCCAATCAGGAACCCGCCGACGAGACCTGCGATGGTTGCAATGAAGATCCCGATGTTTCCGGGGGCCAGCATCTCAACCAGTACATATGTTGCGATAACAGTCAGAATCAGGCTGGAGAATGTTCCGGCATTGAATGCCTTGTGGATTGCTCCTGCGTCGTTCTTCGTGGTTCTGACAAAGATGGATCCAATCACTGAAGCGATGATACCCAGACCGGCGATGAGCATCGGAAGGGCGATCAGGCTGTAGTTAGAGACTCCGGGGAACTGGTTTGCCATCCCGGCAGAAGCTCCGATGAGCATGGTTGCAATGACTGCACCAACATAGGACTCGTAGAGGTCAGCACCCATACCGGCAATGTCACCGACGTTGTCACCAACATTGTCAGCGATCACTGCGGGGTTACGGGGGTCATCCTCTGGGATGCCTGCTTCGACTTTGCCGACAAGGTCAGCACCGACATCAGCGGCCTTGGTAAAGATACCACCGCCGACACGGGCGAAGAGTGCAATGGATGATGCACCAAGTGAGAATCCGGTCAGGATATTGATTGTTGCAAGATCGGATGCTCCGGAAATTCCCGTCATCAGGAAGTACATCCCGGAGAGACCCATCATCCCAAGGCCGACCACGGTAAGACCCATGACCATACCGGATGAGAATGAGACACTAAATGCGGATGCCATCCCGTTCCGGGCTGCATAGGTCGTCCGGACGTTTGCCTTGGTGGCTGAGAACATCCCGATATATCCGGCAAGAGCAGAAAGACCTGCACCAACCACGTAACAGACCGCGGTCAGCGGGTTGATTGCAATTGCGAGGATTATTGCAAGGACAATGACGAATGCCCCGATAGCGGTATACTGCCGCTTGAGGTAAGTCATTGCTCCAAGGTGAATCGCCGCAGCGATCTTCTGCATTACTGCATCTCCCGGAGACTCCTTAGCCATCCGGTTGTAGCAGACACCTGCATAAAGCAGGCCTATAAGAGCACAAATCGGTACTATAAACAACAGATCCATACGCATCTCCTACGCGTTCAAGTGAAACGAAACGGTGATCTGAGAATATTGGGCCATCTAATAATAATAATCATCCGAAATGAATTTCTGGCCTATTTAACCGGGTTCACCTTATACCAGCCAAAAAAACTCCCCTGCGCAAGAGAAGAGGATTGCCGGAAATCCTTTCATTCCCCGGACCTGATATCTGATCAGAATATGAATATGCGCTATTTTCATTTCCTTCTCCTCCTGATTCTTCTCCTCATAACGCCGGCATTATCCCTTGCTGCCGTTGATCCCCTGACCATGGCAAAAGAAGCGTCTGCCGCCGGGGAATATGAGCGGGCAATCCGGTGGTATGATGAGACACTCGCCCAGGATCCAAAAGATGAAGAGGCAATTACCGGGAAAATACAGGCACTTGCCGGCCTTTCCCGCTGGGAAGAGGTTCTGAATACGATAGCAGGTTCAGGAATGGATCCCTCCGGGAATCAGGAGATTGCTATCCTGCAGGCTGAAGGTCTGGTGAAGACCGGCAGGCCTGATGAAGCGATCCCCCTTCTGGATGCATCATCCGGATGGGATCAGAAAGATGTCATCCGGATTCGCTCTGAAGCCCTGATGGTTCAGGGGAAGGGAACCGAAGCCCAGGCACTCCTGAAGAAAGCAGAAGCAGATGGAATAGAGGACCCCCGGCTTGCCCTTCTGGCCGGGACTATTCTCACCCGGCAGGGGAATGTGAGTGCCTCTCTCCCTTATCTGGAGAAAGCCTACCTTGGGCTATCAAATAATCCGGATACTTCCGCTTCTCTGGGCCAGGTAGCGGCAACCATGGGGATGCATGAGGAGGCTCTCATCTTCTACCAGGAGGCGGCAGATATCGATCCGTCGAATGTGGAAATCCGGGTGACCATTGCATTCCTGCTCAGCCGGCTTGAACGATATGATGAAGCATTGCAGATACTTGAGGAACCTCTCGCTTTGCATCCTAATGACTCCACTCTTCTGAATGCAAAGGCCTATATCCTGTTTCTCGCAGGTCGGGGAGTTGAGGGTCGCACTATTGCTGAAGAAGCCCTCAGGCAACTTCCCGACGATCCCGGGGTGATGGACACCCTTGGCAGCATTCTGCTTGCGGAAGGTTCGGTAGAGGAAGCTCTCCGCTACCTGGAGCAGGCAGCAGGTATGTCTGAAGATCCGGAGATCCTCACTCATCTCGGCGAGGCTTATCACCGGTCCGGGGATGACACCAAGGCACAGGATATCTATCAGAAATCCCTGCGTCTGGATAGCACTTCAGGCCAGGCCTGGCGGGGATATAGCGAGGTACTGCTCAGCCTGAAACGATACCCGGAAGCGGCTGCAGCAATTCAGCAGGCATTTACCTATTATCCCGGTGATAAGGAACTGATCGCCATGGAAAAAGAAGCAGACGAGATCCTTCTTGGCTGGTATATCAAGAGGGAAGAAGCGAAGAATGCCACCCCGTTCCGGTAAGGGGATCAACTGGTGATCCGCTTGGGGTCAGGAGTTCCTTCCAGAAAGTCATAAATCTCCGGCTGAAGGGTGGCAAGGTTGAGAATGACTGCCTGGGCCGGAGTTGGCTGAATATTCATCATCTTCTGAAATGCGGTCTGGCTCTGCCAGGTTCCGGCATTGATCGCAAGCACTCCCCGGTACCGGGTGATTCCGGTGATATGAACATGGCCGCAGTGCACGACTTCAGGTATCGGATCAATGATCAGCCGATCCACGGTGTCCGCGGCAATCGGTGTCCTCTTCCCATAGCAGGGAGCGAGATGGCGTCTCTTCAGCATCTCCGGAATCACCTCATGAGCCTTCTCGTAACTTGCCCCGGGAATGACTCCGATCAGGTCATCAAAGGATCTCCCGTGATACATAAGAATCCGGACTCCCTGTAAATTGACCAGTGCCGGGTTTTCGACCAGAATGCAGTTGGACGGGAATGTTGTCGTGAATTTTTCCGGGATGACCGGTTGCGGCTCTGCTCCCCTGACTACATCGTGGTTCCCGGGAGCGAGCACAATTTGAATTCGTGACGGAAGCTCCGAAAGCATCCTGCCAAGAGCCTCATACTGACCATAGATATTGGGGATGGTCAGCTCTTTCTCCTGACCCGGATAGATACCAATACCGTCCACCAGATCCCCGGCAACCAGCAGGTACGAGATATCACTCTCTGAGAGCCAGTCAGCAAATCTGCCCCAGGCATCCTCAAGAAAGGTATCTGAACCCACATGAACATCAGATATCAGGGCTGCATATCCGGGTTTATCACTCATATAGGGAGAATACGTAAAGGGGATATCAGGCCGGAAGAGTTGATCGGCAAACATCAGGGTTCCTTCCGGAGAGAGCGTTCCCCGAACTCCAATCACCTCATCAGGAACGATCTTTTCTGCCTCTTCAAAGTCATCCCGGTCCTTATTGAAGAGGACACTGATAAACCCGGTTGGATCTTCAATCTCTATCAGCCGGTGTCCTTTCGTGGTACTCCGTGCCTCTATCACCATCCCGGTGATGGCAAACTCTTCGGATTTATACCGGGAATTTCGTTTGAGCGCTTCGATCGGGATCGGGCTGCACCGTCCCCTGACCATTCCGGAGAGCCGGCTGTACCGGTCATGAAAGTACGAGACATAATCCTCGACTCTTCCTGCCGGACGACAGGTTCCTTTCCTCCCTGCAATGACTTCGAGGGATGGGTCTGAGAGGAATCGCATCCCGTCGCGAACCGGAGTCGTTCCCGGGAGATGCCTGCCTGATACCACCAGACAGTCCTTTGGAATGGATGAGAGAATCCGCTCAATCAGACTTTCATCATTCTGCTCCCTGATGTACCTCACTACATCAGGGTGGACCTGAAGCCTTCTGTCCAGAAACCGCTCGACTATTGCCGCAGAATTAATCCAGTTCCCTCCGACCGACCGGTACTGCCCGGGACCCATTTTGGCACAATACCGGTGCTGATTTCATCTGCATACAGATGGGTGTTTTGAGAAGACAACTCTATCGAGCCACCCTCTCTATCCGCGGGTATCCTCCCGCTTCATAGAGGTACAAATCCCTTCCGGGAAATTCTCTGCCTGCGGACTTCGGTTTTAATACCTTGAAGGAAACCTAAATATTTACACCATGGCAGCAAAGTCCGATAAAAAGCCATTAAAAACTACGATATCAGAATTCTGGAAGAGTGAAGAGCAGATCCCTTCTGCTGTTCGTGAAGTCGTATCTGTTCTGGTCACCGTCGGTATCATCGTTGCCATCCTGTACCTGGTCTGTGGAACCTGGCCGGCAATTGTCACCATCGAATCCGAGAGCATGGTGCCCCATATGAACGTCGGGGATCTTGTCCTGGTGATGGCTGGCGATCGTCTGGCCCCGCTGCAGAGTATGGCAGAAGGGGAGGCATCAGGGTACCAGAAATTTGGGATGCCCGGTGATGTGATCATCTATCGTCCGAATGGCAATACCGAACTGCATCCCATCATCCACCGTGCGTTGTTCTGGGTTGAAGCCGGACCTACCAATATTACGTACAATGAACTGAACAAGGCAACCGGGCAGATAGAGAAGAAACAGTACATTGCACCCCATGCCGGGTATATTACCAAGGGAGACAACAATCCGGTGATTGATCAGACCGGGTTTGGAAATAATTACCGGGGAACCGGTTCTTCAATACAGCCGGTGAAGAAGGAGTGGCTCGTTGGAAAAGCCATCTACGCAGTGCCATATGTCGGCTATCTGCCTCTCAATATCGTCCCGGTAATCATCATCGTGGTGATCCTCATGGTGCTCCATGAACTCTATCTCCGTCATCGGAGTGAAAAGGAATCCATAAACAAACGATAAGGAATCCCTATGAATCTTCATACACTTCTCAAAGACACTCTTGCTGGTCACCGGCTCACCGTAGATGAGGCAGCGTTCCTCTTCACCGTAACCGACCGGGATAGCTTCCATCTCTTTGCTGCTGCAGATGAGATGCGGGAGCGGAAAGTGGGAAATACTGTGACCTTTGTCAGGAATCAGAATGTCCACATCACGAATATCTGTAAAAATCTCTGCAACTTTTGTGGATTTGGCAGAAACATCGGAGATTCCGATGCATACCTGTGTGGAAAGAATGAAGTTCAGGCACAGGTGCGGGAAGCAAAAGCCCGAAATGTATCAGAGATCTGTTTCCTCTCCGGAGTCCATCCGGAATTTACTCTGGATGACTATCTTTCCTTCATGCAGTGGGCCCATGAGATATACCCGGATGTTCACATCCACGCCTACTCTCCTGATGAAGTTGACTGGATTGCAGAAAAAGAGAAGATGCATCCACGGGAGGTAATCCAGGCCCTGATAGACGGAGGCCTTGGGAGTATGCAGGGAACCGCAGCAGAGATTCTGGTTGATGAGGTCAGGGATGTTATCTGTCCGGTGAAGGTGCGTTCTTCCCGGTGGGCAGAGATCATCAGGGAGGCTCATGGTCTGGGGCTCCATAGTTCAGCCACGATCATGTATGGTTCAACCGAATCTCCCCGGGATCGGGCAGTCCATCTGGATCTTCTCAGGCAGATCCAGGATGATACCGGAGGGTTCACCGAGATGGTTCTCCTCTCCTATATTCACAGCAAAACCCCGCTCTTTCAGAAAGGGTTAGTTGAATACGGCCCTACTGGTCGTGATGATCTCGTCACAACGGCAGTATGTCGTCTCTTCCTTGACAACATCGATCATATTCAGGTATCCTGGCCAAAGATCGGCGTAAAAATGAGTCAGCTTGGCCTTCTTGCCGGAGCAGATGATCTATCGGGGACCATGTTCATCGATGATGTGACGGGTGATGCCGGAGCCGGTATGTCTGAAGTATTTCTCCCTGAAGAGATGCAGTATATCTGCCGGGATATCGGCAGAGATCTGGTGGAGCGGACTACTCTCTACCAGGTCAGAAAATAGATATTTATCCTCTTTTTACTGCTCTGACATCGGCCCCAGTCAGGTTTGCTCCCCTGAAGTCGGCCCGGGTTGTCTTGATGTTGGTGAGGCGTGCACCGGTCAGATTTGCATTAATGAGAACAGCCTCACTCAGATCGGTATTGCTGAGATTTGCCTTGACCAGGCTCGCTCCGGCAAAATTCGCCTTGCGCAGGATGGAAAATTCAAAATCCGCTTCATCGAGACGTGCTCCGTTCAGATTTACTCCCTCCAGGTTCAGCCCGTTCAGATGGGCTCCCCGGAGATCCGGCCTTTTTCGAGGGTTTTCCTCTTTCCACTTATTCCAGACATCCACCCCTGCCAGGATTGCCTTGAGTTGTTCTTCGTCTGCCACGGCTTCTTCTGAAGATGTGTTTAGACAGGATGGGGTATAGCAGTTGTGGAATGTGTATCTCCGTCTCTGTGGATTACCAGAAAGTATATGGGCCTGGTTTTCTGATTTTATGGGACATGAAGCGAATGATCCTGGCGTCTGCTCTGATACTTTGCATGATTCTTGCAGGTTTTCCTGCAGTTGTATCAGCGGATGACCTTTCCCTTGAGCCCCTCCCTTATAATCTGAAAGAGCCATCAGACGGCGCTGTCTATGAAGATGAGAAATATTTCTCGATAGCAGATCCAGCCATCAAAGGGCTTTCTAACCGGACCGTCCCTATCGGCACTCAGCGGATGCTCTTACAGAGTGCCTATGTCAATCTTCGTGATATGCGGGTCAGCGCAGCAAACTATAACAAAGCTCAGGCTGCTCTTGCCTTTCTGTATTACTCCGGAAAAGCAGGGGAAGCGTACGACAATTATCAGAGCCAGAAGGATTCGGTCGGATTAGTAACCGACGGCTCCGCATATTATGATCTTGCCGAGATCTATTACACCACTGCAGAAGCCTGGTGGGCCCTGATTGCAGCTGAGTATCCAAAGGTGACGATGTACTCCTTCCCAGATAAGGATGAGGTATATCCTGATGAACTCTCCAGTGTAGGAACCGTGCTTGAGGGCTTGAAATATCCGGTTCTGCTGGTTCAGAAAGAACCAAACTCCACCAAGCCATACGAGGATGAAAAAGTAAAGACCACCATCGTACGCTGGCTTGAGGATAATCTTGACGTGGCACTGAACAAGACTGATCTGGATGGGGTTTCTCAGGGTGGATACTTTATCATGGGAGATGATCTGAAGGATACCAAGTCCACCTACATTGAACTGACCACAAAAAACGTCAATCCTGACTTTTACGACACGGCCAATTATATCAACGCCTTCCTGTACTATCTCTCGCTCGCCAGGGAGAACTATGATAATTTCCTCTCCGAACGCCGCTCCCTGATGCTGGCAACTGATGGTCAGGAGTCCTATGACGCGGCGAAAGCCTATTATGATGAGGCCAGGGTTGCTCACTCCCTGTTCAAGGATAAGGTTCCTGGAATAAATGCCACAATAACTCTTCCCGAATTTCCCCGGGTAGATGAGGTGGAGCGGGGTAAGATGACAGAACAGGAACAACTCCTCAAACAAAGCTGGGGCGGTTCCTGGAAGTAATCCCCTTACTCCTTTATATTCTCCAATAATCCTGCCGGTATACCTATACCGCTTGAAATCTAACTCTTCTTTACCTTTTTATGAACATCCTGATTGCGGTCCCTCCCACTGGATACCATGACAAAGAGCTCTCTCTCGTAATCTCCGTGTTTGACCACAACAAGGCTGATTATGAGTTTGCATCACTGCAGGTCGGGTATGCAAAAGGGACTCTCGGGGGCCGGGTCTATACTCCGCTCAGCTTTGAGGATGTCATTCTCCACCATGAATCAGAATATGATGCGATAGCGATTCTGGGGGGGCATGGAGGACAGGCACATTTCTGGAACAGCAAGGATCTTCTGGAACTGGTGAAAATATTTAGGATTCACCGGAAAGTGATCGGGGCCATCAGCACCTCCCCGGTGGTACTTGCCCGGGCTGGAATTCTTCGCAAAAGGCCTGCAACCGTGATCAACGGCCCTCCCATCAGGGAGATGCTCAAGGCAGATGTACGGTTTGAAGACAAACCGGTGGTCTTTTTGGATCGGATTGTAACTGCCCGCAATCCGGATGACGGGAAACGGTTTGCCGAGCTGATCATCGAATATATTCTGGGTAATCCCGAGTTTAACGGGCCTCAGGTCGTCCCGGCTCCAAACAAACTCGGGTTTGATATCTGATTTCTTTATTTGGATGCAGCGAGCTTTCCGGCCCGTTCAAAACACCGCTCTGCATCCCGGTCCTGACCGTTTAACTGAAGTGCCTTCCCTTTGGCATACCAGGCGACTGACGAGTCAGGCTTCTTCTCGATGATCTGATCAAAGTACTGAATGGCTCCTTTGTACTCCTTGATCCCCATCAGGAGATTTCCCAGTTTATACATGGCATCAGTATGGGAGGGATCACTCCGGATTGCCTCAATATAACATCTGACTGATTCTTCGAGGTTATTGCTCTTCTCAAGCAGTTGTCCCATCTCATAGTAGGCATGGGCATTGTTTGGATCGATCTCTACTACCCGGAGAAAACAGGCGGTTGCATTACGGTATGCCCCCAGTTTTCGATATGCCACTCCTTTGGAAAACCATGCATTGATGTGGTTTGGCATGATTTTGATGGTCCGGTCGTAGAATTCGATGGATTCCTGGTAGTTCCCTTCTTTATACAAAGACTGGTTCCCCATCACCAGGTAGACGTCCGCAATATTTTTTTTATATTTGGTGCTTCCGGGGTCAAGCTCCATCGCTGTTTCATATGCCTCTATCGCATCGGTATGCTTATGGAGCACTTTATAGCAGTTTCCAAGAAGCAGCCAGGCCGGGGCGAAATCCGGTCGTTCCTTCAGACACCTTTCAAAACTGGATATCGCATGCTGGAATGCGTTGATCTTCATGAGAGAGCGGCCCATCCCGTACAGGATATCCGGATCGGTCGGCTTTCCCTTTATCGCCTGTTCATAACAGTCGATAGACTCGTGGTATTTTCGAAGGTCATACAGATACCTCCCCTTCAGCTCCCAGGGATATTGATATTCAGAATCACTCTTCTTTGCTTTTTCAAAAAAAGCGATAGCATCTTCCCGTTTTCCCAGGACCCAGAGTGCCATCCCTTTTTCATGATAAGCAGGAGCATATTCCGGGCGTATCGTGAGGGCACGGTTACAGAGTTCTATTGCTTCAAGACATTTTAGAGCATCCTGGGCTTTTCGGGCCAGGTTTCGTAGTGATCCGGCTTTATTGGTTATCGCTTCCAGAAATTCAGGATTGATCTCAACCGCACGGGTGAAACACTCTTCGGCACGGTCATATCTCTCCAGTGCAGAGTATGCTTTGCCCATCCCGTTCCAGCATCCGGCATTTCCCCGGTCTATCTCAAGGCCCCGGTTAAATGTCTGGATTGCAGCCTCGGTCTTCCCCCGGGCAAGCTGGCTTTCGCCCTTCTGACAGTAGCCATCTGCGGGAGTTCCTTCGGATCCTCCCAGCCAGTCTCTGATTCCCATAATGATCGGTGCAGACCCCTGTCTTCTCCTATCTCCATTCTTTCTTCGGAGAGAAAAAGCTATAACCGGGTTATCCGGTTTTCTTCCTCAGAAAAATTCGCCCTGTATCTTGATCACATCGGTACTGTCTGATGCCTGGGCATAGGCATCCAGTGGTTCCTGGTTCAGTTCAATGAAACGAATTCCCCAGGAGACTTTTCCAAGAATATCCCTTGCCTGTTGCTCCTCACCAAGAATACATAAGGCTGCAGCCATTGCCTCAAGTGATGTCAGTTTGAACGGTTTGCCAAAATTTACCGGATTTGCTGCGAGGAGAAAGGGAAGTGCCCGTTTGAACCGCCAGTTTTTTACGATGCTCGTATCAAGCACTGCCCATGAACAGTCAAGAGCCGTGATACTTTTCGTTCGCTGCCGATCTGCGGGAGACAATGCCTGTTCAGCAGTGGGATCCAGGATCAGACTACTCCTTGGAACATGAGTCAGTCGGGAGAATAACTTCACCATCCCGGCCCGCTCAAGTTTTTTCATGGTGCATTTCTTCGGATCGCAGGTGTTGTCCCGGTAGGCCAGGAGCGGTATCATCTACATGACTGCACGTGAAATGAGATAATAATGTATCTTCTCTTCTGCCCCTGTATCCGGGAACCATCCCTGCGGGCAATCGGAATCACCACAGATCGCGACCGGGAGGCCTTTGATCGGGCTCTTGCCCGGTGCAAAGAGTTCGGGATACCGGTCCGGTACCTCCCCTGTCCTGAGACCCGGTATCTCGGCCCGGATCGCCCACCCGCCACATTCTCCGAGCGTCTGGATACCCCGGAGTTTCATGGTCTGTTAGATACCCTTGAACAGGATTTCAAAAACCAGTTCCGGGAATATGGTCTTCCGTTTGCTATCGTCGCTGTTGATTCGTCTCCGACCTGCGGTGTGAACCGGACCTGGCAATCTCCTGAATGTCGCGAGCAGGGGAGAGGAGCTTTTTTACGCAGGTTTGCCGATATTCGGGCAGTTGATGTTTTTGACTTTGCTGCGTATCGGGTGTATCTGGCCGGACCCCTTTTCTCTCAGGCGGAATGCCTCTGGAATCTGAAGATCGCAGAAGAACTTCGCTCGTATGCCTTTCAGGTGTACCTCCCGCAGGAGACCGGAGATTCTTCCGCATCCCGGGGAGAAGATGCTCATCAGATCATATTTCAGGAAAATTATGTGGCACTGGAGAATGCTGATCTGGTGGTAGCGGTGATAGACGGGGCTGATGCAGACTCCGGTACCTCCTGGGAGATGGGATATGCGTATGCGAAAGGTATCCCCGTCTTTGCAATCCGCACCGACTTTCGGATGGTAGGTGCATCAGAGCAGGTAAACCTCATGCTTGAACAGTCTGCTGTGGTGGTCAGGAGTATTGAAGAACTGATTCAGGCTCTCCCCTTCCCGATTCCTCTGCACTTATCTTCCGGTGATGAGGAGCAGGATAGCAGGAGTGCCTGAAAGGAGAACTGTCTGAATCCGGATCATTGCCGGATTCTTTGCCCGGATGAGAATCATGATGAGCAGACTGCATAAAAAGAACCATTCAGAAGGAGTGGTAAGTTCCCGCATCAGGCCCCACCCAAAATATCCTTCCTGCATGAACACAGGAAATGGCCCCAGGAATGGATACAACCAGTTGACGGGAATCTTCCACATCTCATCAAGTATCTGATGAAGAACCACTCCCCCTGCAAGTGCACCAGCTACCAGGATGTCCCTCTGGAAAAGAAGTGCGATAATGCCGATGATGCAGAGACCAAGGAGGGCATGAGCGATCAGTCTGCCATCTCCGATCTCGGGGAAGATGATATATCCCAGGGGTTTATCGATGATATCCGGCAGGATTGAACCGACAAGACACGCTGGAAGAATGTACCGGTGTGGATATCTCTCCTGCAGAATAAGTCCTGCAAGGGCTCCGAAAAAGAGGTGACAGGCGACTAACATAGAGAGGGATCCGGAGATGAACGTCTTCGGATTTCCTGAACAATTTTTCGCGAACTGGTGAATGGAGATCCCTTATACTCACCGATTCTGACAATTTCAACAGAGAGGCCTCTCTTCACCAGGATATCCCGGAGGTTTTCCTCTCTGAAGTGCTGGTTAAAACCCAGGGTTATCACATCAGGCTGTATCTCTTCTATAGGCCTGATCATATCCTCAGGATCTCCAAGTACCGCTTTGGTGACGCTTCGAAGCGCTCCCACCATAGTAACCCGCTGTTCCTCAGGGACAATGGGTTTGGGTTTGTGTTTGACATTGCCATCCCTTGCGATGATAACAAAGAGTTCATCTCCGAGTTTTGCCGACTCCTCAAGGTACCAGAGATGACCGGGGTGAAGCAGATCAAAGGTTCCGGTTGCAACAACCCTCCGGGAAGATCTTGCGAATTCAGGCATCCTCAATCACGTCCAGTTCAATCGGTGTTCCATCCGACCGGAAACACCCCCAGCAGTCAGGCTCATAGGGATAACCGATAATGATATGGCAGGAACCGGTTCGGGAAAAAAAACTGATATCTGCCTCGGAGGGGCGGATCACTCCGTTTGGATGGCTGTGTGCACTTCCAATATGACCGAGATTTAGTGGTATCATCTCAAAAATAACGGAAGCACTCTCTGAACCGCTGATGGTTCCGGGTATGATATCGATATTGCGGATGATCCCGTCTTCTGCTTCCAGTAATGCAGCAAACTCCCGGGGATGAGACTCATGTCCCATAGTAAGCAGAAGGTTGAGGGTATCTGCTGCGATTCCTTTGATCTTCATGAATTATTTGCGTACCTGCAGGAGGATATGTTGGCTGTTCTCCTTCATGGATGTTCGCCATACTTCCTGGTGGTTAAAATGGCCCGTCCTGTTCAAAACTCCTGCCAAATCTGATGGCAAGTTCTGCTTTGTAGAGTTCCCTTCCCAGGTACCCGGCATGATCAAGCAGGGAGATGGTATCCTCTCTGAGAAGGGTATAGAGTACATCCTGCCATCGCCTCCCCCTTATGGCAGTCCCGTTCCTGACCGCAATAATCCACTCCCCCTCAATACCGATTCGGAAATTTCCGCGCGGATCATACATTATCTCATCAGGCATGATCTCTGCATCGATCAACCGGGTGTACTCAAGAGGAGGCTCCCGGCGTCTTCGTTTCTCTTTGATGCAGAGAAGATCCATCCCGAGATCCTTGGGATAAGGTCTCTCTCCGGTAAGGGCCATCATCTCGGTTGCTCTTTTCATCTCGGTAACTGCCCCCTTTGTCTTGTCGCTGTGTTCACTGCAGAAGATAATTGCTGCATGAACTTCATGAGCCATTGCGGCAAGCAGGGCATTTACTCCGATGGAGTCAGCATCGATCAGTTCGGTGACATTTCCAGCTCCGAAAAAGAGTGGACATCCGGTATCGGTAAATTGGGAGAGAGAATGAGTCAGACCGGATCCAGCCGGCTGGAGCAGCGGGTCGGCAATGAGGCGGTTGACTCCGTACCGATTTGCCATTTCTCTGACCTCCTCCAATGTTCCTCCCTCTGGCACAATCACTGCAGCAGATCCACTCTCTCTGACTGCTGGTCCGGCATCAGCGATATTTCCTCCATGAAGCGAGAGGATCAGATCTGCCCGGGGAAGTGCTGCCCTGATGAGATCCGGATTCTGGGTATCCACTGCCAGGGGTCCGGGAAGATCCGCGACCTCGGTAAAAACCCGGGTTACATCCTCCACGGTTGCATCAAACCCGAACCCGAGATCCACAATATCCGCCCCCTTCTCAAAAAAGCTGCAGACCGCCTCCCGGATATCCGGGTGGCGATGGGCGTCCATGATCTCAGCAAGAACTTTCATCCGGGAGTTCCCCCCGATCTTCACTCCCCTGATAAGAAATGCCGGCTCTGCCCTCTCTTCAAGTTGTGTGAGTTTCTCGGTTGCTTCCCGATGCCTGATATCGGTGATGAGATCGTCGGCAGGAATCTCACGGGAGAGGGGAATGGTTCCGATGAGGCGGAGTACCATTGGCAGATCTGCCGCATGGCGGGGACCCCGGAATATGGGAATGCCGGTCTCCTCTTCCACCTGCTGAAATGATGCAGTGCACATTCCAGAGGTGATCACCATATCATAAGATCCGGCTTTGATCAGATCCCTGAGCATCACCGGGGTGAGAAACGAAGCGAGTTCACCGGTTTCAACCACGGTTGCTTCATACGGAGCTGCTGCTTCCTGCACCATGTCCCTGGTGATCCTGCCGGTTGGGAGGAGTATCCGCATCATCCTTTCTTAATAGCTGCAGAGGATAACCTATAGTAGTAGTGATGTTATCTGCTGATCTTCACGTCCACACTGCCTGTTCAGGGGATGGAGAGAGCCATGTTGCAGATGTTCTTGCCGCAGCACGCGCCGCCGGTCTGGATGCCATCGCCCTGACGGATCATGATACCACTGAAGGGTGCCTGATTGCAGAAGGGCTGAAGAGTGATGTTCTGGTCATCCCGGGTGTTGAGGTATCAACCCGGCAGGGTCATCTTCTGGTTCTTGGTGCTACCGGTGCAATACCGAAAGGTCTGGATGTTCTGGAAACCATCCGGATCGCCCACTCTCTTGGAGGGATTGCCATCCTCCCTCATCCCTATCACCGGTATCGTCATGGAGTCGGGTTGAAGCTGAAAGAAGCGCTCTCAGCAGCAGATGCAATTGAGGTCTTCAACAGCCGGTATATTCTGGGGGGAGCAAACCGGCGGGCATACCGTACCGCCCGTAATCTGGGAAAACCCATGGTTGCCGGGAGTGATGCCCATCACTGCCGGTATGTCGGGTATGGACGGACACTCATCGACGCAGAATGCAATGTTCAGAGTATCCTTGCTGCAATACGAAACGGGAAGACCCGTCCCGGAGGAAAACGAACTCCGGTAAGAACCTATACCAAACAATCTCTTCGGAACTCATGGCGGAAGTTGAAACATCGAATATCCCGGTAAGAGTAGCCTTTCGCATCGGATACCTTGGAAGTGGCTTCTTTGGTTCTCAGTTCCAGCCAAACCAGCGGACAGTAGAAGGAGAGATCCGGCAGGCCTGTATCAGGGCCGGACTCTTTTCTGTTCCTCATGATGCCCACCTGGCAATATCAGGGAGAACGGATCGGGGAGTGCATGCCCGTTGTCAGATTATCGCCTTCACCACGCCTTATCCGGATCGGGCACGGCGGGCCCTACCCGGACAGCTTCCCCCGGACATCTGGGTTGATGCGTTCTGTGAAGTTCCTCGATTCTACTCACCCCGTCGGGATGTTATGGTCCGGACATACCGGTACATCTTCCCTGAATATCCGACAGACATAAAAAAGATGCGTGAGGCAGCAGATTTTTTCATCGGAAAGCACGACTTCTCCTGTTTTTCCCGACTTGAGACCGGTAAGGATCCGGTGCGAAGTATCACCTCCCTCACGATTCATGAAGAGGCTGACCACTGCTGGTTTGAGATATCAGCTCCCAGCTTTTTGTGGCATATGGTCAGAAGCATCGCAACCGCCCTGCATCGTGTTGCCTCAGATCAGCTTCAGAAAGATGAACTGGTGCGGATGCTCTCCGGAGAATGTTCCCATAAAGTAAAACCTGCCCCTCCGGACGGTCTCATCCTCTGGGAGATTACCGATACTCTTCCGTGGAGAGCATCCCCTCCCCTGAAACGAACAGTGCGACTTCATATGGAAGCTGAGAAAGAACACCGGCTGATGGCAGAAGTGCATCGGCTTCTCACCCCGATCTGCTAAAAAAGGGTTATGATGAGGATATCCCGAGGGTCTTTTTCGTCTCTTCCAGATCCATTCCGGTCTTGAGCCGTCCTCCATACAGGAGGCGGATTGCTTCCTTGTCAAGGTCACTTAGATTCTGGGTTAATCCCGATTCTCTATAGAAGAAACTCTCTTTGTCATTGAAACTGGTGCCATGCAGACCCATGCTGTACAGCACTCCTTTTCTGATGTAATACCGGCGCTCATCTTCTTTGAGGGTGTCAAGAAGGTACAGATGGTCAGCAGCTGCAATCCCAATCAGGGTTCCATCACTCTGTTTGATCAGATGATCACTCTGAGCCCGGTCATCTTTGAAGTCTTCAAGCATGTTTTCCGGGATGATCTTGATGTTATAGAAGTTGTAAGGAATATCTGCGTAGTTATTCATCAGGAATCCGAGTGCAACCTCCTCGTCCTCAAACTGCGTACTGTCTGATAGCGAGTTAAACATCTGTGCAAACTCTTTGGCTGCATCCAGATCTGCATTCGTGAAATATGCATCAAACCAGAACTTGTAGTCCTTGTCAGATTTAAAGAGGGCAAGCTTTGCATTATCAAACCCAAATGCAATATCGACAAGGTGTGATGCAATATCTGTCTTGTCAAACTCTTTTCCGGATCTTCCGCTGTTCTGCTCAAGTTGCACCAGATCTCCCCGGAGGTAGAGAGCCTTGGGCGATACCACTCCGATAAGATCCCCTTTCTCGTTGTGGATCAGATACTCATCGGTTTTAAGTTCCTTTTCCATGGATTTTAATGCTGATGGAGGGATAATCCGGATATTATAGTAATAGCGGTCTCCATCTGCTAAACTCCCGGCAGTATCTGAGCCAACCCGGTCTCCAGATGCATCAGATGCCTTCTCAACAGCTTTTACCGTTGTATTTTCTTCTGATTTCTGAACAGAGGTGCATCCTGCAGAGAGAAGAAATCCCGCGATGATGATCAGGATGATGACATGTATGCCGCTCATCCGGAGCGTAGTTCCCATATACATGAACTGTTACTCAGGCCATCTTATCAAGGATCGGGTAACCTCTTGTGGTTGTCCGGTGGAAAAAAGAATTTAGAGATCCCGTTCGATCTTCTTGATCATCGTCTTGATATCCAGCCAGATGATCAGTTCACTCTTATCGCGGTCTGCAGTCTTGGTCTTTTTCCTGATAATTCCAAGGATATCCCGTTCATTATTCTGTGAGGCATGAGCATCCTTGTCGATATCATCATCGGTATAGGTAGTGACAGCAAGGACATCATCGACGAGAACACCGATCATCTTCTGAGAGACACTCTGATCCAGAACGATGATGCGGGACTTCTTCTTTCCCCCCGCCTCCTGGGTGATTCTCATCATCTCTTTCAGATCAATGATGGTAGTGATTACTCCCCGCAGATCAATAATCCCCTTGATGAACTCCGGGGTGTTGGGAAGTGGAGTGATATCGGTATAATTGATGACCTCCCGGGTATCAAAAAGGTCAATTGCAAAGAGTTCATTTCCCAGAATAAACTCAACCACCTGCAGGCTCCCGGCAGTTTTTGATCTGGAATGACTTCGGGTATTCACCTGAGCAGCGACAATATTCTCGGTTCTGACCTCTTCAGTCTCATTATCTACTAGAAATGTTCCCATGTTACCCTCCCTTGTATACTGCTGCCTATTCGTATCGATCCGGTCTGAGCGATCCCGCTCCTCTCTGCTAATCGTATCAGGGTGTATATGCATGAACCTTTCGTTCAGGTTCTTCTCTTTGGATGCATTGGCAAATTACCCTGGGTAGCAGGAGCCGGATGATTCGGATAATAACCCGTTTATACGTGCAATTATCCGCTATGGGCACGAATATGAATAAAAGATGTCTACCCCCACTCCTGAAGCCATCCTGAAACGGTGGTTTGGCTACCCTTCTTTCAGACCACAACAGGGTGAGATCATCAGGGAGGTGATTGCGGGGCGTGACGTTCTCGCGGTGATTGCCACGGGTGGAGGGAAATCTGTCTGCTACCAGATCCCGGCCATGATCCGCGAAGGGTTATGTATCGTCGTCTCTCCTCTTATCGCCCTGATGAAAGACCAGGTGGATGGTCTTCGTGAGATGGGGATTCCTGCGGCGTTTCTGAATAGTACCCAGGCCCAGAAACAGAAGCGGGAGATAGAGGATGAAATTCGTGCAGGAACCCTGCGAATCCTTTATGTCTCTCCTGAGAGACTCGTGCAGCCTTCCTTCCTGCAATTTCTCTCTGAAGTAAAACCGAGTCTGGTAGCTGTGGATGAGGCCCACTGCATATCCCAGTGGGGTCACGAGTTCCGCCCGGAGTATCGGCGCCTGGCGGTGATCAAGGAGACGTTTCCTGATGTTCCTGTTATTGCCCTGACCGCAACTGCTACTCCATCGGTCAGATCTGACATCATCAATGAACTTCACCTGAAAGACCCTGCAATATTTGTTGGCAGTTTTAACCGGGCAAATATCTCGTATACGATAGAGAAGAAAGAAGAGGCTGACTCCCAGGTTGTCTCTTTCCTGCGGGGTCACCCCCGGGAATCAGGAATCATTTACTGTTTTTCCAAACGTCAGGTTGAAGATCTGACTGCCCTGCTTCGAAAAAATGGGTTTTCAGCTTCTGCGTATCATGCAGATATTCCTCCTGCAGAGCGTCATGCAGTGCAGGATCGATTTCTGCGCGATCAGACCCGGATCATCGTTGCCACAGTAGCCTTCGGGATGGGGATCAACAAACCTGATGTCAGGTTTGTCGTGCATTATGATCTCCCGAAAAATCTTGAGCATTACTATCAGGAGACCGGTAGAGCCGGAAGAGATGGGGATCCTGCAGAATGTCTCCTCCTGTACAGCAGAGCAGATTTTCGCAAAATCTCCTACCTCATCGATCAGATGGGTGACGGGGTTGAAAAACAGGTGGGAATCAGAAAACTCCATGATATGATTGGGTTTTGTGAGACTCGTGCCTGTCGGCGTGCGGTAATCCTGACCTATTTTGGAGAAGGGTATCATGAACCGAATTGTGGAGGATGTGACAACTGTGCATCGGGTCGAAAGACGATGGATGGAAGGGATGTTCTCAGGACCATCTCAACCTGTCTGGATGAACTGTCCCAGGCATATGGGGTCTCCTATCTGGCTGACATTCTCACCGGTTCTGATGATGAAAAGGTCAAAGGAAACGGTCACGAGAAACTTAGTTCCTTTGGGATTGGAAAACCCCACCGGAAGAGACAATGGCTCTTCTGGATTCGGGAACTGATCTACTGCGGCTACCTCTCTTCATCAGGCTCAAAATACCCGGTTATCCGGTCCAACTCCCGGACTCATGATGCTCTGGAAGGGAGAATCCCGGTGATGATTGGCGAGCCTGATTTTCAGATGGTTCTCACCCCCGGTTCGGTCAGGGAAGAAGAGCCGGTGTATAGTTCCAACCTCTTTGAAATCCTGCGTGACATCAGAAAAAGCATCGCTGATGAGGAGGATGTTCCGCCATTTCAGATCTTTCCCAATCGCACCCTCAAGGAGATGGCTACCCGGCTTCCCCGGACCCGTGAACAACTGCTTACCGTGTACGGGGTCGGTGAGCACAAAGTCTCCCGGTACGGTGCCCAGTTTCTTGAAGCAATCTGTGCGTATGCAGATCACCGGCAGACCATTGTGATGAAGGCAACCAAAGCATCCCGTGCAAAGCCATGAATGAAGAGAACTTCTGCACCCGATGTGGGAAGTGCTGCATGAATATGCGTCAGTACATCTCTGCTACCGGAAAAGGGGGTGGCAGATTTGCCTGCACCTGCTCCCTCTCCCGTGAGCATTTTGATGCAACGGTGCAGGCAGAATACATTCCCCGGATGTATGATCGCACGATGATGTTCCGGTTTCCCAAAGCATGTTCCTTTCTTGTGCCAGATGGAGAGCAGTTTACCTGCCTGATCCATCATCACCGGCCGGCTCACTGCCGTTCATTTGATTGCAGGGAAAAGGAAAAGAAAGGAGATTGATCCTTATACCGGGACTATGCGAATCTGCTGAGGCAGAACCCTGCTGATGATACACTCCGGAACCTGCCTGCTGGTCTGCAGCGTTACCCGGAATATGGCGTCAGATCCCTGCATACTCATCCAGGTTGCAGAAAGCCGGTATCCGGTCTGAAACACCCGGGTGCCAAGAGTCTGAATCATCACCGTCCGGTCAGCAACCTCCCTGGTCTCTCCTTGTTTCATCACTTCCCGATGGTCTCCGATTTTCAGAGCCATCTCATCGCCGGTCTTCAAAGCAATTACATCCAGGTCTCCGATCATCAACCTCTCCCCTTCCGGAATTGACACCTGAAAGGTGATAGAATACGGGTATCCTGCTCCCGGTGTAGCAGGTTCATCCGGGAGTATGGTAAGCGTTGCAAGGATCCCGGTTCCCAGACCTCCAATGAGAATGATGATGATGCAGAAGGCCAGGAGTTTTTTCTTTGTCTTCGGATTTTCCGGTTTCATTATTCTTTTCCGTTCTGATTTTGTCCTGGTTGAGATACCTGAGTATCTCTCTGTCTGATCTCGTATTGATCATATCCCGGTATCAGGGTGACGACCCAAAGGAGCAGAGGATCAAACTATCATTATTTATCATGGAGATCAAACGGGTACTGACTCCCATGGCGATGGTTTCTGATACCGAATATATCAATAAATGCACCTCGGCATGCGCCGGATGCAGCTCGGATCTGATCCTCAGACATGTTCTGAAGGCAGCAGGTCCGGACACAGTACTGGTGGTTCCGGCTTGTTGCACTTCTGTGCTCCAGGGCGTGTATCCGAATACCTCCTTTGGAATTCCAGTGTATAATGTGGCCTTTGCCGCTGCAGCAGCAGTTGCATCAGGAATGGCGGCGGCATTTGAAGAACTGGGAAAAAACACCAATGTGATAGCCTATGCAGGAGATGGCGGGACCGTGGATATCGGGATTCAGGCTCTCTCCGGTGCACTGGAACGGGGAACCAACTTCCTGTATATCTGCTACGATAATGAAGCATACGGCAATACCGGTATGCAGCGCTCAGGCTCTACTCCGCTTGGTGCCAGGACAACCACAACACCCGGGGGAAAAACCCATGCAAAGAAAGATCTTGACCGGATAGTTGCAGCCCATCACCTACCGTATATGGCAACGGCCTGCAGCGCGTACCCCCAGGATCTCGTGCGAAAGGTAGAGAAAGCACTCTCTATCAAGGGACCGAAGTTCATGCACATTCTTGCCCCCTGTCCACCCGGATGGCGGTATGACGCCTCGAAAACCATTGAGGTGGGAAAACTGGCAGTCAGAACCGGAATGTGGGCAATGTACGAACGCGAGTACGATACCCTTACCCTCTCCGGCCAGACGAAGGCAGCGATGCTCAAACCCGCTCCTCTTGAGGAATACCTGAAAGCACAGGGAAGATTCTCCGGACTGAAACCGGATCAGATCACTGAGATCCGCCAGTCCATGGAACGAAATCTCCGGCTTTTAAAGCAGGAGGCTGAATCAGCATGCTGACTATATCAACCGGAAACAACGCAGTTGCTGCAGCGGTCAAGGAAGCAAAACCCGCGGTAGTTGCAGCGTATCCGATCACTCCCCAGACTGAGATCGTGGAACAGATTGCGAACTTTGTCACGAATGGAAGTATGAAAGCCAGTTACATTCCGGTGGAGAGTGAGCACTCAGCCATGGCTGCCTGTATTGGTGCCAGCATCACCGGAGTGCGGACTTTCACTGCAACCAGTTCACACGGTCTTCTGTACATGAATGAGATGGTAAACTGGGCAGCAGGAGCCAGGCTTCCTATCGTCATGGCAAATGTGAACCGTGCTCTGGGGCCGGGCTGGAACGTCTGGGCTGAGCACACCGATTCCCTGCAGGCACGTGACACCGGCTGGCTTCAGGTGTACGTGGCCACGGTCCAGGAAGCATACGATGCAACCCTGATGGCATTCCGGATCGCCGAGGATCGCCGGGTGTATCTGCCGGTCATGATCAATCTTGACGGATTTGCCCTCTCTCATATCACGCAACAGCTTGAAGAGGTCAGTGCGGGGGACTTTATTCCTCCACTCGTCCTCGATCACCGGATTGATACCGAAAATCCGGGTGGGTATGGATGCATGACCTCTTCAGTTGATTATGTCCGGATCCGGTATGATATTGAACGTTCCATCCGCGAATCGGTGGATGTCATCCGGGAAACCGAAGCAGAGTTTGCGAAACGGTTTGGCAGATCGTACTCCTGGACTGATAATTACCAGTGCGAAGATGCAGAGGTCCTCATCGTTTCGATGGGAACCCTTGGCAAAGAAGCAGAGGTTGCCATTGACATCCTGCGTAAAGAAGGAATCAAAGCAGGAGCCATGCGGGTAAGATGGCTGCGTCCGTTCCCTGACCTTGACTTTGGTGACCGCGAACTCGTGGTCATTGATCGGAACTACTCCTTCGGGTTTGGCGGTATCCTTGCCGGCTCCATCCGTGCAAAGACCGGAAAAGAATGCTACAATGTAATTGCCGGTCTTGGTGGACAGGAAGTGACGTATAATGATATCGCTTCCTTTGTGCGGAACCGGAAAATCGGAACTGAAGAATGGTTTGGAGTTGAGGCCTGATGTACGAGATACGACTCCACTCCCGGGGTGGTCAGGGCGGAGTGACTGCAGCAAAACTGATGGCACTTGCAGCATTTCGTGATGGAAAATATGCAACGGCAGCTCCGTTTTACGGAGCAGAACGCCGTGGTGCGCCAATCGTATCCTTCATCCGGATCGATGATCAGCCGATCAAGATCTACTCCCAGATACACCAGCCAGACCTGGTAGTGGTGCTTGATCCGTCCATCATTGACCTTGTCAATGTCTTTGACGGACTGAAACCTGACGGGAAAGTGCTCATTAATGCACCGGCACTTCCGAAGGCCGCAGAGGGATACCAGACATCTTTTGTCGATCTGACCGGCATTGCTCTGAAGACCGACCTGGTTGTCGCCGGCAGTCCGATTCTGAACACTCCGGTGATTGGAGCTCTTGCAAAGATGGGCCTTTTCTCGCGGGAATCTGCACGGGCAGCGATAAAAGAAATGTTTGCAGATGAACGGAATCTGAACGCTGCCATGATGGCATATGAGGAGCTGGTGGTATGAGAGAGCGACTCGCAATTTCCCGGCCTGTTGAGGGGGCCTGTGGAAAAACCGGTACCTGGCGGGTGTTCCGTCCGGTTGTTGACCGGGAAAAATGTAACTCCTGCGGAATGTGTGCGATGTACTGTCCTGACGGAGTCATTGACAGTACATTTGAGATTGATCTGGTCTTCTGTAAAGGATGTGGCATTTGCGCGAATGAGTGCCCGAAGAAGGCCATATCCATGATCCGGGAAGAAAACGAATAACCTCTTTTTCTGGTTCACACCAGCCTAAATTTTTTTCCCCTTATTTCTCTCCCATTTTGCCTGATTTTTGTGAATCCCTGGGGGTCATATCTGGTGCTTCAATGAATTACAACTGCACCAAACAATTATCTCTCAACCTGCACCACATGGTAGTATGGTCCGGTATTCAATAACCATGGAAGATGATCTGACCAAGCGGGTTGATCAGGAGTGCAATGTCAGGCAGATATCACGCTCTGACTGGATCACGGAAGCCTGTACTCGTCAGCTTCGTCGTCTCTCCGGATTTGGAATATATCCCTGCGGGCAGACCGGCCCGATCATCGATGATTCTCCGGTGCCTGTCCGTCACAATATGCAGAATTATGAGGAAACGTATCGGAATTTCCGAATCGAGGTTCCTGAATATTTCAACTTTGGGTTTGATGTGATTGATGCCTGGGCAAAGAAAGACCGCAATAAGATAGCGATGGTCTGGACCAACCAGCTGGGGGATGAGCACATCTATACTTTCCGTGACATCTCCCGCCGGTCTAATCAGATCGTCAATATGCTGATTAAATACAAGATCGGCAAAGGTGACAAGGTTATGATCATGCTCCCCAGGGTCCCGGAATGGTGGTTCATGACCATCGCCCTGATCAAGATTGGTGCGGTTTACATTCCAGCCCCGACCATGCTGACCCAGAAGGATATTGCATACCGGGTTCAGGCTGCAGATGTGAAGATGATCATCACCTCTGAAGAGAATGCCGAGAAGATTGAGGCTATCCAGAGTCAGTGTCCATCTCTGGAAGTAAAGATGGTGAATGATGCCCAGCGTCCCGGCTGGATCTCCTACCTGACTGAACTTGATTATCCTGCCCCGGTATCCTCCCGGATCATCAACCTGAAAGGGATGCATAAGACCCGCTCCTCAGATCCGATGGTGATATTCTTCTCATCAGGCACTACCGGCGAGCCAAAGATGGTGATGCACACTCATGATTATCCGCTCGGTCATATTGTGACCTGCCGGTTCTGGCACGATGTCCGGAGCAGTGATCTCCACTTTACGGTCTCTGACACTGGATGGGCGAAGTCTGCCTGGGGCAAACTCTATGGTGAGTGGATCGAGGGTGCTGCCATCTTTGTCTATGATTACCGGAACAAGTTCAATGCCACTGAACTGCTTCCTCTCATTGAGAAGTACGGAATCACGACATTCTGTGCTCCACCAACCATTTATCGGATGCTGGTAATGGCTGATCTTCGCAAATATGACTTCTCTGAGCTTCGTCACTGTGTCAGTGCTGGAGAACTGATCAACCCTGAAGTCATTAAAGCCTGGAAGGATATGACCGGTCTTGAGGTGTATGAAGGATACGGGCAGACCGAGACGGTTCTTTGTATGGGTTCCTTTGCCTGTATGCAGCCAAAATACGGCTCCATGGGTAAACCCTCTCCCGGATGGCATGTTGAACTCCATGATGAAGAAGGAAAGCCGGTCAAAGTAGGAGAAGAGGGTTCCATTGCGATTAAAGTGGATCCAAAACCGGTGGGGATGTTCCTTCAGTACTATAATAATGATGAAGCAAACCAGGGGGTCTTCCGGGGTGGATTCTACTACACCGGTGACCGTGCCAGGAAAGATGAGGATGGCTACTTCTGGTTTGTCGGTCGTGACGATGACGTAATCAAAGCATCCGGATACCGGATTGGACCTTTTGAGGTGGAAAACACCCTTGCAGAACACCCGGCGGTTGCAGAGAGTGCAGTGGTTGGATCTCCCGATATCATCAGAGGTTTTGTTGTCAAGGCCTTTATTGTTCTCAAACCCGGGTTTGAGGCATCAGATAAGCTCACTCGTGAAATCCAGGAGTATGTAAAAGAAGCAACTGCTCCGTACAAGTACCCAAGAAAGATTGAATTTGTTTCTGAGCTGCCCAAGACCATATCCGGAAAGATCAAACGCAAAGATCTCCGGGAACTGGAGATGAAACGGTTCGAAGAAGAGAAGAGAGACAGCCCGAGGCGGGCCTGAAGGTCCAGCATTTGCGCGGCTTTATCTGAATATTTGGAAATTCCATCAATTCTCCCTTTTTGATCTGATGAACCCGGTTATTACAGGAAAGCATCTCTTTCATGAGGATAAGGTGAGTACAATGAGATCGGTTCTCTCGTGTATCGCCCGCCTGAATGGTGCAAAGTTTTTTCAGGCGTTCTTCTGTTGTTTCATTGGTTTTCTCATCATAGCCCCTGTTGTGGGTGATGACGGGTATACCCAGGGTTCTCCGCTCGGTGCACCTGACTGGCTGCTCCAGCGTCTGGACACTAGTATTGCTCCGGATTTCTATACTCCATCCAATAAATCAACGACCGAAGTGATCATCCCTAGTGTTTCTTCGTATCTGACTGCCGGGAACAACCTTCTGATTGCCGGATCCTATTCTGATGCGAAACACGATTTTGAGAGTGCAATCGGGCTTAAACCTGACTCCTATGAAGCATGGCTTGGCAGGGGAATGGCTCTTGAAGGGATGAAACGGTATCAGACTGCTATCGACTCGTATGAAAAGGCGATCAGTCTTTCTGAATCTGAAACCGGTGCCTGGGTTGCGTATGCAGGAAAAGGCAGGGTTCTGATCCACCTCCAGAAGTATGAGGATGCAGTAAAGGCATTTGAAACAGCGATTGATGAATTCAGTCGATCGGGATCCCTTGACATTGAAGATCTTGTGCATATGTATGAGAAACTTGCAGCTGCACAGGAAATGCTTGGAAACACCTCAGCAGCAGAAGATGCAGCCCGCAAAGCTGAAGATCTGAAAAGCACAATCGGCAATACTACCGCATAAATCCCTTTCAAAAGATCTTTTTTTATATTCCCTGGTAGATTCAGGTGTATGAGATCCGGGATATTTGTTCAATACTTTGCGGTTTTCCTGATTTTTGCATGTTTCGCTCCCTCTGTGATAGCGGAGAATTCGTTTTCAAATTCGAGTATCACCCTTGAGCGGGGAATGTGTTATGGGACCTGCCCGGTGTATACTCTTACCCTTTCAGGAAATGGGACTGTTATCTATGATGGACAGAAGTTTGTAAAAGAAACCGGAGTCAGGGAAGGAACTATCAATGAGACATCCTTTGGGTCACTGATGGATCTGGTGCAGAAAATCCGGTTCTCAACCATGAAAAATGCATATACTTCCTATGATATCACTGATATGCCCACGGCGGTGATTACCCTCACGCTCGGAGATACGGTGAAACAGGTAGAACACTATCATGGTGACATGAGTGCTCCAAAATCTCTTTCAGAACTCGAAGATGCGATTGATCTGGCAGGAAATGCAACCCGGTGGACTCAACCCTGGGAGATGTCGGAAAAAGATATGCAGGCACTTGAGTGACTCTGAAGATAAACCAGGCATCCTCTTCGGATGTTCCTGTCAGCCGATATGATCTGGTGAAACTACGGGTACATACCCTGCTTGATGAACCGGATCTCCATGACCGGGTTGCTGTCCTGATTCAACTTGTCATAGCGGGTGCTATTCTCATCAACACAATGGCGATCATCATATTCACCGTACATTCGATCGCCATCCCGAACGAGTATATCCTCACTCCGATCATTACCCTCTGTATCTCCGTTTTTACGATTGAATATGTCCTTCGTCTCTGGTCATGCACCACGGCGAGGGATTGGAAAGGGAAGATCCACGATCGGGTCAGATATGCTCTTCATCTGTACCAGATCATTGATCTCATCTCAATCATCCCATTCTTTTTTCCCTACGCTTTCCCCCGACATCTCACCCTGATCCGGACGTTTCGGATCGTCTCCATATTCAAACTTGCCCGGTATTCGCGGTATTCGAAGTCATTGGATCAGTTATGGCGGGTGCTCTTTCACAAGCGGGAGGTCTTTGTGATCATGATCTTCTTTCTGATTTTTGTGGTCCTGTTCTCCTCCACCCTTCTGTACCTCATCGAATACCCGGTTCAACCGGATAAATTTTCGAGTATTCCGGCAGCAATGTGGTGGGCAATGATGACCGTAACCACGGTTGGGTATGGGGATATGGTTCCGGTGACCCCGCTGGGAAAATTTATCGGATCCCTCTTTACGGTTGCCGGAGTGCTGGTACTGGCACTCCCGTCGGCAATTCTTGCTACCGGATTTATCGAAGAGCGAGAGAAAGTCAAAACCCGGGCCACAGATTCTGCACAACTACGTGCATATGCGGAGATGGTACAGATGCTCAATACCCACCGGGAGAAGGGCATTATCACGGATCAGGAGTATGAAGCATATCTGGATACCGCTATGCGGATGGTTTCAGAAAAATAACCGGAAGAATCCTGCAAATCTGCAGAATCCCGTGCTCTATTTGATTTTAAAAAAAAGGTAGTCCGGTCAGATAGTAATAACAGCATCACCCTTTTTCATCAGAAGGCTGACGATGATGCTCATGATTCCAAATATCAGACAGTACATGCCGATTAAGAGAATCATCAACATGGATCCGGCTGTCGGGATAGGCACTGCTCCGATGAGGATTCCGAAAAGAATTCCGATAAAACCGCTTATCCAGAGAAGAAACCGGTGGGGAAGATCTACCAGAGAAATTGCGAGCAGAACCTCAACAAGTCCGGTGATGATCATCCAGATTGCAATCAGGAGGGTATAGATGACCACCATCCAGACTGGAGAGAGGAAGACCATGATGGCAAGGATAACTCCGATGATTGAAAGGATTACTACCGGTATCCGGTGTTTAATCTCTGCCTCCGGGGAGAGTGCCATCCCTCCGGTTGCAATGGAAATGATCAGGAGAAATATCCCGATGATGTAGGCAAGAACATTCTGCATGGCAATCGGAATGGCGAAACAAAGTATACCGATGATCAGACCAAATATTCCACGGGCTAAAAAGCCCCCACGGGTAATGATTTCAGCAGTCATGAGAAAAATTCACCTATCTGGTTCAATAATCCATTCTCATCTGCCGGGATATCTTCCTTTCGATGAGTGATTGGATTATACCGTCTGATGTCGCTGATATCCCGATAGATCACCCCTGCTTCATTCATATTTCGTTTCAAATTCGGGAAATAGAGTCTCCGGGGAAAATGCCCTGATGTATGAAATATCCTGAAACAGATATTGTTCTCTGTTCGCGTTCTGTCAGAAAGAACCTGAGGCTCCAGTTTAGTTGGTTTTTCTTTCATCCTCCTTTCCGTCGGAGGACTTAATACTCATACTTCAGGATATGTCTTCCATGAAGACTGGTGTTACCTCTGTATCTCTCAATAATCGGATGGAGAAATTCGCATGTCTGGTGAGTAAATGAGTATTCATATGGGGCGATATTCGAAGGAACTACATGTATCATTTCGTTCGATTGCTGGAATGTATGATTCTGATGATCCCTATCCGGAAAATATCCGGGGACTCTCAGATCAGGCAGAGGATCAGATCGCTCTGGTTGTCGAAGAGAAGATTGCCGGGTTGCATCCCCGGGACCTGCCTGCTCTGTCAATCGGGATCCCCCCTGCAGAACTGACAGAAGATAGAAAAACCTCCATCCCTTCTGCTGTTCGTGCTCATTTTCTTCGCCGTGCAGAAAACATTGAGAAGGAAAAGAAACGGAGTATCCGTGTGGGGTTGCGTGAGTTTAGACTTACTCTAGCAGTCTGCATTCCCGCATTTGCAGGAATTGCACTTGCCAGCAGATATGAACATAATCCTCTGGCGTTGGTGATACAAAATATCCTGGTGATCTTCTGCTGGGTAGTCATCTGGCAACCGTTTCAATCTCTGATATTTGATCGGTGGACACTCAGCACCCAGGCAAAAATATACCGAATAATCGCCCGGATGCAGATTTCTCTCTGCGAAACATCTGATCTGCCTATAAATCCAGGGGGGAGTGGATCAGATAAGTTATGAGTCCTCTGATCGTTCTTCTTTTTCCTCTTCTGCTGCATAAGGTGCTTCGAGGCTGGATAGAATTGGATCAGGCGTTGCCGGAGGGCCGGCCGGGTAGAGGGATCCGGTTGAGTTGAGGTTATGCATTGCCTGGGACTCGGACCGGTTTATCGCTGCATCAAGGTTTTTCGTTTCCTTTTCTCCTCCTTTGAACACTTCGAACGGAATCACGCCCATGAAGAGAAGGAGAAGCAGGAAAAAGATGAGCACTCCTATCAGGCCGATAATGATCGGGGTTGCAGGATTTCCCTGTGCTGATGCTGGCATCTCTGCACGGGTTATTGCATCTGGTCTTGTATTTGGTGGCATATGTCTTCGTCTTTTGAATTATGTGGTAACCTGACCCGGGTTGTTCGGGCTTTGTTGTTCCCGCACCATGAGAATGAGGAGTAAGGCGATGATCTGAATGACCATGCAGAAGAGGAACGAGGCATCAAATGCCCCACTGAGTTCGCTTGGATTTATCGTGTGTGCAGACACTCCGGCCATGTTTGGGCCAAGGGCGATTGTCGCTACCAGCATAGTGACAGACACCCCGAGAGTGGATCCAAGGTTTGTCATCATCTTCAGCAGTCCTGAGGTCATTCCCCGCTCACTTGCCGGAGATTCTCCCATGATGGCACTATTCAGCGGTGCATAAGCGATTCCTGCCCCTGCTCCCAGAATGAACAGATAGAGAGCCACCTCATGGACTCCGGTATGCACGGATATCAGGGACAGCATAAAGAGCGCGATGATCATGATCACAAATCCGATGATAATCGGTTTTTTGGTCCCGATAACATCAGAAATCTTTCCTGCGATTGGAGCTGTGAGAATATTTCCTACCGGAAGGGTAAGGAGCAGAGCCCCGGATGTTCCGGTGGGCAGTGCCTTGACGATCTCCAGGTAAAATGGCATCAGGAACATGACTCCGGCAAGACCCATCTGAAGGATGAGAATATTGATATTTTGCAGAGTGTACGAGCGGTTCCTGAATATGGAAAGTGAGATGAGCGGCTCAGAACTCTTCTTCTCTCTGAAGAAAAGAAGGATCCAGGCGAAGAGCGAGAGAGCAAGAGCCTCTGCTCCCTTGAGCATCTCCGGACCCTGAATATTATTCAGGCCGAATATCAGGGAACTGAGAGCGATGAAAATGAGAATCACCCCGGGGGTGTCAAGGCGTGAGGACGGAGTGGCCGGTGCAAGAGGAGGAATCATCGAAATTCCAAGGAGGATAGCAATTATTCCTACCGGAACATTGACGTAGAAGATGAACTGCCAGGAGAAACTGCTGGTTAAAAACCCCCCAAGCACCGGGCCGAGGGCAACCCCGAGCATGGTAAACATGGCAACCAGACCAAGAGCCTGGCCTCTGACCTTTTCGCCCATGTAAGCCGTGACCATCACCGACCCCAATGCGGCGATGATGGCACCACCTACCGCCTGAATCATCCGGAACACAATGAGCAGATCTACTCCTGATGCCAGCCCGCAGAGTGCTGAACCAATGGTAAAAATTGCAAATCCAGCGATAAATACTGGTTTGTATCCGTGTTTGTCACCAATACGGGCGGCAGCCAGGAGAAGACTGACGAGGATGATAAGATATGCATTCAGTACCCAGGATGCCAGGACGGTGGAGACATCAAATGCCTTGGCAATACTTGGCAGAGCAATATTTACAATGGTCGCATCAAGACCGGCCATAAAGGATCCAAGAGATATCACCAGAACTATGAGGAGTTCTTTTCCGGTCATATGAGATGATTGGGCAGTATTCGACATGATGATCCCGTAATACTCCTGCATTTTGGTTGATGATAAAGGGAGTGGTTTGGGAATTATGGGAGCCACGGGGGGGCTACGGTAGTTGATCTCTTCTTCCCGGGTTCATTTTCTGAGGAGATTCAATTCGGAATATATATGTATCGTGATACAGGAGATCCCCTTATATGGGGATGAGAGAGGAGATCATCAACCACTGGATCGAAGCACTTTCCGGAGTTCCGTTTCCGGTTTCTTCTGCTTCAGACGTATTTGCAGCTCTTCCAAAAGGTGCTGCAGGGAATATGACTGTGGGAGGACTGGTTGTGTGTAATGTTGGGGAGGTATTTGAAAAGTTTTTAAAACCGACGGACTTCCCCATAAACTCTGCAAAAGAACTGGTTATGTTGATCATCAATCGCGCAGGTATCTGATCGGCTCATTCAGGAATCCGGGGTTGTCTCCTTCGTTGGCATACATCGTGTGGAGGATGACAACCTTTGTATGTGCATCGTCTCTCCCGCTTCGCAAGTCATCGTACCCTTTCCACCTCTGTTTCTGTTCTGGATGGTGCCCGCTGCTCTGGCAGGATACTACACGCAACCACTCTGTTGAATATTCTTTATCATCTTCTGGTAACAACGCAAAGATACAATTATCAGGTCATCAGGATTTCATACCCTGACAGAACCTGCTGAAATTGCTTGAAAATGGTTCTTTTCTTACCTTTCCTTGAAATGAAATGGTGATCCACATGGCAACGATAAAATTCCTACTTACTGCTCTTCTTCTGGCACTCCTGATGGGATCTTTTGCCGGGTGTTCTGCAGTGAATGATATGAATGCACCACCGGGGGGGATGCCTCCCGGCGAAGCTCCCCCGGGAGGTTCTCCTCCGGGTGGAAATACTGGTTCTTCCAGTTATACTCTGAGTGGTATCTTCACGGTCGACGGAGGGATCAACTCTTCTTCTGGTGTTACGTATACCTCCGATAAGACTGATGTTTCTGCCATTTATGTAACAAACGGGGGAAAGCTGGATCTTACTAATCCTACGGTCTTCACCTCCGGAAACACATCATCCTCTGATGCGAGCAGTTTTTATGGGCTGAATGGTGCAGTGCTTGCAAACAATGGGAGTGTCGTGACGATCAACGGAGGAAGCATCACCAGTACCGGCTCTGGAGCCAATGGCGTCATTCCAACGGGAACCGGAACCTCAATTACTCTCTCCAACATGACGATCAAAGCATCCGGAGATGGAGGTCATGGAGTCATGGCGACTCTGGGCGGTTCTCTGTCCCTCACCGATGTCGATATCACCACTACCGGGCCCCATGGTGCACCAGTCGCTACCGATCGGGGGAGTGGAACCGTGAATGTGACCCGGGGAACAATCTTCTCATCCGGATCTGACTCTCCGGGTATTTATTCAACCGGGGACATTGATGTTGCGGATGCCACAATAACCTCTGAAGGGACCGAAGCTGCAGTCATTGAAGGATTTAATTCGATCACTCTTACCAACACCACCCTTACCGGAGGAGTTGAAAAGACCGGTGGTACGATGATCTATCAGAGTTTCTCCGGTGATGCCGAGACAGGCACAGGGGTGTTCACAATGACTGGTGGTTCCTATACGGTAACTGATGGTCCGGCATTCTTTGTCACCAACACCGATGCAATTATCTCTCTGACCGGAGTGGATTTGACCAGTGCTTCCGACATCCTGATTAAAGCGGCAGGAACATCCCGGTGGGGCACGGAAGGAAAGAACGGAGGCATCGTTACCCTTACTGCTGATGGCGAAGATTTGAGTGGTTCCCTGATCTCCGATGCGATTAGTTCCATCAATGCAACCCTTCGGAATGGTTCTTCTCTGACTGGTGCGATCAATTCAGCAGGACTGACTCTCGATGCCACCAGCAGTTGGACGGTAACCGGTGATTCCAATCTGACAACTTTGTCCGATTCGGGAGGAATAATGAACAAATCTATCACCAATATTGTCGGAAACGGGTTTACTGTCACGTATGATCCAGATCTTCCCGGTAACAGCGGGCTCGAAGGAAAGATCTTTACTCTGGTGAATGGGGGCGTTCTGATACCTGCTACTACCTAACCTTTTTGTTTATTGAACCTGTTCCTCTCCGGGTGATTACATGAATCATCCGGTAACCTGGTTTCTTTTTTTGTCCTATTTAAATGGGAAATTTGAATTGGAATGCTCCATACTTATCCCTGGATACGATGGTTCAAAATTGAGAAACCATCACTATTTATGATTCAACTGATGATTTCCTTCATGGATAATCTCGAAATTATCGATATAACTCCTGATAATATCTCTCGGTACGGTGTCTGTGGGTATAAGGATCTCACGAAACATGAAGAGCTCAGGCGAAAGATCGAATGGTTTGCTGAATATTATCCCCAGGGACTCCGGATGAAGATTCTTCATTCTCCCACTGACGGGTACCAGGGGATGATAGAATATCTTCCCGGAAGCATTGCTCATCGTCCGGTTGATGCGGATGGATATCTGGTAATTCAATGTATCTTTACCGGATTCAGGAAAGAATACAAAGGGAAAGGGTATGGCTCATTATTGATCTCCCAATGTATCGATGATGCACGAAGAGAAAATCTGGCAGGGGTTGCCGTTGTCACCCGGAACGGGTCATTTATGGCAAAGAGGGATATCTTTTTGAAACTGGGCTTTGAGGTGATCGAATCTGCTCCCCCCGACTTTGAACTCCTGGCGTATCGCTTTGATCCATCTTCTCCACCTCCGGGGTTCAAACCTGATCTGGGTGCCAGAGCAGCGAATTATTCAGAAGGTCTGACAATTCTTCGATCTGCCCAGTGCCCCTATTCGGTGAAGAATGTCCGGGAGATTATGGAGACCTCCCGAGATGTCTTTGGTCTCTCTCCTCAGCTCGTAGAACTTGAGGATGCTGATGCGGTCCAGCAATCTCCCTGTGCTTTTGGGACATTCTGTATTCTGTATGAGGGGAACGTGATCAGCCATCATCCGATCAGTAATACCCGGTTTGTCAATATCATGAAAAAACTGGTATCAGGGAGTAAAGGATAACTCCGATTTTTCATAATGGATATGTGTGGATGTTTCAGGCGAGGATTAATCGATGAAGCCCGAAATTCTGACGACTCAACCCATTTATCAGAAAGTCGATCTCTACCTGGATCTTGCAATCCTGCTCTATGAAGCAGGGGCAACGGTTCAACGGGTATCAGACTCGGTGAGATGGCTTGCCCGGTCTTTTGGCGATGAAACCGTCCATCTGTTTATTGGGTATGAAGCAATTGAACTGAGTGTTCACCAGAGAGATCACCTGGAGAACCGGCTTTATGTGCTCCGGGAGCCTTCCCGGGTCAATGTTTCCGTTCTCCATGAAGTGAGCAGACTGCTCCACAGACTGCCAGCATATCATGGGGATGTCACATCTATCCGTGAAGATATCCTTCGCATAAAAACTGCTCCTCTCGCTTATTCTCTCCCTGTGATCCTGATAATGACCAGTATCGCGTGCTCTGCATTCGGATGGATCAATCATGCAGATATTCCTGCTCTCTGGGTTATTGCGGTTTCTGCCATGTCAGGACTTCTGATACGTCACCAATATGGAAAATCCCTGAATAATCTCTACGTATCCACTCTTCTGACGGCCCTTACCGGAGGATTGTGTGCTGCTCTCCTCATGCCACTGTCACAGACAAAAACACCAGAAATCGCCCTGATATCCAGTGTCCTGTTTCTCATTCCCGGTGCCCTCCTTATCAATGGCGGACTTGACATCATCAGGGATCATACCTATTGCGGGATAGCCAGACTGACCTCGGTCTTTACCCAGATCTGTATCATCTCCGGAGCCCTGCTCATTCCTTTGAGCATTATGGATCTCCCTCTTCAGTCGGCTCTCTCTGGCATTGATCCTCTCTTTGGTATCCTGTATATGAGTGTCGCTGCCGGGATTGCAGCACTCGGATTTGCCACGCTCTTCAATGCTCCTCACTCTGTCCTTTTCGTCTGTATTATCTGTGGTTTTAGTGCCCGGATTGTAAGGGAAACCAGTATGTATTTTGGGTTTGATCCGTTCCTCTCGATTCTTGTTGGAATGGTTCTTGCAACCCTCATCGCATCCGTTATTGGGAGATATGCCCATGTTCCGGAAGTGCTCCTGGCAGTCATTGCAGGTATCCCGATGGTACCTGGTCTTGCCATGATTCAGGGGTTACAGGGGATATTTACGATTGCTCATCTGGGTTCAACTCCATCAGAAGCCGTCTTCCTGTATGCATTGCAACAGGTGCTCTTTGCAGTTGTTACCTCACTTGCTCTGATCGGGGGGATTATCTTTCCCATCCTTCTCATTGCACGGAAAAAATTGAGAATATGAACCGAGTCTTCTTCTTGATTCTATGAGTTCAGAGAGATGATAATCCCTGCAGTCTAATAAGAAAAACCGGCCTTCGATGTCGCAAATTTATGGATTAATCTTCTATCTGATTTTTGGATCTTGGGATATTATATCCGACATTCGGCACCAAATTATTTACAAGTAATATTTTTCAATATTCGGCCCGAGTAATCGCGATATTTCTCGTAATTCTTCTGTATAGTTTACGATTCGGCAAACGACATACTCTCCGCACTGTTCCTTAAGTTCCCGAACCCTACGATAAAGTTGGAACATCCATTTGGCTGAAGGTTTTTTGGTTGACTTTCCAGTCTGGCCCCGTACCGTTTTATCCTGCTCTTCAAGCGCTTTTCTTATCATCCACTCAGCAAATGTGTAGATTAAAAGACAGAGTACCATAATCATTGACAAGGCAGCGATACGGTTCTCATTTTCTAGAAATACGTCCGCCACGTGGAATGAATCATCTTTAAGAAATCGAAATCCCTTCTCCACCTTACTCTGCTCCTTGTAATATTGTAGGCATTCATCAGGTGAGAGTGATGGGTCATTTGAAGCGAGAATAAACCTCCCCATCCGGCTACGTTCCTGCTCTACAATCTCCATATTATATGACAGCGTACAGGTGGGATAGACCCTCATTACTAATTCTTCTCCCTTTTTCGGCCTTCCACGAGTTCCGTTCTTTCGTTGATTTACAACCTTATACCCGACTTGACTTGTATCGTACCGCGGGTGTTTTCCAATCCATCGTTCAATGGCTAGTCTGGCATCTTCTTCGCAGGCGAATCCTTTCATGAGCAAGGTATGCAGAGAAGTCTGGTCCTTCTCTAATCGTTTCTCCATTCTCGATTCATCATGGGCGATCTGGCGTTTTTTTAGTTCAGTTGAATGATACAGAAACCATTTCTGTTGGATTCCTGCATAAGAACTTGAATCGGTGCTACACATATATCGAGAATCAGAACAAGGCTCCCATATAACATCCGCGGATATGCGGTTTTTGCTTCAAGTATGGTCTCCGGGACGCGGCTTATCCAGTAACAATGGGACCCTAATGTGGTCAGATTTTCTGCTATATAAAAAACTGAATCGGCGATGTGATAGACTGTCTTGTCCAAATCAATGCTCTCTCGTATCCTAGATATGACACCTAGAAGAGTCTTTATGTCGGATTCATTTCCAGAAAGGGCTTCCATATGGGTGGGAATTCCTCGTTGATCCGTTGATAACGCTATGACAAACTGTTTTAGGTCATCTCGATGATCTTTCGAATGACCGCGGATGAGCCGAATGAGTCGAGTACTGAAATCATAGTCATATTCACCAGTGACCGATACTGATGTTGTGTCGATGTGGATGCGAAGGATGCCAAGATCTACGAGGTTCAGTATAATGAGAATTACTAGATTGAACAACTTAGTAGGCCCAAATTCTGATATCCGGTCGAGTGTCTCACCAAAAAGGTACTGATTGAGATGTTTTGGTTCGATCCCGGGACCCAGGAGCCGTTCGGTGGCGATATCTTCAAAATAATCAGGCATTACATATAAACGGCGCTCAACAAATCCAAGGCAATTCAATAGAAGGGCCTTGACTACTAAACCGTGGCTTATTTTGTGTCCTCGTTTCTTAGGGATATTTTTGTCGATCGTTTCAACGATCTTAAGTTCATCGATCAATCCAGCAATAAGTCCTAGATGAGAAACAGTTACAATGGAGCCATCTATTACGACCATTAGCAAATTAATGGTCGATCTTCTTAGATTTAAGCTTTTGGTACAAATATTCATCGAGGCATTATCTTAGCTGCCGAGTGTCGGTTATATGGCTGAAATAGGTGAACTGAAAAAGACCATATGATGCTCATACAGAGATGGGATTATTGGTTTCCTATTCTGCTATATCTTATTATTTTAGAGAAAAATTGGGAAATGAAGTTCTCTATCTGAATTGATTCCAGTGATCGCTAATTCTTATGATTCACTCTTGTACGATTCAAATATTTTCTTAACAACTTCATATTTGGGGTGACTCCAGTCATAATAATCTTTAGACGAGAGATTCCATGGTCTTGGATCGAATGAACCAATTAATGGGATACTATGATCATGAGCAAAGGCTTTTAGAAACACCTCTTCTTCAAGAAATGTCCTCTTATCTTTCTCTTTAAGTGCAGATTCATATATTGCTGGATGTTGAGGTGATAAGTAAAAATATACTTGGACATTCTGTTTTTGGAGATACTCCACAAATTTTGTTAAAATCGCGACTAATTCAGGATCAAATTTAAAGTGATTATAATATTTCGGTAGTGAATTTGAGATGAGTGATTTGACTTCTTGATCCACCCTTTCCTCAGATGTCTGCATAGTTGCCTGTGATAATGATTTGGTCCCGTCAGGATGGTATGTATAATCAGATAAATCATAAAATTGGAAAGTGGGTTTTGGGGGGGAAATATCGTTATTGAAGGAGAACTTGTTTGCAAGAACCTCCTGCAAAGACCTCATAATATACGGGCGTGATATGATTGATATATAACGGGTTAATCCTGGAATTTCAGTGGTTGAAGTTTGCTTGCAACCGATCCTTGTCATTCCCGAAGATAAAAGTTCTTCAGACATTTGATTCTGATTATCTGATTTATCCAATGTATATGGATCAATTCCAAGAATGACATATTTTGGAATGCTTTCTTTCTGGGCATATAGTTCGAATAAGCAAAGTTCTGATTTCAAAGATGCACTAGAACGAAAGTTGTTCATTACCGAATTATTTTCACCAATAATTGGTGTAAGAACCGTATTATTTATCATCATTACCCTGCTTGATCCGAAAATTATGACATCCCGGTGATTGAAGTCTTTAGAGATAAAAAAGGTTCTAAACTTACTCTCATCAAAATTCGGAGGGAAATTGGTAACATTTTTTCCAGATAGGAGAAGATCTGTTAATTGTAGATATACGGTATCATCAATAAACAATCCACCCGGATCCTCTACATATGCTAATCCAGCACATCCACCTAGCAAGCTTATGACTACTGTGATAAAAACAATAAAATAGCGATCGTTGCTCATAAACCCTCAAAATTGGAAATATAAAAACTCTGATGTAGTCTGAAGAGAGATAATGGCACAAACTGCAATAAATCCCGTAATTATACTCCATCGAACAGACGGGGTGTAGATCAAGGGAAAATTGATCGGTTTGATAAGGCGGATCTTTTTTTGAGATGGATGAATGATGGGTCCGTATTGATGGCGAGTCATTTCCACAAGGTTTGGCAGACATAGGGAAATTGCCAATGATATGCATACGATACCTATTGCAAATATACTCTCAACCGGAGAGAGGGCAATAAAATTAAAATTGAGAAAATATCCCGTGTCTGGCATCCACGTTGGGAGATTTACTCCATAACATCCTGACATTCCCTTTAACAGGATCATAGCACTCTCTATTGAATCGGATCGAAAAATCACCCAACCGACAACAACAGCAACAAATGTAACCAGCCAACAGATAGAAGCATGTAATCTGATCCCGGTCCTCCTCCAGATATGATTGAATATGAGGTACACCCCATGGACCCCTCCCCAGATAATAAATGTCCATCCAGCACCATGCCAAAGCCCGCCAAGAAGCATAGTTATCAAAATGTTTCTTATCTGGTTAGGTACTCCATACCTGTTACCACCAAGAGGAATGTAAAGATAATCCCGAAGCCAATTTGAAAGAGTTATGTGCCAACAGCGCCAGAAATCGATAATTGAGGTGACTTTATACGGTGAATAAAAATTCATCGGAAAGTGAATATTAAACATAAGGGCAATCCCTACAGCCATATCTGAGTAACCGGAAAAGTCAAAGTATAACTGCAGGGTATATGCCAATGCCCCAATCCACGCCTCAAGTGCCATTGGTGTCCCTCCTGTTGATACAAATGAAAAAATGGGTCCTACAATAAGGGACAAACTATCAGCAATAATGACCTTTTTTGCGAGACCAAAAAAGAAAAAAAAGACTCCTAAATTAATATTACTCCAATTGATTGAATACCCTTTGGAATCCTCAAATTGTGAAATTATCTCTGCATGGTGATATATCGGACCGGCGATAAGATGAGGGAAGAAAGAGACAAATTGCAGATAAGAGATAAAACTCATCCTCTCCACCTTGTCATTATATGAATCAGCAAGAAATGCCAACTGAGTAAAGGTAAAAAAGGAAATCCCTAACGGGAGGATGATATCTTGTTGTGGAATAGTTAATCCTAATGCATCAAGGTTGGCGATAACAAAATTGAAATATTTGTAATATGCAAGTAAGCAGAGATCCCCAACAATCCCGCAAAAAAATACCTCTTTCCTATGGTTTTTAGAAATCAGTGAAAATGTAAAAGTGATTTGATTTCGAATATTGGATACAAAGTTTTTATTGGATCGCTCATCATCTACTGACCATTTTCCAATGATTAATCTTGCAATACCATAATTGAACGTAATTGATATCAACAAAAGAGGAAGGTAATCAATCGTTAACAGAGCATAAAAAAGAATTGACATCCCAGCCAGAAATATCTGGCACCAGATTCCTCCCTTCCCTTTACTTAGTTTACCTATCAAAAAATAACCTAAAATAGCACAAGGAAGAAATCCGAATACGAAAGGGATTGAATTGAAAAACACTCAATAATGTGGATATGTCTCGTATTTAGGAATTGTGTAAAATTGTCTGGAATATTATTCCAAAGGGGCATTCCTTATCTTTTATCTGATCCGGCTGATAATTGGCTGATGGAAAGAATAAATCATTAAAGCAACATCTGTTCACAAAAAAAGGGATGAAGATAATGACGCTAATTCGAAAGTCTACAAAGCATGTTTGTCTGCTATCCCGGATGGAAATTCATTTGAAATCTCTCTTCAACTGCACCCGGACCAGCCGCAGTGTTTGCAGATCCCCTGGTTACATCCCTCTCCAAAGTCCAGGGGTTGCTGGCAATCCGGGCAGGGACGGTTCTCTTCCGTCTTGGTTATTGACCACTCCTTCAGGGTAGTAATACTCTGGTTCTTTGCAGCGAGATCAAGACACCTGCCGACGACATCGGCACAGGAGAGCCCTTCCGATGAGTTGTTCTTAATTGCTGAGATACAGGAGACCTTCCCAAACTGTCTGATGAATTTCTGGTATGGTATGCCGTTCTGAAGTCCGGTACTGATTGCCCGGCCCAAGGCACTGTTATTTGCATCGCAGCCACCGATTCCAACTGTCCTGATAAATACTTCAATTGGTTTGTTCTCATGGAGATTGACCGTGACATACAGACGACAACACCCGGATTGGCAGAGATAGGTTCTCCCCGCAAGCTCCTTGGGACGTTCAATATTGAGTGCAGGAAGTTTTTCCGGAAGTCTTCTCCCGTCATCGGTCATCAGTACCGGGGCTTCTTCTTTTTTATCTTCATTCAGGGCGAGAACAACCGTCTCCCTGCTTCCAGTCCGGTAGATGGTGATCCCTTTCAGTTTCAGGCGCCATGCCATCATGAGGGCTTCTTCACAGTCAGCTCTTGTGGCCGTGGAAGGCATATTGATCGTCTTGCTGATTGAGGCGTGGACATGTTTCTGGAATGTTGCCTGCATCAGAATGTGATCCTTCCACGAGATATCCAGAGCAGTCCTGAACAGGTTTTTGAATCCGGCAGGGAGCCAGTTTAGATCCTGAATCGTTCCGGTCTTGTGTACATGCTCTATCACATCACTGACTCGCCTGGATAATTCATCTCCGCTCAGGCCCATTGTGGCGAGGATATTTTCAAGAGCTTCCTTGAACACCGGATTCACGATGATAAACGTTTTTCCCACAGTGTTCTTCCGGGTGTAAGCAAAGGAGAAGATGGGTTCAATACCGCTCGAACACCCGGCCAGAAGAGAGATGGTACCGGTTGGAGCAACCGTGGTCATGGCTGCATTTCTGACCTTGTAATCCTTCCAGATGCTCCCCTCCCATGCTGGGAACGGCCCCAGTTTTTCTGCCAGTTTCCGGGATTCATCGATGGAAGTCTGGGTGATGAACTCCATGATCATCTCGCACCACTCTCGGCCCTCTGGCGAATCATATGCCTGACCACTTCTGAGCAGAGCATCATGCACCCCCATAACTCCAAGACCTATCTTGCGGGTCTTCCGGGTAGCCTCCCCAATCTCCTGGATGGGATAAACATTTCGCTCGATGACCGTGTCCAGGAATCTGACTGCCATCCGGATGGTCTCTTCAAGGAGGTTCTTATCAAAGGTTCCATTGGTATAACAGGCATCCAGGTTGATACTCCCAAGGACACAACTCTCATAGGGGAGAAGAGGCTGTTCTCCACAAGGGTTGGTGGTATCAATATCTCCCAGTTGCGGAGTCGGATTGTGCTCGTTAATCTCGTCAAAGAAAAGAATTCCCGGCTCACCGTTCTTCCATATCCCGTCTACAATGCTATTCCAGATCTGACCGACCGTCACGGTTTCTCCGGAGTGTGGGTGGGTGAGCCAGTGGGTGTCGAACAACTTCTCTTCGACCAGGTTCATGAACCGGTCATTCATCATCACCGAGATGTTGAAGTTTGCAATGTCTCCTTCTACTTTTTTCGATTTGATAAATGACAGGATGTCCGGATGCCAGACATTCAGAATCCCCATATTGGCGCCACGACGTCTGCCTCCCTGCTTTATAACGTCAGTGGCTGAATTAAAGACCCGCATAAAGGATACCGGGCCGGAGGCGACCCCATCAGTGGATCGGACAGGTGAGCCCTCTGGTCTGATATGCGAAAAGTTGTAACCGGTTCCCCCACCGGTCTTATGGATGATGGCCCCCTGTTTCATGGCATTGAAAATCCCGTCAATAGAGTCTTCCACTGGCAGGGTAAAGCAGGCAGAAAGTTGCCCAATCCCGGTTCCGGCATTCATGAGGGTGGGTGAGTTGGGAAGAAACCGGAGTGCAATCATCGCAGAGTAGTAGCGGTCCTGCTCTTCCTTCTCATCAGAGAGGGCGTTGGCAACCCGGCGGCAGATATCTTCAAATGTATGCTCTCCTTTCCGGAGATATCGGGCGGAAAGGATGCTGTCAACAACGGGGGAGGAAGTCATTTCTTAGATGATTGGGTCTTCGTATTCCTAAAGATGGTCAGAGATCCGAAACCCCTTTTTATGCTTACCGTCCCGGATGATCATTCCGGGGCCAGAAGCGCTGGACAAAAGTTACCCCGGGTGGAGGGGAACTCTTTCCCAGGATCCCGGCTCTTCCCGATCATCTCCGAGAACTGTCGTGGCATCTAATCAGGCATAGATGTGGTGCTCACTTCCTGTTTCGTAGTGTCTGGGGTGATACTGCGAGATATTTCCCGAATCGTGACAGATGGATCAGGCATCTGGATCATATTTCTGTTTTTGAGGTATCACTCCCCTCACTCCTCCACGGGGATCGGACATATCCCCGGAGTACCGGGGGATGAGATGAATATGCAGATGGGGAATGGTCTGGCCGGCTGATGCACCATCATTAATTCCAATATTGTACCCGTCTGGTCTGAACCGGATATCAAGGGAAGTTTTTGCGGCTGAAAGCAGGGCCCATAATGCAGCCAGTTCGTCCGGAGATGCATCAAAGACTGTAGCGATATGCCGTCGTGGGATTATGAGTAGATGTCCGGGGGATACCGGGAACTTGTCATACCTGGTATAAGCCAGATCATTCTCCTGTATGATCTCATCATGACCGGGAGAGCAGAAGGGGCAGGTTTCAGGTTTCATGTTTCGTATGGTGCAGGTTGGCGTCTTCAGGATGATGCTGCAACTGAAATAGAGTCAGTTGCGTGAATTTGATTAATTAGGATATGGTTTTAGCAGGCTTTCAAATAGAGTTATTTTTTCTCGATTCATGTAGGAAGTGTAATCGTCAGATTTGATAATTGATTAAAATCTCTTCAAATCGGGTAATAAATGAAAGTCTTTCCTTATCGAATTCCTAGTAGGTACTTACTGATAGGAATACACCGGACCGGACTGGATCCACTCTCTATAACCCCTTCGTAATCATTCGTAATCAGTATACACTCTGCCCGTTCATCTCCGCCCTGAAACCCTGCTATCTCTCTTTTTGGAATGTCCGTGATTGATGGATCCTCATACCAGACTTGAATCTGTTTCGTGATCTTCGTACCTTCCTTCACGACAAAATCGATCCCACCTTCGTTCTTTGCATAAAATATCTCTTCAGACTTCTGGAGAAGGGAGGTAGCGACCACATTTTCAGCCAGCCAGCCGATATCTTCGGAAAATGCAAAAGCAACCCGGTTCCGAAGCCCGGTATCTATTGCGTAGGGCTTAAATCCTGCTCGCATTGATTTTTTCAATGAGTAAGAAAATTCCCGGAGTTCAAAGAGCAGATAACTTTCCATGATGGCAGAGACATAATTCTCGGTCTTGTCCTGGGAGATCGCGAAGTTGTTCTTCAGCTTTGATATGCTGGTCAGTCGGGCTGTCTGGGTAAGAAGATATACTGCCAGATTACGCAGACTCACCACATCCCGGATCTCATTCCGGGAGACAATATCCCGGTATACCAGATCATCAAAATATTGCCTGAGCAGGATTTCCCGATCTTCCGGAGATGTTCTGAGCACCACCTCCGGAAACCCTCCGTGTCGCAGGTATTCGGTGAATAAATTTCTAATTTCGGCTTTTTGGGCAATATAATCCAGTTCTCCGGCCACCTTAAGGCCCTTGAACCTGAGAAATTCAGCAAATGAGAGTGGAAACACCTCAAAGGAGATGTTTCTGCCGGTAAGCCGGGTTCCGATCTCCCGTGAGAGCAGATGGGATGAAGATCCGGTAACAAATATTTTTACGTTATCAGTCTCCAGCCTTCCCTTAACCCAGATTTCCCATCCGGGAACCTGTTGGATCTCATCAAGAAAGATCCAGGACTTTCCATCTGGGCAGATCTTTTCCCGGTACACCCGGTAGATCTGCTCGAGAAGATCGATAGATGACTCTGAAGAAAAAAGTGGCTCTTCCAGATTTATCCGGAGAATCGCTTCTGATTTGACACCTTGTTTCAGTAGCTCCTGGATCACCTGAGCCATAAGTGTTGACTTTCCACACCTGCGGATACCCTTGAGCACGAGAACCTCCCGGTTATCGAGCTGCGAGAGACAGACCGGAAGAAGATCCCGGGGTATGCCTGCATCAATGCTGCCGGTATGCCAGAATCGGTTATAGGCATACAGGACCTCAAGGATCTTGATCGAATTCACTCATGTTCACCGGTATACCCGTTAACTCTATAGTATTTTTAACCGGTATACCGGTTATATGTGCCGATGTTGAAGAGAGGCAATCCTTACCGACACTACTGAAGAAAATTGGATCCTTGAATCGATAATAAATTCCTCCTAACTTTATCGATTGTTTCCTATGATTTGATTGAATACCCATTTCATCCTGCATTTATAACATTCGATGAGGATTTTTGGAAATTCCTTTAAAAACCTCTTGGTGGTCAACTGGTGACATGAAGGTATTATGTACGATAATGGCTGAATGTCCTATATGGTCGGACCATCCCAGCAGCGTTCAATGAATATTGCCATTTATCTGGACTTTGAAAACCTGGCTATCTCTGCTGACCAGGCATTCTCTCATATCGATCGTCCACTGGAACTGGGTCCGATTCTTGATTATGCCTTGAGTAAAGGAGTATTATGTATCAAACGGGCATTTGCCGACTGGAACAAACCCGATTGTTTCAGATATGTCCGGAATTTAAACAAGTACGGATTTGATCTCCGGTACCTTCCCAGCACTTCATCCAGTGGGAAAAATGGTTCTGATATCCAGATGGTAATAGACATCCTTGAGGATCTGCAGTTTTTTCCGATCATTGATGCAGTTGTCATCGGTTCAGGAGATACGGATTTTCTCCCCGTCATCAAACGGGTTCTGGCGAGAGGAAAACCTGTCTATATTGTCGGATTTGATGATTCAGTCGCAGATGTCATCCGGGAGAACTGCTCTGAATACTGCTCCCTGAATAATCTGTTCAAAGAAATCCATGCTTCAGAAGTTGATGACGGGGACTCCCCGGCAGATACTTTCAATCAGGATGAACTCTTCACCGAAGGAAGAAATCTCCTCAACCGGTATATCAGATCCAATCATCCGGAAGAGCCGGTTCTCCTCTCCCGGTTAAAACTGGATCTGCTCCGGCTGGATCCATCGTTCTCGGAAAATAATTATGGATTTAAGAGTTTTACCAAATTTCTTGAATCGTACATCGGTGATGTGATTGAGCGAAACACTGTCTCTGCATCCGGGCACCCACAGGTGATCTTCCGGTCGCTGGATGAGATCACCCCGACTGATATCACCAGCCTCTCCCCGATTGACTCATTCATCTCCCAGACACTCAAACTGCAGACTGATCGCCGGGTACGGATGCAACTGGCAAAAAATCTCCTTCAGTGCCTTCTGGAGAACCCCCAGGTTTCTATGAAGGATATGGTGACGTACATCTCTGATCTTTCTCCTGGAGTTTCCCGGATTGCTATCCGCAAGTATGTGTTTACGCTGGGTCAGGGTCGGGTATTCCATTATGCGAACCGGGAATATCAGGGTTCTCTGCTCAAACGACCCCAGTCCCTGAATATTGAGATTAAGAGCGAAGAACAGATCGAGGATATCTACCACAAACGGATATCTGAGATCATCCGCAACCGGTACTCTGATGTGGATCTGAACAAGATTGACCTCTATAAACAGGCGTTTGAATAATAGAGAATGAAACCCCTTCTGATCGGATAGAAGGGACACTGCCGGACTCTTTCCGGAAAAATCTGAAAAATACATTGTTATTTGGAGGCAGATTACTTGCCCATTTTCTCCTATGGTGAAGCTGAACTTGCCTACCTGAAAAAGAACGATAAGAAACTTGGGATCGTGATTGATCGGATTGGGTTTATAGAACGTGAAGTGATTCCGGATCTTTTTACCGCTCTTGTGCAGAGCATCATCTCCCAACAGATCTCTGCAAAAGCAGCAGCAACAGTCGGTACAAGATTGCAGGGAGTCCTTGGAGAGATAACTCCGGAGAAAGTACTTGCAGCCACCATTGAAGAGATTCAGGGTTGCGGTATCTCACTGAGAAAGTCCTCTTATATCAAGGGAATCGGGGAAGCAGTACTGGAGAAGAGACTGGATCTTTCTGGTCTTGAGATTCTTTCTGATGAAGAGGTGATAAAACAGTTGTCCTCTCTACATGGAGTGGGAAGATGGACAGCAGAGATGCTCCTTATCTTCTCGATGAAACGAATGGATGTGGTCAGTTTTGATGATCTGGCTATTCAGAGAGGGATGAAAGTCACCTACGGTATTGAGGAACTGCCAAGAGGGCTATTTGAAAATTACCGGAAAAATTACTCTCCTTATGGCTCGGTTGCATCTCTGTATCTCTGGGCTGTGTCGCATGAACTGACTCCTCGAAAATGAGAACCTAAAACCCCTCTTTGTTCGCTTCTATTGACCGAAAGATTATGCCTTTTTCTGGCATATGGTACCTGATGACACTCAAAGCGGCATTTATCTTCGTTGCACCCGGAGCAGACCCGAAAACCCACCGGTCGGTTATCATCACCCCAGAGGTCGAGTTGATCACAGTCGGTGTTGCAAATTATACGATGGCTGCTGATATTACGCAAACTCTGGTATCCGAGGGAGTTCAGGCAATAGAACTTTGCGGGGGGTTTGGTATTGAGGGGACCGCAATCGTGAAACAGGCAACGAATGGGAAGGCAGTTGTTGGCGTCGTCCGGTTTGACACCCACCCCGGAATTCTTAACAAAAGTGGTGACGAGATCTTTTCTCAGTAAACCGTCCGCAAAGATTGATATTTTTTAGGACGGTTGTAAAGAAGGAGAAAAAAGAGTTGAGTGGTATTCAGCCTTCCAGTTCATTCTTCTGTTTCTCTCCTTTTCACTCCGTCCGGGGGAATGGTCATTTCAAATCGTACTCCCTTTCCTGGTGTTCCCGTTTCCCGGATCGAGATACCGGTGATGGAAAGGATTTCTGCAGTTAAGAAGAGTCCGTATCCGGTGTTCTTTCCAAACCCCTGTTTAAACACCTTGGCTTTATTTTCCTCCTCTATTCCGCATCCGTCATCCGCGTACACGAGAACAGTTCCATCTTCCCGTTCTTCTGAAGAGATAACAATTTGGGTTACCACTCCCCCGTGCCTGATGGAGTTGTCCATGAGGTTAAAAAAGACTTTTTCAAGGAGCAAATCTGCAAAAACGACCAGTTCTGTGGAAATAATTACCGTTACCTGATTTGATGGTTGGAGAGATCGATATGCATTCTGAACCACATTCTTTACATTGAGCCAGACAGGTTCATTCACTCCGAGATCCTGGTATGTAGCAGTGAACTGAATAAGGGTTTTTACGACAGATGCCGCATATGCAATTGCCTTAATATGGTCTTCTGCTTTCGGATTATCAGGTGACATCTGGAGGATCTCTGCATATCCACCGATTATCGCGACCTGATTCAGGATATCATGCCGGGTGATGGAGTTGAGCAGATTCAGTTTTTTCCCGGCCTCTCCAAGAGCTCGGTGGGTTTTTGTTGATTCCGTGATATCCCGGAGAATGATCATCCGACTCAGGATCTGATCTGCAGCATCTGTTACCGGATACATCTCCATGTAATAATGAGAATCTCCCTTCTCTTTTCTAAAAGAGACGGTTTTACGAATATGCTGATCTCCGATAAGGTCTTCCAGTTCGGTTTTTAGCATAATATCTGTAGACTCAAGGGGTAATCCCCGGAGATTATCCGGGTTTGCCATGAGCAGATCCCCTGCCATATGGTTCATCTCAGTGATCCGGTTCTTGGTATCAAGGATCATGACTCCTTCCAGGAGATTTTCAAAGATACGGTGATAGGGTATATAGATGAGATCAAAGAACCGGAACCGGAAGATCGCAGTCAGGAGCACCGCTCCAATGAGGGAAAACACGATAGGGCTGACATCAAAATCCGGATACATCCGGGGTGCAAGGTAATATTCAAGAATCCCGATCATCGCGATGATCAGGGAAATCAGGCACAGGAGTAACTGTGACCGGTATACCCGGGGAGTATGAAGGAACACCCGGACGATGATGAAAAAGCAGAAGATGATTGCGAAAATATTAGCCAGGTTCAATACCCGGTACATGATTCCCGGGGTGATCGACATCACAGTAAGGTTATCAATCACCAGGAATTGGACATCCCGGTAGAAGAGATGCAGGTAACTGTCGGTAAAGTAACTGAAAAAAATCAGGGCTGGTATGGAGAGAATCACCGCGATATTTCGTTTTGTAAGGGCACTTTCGTACCCGCTGAACTCAAGTGCAAATATCACTATGGCACCAGATATCCAGGGGATGGCCAGGTATTCTATGGAGAGGAACAGGCGATGGAGTTCAGGATCCGGGAAACTGAGCTCCAGGGCATAAAAGAAGATCCACCAGGTCAGCAGGGCCATCAGGATGCTGAATGTCCGGGCACTCCGTACGGTCCGCCGGGTCCATGCATAATACGCAGTACATCCGGTAAGGATGGAGGAGAGGAAGAAGACAAATAAAAAGGGATACGGCTGTATAACCATGGACAAGTTCCGTAATTGTGGTACACATACTCCTATCTTCCGGGGTATTATTGGTTTGTATATGGTTTTAAAAATAAATCCAATAAGGTCCCAAATTCACTTCTCCGAAAAAATCGTGCTTGATCACGTCGTGCTATCTCTCTCTTTGAACCCAAAAATGGCTGCGGTTTACTGACAAAAATTCACAATGAAGGATAGGATATCTCTACGATATTGGATCCCTCTACTCTGGATGCGAATCCCTGCAGATATGGACTAATTGACGCCGTGCTGCGTTTTTCTCTTCAATCAGCCGATCCATCATCCGGGTCAGAGTTTTTTCATCTCCCGCACCCTCTTCCAGATGATGATGAAGCATGGAGATCATCCCTGCTCCGACGGTTCGCTCTGCAAGGTAAATACTGATATCTTTTAATATCTCTGACTGTCTGACTGGGTCTGACTGTAAAAAACCTCGTGATTCACTTTCCAGGTGCTGATACACGGTGAGAATGTCTGTTATCTCTTTGGTACTGAGGTTCTGGATAGCAGCCAGATCTCTGATATACCGGGAAGTCCCTGATGCTGCGACAACAATTGCGACTGCAGCAAATATCCGGTTCACCTGGCCACGTCTCCGGATATAATGGGATACCCGGCTTTTTGGGGCAATAATTATTACTATCTGTTGTATCCATTTTCGAAACCTGGTTCCAGGCCCGAGTTCCTGGTCCTGTGGGTGAAAAACACCGCTCTGGATAAGATCCTCTCTGATAGCAGTCTGGTATTGCAGTTCGGCATACACCGCCGGGAGAATCAGGCCCTCATCATAGAGCGTCCGGTATTCTTTCTGTTCAAACCTGATGGCTTCGAGCCAGAACAATCTGAGAATATTCTTTCTCTCAGGGGTTTTCCTGACATCATCCCAGAAACTGCGGATCTTTCGTATCTGATCAGCAGATGCTGCCTGGTATTGTCTTACATATCTCCTGTTCGTTTCCGGATCCAGAATTTCCTTGATGGTTGAATTCTGAAGACTGCTGGCGCCTGACCGGTAAGCTACCAGGTCCGTATACAACTGATGAAACTGTTTTACAAGTCGGGTCTGACCAAGCCCGAAGTAATGAATCAGCGGACCTATGGTCAGTCCCTGTACGAGGGTGGTAAAGAGCACGATGGTGACGGTGAATGCTACAATGGCATCGCGGTAGGGAAGGGAAGGATTCAGAGAGAGGGACAGAGCGATGGCTACTGCTCCCCGGAGACCCCCCCAGAAACTGACCATCTGATAACTCAACGGTACCTTACGGGGGGTAAACAGGTTATAAAGACCGAAGATGCCAACTACAGGGATTAACCTGGCAAGGGTGACTGCCCCGATGAGGAATAGGATCCCGATTATCGCACCGCTCATGAGAATGGAAAAATCCTGCAGTGAGGCAATGGTAATTCCGACCAGAAGAAAGATAAGACTGTTAGCGAGAAAACCGATATAGTCCCAGAACCGGTTCAGCTCTTCTCTGCGTGAAGGGCCAACCCAGTCAGATGTAGCCCGTGCTGCGACACATCCACAAACCACAACTGCGACCACTCCGGAGAATCCGTAGAAATGATCACTGATAAGATACGAGAGATACGCTGCTACCAGGGTTCCCGTCTGGTGAATATGGGTGTGCCTGGGTGCCCCTTTGATCATGACCCGAAGGAGTAGTCCGGTGCACAGTCCCACTACGATACCCCCGATAAACGAGGTGAAAATCGTGGTGATGAACTGCAGCGATGTTGCAATAACGGGGATTTTCTCAGACAGATAGGATGCACTGACCAGGGTGAGGATGAGCTGAAACATGACGATCGCAGCAGCGTCATTTAAGAGACTCTCTCCTTCAACCAGAATCTGCAATCTCTTTGGTACTCCTATCTCTTTGAACAGGGATATGACGGCGACCGGATCAGTTGCAGATATGAGTGCTCCAAAAAGGAGAGCAAAGAGGATGGGCATCGCAAATATCTGGGAGACGAGGACTCCCGTGATCACTGCGGAGATGACTACCCCGACAATTGCAAGGCCCAGTACCGGAAAGAGATTTTTGCTCAGTAACCGGGTATTGAGTGCTATCGCCGACTCAAAAATGAGAGGGGGAAGGAAGAGGTAAAGGATTACCTCTGAGCTAGGTGTCAATCCGTCAAATGAGTGAAGGAAGGAGATCTGGGGGGCGATTATTGATGAGAATACATAGCCGGTGATGACCAGTCCTATGGTATATGGCATCTTCAGGTGCCGCAGGGTCATTGAAGCGATTATTGCGATGAGAAGAAGCGTAATGACAAGCATCTCATCAGCAATAAGAAGATTCTGATTCATGGAGTGGATATCCTCTGGATCTATTGGGCAGCATTACGTCAAGGTATTTTGGTTTAATTCCGGATCTTTTCCACTAGGGGTTACATCTTTATGGTTCACCTCACTCTGCTTTCTGATAACCGGATGATTCATTATTTTGCTTTCTGATATACTGGTAATGCAGAAAATTTCATTCTTCATTTTCCTCACCTTCATTTTTACCCTCTCCCTTCTGGCTCCTGTATCTGCTGATACTCCTCTGAATGATCCAGAAAGCCAAAGCAGCAATACTTCTGCCCCGGATACGCATCCTTCGCTTCCTGTCGGGATCCTGGTAATGAAAAGTGGTTTTGTCGCTGATATTGGGACGGAATACGAACGAGCCTTCGATTTAGTACAGGAGGATTTCCCAGACTCGTTCATTCAGCCGATAATTATGGATGGAGGGAGTGAACGGGCGGTAGCTGTTGAGACCTGGACAAAGATGAAAAACATCACCCCGGATCTGCCGATTGTCGTAACCGTTGCCAGCTGGACTTCCAACGTGGTGTATCCTGATGCTGCGGATACCGGAATTATCCAGGTAGCTCTCGGCAGTGCAGCGGTAAACCGCTCGCGGGATATGGATCACCTGATCTGGTTTACTCCGGGAGTTGCACAGGAATCTCCTATCCTTGCATCATATCTGGACCAGTTTGATCGAATCGCCGTGATTGGAGGAGATAATGATTATAGTAATCAGTACTTCTCTGCACTTGAACAGCTCCTCCCCGGGAAGTTCGTCCTCAAAAGTCGGTATGACCAGAATGCGGTAGAATCCACCCTGAACATATCAGATATCATGCAGGCAGATCCGGATGTTCTGGTCTTACTCAGTGTGTCGGAAGGAGCGAACGTGGTTGACCTTCTCAGGAACGGGGGAATCACGACTCCTCTGGTTGCAACCAGGGTCATTGAACGAAATTCGCTAATCCAGACAAAAGCAGCAGAAGGATTGATATTTACTACTCCGGCGTTAAACCGCTCTCACCCGTTTTTTTCCCGGTATCATGAAAAGTATGGGGTTAACTCCACATTCTATGGTGCTGAAGGATTTGATGCGCTGACCTCCCTCTATACCGCTGCCGCCGAGTGTGGGAATTCTCCGGATTGTATCTACTCCTGGTATCAGAATCGGTCATATAATGGAACCCTTGGATCCGTAACTTTTGATCGGAACGGGGTGGCTACCTATCCCATCTCCTTCATGATTGTCCGGAATGGAACTTTTGAGAATTATCCGGTCTGATACCATCCAAACCTGAGAGGGGCAGATCTTTGGTTGATCTCTCATCCCCTTTCTCTCACTCCGGATAATCCTCTTTTGTTATCTCTTTGCTTTGAGAACCGGACTCTCGGATAAAACCCGGGTAAATGAGTCGATCATATGATCTTTCATCGCTGGTTTCACTTTCTTCTGCACCATGGGAATACTCATGAACAGCGAAAAGAAGAGCCGTGATACCCGTTTCCAGTATTGGTATTGGGGAAAATCGTAGAGACCATGGGCTTTATAGTACCGGTGATCAGCCCGGAATATAGGCCGAAGGTCTCCCCAGATAGCATCCCTTAACACGATATGCCCTGCAACCGAAGGAAATTCGGGAGGTTTTTCATATCCGATGGTTGCATATCGTACTGCCCGCTCTGCGTCGGACTGAATGATGCTATTGATAATTCCTGAATCCTTTGGCTCATCAGTAATGATATCCACAAGATTTCCTCCGGATATCAGGCTTGTCAAATTTTCCCTAAGGCCTGATACCTGGGCTAGTGGGCCTTCAACCATGAGAATAATCTGTTTTCCAGCGAAACGGGGGATATGTCCCAGGAAAAAGCTCCGGTCAAAAAACTGTTTCCAGAGAGAGGAGAGGTACCGATCGCGTATCGTTCCGGCAAAGACGACGATATTCGCTGGTTCTACCTCCTCTCTCCAGAATGTGCAGAAATTGTCGGTATATACACATTCGTTCTCAAAGGCACACTGTACACACCCGAGACAGCCTCCTCTCATTCCGATCTCATCAATATGACTCACTGTTACATCTACACCAAAAGATTCCCTCATCTGCATTACCATAGCCTGCAGATGTGACCCTTCTTTTGCATCATGGAGGATGAGAATCCGTTTTCCCTTTGTATCTGCCGGGCTTTGAACTGGCTCTGTTTCATATCGTGATTTCTCCTGGGAAATGGGAGGATATGCCCGGATTGAAGGCCGTTGAGCCATACATGCATTGAGAATCTCCTCTCCGAAACGGACAAGCTGGATCTGATTCTTCTCTTGCAGAAGATCGTTCATTCCTGGTGAGAAAGAGCCGGCCCAGAACATTCCGAGATCTTCGCTGATTCCCCGCAGATATTCATGGACTTTCTGATCAAAGAAGTGCACCGAGGTTGTCAGGGATGCCGCATATTTACCTTCAAACAGGGTATCTGCACCTCTTTCCCAAATGAGTTCAATAAAACGCTTGTATTGTGCGGGAATATGCTGAAAATACACCGGTGTAGCCCAGAGAATACAATCCGCTTGTTGAATCGAAGATATAATCTCTTCCCATTCATTCTGATGCTTTTCAAGAGCAGTAATCTTCCTGCTGACATGATGATACCGGAACGTCTGCTCCGGGAATGCCTTCTCCAGGAACCTGACATACTGAATGGTAACGCTCTTATCTCCTTTCGGACTCCCGTTCAGGACACATATCTGCATATTACTCCTCCTGATCTGTGGACTTTGAACTCTTCTCAAATATTTTCAACATTTTCACCGCGAGCGTATGAAACTTATCTGCTTTTACGAGAGCAATCCCCCGTTTGTTGTCTCCCAGCACCATAAGGGTATCCCCGGGATGAATGCCGAAAATTTCTCTCGCTTCCTTGGGGATGACAATCCGTCTCCATTCTCTTACTTTTACCGCTTTGAAGATGTGGTTTCCATCCCCCCAACTTTCGGTTTTTTTAGTTGGTATGATCACGGAGCTTCCAAATCATACTTTTCATACTAGTATGCAGAAGATCCATATGCTCTTATCCTCTCTACGAATGCGATAATTTCCACAAATCTTCTAAAACCAGAGTTTTTCTCCTCAAAATTGTATTCTCATCTCACCACCCCGATGTCTGCTACTCAATTCACAGTGCCATGTAGACTGATTCAGCCCGAAAAATGGAATAATTGATGGTTGGAATGAAAAGAATCCTTCAGCCAATCTCCCGTATCAGAATATTATCGATGGCTATGTCGGTGATGAATATCAGGTCGATGAGGGTGAGTATGGGTGATCTCTTCATGGGCATGAAGATGGGAATGATAGGATTTTTCATCCCCGGGAATATTCACATGCTCATGGACATGATGGTCATCAGTGTGCCGGTGCCGGTGTTCATGCACAAGAGGGGGATGGTGATGAGAATGGGCATGCCCTTCGGTGACAATCAGATACAATCCACTAATCATGATGGGAAGGGCAATCCAGAAAGAGAACCCTGGCACTTCCCGGAAGATTAGAAAGGAGATGAGTATCCCAAACAGGGGGTTTATACCAAATAATGAACCCGCCCGGGCGATTCCAAGGTGGCGGAATGAAAGAAGATACAGGATCATGGGAAGTCCGGAGTAACAGAAAAATCCGATGAACATTGCACCCAATATCGGATACAGATTAGGGATTTTTTCACCCATCAGCATCGCACCTGATGCCAATGCCGGAATCGCGATCAATCCTTTTGCGAGCTGAACCTGATAGGGATCCCGGTCTGAAAGTGACCGGTTCCATCCTGCTTCAAATCCCCAGAATACACAAGTGAGCAAAATTCCGATAATTCCGATAGAGAACTCAAAGGTTAGATCCGGGGTTATCGTTAGACTGACACATGCGAGGGTTATCAGACCGATTGCTATCCATATTCGTGATGATATGGATTCTTTGAAGAAGAGTATCGCAATAAGGGTGTTTGTTACCGATACGAAGCTGCAGAGCAGAGATGCAGATGATGCGGATATGTATTGCAGGCTAATCAGAAGACACGCTGGTGCCAGAATACTTCCCAATGCTGCAGATCCCAATAACGAGGGGATGTTACGGATAACAAGCGGTGCTTCGATGGTTCTCCGGGATTTTCCGGTAATTGCATAAGTTCCCAGATATATGACCATCCCGATGACACAACCCAGGTACATACATGTGGTGATAGAAACCGGTCCTGCGTCGGAGAGGATGAGTTTTGAGGCAGGAGTACTGCCACTGAAGAGCATCGCCGAGATGAGGACACAAAGGACCGGGATGATGTCCTGCTGAAATAGGATACTTTTGATCCGGGTTATGGGGCTGATAAAGACGCTCCTGTATTGGTGGGTTTAATGGACGCTGAACTCTTTTCGAAAGATGAATGAGATTGATCCGGAGAGATGCAATTCCTGATATATCAGAGAACAACAGGTGTTCAGGTATTCTTTAACCGTTTCTTAAAGGATCTATTTATAGAGACGGTTTTTCAGATCACGATGAATACCGGAACACGCCAACTCAACCGGGTGCATTGATCCCTTAAAACCGATATGATGATACCCAGATTTGGAAGATGATTACCCTCTCATTCTTCCATATCTTCGGGATAACATCCGGGTTACGAAAATAATTCTCCAGTTACTACTTTTAGAAATCTCTGATGATTCGGTGGACAAAAGATTCCACTCCGGGTTCCCTGCCCAGAAATCCTCTCAGCAGGATCATTCCCTCTTTCATATTTCCTGGCTCAAGAATCCCGTGGCGGAAATCTGCTCCGGTATCCGTGTTTCTCACTCCTTCTTCCCGGAACCGGGAGAAGACATTGAGTGCATAGATCTTTGACCAGAGGTAACTGTAGTACCCGGCATCATATCCTCCGGCAAAATGCCCGATAGTTGCGACCTCATGCCCCCCGGCGAGAGGTTCAATGTCCATCATATCCCGGTACATCGTGTCAGCACAAGAGATAATGTCCACATCTCCAGATACGGTGCTAAACTCCATATCCATCCGTGCGATAACCCATTGTCTGGCGTAGACAAGGCCGATGTCAATATCCCGGGATGCAATAAGGTTGTCCCGCATATCTGCAGGAAGTTTCTCCTCATGATTCAGATAATGGCCAGATATGAAATTCAGAATCTCCCGGGTCCATATCCATTCCTCCATCGCCTGGGACGGAGTCTCGGTGTAATCGAGTTCCGTGTTTGTTCCTGACAAAAGCCCATAGGGAGCACGGGTAAGACATCCGTGTAATACATGGCCGAACTCATGGAAAAGTCCCTCAACATCGTTGAAGAGCAGGAGTGACGGGCGATCGAGTGTTGGAGAGGGGAAATTCGCTACGATTGCACACACCGGTTTCTCATAGGAACCGTCTCTTCTGAGCCGGGGAGTATTCAGAGGGGACATCATCAGATGCCCAAATTTTCCTTCCCGGGGGAAGAGATCCAGATACACATAGGCAAGAATCTGATGATCCGGAACGCTCACCATTCTGTATACTGATACCTCCGCGGCCCAGGAGGCACAAGCGGAATCTTCCTCAAATTCCACCCCCAGGAGTTCTCCGAACAAGGAGAACATCTGTTTGATGACATAGTCAAGAGGGAAGTACTCACTCACCCGAGTAGAATCAACCAAATATTGCTGCCTGGTGAGTTGCTCGGTATAATATCTGATATCCCATGGGTAGATCGTCGGATCCCCGGACTTATCCTGCTGTTTCAGGTTAACTAACCTGGCTTTCTCCTGTATAACCTTCCGGTGAAGTGGCTCTTTGAGATCCTCAAGGAATGTTATCACCCGCTCCGGGGTTCCTGCCATTCTTCCCCGAATCCGGTATTGTGCCCATGATTCATATCCGAGTTTCCCTGCAACTTGTTGTCGCAAAGAGATTGCCTCTGTCAGGAGTCTGGTATTATCCTCAGCCTGCCGGTTTACATAGGCGGTATACATCCGCTTTCTGGTCTCTTCAGACACTGCGTTGTCCATTATCGCTACATAATCGGGAAACCGGGTTGTGACCAGATGGGTGCCGTTCGCTGTTTGGGAAAAGGTTTGTATCTTCTCCGGAGGGACTCCGGTCAATTCTTCAGGGGTAAACTCCACGGTAGTATTATCGGAATTCAGGTTTGATGAGAAGAGGTTCTCCACATTGGTGAGGTTTTTGCGTATTTCCCTGACTTCATCAAGTTTCTCATCAGAGAGATTAAGTCCGTTTTTCGCATATTCCTGCAGAACATATTCCTGGAGACGTTGCTCTTCCGGTGAACCCACCTTTTGTACCTGGAAGATATCGTAGAGATCCCGGCGGGTGAAGACGGTAAAGAGGTATGTTTTCATCCTTTCTTCGACCTGCATCCCTTCGGCAGCGATTGACGGATCCGGATATACATACCCCATCAGGATCAATGGATGCGTCTGATCCATGACTTCACTGAGGATTTCATCAAACCGGAGGAGAGTCGAATCAAAGGCCTGATCTTCAGGTTTTAACCGGATGATCTCTTCCAGTGATGTGTTTGCGGTATTGATCGCCTGATCACAGCGGGCAGTTATCTCCCCTGGCGTATATTGGAACGATCCTGCACTCACGAGAGAATATTTTTGATTCATGGGCTCGCACCTGACTTCATGGGTTTTCTCACATATCTTTGCTTGGGACTATCAAAACAATGAAGGATATTAGGCATAGAGATCCGGTAGATATGGCAGTATTTGCCGTCTGTTACCATATAATGAAATGACTCCTTTTGTATCATCCCTTCGCAACTGATCAGTACACCCCATTTATCATGCCCTCGTTATCCACTCGTGTCTCATTTTTGGGTGGAATGTGTTGGTGATCCCGATCCCGGGTCAACACACAGAAGAGCAGAGCGAATATGGCGATGATAAGACAGGTAATGAAGATAGAAACGTACCCGAGTCTTTCTAATGCAGGCGTAAGCCGGGGGAGGATTGCTGTTCCGTCATTCGTCAGACCTGCCCGGTATACCGCGGTTTCAAACACGATGGATAATACTGCGATCCCGATTGCGTAGGCAGCATACCGACTGGTCTGCATGATTCCCGATCCGGATCCTATCTGGTCTTCGGGACATTGATCCAGGATCTGTTTTGTTGATGGGCTGGCATACAGCATGAATGCGGCCCTGAAAAGGAAGAATAACACGATAATGAGTGTGGTAATGTAAGGGACAATAATGAAGGAAACGAACACCGGGATGATGATGCAGCAGGCTCCTATGCAGATTACCCGCGATCCATATTGATCTGCAATTTTTCCCGCAGGAAGAGAGCATAGTCCCGATCCCAGAGAAATGAGCATGAGCCAGAACCCGGTTTCCCCAGACGGTAGGTGAAATGAATATGTCAGAATTAGGGGCATAAAGAAATTTAATCCCGAATACAGTGAATATAAGAGAACTGATGAGGCCAGGGCGGTGAAAAAGGACCGGTTTTTGAGAAGGGATATATTGAGGACCGATCCCTGTGTTCGCTTCTGATGAGAGAAGAAGGATATCCCACAGAGCAAAGATAATCCAAAGAATATCAGGCAGGAATTACCGGAGGATGGTATGTAGATGAGTGTACATCCGGTAAGAACGGTAACCAGAGTCAGAAAAAGCAGAACTGAACCCCTGATATCAAAAGGAGTTCTATTCTTGTTAGGGATGATTTCGGAGAGGATCTTCACTCCGATCAAGTAAACAAGTATCCCGAGTGGGATTGAAAGAAGGAACACGGCTCTCCACCCGACACATCCGGTGATGACTCCTCCAAGTCCGACTCCGAGAGCTGCCCCGATGGGAGAGATAGCCGTTATAACTGACTGTCCTTTTCCCTGGTTTTCTCTGGAAACCTGAGTCGCAATGAGAGCCGGCCCTGAAGCAATAAACATTGAGGCCCCGATAGCCTGGACAATCCGTGAACCGATGAGGGCATTCAAGTCCCAGGAGAAGAAACAGAGAAGCGATGCACCGTTAAAGATGAGAACTCCTTCGAGGAAGGTTCGCTTTAATCCCCGAGTGTCGGCAATTCTTCCCATAATCACGATCAATCCTGCCATAACCAGCAGGTATGCGTTCATAATCCAGGAGGCCTGGACAAGGGTAGTATTGAATTCCTTCACTATCATGGGAAGTGCGATATTTATGCCACTCATGGCTACCATCCCAAGGAAGGTACTCAGAGCGACGGAAAGGATAACCAGGAGATCACGATGAGAAAAAGCCATTTCAATATCCTGAAGGTTTCTGGATAGTAGTTGCATATTCCCGGTTAATAAGATCGTTCAAGAACTCATCCATTCCTGTTTCTGTTAAATAATCTTCCTTTTTTCGTGATTGAGAATATTTCTGATGCTGAATGCATCGAATAGAAAGATGATGAGAATGTCATGATATGATCTATTGGGTCAGGTCTGTACCTGGTATTTATCCGTTCACTGATCCCATGATGGTCATGAGAGGGATAATGAATGAGTTTTTATGATATCTCTTTCCTTGACTCATATGGGTCCCCGGTACAAATGTCAGAATATCGGGGAAAGGTTGTTCTTATCGTGAATACGGCAACCAAATGTGGTCTTGCAGGTCAGTTTACTGAGCTTGAGGCTCTTCATCAAAGGTACCAGGATAAGGGTCTTGTAGTGATTGGCTTTCCCTGTAACCAGTTTATGGGACAGGAACCTGAGACGAATGATACCATGGTCAAGGTGTGTCTGATTAATTTTGGCGTTAGTTTCCTTCTATCAGAAATAATCGACGTAAATGGAGAAAACACTCATCCACTCTTTGCTTATCTGAAGAAAGAGTTACCCGGAGGGATTCTCGGGAGTGCTATCAAGTGGAATTTTACAAAATTTCTGATAACCCGGGAAGGGTCTCCGTTTAAGCGGTACTCGCCAACAACAAAACCGGCAGATATTGAACCAGACATCATCAGCCTTTTAGAGCAGTGATTATCCGGGAATACTAAACCCGGGAAGTAAAATACCCTGCGGGTTTTTCTCATCTATGAGAAAGAATCGAGGGATAATCCAGATAGGAAAACTCCTATTCGGGTGGATAAGGATTTTCGATGATCGGATCTCTATATCCCTTTCTCCCTCCTTTCATGCGATATCGATGCTCCTTTTGGAGATGATTTGCTGACAGGTGATGACCCGTTATCCCATCCGGGAAATTTCCTATGACAGAGATGGTGATGAAGAAAAGATCAACACGTTTTTATCATGGGGAATGCTAATTTCGAGTATGAATTGCTTCATTCCTTTGAATCGCCTAACAATGCTTATTGCATTCGTATGTCTTGCCATTATCTGTCCCGGAGTTATTTCTGAAGAACAGAATGGTTCCGTTTCTTCAGGTTCTGCAGAGAACCTGATCTACTATACCGAACAACTCCCCCCTTATAATTATGCAGATAACGGGACCGTGAAAGGGTTCACGGTTGATGTACTTGAAGAGATCAGTGCCAAATCCGGGATACCCCTCTCAACGGATGATATTCAGGTCGTTCCCTGGGAAGAGGCGTACCAGGATGCTCTTACCGGAAACAACACCGGATTATTTGCCACTGCACGAACTCCGGAACGTGAAGATGTATTCAAATGGGTAGGACCCATATCCATGGAGCGCTATGTTCTCTTTGCTCTCCCTGATGCAAATTTCTCCGTGCAGACTCCTGAAGATCTGAATGACCTTCGGATAGGCGTCATTGCAGATGATGCATCGATGCAGCTCCTGCAAGCATTAGGGGCCAATGAGAGCCAGTTTGTGATGGGAACGAATGCATCTGATCTTATTGATAAACTTCAAAACAACGAGACAGACCTCTGGGCGTACCCTGATTTTACCGGGAGATATTATGCTGAACTGACAACCGGGGACTATTATGCTTTTCCTGTTGCCTATTCCCTGGATGAAATCGGGATTTATTATGCCTATAGTAAGGATGTCCCTGATTCAACCATTGACTCTCTGCAAAAATCCCTGGATGCCATAAAAGAGGAGAAAAACGAAACTGGTGTCAGTGTATACGACACGATCCTTGCAAGATATGTCCCTGAAGAGGAGAACAACTCCTCCCGAACTGCCTGAATACGATCTGATTATTCCTCTTTTTTTCCTGTTTGACGTTTGGAATATCATGACCCCTATGGATGGGTGTTCCGGTTGTGATCTGCCCTTTCGCGGTTCAAGGATGGGGGGAAATCATGAAGAAATTTACTGCTAACCTTCATGAGTCCATCCAGCTCTTCGAGATTGAGAGTATATGATTTCTCTCACCTGAACTGGGTGAATCCCCGTGAGAGTCCGAATCCTGCTGCTATCTGATATGCAGTCTTCACTTCACTATTCAGGATCCTTCTTTGGAGTGAAGGAAAGTTCTCAGGACAATATTCCCGGACATCTCCTGCGGGATGGTACTGGTCCATAATATTTACCCAGGTATTTCGTGAGATATCCTCAGCAATAAAACGAAATATCCCAGTGCACTCATCAACAAAACCAGGCAGAATGAGGTACCGGATCAGGAGTCCCCTGACTGCGATTCCCCCTTCAATCTGTAAATCCCCTACCTGATTATGCATCTCGCGAATCGCTGATTTTACCTGCTCCGGGTAATCCGGAACTCCGGCAAGAATCTTTCCGATAGCAGGATCTGAAAACTTGAAATCCGGCATGTAGATGTCGATAATGCCATCCAGAAGACGGAGGGTAATTGGATCATCATACCCTCCGGTATTGTATACGAGCGGGATATGCAGCCCTTTTTCGATCGCAAGAATGAGTGCTTCCAGTATTGCCGGAAGCTGATGGGAAGGCGTAACCAGGTTAATATTGTGACATCCGAGATCCTGCAGCCTGATATATATCTCTGCAAGTGTTTCCACAGGTATCTCCTGACCGGAAAATCCCCTGCTGATCTCCAAATTCTGGCAGAAGATGCACTGCATGGTACAATGAGTAAAAAAGATAGTCCCGGAACCATGCTTTCCGGAGATTGGCTCTTCTTCACCATGATGGGGTCCGTATGATGAGATTATTGGAAGAATCCCGGTTTTACAAAACCCTTTTTCTCCCTCCATCCGGTGAACTCTGCAGTGACGGGGGCAGAGAATACAGGGAGAAGCCCTATGTCGGATCTCTTCAAATCTCTGCTTCAGAACTTCTCCCGGCAGATTTAGATATGCTGGTATTCGCATTGGTCTCCATCTCTCGGTAATTTATCTCTCGCCACAACCCTTTCGTTTTCACTGAAGGTTCTCTGTTGAAAACAAGGATCCCTCATGGTTGAGAAAAGTTGTATTCAGAACGAAATGAGTGGATCTGAGATCCCACTGCCTGAATTTCATCTCAATCGTTCATACCCATGATTTTACAATCCCCGGTGTTCCTTCGGAGTCTTGGCAACTGAAACCTTCAAATCCTTGAACCATTTATCTGCTATATCAGAACTAAATATGAATGATGATATGATATTTCTGGTGGTAATCGGCTTTTTTGTATTTGACAGCCTGATTATTATCACCGTTCTATGGTTTTTTTTCAAAATGATGGGAAGAATGGTTACATCGAGTGCATTTCCCCGGTTGTATGATCTATGGCCGGCACTCGCGAAGCCTCCGGGAAAAACCTTTTCCCGTCAGTACATTGCCTTAAATGAGGTCTGGTATAAAAATGCAGCAAATCTGGTCATCGCTGATGAAGGACTATATGTCTCGTTTGGATTTCCTGTCTCCCTCTCTATCTCTCAGGCAGTGCTGATCCCCTGGGAGTATCTCCGGTATCAGGATAAGAGACGGGCATTCTGGACTGATACCTATGTATATCAGATCCTGCTCGATTCTCCGGTGCTTCTTACAGTGATGAAAGGGGTTGCCAGATCATTTCCCAAACATCTTTAGCCTGAGTGATTATGGCGATGGGATGTCCGGGTGTGACTTTACAAAGAGACTGATTGTATGCCTTTGAAATAAATTCTCCAATCCTGTTGTAATGGTAACGGGGATTTGACGGGCAAAATCTTTATTTTTCTATTATCCCCTTTAGAATCTGTGTATTGGGGATTATCATCCGATGACCGGAGAGAACAATATAATGCTTGCAAGTAAGATGCCAATTCATTCATGAGCATTAGCTCTTGATTCGGGGGGCACGAGAAGAAAATTATTCATGTTTTTTTTCATTGGTGCATAGTTCTGGACTGAATTATGTGAGTATTTCTTTTTTGCTGTTGTTGGGCAAGGTACGATGGCATTATCTCCTATGTGAATATATTTCTTTGGGTTCTCTATATATTATTTAGATTCTCTATTTATTTTTGAAGGCTCGTATATGTTCTGATCGGTATGAACAGGACAACAATCATTGCGGTATGTGCGGGATGTTTCATTCTTGCAGGATGTTTATTTTGGGGGATATTTGGGGCTCCTTCAGGATTTGTAAGTGCAAAAGAGATCGTAACAGAAGAAAAGGCGAAAAATGTAATTCTCCTGATAGGGGATGGTATGGGCTCCTCTCAAGTAACCCTCGCCCGATGGGAGAAATCAGGAGAAGACTTATCCCTGTATCAGGAAACTGCGCTTGCCATGGATTCATTTCCTTACAGTGGATTCAGTACCACGTATGCAGCAAATTCTTTTGTCACTGATTCTGCTCCAGCTGCTACTGCTCTCATGACTGGAGTAAAAACAAATATTGGTGTCATCGGACAGGATGCCAGTTCAGTGAATAAGAAACAGGATGGCGGACAGGTTGACACCATCGCGGAATTAGCAGAAATAGCAGGAAAATCAACCGGAGCAGTCACTACTACGCGAATTACTCATGCTACCCCGGCTGGAGTGTTTGCCCATATCAATGATCGGGATAATGAATCTGCTATTGCTGAACAACTCCTTGCATCTCAGTTGGATGTAGCATTGGGAGGCGGGAAGAGTTTCTTTATTCCACAGTCAGAATCCGGGAGTAAGAGAAAAGATGATCGTAATCTGATGACTGAAGCAGCGAATAATGGATGGACAGTGGTATCCTCATCTGACGAACTGATGTCGGCTCCAGGTGAGGGGAAGGTACTGGGACTCTTCACGGGATCTCATATGACCTACGATGATGAACGGGATGTGTCCAGTGAGCCTTCTCTTGCAGAAATGACTCAAAAAGCTCTTGATGTTCTCTCGAAGGATGAACAGGGTTTCTTCCTGATGGTTGAAGGTGGAAGAATCGATCATGCATCCCATGAACGAAATATCACCCATACTATTGCAGACACCCTTGCTTTCGATGACGCAGTCTCAATAGCACTGAAGTTCCAGGAGCAGAATCCTGATACTCTGATTGTGGTAACCGCTGATCATGAAACCGGTGGGCTTGACCTGGGTGCAATCAATCCGGATTCGTATGAAAGTGGATTAATGCCTTTCTTTGGATCTGGTGTATACTCGAACAATACTACCGGTTACCTCGAGGAATACAAAGAGGCAACCCACACTGCGGTAGATGTACCGGTATTTGCCAAAGGTCCGGGAGCAAACCAGGTTACCGGTGCACCGATTGATAACACCGAAATCTTCACCCTGATGAAGATGGTTCTGGGGTTATAATCTTTTAACTTTTTCCTGATCTCTGGAAAAATTTTCCTCCTGTGATTCTTTTTTTCTCAAACTGAAAGGAGGCAGGACCCAGAGAACAGGCTCTGGTTTTATTTTTCAATATGAGTGAGTATGTAGAGTATTTTCATAAAATCCCTGGAAAATACTTCACAGATTTAGCAGATTTAAAGGATTCATTGTTCTACAACCTCGAAAAATTCAAGACTACCTGGGTCTTTACTATGACATGGCTTTCCGGATTTTGTCGCATATCTGGGATTTCCTTGTTATCCTGGCTTGTATATGCCTTGTTTCATCTGTTATCGTCCCTGATATGGATGGATACCCGGAATGGGTGGTCGGGATCTGCAACACCTGATACAGTATCAGAATATACGGGTCTGAATTTATCAGAACTGTCCAGTATCACCGGATGGTTTTCCAGGTCCGCACCGGTAACCTGGCCGGAATGAGCGATAACGGAGATCAACACCAGCATGATCCCGATGAGGAGTTTCGTTCCTTTATCCTGGTTCAGGATCCCGGTGACCAGAATGATATCAGGCGGGTAATCTGTCCGTCTCATGGTAAAACATCTACCAAAGTATTCAACCATGGGTTATCTCCCATCCTGGTCATCTGTTTACTTCACACCATGCCTGCCGGTTTTTCTGTTGAACCGGCGTTTGGTTCCGGAATAGGCATTTACGGTTATTTATCCGAAGGCCACATTCCTCTGTTTTCTGCCCACCAGATCCCGGGGAGGGATGGAGATTACAGCTTCGTATTCCTGGTAAGATATTACCTCCCAAGGATAACGCTTCTCCGTGTTTGTACTATGATATCTGAATGGAAATCACATCTGTGGAATGGTGGTATTGCCGGACTCCTTTTCTTCCTTGCCGGAACAATCGTTCTCATGGGAATTATCACTGCTGAAATATTCTATCCTGCCGGATACAGTACTGCGAATAGCGAAATTAGTGACCTGGGTGCAACTCGTCCCCCGGATAGCATCAGTTACCAGCCATCTGCTTCTATTTTTAATATGACTATGATTGTCGGGGGTCTGCTCATCATCCTTGCGTCATCCATCCTCATCTCTGAACAAAGAAGAAGATTGATCCTCATATTTCCTCTTTTGCTTGGAATAGGAACCCTGGGGGTGGGGATATTTCCCGGGAATAATCCACTGCTTCATCCTCTCTTTGCCCTCCTTACCTTCATATCCGGAGGGCTTTCGGCGATCATATCATCGAAGATTGCTTCTCCCCCAATGAATTATCTGTTTGGTATTCTCGGGATTATTACTCTCATATTCCTATTTTCAGTTTCGACATTTATTCCCCTGCTCGGAGATGGAGGGACGGAACGGTTTGTGGCATACCCTGTGGTTATCTGGATGATCGGATTTGGGGGATATCTTGCCGGGACCAGAGCAAGCATAGAGAGAAATCCCCTTCTGGAATCAGAATCATAATCAGAGAATATTTCTTTCGCTTTTATCAGGTTGTCCCGGCATGGAAAATGGCGATTCTGCGATTCATGAGAATCAATAGGGTGTTCAAGTGCCGGATAATAGGATACCCTTTAATTCCTTTGTTGTTGTAGGAGGAAAAACCGGCTGTTTTTTTCAGCCGGCTGAAGTTCGTTGGATCAATGAAGGGTAACGAATGTGGAATTACCGGGAACGGTTCATCAGACCATGCATCGTTCCGGGCTATTGATGAGAGAGGCAACGTTTGTAGGAGGACATGTTGAACGCACTCATCATAGAGAGCGGAGCCTGGCAGAGAGTATCAGGATTTTAAGGTCCTGCACTTTCTCCTGGTCTCCTGTGACATACTATTGTCGGATGAAACAGGGTATAAGGCTGATAGATAAAACTGAAGAATAATAGTTAGAAATGCATTTTGATCGGGATTATTGAATGATTGAATCGAATGGGTATGCAATATGCCTGGATAGGTGAATGCAAGATGCCAGGCATGTTGCATCTGGTTGAAAAGTAGGTTTCCGGTTGAGAGAAACATACGAATGTGGAAGCAAATTGTAGAGAACCCTTTGGTTTCTGTGGTTGCAACCGGTTGCAACTACCCATAGAACGAAAAAACCCTCATGATTCTTTTAAAAGGGAGCATAGTGGGGTATGATTATCGCGGCATGGATCCCTGCTACCCCTTCGGTGGATATTGTTCGTACTCTGATCTCCTGATTATGGTTTAGCCTGGAGGTTTTTTTGTTCGGTTTCGGATGAAAATTATAATGCATACAAGAAAATCAGGCTGGATATGAGACCTAGACATTAGTTACTCTCAAACTTTCCTATCGGTAAAAAGGAAGGGGTGATTATGGAGAAGTGAAGAATCCCTGAGGTCTTCACCTCCCCGGTATCCGGTACGAAGGTGAGTGCGGGTAGAACGTGTTCTCTATTTATGGTAGGGAATCTAGTGGGGATGTTCGTAGCCGGGGTTGGGATCCATATCCCTGATAGGTGCTATCATCGGGAATCCCTTGCTGGATGGAGGGTAAGTTCGAATCATCCATTCTTTGATTCTATATCCATCGGATCTTATTCCCGAGGTCAGGATCCTGAGGTGGGTGGGGGTCTGGCTGCTCATCCGGGTACCCGATCGGCGTGATAGAAACCAGGGTATGATTATCAGGAATTTCCAGGATCTCCCGGAGTGCCGGCTCATCCTCCAGCGGGCCGGTCATCCAGCAGGTGCCAAGACCCAGAGCGGTTGCGGCGAGAACGAGGTTTTCCATCGCTGCACTGGCACTTTCCAGATATGCACGCTGGAAATTGGGGTGCTCGCTTCTCGTGCACAGGACCATGATTGCCGCTGGAGCATTCCCATACGTCTGGCAAAATCTGACGATATCCGCAGGAAGGTTTTCCCTTCTGGTCTCCTGGATTCTCTCAATGACCCGGGTAGAACTGCCTTTCAACTCTTCGAGTTTTGCCCCCCTGACGACGATAAACACCCAGGGTTTATGATTCATCGCTGATGGCGCCATGTTGGCTGCCTGCAGAATGGTGATGATGTATGCCTCCGGCACAGGGTCGGGGCGATACCTTCGGATAGAACGCCTCATCCGGAGTGCCTCAAGTAGTTCCATTCGTATATATTCTGAAAGACCGGTGATGAAGTGACGAGTTTCTCCGGAGTAACAGGGAGGATTATGGGTAAGGGAGTTCCCCGGAGGATAATTATCCGGTATGTTCTGTTATCGATCCGATTATGAGCGATGAAGCTCCAAAAATTGATCTGAAGAAAGTGGATGGTAAACGGATGCAGTGGACAAAGATCGATGTCAGGACAAATGCGAGAACCGAATTCATCGATATTACCAACCGGATTTCAGAGGAACTGGCGAAAACCGGTGTGCAGAATGGAATCTGTTATGTCTATATGCCTCATACGACCGCCGGTCTGACTATCAACGAGAATGCCGATCCTGATGTAAAGCGGGATATGCTAGCCGGTCTTACCCGCCTAGTTCCGGCTTCCGGAGATTATCGCCATGCGGAAGGCAATTCTGATGCTCATATCAAGGCATCGCTCATGGGTTTTTCCCAGATGATGCCGGTGATTGATGGTCATCTGGCCCTTGGCACCTGGCAGTCCCTGTACTTCTGTGAGTTTGATGGTCCCCGAAGCCGGCAGGTTCTGGTGGGGATTTCCGGGGAATAGGTTTGCGTGTTGATTTGATGCAGGAGATCTTCAGGCCGATTTCCTGACTGACTTTTGTATCATAAGATCTCCAATGGGTGGATTTCTTCTTCAATACCTACTTTTTATCATGTTCACCACACTTTTCCCGTGTACCCCTCCGTTCATTTGCATCCTCCCGATCCAAAGGGATTCTCTGCATTTTTCGCTCTGGTCATCAGTAGTGATGATGCCAATCAGGTAACTTCATCATCAATTGGTCATTCCGGATACAATATCCAATACTATTCGGTAGAGTTCCTCAGGTTTGTCAGCCATGGGAACATGCGAAGATGATAACTCGATATATGTCCAGCCATCAGGATGGGCCTCGATCTTCTTCTGGGCAATCCTGGTTACCGCGGTATAGTCACTCTTTGTGCAGAGAATGTATGTCTTTGGAATATGAAGGAGCTCTTCGGATCAAAATGTAATGGTTCCCGGTATGGTGGTGCCGGTTCAGGAATGAGTGCCTCATCTGCTGCTGATATCAATCCCTGTCTGAGTAATGCGTAGAGAGAATCGCCAGGATCTGGTAATGCTGCATCAAGATACACCATATGACTGATTCTACCGGGCATCGCTGATGCCACCCTGGTGATCACCATCCCCCCATAACTATGTCCGACGAGCAGGACGTTGTGCAGGTTGTTCTCTTCGATAACCGATGTTATTTGCCTGATATGTCCCGTAAGGCTACTGGTCATCTCATTGGTGAGGGTGGGTGCAAAAACCCGGTGATTCTGTTTTGATAGTACGTGAACAGTTCCATCCTAGTACCGGGCACCCATTGTATCGTCTTCGGTAAAAACCGGTTCACCAATGGTGAGAAGGTTCCAGGTTCGGGTAGACATATTCCCCCCATGTACCAGGACAATATCGGTCATTGATTCCCTTTCTCACTAGTATCTGTCTGGCAATACATGAAGGGATGCCCCTTTTGATGCCGATTATTACATCCCTAAACATCCTTTTGGTGGGAAAGGTTCTGACTCTCACGGTCTTTTAGAAAATGTGTATTATCTCCAAGGCATCTGCTGGTTTGGAGCCTTGCGTTCATTTTTCTCTACCTCACGAAGATATATGCCCCTCTTTGGTCCCCACTCCTATGATAATTCCTTTAAGGCCATCGAAATTACCATTTTACCCGATTTCTCTTCCGGATGTATCCCCCTTCCCACTCGGAAATGATGCCCGTGAGGTTTTTTCCCGGTCCACAGTAAATCCTGCTCGGACGGGTGATTCATCGAAAGTCTTACCCCTTCTGCTGAATACTATTGTGCAGGAGGTTCTGATCATGACACTATCCCGGATTGTGCTTCTATCCATCCTCGTGCTCCTTGCTTTCGGAGGAATGACTGCAGGCGATATGGTATCCAATACGACTGGCCTTGATTCGGTCCCGGCCGAAGGGACCGTCATTAGTGGAAATACTGACCAGTACCATACCAGGCTGGTTCTTCTGGGCACAACCGGAGGAGTTTCCTGGTGGCCTGAGACCGACCGTGCCAGTTCATCTTCGGTCCTGGTCGTCAATGGCACGAACTATCTTATCGATCTTGGCCAGGGCTCTGCATCCCGGCTGTCCGAGGTCTTCAATACCGGGGTCTTTGTCAATTCTCCAACCGGGAGGATAGAGAACGGTTCCTCTACCTTTCTTCAGAATTTCCGGGCTCTCTTCATCACCCATCTTCATCAGGATCATACGGCAGATTACCCCAGTCTTCTGCTGATCGGGCCGGGAGCCGGTCTTGGCACGACTACGGATCCGGTGACCGGAAAGACCAGCATATCGCCATTTACGGTGATCGGTCCCGGCAACCGTGGTCAACTGGATGCGGACAAAACAAACTATACTACCGGGGGAGGTTCGATCATTGTTACCGATAGTGCGGATCCCTCCCTCATCACTCCCACGCCGGGAACCCGGCAGATGACCAACCTCATATGGCAGGCCTATGCCCAGACGATCAATGATATGACTCTTGATGACGGGTACCCCGACTTCCGGAGCCTGGTTTCCATCCGGGAGATTGGAGGGACGCAGCCGGATGATATCCCTCTCCCGGTATCGGTGCCGGATCCCAATACTGATTCCTGCCCGTCCATGGATCCCTTTGAGGTGTACCAGGATGAGAATGTCCGGGTGACGGCGATCCTTGTGGATCATCACCAGGTCTTTCCCTCCCTGGCGTACCGGTTTGATACGGCTGATGGATCCGTAGTCTTTTCCGGTGATACCGGTCCTGATACAAAGGGGAACCTCCAGAAACTGGCTGATGGTGCTGATATTCTGGTTCACGAAGTGATTGACCCGGCATGGATTGATCTGAAGTTTGGGAATCCAAAACCCGGCAGCCGGTTGGATGCCCTGAAAACCCATATGCTCACATCTCATACTGCCATTGACCGGGTTGGAGAAGTGGCCGAGTCCTGTCAGGTGAAGACCCTTGTTCTCAACCATATTGTTCCCGGGAATACGCCGGATGGTCATCTCCGGGAGGCAGGAGGGAATTTTTCCGGGAACCTGATTATCGGGGAGGATCTGATGGAGATCGGAATCGGGGGAGAGGATTGAATCCGGTTGAGGGATTTTTATCCCCTTATAGCTTTTTTATGTGATATTCCGGGATATATTCGAGTCAGGGACCTCGAGTCATTAAGATGTATTAAAGAAATCATGCTGATAAGAGGGTTTATTCAGGAGAAAAACTGGTATTGTGGCAAGTAATGGCTTCACGAGTTTGGGGGAATTAATACTCTTATTCTTCAGAGGAGAATCCAATTGCCTTATCTTATATCCGTTCTTTTAGGTAAGAAATGATTATCGAGTTTAGGGAAAGTATCTGTCCTGGTTATCCGCGATCAGGATGCTTTCAGCCTCGTAGGATGAGAGATCCACGCTGTCACGTTTGAACTTTGTGCAATGTACTCCTCTGATTCTCCATCTTTGATGTGGTGATCCAGAATACTATTATCGGGAACATCTTTGGCATGATTATCGGCGCCTCTGTGGTAATAATCAAGGTTAATTATATCGACAAATATAAGGCCTAATTCACTCCCCTTTCACTTTCACCCCGTTTCCCTTACCCTCTTATACTCTCCCTTCCCTTCTCTACTTAATGCACGACCGGAACAACCCGATCAAAAATATCCCTCCCCAATGCCTTCACCATCATCCAGGCCTCCCATGCCCAGTTCCACAAAGACCTGGCTGACATCCCGGTTCGCTACCCGACCGGCCAGATCACCTAAACCATCCATTCGTGCCATTGCTGATCCTCAGGGAGGAGCACCAGGACCGGCTGGACCACCTGGTGATATCAACGCTTTCTCACCTTCTGGCCACCAATGCTTCATCTGCGATTCTCTTTGTCTAATATCATCTTTCTTGGTTCGGAGTCGATAAACCAGATTAGATGTTGAAGTTCAATGAGGTGTGCAGGAAAAGAGCACAGAAGGGTGGTCCGGTGGTGGTCATTACGGCGATCATGGACCGGGCATTGCTGGCATTGGATGGAAAGGTGGATCATTTCTTCCAGGTGGGGAAGATTGAACTTCGGGGGAGAGCCTTGGCAATCAAAGAGCAGAGGAGGTTGGATGAGATACTGGTTGGAATGGCGGGGAAGGTGGAGAAGGGGAGGTTGTTTGGGCAGGTGAAGTTGGGGAAATGATGATCCCATAATCATATTTCAAATCACAGCAAATTACTGACACCACCTGATATTTTGCGGTAGATTTCAACTTTTATCTTTTCCTAATGTTAAATAATAATCATAATTCATCTGCATCAATACTTCCCAATCCAGAGATCATAGGTAGTAAAAATGGTGCTATCATTTTTGTTATCTTGCTAATCTCCTGCAATGGATCTTCAATGTCAGGATTTTCATCATTAGATGGTTCAGTTGATGATTGAGGATTTAAAAATGCGAGGCCAATCAGTACCATCCCATATTTAAACCTCGTTTCCAATATCTTTGACAGATTGTTTTGTCCCTTTGTTTCTGTGAGGAGGTATTTATTATCCATATTTATGTAAAAATCGAATCCATCTTCACTATTTCCCTTAACTTTCAATACACTATTCTCATCAAATTCTTGCGAATCCCATTTATCTTTGTGTATTTCAGTAACATTAGGCATTTCTAATCGGCTATGATGTTTATCTCCTGATCCTCTGTTACCATTTTTTGGTGAACTTGGGCTACTTGAATGTGGAACTCTTTCTTGCTTTTTTTCAATTTTAAGATAAAACTCACTGATAAAGGGAGTATCATTTTGACAGTCAGAAACCTCAGTTTTAATTTTTAGTAAAGAACCAATTGGTATATTATTTGGAGCTTTAATATGAAGATGAGCTGTTCCATTCCAGAGGTAGCATGAGAAATCGCTACATTCCTCATCATTCATAAATACCTTTAATAAACCAGGATATGTTTCGCGATTAAAATATTCATTTACTGCGTCTGTAGAAAAATCGATTCTACATCTCACGTTTATTGGACACTTTTTGGGATTACTATCACCATAGTCATGGATAAGATCGAAGAATGTGGGAAATTCTTTTCCTTTATACTCTTTTATCCCTTCTATTGGATGATAGTTTATTGGAGAAGTAATTCTCACTCCGTTTAAAAAAATTTTCGATAGAGTGGGAGATTTCTTCATAATTTTCTCAATAACTTCAGCAAGTGGTTTATCATCTCTAACCTTTTCTTCGAGTTCCTCTCTTCTTCGTTTTTCTTTTAGTTGACGTAATCCGTCGTGATTTTTCAATAATTCTTCTAAATTTTTTTCAATCTCTTTTTTAATCTCTCCGGATCTAAGACGATCTCTGCTATTCATGAATAGATCTTCTCTTGTTCTCCCATCGAATTCAGAGCAGTCAAGTAATACCAAGATGGAATTCGAGAGATAACTCATTCCTACAGAGTTCCTAGAAAAGAATGCTTTTGGAATAAAACCATGAGTTTGTCCATTAATAGTGAATAAAATTCCCTCTGATTTTTTATATTTTTCATCCTGCTTTCGTTTAAACACATAAATAGAAGCAGTCATCTTTTGACCACTGACAGTGATACTTGCTGAAGTGGGAAAACCCTCTTCTAAGTTATCTCGTTTGTCTTCTTCAAGTCGAACAATCAATCCTGATAATGTTGTTTCTAATGAATGGCCCGAATAATCTCTTCTTTCAGAAAACCGAATGGGTAATGCTATTGATGGTAATAGCAGCGAAACACTGTTATAAAAATCAAATAGAATATTCGTCTTTAATCCTTCCATTTGATATTCATACACTTTGATAAAGGTTCCATAAAATAAGGGAATATTATATGCTATGGGATATTTATCAGGCAATAATGGGAGAGATTCGGCATAAAAAGACAAAATTTTTTTCTCTGGTGCCAAATATCGATATGAACTGCTCCTTATTCCTTTGCCTGGATCTTCTCGACGGACAACAGTAAAAGCCCATTTACCCCAAGTTGAATCTAATTTGTTTTTTACAATATTTGAATTTCTTTTTGAGATGATCAACTGAAGATTATGTTTTCCGCAAAATTGGAGAACTCCAGTTCCTCCCATGTTGAATTTACCTTGAACAAATGGAATTCTCAACTTATTTGACTTATTAAGTGAGAGAATGGTATCAGGCATCGATTGAGCACTTTGTCCCTCACCAACATCGATAATGGTGTAACTCGGATTGGTTTTCTTTCCAGTTGCAACAAGATTTATCTTATTTGCTAATTCAGAACGCTTTTTAGCCGAGATGTTAGTCAACCGTCCATCTGGAATTTCAAAAAAAGATTCCAATGCATCTGCAATATCATGAGGGGCATCGGTTCCATCTGGTTGAATTCCTTTAGATAGGCATTCAGCCATGAGAACAGCATCAACAGAGTTAATGAGTTTTTCAACAAGTGCTGCATCAGGCCTGCTTTGCTGGTTTCCGATGGTGGAAAAATTGTTTTCATTTTCTCCATAGTCAACCCATAAAGAGGAATCATCCCAATAACCTGCCTTCTTAAGATATGATATTACCTCCTCTTCTGAATCTGATTTCGCTAATGATAAACATAATTCTTTTAAGTTTTTTTCTGTTAAACCCATTAATACAACCTCTTCTTGCGAATGATATATGGATAGAGTAGTTTCTCTGTTATGAGATGAATTTAAACTAATATATGGTAAATATATTGAAATGATATTGAAGAGTTAACTAAGGAAATTTAAAGGATTTTTTGTGCTTAAATTTAATATTATTGCGATTTTCTCAATTATTAAATAAATTCTTGTAACTATCCAATCATAATCCCCTGAACTGACACTGATTATCATCATAGCAGTCATGGACCGGAGGCTGATTGGATGGAAAGGCGTATTATTTCTACCAGGTGGGGAAGGTAGAGCTTCGGGGAAGATGCCAGGATATCAAGGAATAGACCCGGTTAGGTGAGACACCGATGGGAATGACGGGGAGGGTGGAGAAGGGGAGATTTTCCGCACAGGTGAAGTTGGGGGAGTGAAAGGATTAAAAAATTAATTCATGCCTTTCTAAAAAATAGTTATAATTCTCTATTTTATAAAATAAGATCATTCGACACCTTTTTTCAAATATTTTCTGGTATTGAGAAAGAACTAATCAATGCCTAATTTTTTTTTAAATTCGATAAAATTATCAACCATTTTTATTTCGGGATAATTACTGACAATTTCACCGATCACCGCTGTAGTCTCTCTAAAAAAATCGACAGTATAATACATCTTTAAATTAGGCTCAATTATCTGTTTTAAATATGTGAAACGATAATTATCGGGTAAAATCCCTCCATTGTTTGCCATAATCCAGTTTTCATATTTTTGAATTTCAATGTTGATATTGCTAAATTTAAAATAAGTCTTTGCAATCAATTGTTTCATTGAATCAGAAATTTTATCTGCAAACGTTGAACAAAACAATCCTGTTGTCACAAAGTTAAAATAATATGTGTTTGGGAGATATTTTAGATAAAAATTTTGGCTATTATCCCAATTTGTAAATGATGGCCATTTATCGACTCCTGGCCAATCATTTGTTTGGATTTTTATGGGTATTTTATCAAGTTGACAATTAAGGAAGTTATCAGATAGCCTCTCTGTATTTGTTATCATTTCTGCAGTCAGATCCATCAATGCATTAATAAATTGCTCTTCTTGGTTTTTATAAAATGTATAACTTATGAATATAAATGAGAGAATAACCGCGACAATTATCTGAATTACGAAATTCAAAATATCCCTAAAGCCATCAGAAATAGGGAATAAATATGTCAAACAATAAAATAACAGAAAGATAGAGACAATAGAAAGTCCAATTATCAGTTTACCTTTAGCATTTGCGTTGTAATAAAAATTAAAAAATGACATCATTTCTCTTTATCTACCTCTTAATAAATATGTAATCTGGAATGAGTACAAATTTTTGTAACGTAGAGCATCAGTGTGAGATGATTATTTGAGAATACTCAATATCATTCAACTTTCTTTCCACACCCCCGCCTTCTTCCTCGGCCATTTCTCCATCATACCCCTCACCTGCCAGCCAAGAACCCGGTTCATCTCCTCCCCGATCCTCAATTCAATAACCACACTTGAAGTACTCAACAACGGTTTAATACCGGTAACCATCCTCTCCCTGCTGATCCTCCCGATCTCACCTAATTCATCCACGATCACCCGGTTCGACTCATTCTCCTCATCCGGTTTTAACCTGCCAACTTTTTCGTACATCTATCTCCTCTCCTGATTGCTTACCACGATCAGGTTCTTTCCTTCCCTGGCAATTCTCCCTTCTTCGACCTAGCGGGAAACGCTCCTGCTGATTGTCTGCCTGGTAACCTGCAATGCTTCAGCCGCATCGATGGAGGTCGCTTCTGTGTTACCGGCAAAGAACTGTAACACCTCCTCGTCTGTTACCTTCCGCTTGGGTAATGTTACATCGGGTGGTGTTACAGAAGACTCGGGGGATGTAACATGAGAACCGGATGTACCATGTTCCACCTTCAGGTCAGACCTGATGATCATCGTGAACATCTCGATACTGACCATCATCGTAATCGGGGGGACGGCATGTGCGGCCCGGCTGATGAAATCCCTGGACTTTAGGCGATGATACCCCATTCTCACTTCGGTTAATGTAACAACAACCAACCCCCCGAACTGGGTAGGATCCGACCGAAACGAAGAACGGCTGATTATCTAGTTCCCGGCGATCAGGAAGACATCGATACAGAAGGATCTCTATGTTTGTCGACCTGAAAACTAGCAAAGAGGGCATGATATCAAAGGTTACGTTCAGGATTTCTATACCACTAATCTATTTGATAAATTTTCTCAATACGGTTAGAGAGAATCCTTTTTTACTTAAATGACCTTTTAGAGGGCATCATAGGTTTCTCCTCACCTTATCACTCATTAGACCTCAACTCGTCAAGATTAGTAAATTGGGGTGTATTTTCAAATCAGCCCCTGAATCCTTAAAATTGATCTCTTCTATAACCCATCGGTTGGAATTCGTGATATATAACCTTAAAATTCAAAACCCCCGGATATTCTCGAATATATACCCGCCCACTATACCCTCGGAATATACATTCCGGATCATATGGTGCCTGATGGACTGATCCGGGCTTTACGATGCCATAGGAAAACGATATCTGAACCCCGTTTCCCCGGATTATTCGGGTTCCCTATGCTCCCCTCCCCCTTACTATCTAACCCGGAAATCCGTTTATCTCCTTGATTACCCCCCTATCCTCTCCCGGTTCTCTCCCTCTAAAAGATGAGGGTTCAACACTTCTTTTCGACTCCCCCCGGAACTGGACTCTTTCTGAGATACTGCGGCAGATGCGGGTATGCTGTGGAGCTGCGGTTCTCAGTGACATGGGAGAGGGGTATCAGGGGTCCATCCTGTGCACTGTGATCCCGGATCTTTCCGCAGCATCGATCCTCCCCTGCCCACCCGGAGTGTTGAAGGATGAAAAATGGGGATGGTCATTACACCCGAAGGTGGGTTTCATGGATAGTGGTAAATTTGGTGCGGCTATCCCCCCTGGGATCGGACTATCAGAAAATATATCAGTTGAACCCGGTGAGACAACCGGAGGTTTCTGATTCATGATGAAGCTCCCTCTCCCATGATGGTGAGAGATCTGTTCATCGATCCCCTGATTCGTCTGATGAATCCAACTCTCTCTTACCTAAACCGATCCATTCCGGCATGATGTGGCGGATGCGGAAAAGCAGCCTGTTGTTGCGGAAATTTCCTCATCGATTTACGCTCTCTAAATGGGAAACGCAAGGATCCCCTGTCTCCGTTCACTGGTGTTGCGGAAATGCGGAAAAGTGAGTCAGGTATGAAGGGAGGACACGAGAGCTCGGATGAGCATGGGGACCCTGGATATTTCCGCAACCAGATCTGTATAGTACATAATATTGTACATTTTTAGGATCTATGCAATATACGCCAGAGAAATACTGCGGAAAATTTCCGCAAGTTTCCGCATCGACCCCTCTTTTTCCGCACTTCCGCAGAAAGGTACCTCCCCAGACCATCCGGAGGGTTTCGATGATCACAAACGGGTGACTATCTGCAGGAGGTCCTCACCCGGCTCCGACTCTCCGGACAACCAAATCCCTGATACTTCACCGGACTTAGTCACCCGGGTTTGATCTCCCGGAAAAACCCCCTTATCTGATGATTAGGTCCTTCCTCACCTGCATGAGAGGAAGACCCTCTGCATCAGGAACTAAGAAGGCTTTTAATCTCCCGGGCGAGTTCATCGGGCTGCTCTTCTGCAACAAAATGGCCGGCATCCTCGTACCGGACAATCCGTGCATCCGGGAAGGTCTGGGCCCACCGGTCCAGTTCCGGTTGCTTGAATGCCATGTCCTTCATCCCCCAGGCGAGGAGGACCTTCTTTGACTTGAGCTGCTCCACCTGATCCCATAATGACGAAAGCCACCGGGTAGACCCGATAATCTCCCTCGGAAACACCCATGTTCCGGTCCGCTCTTCCGGTTTCTCCAGGGGTTTCAGGTAATGCCGGTGAATCTCTTCGGTCAACTTTGTTTGATCTCCAAATGTCTGTCTGACCATATCGCGGGCAAAAAAATTCCGCCATCGGATCAGCCATTTTCCGATACGGCCGCCCACAAATGCACTGAACAGGATAAAATGCATATCCTGATCGACCGGCCACATCCAGGTATTCGTGATCACCAGATTCGTGACTTTTTCCGGGTGCTTGATCGCGTACGACAGTCCTATCGGACCGCCCCAGTCTCCGACGACAAGGGTGATATCCGTGAGTTTCAGACTTTCCAATAACCGTTCAAGATTGTCCGCATGATCCGATGGCAGATAGGTCCAGGATTCCGGCTTGTCAGAGAGGCCGAAACCGATCAAATCCGGGGCAATGCATCGGTAGGTATTCGATAATCGTTTGATGACATGTCTGAACTGAAATGACCAGGAAGGATTCCCGTGGACAAAAACGATGGGCCTTCCGCTCCCTTCATCGACATAATGCATTATTCCGGCAGGGACCGGGAACCAATGGGACTCAAACGGATACTCAGTGGTATTCAGCCAGGAGGGTGTGACCATACTGTAGATTCTCCCGATAAGATAATAGTATAATGGAAAGGGGATGATCCCTCTCTTTTCTGACTTTGTATTCCAGTTATTTCTGTATTCTTGCAGAATCAGATTCCCCGGTTTTGGAAGGATTGAGGATACTGCACGGGAGGGAGGGAAACACCAAACACAATATCGATCCTGGGGACCGTCTGTATCGGTATCGCTTCCCCAGACAGAATCGGAAATGTGCCAGGAATTTCAACAGTTCGCCTAAAAATCACCCGTATGGGATATCCCGACGCGTGAAGTCCGGATAAGAAAAAGAAGGTCTGATTCCAGAAACTCTCTCACCCTCAGTGATCCGATCCACAAATACCCATTATTCTTGATTTGTGAGCCCTATCTCAGGAGCCACACTTTTACCAATCAACGAAGGGTTTAACTAAAAATACAGTACATTCCCGGATCAGGGATATGGTGCTCGATAATATTACTCAGGCGATAACCAATCAAACCTCGATGGAATTTACGGTAATGGGAACTAATTTTTCCATCCTCATCATTTCTCTGATCTTTTTGTTTTTTATGCTCCCTTTCGGGTATCAAATCTATAAATCCTATTCCATCGTTCAGGAAAGAACTCAATTATTGTCGCAACTTCTCAAACAGGTTCCCCTCACTTCGGAAATTAGCGTAGATACAAGTAAAGGATTCCACTTTGATGGTCGGGAAAACCAGACCAATGTTGCTCATAATATCACGGAGTTTTCGTATCTTCTCAATACCATTGAAGATTGTAACCTGCGGGATTTTTTACTCAGGGGAGATTTCTCCCGGTGGATTCGGGAACAACTGAAAAATGAGGAACTTGCCGAAAAAGTGAAGAAAACGGAAACTATTACAAGTGTGGAAGAACTCCGGAAGGAGATAAAAAGATGGATTAATAGCCATGAAACCTCATTTTCATTGACAACCTCTATTCTTGACCTGATGAAACAACCGGTAGAGGGAATAGCGGGGTTTAATCGGGGCTTGATATCGTTCGGAATAATATTTGTCCTTAGCATTGCCGTTGTCATGATCTTTGTTGCAAAAAACGGGGATCCCCAGTTGGCAAATACTATCATGAGTATGATGGGAACAACGCTGGCTGCGGTGGTCGGCTTTTATTTTGGAGGAAAAAGCATTGCTGTTGATGAAGGGAAAAAAGGGTAAGGGGAAAAATCCAGACCCGGTGAAGATAATCATGAGGTGGAAGCCTTCTTTTGAACGTTTCAGATGTGGCAGCAGTCCGGGGCAGGAAAAAATGAACCGAATGTCGATTTTCCGTAGTCACTTTTTTACACCTTTCTCTATCCAAACATCAGAGAGTTTCTTGCCAGAACGACGAGAACAACTCGGATTGGGATATTGAATATCAAATAATCCTGTTCAAAACTCCAGGTTCTGATTTAGGTTTTGGAAAGAGTATCTACGATATGAAATCCGGAGACTCATACGTCATGGCTGCATAAGTATTGATATGTCTGTATCCCCACCTGGATGGAAACCCCTAAAAATAATCCTTACATCCGAAAAACAGGCGGACCTTCTTGATTTGATTCATGATTTATATTTGTTGAATTCTGACAATAAGAAGTTCATTCATACGCGTTTTGCAAATGAAGAGGATAAACAATCTCTCCTTGAATCCTATCGAAAAATCATCATTCAGGAGTTTTTTCCCGACAAAGGGGTGGAAAAACTTCGAATTCCTGTTGCCAAAAAAGCGATTTCATCATATGAATCAGCGAGTGGGGATATGGGTGGAACCATTGATCTGATGATGACCTATATAGAACAGATAATACTATTTTCCAAAGAATATGGGGATATTGATGAAAAATATCTGGACTCCATGGGAAGTGTTTTTGAGAATCTTCTAAAAAAGGCAATGACATCCCCTGATTCAATAGATCGCGCTAATATCCTGGATCGGCTAGAATCTCTGAAAAATATCTCGACATATTTTGGATATGGAATTCCCGGAGAGATTGAGTCATATATTTCAGAGATAAAAAAAGTAATTTCCAAAAAGAAAATAAATATCTGATCTCTTCGTTGGACATCTTTGAACCGATTTTATGCTCAAACTGTCACGGTTTTATGAAACCCCCTTCTCAACATTTCTTTTATGAACCGAGCAAGAGAGGCCTGATTATCAATTTCCTGCCTTTCCGTATGATCGCTAAAGGATGATTCAAAAAAACCAGGCCAATAGCAAGGATACCCTCTTGAGACATCTCACTATTTTGAATGTGTGGGTACAACTGTGAGGATTCTCTATCATGGAGATTATCGTTTGATATGTTCGCTTACGGTGTCACACTGAATCATGATTTATTTGGTAAGAGGAAGATAGATGAAAAATCTTAATAATATATTGTTGTAGACCTTCTGATAGTCAGGGAAAGTACTATCCCATATATACGGGAGAAATAATGACATCAACACGAGAATCTGATGACATTTCCTCCACTCTTCAGGCCTCGCTGAATGTTGTGAAGGAACAATATCACGTGGATAAGCTAGCCCTCTTTGGTTCCTGCGTCAGGGGTGGTGCTCGCGAAGATAGCGATATCGATATACTGGTAGATTTTTCCCCCGGTGCTGATCTCCTTGACCTCTCCGGACTGAAACTTTACTTAGAGGATCTGTTTTGCAGGCCGGTGGATGTTGTACCCCGGAGGGCGATCCGTGAAGAACTCAGAGAATCAATCCTTGCAGAAGCGATTGAAATATGAGAAGCCGGGTTCTCTATCTTCATAATATCAATGTTGCTATTACAACGATAGATGAATTCATCACAGGGATGTCTCTGGAAGAGTTTTTCCGGGAATTTAGAATCTCTAACGTACTTGATCCGGTATCGAGGTAACCACGATTTAGGCAGATTGGAAGGATTTCTTTTTAACAATATTTGCAACTTCGGAGGTATTTTCAGGATCAGGTGAGGTAAAGAGAATCATATCATATGAGGATGTCGATTTTTTGAATTCTTTTCTGAAATGATGTCATGAGATTTACGGATAATGAGAGAAAAGAAAGGTAAAACAGATCCAATTTCTCCATATTTTAGAGAGCTCTATGTGTTGTCAATGAATTGTGAGAAATTTGATATTTCATAATTTGGTCATCGATTCTACCTTGAATACATCCTCTTTCCCTTGATAACGTAATCAATACATTGATGGTTAGTATCAGAATTCTCAGGGCTTCCTTTCATATCGAACGGACAAAAAAGTGGAATAATTGGTATAAGTGTACAATTCCCTGGCAACAGAGGAAATACAATGAGTAAATAAAAGAGGGTTAGATGTTCTCTCGCTTCATAGTTGAGATGAAGACATATGATTCATTCCCGTCATTGAAACTATTGAGATTCATCTCATCAGATCCGATCAATTTACCAATAACCGTGCCTCCGGGTTGATCCACAATATAGATCGTTCCCTCATCGGTAATGATCCCGGCAAAATCTTCTTTACCCGGTTCTTGTCCCTCGAAGGAATATTCTTTGTAACCAATGAATGTTTGCCCCTTTTGTTCTGTAATATTATATATCATGGAATCTTCAGTAAATCCCAACCCTACCATATACCCCGAGGATGTCCCTTTCCATATACCAGTTAAATTTGGTTGAGAATCAGAGGGCATTAACGCCGTTTCAGCAGCGGTTGTCAGTACCGAACAACCCACCATTGCAAGAATGACAATGAGGAAACCCAATGCACTTTTCATATTGGATCCTCTCTTACCTTCGTATAATACTTTTTGTTTCGATCAACTGTTTACCAATCAATACTTTATCATGGTATTTAATTACCAACCCTTATCACCAAAGAAACCGCTGGGTGTCAGGGACACTCATCCTTCGCCCGGTACGAGAATCAATCCTCAAAAAGAGACCCTCGGTCGCTTAACACTCTATCTGGATGCCCTATTGTAGTTCGACATTTCCTTCAGGATGGTAGAAATTTTCGAGGATATTGAATCTGGAATTCGATTGTGTGGTATGAGACAAAAAGACGGGCATGATCCATATCATCCAAAGTGATATGTTCCTCTCCAAAACACTATGAAAAGAGCTCTCAGCATAGTCTTTCTAAAATCGTGAAAATATTGCAGAGATTCCTGTCGCTGTTAGGGGGGTAATTGCTTATTAGCGGATCAGACGGTGAAAATTGATAATGAATCGAACTCACTGGTTCAATGCGGGGAAAGGGAGTTTCGGCCAAAGGTATTGCGGTTGTTCTGCGGCTATTTAAACAAAAGAAGAGCGCATCATCGAGATGATCAACATCTGCGTTTTCGTATCATAATGTCACAACCCACCCACATAACCTGATCGCAAAGGCCCAGGTAATGCGGAACCTATTAAGTCTCAATCCCTCATTATAATCGTATGAATCTGAAAGTCGTCATCGAAGAAGACACCGAAGATGGCGGTTTTATTGTCAGTTGCCCCGCTCTTCCGGGCTGTCACTCCGAGGGTGAGACCGTGGAGGAAGCCCTCGTCAATATTAAGGATGCCATCCAGGGATGCCTCGCTGTTCTCAATGAACGGGCGGAGCAGAGCCAGAGTGCCCGGGTCATGGAGATCACCGTATAGATGAGCAAGCATCCGGTCATCTCCGGTTTGGCTGCTTTCAAGGCTTTTTCCCGGTATGGGTTTACAAAGGCAAGGCAGACCGGGAGCCATGTCATCATGGTCAAACATGACATGGATGCCACCCTGTCAGTCCCCCTTCATGATCCGATGAAACGGGTACCTTGCGGAAACTGAAAACCGACGCCGGTCTTTCAGTCGAAGAATTCTGTGAGCTTTTATAATATCTGGTAATCCTCTTTTTTCGAAAACCTGTTCAATGAAATCACGTTCATTCCTTTTGATGAGGAAGCGGCTATCTGTCAAGTGACCTTGCCGCTCGTCTGATGCTTTTCGGTTCACCGGTGAACGGTTTGATATTCTCATTGTCGGGACCGCAATATCAAGGCAGACATCAGGGATCCTGACTGCTGATAGCGATTTTCAGGCCATTGCCCCAGCTGCAAATCTACCTGTGATCGTATGATGACCGGATAGGCTGAATAAAACTGGATATCGGCCAAAGGCCGCTTGATCAATGCGGGGAAAGGGAGTCGAACCCCTGAACTCCTGCGAGAAACGCTCTTGAGGCGTTCGCCTTTGACCACTTGGCTATCCCCGCTCGTAAAAGAAACAGTGTGGATAAGTACCCACACCAAGCTGACCCTATAGGATTGTTCGATGAGTTATTTCTATATTATGCCCGGATCCCGGATATCTTTATTTACACCCGCATCCGACACCCGGATCCTCGATATGCACGCTCATCTTCCCGGAAGTTCTCTTGAGATTGGTTTTGGCATCCGCATCCCCGTGCTCCCCCTGAGGATCAATGATCAGGAAGAACGGATAGCCCTGCTGGGCGGTGGAAACCGGAACCAGATATGACAGGGAAACTTTCTGACTCTCACCGGCCTTCATCGGCTCAATAACGGCATTCTCCGGGACCAGTTCATCACTACCCAGATATGCATGGACCTCAACCGGTTCCCCGGAAGTATCACCTGCACCGGCATTGGAGATGGTCACCTCCGCAAGGAGCGTGGATCCGGGAGCGACCCGGTTGGTAGTATCAATCCCATCGATTGCATCGATCCGGTAATCCGGTCCGGAACCGGTATGGTCACTGACAAGGGTTCCTGCCATATCATGACTTCCGTCACCCGGAGCGGTAATCGTCAGGGATGTGGTCACAGATGGCCCCTTATCACAGGAGACCGGGATGAGTTTGCCTGGTCCATATATTGCCGTAACCTGGTAGGCACCGGAAGTGATCCCGTTTGGCACTGCTCCCAGTACTGGCATGGTCCGGGTATCATTCCCAAGGGTGATATGCTTCCAGCTGAGCAGTCGTGCAGCCTCACATCCTCCCGCCTGAGAGTTCAGCCAGAGGGTAATATACCCGTCATTATCTCCGTCTTTGATCAGAGGGGTGATGACAAGATCTCCGGAGATGAATCCACCTTTTTCCTCAAGAGATGAAAAGGAGAGGTTTACCGGTCCGTTATCACCAAGGACCGGAATTGTTGAGAGGAGAACCATGAGAAGAAGAGAAAAGAGAGCCGGAAAGAACTTCATACCGTACAGTTCTGCCGGATGCGAGATAATCTTCCCGGTCAGGGGCACTTGGTCTTATCCCAGAGATCCGGTTCCGGTTCATAGGGTGGATGCTGACCGGGATCATACGTCTCAACCAGTTCCCGGAGCACATCACTAAAGATCCGGATCTCCTCTTTGGTATTGTAACAGGCAACCGATGCCCGGACCGTTCCCTGCTCACACAGTCCCCGGGTATAGGGCTCGGCACAATGCATCCCGCTCCGGACACAGATCGCTGCCATCTCATCGAGCTGGTTTCCAACCACCTCCGGATGCATTCCCTCAATTCCAAAGGAGACAACCGCAGTACCTCGTGGACTATAGAGAGATACTCCGTCGATACACTCCAGTTCCTCGTAGATCAGGGTCCCAAGATTCTCTTCATGCCCGGCGATCTGCTGAGCCCCAAGTTCTTCAACCAGTCGGATCGCAGGCCCCATCCCGATAATCCCGGGAATATTCGGAGTACCTGGTTCAAGCCTTGCGGGTACCGGACGGTATTTCACTTCATCATGGGAGACACTGATCACGGTCCCTCCCCCGAACTGACTGCTGGCAAGATTTCCCAGTTCTTCTGCATAGAGGGCACCAACCCCCTGGGGTCCAAGCAGCCCTTTATGGCCTGCCATGGCGAGGAAATCCATCTTGGTAATATCCACCGGGATATGTCCGACTGACTGGGCTCCGTCAACCAGGATCTGACCGCCGGCATCGTGAATGAGATCCGCAATGGCCTCAACCGGCTGAATCGTGCCGGTAACATTGGTCATCTGGGAGACAGCGACTATCCGGGTTTTTGCGGTGATGAGATCGCTGACCTGGTCCTGGTCCAGGTACCCCTCTTCCTGGGGGATGATGGTCACCTTCACCCCCCGGTTTTTGAGAGAAAACCAGGGGAGCAGGTTCGAATGGTGCTCAAGTGCGGAGCAGAGGACTTCATCTCCCTTTTTGAAAGAAAGGCCCTGAACAACCAGGTTAATCGCTCCGGTAGTATTTCCGGTCCAGACGATCTGCTCCGGGTACGCACCAAGAAACGTGGCTAATGCTTCTCTGCTCTCTTCACACCGGGCAGTAGTCTCCCGGGCAAGCCGGTGAGTACCTCTTCCGTAATTTCCGGCAAATTCGTAAAAAAAGTCACACATCGCCTCGACAGAGCGGATCGGGGTCTGGGTGGTGGCTGCATTATCCAGATAAATTACCTCGGAGAGGACCGGAAATTCCTCCCGAAGGGTTGAGAGATCGTACATCTGTTGTACGAGAATACACCTGATACTATATAATCAAGTATATCCACTTAAAATCGGGTTTTACATAAAGTCGGCAAGACCGAGCTGTTCAATCTTTTCTTCCCCGAACGTGGATTCGATATTCATATTGATCACCTCGACCCGCTGCCGGGTATACTCGGAGATGTTGAAATCCACACAGATCTCCTGGGACATCTTCAGATATTTTTTGACGGAACCCTCATGCACCGTCGGGATAACATTTCCCCCGCACCGGCACTTGCCTGAGAGCGGCATCCGCCGGTAACTGGTGTTGCATTTGGTGCACCGGAACTTCTGCTTCGCAAATGCTCCGAGGTTCCCTTGCAGGTCACGGATAAAATGGGTTTGCAGCACCCGCTCTGCTACGTCATGCTCATCCACTGCCCGGATTTTTTTCGCCAGTTCCAGTTCACAGTTCAGCTTGTCCACCATCGACTGGAGCTGGGTATACATCGTATCCAGGGGACCTGCAGAGATATCGCTGGTGTCATGGGTGAAGAAGAACCCTTCAATCTGGTTCGAATTCCCTAGTCTCCGTTCCACCCGGTCTACGAGCCCTTCTACCTCCTTGGGATGGGCATATTCGAGAGCTTTCAGATAGAGTTCCAAGGGATAATGGTCCCCAACATCCAGATTATGACTCTCTTTATCAATCTCGGTCGGATCAATCCGGCTGCTCAGCACCAGAGGAGCGTCCATAGACCCTCCCCGGGTTTCCGGGAGAAAGGATCGGGAGAAGTTGATCAGCCCATCGAGAAGGAGCATGACACAGTCTTCATCACCGTCACACTGTCCGGTAAAGATCCCATTCGCCACCACGTTATGGTCCCGGTCAACCGTCAGGCAGTAAACCCGCTCGTCCGGAGATGCCACGTAATCAATCGAGGCGATCCGGTCTGATATCACTACACCGCCTTCCCAGATGGGAACCGCATCACCCACCTTCACCTCAAGAGCACGTATTTTTCGCAGATATGCCACATCCCAGACCAGCATTGCATGATCCGGAGTCACCAGAAGTTTCCTGCCCCGTCCGGTCTCAAATTGGATCAGGTTGGTTGGTGCCCGGTGCACCGATATCGAGGTGACTTTCCGCAGGGTAGGCATACCGGACGTATCCACACTCCGGGCATAAGCCGGCCGGGTAGGATCTGCATAGAACGTGCCAAGACTGTCAACTCCGGCCTGGGAGAGATCCAGACGTTCCAGCACGAACTGCCGGATGGGGATCTGATGTATCCCGGTCTCATCTCCTATCTCGATAACGGTATCACCGTGAAAACAGTTCCGTCTCTTGGCGGCATGGAAGAAGGGATGTCCATATCCGACATTTGCTTTTGAGTACCCGACAATCCTGGCAAGAACTCCGGCACTGGTATGCGGGGCAAGGGCGATAATGAGGTGACCGATCAGGTCCTTTCGGGTTTCACACCGGTAAAACGGTTCCAGCCCGTAGAACTTTTCTAAAAGTTCATCCAGGAAACGGGTGCAGGCGACCAGGTAGTCTGCACACCCTTCCGGTACCAGGATGTCCTGGGGAGGCAGTTCGAGAACCTGGTCTTTGGTGGTGAGTGGCTCATGATAGATATCATGGGTATATCCAAGTTCTACCAGCCTTTCAGGAGTTACTCCCACTTCCCGGGGCCGGAAATGGGTGAGCGGCATATCAATGATATCAAACCGGACGGTCCCGTCCTTGAAGACAAAGAGTTCATGTAAGGACCGCAGCACCCCCTTCTCCAGGGGTTCTACGGGTTTGAGCCGGGATACGAGGCCCTTCACTCCTTTTACCAGGTCCCCTGCCTGACCTCTGAGCCCGAGGTTCTCCAGGGCTTTCTGGTAGAGTTGTTTGACGTTTACGGTGTACTGGCGGACACAGGACCCACTGATCCCGCACTGGGGACAGACTCCGTCTCCTGTCTCGATCCCACATCGGGAACAGGCGATAACCGGCTCGGTATGGGCTCCACAGACACACTGGTTCTGGAAGGTCTCCGTCCGGCAGACCGGACATCTTCGAACTCCCATTTCCAGCTGGAGAATTCCCCCGTCTGTGTTTGCCTGGTACGTATGCTTCCCTGCTTCCTGCAGGGATCGCCGGGATCCCCCGCTTTCGCCTACCGGAAACAGGACATGGGGTGCCGGTTTCATCTCCCGTGGCTTTGATTTACCGGGCCTTCCCATTCTGCCTCCAATCCGGGTTCCTGCCTTTGACCGGAGTTTCAGCCCGGAAAGATGCATAATAAGGTCCAGGGAATGTTCGGGTAACTCCCCCTCCCATGCCGGGGACAGATGCAGTTGATCATCAAGGCCGAGACACATGCAGAAAAGACGAGCCGGGGTGATATGGATCTGCTCTTCCCTGACGGTGTGCTGACAGAGAACATCTTCAAGAATATCCTTTATCCCCGGCTCCAGCGGGAGATGGAGAGTATCTTCTACACGGGATCCTTTGGTGGAGACATAGTCTGCCAGCTCCCGGATCTTTGCAGTGGTGACATCGTCCCACAGAAGCGTGAAGTCCGGGTGAAGCCAGGCTCCGGAGTTGCAGCACGCCAGAGCTTCTTCTTCAGTAACTGGGTGTCCTTCTCCTCCTTCCAGATGCCACCATGCTTCACAATATGCACAAGGGGCAAGTACATGGTTGTTCTCCATGAATTCGCCATAACTGATGAGAATCTCACCCACATCCAGGATGGACGCAACCTGGGGGGAGAGTAACCTGGCCTGTTTGGCGTCATCAATACGGAGAACATCACCGTTAATGAGTTTCACGGTCGGCCCCTGAATACTGTCCACAGGAGAGATTCCTGCTGCCTTTCCCGGCCGTTCGGTCTTCATCTGGGTTCCGACCGCAAGGAAGTCGCCGAGAATATGCAGGGTTGCCGGGTGCAGCCCTCCGGCGGCTAGACCGGTGTTCCGGGATCTGCCATATACCAGCCTGAATGCACCTTTGCGCATCGGGTACGCAAATACCGGCCTTCCCCCGATGAGATCTCTAAGATATTTGTCTTTGGGGTGAATGCCAACCTCTTTCTCTTCTTTGTCAGATCCCCCTGAAGTGGAGTGCATGAGATCTTCAAGCCAGTCCCATCCGTCCATCTTCATCTTTCTGACATTCCGGAGCACTTTGGGGGCCTTGAGAATGAGTCCTTCAGCAATGACCAGGGCCATCCCTCCCCGGACAGTATTCGTCTCCACCCGCTCCAGATTCCGATATCCTGACACTTCGTCCTTCTCTGTCGGCTCCCCGTCGATGCATATCGGGCAGTTCTGAATGATCAGACGGATCTCATCAGGTGAAGGAAGATACTGCAGACTCATGATCGAGTTATACTGCCGTATCTCCTCGACGTACCGCTCGATCTCTTCGGGCCGGGGAATATACCGGTTTATCCCAAGAAGCCGTCTGACATAATCCCCCACCAGTACTGAAAGTGCCTGTGCCGTTCCTCCGGCACTCCGGATAGGTCCGGCATAATAGACCGAGATATATTCGGTTCCATCATCATTCTTCCTGACTGCAACCTTGGCGATTCCTTCTATGGGTGCTGATACTACCCCTTCGGTGAGCAGAGCCATCGAAGTCCGGATGGCATGATCCAGGATCTGTTCCTTTTCTGTCTCTCCAAAGATCTTTGCAACAAAGTCATCACCGATCTTCAGTGATGCTTCCTCACGGGACATTCGTGACTCCAGATCCCGGATCCGGGCAGCCACTCCTTTGATGCTGACCTGGGCTTCCACCCGGTCTGCAAGGTCATTGGCGATAGGGATCTCTACGACGGTTTCCGGGTCAAGACCCTTCAGGCGTGCCTGCTCGGCAACCTTCATTGCTTCAGCGAGACCGCTATTCAGCCGGTCGTAATACGCCTGCATCCGGGGTGAGATATCAGCGGGCATGTCCTCTCCTGTATCTATACATCTGGGAGTTTCGGTATAACAAGGAGATCAGGCGCCCTGAGTTCTCTGTCTGTCTCGGTGATCAGAATCCTGAATATTCCTCCTTTTCAGGAATTTCCTGCGAAAAACCCACATCCTGCAGGTATAAAAAAGGATCAGGGCGCTTTCCCGGTCATATGCAGAGCTTTCTCCCGGGCATTGTTCAGTGCAATGTCGTCAGAACTCTGACTCCCGATTTTGGAAAACGACCGGATTGCATCCTGGTAATACTTTTCAGCCTCCGGCCTTCCAATCTGCGAGAGTGCATCAGCCTTCTTTACTTCTGCAATCCCTTTTGCCCGCCATGCCTCTGTGAACGTGGGAAGTTTTGCGACGGCATCCTGGTAACTCTCGATCGCTTTGAGATATTCTTCCTGCCCCATCCACTGGTTTCCTTCCGTAAAGGAGGAACGGGCATCAGCGGCGTTTGTCCCGCCTATCCAGGGGATAAGGAATAACTGGGCGATAACAAAGATTGCCATGGCGAGTGTGACATAAAAGAGGACCACCTGCACAAGGCGGGGAAAGATGCTCTTTCTCTCTGGTTTCTGAGACTCCGGCGTGGATCCTTGTCCAGTCCGGGACTGGGTGTTGTGGGAATAATACCAGGTCCGGGGATCCCGGTACCGGTTTCTCCCCTGGTAATATCCGCTATATGGCGATTCTTTGGCAAGGAGGAGGGATGCATCATACTCCTCGCGTTTCTTGGGATCTTTCAGAACCTGGTATGCCTCGTTCACTGCCTTAAACAGATCCTCTGCATCCGGTTCTTCACAGACATCCGGATGCAGCATCTTTGCAAGACTGCGATACGATGCAGTGATCTCCTGCAGGGATGCATCTGGCCTGATACTGAGAATATCATAGTATGTTTCGAAAGATGGCCTCATTGCATGCTCAAAGATCTCTATATTCCTTTTCGGATGCTGGATGATAAATATCTCCAGGTAATCTGATTTGCTTCTGTCTGCCCGGATAAAGCAGTTCTGAACCTTAAGGCGACACTACGAAAAAATACGGTTAATTACCTGCAGGCAGTCTGCAGGCAGGCTTCGAGGGTCCCGATTACTGCTTCTCCACCACACATATTGGGAACATAGGCCAGAGCCTTTCCGCTGGAGACCATGACCGTCTTATATCGCTCAAGTGCAGGAGAGACAACCATGCAGGTATCGGCATACACTCCGGCCCCGCTCTTCTCAATAGAACGGACCGCCTGGGTTGATCGGTTTATGACATCACGGGCAGCAAAGATGTAGAGGGGTTTTTTTACTGTACATCCCTGAAGCAGTTCAGCAATCCGGATCAGCTCATCTTCAGAACAGTGTGGGCACCCGATAGCGACCGCGTCAGGTTCTGCCTCCTGGTATACTGCTGCAACCTCGTTGGCTGATATGGTCACCTGTTCGAGGGATTTCGTGTCATAGGAGAAGATCCGTGCCTCCGGGGTGATATCCTGGACATGATAGAGTGCAACTGCCCCTGTTGCTGCCATCGCAGCCCCAAGATTTTTGAGTTGATCCCTTGTTGGCCGGATCCCGGAGAAGATTGGAATCCGGTTACCAACGATCTTTCCGGCAAGATATCCAAGAGCTCCGTACCATGATTCATCAGGATTTTTGGGGGCATCGGTAACGGCAATATGGATCTGAGGCACCCGGTTTTCCACCAGGTGAAGTCCGTATGCAGGAGTTCTTCCTAAAATCGCGGCTGCAAGGGCGGATGGTCCCCCTTCCCGGTTTGTTCTCGCTCCTATCACGGAGTTTGCATAGGCAACTGCTGAAGATTCAGACCAGGCCAGGTGATCCCCGTACTCGCTGATGGTTAAATAATACGGAGTGCAGGTGCATTCGAGCCTGATACCGAGTCGTTCATATGCAGCGATGACTTCAAGTTGCTTTTTGGCAAACTCGGGATCGATCTCCATCTCCCGCCATCGAATCCGGTCCATCCCAACCGGATTCAGAATTGCCGGGACGGTTGCCCTGGCATCCAGACTGGAAAGCCATTCAAGACCCCACCTGCCGATTGTCTTGTAGGACGCTCCGGAAACCTGGGCACTGCGGACAGGGACCATCTTCTCGGCTTCAAAGACCTTCCCCATGGCAACCAGAATCTCCATCAGCTGCTGGCGGGTTGCTCCCCCTTCTCCGGCGAGTATTGCTTCTTCTTCAGGGCTGAGGAACATCAGTCCTCCCAGACAGCCCGGATGAACTCGTCTTCCCGTCCCATCTCCATAGTGGCATCAATCCCCATCTTCACATTCATCCCGTCCCCAATCCGGGTCGGATCAAGGGATGATCCCCGGATACCCGATATGATGATGGAATCGGTATCTGCCCTGACCCGGGTAGCGATGGCATACTCCACATCAAGGGGATCAGAGGGGTTGATATCCTCATCAATGACCACGACATGTTTCAGAGAAGTATGAGCTGCAAATGCTGCGAGAATTGCATTTTTGCCATCTCCCTGGGTCCGTTTTTTAATCTGTACAACTGCATGAAGGTATCCGCATCCGCCTTTGGTAAGAACCACATCAGTTACTCCGGTGACACCAGCTACCGCTTTGTAGATCAGAGGTTCATAGGGAGCACCCATAAGAATCTTATGTTCATCACCACCGGGAAGGATCCCATGGTAGATGGGATCAGGTTTGAGATACATTCCGGTGATGCGGATGACCGGCTGGATTCGCTCGGGGTCGTATGTTCCGGTGATGTCAACAAATGGTCCTTCTTTTGCTGTCTCTGCTCCGATAAACCCTTCCAGGATGATCTCTGCCTCCGGAACCCTGACGCCGTTGCTGAGCGTCTTCACCTTAATCTCTCCGCCAAGCAGTTCAGCAGCAAATGGCAGTTCCATTCCCACTGGCACTCTGCTGCAACTGGCAAACATCACGAGCGGGTGCAGACCGATAGCGATTGCTACCGGGAGTTCTTTCCCGTCAGCAAGTGCCTGCTTCAGCATGGTGTGGGTGTGCCGGCCTTCTACCAGCCGGGCAACGAGTTTGTCTTTCCCCTGTTGTAGCATCCGGTGCACTGAAGCATTCTCTACCCCGTTATATCGGGAGAAGACCACCCCGGCACAGACATATCGGCCTGCATCAAGGGGATAATGTTTCATGATGGGGATCTGATCCATATCCGGCGGGATACAGGCGATGGTTCCGTCATCAATGACTTTCCCGTCATACCGGCATGCTGCCAGGTGAGGTACCATCTTCTCCGGTGATACTCCAAGAGCCATAGCAAGGGCTTCCCGGTTTGCTGTAAGGTTCATGACTCCCTTCTTTCCGTCAAGATTGTGGAAGAACAAGAGTTTATCAGTTCCAAAGGATCGTTTTGGTGCATCATACACCGAGGAGACCGGCTCGTGGATATCAACCACAAGGCCGTTTTTTCTCATGAGATCGATATAGGTACGCATTAATATCCACTCCATCTGCTGGAAATATCAATATCCACCCCGAGGTGGTCGATAATACGGGCGATGACCCCGTCTACCAGTTCTTCAACCGTTCCCGGACGATTGTAAAACGGGGGGCTTGCGATCATGATCGTCGCTCCGGCATCATGAGCGGTGATCATATTGGTCATATGAATCCGGGAGAGAGGATTCTCTCTGAGCAAAAGGATGCAGGGACGCCGTTCTTTCAGGGTAACATCCGCTGCCCGGGTTACCAGGTTCGGAGTGATCCCGGTTGCTACCGAAGCAAGGGTCTTTACGCTGCAGGGAGCAATGACCATCCCGTCATGACGAAATGATCCACTTGCAATCGGTGCTGCAAGATCATCGAACTGGTGAATCGTTACCGGACACTCCTCAAAGGATACTCCTTCATGGGCAGCAATCTCCCTGGCAACCGGACTTACGATCAGATGAACCTCCGCCACCGGACAGAGATGATGGAGGAGTCGGGAAGCATAGATCATCCCGCTTGCCCCGGAAACCCCGATGACGATACGCTTCATCCGGTATCACCCTGGTTGCTGCCTGACAGAAAGAGAGTCCCGGTCTCTCCCATGCAGACAGGGTGGGAGAGAGCCGGAGGTGAACTGTTCATTTGTAGAGATTTGCCCCGCTGAAAGAAATACACACCTGTGATCGCTGTCAGTTCCCATAGAAATATCCTGCTGATGATGCAGAAAGAATCAGGAGGACATTTTATATAATGAATTATCATTTTTTCAGGTTTTCCCGCCTCCACAGAGATAAGTCGCGCAGTGTCCGCGCACCTGTGTGAATGGGAAATCAAACGCCAAAATGGATTTATCGACTGAATATTATTCATGCTCTTTAGAATTAAAAAATGCAGGCTCCAAATGGTCTTTTTCCCCTCTATTTGAGCCCTGTTTCATAATGATAGTATTTAATATGGCTTAGCGTAAAGATTAGCACATATATCTTGTGATCGGTCCATCTGGGTCATATCAGGTGTGAACCATGCGGATGGGAGGCGTAATGATGACGATTTGGAGATCTCTGCCATATATGCTGGTGGTACTTCTCTGCCTTTGCGGCTTGACCGTGGCAGCGGAGCTCACTCTAACCACAGGAGAAACTGTACCCCAGTCCGGTACCGTAAATCCAGTACCGCAGGCGGGTACAAGCGGCCTTTCTATCATGGCCGCAGCGTCAGATCCTGATGCGTACTCACTGAAGAACACTCTTACCCTGGACTCGGTATCATTTGGTCCTACCACTGAATCATGTGGCGGATCCGAAATGCATGCCACAACCGGGAAACTGAACCATGTTCACCCGAGGGTAAGTGAAAATTATGTAGTATTTGAGGAATGGAATGCCGGTACTTCTCTTATTGGTGTCTATGATATCAAATCCGGCAAGCTTGGCACGATGTATCCTGCCAGCCAGCAACAGACGTATCCGGATGGATCCGGGAAGCTGATTGTATATGAGCAGGATGGAGCCTATGGCAACTCAATAAAGAATGTGTATCTGTATGATACTCAGAGTCAGTCATCCCTGCAGATTTCCCCAAGTACTACAAACCAGGATCAGCCGGCAATCTCCGGCAGATATGTGGTCTGGCAGGACTGGAGCACCGGAAATGCAGATATTGCTCTTGCCGATCTGAATTCCGGTCAGATAAAACTTATCTGTAAGGATCTGGGTGACCAGAAGAAACCCGCCGTCTCTGGCAATTATGCCATCTGGGAAGACTGGCGGAATGGAAATGCCGATATCTACATGTATGATATCGCCGCTGGGAAGGAATACCAACTGACGAGTGAGAAGTCTGACCAGAAGAACCCCCGGATCAGTGGGAATCTGGTGGTCTGGGAAGACAATCGGAATGGTGGTTCTGATATCTACGCCTTTAACCTTGAATCTCTCAAGGAGACCCGTCTGACCTCAGGAACAGGAAAGGCAGTCAACCCTGATGTATCCGGCGCCCTTGCCGTGTGGGAAGATTACACGAAAGGGAACGCCAACATCATGCTTCTTGACCTGATCACCGGGAGAATCTACCAACTCACTTCAGATCAGTATGATCACAAGAACCCCTCGATCTTTGGAGGAACCATAGCATGGGAGGATTACAGCGATGGGAATCCAAACATCTGTGTCTATACGATCAAAGGAAGTTCTCCAGGGCCGGTTGGAGGAAAGTACCTCTTCTACGGCTCTGCAACCAGCTGTGGCAGTTCTGCACCGGCAGGTTCAGTCATCACTGCAGTGATTAGCGGAACAAGCGCTATCCGGGGCAGCATCACTCTGACTCAGGCAGGAGCATATGGATCCCAGTACGGGCCATACCTCGAAGTTCCGGTATATGCAGAGGATGCAGGCAAGACCATCACTTTCTACATCAACGATAAACTGGCAGGCCAGACGATTGTCGTAGGAAACGGGGGAACCCAGTTACTCGATCTGAGTGCTTCCTGCAGTCAGCAGGTCACCAGTTACCAGTTCTCCGGCCAGGCAGTACTAGACTCCCAGAATGCTCCGGTAGGGACAGTTGTGTCTGCTGTAGTCGATGGAAAATCCCGATCTCAAGTGACTGTCGGCTCTTCCGGACAATACTCCGGACTTACTGTTCCGGTCTACTCGACGGATTCCGGAAAGTACATCACCTTCATCGCATCGTATAACGGAGCAACCTACAGCTCATCCCAGCAGGTCTGGGTTGGGGTTACCGGTAACTCGGGAAGTGGCGGAGTGACCCTGATGTCTGCAGATTCTGTAGGAACAGTATCTGCCGAGGGAATCATTGTCCAGAGACTTGATCTCACCTTCTCCTCCCAGTCTCCGCAGAAGAGATATCTGCTCAATGGTGCCGCAATGCTCGGAAATCAGTATGCACCGAGTGGCACCATTATTACTGCATATATTGATAACCAGCCGCGTTCCCAGGTAGCAGTCAATCCGGATGGTCAGTATTCAGGCCTTTCAATCCCTGTCTACTACTCGGATAATGGGAAGTATCTGACATTTACTGCAGTCTCTGCAGGGGTCACCTATAGTAGTGCCAACCAGATTCTGATCGGTTCCTCTGGATCATCCGGTGGCTCTGGCGGCGGCGATGTGGCTTTAATGTCGGTTGATTCTGCAGGAACCGTCTCTGCAGAGGGAACGATCTCCCAGCGTCTGGATCTTACCTTCAGTACGACCCTGTCACAGACCAAGTACCGGTTCTATGGTACTGCTTCAATCGATGGCTCTCCGCTTCAGTATGGCAGATCGGTATACGCAGTAATTGACGGTCAGATTCGTGGACAACTTGCTCTCACGACTGCAGGTCAGTATGGCTCTGCAAATGGACCATATCTTGAGGTACCAATCTACCAGGCTGACATCGGGAAGACTATCCGGTTCCAGACTGACTCCGGAGCGGTTGCAGATCAGACCCAACTTGTGGTAAGTGGAATGACCCTCTCAAAGAGTCTGTATTTCACTTCTAAACCGACAGAATATGCTGAGTTTGTAGCAACTCCTCTCCAGGGGTCTGCTCCGCTGAGTGTGAAGTTTACTGACAAATCAACGGGAAGTGCAAAATCCTATTACTGGGACTTTGGTGACGGTTCAACGGCCACTGAGAGAAACCCGGTTCACCTCTACACCCGCGATGGCATTTACTCTGTCGGACTCGTCATCACCTACTGGAATGGACAGTCCAGGAACGTCGTAAAACAGAATTACATCTCTGTCGGGGCAGTGAGCCCGCCAAGTGCCCAGATTGGTCTCAATCCGGGCTGGAACTTTATTTCCACTCCGAAGATGCTTGCAGACGGATTTAACAATGCAAAAGCACTCTTCGGACGGGTAGATGTCGGTGGTCATAGCATCTTCACCTACAACCCCCGTTCAAAATCCTGGAATACCGTCACGGCAACGACCCTGATAAATCCGCTTGATGCAGTCTGGATCTACTCGACAAAGAAGGATACAATACCCCTGTACTTTGCCGGTGACGCTCTGCAGATTCCACCAACCAAGAAACTGGTGAAAGGATGGAACACCTTCGGGGTAACCAGCCTGAATACCATCCCCGCCTATAATGCCCTGCTTTCAATCAGGGACCGGTGGGTCTACGTAATTGGATACGAATCGGCAACCCAGCGGTTCCAGAATACCATCATGAATGTTCCGGAGAGTTCCCAGGGATCCCTGAACCCCGGGTATGGATACTGGATCTACATGAGCGATGAGGGTGAACTGGCAGCTGTCGGACTCTGACGGCTCCCATCTTTCTTTTCGTGGTGAGAATTCCAAGTGACAAAAAGCTGATAATCATGAAGATTCTGACAAGTATTATCTCAATCCTTCTGGTGCTGCTGGTTAGCGGGCCGGTTCTTGCGGTTGAGTTTGAACCGCTTGCTAATTTTAGCATCGAAGAGGTTGTTGCCCAGGTCCCCGGACTTGAGGAGCAGCTGACCTTTGACTCTGTATATGACTGGAAACCCCGGGTTGATGAACGGTATGTAACCTGGGTGACCTATAATGGTGGAGAAGGAAAAGTCTGGTATTACGACACCAAAGGTGGCAAACGCGACATGGTCGCCAATGTTCCCGGTGATCAGAATGATCCTGACATTTCCGGGGGAAAAATCGTCTGGGACGATACCCGGAATGGGAACGCTGACATCTATTCATACGACATTGCATCAGGCACGGAGAATGTTGTATACAGTTCTACCAGTAACAAATTCCGCCCTGCAATCTCAAACGGGGTAGTTGCTTTTGAAGATTATGGCACTGATGATTCCCGTGACATAGGGTTTATCAAAGCTGGCTCTACTGCAAAACCAACCTATATTGATCTAAACTCGATGGACAAGGCAAATCCTGATGTCGATGGCGACTGGATTGTGTATCAGCAGCTGGATGATGGGAAGGCTGACTGGAACATTTATGCCTATAACATCAATACCCAGCAGCTTGTTCAGGTAACCCGGGACCCGGAAACCCAGGAAAATCCACGTATCTCCGGGGATCTGATCACCTGGGAAGACAACCGGAATGGAAAGTGGGATATCTTCATGTACAATCTGAAGAAGGAACTGACAACGGCAGTAACTTTTGATGATGTAGATGATCGAAACCCTTCCATATCAGGCAGCAATATTGTGTGGACCCGGTACCAGCAGGATGGGACCAGCGATATTTACATGATTAACCTGCAGATCCCCAAGACCTATGTGGTCAGTGCGGGACCTGGCAACCAGATTATGCCGGACATCTATGTCGACAAGGTAGCCTGGCAGGATGACCGGTTTGGCGGATGGGATGTGTTCCTGTACACTCTTCAGCCTGACACTCCGTTCCGGCCATACGAATTTTACGGCCCGGTAACTCTCAACTATCTCCCTGCACCAGCGGGAACCCAGATCCTGGCAAAGGTTGACGGGAAGACAAAGGACACCATCACGGTGACCCAGGAAGGGTACTACGGTGGAGAAGGCAGTTACTCTGACAAGCTGACGGTAGACATTAACCAGGCAGACATCGGCCGCTATATCACCTTCTGGGCTGATGGGTTCCAGGGAACTCCGTCCATTCCGATCGCCGGTGATGGTGCAACCCAGGAACAGGCACTGAACTTTATGTATGCCCAGCCGCTTCCTGACATATACCTCTATGGTTCTGTCATCATCGATGGACAGCCGGCAGTTAAGGGTACGAAACTTACGGCAAAGATCGATGATGTGGTCAGGGGCGAGTACACCACGACCCAGACCGGCCAGTATGGTGGTTCCGGGGCTCAGGACCCCGCTTTGAAGATCCCGATCACCGAGCAGGATCTTGGCAAGCATATCACCTTCTGGCAGGGTGACTTTAAAGCAACAGAAACAGTTCAGATCACGAGTGGAGGAAAATTCCGCCAGGATCTTACCTTCATTCAGGTTGCCCCGCTTACTCCGTACGAGTTCTACGGATATGTTCAGTTTGATGGAAAGTCTGCTCCGGCAGGAACCACCATTCAGGCACAGATCGATGGCCTTCCCACGACAACCTATGTGACCCGGTATGCCGGCTCATATGGTGGTCCGGGTGATAATCCGGAAGATACCCGTCTGATTGTCCCGGTGAAAGAGGCTGATGTCGGGAAGACAATATCCTTTGTATCCGGCACCCAGCGGGCAACAGCGACTCAGATTGTTGCCCGCTCCGGAGAACGGGTAGTCCGAAAGGATCTCGACTTCTCCACATCTGGTATTTATGCTGACTTTACTGCATCCCCTACCCAGGGTTCTGCTCCTCTGACGGTCCAGTTTAAGGATCTCTCTACCGGAGGTCCGACGATGTGGGTCTGGGACTTTGGTGACGGTCCAATCCCCATGAGTTCCAACGCATCCTCGTGCTCCGGGGACAACTGCAATTCCATTGCAAACCCGGTGCACACCTATACAGCAGCTGGAACGTACACGGTGACGCTCACCGCAAGCAATCAGAAGAGTTCAGATACCGAAGTGAAGACCGGGTATATCACCGTTGGTGGTTCCCCGTCCTTCCTGACTGACTTTGTTGCCTCTCCCACCTCCGGGGCTTCCCCCCTGACGGTAAAATTCACTGACCTTACCGTTGGTGGTCCGACGATGTGGGTTTGGGACTTTGGTGATGGTTCAATCCCAATGAGTTCCAATGCATCCTGTTCTGGTGATGGCTGTAACAATGTTGCAAACCCGGTACACACGTACAAGGGTGCAGGAACATACACGGTAACGCTTACCTCAAGCAATCAGTATGGCAACTCTGACACTGAGACAAAGGTCAATTATATCTCCGTTGGCAGTTCTCCGTCTTTCATGACTGACTTTACTGCTTCTCCTACCTCCGGGGCATCTCCCCTGACGGTAAAATTCACTGACCTTACGGTGGGTGGTCCGACGATGTGGTCTTGGAACTTTGGTGACGGAACAACCGACATGGTCGGAAGTCCGACTCATACCTATGCCAAGGATGGCGTCTACACGGTAACCCTCACTTCAAGCAATCAGTATGGCAACTCTGACACCGAGACCAAGGTTAACTATATCACCGCTGGTAGTTCCCCGTCCGGGGACTGCATACCGATTTCAGCCGGATGGAATTTCGTATCTGTACCAAAGAAACTTGCGCCGGGATCTGATACCGCTGCAATCTTCAGCCAGATCGATGTTGATGGACACAGCATCTTCCAGTATGACTCTGCACTCGGTCAGTGGAAGACTCTGACCATGGCCAGCCAGATAAAGCCTCTTGACTCAGTGTGGCTCTACTCGAAAGGCGTGAATACGGTACCCCTCAAGTTTGACACCGATCCTCTTCAGATTCCGCCAACCCGCGAACTAAAAAGAGGCTGGAATGCGATAGGATTCACCGGCTTTGAGCCTTTGGAGGCTAAATTCGCTTTCCTCTCCGTGCAGGAAAAGTGGATCAACTGCCTTGGATTTAGTTCCGCTCAACAGAAGTACAATGAGATGATCATCAAGGGACGCAACGAGGACACGAAACTTATGCCGTACAATGGGTACTGGCTGTTCATGTCTGATGATGGTGTTCTTGCGGCTATCTCTGCGTAACTCCAATCTTTTTTTTCTCCCGTAATGGGAATTTTGTGAAGACTCGGGGATCTTGGAAGAGGTTCCATTAAATACTGAAAAATGTATGAGAAATGATGCATCATGGGCTGGGAGCTGGCATGATGAATGGCAGAGAAATCATGAATTATTCGGGGTATCTCTTCTCTATTCTGTGTATCATCATGGTCTTTTTCGTATTTTCGGTATCCGGAGAGATCTCCGTATACCGGGATAGTGCCCTTTCCCCAAATGTTACCCCGCAGCCTCCTGTATCCCCTTCATTGTTTGATAACCCGAAACTGGTGGCTCTGCCGGTAAACGTGGATTTTTCCGGAGCTCCTACTCAGGGAAGGGTTCCTTTACGGGTGTTATTCAGTGACCTGAGTTCTGGAAACCCTGCACAATGGAGATGGGACTTTGGTGATGGTTCTGTCTCTGATGTGGAGAACCCATTGCATACCTATACCGTCGGAGGGGTATACGATGTATCTCTGACTGTATCTGGTCCGCTAGGCTCTGCAATCAAGGTAAAAGAGCATTACATCACGGTAGAACCCGGGATGCTTCGAGCAAATTTTACCGCATATCCGATGAATGGTTCTGCACCTCTTACAGTGCGATTCATGGATACATCTGAAGGGGCAGTCATCTGGCTCTGGGATTTTGGTGATGGATCCCAGGGGAGTATGATCCCAAATCCCACCCATACCTTCTCAAAAAATGGAACATACCCGGTACGACTGCATGTGGGGAATCAGGCCGGAGGTTCCGACACCATTACCCGGGATATTATTGTCTCGCCATATCAGGAATTCACGGTTGACTTTAAGGCAATACCCCAGGTCGGAACAGCTCCGCTATTGGTGAACTTCACCGGAGAAGCCTCCGATGAAGTGAAATCATGGCGATGGAATTTTGGTGACGGCACTGTTGCAGATACCCCGAATCCGGCACATGTGTTCCAGCATGAAGGCTTGTATTCCGTAAGCCTTACTGCATGGGATCTACAGGGGAATAGTGCGACCAAACGAAAACCCGGGTACATCCGGGTTCAGAACAGGTCCCCCTCATCCGGTGCGATCCCTCTCTATGTCGGGTGGAACCTCGTATCCGTTCCCCTCCCCCTTTCCGCCGGAAATGATACCGCCATGATATTTCGCAATATCGACTCTGCGGGTCATAGTCTGTTCCGGTATGATACATCTGCAGGAGGATGGACTGTCCTCACTCCGGATGCGTATATCACTCCATTTGCAGCATTCTGGATCTTTTCTGGCAGGAATGACACAATTTTACTCTCCTTTGCTGCATCATCAACCCCTGCACCCAGGGTAATCCCTCTGGGCTGGAGTACTATCGGAATATATGGTACAGAGTCCCGTATGGCGTCATCAGCATTGGAATCTGTAAAGGATCAATGGGTGTATTGTTTCGGGTTTGATGCCCAGTTGCAGCAGTATCAGAGTGCCATCATCAAAGGACAAGATGATCAGGTACTCCTTTCCCCATATGCAGGGTACTGGATCTATTTGTCAGATCCCGGGACCTTGAGAACCTGAATTCCTCCTTTTATCCCTGGTTCTGATGACCATGGGATCCATGACTCTCTTCGATCCTTCTGAGGCCGTGGGAGCCTTTTTTTGGGTGTCGGTTGAGGTGTGATTATTATCGGATGGATACTATTAAGTCGCCCGGAGGTGAGGTAGGAGTTACGTGGGTGTGTGAGGAACACCCCTCTGATAGTCTGGTGGTGGGATAGAATGAGATTATTTCGCAGTATCGCGCTCCTTCTGGTTGCGGTCATGCTTTTTGCTGCCGCCCCGGGTATGGGGGAGACGCAGGCAAATAATGGGACGACATCGTCCTCTGATATGTGTGGCCCACAAAATGGTGGCGCGTGTGTTATCGCTGACTTTATTGCAAGTCCAACAACCGGTGACGCGCCACTTCGTGTTCAGTTCCTGGATGCGTCAAGTGGGCGGCCATCTATGTGGGCCTGGGATTTTGGTGACGGGGAAACCTCGACTGCAGTCGCAGATCCGGTTCATGTCTATGCAAAGCCTGGAAAATATACCGTAACGCTTGTTGCCTCAAGTCTGAATGGGGGATCCGATTCAGAAGTGAAAGTGGACTACATCGTCGTCACCGATCCGACACCGATCAGTGCTGACTTTGTCGGAAGTCCGACCTCCGGGAAAGCCCCGCTAACGGTAGAGTTCTCAGACTGCACGGTTGGTAACCCGGACACCTGGCTCTGGGACTTTGGTGATGGATACACTGACACAGTCAATCATCCGATTCATGTCTACAAGAAACCCGGGAAATATACCGTAACCCTGACGGCAAGTACGGCTCTGGGGAAATCCAGCACTAAGGTAAAAGAGGATTACATCACGGTGTATCCATCATGTGAAATCGTTGCCGATTTCTCCTTCAATCCGGAGACTGGTATTGCACCATTGACTGTGCAGTTCTCTGATCTCTCATCCGGTGGTCCGACCATGTGGGCCTGGGACTTTGGAGATGGTACAACTGATATGGTGGCAAACCCGGTTCACACCTTCACCAAACCTGGTCAATATACCGTTAAACTCAATGCTTCCAGTCAGTACTGCGGATCTTCAGGAACCAAAGAGGCAGTGGTCACGGTAAATCCGTGTAGTATTGATGCAGACTTCGTTGGAACTCCGACAACGGGTCCCGGTCCCCTCACGGTTCAGTTTAACGACCGTTCAACCGGCAATCCAACGATGTGGAGGTGGGACTTTGGTGATGGAGTCATCCCAATGGAGTCCTGTTCGGGAAGTGGATGTGACAATATTGCCAACCCGGTTCACACCTACCTTGAACCTGGCACGTACACGGTGACGCTTACCGCAAGCAATCAGGATGGGTGTACTGACACAGAGACCAAGAAGAGTTACATCGTGGTAGTTCCTGCCTGCAAGATCGACGCAGACTTTGTAGGCACTCCGACAACGGGTCCGGGCCCTCTTACCGTGCAGTTCACTGATAAGTCAACCGGTGGACCAACGATGTGGAAGTGGGACTTTGGTGATGGAGTCATCCCAATGGAGTCCTGTTCGGGAAGTGGATGTGACAATATTGCCAACCCGGTTCACACCTA
>CAZUXC010000001.1:0-130292 GCA_964624045.1 uncultured Methanospirillum sp. | reverse complement strand
CTGCAAGCAACCAGAATGGTTGTACTGACACCGAGACAAAAGTCAATTATATTGTCGTAGTTCCTGCCTGTAAGATTGATGCTGACTTTGTGGGGACCCCGACAAGCGGAGATGCCCCTCTGAAAGTACAGTTTACCGACAAGTCAACCGGAGGTCCTACGATGTGGAAGTGGGACTTTGGTGACGGTGTCATGCCAATGACTACCTGTTCCGGAAGTGGCTGTGACAATGTGGCAAATCCCTATCACACCTATCTGGACCCGGGTACGTACACCGTGACTCTGACTGCAAGCAACCAGAATGGTTGCTCTGATACCGAGGTCAAGCAGAAATATATCACCGTTAATAAGAAAGTCACTGAATTTATCCCTGTTCATGCGGGATGGAACTTTGTATCAGTTCCAAAGAAACTCGCTCCGGGGTACGACACTGCCAGCATCCTCAGCGGTATTGACGTGAAGGGGCACAGTGTCTTCCAGTATGATGCATCATTACATGTCTGGGATATGCTCAATGCAGCAAGTCCGATCCGTCCGCTTGAATCGTTCTGGATTTATTCGGCAAAAGAGGATCAGATCCCACTGAACTTTGATCCAAATCCTGGAGCTACCCCAACGAAGGCTCTGAAGAAAGGCTGGAATGGTATCGGGTTCACCGGACTAACTCCGCGTGATGCAAAGACAACTCTTTCATCAGTACAAAGCCAGTGGGTGAACTGTGCAGGATTTAACGGGGAAATCCAGCAGTACAATGCAATGATCATCAAGGGCAACAATGATTATACCCAGCTGGGACCATACAACGGGTACTGGCTGTATATGTCTGCAGATGGCGTTCTTGTGGCAAATGCCGCATAACCCCTGAAATTCTTTTTTAGATTAGCCGATCCTGCCTGGTCGGAGGTCTGATATGCAGCAGTTCCCTTGCAGTTTGCCGAACCAGGGGTACCTGTCCTTCTGGAGCATATATTCCGATACGCCACTGGGCACGACGGGTTTCATTCAGGGTGGTAATCAGGGGGGAAACCTCGTCCAAGGGAACCATGTCATTCTTATCCTGGACCTGGACCTGGATCTGCATATCCCGGGGAAATGCGGGAATATCTACCAGTACCTGGTGAGACTCAAGGCCTGCCAGTTCAGAGATCTGGCGCGATATTTCCCGTTCACGGGTGGCAGAATCATCAGACGGACGAAGAGATGAACTGACATCATTTCTGCCTAGATATAATGCTCTTTTGAGCAGTTTTCGCTGGTAGAGGTCAGCAGACAGCTGCCGGACCTCAGGTTCTTCTGAATGGAGAAGAGACTGCATGCATGCAGCATCGTCCATTCGAACCATCTCTTCAAGCATCTGTTCCGGATTATCTTTGCAATGTTCATGGACGCAGACCGAGAACATTTTTTCTGCGATTCTGCTGACATGATGGTAATACACTGCCGGTCTCATCAGTGTCCGGGCAATGAGAAGTGACTCAGCTGCCTGCACGCCACTCTCATGGAGGACAATCCGTTCCTCATGGAGCCGGGTTGCCCGGATAAGGCGGCCGGCATCCACCGTGCCGTAGGGCACTCCGGTATAGTGAGCATCACGAAGCAGGTAGTCCATCCGATCAACATCCAGTTCCCCGTGAATAATCCCTGCCATTGGATGAGTCCCTTCAATCATGGCACAGACCTCTTCAGGATTTACTCCCTCCGCCTCCAGCGTTTCTCCAATTGGCTGGTTGATGATCAGGTTCCTGATATCGGTATGCGATCTCCCCAGAACCTCATGAGCAAGGCCTTCAATTGCGTGAGAGAATGGTCCATGCCCGATATCATGAAGAAGAGCAGCGCTCAGGACCATCAGATGGGTTGTTCTGGGCAGATCAATCTGCACGGACATCAGAGAAGCGAGATGCATTGCCCCGAGTGAATGCTCAAACCGGGTATGGTGCGCTCCGGGATAGACCAGAAACGAGAATCCGAGCTGGCGAATATATCGAAGCCTTTGGATCTCCGGGGCATCGAGGATGGGCAGGAGTTCAGGTTCGATCTGGATATAACCGTGCACCGGATCTTTTATTGCTTTGATATTCCACCATCCTCTCTGCGATTGCATCGTACTAGGTATGGCACTTTTAAGTTTCTTCCGGGAAAGTACCATGAAGGAGATTAAAATTAGGGTAACGTTTCTTTCGGGTGGAACCGGCACTCCAAAATTGTTGCAGGGCGCCCGTCGTATCATGAAAGATACAGATATCTCTGTTATTGTCAATACTGCCGAAGATCTCTGGTATCAGGGCGGCCACCTGTCTCCCGATATTGATACGGTCATGTACCTGTTTGCCGGAATCCTGAACACCCAGACCTGGTGGGGAATCACTGGTGACACCTTTGTAACACATCAGGCACTGAAAGATATCGGGGTTGATTCCTATCTGGCACTTGGGGATAAGGATCGGGCAGTTGTCTTGCTCAGGGGTGAACTTATCCGAAGTGGACTGACCCTTTCTGAAGCCACCCGGGAGTTATGCCGGAGACTGAATATTACCTCTTCAATCTGCCCGATGACTGACAGCGAGTATACGACCATGATCCGCACTCCTGATGGAATTATCCATTTTCAGGAATACTGGGTCAGGCATCGGGGTAATGTCCCAATATGTGAAGTGATCCGGACAGCTGATCCACAGCCCCGGGCATCAGTATCAGCCCTTGATGCGATCTCTCACAGTGATCTCGTCATAATCGGACCAAGTAACCCGGTAACCAGCATCTCTCCGATCCTCGAGTGTCAGGGAATCATCGATGCGCTGTCTGCTAAAAAAGTCGTTGCAATCAGCCCGTTCATTGGTGATACTCCGGTAAGTGGACCGGCACGGGATCTGATGATCGCCAGAGGTTTTGAGCCGTCATCAGCCGGAGTGTTTACTGCATACAAGGACTTCATCGATCTTTTTATCCAGGACATCCGGGATCCTACTCTGGTTCCTGGGGCCATCCGCTGTGATACTCTTATGACCAGTCCGGAAGTAGCGCAGGAGATGATGGACCTGATTCTTCAGAGGATGCAATAAAAAAAGATTAGGATGAGGACATTCCCAGCAGCCCGATGATAAGGTTAAGTATCAACGTGATAAGCGATGCAAAGTCGGTATTTTCCAGGAGGCTGGTTATACTGCTCATCCCGGAATCAAACACCTCACTCATCTGATCTGTATTATCCGCATTATTTGACCCCTGAACCGGTACTCCCTGATAGTCATATGCGCTGGCCGGCAGAACCATCAGAAGGATGATACATCCGGCTAACAGAAGACTCCCTGCTTTCATGTTCATACCCGAATATCTCCTTCAGCTGATATAACGCTCACTCTCAGACAGGTTCAGCCCGTGCCAGAAGGTCTGCTGCAGTTTTCCGGGCACCCTCAAGAACCTCTTCTTCTCCTGGTATGTGTCGTTCATGCATCAGGACTCTTCCATTACATAATACGGTACTGACCATCCCGCCTGATGCGGCATACACCAGGTTTGATACCGGGTTATGTAAGGGGACCATTGAGGGATGGTCAAGAGAGATGAGCACAATATCTGCAGGCTGACCTTTCGTGATACTCCCTCCCGGAATCCCCAGTGCTTTCGCCCCGGATGATGTAGCCATTGCCATGGCTTCTTCTGCAGGAAGGAGAGTATCCTGATTCCAGAAGAATTTCTGCCCGATTGCGGCTACTTTCATCTCCTCAAGAAGATCCAGGTTATTATTGGAGGAGCATCCGTCCGTTGCCAGGGCTACATTCACTCCGGCTTCTCTCAAAGACGGGTATGGCATCATTCTTCCGGTTGCCAGTTTCATGTTGCTCACCGGGTTATGGGCGACATGGGCTCCCCGCTCGGCGAGCAGATGGCACTCCTCATCCTCTAGCCAGCATCCGTGAGCAGCGAGCATTCTCCTGGAAAGACATCCGCACTGGTCGAGAAGTTTAGCCGGACTTACTCCATGAGTTTTTTTGCAATCCAGAACCTCCTGTTCGGTCTCGCTCAGGTGGATATGAAGCATGATATCTTCCTCCTTACTGTATTCACCACACCATTTGAGATGTTCAGGAGGAACGGTATATGGGGCATGGGGGCCTACTGCCGGGGTGATGCGCGGATTATTCATCCCTCTGATGTGAGAGACCAGTTTCTCAGTAGCTTTTACTTCTGCCTCAAATTTCTCCGGAGATCCGAAGGTAATAAATCCATGACAAAGAACTGCACGAATCCCACTTTCATCCACTGCACGGGCTGCCTCCTCCATAAAGAAGTACATGTCATTGAAAGCAACCGTCCCGCTGCGGATCATCTCAAGGCATGCAAGGCGGGTCCCCCAGTACACATCCTCCCCTTTCAAGTGCGCTTCCAGTGGCCAGATCTTTTCTGAAAGCCATTGCTGCAGGTGCATGTCATCCGCATATCCCCGGAGCAGGGTCATCGCTGCATGGGTATGCGCATTTACAAGGCCAGGAATTGCCAGGGTCTTCTCCCCGGACAGAATATGTTCTGCTTCCTTGCGGTATTTTTGGGAAATATCAGCTCCAAAGTCTTGGATCTTTCCCTCAGTATCGATGAATATATCAACTGTTTTATTGGCTACCTGCGTCCCGGTGATCAGGGTTGAGCCTGATTTGATGAAGAGATCCGGATCCTGTGCACATGTATTCATGGTACGTATATTACCTCACCATGGGAACTCGATAAGACCTTTGGATCGATGTACCCATCCCTTGAAACTGAAGATCGGCACTAAAGGTTTTGGCCCTGCATGTGTAACTAGTAGGGTTGAATATGCGAGTCCCTATCAATACCATCACTCCTGAGTCTTCCTCAGCAGATATTACCGGTTGGGCACACGAGATCCGTGATCTCGGTGGCCTTGCATTTCTGCTTCTCCGGGACAGGACCGGAATCATCCAGGTCACCATCCCTAAAAAGAAGGCTGCACCAGAAGTTGTTGAATCATTAAAGGAGATCTCCCGTGAATCTGTTGTCCGGGTTACCGGAACAGTGAAGCCCGAGGGGAAAGCTCCGGGTGGCAGGGAAGTAATTCCTGATATGATTGAAGTTGTCAGCCGTGCACAAACCCCGCTACCGCTTGACGTCGCTGAAAAAGTGCCGGCAGAACTAGATACCCGACTGGATAACCGGTTCCTTGACGCCCGGAGACCACGGGTCAGTGGCGTCTTTAAGATCCGGAGTGCAGTCCAGCATGCCACCCGTAACTTTCTCTTTGACAACGAGTTCATCGAGATAACCACATCAAAGATCGTAGCCGCGGCAACCGAAGGAGGCACTGAACTCTTCCCGATTGCATACTTTGAGAAGGAAGCATTCCTGAATCAAAGTCCTCAGCTCTACAAACAGATGATGATGGCAGCAGGATTTGAGAAGGTGTATGAAATCGGTCCTATCTTCAGGGCAGAAGAACACAACACCACCAAACACCTGAACGAAGCAACATCCATTGATGTTGAGGTCTCCTTTGCAACACATCTGGATGTTATGCAGACTCTTGAGGATCTCATCCGGTCAATCTACGCATTTGTTGACAACACCTGCAGCGGTGCAATTGCAGACCTGGAACTGGACTCCTTCACTGTTCCCGAAAAGAATTTCCCCCGCCTATCCTATAATGAAGCAATTGAGATTGCAAGCCGGAAGATGGAGGATCCGATCATCTTTGGAGATGATATCGGCACTGCAGCAGAGCGGGCAATTGGTGAGGAGATGGGAAGGCACTACTTCATCGTGGACTGGCCAAGTTCCATCAGACCCTACTATGCAATGCCATACGAAAATGAACCTGAGATCTGTAAGGCGTTTGATATGATGCACCCCCGGATGGAGCTCTCAAGCGGGGCCCAGCGGGTTCATCAGCATGATCTCCTGGTAACCCAGATCGCAAAGAAAGGACTCAACCCGGATAACTTTGAATTTTACCTGAGTCCATTCAAGTATGGAATGCCTCCGCATGCAGGATGGGGTCTGGGTGCTGACCGGCTCGTCGCTACAATGCTCGGACTTCAGAATGTGCGTGAAGCAGTCCTCTTCCCCCGTGACCGACACCGCGTCGTCCCCTGAGTATTCAAAGGTGCAGTATGGTACAACCCTTCATCCCTGATCAACTGCTCCCGACCACCGTGGTCGGGAGTTTTCCGGCAGAGCAGAAACGAACCCTGCGCAGTCTGTTTGATCCTTTTCATGAAGCGGTTTGCCAGGCAGTAGAAGCTCAGATATCTGCGGGTATCACCATCATCTCTGATGGTCAGGTGAGAGGGGATATGATCAGTACCTTTGCCTCCCGCCTTCCTGGTGTCAGGGGAAAAGATGTCATTGGTCGGGTGATGCCTCCTGATGTTCCGATAACCATCAAAGATACCCGGTATGCCCGGACACAGCATACCTATGTGAAAGGAATTCTGACCGGTCCATCAACACTCTCGTATGGTCTACATCTGAATACTCCCAATTACCGGTCCCGGGATGAACTGATCCCGGACGTAGCCACCGCATTGGCAACTGAGGCGCGCGCTTTGGCAGGAGAAGGGATTACGATGCTGCAGATCGATGAGCCCATCTTCTCCACCGGGACCGCGGATCTGGATATTGGATCCCTGGCCATACGCAAAATTGCCGAAGAAATAGAGGTTCCTGTCTGTCTTCATGTCTGTGGCCCTATATCCAAAATTTTGGATGAGTTACTCTCCATCCCGATACAGATCCTTGACTTTGAAGGAAGCGTGGATCCGGGAAATTTCTCCTCTCTCTCCTCCCGGGATCTGAAAGACCGGTACATCGGGTATGGATGCATTGATTCATCCCGGGCAGAACTCGAAACAGTGGAGACTGTTGTGTCACGGATCCAGGCCGGAGTCGACGCCCTGGGTCCTGAACGGCTCCTTCTGGATCCGGATTGCGGACTACGGATGCTTCCCCGTGATGTTGCATTCCAGAAACTGGCAAGGCTTACAGAAGCGGCAGCAGTGGTTCGTGCTGAGGTGAGTGTCTGACCGGGAGAGAAGAAGGATTATTTCCCGGCAGGTTCCTTCTTTGAAAAGACTGATGAGATATCATGAGTAATGTGTGTGTACAGGAGATATCGGTGGAGTTATGCATATCCCGGGTCTGAATGGTCAGCAGGTACTTGCGGCCGCAATATTTATCTCAGCAGTCTTTTTCCTGGGGGTGAAGCTTCTCAATCCTACCCCCCTGGTGATATGGAGCACCGGCACTGATTTTGTCATCCAGACAGAGCATATTGGTGATGTATATACTCTGACTGATGTCGCAACTATCATCGTTGCATCCCTTGTCGTATGTGCGAGTGCCCTGATCCTGCTGTTTTATGATCAGATACATATCCCCCCGGCCCCCCTCCCGGTCAAAAGAGGTGATTCGGAATCGGAAATCCCTCTCCCCTCTCCCCTTGAGGAGCGGAGACGCAAATGGGAGGCAGTACTCCCAACCCTGAAAGAGGACCAACAGCTCATCTATCAAAGCATTCTGGATGCAGACGGCCTTATTCCTCAAAGTGATATTGTTGAGAAGACAGGTCTGTCGAAGTCAAATGTAAGCAGATCCCTTGATATTCTTGAAAGTATGGGACTTATTGAGAAGAGACGGAGAGGAATGGGTAATATCATTCTCCTGAAGTAATATGCATGTTGAACCTGAACGTCTGGCTTTGATAATGATCCTGGCAGTTTGCGGCATAGCCATGGCCGGGGCGGGTAATTACCTCATGGATTCCCATCAGCCGGTCCGCCAGGAAAGTCAGCTCCTAGAGAACTTTCTTATTATGCAGTCTATGGCTGGCAAGAACACCACTCCTTCCAACCTGACGTATGTGATGGGAAGCACGGGTCTTGTGGTGAGTTTTAATGATCTTCTCACCGATACCGGGATCCGGGTACACCGTACCCCGAAGACTACCAATACGACCTGATTAGAGCATACAGTATTGTTCCCGAAGTTGCCTTCTGAGGAGTTTCCATCCTCCAACCCGGGGGAGATTCTCTACAAATATCGTTTTTCTTGGGATCTTATATCCTGCCAGGTGCTCTTTGGCATAGGAGATCAGATCGGTATGGGTAAGGGTACATCCGTTTCGAAGAACCACTGCAGCAACCGGGATCTCTCCCTTTTCTTCATCCGGGCAACCGAATATGGCTACTTCAGAGATATCCGGATGCTGTATCAGAACAGTCTCAACCTCGGTGGGATAGATTTTCCATCCTGACATGATGATCATATCTTTCTTGCGATCCGTTATGACCAGCATTCCGTTCTTGTCAATATAACCAACATCCCCCGTGAGGAACCATCCGTCTGGCAGAAATACCGCAGTTGTCTCCTCTGGTTTTCTCCAGTATCCCAAAGCAACCCCCGGACCCCGGAGAGCAATCTCTCCAGGTACTTCTGAAGGAAGGGTTACCGATGGATCTGTTTCATCAACGATCTTAACCTCGGTATATCCGACTGGTGTTCCCACGCTGTTAAACTCATCTGCATCCGGATAATGCTCGGGTTTTATTACTGTCCCTGCTCCGAGAACAACGGTCTCAGAGAGGCCATATGCATTAATGATGGGAATATGAAACCGGGAATGGAAGGATCGCCAGGTTGGGGCATGCATGGGACCTCCTCCGCTGATAATTCTCCTGACTGTCCTGAGTTGATATTCGGTATTTCCAGGGTGGTCCATGATACTGTGTATCACCGGAGGCATTCCGGCAAGAACTGTTACCTGATATTCCTCAGCGAGTGAGAGGTACTGATCCAGGTGGAATCGTTCCATGATCACCCAGGTCCCTCCCTCTTTCAGGACAGACATTCCCCAGCTGATCCCTACATGGGCCATCGGGTAAATTCCTAAGTACACATCATCGTTTGTCAGGTCCAATGCATCGCGTTCCGCATCGAAGGCAGCTATCCAACCGGTAATCGTGAGCATAGCCCCTTTGGGTTTTCCGGTCGTCCCGGAAGTGTATTGAATCTGACACAGATCACCAGGGTTTCCTGGATGTGACGCAACAGAGGGAGATGAAGCATACAGTGTTTCAAGTGAATCCGGTCCATGACTTCCGGATACGATCACTTTGGGTAATCCCAGATCCGTCGCGACTTTTTCTGCAACAGTTCTACCGGTAACATCGGTGATAATTATCTGTGCTCCGGAGTCTTCCACTACATATCGGAGTTCTTCTTCCCGGTATACCACGTTTGCCGGAACAACTATCGCCCCAATTCTCCAAAGAGCAAAATTTGCTATGAGATATGATGGTGAGCTGTCCAGAAACAGCACTACCCGATCTCCGTCCCTGACTCCCCATTTGATAAGTCCGGAACTGAGGTTGCATACTGTCTCGTGAAGTTCTTTCCAGGTATAGGTTATCTTCCGGGAGGGATGAATCAGGGCAACTTTGTCCGGATTTTCCCGTGCTCTGATGTCAAGAAATGTGGTGATATTGAACATGAAACTGAATCACAGATTTGTTCTTTGATGCATATAGATGTCCTGAAGTATGAAAAATGAAATAAATTTGTTCATTACGGTATTTCTATATTATACGCTACTGTAGAGATAATATTCGCCGAAATCCAGTGTTTTCTTAAATGGATAATCAGTCTTGCTTAGGATCCATTTCCCCGTAATGTTTCCTTCAGATGAAATTACTACTCTTCCATCCTCTTGTTTGATTATAGTAAGATTTGTCCGGGTGATTCTGTCCTGCATCCAGAACTTTAATGCATGATATGCAATTACATCCCATGCATCGTTATCCTTTGATTGTTCCCAGATTATGACATCCCCTTCTGGTGTTACTTTAGTTATTGCATCATTCCATTGCAGAACTTTTGCAAAATTCTGTGAGACTCCGATCTCCCAATGCATAATTGGAAGAGAGGTTAGAATAGCCAGTCCAAAACAGAGCAAGAAGAATATTCTCTGGCCTGATGGTTTTTGGTGTAAAAATAAAAATAAACCCGCAAATAGTGCCGGAATTACCGCAACAATGGCCCAAGACAAGGAAGGGATGAGAGTGTACCAGAAATAGATGGCACTATTATTGTTTGGTTCCGGTAGTGGCTGAATGCCAATCAGCAAACATACAATGGTGGTAAGGATGGTTAATGCGTAAAAATAATGGCGGGTTTTTCTGTTATTGAGAGATAGCCTGTTACGATATGATGCAATTCCTATTGTTCCGAGAATAATGAGAACTGGTGTTAGTGGATCAACATATCTTCCATACATATAGGGCATCTGATTCTGGATGATCCCAAATATAAATGCGATTCCCACTAAAAAGAGGGATATTGAAGATATCGTGATGAATGCACCAATCGATCTCAAATAGCCTGAGAATTCATGATGATTTCTCTGAATACTCTCATTGTTGATCATGAAGTCATAGAGGCAATAGAGAGCAAATACAAAAAAGATCACAAATGATGCAATAACAAGATATTGAATCTCCAGAGCAAATGTGTTCAGAAATAGCAGGGGATTGTGAATAATTATCTGCAATATCTGGTCGAATGGCATACCGTACCCCGAAGGGATTTTTCCTTTTGCCAGAATCTGATCGATACTCCATATTGCATATAATGAGATGATCGCTCCTAAACCAAAAGAAAACTTCTTCGCAACAGTTTTCCCAATTGGTGTTTTCCGATTCAGATATCCCAGTATTGCCATAGATATGACGTATCCGACAACCAGCACTACTCCGGAGGTTCGGGTAAAGAACGCAATGAAAATGACTAGCCCCGTTAATACATCATATATTGTTGGATACAGGTCATCCAAGGCCCGGATAAAACAGTAAACTGAAAGAACAACTAACAAGGTAAAAAAATTCTCACTCATCAGCATGAGAGTCGAGGCGGAGATCGCCGGAAGAGAAAGGACGATGATAGCTCCGGCAATGGGATAGAATCCGGATGCAAACCTCTTTATGATTGCATATGCGGGAAAAACAATGAGTGAGGAGATAAAGCAGTTTAATGCCAGAATTAATTTGTAGGCTTCATATACATTTTCCGTCAGGATGTGTCCTATACTTATCAAAATTGGATATGCTGGTGGGTATTGTGACGGATATGGTGCAGATCCAAAGAACAAGGTTCCATCAAGAAACATTCTGGCAGTAAAGTCGTAATAAAACTCATCCGGGAGGCTTTGTGGGTGGATAACGAAGAATGTGGTATATACCCTCAGAAGAGAAGCGATTAGATAGCAACCGATGAGAAATAAAATCGGCCTTTTGGTAATGTAATCATTGAAGTATAGGTTCAATTTTTCGATCAAGAAAATCACTCAGATTATTCTATATTTTTATATTTCTAAGGACGTTAGAATGTATTGCTATCCAATTGTTATTCTTTCATAATTACGCCTGACTACGGATATCTGGCGGCTTTCATAAAAAAGGGCATAAGGAATATTCCTATTGATATTCCGGAGGCTGACTCTCTTTAGGCAATCCTCCTTTAAAATGAGTCTGGATCTTCTGGTATGCAGCTCTCAGATTATCATTCATGGTTGGGTGAAGTTTTGCCAGAGCTAGATCAAAATGAGCCTTTGTAACCTGATCTACCTGTTCCCGCATGGCAAAGATACCCGCTTCACGACAGAGTCCTTCGATATCCGCCCCGACAAATCCTTCAGTGCGGGCAGCAATGTCAGTGAAGAGAATATCTGCCGGCTCATCAGTTACAGAAACTCCCCGTTTCATCCAGATCTCCCGGAGTTGTCTCCTCCGAACCGTACGGCTAAGGGTTCCTTCTCCAGATCCATGAGCACGGAGAGTTTCTGACATCTCTTCTGATGAATAGGTCTTTCCCTGAATGAGAACTGAAGCGAGTTGTTCAATATCATCCTCAGTATATTTCTCCGCCAAACTCACCAGTTCTTCAACTGCACTGCCCTGAAGTGGCATCATTCGGGTATGGATTCGCATGACTTCAACCCTCCCGGCAAGACCCGGTTCTCCAATGTAAATCAATCGGTCAAATCTGCCAGTCCGGAGTAATGCCGGATCAATAATATCCGGACGATTGGTTGCTCCCATCACTACCACATCACGCAGATCCTGTAGACCGTCCATTTCTGTCAGGAACTGGTTTAACACACTCTCCATGGTGTGGCTGTCTCCTGATGTTCCTCGGGCCGGAGTCAGGGCGTCAAGTTCATCAAAGAAGATGATTGCCGGTGATACCTGTCGTGCCTTTTTAAATATTTCTCTGACTGCCCGTTCAGATTCACCGACCCACTTGGAAAGGAGCTGAGGACCCCGGACTGCAATGAAGTTCGCTCCTGATTCATTGGCAACTGCCTTTGCGATAAGGGTCTTTCCGGTTCCTGGAGGGCCGTATAATAGTACTCCTCTTGGAGCATGAATCCCGAGATCATCAAAATGTTCCCGCCGGGTGAGGGGATACTCTACTGCTTCCCGGATTTCTTCGATTGCTCCTTCCAGCCCTCCTACATCCTTCCATTTCAGATGAGATACTTCAAGCATCACTTCCCGCATTCCGGAAGGGGTAATCTCACGGAGGGCCTGCTTGAAGTCCTTCCCGGTGACGACCATGGTGTCGAGAACTTCCTGAGGGATCTCCTCAGCATCAAGATCAATCTGGGGCAGATATCGCCGGAGTGCCCGTATAGCCGCCTCTCGTGCCAGAGCAGCAAGATCAGCACCGGTATATCCGTGCGTCCGTGCTGAGAGTTCAGAGAGATTCACATCATCAGCCAGGGGCATTCCCCGGGTATGGATCATCAGAATATCATTTCGATCTGGTTCGATAGGAACTCCGATCTCTATCTCCCGGTCAAATCTTCCTGGTCTTCGAAGAGCCGGGTCAATTGCATCAAGCCGGTTTGTTGCACCGATGACGATAACCTCTCCCCTCTCCTCCAGACCATCCATCATGGTCAGCAGTTGGGCAACGACCCGGCGCTCAACCTCGCCGGTTACTTCTTCACGTTTTGGAGTAATTGAGTCGAGTTCATCAATGAAAATTATCGCCGGAGCATTCTCTTCCGCTTCATCAAAGACCTCCCGAAGTCGCTGTTCACTCTCGCCATAGTACTTGGAGATCACCTCGGGCCCTGCTATTGGGATGAAATGGGCTCCTGACTCGTTAGCAACTGCTTTTGCAATGAGTGTCTTACCCGTACCGGGTGGCCCGAAGAGGAGAACTCCTTTGGGTGGTTCTATGCCGAGCCTTCGAAAAAGTTCGGGGTGACGCATTGGCAGTTCGATAGTCTCCCGAAGACGTTGTAGTTCCTCCCGAAGACCCCCGATGTCTTCGTAGGTGATCTGGCTTATTCCCTCAAACCCACTGACGGGTTTATCTGAAAGGATGATCTCGGTCTTCTGAGAGATGATAACTGCTTCCCGGGGTTCGATTTCAATAACCTTGTACGATACCATCTGTGGTTGAATGAAAGGCATTCCGATGGATACCGGCACTGAGTCTCCAAGAGCGATGGGAAAATCGATCAGACTATGCTGGATAGATGAGGGATCTGCTGGCGGAATATTTCTGGGAAGATCCTCCGGAGGAGCAAGGACGACAACAGACGCGGGAATTACTTCTTCTATCCGGGTGACTTTTACCGTATCGCCGATGGAGACGTTCGCATTCTGGCGGGTAAAATTATCAATACGTATTTTATGCTGATTCCAGTCATTCAGTTGTGCCCGCCATACCTTTGCCACGGTTGGTGACTTTCCAAAGATATGAATGATATCGCCGGGTGAGAGTTTGAGCTGGAGCATTGTCTCCGGGTCAAGACGTGCCTTCCCCCCTCCCTGATCTCCGGGATACGCACTGTCAACTTTAAGATATAATTCAGCCATTACCTAACAATCTTATATCCGGGGATTTATAAGTATAGCAAATCATGAGGATTCTCGCGATAGACCCATTTCACGGGGCTGCAGGTGATATGTTCCTTGGTGCCCTTCTCAGCCTTGGGGCAGACCGTGCTTCAGTAATCCGTGTAATGGCCTCTGTGGTCGCGGAGCCGACAATAAATCTGGTAAACCGGGCTGGAATTCAGGCTGTCAAGATCCATACCCATGCCGGCCCGGCCTCCCGGACTCTGGATGAAGTGCTGTCCCGGGTGAGAGAAGCGAACGCCCCGCCGGAGGTAATTGCTTCAGCGGAATTAGTCTTTCACCGGATTGCAAAGGCTGAAGAGCATGTTCATGGAAAAATGACACATTTCCACGAAGTCGGTGCTGATGATGCGATTGCCGATGTTCTTGGGTCCTGCATGGCGATGCATTCTCTCTCCCCGGATCTGATTGAAGTACTTCCGGTGGCAACGGGCTTTGGGACTGTCCGGATGGCACATGGCTCCTATCCTGTGCCGGGCCCTGCAACAGCTGCGATTCTTGCAGGATCCGGTCTGATCGTTACGATCGGTGGAGGTCAGGGTGAACTCTGTACTCCTACCGGGGCGGCTCTGCTAGCCGAGTTTTGTGCTACCGCCACCCGAAGCGTATCTCCCGGTGAGATCCTCTCAGTCGGATATGGGGCAGGAGATCGCAATGATCCCGACTCACCCAATGTTCTTCGGATGATCCTGTTGCAAGCAGCAGATCGAGTCTCCGGGGATGTGGTCGATATCCTGGAGACCAATGTTGATGATATCTCCGGGGAGGTCATTGGTTTCCTTCTTGGAAGACTGATGGAAGGAGGAGCCCGTGATGCCACAGTAACCCCTCTTCTGATGAAGAAGGGGAGACCCGGACATCTGATCCGGGTAATCTGCAGTCCCATCAATGCCCCTGCCCTGTCCGGCATCATGGCAGAAGAACTGGGAACACTTGGTATCCGATGTATCCCTTCAGTGCACCGGTTCATTGCAGATCGACGGATTGAAGATCTCCAGGTAGTTGTGCAGGGCATTTCCGGTTCATTCCCGGTAAAATTCGGCTATATGGATGGGAGATGCTTTACCCTCAAGGCAGAATATGATGCGGTGAGCAGTTTTTCCCGTGATCATGGTATCCCCCTTCGTCAGGTAGTGCGGATTGTTGAGGAAGCAGCATGGGAAAACATACCCAGCCTTTAGGAGTGCAGAAAATGCCTGATGTAAACCGGTACTATGTGTCAAGTGGATGTTCTTCTCTGGACCAGCTCATCGGGGGAGGATATCCCCGGAAAATGATCTCCCAGATCTATGGCGAACCCGGGGGAGGGAAATCGACCTTTTGTCTGACGGCAGCGATATCTGTACTTCAATCTGGTCGGTGTGTGATCTATATAGACACCGAGAGTTTCAGTGTGGACAGGTTTACTCAGATAGCAGGAGATAGGGCAGAAGAACTCTCCGATAAATTCTACCTGTATGAGGCCGCTGATTTTGATCAACAAGCGAGTATGATTCAGGATGCCGGCCATATTCTCTCTACCCGGGATCCCGGGCTTATCGTGATTGACTCCGCAACCGGACTGTACCGGACTGAACTTGAGCATGGTCAGGATTCTCTGCAACGTCTGTCTCGTCAGATTGTGCTGCTCCTTGGATATGCTAAACGATATGATATCCCCGTACTGATCACCAACCAGGTGTATATGGATCCGGCAAAGAATGATTTTGCTCCACTGGGAGGAACCAGTCTCTTTCATCTCTCAAAAGTCATCCTTCGCATCGAGCGTCTTCCTGCCACCCGCCGAATCAGGGTGATGAAACACCACTCCCGCCCGGAAGGGGGATTCATTGAGTTTACCATGGTACAGAATGGTATCGCAGTCGTAGGTGCGTATGAGAATGGCGAAGATAAGAGCGAAAGTGATCAGGCCACGATATAAAAAGACTTATGTTTATCAGTTAAGAATACTGGTACCATCAACAATTGGGGAGGAGTTTCCACACGAATAATCTTTCTTTCATGACCCGGCTTAAGCAGGTCATCGTAATCCTGTTCTTCATCCTGATTCTCTCTTCTGGTGCCTTTGCGATTACCCGGGATGAGTTTCCTCCGCTATCTGGCTCTGATACCGGTGATTATATCCTGATCAGCGAGCCCGGGCGATACACTCTTGAGCACGATATATCCCACCTGTACCCGGTTGGAATTATCATTACCGCGTCCTCTGTCATTCTTGATGGTCAGGGATATTCTATCAGTCCGGCATCTTCTGGCACCATGTCGACAGCCGGTGTCTGGGTGAGTTCCGTGGATGGATCTGGAGAGCCGATCTCTGGTGTTTCTCTCCAGAATCTGACTATCGATGATGAATCCTGGGGAGTGTATGCTGAAGGCAAGGACTCTTCAGAAGTTCCCTGGGGGCGTATTTATAGAGAAGATACTGGTATTACTGAAATTTTACCGCAAAATCTCCTTCTCTCCGATCTTCAGATATCCGGATGTGGACAAGGGATTGTCCTTATGAACCAGTCTGGTGCCCAGTTATCCGGAATTTCGGTATCCCGATCTGGTGGATCCGGTATCACCGTCAGGGGAGGACAGGCTCGCATCTTCAACTTGGTCATCACCGGAAATCAGGGATTTGGTATTGAGATGATTGGGAGTTCAGACTGCAAGGTGTCAGATTCAGTCATCGACCAGAATAAGGGGGTAGCTCAGCTGGTCGATGTTCAGGGTATTCGCTTTGAAAATATTACCCATGGTGAAGATCAGTCCTTTATCTACGGTCCGGATAGTACGGAGGTCTTTGTGGAATCTCTTGAGAATAATGACAAAAAAAGTTCGACAACTCTTCCAACTGAAGGAGTTTTCCATCTCAACCCGAAGGGTACTATCACCTTAACGCCTGTTGTTCCGGACTCTATACAAGACCCCGCGGAAGAGGTTCTCACTCTGGCAAATCTCACCTCCACTAAACCAGTATCCCCAATCCCCAGTGCAACATCAGATATTTCTGAACCAATAGCGACGATTACCCCTGTTCCTGTTCCGACACCGCTTTCTATCATGTCTGGAATCCATGCGGCAATCATCGGGGATACCATCCCTTCGCAGATGGAGAAAGGAAGATCCTATCAGGCAGGCCTTCAACTCATAAATGACGGGTCTGAAGACTGGATAGAGCAGTATCAGGTGGGAATCATGGCATTTGAGGAAAGTGAAAAGCTGGGTCCTGAGTGGATGCCTGCTCCGGGTGGTCCGGTCAAGTCCGGACAGTCCCAGATGGTGCAGTTCACGTTGATGTCTCCCTCTAAACCGGGTTCATACACTCTGAAATATCAGGCTGCCCGGGAAGGTTCAGGAGTTCAGGTGCTCTTTGGGAGACCATATACAAAAACGGTGACCGTCGCATAGCGGGGTCGATGAACACTCCTGATACACTCTATTTTAAAGGGTGAGGGGATGGGTTACCAACCGTCGTCCATCTCACGGTTGGCAATGAGTTGGTCTGCTTCGCTGTCAAGGCCAAGTTTACGGAGACATTCAATCTTTGCATCATACACTTCTGCATGATTGGGTTCGATCCTGATGACCCGGTCATAACATTTGATTGCTTCCTTGCAGGCATCAGATTTTGCGAGGGAATTTCCAAGTTCAAACCAACTGTCGGCATCTTCGGAATCCTGCTTGAGGATCTGCTTAAAACAGGCGATCGCTTCTTTATAATCTCCCATTTTCTGAAGGCTGATCCCTTTATTGTACAAAGCGTTGATGTCCCCGGGTATCAGGTCAATGATCCGGTCAAAGCATGTCACTGCTTCTGCATGTTTATCTAGTTCTGCAAGAGCAGATCCTTTATTGCTCAATGCATGGACGTTTTCCGGTTCAATCTCGATAACCATATTAAAGCAGGGGATTGCCTTGCTATACCTGCCCATAAAAAAATAGTTGACCCCCATATAGAGCCAGTACCGGGGATCTTTATCATTAATCCTGAGCGACTGCTCGAATGCTTCGGTTGCCTCCTGATATCGAATCAGGTTCATCATCGCGAGGCCTTTCTGAAAATAGGTATCCTCGTCAACGGGATCCAGTGTTATCGCTTTGTCATAGCACCGGATGGCCTCATCAAACTTCTGCATTGCACCGAGTTTGTTACCTTCTTCCTTCCAGCGAATAGCTTCCCTTGTGGATATATCGTCACCCATTTATACCCCAGATCCTTTGTCTCGATTACTGATGATTGCATAGACGCTGCATTAAAGATATCCATCTGTTCTGGACTCCTGAATGAAATGCTCATTACCCGGCTGGATGAAATATCACCTATGTACATTCTCCCAGGGAAGGAGTCTGGCGGGTCCGGTTCAGATCAGAGCGACCGGGATCGGCAGGATTTTTTGTTTCTTCTGCTCTCCCTCCTGCCTTTGCAGGTGCTCTACCCGGTTCTTGCAACCGGTTCAACAGAAAAACCGGCGATTATTCTTTTTCTTTCGCTTCTTACTCTCTTTGGGGTATGGGTAATGCGGGGATCACGCAAAAGGTTCCTCCTGGTTGCGATTCTGGCTCTTGTCTCCCTGGAGATGCTCTGGGTTTCTCTCTGGCCTGCTGCCTCGTCTCTCCTTCCCGTAGGCTTTTTCTGTATTCTCCTTCTCCTGGTTATCCTGACCAGCCGGTTTGTTATGCTCTTTATCACGACGGATCTCTCCCTCATGGATCTTCTTCCTGCTGCGGCATCCCTCTATCTTCTTGCCGGAACGATGCTTGGCCTGGGGATGTTTCTCCTTCGCGGGTTGTATCCGGTACGGGACTCATGCATGAGCAACCTGGGAGATCTCACTGGGTCGTTTCAGGCTGGCGTTGCAATCCTGACGCTACAAGGACCTGATTTACCATCCTGTGATGCGACCCTGCCACTGGTGCGGATTGTCAGCATCCTTGGGATGATCTTTGGGGTGCTTCTGACATCGCTGGTTATTGGAAAGATCGGGGCAGGTTTTCTCAAAAAAGGTGAATAGGATTTACAGAATAAGCATTCCGGTGAAGACCACGTCAGCCGGTCCTTTCATTTTTGCCACTGAAGTGAGGCTTATGGTAAGCGGGCCGCCCTGGGTCTCTACTTCAACGATATCTCCTGTTTTCCCAAGACGATGAGCAATCGCTGCTGATGCCGTTGCACCGGTTCCACAGGAGAAGGTCTCCCATTCAACCCCCCGCTCAAAAGTCCGGACACGGATACTATCAGATCCGGTTACCTCGACAAAGTTTACATTCGCCCCTTTTGGGAATAACTGACTGTTTCTGATTGCAGGTGCTATCTGACAGATATCAAGGTTGTCAAGGTCCTTGACAAAAACGACAGCATGGGGAACACCCGTGTTTGCCGCATACACTTCATACCCGTTGATGAATTCATGGAAGTCCCCTGCACCCATTGCCGGAATGGAGGGGGAGTCAAACAACGGCTCTGTCATCGTCACATCAGCGAGGAAATCCCCATCCTCGTCGTATCCGGCAGCAACTTCAATCTTCCCGGCAACCGTCTGAACGGTTGATTGTGCTCCTATGTAGCCCATGTCAAAAGCGTACCGGACGAGACAGCGGATACCGTTTCCACACATCTCTGCCTCACTTTCGTCTGGCTGAAAAAGTCGCATTGCTGCATTTCCCTCAGGGGTTTTTCCAAGGTATATGACACCGTCCCCACCAATTCCCATACGGCGGTCACAGTATACTGATGCAAATTCCCCTTTCATCTCTTCCGGAACCTTGATACCGTCCCACTCATCAATCAGCACAAAGTCATTGCCGTTCCCGTGTAATTTGACAAAAGGCAGATCCATATTTGAAACTCCTGTATTCCTTATGCGGTTGCCCACTTTTCAAGTGCCCGCTTCAGTTCGTGGTGATCTTCAGCATATGTCCAGAGAGGGATCTCTGCCATCGCAGCATCCACTGCCTGACGCATTGCTGTCGCTCCTGCCCGGGTTCCATCAGGGTGGCCGTGAATCCCTCCACCAGCCTGAAGAATGAGGTCACTTCCCAATGTCTTGATCTCTGCCTCAACTCCTCCGGGATGCAGACCGCCACTTGCAACAGGAAACACGGTGTTAATCCCATACCATGGGTGAGTAAGAGTCCGGTTATCTCCGATGAGTTCCTGCATGTCATGGTCCATCTTCCCTGACACCGTACCGGTATGAAGTTGATCTCCCCCCAGCATCCGGACCAGACGACAGAAGGGGCGCATTGCAATTCCATGCTCACGGTTTCTGGTAATTGCCGCATGCATGGTCCGGTGGATATGAAGTGGCAGTTTAATGGAAGGATCTTCTGCAACGACCCGGATGGCATCAAAACCACACACGATCACATCGATCATGAGCATGTTTGCTCCCATCTCTTTTGCCTGTTCAGCCCTCTCAAGGATCTTATCGCCTGCAGTTGAGATGTTTACTGCATACAGTACTTCTCTGCCTGTCTGGGATTTCACCCGGTCCAGTTGTTCCATTACAAGGGGGAGTCGTTTAGCCAGAGGGCAGAATTTCTGATCGGTCAGGGTTTCATCATCCTTGATCAGATCTACTCCCCCAATAGCTGCTTCATATGCAACCGCTGCAGTGTCTTCCGGAGTGAGTCCGACTTTTGGTTTGATGATGGTCCCGACATGCGGGCGATCCACAGTCCCTACGATTTTACGGATACCCTCAATCCCAAACCTGGGTCCTTTAAATGGGATAAGATCTTTGGGAAATTCAACGTCCAGCAGCCTGACTGTGGAAATACGGGAAAGTCCGAAGAGATTTCCTGCTACTACCGATAGGTACTGGGGGATGTTTCCTGGCTCAAATATCTCTACCGGGTACCGGATCGAGACCTGGTATCCGTTCCCGGATGGAGTCAGGTCCTCAACCTGCCCGTCCAGATAATGGACATATTCTTCCCGGGTTGAGATATCTGTCCATGTTCCGGTAGTCTGTTCTTCTGCAATTGCCTGTGCAGCCCACTGCGGGCTTATGCCCTCTTTCGGGCGGAAATAATATGTTGCGAGAGCGTCAGTCATGTTATTCTTCCTCACAATAGGGGTAATCGGTACAGAGATTGTCTATATTCCATTGCAGATGTTCCTTGATGATCGTGTAAGCCATTTCCGGTGGGATAGCTCCCTGTTCGGTGATAATCAGATCCACATAGTCTGACGGAGTAACATCAAAAGTAGGATTTCGAACAGTTACATTGGGGAGTTTTACCCGCATTGACTCGGGAAGAACTTCATCCGGTGGTCGTTCCTCAATAAGAATTCTCTCCCCCAGGATCGTCCGTGGGGCGAACTTATAGGTCTCTGCAGCAACCAGGAAATTTACCCGTGCTTCTTTTGCAGCGAGGGCGATCTGTGATGTCCCGATTTTGTTAATGACTGCCCCGTTCACGGTGATTGCATCGGCACCGGTGATGCAGATATCCACCTCTTTCATAAAGTACCGGGCTGCAGAATCAACGATAAAATTCGTTTTTATTCCAGCGTCTGAAAGTGTCTGAATGGTAATATGTCCCTGGTTACGGGGACGAACTTCAGTCGCATATACTTCAAAGTCCATTCCCTGCTGATGAGCAGTGAGGATACAGGCTAATGCTGCTTCTGAGTTGCAATGAGTCATGACGACATCACCGTCCCGGATATGGCGGGCCCCTATCTCTCCGATTCTGGAGACGGCATGTTCGGAGAGGGAGATGAATGTTCTTGCACGCTCTTCCAGGCGAAGTTTTGCTTCGGGAAAGGCAGTATCCCGGGTAAGGGGATGGGAGATGAGATTTACGGCATTGGGGAGTGAGACTGCAGTCGGGCGGACATTGGCGAGAAGATCTGCAGCAATGAGCAGGTTTTTTCTGTATGACTCCAGATCCATCTCAGTGCATGCCAGTGAATGATCCAATAACGCTTTTGCTGCTGCACGAGCAATTCGTCCTGCCCCCCGGATCTCCATATTCTTGATCCGGGCTGCTGTCTCCTCAAGGGTCATGGTATTGAGTTAGTAGTGATTCCCCATAGAACCAGCGTCTTCAATGAGGGTAGATCACTTATGATGATGATCTATCTGGATCGGTATTAATCATCAGGGCGATAATCTCTATCACGTATGTCTATTGCGGTCGTCTTTGACAGTGCGGGAACCCTTCTGCATACTTACCGGATGGCAAAGGATGTGATATCCGGTGAGTTATTGCCTGATGTTGAGACGACCATGCTTACCTTTGCGGATCCAGAACGGGTTCTCTGTGTGATCCATGGTCACTCACGGGGTATCATGGCCGCTCCTCCAGAGCAACTTTTTTCTGCATATCTTCTGCAGAATCAGATTGGATTTGGTATATCCTGTACGCGCAGGGTAGTGGAAGCAGAAGCTATTGGAGAGATACTTCGAAAAGATACTGCTGCCCGGATGGGTGATATGCAGGAATGTATGAGGATCATCTGGTCAAAGATCCGTGAGGAGGCGATTGTTGCCCTGAATAGCGGGGTTATTGTACACACCGGTCATGGAAGGATCGAGTACACGGTCACGGCAGGAGGAACTCCGTTTCCCGGGGCAAAAGATACAATCCGGGAACTCCACCGTCTGGGTGTTGCCACCTATATTGCATCAGGAGATCGGGAGGCCAAACTGGAACGTATGGCCGATTATCTGGGAATTCCCCGTGATCGGGTGTTTGGAGTTGCAACTCCGACAATGAAAGGGCAGATCGTTCGTGACCTGAAAGAGTCTTATGATCTCGTGATCATGGTTGGTGACTCGATCAATGATCTTCTGGCAATGAGATCAGCAGATGTTGCCGTTCTTACTGAGCAACAATGCTCGCAAAAACCTGAAGAATTGATAGGGGCAGTGGATCATCGCATCCATGACGTTCGGGATGTGCTGGGAATCATCAGGCCGCTTCTCAGTTGAATCAATCCGATTTTTGTATCTCGTGAGTTTGTGCAGGTTACCGTGCAAGAAATAAAACGTATTACCGGGCAGAGCATACCAGTAACCCAGATAGTGAGTGCATCATGAGACCCCTGATCACAGTTGAGAACCTCTCGATGGCGTTTGACGGAAAGACGGTTATCAAAGATTTATCATTCACCCTTGCAGAGGGGGAGATTCTCGGGATCATCGGCCGGAGCGGGGCGGGAAAAACTGTTCTGATGCATCTCCTCAGGGGAGTGGATCAGCAACCAACCGGTGGACGGGTTGTATATCATATCGCTGCCTGTGAGGCATGTGACTATGTCTCGGTTGGAAGCCTCGCAGGGAGTGTCTGCCCCCGGTGTGGCACTACTCTAGAAGCTCATGATATTGACTTCTGGAACCCGGAAAATGAGGCGATGAAACGGCGGATTATGCGCCGGAATGCGATCATGTTTCAGCGGACTTTTGCGCTGTATGGAAATGATCGGGTTATCGATAATGTACTCCGGGCGCTGGATGACGTCAGTTTTCCTGCCAATAAAGCAGTTTCCCGTGCTGCAGATCTTGTAGATCAGGTCAGGCTCTCACACCGGATGATGCATATTGCCCGGGATCTCTCGGGTGGGGAGAAACAACGGGTAGTTCTTGCCCGACAGCTCGCAAAAGAACCGTTCTGTCTATTTGCTGATGAACCTACAGGAACTCTGGATGGGAAAACCGCAGCAATTGTTCATCAGACTCTGAAAGACTCAGCAGAAGAGACCGGAATGGCGATGGTTGTCACCTCACATTTCTCCCAGATTCTGGAAGATATTGTTCACCGGGCAATCTTCCTTGAGGATGGCCGGATAAAAGCGATGGGCACTCCGGAAGAAGTCGTTTCGGTCTTCATGGAAGGCTTCCATGATGATGAGGTCTTTAATCAGGTGGAGCTGGGTGAGGAGATCATGCGGGCCCGGGAGCTTTCCAAACGGTATGTTTCTCTGGATCGCGGACTTATCAGGGCAGTGGATCTGGTTGATATTTCGGTCAACCGGAAAGAGATTCTTGGGATCATCGGAACCTCCGGGGCTGGCAAAACGACTCTTTCTAAGATGATTGCAGGCATTCTCGAACCTACCAGTGGGGATCTTGTCGCTAAGGTGGGAGATGAATGGATCGACATGACTAAACCCGGTTTCGAGTTCAGAGGCAGGGCGAAACAGTACATCGGTCTACTGCATCAGGAGTATGATCTCTTCCCGCACCGGACAGTTCTTGATAACCTGACTGATGCAATCGGCTTGGAGTTTCCGAAAGAACTGGCGATGAGAAAAGCGATCATCACCCTGAAGATGGCTGGCTTCACCACCGAAAAGAGCAGGGATATTCTTGAACGGATGCCGGGAACCCTCTCAGAAGGGGAACGCCACCGGGTGGCTCTTGCCCAGGTCCTGATCCGGGAACCCCATGTTGTGGTGCTTGATGAGCCGACCGGGACAATGGATCCGATCACCAAGGTAGATGTAAAACATTCTATCATGCATGCCCGTGAGGAGAGCGAAGAGACGTTCATCATTGTCTCCCATGACATGGACTTTGTTCGGGAGACCTGTGACCGGTGTGCTTTGATGCGGTTTGGCAAGATTGTCCGGATCGGTCCGACAGAAGAAGTACTTGCAGAAGTAACTGAACAGGAACGCCAGATAATGGCAACGGAGTAATCTGCGGAGATATGGAATGGCAACAGTTCTCCTCGATGGAAACCGGGTGGATATCTCCCCGGGTGCAACCCTTGGCGATCTGCTTCCCGGTCATGACCCTGCCCTGAGTGTGGCAGTTATTAGACCGGGCACGACCAGTAGCCTTGAGACAAAACAGTTTCTTCTCAAGACTTCGGCAGGCGAGATGATTGTGGAGGTTGCCGGAGGAGACCATGCATTCTCTCTTATGGATATTCCCCGGGATCTTACGGTAAGATGGGAGGATCGTCAGGCTTTGAGTCTGGGCCACTTTTCCAGTTCCTTCACCTCATCACGCAGACCATTCAGGTATGAACGGGGCGACCTCATTCTGGGGTGCGGGGGATATGATCCTTCTCGTTCCCTTCTTATTTTTTCTCGGAGAACCCATTCCGCTGACTATGGGGCAGCGGCAGAAGGGGGGCGTTTAGGCCAGATAATCTCGGGAAAAGGGGTTTTGGATAGAATGGGGTCTGGAGATCATATTCTCGGGATTGAACCGGTGATATCCTTTTCTGAATCAGTCGATGCAATCACCACTACTGACCTTGGATATCCGGTCTCTGACGGGATGGAGATCATAAGCCGAATCAGAATTGAAGTTGAGGGGTATGACAATATTACCGGAAGCATCTCCAGTGAAGCAGCTAAGAGTGCGGAGTATCTGCTTCTTGCTCTCCGGAATGGCAGGTTCACCTGCTCACAGCGTCTTAGTACCCACATCAGATCTGATGTTCTGGCCGGGACAGCTGTCCCGTACGAGGTCGGTGGTTCCCGAAGAGAGGGTTCAGTCCTGATGCGAACATCCGGGAAAAACCAGGGTTCTATCTATATTTATACCGAAGATCTACCCCGCAGCCTTGCTCATACCGTAGTTGGTCAGGTCATCCATGGCATAGAGATCGCAAAGATCGCCCGCGAGGGAGATGCATTCAGGGTACTGGTTACCCCGTCAAAGTTTGACCTGATTGGAGTATCTCTTGGGCAGGCAAAGACCATTGCAGCAGAGCAAGGGGTTACCCTTTCTTCCGACCGTGACGAGGCTGATCGGATCATCATCGGCCAGGATCCGGCTCATACCCTTGATGTTCTGGCACAAAAACAGGTCCGGGTCCAGACCGTTCCGGACTCCCAGGTGATCGATATCACTCTGGATGATACTGTGGCGCCTGAAACCTGTCGTATCTTCCGGGAAATTACGGGTTTGAAAATTCATCCGGTGGGAAAAATGCCGCTGTTTTTTGCGTTTGATGATGTATATCTCTTCCAGACCAAGATCCCCAAAACGACGAACATCAAACCTGAAAATACTCCAGACGATGTGGTCCCTGCAGGTATTCTTGCGATGACTAATGAATCCCGAAAAGGTGTCGGCATGGTTGGAGTGCGGACCAGTGAGAATAGTGAATTCGGACCCACTTCTGAACCATTTTCTGGGACAAATATCATGGGCACGGTTGTAAATACAGAGAAACTGCGTGTTTTACAGGAAGGAGACATGGTGTACTTCAGGGAGGTTCTGCAATGAAATCGCCACTCCCGTCGCTTTATCAGAGAACCGTTACCAAATATGTCTTTGTTGAGTCATACAAAACTACTCCTGATGATCTCGCTGCCCGTGCATATGAGATCAGTGAGCGGGTCATGCTGAAAGAGACCTGCTTTGGGCTGCAGATTACCGGCGAAGAGTCAGAAGTAGATGCAGTTATCACTCATATCAGAGAGGTGGATCCTACCCATATTTTTGTGAAGGACAGGGGCTTTCCTCCCGGTGATCCGCGAAGATGTCGTGCGAACCTCGGAGGCGCCCGTCCTGGTTATTTTGGGCATGAATTTGAGATGGGAGTGGTGCGATGGATATCCCGTGGTCTGGATGAGATCGCCCAATCCGACTCATCTCCTGTATTGATTGGATCACCATCAAAGTCTCCTTTTCTGGATGTACATCGGCTAAAGCAATTGATCGATGCTGAGGTGCCATAAAAATGGCAAAAGTGTTTATTTATCCTGCAACGAGTCTGATCCTTTCGGATCTTGTAGCCCGGTTCGGGCATAAACCTCTGGGCACAGCCCTGTCTGTTCGCGAACGGATCCAGACTGCGGGACTTGACTCTCCTCCCCTGCAGATGACTCCAGATGATGCAAAGCGTGGTCTTCGCTGGGCCGCAGTTGAGGTTCCCTCCGGAGTCAGGGGCCGGATGTCCCTCTTTGGGCCGCTCATTGATGAGGCTGAGGCAGCAGTTATTGTGAAACACGCAGACTTTGCCTTTGGGTGCATGGGTTGTGCCAGAACTGATGAACTGGTAGAATACCTCATCAGGCAGAAAGGGGTTCCGGTTCTGGACCTTGAATACCCCTCTGATGAAGAGTCCGGAATAGCATTTGTGAAGAAGACGAAACAATTCCTGCAGAGTCTTGAGGTGTCTGATGCGTGAAGAACTGGTACGGATAGCTCAGCTCTCCTGTGGTCCTGAGTACAGTGGTGTTCAGAAAGAGATCAATATCGCCGCAGAGGCAGTAGGGGCTGATGTGTTCTTCCCGGATCTCTCTCTTGCAGATATCAGAAGAAATTTCCGGGATTTTGGTCTTGATGTCAGATCCGGAGATCTGAAACTGGCAATTGCCCGTGCGGTGGCCCTTGTGGAAGGTTCGGTAGAAGCTGATGCAGTCTTCATTGCTTCCTGCTTCCGGTGTGCAGAAGCAGCGATAGTCAGAAATGAACTCCGCAGGTATATCCACGAACATTCGAGCCTGCCGGTTGTCAGTTATTCGTTCACCGAACGGACAACCTCCGGAACCCTGCTTACCCGGATGGAAGCTCTCACTACTATCGCCCGTCGCCGGGCATTGCTCGCCCGTGAACGGCAGGTAGGTCTGACTATGGGGGTTGATTCGGGCTCCTCCACCACGAAAGCGGTGATCATGCAGGATAATGAGATCATCGGAACCGGGTGGCGTCCTACCACTGAAGTTCTGGGAAGTGCTGATGAGGTGATCGCCCTTGCTCTCGTAGAGGCGGGAGTAACTCGTGGGGATCTCGATGCTATCGGGACAACCGGGTATGGCAGGTTTTTGATCGGTGAGCGAATAGGTGCTGATCTTATCCAGGAGGAATTGACCGTAAACTCCAAAGGGGCCGTATTCCTTGCCGATTGTCAACATGGCCCCTCTACCGTGATAGATATCGGAGGGATGGATAACAAGGCGATTTCTGTCAATAATGGAATCCCTGGTACCTTCACCATGGGAGGTATCTGTGCGGGTGCGAGTGGCAGATTCCTTGAGATGACGGCAAAACGGCTAGGGGTGGATATCACAGAACTCGGTCCTCTGGCGATGGCGGGAATGGGAGGCGATGTCCCGATGAACAGTTACTGCATTGTCTTTGGAACACAAAGTCTGGTAAATGCCCTTGCAGAAGGGCATTCCAAGGAAAATGTTGCTGCGGCTGCCTGTCATAGTGTTGCTGAACAGGTCTTTGAGCAGCAACTGCAGGAGATTGATATCAAAGAGCCGGTGGTAATGGTCGGGGGAACTTCTCTGATTCAGGGACTTGTCCGAGCGATGGGTGAACTGCTCCAAACGGAAATTGTAGTTCCCCATCACTCTCAATATATCGGATCTGTAGGAGCTGCCCTTCTTTCGTCAGGGTTTGTGGAGAAGAGCTGATTGGGATGCAGACACTGGAGTATTTTGAGGTAGAATCAACTGAACCGGCTGGGGGAGAACTTTACCGGAGGATTGCTTCTACCGTGATCACCGATCATGATCTGCTCCGGGTTCTTGACCGGCTCCGAATTTTCATTGATCCTAAAGTTCCAATTTTTATCGCCGTAGGCATCACGCGTACTGTTCCCCGGAATGTCATTGTCCGTGATTTTTCCGGAATTACGTATGACGGGGGAAAAGTAATTCTCTCCATCGCTGATGAGACATACCTCGCTCCTCTTCTGAAGCTGCTCTGGGAGCGGTTTGGCAAAGACCAGGTCATTCAGCCGGATCGGTTTACGATTGAACTCGAACCAAAAGATGGCAAGGGTGAGGAAATAGAAGAGATGATCGTAGCTGATCCGACAGAAGGGCTCTATAAAGACCTGGTATATACAATGCAGGTCATCTGTCCGGAAGGGTTCAGAGTAAAGAGACAGAGTTTTCAGAATGGGAAATTCTGGTTTGTGGCAAGCGAAAATACTCTTCCTGAAGATGTCACTCCTCTGGTAGAAGAACAATTTGCCATCATGCAGAGGGCAACATCATGATTCTCGTTCCAATCACCTATAAGGGTGGGGTATATCGTCACGATGAGATTCTGGATCTCATTGAGGATATGGGGGGCTACATCATCCAAAAGCATATGATAGCCATGGAGGTCGTGCTTCAGGCTCTCATTCCCCGTGATGATATCGAAACACTCCGGGCAGTTGCCCGTCCGCTGACCGGGGAAGTTATCTTTGCCCCTCTGGTGGGAACTGAAATCGCAATAGTATCAATGTCCCTGGAAATTCATCATCTCCCTCATGCATCCTGTGATGTGGCTGAATATCTTAGAACCGCCGGTGCGAAAACGAATATGATCGGGTTATCCCGGGGTTTTGGGAAGCGGATTGGGTTTCTGAACGATGAAGAACGGGATATTATTAATGAGCATGATCTCGCGATCTACCTTTTTGGCAACTTTGAGACCTGTATTGAACAGAAGATGCCAACGTTCAGACGGGGAATTCATATCCCCATCATTGTAACCGGCGGTCCCTCAACCGATGCCCTGAAGAAGATCATTGATCCACCGGCAGCCGGTTATGTTGGAGGATTTGGGAGATTTATGCATCGTACAAAAGAAGCACCAGAGATTGCGAAACTTGACGATATTGTCGCTGAAGTTTCACGTGTGCTTGATGCCCGGCGTTCGGAGATTGCTAAAGATCCACTCAGCATCTCTCCGGCACGTCTCATGGATGTAATTCTGGAAAAACTTCCCGATATTCATGATGTTACCTCCCCGGTCCCGGTGGTAGTGCAGATGGACGGGGTCCGGGTAAAACTTCCCTATGATCCTTTTGCAACCCGGTTAAAAGAAGTTGAAGTGGAGAACGGGGTTCTTCTCTCGCAGATAGGGGATATCCGGCCATCACGGATGCGGGATTATATTCTGGTGAAGATCAGACCATTCTCTGAGACCGGCCTTATGGTCTGATCTCTTTCCATTCCTGACTGCTCCTATCTCCGGAGAACGATCAAATATCCCGGTTCACCTATGCAGGTTGTCAATACATGAATTCATCGGGCATGAACTCGGACAAACAGATACGGATTCTGCATGTTGATGATGATCCCTTCTTTCTTGAGATTGTAAAACTGATTCTGGAACTCAATCATAATATCCTCGTTGATAGTACTCATTCCTGTTTTGATGCCCTGAGTCTTCTGAAAAGCACCGGATATGATGCTGTCCTCTCTGATTACCGGATGATACAGATGGATGGCATGACGTTTCTGCAAAAAATCCGGGAGATTGATCCGGAGATCCCATTTATTTTCTTTTCTGGTGGCTGTGCCGATGAAATACCTCATTATAATTCCAGGGATCCGTCAACGGTATTTCTTCAGAAAGGAGGTAACCCTGCTATCCGGTATGCAGAATTATATCACTGTATCTCCGAGCGTGTTCACGTCCGGAGATTCAATTCATCTGAATCTTCTTTCATTTAACAACCGGAATCTTCTGGGTGGAAAAGTCTGTTGCAACTGGTTGCAACAGTTCAAAAGCGACATTTTTTCGATTCCAATGAAATATGAGTAATTTTTTTTTAAGATCTTCCTCCTCCTCACAACCAGAATGAACTCTTTTGCTGTTTGGTATTCTTCGACCTGTCTGTATCTTTGTGAATTGCTTCATTTGGACATAATTTGATTAGCTGAAGTGGTTTCAAACTCATGGTTTCCCCTGTCATGCCCTTTGATTATATGCTGTTTCACGCAATGGTGTGATGTCACAGGACGGCCTGTGAAAAGGGCATCACCCGGTCGCTTACCTGCAAAATCCTCCTACAATTATGCGGTATTCGTCACTCTATCTTGTGCCCTGATTATTCCGTCCGATCCCATGGCAAGTATGTCTGGTAATATTTAAATGAGGAAAAAATGAGTTGTATTACGTTTCCCTGTGAATATGATCGGAGTATGACCACTCGGGATGGCCAGTTGTTTCATCAGACTCGTATGCAGAACCTGTCATCTCTGCAGGATCTTGTCGGATCCAACGAGGTATTTCTTGGACACCTTGAAGCGATTCACTATATCGGGTTTCCCGGATGGTAATCATCCTCTGAAACCCTGGTCTAGTCATTATCTTCCTCTGATTTTGCGTGTTTATTTCCGGATTGTTTTTTTATCTTCAGTCTCATCATGGCTATGGTGGTGATGGATGTCCGGAGTATGGGGGTGATCATGTATGAGGGGATTGTGAATATGGGGATGGGTATGTTCTGCGTCTTCCCCTTGGTGATGTTCATGAAGATGATGTTTATCACCATGTGCATGGCGATGTTCGTGGCTGATCTGCAGGTGAACGTGAAGATGGTCATGTCTCTCGGTTATAATGAGATATACTCCAATAATCATTAGGAAAAGACAGACCCATGCATATAGGGCGGGTATCTCTCCAAGAAGAAGATAGGAGAATGCCACACCAATGAATGGAGCACATGCAAACAAGGACCCCGTCCTCACCGCTCCAAGATGCCGGACAGATCGGATAAAAAGGAGGAGAGAAATTCCGTATCCAAAAAATCCCACAATAAGTGCGGCTCCAACTTCCGGGATCTGGGGTACTGATTCTCCCACAATCTGTCCCAGAACCAATCCAAAAACTCCTGCACATAACCCCTTGATAATTACTATGGTAGCTGGGTCTTTTTCAGATATGATCCGGGTAACCGAATTATCTATTCCCCAGCACATACATGCCCCAAGAATGAGCAAAGCCCCGGGAGAGAGCAGGAATGATCCTTCCGGATCATAGGAGAGCAGAAGACCCCCGGTGGTAATGAAGCAGGCTGCCAGAATAGTCTGACGTCCGATATGCTCGGAAAAGACCCATCCTGCAATGATAGTTGTCATAACCAGTTCTCCATTGAGGAGAAGTGAGGCTGTTGCTGCAGGGACCATGGTCAGTCCGATCATCAGCAGAATAGGCCCGGTGATACTTCCCGCAGCAATAATGATCATAAGGTAGGGGAGGTCATGGCGAGTAATCGGGGCTTCAATCCGGGGTTTTTTTGGGGACGTGAGCATTTTCATGAGGAGAAGTCCTGACCCGGCACCGAGATAGAGAAGTGCTGCAAGAGTTACCGGACCGGCGCCATCAAGGAGGATCTTTGATACGGGAATTACGGCCCCGAAGAGGAACGCTGCAGCAATTGCTGTCGAGAAAGCAGTTCCGAGAAATTTCGTCTCCGTCTGAAAATTTACCATAAAAAGGTCAGAGATGGTGATGATGGGAGGTTCTTATTCAACGATGAGGTTGAGAACATACCGGGTATCATTCACTGATGCAGCTTCCCAGGGACGTTTGTATACTGCATCAAATGTCTGATTTCCTTTCTCTACGCCCCGGATTAACCAAAAATGCATTCCTCCTGACCCAACGATACCCGGTTTGACAGGATCTGCGACATAGGAATCCTCATCAACAATAAGCCCGGAACTCACCGTGGCATTCCATACATATCCGGTAGTGGGGTTCTCTTTCAGATAGATACTTCTGGTATCATTCAGGGCCATGGTCTCAAGGGACCCTGACTGGGTACCGTTCATGGAGTCGCTCATATACGGATCTGTCTGATCACTATTCTTCTCCCCTTCGGATGAATTATGTTCTGGCGCTTCTTGCCCAGGTGTTGTCTGCAGGGTAGTCTGCTTTTCAGCAACATTTCCTGAGTTCTGACTGGTACAGCCACAGATGAACAAAGATGCCAGAACACACACGATGAGAATGAGGGTACGATGATGCATAACTGCATCTTTAGGATGCTGCTGATATATGTTCTTTTATTTGGGTGAGTTCTGTCATGTCTTCACCGGAAGTGTATCGCTCTAACCCGATGTTCGCATAATCTATAACTCCGGAAACTCCCTCATGATTAGTATATGAGCGGCCAAAGGCCGGTTACCTGCCCGAAATCCCATCCGGAATATTGCCTCTACGCTGCAGAGACAATTCTTCCTCTTCTGTCAAGGCTGGAAACGGAACTTCATGGGGTGGTGAAAGACGATGATATCGAATATGTTCATCAGAGTCGCGTAGCGACCCGCCGCATACGTGCAGCGTTTCATATCTTTTCTGAGTGTTTTCCTTTTGATCAATATGCGAAATGGGATCGACAGATTCGTCGGTTGACCCGTTCACTAGGGGAAGCCCGGGATCTTGATGTGCAGATTGCCTTTGTTCAATCTTTCCTCTCTGAAAAACTTCAAAGCACCTCTGACATACAGACCCTCTTTTCTCCTTCATTGCCACCGGTTCCTGCTCCGGAAACGATAACAACTGCCGTGGTAATCGTCCCTGAAATTACCCAAAAACCAGTTCGCTCCCTTACTTCCCTATTTATCGGGTGGATAGAAACAACACGCTCTTTTCTGCATCATGGAGAAAAAGCACATAACCATATATCTGAATCATCATCCTCACAAGAACTCATGGTGAGTCCTGGTGAATCTGCTCAAGTAATGAAACCAGGACTGGAGTGCCTGCTTTTGAGACTGATCCGGAGACGGCAGGTAATGCAGAAGGATATTGCTCAGGTTGCATCCAGATGCATTGAAAAGAAGACCATTGAAGGAATTGCCCGGGCTCTTCATGGACTGAAAGTGAGTTCTCTGTTACAGTGTACTGAATCCCGACCCCGGTACATGTATGAACAGGCATTTTACCAGGTGATGATCCGAGTCGCTGAACTGTTCTGGTTTGAGCCATCACTTGCAGATCCCGGTCTCATTGAGCAGCACCATGCAATGCGAATCGCTGCAAAGAGACTTCGGTACACTCTCGAATCGTATAGCGGAATTTTTGATGAACACCTGAAAGCGGAGATTAAGGTCGTAAAAAAGATACAGGAGATTCTTGGTGACATCCATGACTGCGATGTATGGATTGATTATCTTCCCTGTTTCCTGCATGAAGAAAAGAAACAGTCTGAAGCATATTTTGGGAATCTGAATATTTTTTCCCTGGTACTACCGGGAATCACCCTGCTCACGGAAGATAGGATGAATACCCGGAAAGAGCTCTTTCAGGATCTGGGGGTATACTGGAATCATCTGAAGAAGGAACGATTCTGGGATGATCTCACCAGCACCTTTTCCACGCCTGCCCGGGGTTTTTGTTCGTCAGAGGACTCCTCCGGAAAAGCAGAACCTCTTAAAATAGCTCTTATTAGTGATATTCATGCGAACCTTCCTGCTCTTGAGGCAGTTCTGCATGATGCAGAACTCAGGGGTGCCCGGTTATTGCTCAACGCCGGGGATATCATTGGGTATGGACCGTTCCCTGATGAGGTGATCACCCTTCTTCGCAGCAGGCATATCCTGAGTGTTATTGGAAATTACGATCTCTCGATCCTCTCAAAAAAATGGAAGGTTAAGGGTGGTTCCAGCCAGAAACGCCTGGCTATGAGATGGGCCTATCATAACATCTCAAAGGATAACCGCTCCTGGCTGAAAAATCTTCCAAAATCCCTTCACCTTCCTATCAGGAATCTCTCACTCTTCATAACGCATGGGAGTCCTGAATCACTCACTGAGTATCTGGACGACGGCACTCCTGATATCAGGATGAAAGAGATTGCACAGCGATATCCGGTGGATATTCTGGTTTCCGGGCACTCACACCGGCCGGCAGCACGGCAGATCAACGGAGTCTGGTTCATCAATGCCGGGAGTGTCGGGAGATCTGAAGATGGAGATCCTCGTGCCTGTTATGCACTCCTTCAGCTGGACCCCTACTCCCTCGTTCATATTAGGGTTCCATATGAGATTGAGCGGACAATTGCTGCCCTTTCCCATCATCACCTTCCTGATTCTTTCTCCCGGATAATGAAGGAAGGAAAGCCACTTGAAGTGGTAAGCAACCCGGATGATCGGGAATGAAATCCTCATTGGAGCATCTTTCTCGCTTGCTTGTGAGTAATCCATGTACTGATCCGGTTATCACCCTGATGGCAGTTCGGGACCCTGATCCCCCTCACGCTATTCAGGTCGGGATACTGTCCGCAAGTCTTTATGATCAACTGGCAATCCTGCATAAGATGCAGAGTAATACCCGTCAGTTACTGATCTACGCCGCTCTCCTTCATGATATTGGTTGGAGTACTCCCGACTCTCCCCATCATAAAGCCTCAATGCAACTCATTCTTGATGATCTTACCATTCCGTTTTCTCCGGAAGAACGGTCCATTGTTGCTCTCATCGCCAGGTACCACCGTAAAGCAGTTCCGTCACCAGACCATATTCCTTTTGGATTGCTATCGTCACTCCATCAGGATCTGATTCGATGGAACGCTGCCATACTCAGGGTCGCTGATGCTCTGGATCGTCCCCATCAGTCACTCGTAGGTCAAATAATCATTGATATTTTGATTCACCAGATTACCATTCACTGTTTCACGTCAGGGGAAGAATATTGCTCGTCTCTTATGGATAGTCCACTGGAGAAAAAATCCGGATTACTCCGTGATGTAACCAATCGGGAGATTTTATTCAAATGGAATTAACAGCTCAGAAGGTCGTTTCATTCATTGATCTGGGCACTAACTCAGCCCGTCTTCTGGTTGTGCGTTTAAATCTGAATTACTCTTATTCAGTTCTCACTCAACAGAAGGAGGTAGTCCGTCTTGGAGAAGGGGAATTTTCTGATAATCGTCTGACTGATGACGCAATATCCCGCACTGTCGTGGTAATCTCCCGGTTTGTCGAGATTGCCCGGAGTTTTCAGTCCTCAGAGATTATTGCAGTAGCGACTTCGGCCACCCGCGATGCACTCAATCGTGACGAATTGATCTCTCGGATACGCAATGAGGCGAAAATCGAACTGAATGTGATATCCGGCCCAGAAGAAGCTCGTCTCATATGGCTTGGTGTGTCAAGCGGGGTGGAAATTGGGAAGGTACCTTCACTTTTCATCGATATAGGCGGGGGGAGTACGGAGATCATTGTCGGGGATCAGACACAGGCTTTCTTTCTCCGAAGTCTGAAGCTGGGGGCCATCCGGACAACCCATATGTTCATCTCCCCTGACTTTGCTGAACCAATCCCGATTGCCATGATCAGGGAAATAAAGCGCCATATCAGAGGTCGTGCATCTCATACGATCAGGCATATGCAGCATCATCCAGTGATGCAGGCTTTTGGCAGTTCTGGAACCATCTCCTCCTTGGAGCAGATAGCTAGTGGGATGAAGGATCTTTCTCCTTCACACATAACGGGAATTCTCACCCGTAATGAACTTTCAGAAGTGGTGAGGTATCTGTGCGGGCTCTCGCTCCAGGATCGGAGAAACGTCTCCGGGCTCAATCCGGATAGGGCTGATATCATTATTGCGGGAGGGCTGATTCTGGAATCCCTTCTTGATCAATCCGGGGTGAATGAAATTCAGGTATCATCCCGGAGTCTGCGTGATGGACTGCTGGTTGATTATCTCTCCCGGATTCCGGGATTTCCGTATGCTGAGATACTGCCGGTCCGTGAGATTAGTATCAGACAACTGGCAAGGTCTTGTCATATCAATGAACACCATGCGAGACAAGTGCAACAGCTTGCCCTGTCACTCTATGATTCTGCTAAAGAATGCGGACTTCACTCCCTGCCTGAAGAAACCCGTGAAATTCTTGGATATGCAGGCTTCCTGCACGATGTGGGTCAGTTTATCTCCTTCTCCGGACATCATCAACACTCATATTATGTGATAACCCATGCTTCGCTTCTTGGATTCCATGATCATGAGATCCTGATGATCGCCCTCATTACCCGGTATCACCGGAAAAAAATGCCACGACGGAAAGACCCCGGGTATTCCCAGTTCAGTGAAGAGGATCGGGTGACGATCCATATTCTATCACAATTTCTCAGGATGGCAGAAAACCTGGATCGAAGTCATGATGGGAGGATATCTTCTGCCACCCTTTCATTAAAAAATCGTCATACTGCGGTTCTTGCCATTGAATGTATTACTGATTGTACACTCGAACAATGGGCGATTCTCGGGGATACCGCTTCGTTTGAACAAACTTTCAAAAAAGAGTTGATTGTGGAAATCTCTCCTGCAACACGAGAAGATCCGGATATCAACTGAACCTTATATCCGATGGGGTTTAGTGATGTCCCCACTCACAGATCGGACCGCTTCTTTCGCCCGTTTCATAGCAGTTTCATCTTTCAGAACTTCTCCTGCCTTATACCCGTGTCCTGAAACCGGAGTGATGATCTTCATCTCATGTGCCTGAGCCCATATTTTTAAGGTCTCAATCGCCCGGTCATCCCCACTATCAGCGCAGACGGCGACAGGTATTACCCTTTTTCCTTTCAACTGGCGGTCATGCCAGAGCGAATATGACCGGTCTATCATATTCTTCACCTGACCGTTTACATCATGGAAATATACCGGGGATCCGATGATGATCAGATCGCTCTTCTTTATTTTTTTTGCAATGGATGAGAAATCATCTGATTTGAGCACACAATGCCCTTCTTTCATGCACTTTCTACAGGATTTACATGGTCTGATACTCTTATCTGAAAGAGAAAGTTCTGATATTTTCAGATCCGCAATTTCACTCTTTTCCAGTTCTTTCGTTATTGATCCGATCAATCTGCTCGTATTCCCGTTTTTGAGCGGACTGCCAGATATTGCCAGAACTCGCATGACAAATACTCCTCTGTGATCCCATATAAAACTGGGTTTACCCTGTGTCAGCAATACTCATCTGGAATGAGGGGGGAGATAATTGTATGAGCAAAGAAAAAAAAGCAGTCCTGTTCGTCTGCACCCATAATGCCTTCCGCTCCCAGATTGCTGAGGGATATCTTCGCGCAAAATATGGTGATCGATATGAGGCATTTAGTGCCGGGACTGAGCCAACTGAACTTGATCACCGGGCAGTCCTTTTAATGTCTGAAATCGGGATTGATATCTCCAAACAGACCTCTAAACCGCTCCTTGATTTCTTTGAGAAGGAAATTGATGTCGCAGTGACCGTTTGTGACGGGGCATCAGGTGCCTGTCCCATGGTCCCTGGTGCCGGAGTGGTGTTTCATCAGTCTTTCCCGGATCACGGAGGGTGTGAAGAGAAGAATGAGGATTGCCTCATTCATCTTCGAAAAGTCAGGGATAGTATCACCAGCTGGATTGATCAGACTTTTGTCTGATTTGTCAGGGTGGAATCTCCCCATAAATTTATGATATCAGGGGGAAAGATCTCCCCATCAGAGGAACGTATGACTGAATACTCAGTCCTCATCGGGGGAAAAGCAGGCGATGGAATTGCCCAGGCGGGTCAGTTAATTGCATCTATCTTCTCAGATCTCGGCTATTTCGTCTATCAGTATATCGATTATCCATCCCTGATCAGGGGTGGACATAATTTTTGCATCATCCGGGCTGCGGAGAAACCTGTATTTGCTCATCGCGCCGGAGTGGATATTATTCTGGCTCTGGATCAAAAAACTCCGGATCTTCATACTACGAAACTGACGGCCGGAGGTTCAGTTATTTATGATAATTCTCATATCAAGGCCGAAGGTCAGGGATTGAACATCCCTGAAATCCTTGAACTTTATCATGGCCGTCCCATTATGGGGAATACTGCCATCGTTGGTGGTCTGTGTGGGTACTGTGGAATTCCCTGGGACAGAGTTGAGACAGTTCTCAGTAAAAAACTTCTCAAAGAGACGGACACCAACCTCCTCATCGCCAGGGAAGCCTACTCCCGAATCAGCAGACAACTGGATCTGCAACCTCTGGTTGGGGGTGAACCCCGCCCGATTCTCTCGGGGAATGAGTGGATAGCAACCGGTCTTCTTGCAGGTGGTCTGGATGCATATGTTGCCTATCCGATGACTCCTTCTTCTGGTGTTCTTCATTTTCTCGCTTCTGTAGCAGAAGAGGCAGGGATTGATGTTGTACATCCGGAGAGTGAGATTGCGGTGATCCTTATGGCATTAGGCTTTGCATATGCGGGGAAACGGACGGCAGTCGGGACATCGGGTGGAGGGTTCTGTCTGATGACTGAAGGGGTTTCCCTTGCAGGGATGGCAGAAATACCGGTGGTCATTGTACTATCCCAACGGGGTGGTCCCTCAACCGGTCTGCCTACCTATACTGCTCAATCGGATCTGCTTTTTGCCTGCCATGCCGGTCAGGGTGAATTCCCCCGTTTTATTGTGGCCCCTGCGACGCCGGGAGAAGCGATAAAATGGTCTGCTGATGCTCTGCATATCGCGTGGCAGTATCAGGTTCCCTCTTTTATTCTCTCTGATAAAACCCTCTCTGAAGGTATCTATACTCTGGATTCTGAGCCAGTCTACCGGCCCAGATCTCCGCTTCCTGCCGCTTCATTTCCCTATAAACGATATGCTGATACTCCTGATGGAATCTCCCCGATCATCAGCCCTCCCTATGCAGGAGAAGTGATAAAAGTCAACAGTTATTCACATGATTACTCGGGGATCACTATCGAAGATTCGGCAATGGCGAATGCGATCGTTGAGAAGAGGATGCGTAAAGCAGAGAACCTTGCGATTCATACGGATCAGCCGGGTGCAGTGTATATCGGAGGGGTTCGTGATGCATCAACTGCATTACTCTGCTGGGGTTCTCCACGGGGGGTCTGCAATGAGGTCGCCGATGTACTCGGTCTTCGGATAATCTCCCCGGTTGTTCTCTTCCCCTTCCCTGTCCAGGAATTTTCCAAAGCGATGGATGGCGTTGACAAGGTGATTCTGGTCGAGGACAGTTCCACCGGGCAACTCAGCCAGCTCATCGCCAAGATAGGGTACTCTGTTTATGAGAAGATACTCCGGTACGATGGCCGGCCATTTGCAGTAGAAGAACTGCTTGATCGGGTCAGGAGGTGTGTGATATGAGTAGTGATGAAAATCTGATTACCTCAGCACAGAATACCTGGTGTCCGGGATGTGGGAATTTTGCCATCCAGCATGCGTTAAAATTTGTCATTCAGGAACTTGAAGCAGAAGGGGTACCCCGGGATCAGATCGTACTGGTCAGTGGTATCGGATGTCATGCAAAAATTGCGGATTATTTCCAGATTAATAGTTTCTACTCTTTGCATGGGCGGACTGTTCCGGTTGCATCCGGGATAAAAATGGCCAATCCTGACCTCAAAGTGATCTGTTGTGCGGGAGATGGAGATCTGTATGCAGAAGGTCTTGATCATCTCATTCATGCAGCCAAAAGAAACCTTGACATTACGGTCATCTGTCACAATAACCGGGTATATGGGCTAACAACCGGACAGTATACTCCCACTTCTCCTCATGGGTTTCAGGGAAAGTCAACCCCGTTCGGGGTGAAGGAATACCCACTGAATGTTATTGAGGTTCTTTTAGGGTCCGGTGCGACTTTTGTAGCCCGGGCGTACACCCGAAGACTCCCTCACCTGAAACGGCTTCTTAAAGAAGCGATTCTTCATCCCGGGTTTTCCCATGTGGATGTGCTCCAGATTTGTGCAACGTTTTTTAATATGACAACCTGGTATGATGAACGGGTATACGAAACAACTGAATCAAATGCGGGGCTCTTTGATTTCGCTTGCCGTACAGCCCAACAATGGAATTACAATGATGACTCAAAGATACCCGTTGGGATCTTTTTCCAGATACATAAACCGGTTCTTCCAGAAAAGAAAAATGTGGTGACCACTGATCGGGCTTCGGTTGTCAGAAAAATCCTGGAGAGGTCAATATAAACTCATGGTAAACCTGACAATCTGATCAACTTATTTTCTTCTCCTGTGAAAAACCCTGACTCCACCGAGAAGAAGAATAGCAAAGATTCCTATACCGATCATCAGATAATTTATCAGAAAAATTGGTGGAGGGAGTTTCAACTCTTTTGGAGGGGCGATGATCGGTATGGAAGAATTCTCTTTGCTACTTGTATCAGCGTTAGCCAGGTCCTGCTGGAGTCTGTTCAGGGTATCTCCGTACTTTTGTGGAATGTAACTCTTATCAAGAGCAATGGCCTTTTCAAATGCTTTGAGTGCCTCCTGCATTTTTCCCTGGTTGAAGAGGACACTCCCCATATTGTTCCAGACTTCTGCAGATCCCGGATAAATGGTCACTGACTGGTTGAATGCTGCAGCTGCTTCTTCATTTTTGAACATCTTTGCAAGGATGAGTCCCTTCTTGTTCCATGTCGCATTATTCAGGGGTTCTATCTTCAGTGCATTATCATAGGTGTAATCTGCCTCTGAGAACCGGTTCAATGCTGCAAGAACATCTGCTCTTCCATCAAGGTTCTGAAATACATTGGGATTGAGAGAAACTGCCTTATCATAGGTTTCGAGGGCATCACGGTATTTCCCCATAAGGTACAGAGCGCGCCCCTTCTTCCCGACGATCTCTGCATTGGTCTTGTCAATGCTAATCGCCCGGTCGTATGAGTCTGCTGCCTCAGCATATCGCTCCAGGGCAAGCAGGGTATCTCCTCTCAGTTTCCATCCCTCTGCATAGTAGGGATCCAGCTGAAGGGCCTGATCGTATGCTGCCATGGCCCCCAGAAAATCCTTGGTTTCTGCCAGGGTCTTACCTTTGTTTGCCCAGATTGCTGCATCCTGGATGCTTTCCGCTCCAACTGGCACAATGATACCCAGAAGGAGGGTGTGCAGAGTAAGGGCAAGTATGATCTGTATTATGCGCCGGTTCATGGGATTTACCGTTATTCTGGCGGACAAAGGGGTTCAGACGTGCATGTGTGATATGACTCCGATATAGAAGTACTTTATCATTTCTTTGATTCTCTGGATATTTCAGGTTTTTTTTGGAGAAAAATCCTGACTTTTATTTTTTTTCTCTCCTGATTCAGTTGGGATGGTTTATATTTCTCCGGGTGTATCTCTGTTCTATACCATGGAGATCGTCAAGATTCCCCGGATGGAGAAGGAAGAGTATGATGCTCTGATTCATAATCGCTTCATGGCCCGGATAGCATTTCAAGGGGAAAAATATCCCTATATCGCACCGTTCATGTATGTCTACGATGGAAAACATCTGTATTTTCTTTCAACCAAGTATGGACGTAAGATAGAATATTTTAGAAAATCCCCGTATGTCTCCGTGGAAATTGAGAAATATGAATCTGATCTATCAGAATTTATGTTTGTTACTCTCCAGGGATATCTGGAAGAGGTGACTGATTCCATTGAGAAAAAGATCATAAGAGGGAAGTTTGTGGATCTGATTCAGCATCACCATCTCTCATCAAATATTCTTGCAGCTCTTGGTCATTCCCCGGAGGATGCTCCTGAGTCTATCTGTCGGGAGGAACGTTCTCTGGTCTGGCGCCTGAACGGAGTAAGAAGTCTTGTTGCTCTGAAGAATGTGTAATTTGATCCAGAAGATTTGCGAGTTCCCTGGGATCCGATACGGGGGGGAGGCAGGAATGTCCTGCACATATCCATATTGCAGTTCTCTGGGCTGACTCCTGAACGGGCAGATCAGTTATATACGGAGATACCTGTTTGTAGTGTTCCGGAATTAATGGGATTGGTACGAGTCCAGGAATATACCGGCTATTTAGAACTCTCCACAACTCCTGCCGCATTGGATCTGTTTTGTCACCGGTAATGACTGCCCGTATCAGATTCTGCTCTTTACACACTCCGGATAGCAGGCTGAGGACTCCATGAGGTGCCCGAATCATAATATCATTCATTCCGGAGACAACCTTTTCAGCCAGCTCCGCATATCTGTTATTCCCGGTAATAATCGCCAGTTCATTTAGCAGTTGAAAGGCCTTTCCACTTGCTGAAGGAGTAGGACCGTCATACTCATCCCTGATACGAATAGGAACCTGAGTATCCCTCTCGTCTGTACCAAAAAGTCCTCCCCCTTTCTCATCAGTAAAATTGGTTACAACGGCATCAGTGATTTGTATGGCCTGAATAAGGTTATTGGGATCTCCGGTTGTCTGGAAAAGGCTGAGAAGTCCTGCTGCCAGAAAGACGTAATCATGAGCTGTCCCGGTTATTGCAACATGGCCATTTCTCCATCGATGATATAGGTTTCCATCTGCGTCCCTCATTGATGAAAAAATAAATGCAACAGCACGTTGTGCTTTTGAAATCATCCATTGTTCATCCATAACCCGGGCTGCTGTGGCGAAAGCCTCAATGGTCAAACCGTTCCAGTCAGCGAGGACTTTATCATCTAAGCGGGGGTGAACACGCTTTTCCCGGTTTTTGTAGAGTTTTTTGCGTATCCTCTCTATTTCAGGAAGAAAAAGTTCTCTTCCTCCTTTCAGATCTCTTTTAATCCGGGAATCTGAAGCGATTATATTATTACCTGTCGGAATGCCACTTGCCAAAGGCACATTTCCTTCAGTTTTGATATTCCAGTATTGTTCCGCTATGAGGTATTCATCCCTGCTGAGAATTTCCTGTAGTTCGGCAGCAGACCAGAGATAGAATGCTCCTTCTCCTTCCGGACTGTCTGCATCTTCTGCAGAATAAAAGGCTCCTTCCGGGCTGGTAAGATTGTTACAGATATATTGGAAAATCTCTTCTGCAGCATTTCGCATATCGGGATCACTGGTGATCTGCCAGGCGTAGGTGAAGGCTACCGCATTGAGTGCCTGATCATAGAGCATCTTCTCAAAGTGAGGGATCTTCCAGGCACGATCTGTTGCATACCGATGAAATCCATATCCAATATGATCCCGAATTCCTCCCTTACTGATAGCCTGAAGTGTTTCTATTGCCATATTGTGAGCTGACTTACTCTGAAATATTTCCCCATAATCAAGAAGAAAAAGGACTTGGGGTATTGAAGGAAATTTCGGAGCCGATCCGAATCCCCCGAACTCTTTATCAAATGTCCTGGTAAGGATGGAGAACGCTTCATGAGCAGCCTTGATTGGAGTGAATTCCTTCTCTTTGGAAGATCCTGGCTCTTTGTCTTCTCCTTTGAGGGCGTTAAATATCCTCTCTCCTGCCACATGGACCTCCTCACGTCTCTCTTTCCAGATCTGGTTGAGGTAGGGGAGGAGATCAAGCATTCCTGGCATCCCGTTTCCCGAAGTCCGGGGGATGTAGGTTGCTGCATAAAATGGTTTGAGATCGGGAGTGAGGAAGATACTCAATGGCCAACCCCCGGTTCCTGTCATGAGTTGGCAGACAGTCATGTAGATTCGATCTATCTCGGGATATTCTTCCCGGTCAACTTTGACTGCAATAAAACTCTTATTTAGTAATGCAGCAACTTCTTCATTCATGAAGCATTCCCGCTCCATCACATGACACCAGTGGCAGGCCGCATACCCGATGGAGAGAAACAAGGGAAGGTCCTTCTCCCGTGCCTGGGTAAAAGCCTCCTCTCCCCAGGGATACCAGTCAACCGGGTTTTGGGCATGTTGGAGGAGATATGGGCTATGCTCGTGGATCAATCGGTTATTAATCATGCACATCTCTCTGGTGTTATCAATGTCTCCCGGACAGGTAAACATTCAGGCTGAAGTACCCTATTAATTAAATACCCTCGTCTACAAATCACTTCTACCAATGGACAATTATGATTATTACATCTCCAGCATCGAGGAGATACTTCAGGACAACCATAGGGGGATGACGGTATCTGAAATCTCCCTCGTCCTCAATATGTCCAGAAATACTATCGGAAAATATCTTGAACTTATGTTTCTCTCTGGAATGGTCGATGTCAGGACAGTGGGTAAAGCAAAACTTTATTATCTTGCTCCTCGCGTTCCGGTCACGAGAGTACTCAGTTATCTCTCTGATGCGGTGATCCAGACTGATGATCGATATCGAATCGTAAATATAAATCTATCTGCTCAGGATCTTCTGGGTTCAAATGAAGATGATCTTTGTGGACGGAATCTTCTCGATGTGCTTGGCATCCAGGGATTGTCTGGAGAGATGAGGGCAACGATCATTAATCCAGATCGGGAGGCTGCCTTCGCATCTGATATCGTGATTCAGCATGATGGAAAGAAGCGGAATTTCTGGCTGACCGTTGCCGATATGGTCATGTATGATGGGGTGCATGGTCATATGTTCATCCTTGAGGATATTACCGACTGGAAAGATGCTGAACAGGGAAAGCAAATCCGGGGTTTCCTCTTTTCAACTATCGCCCGTGAATCCTGGGAACAGATCTGTATTTTTTCTCCTGATTACAAAATTCTCTATACAAATCCTCAGTACAACCTCCAGGATGGGAGAGGTGCTGATTTGACCGGGAAAAATCTTCTGGAACCCTATGACAAACATGCTTCCCGGATGATCCGAGACTCTGTGGAACAGGTTGTCAATTCCCTGGCTCCCCGGAGGCATGTATTTCCTGTTATGGATCTGCATAATCAACCTCGGTGGCTCGATCAGCGGTTATATCCAGTTCTAGGAACAAATGGGGAACTTCAGTATATTCTTGCTATTAACCGGGAAGTTACCGGATTGCAGGAAGGGGGATCTGCATCATCACTCCTCAATGTTCTTCTTACCACAATGGAAGAAGGTGTCCTCACGGTAACAGTGGGGGGAACGATTCTATCCTGGAATAAAGGTGCTGAGATGATTACCGGGTATCCTGCTGAAGAACTTCTTGGTGGGATCGCCCAGACGATTATCCCTCCAGAACTCAATGGAGGTCAGGATGTGATTGTTGATGCGGTGAGGGGTACACAGGTCAGGGATCTCAAGTATACAATTCGGGCAAAGGGGGGAAGAAAGAAAAAGGTTCTTCTCTCCACGGCAATCGTCCCGGATCATGAAGGGCAGATCAGTATGATCGCCCTTATCTGGCGTGAACCATAATTCCGGCAGACTCCAGGTCATTCTATGCATTCTTTCTCATCACAGGCTCCACATGATGAGACTCCTCGAATAAGGGTGCAAATAGAACAGATTCTGGGTCCGGGATTCGTAATTTTTCCTTTAGCGAGATCATTGGCAAGTGATGCGATAGACTCCTTTACTTCATGGGTAAATTCAATTCGGTATCCTCTCTTTCTGGTGAGGTATTGCGAGACAGCAGAGGGTGCCATATCAAGAATGTTCGCCACTGATTTTTGTGATAATCCTAAAGATACCATCTCTCCAGCGATTGCAGCCCTGATTGCAGGTAATGACTCCCAGACTACATGTTCACAGGGAAGTTTCTCCATACATGACATATGGATGTCTGGGAAGATAAGATCATTCACGCTGTGATGTTCATGAATTTTATCGAAAGGTTCATCTGACCTCCCGATAATTCATTTTTTCGAGGTTTTTGATACATGAGGCGGTTACATCTCTCTCTTATTCTGTTGGTTGTTTTCTTTTCTTTGTGTATTGCCGGCACTTCTGGTTTGAACAGTAATTCTGTTCCATACCCGGTTGATAATCCGGATGCCCTGCCCCCAGAACAACCACCGATAACCATTGGACCTACTGATTTTCCTACCCTGGAACCGACTATCACCATTGAACCAACAAAGATTGGCGGCGATGTTGGTTGGGTCTCAATTGATTCGGTACCCCAGGGTGCGGAAGCATATTTTGATGGCTCGTTTATTGGGATGACTCCTGCTACCACGCGGGTCCTCTCAACCGGAGATCCATCCCATTCGATAAAAGTGTCCATGAGTGGGTATCAGGACTGGACAAGCCATATGTCAGGGAACCCTGCACCTGGTGAGACTCTCTATCAGGTTGCCAACCTGGTAGAGATCCAGCCTACGATTACTGTCGAACCCACGATCATTGGTGATGAGTCAGGCTTTTTTAAGATCGATTCTGCCCCTCAGGGAGCAGATGTAACTTTTGATGGCACATATCGGGGAACTACTCCGGCTTTAATCAAAGTTTTCGTTGCTGGAACCCCTTCTCATGATCTGAGAGTTTCAATGAGCGGGTACAAGGATTACGCTCAGCATCTTTCGAGTAATCCGGGGAACACTGAAACGATCCCCATTTTTGCACCCCTCACCCCCCTATCACCGTATGGAAGCGTTGTCGTGACTTCTGATCCCTCTGGGGCTCTTGCAACCTTGGACTCCGGGATCCAGTATCTGACCCCCTGCACCTTCTCCAATGTGATTTCCGGATTACATACCATAACCGTCAGCAAGTCAGGATATTCAACATATACCACACAGGTTCAGGTAAGTTTTAATACTCAACCGAGAGTTTATGCGCCACTCACCCCGATTCAGACGGTGGGTACTCTGTATGTGGACTCGGATCCACAGGGTGCGGATATTAAGGTAGATAATTACTGGCAGGGACAGACTCCACAGAGGATCGGAAATCTGGCGAAAGGGACTCACATGTTGAAACTCCAACTTTCCGGATATCAGACGATCACCCAGGATGTGATGATCAATACCGGTCAGGAGACCCGGATCACTCCCACTCTTCAGCGAAACCCCCCTGATATCAAAACCGGTTCGGTTACCGTCATTAGTAATCCCCCGGGAGCATCTGTTTATTTGAATAATGACTACCAGGGGGTAACACCCCAAACCGGATATCTTGATCTTTCAGATCTCGTGCCGGGAGTATATACTATCCTGCTCAGCGATCCCCAGCGGGAAGATTACTCAGCAACGATAACCGTGGTTGCAGGTCAGACAACTCCTGTGCAGGTAGATTTAAAGGCCGCGGCAACCTCCTCTTCAATCAATGGGACTTTGAGTGTGAACTCAGTTCCCTCAGGGGCACAGGTACTCCTTGATAATCTCTTTGTCGGAATAACTCCCCTGAGTTTGGCTACCGTAAAACCAGGCCAGTATGATCTGGTTTTGAAGATGTCAGGGTATACTGACTATGTTAACAAGGTTCAGGTTGCAGCCGGGATGTCAACTGTTGCATCAGTAAACCTGACCCCCATCGGAACACCGGTTCCAACCACAATTCCAACCTCGACTCAGACTGAAGCGAGGTCACCTCTCTCTATTTTGCTGGTTCCTACAGGTCTCGCAGTTGCGTTTCTCTTAATGAAGCGGGATACATAATCCCGACCAACTCTTTCTTGTTCCCAAAGTGCGAAGATTATTGTAGGTATGATCCGGCTGTGCATGTTCATTCTTCTGGGAAGTGTGCTGGTTTTTCCGGTAATAGGGATCGATGGAGGGAATGCCAGCGCAACTGAGTATACCGTTCGTGAATATGCGCTCATATCCTTTGATGATGAATTAAATCCCGCTGATAGTGTAGAAAACCTCTCTGCAGACACTCTGGATACGAATGCTTCAGTTAACCAGACTCGTCGCGGAGGAGAGATGTCGGCACGAAAATTGTTTCAGTTAAAACAGGGAGCACAGCAGGATTACCAGGTGCTTCGAAATGTGACTGGTGATCAGACTCTTGGTTACTCATCGACCAAAGCTCAAAGTGTTGCTATCGTCTGTAAACAGTGTGTCCCTCAAAAGACGGGTACGACGTAGTACCCGGGTTATCTAACCCGGATATCATAGACCTGGTGGGATCGTCCGGGGGCATATGACCTGACGAATCGCTTACATACCGCTTGTATCGGCAATTGGTCGAAACCTCTTGTATCTTCATCCGCTTCAAGCACATAGAGATGTATCATGCCTCCAGACTTGCAGAGGGAAAATGCCGCAGGGAGGAATGATTCTGCAGCCAAAGGCAGATTCATAATTACCCGGTCAAAACGTCTCCCAAAGATCTCAGCAAGTGAGGAAGCATCTCCAAGCATGGGAAGAACATTCTGTATTTTATTTTGGGAAATATTTCGAATAAGGAGGGAGATTGCCCCGGGGTTGAGGTCACAGGCATATACTAACCTGGCCTTTGCAGCAAGCATGACTGCAAATGGCCCGACACCAGCGAACATGTCAAGCACGTCTTCATCGTCGCCCATCATTGTAACAATCTGTTGCCGTTCAGATGCAAGACGTGCTGAAAAATATGCCTTTTCCAGATCAATCCAGAATGTTCTGCCATATTCTGTATGAACTGTTGCTGTTGTATCCTGACCTGCAAGCACCCGAAAACGCTTTGTTCTGAATTCTCCCTCCACAGCACTTTCTGCAAAGAGTACTGTGTGCACGGATGGACGCTCTTTCAGAATGAGCGCTGCACCTGCAGGATCATCTTCAGCCAGGATGGCTATTCCTCCCACTAACTCATGACGTGGAAGGTCTGCCCTTTGGCGAAGTGCCTCAAATTCAGCCCGCTCAGCCCCTTCGATCTCTCGATGTATCGGAAAGAGGAGTTCATCTCCATCTGGACGAATTTTGAGTGTTCGGTCAAGGATTCCTTCCTCCAGAAGCCTTCTTCTGATTTCTTCAGCTCCGCTTCGGTGTACACGAAGGCACCACTGGTTCTCCCCCATTCCTCAGCTGTTATTGCAGTTCGGGTACAAACAGGTATGCATGGACGAATATCTCCGCAGGATCCGGGAGGGGTCGCTTAAACTCTATGCCCTAGAAAAGGACCTTCCTCCTGAAGAGGCAGTTCGCCTGCGCAGGCAGTATGTCGAGGAAGAGACCGGGGTTCATCTTCCCCGCATTGGGGATTGTTCAATTGATCTTGACGCAGTGGTGAAGAAAAACTGCGAAAATATGATTGGAACGATTCAGGTCCCGCTTGGCGTTGCTGGCCCGGTTCAGGTACTGGGAGAATATGCGAATGGATCGTTCTTCCTCCCTCTGGCAACGACTGAAGGTGCACTGGTCGCTTCAGTGAACCGGGGGTGTGCACTCATATCTGCTGCAGGAGGGGCTGAAGTGCGGATTTTCTCTGACGGGATGACCCGGGCTCCGGTATTTGCAACCGATAGTATTGCGCATGCTCATACGGTGACTGTGTTCATCCAAGAACATGAAGATGCCATCCGTGACATTGCCCAGGCAACCACGCGGCATGGAAAACTCACTGCAATCCACACAACCACTGCGGGGACATCAGTCTATGTCAGGTTCAGTTTTACTACTGGTGATGCCATGGGAATGAATATGGTCACTATTGCCAGTGAGAAAGCCGCAGAGTTCATCAGTGAGAAGACTGGTGCCCGACTTGTTGCATTATCTGGTAATTTCTGCACTGACAAAAAGCCTGCAGCGGTGAATGTTATTCTGGGCAGAGGAAAGACGGTGTCTGCAGGAGTGAGCCTTACCAATGATCAGATCACCACGATCCTCAAGACTAATGCTGCCTCCCTGCTTGAGGTAAATACCCGTAAAAATCTGGTAGGTTCAGCCAGAGCAGGCGCTCTTGGATTTAATGCTCATGCAGCGAATATCATCGCAGCTATGTTCATTGCATGTGGTCAGGATCCTGCTCACGTTGTAGAGGGATCCCTTTGTATCACTACCATCGATCCAACCCCTGATGGAGTATATGTTTCCGTCACCCTGCCTGCTCTTCCGGTAGGGACTGTTGGTGGTGGAACCAGTGTGGCAACCCAGGCGGAGTGCCTTCAGATTCTTGGAGTTTCAGGAGGAGGGGACCCCCCGGGTTCTCACGCAAAAAAACTGGCAGAAATTGTTGCTACTGGAGTTCTTGCAGGAGAGCTCTCTCTCCTCGGCGCTCAGGCAGCTCAGCATCTTGCCCGGGCTCACAAAGAACTGGGGAGATGATCTCCTCAGCAACTTATTGAGTAACGGCTCTCAACATTATCACCATGGTTTATCAGTATCAATCACATCGAAAAATTCATCTTTTTAGTGCCCTCTCCCTGATACTGGCTCTGGTATGTATCTTCCCTGCTAGTGCCGAAGACTTCTCCGGAAGTGTTATCGGCAGATATGATGACTGGAATGTTGAGGATGCAGCTACCGTCGGTCTGGGAATATTTCCTACTGTCACCATTGAACCAAAGGATGATACAACCCCTTCACTATCATCTCCTTCCTCTCAGAAAACCGGATCCGCCTGGGTTACCATATCTCCATTTACTGCATCCCTGAGTGGTCAGGAGACATTTATGATCGTCGGATATCTGAGCGGAGTGCGTAATGATGCTGTGTTAACGATCCAGGGGAGAGGGGGTTCTGACTCTGATTATTCAGATCTTACTACCCTCAAGCCTGATGAAAACGGGCTCTTTGTCTGGGCCGTACCGGCCACGTATCAGCACCTTGATCTGTTCCGTGTGAATGCGAAATCCGGAACTTCTCAATACCTTTCAAATGCCATACGGTTTACTGATCCAGGTAAAGAGCCAGTAATTAAGCCGGTCATCACTCCTGTTCAGACAATTATTCCCATGCAGACCGCGGGTAATCACCCTTCATCTCTCCCGGTTTTAACTCAACTTACCATCAGTGCTCAAACCATGAATCCGAAAGTCGGTGAAGATGTCGTGATTTCGGGTCGGCTTACCGATCAGGATGGAAAGGGTATCAGCGGAGCAACAATTGGTATTGACGAGACCGGGTATCCGGGAGCATCTGGATCTGATCCATTTGCTACAGTTGTTACCGGATCAGATGGACGGTTCGAGACCTCTCTCTCGGTAATGTTCTCAAATTCGGTAGGTCTTGTAGCATCGTTTGAAGGAGATGACACCTACCGGTCTGCAGAGAGTAATACTCTCTTTTTTGTTTCTCACGAATAACTCCTATTTTTTTGGAGATGATGAACACGAATCCGGATATACGTTCTTTTCATATAGTGCCTTTAAGCCGTGGTTTTGCCAGATATATTCTGTATCTGATCACCCCTTGTTGAAAGAAGTAATCCGGAAATATATGGAGAATTAAATAGAATGCAAAAATACCCCCTGAATCTCATGACCGGGATATGGATCCTAGTATTGATCTGTTATTTTGGACCTGTTACTGCACTGACTCCCGATGATATGGACCTCTCTGTAAATCCTGGTGATGATCTCTTCACGTATGCCAATGGAAACTGGCTTGAAAGAAACCCGGTTCCTGGAGATCTGGTATGGTACAGTTCTGTTACTGAGGTTCAGGATTCTGTGAATGAACGGGTTCGGGAAATAATCGAAGATGCTGCAGCAAATCCTGAGCAATCAGAGGGATATGAACAGAAACTGCTCGGAACTTTCTATGCAACTGCTATTGATCAGGACCTGGCAGATCAGGTTGGGATTGAACCGCTCCAGCCGGCTCTAGAGCATATCAATCAAGCAGAGAATCGTGAGGATATCCGCAATATTACGATTGATCTCATGACGCTTGGTATTACTCCGTTCTTTTCATTTTATGCTGATGAAGATCCTGGCAACAGCAGTATGCTCATTGCGACGATTGAACAGAGTGGAACCTCTCTTCCGGATCGTGAGTATTATTTCCGTGATGATGCAGAAAGTCAGCGGGTACGCGATGAATTTAAGGGCCATGTCTCCCGTTTGTTCGTTCTGATAAATGAGTCCCCAGAACAGGCAGATATCGATGCTGAAACAGTCCTTCGAATTGAAACCCGGCTTGCAAATGCTTCAGCTCCCTCTCATGGATATGGAAAACCGGATCGCCGGTATTTCCCTTGTCCGGTACGTCGGTTAAATGAGGTAACAGATGGGATTGACTGGGAAGGATTACTTACCTCTGTGAACCGGACAGATCTGGAGATCATTGATCTGTATCAACCTCTTTATGTACGGGAAGTTGGCAGTGTTCTTAAGGAAGAATCTGTCAGAGATCTAAAAACGTTCCTAAAATTTAAAGTACTCCAGTATGCTGCTCCATACAGCAGTCTTGCTTTTGAACAGGAGAATTTTAATTTCTATAATCGTGTTCTCTCAGGTCAGCAGGATATGGAGCCCCGGTGGAAACGGGTTATTGCTACTATGGACTCCCTGATGGGTGGGGTTATTGGCAAACTCTATGTTCTGAAATACTTCACCCCTGAAGAGAAGACTCATGTCCGGGAAATTGTGGAAAACCTCAAGAGTACCTTTAGAACACGGATCGACAACATAACCTGGATGGAGCCGGAAACCCGGATAAATGCGACCAAGAAACTCGACTCCATGGGTATTCAGATTGGTTATCCGGATCAGTTTGGGGACTACCGTAATCTTGAGGTATCAGATAGTTCTTATCTTGATAATATTCTCAATATCACTGCCTATTACTACATGGCGAGTCTGCAGATTGCAGATACTCCATCAAACCCTGACACCTGGTATCTATCGCCGCACTCAGTGAATGCGTATTATGATACCAATCGCAACAAGATCGTTCTTCCTGCAGGTGTGCTTCAACCTCCATTCTATGATCCTTCGGTAGATGATGTCGAGCATTATGGGGCTATCGGAGCAGTGATTGGGCATGAATTGATTCATGGATTCGACAGTCCTTTACGAAAATTTATTGAAAATGGAAATGAGACCCTACTCTGGAATCGAAATGATACTGTGCGATTTGAGGAGGCAACCCTCCCTCTGGTGGTGCAATATGATCAGATGGAGGCTCTTCCGGAATTATATTTGAATGGTACTCGCACCCTCGCAGAAAATGCAGCAGATCTTGGGGGAATGATGGTTGCCTGGCAGGCCTGGCAGAATACCCGTTTACCAGATAATTCTTCATTTGGTAATTTTGAAGATAATTATTCGAAGGAAATTGAGATTCCTGACTCTGACTCCTTTACTGATGAACAGCGGTTCTTTATTGCATATGCACAAGCCTGGCGTGGAACAATCCGTGATGAAGAATTGAGAAACATGGTGCTGATTGAAGAACATCCGTGGAACCGGTACCGAGTAAATACCATTCCATTCAATCTGAATGAGTTTTACCTGGCATTTCCTGAAATTAGTCCGGACAATCTGCTCTATCGCAACGAGAGTGCCCGGGCAAGGGTCTGGTAGCCCCATTTCGCACACTCTTTTTAAGGTAGATGCTCCCTATGTGGATGTATCCGGATTTTCATCTTGTTTTATTGATTCTTCATCATCGAAAGAGAAGATATCATCAATTGTCGCCTGGAGAGCTCTTGCTATCTGATGTGCAAGACGGAGAGAGGGGTTGTATTTTCCTTTTTCAAGAAAAACAATCGTCTCTCTTCTGACTCCAACCCTCTCCGCGAGATCTGCTTGAGTATAGTTAAAACGTGCCCGATATTCTTTGATACGGGTTTTCATGATCCTCAGTAGACGTCTCCCTTTGTGTTGAAGTACCATTGGAAGAGGAGAGCACTTACCGGCATCAGAATAATGAGCAGGAGACAGATCTGAGTTCCATCTACTGTTATTGCCCTGGTGCCCATCATCCATCCGATGATGACAATGGTGAGGTAAGTTAGGTACCAGGAATAAGACAGGCCATAAGTACCGATACGAAGTGTTCTCTCATCCCGTATTCCATAATCCTTTGGGTGGGTTCTTGAACGAACAGCAAGGGTGATAAGGATTAACCCTGATGAAATGAGTATCACTGAAATTATGGACTCTGAGGATGTTGATCCGAATATTTCTAATCCCATCGCTGTAATTCCTCCGGCACATATCAGCACAAAACCACAAATGATCGCAAATGAAGAAATCCAGAGACTCCTCTGTTGTTTCAGCGTGTGAATTATCAGAATTATTGCCGAAATGAGGCTCAGGGTTGTTCCAATTACATTGATGTTTCCCGGATGTATTGCCTGAATAAATATGAACGTGATAATTATGGCAGCTATAAGCAATTCTATGTGAATAATGTCCTTTTTCCTCATGAGTTCTCCATGTGATAAATTTGTCTCATTATGTTATGTGGATCTAACATAAGTTAGTTATTTCTCACTCTGATGATCCGTGATTTATGGATCCTACAGGAGAATAAAAAGATTATAGCACTTTCCAGCGGATCAGGACAAATAGGCCGATTGCTGAAAGCCCAAGTGCTGAACCCATGACCACGGGAAATGCGTAAGAATACTGTTGGAGCGGGAGAGGAATGTTCATACCATAAATGCTGGCGATCATCGTTGGTAAAGCGATAAGGATTGTTACGCTTGTGAGAAGTTTCATCACCACATTGACATTGTTGTTGATAATTGAGGCGAAAGTACCGGTCATCCCGGTAATGATGGATGTATAGATATTTGCCATCTCAAGCGCCTGTTTATTTTCAATGACCATCTCTTCGTAGAGATCATGTTCTTCATCGGTCATGTCAAGAACACTCTGGTAGGAGAATTTCTCGACCATAAGAGAATTTGACCTGAGAGATGTGGTAAAATAGACAAGGCTCTTTTGTAAATTGAAGAGGCCAAGAAGTTGATCATTGGTAGTTGACCGGTGAAGATTCCGTTCAATTACCCCGGTCATTCGATTGATCTCTTTGAGATAGCGCAGAAATCGTAATGCCGTCCGGTAACAGAGTTGAAGAACAAATCTTGTCTGCTGGCTTGTATCATGGTTCCGAACCCATCCGGAGAGGAACTCTTCCATGACATCAACTTCAGCGAGAGTAACAGTGATGAGCAGTTCATTGGTGAGAATAATCCCAATGGGCAGGGTGATGTAGGGGATTGCTGCTTCTTCTGGTTCACGCCTGGCTGATCTGATCAGGATGAGTGTATGTCCTTCGTCAACCTCGAATCGGGCCCGTTCATCTACATCCAGAGGATCCGTAAGGAAATCTATCGGCATCCCAAAATGGTTCACCAGTGATGCAATCTCTTTCTCTGTGGGATTGACTACCTTCACCCAGCATCCTGGCCTGAAATCCTCGATCTCAGTGAGACCTTCGGGTGTCGTGATGTACTGAGTGATCATGATGGATTCCTCTACAGAAGTGGGGTTTTTAGGGGTTAATATTCATCTCAGAAGTGCACTTGACTATGAGCCGGTAACACATACTTATTATGAGTTCTTAGTTGAACATTGCTTCTTGTTAGAAGCCAGAAATCAATCTACCAACAAATATCATCAAAATATTGGCCTATTATTGACCCTTTATGAGGCTGTCCAGTGAAGGATTTTACTTATAAATATTCCCCAAAATTTGCCCAATCGGGGGATGATTTGGCCTTCAATTCTCTTCACTAGATTACCTCTTATGGGGTAGGTAATTCTTCAATAGATTCATGAGTTTTGAAGGTACACTGTAACATATTCGATGGCGGGATGTACGAAGGAGCAGGGGCTGTCCGAAGTTATTGGGTTTTTGATGATCGTAGCTCTGCTTGGCATATTATTCTCAATGTACCTCCTGTATGTGGTCCCAATACAGGGAAAAGATGCTGAAATTGCCCACATGAAATATGTGACTCAGCAATTTATCGATCTTAAATCCGATGTTGACTCCCTCATTATTAATGAACGAGTAAATGTACCGATTGCTCGTTCATTTGAACTTGGAACATTAGCCTCAACTGGTCAGGGTGCTTTATCGATAGTGCCGATTCAGGGTTTTATCGAGGCAGCAGGTACTTTGCTGGTGAATGAACAGATGGATACGTTGACCGTTCAAGGGGTATTTAAAACCGTTACCCCTCCCTTGATCGTAGATCAATTTGTTGATCCCCCTGCGAATGCAGATATCCCTGCCCAATGGGTTGATGGAGAACATCTGTATGTCAATTATCCCGGGATTCAAAGTATTAATAATACAATTAATGGAACTATCCACCATTTGAATTATTCATACACTATGGTCAGTAATCAGACCAATGTTACCATCATCAAAGAAAAGTACGGAAAATTCGTTATTCATCCTGAAACCAAGTATGAAATTGAGACGAAGTATGATGTGGATCTCAGTGCCTATCCTGACCCAAGGGTTTTTAATAAGAATATTATCAGCTGGGTAAATAATACCACGCACTCACCTGGTCCCAATACTACTGATTATGTTGCAATTAAAGAGCAAACCGATATTATTTTTGATTTTTATAACTGGACTGAACAGACTCAGAATGATGTCATTCAGTATCGGCGTACCCTTCAGGAAAATGCAACAAACCAGTCTCACATATTTGATCTTTCGAAGATCAATGAGATTATGACAACAGATCCAGGGATGTTGGAATTTAATCTCGCTACTGGCCTATCTAATGGTATGGGAGAACCCACATGGAACCATATAATTGAGGCGGATCAACCTCTGGGTTCTCTTCAATACTGGTCTCAAAATCGGTATTGGATCAATCAGGAGTTATTGTATGAGATGGGTGGATTATTTTTGAAGCAGAATGAAGGGGTATCAATTATGCTCATTCCCTCCCTTGCGGTCACCCCGGTTGACACTGCTGATGCATTAGGTCCAAATATCAAAGCTTCTCTTGTTGGGGTTTCAATAACTGATACGAATGATGTAAGTGGTTCAAAGACAGCCCAGGTTTTCGCAAAGGTAGATTCTGTTGTTAAAAACCAGATCTCAGATAATCAAGGTGCACAAATAATACCTTACGCCCTGATTTCCGGGGAACCGAATGCCAAGTACGTCATAATTACTTTTAAGCCTCAGAATACTGGTGATAGCATCACTACCAATCTTTGGAAGCGGGCATTTGATCAGGTGTACGTTATCACCCAGAAGACGATGTCAGATAGACAGATGTCGATCGATCCTGCACATAAAATGCTTACGTTATATGATTCTGATCCTCTATCTGCATCATTGATTATTGGTAATGATGTATGGGAGCATCTCTCCGGTATTGGCACAAATAACCTAGAAGATTATGTGGCCAGATTAAACGCCTGTGCTGCTGACGAAACTCCTGATCATAGTGGTCCTGGGCATGCGGGTTGTATTGCTGGCTCAGCATTGCGGCCTTTCTTTTATGATTACTCTAAATCACGCGTATCTTTAGTGATTCAGAGTGGGGCACTCTGATGGTAACGAGAGATCAGGGTTCTGCAGAGATGATTGGAGCAATTGTCCTTACTGGGATAATTGCCATAGTTATTGGGATTATTGGTGCCCAATGGATTGGTCAAATTCCAACATCCTCCCCTCCTTATATCAATATAGAAATTGGTTGTGGAAATGGCACTGGTAATAGTAATTGTACTGATCCAAGAATACCCTGTGATTTCTCATGTCGTACGGGGATGATCAGTTGTGACCATAATGTTTCTATAAATTATGGCGCTTGTAAAAATGCCTGTCCTGCAGTTAGCAATCCCCAATATAAAACTTGTATGGCTCAGTGTGAAGAGCAACCAAATTGCGTCAATAAAACGATTCTTAGTTCCTGTAATATGTTATTTATTTGTCATAACGGGGGTGATTCGCTGAATATTGATCAATTGTCAATACGCATAAATGGAAAAATAATTCCCAAAAAATACGATATTTATGAGAATCAAACGACATTTCATCGGGATTTAACTACTGGTCAATTTAAAGCAGGGGAAGTAATGCGGTTGCCGATTACCGAGCCACCCAACATCGTTATTATTAATTATCAGGATTATCGATCTGGTAATGAGTATGTGCTTGTCAGTAAGAAATTTTAATAATTGTAAATCTTTCTTTTTTTGGCATGAATCTTTATTATGATCTCCTTTTGAGAGTGCCAAGGAATTAGTGATATCTTTATCATTGGGATAGGTACATATCGATAGAATACGATGTGCACACCTAGGGAGGCTGCTGTATCTGAGATTGTCGGTGCATTACTTCTCGTTACCATGTTGATGACCGGACTGACAATCATAACAGTTATGCTCCTCTCAATCCCTCCTCCTTCGAGTTCTCTCAAGGCGGTCCTTGGGGTGAAGTGTAGTTATTGTCCGAATCTGAATCCTACCCAGTATGATATTCTTATTGATCACGAAGGTGGTCAGATTGTCGACCTTAGTGGTCTTCGGGTTAGTGTTATTCAAAATAATTCTGCATTGATTATTGATCCCGTGAGTAATATCACACTCTTTCCTCGTATTAGCGATCCAAATGGCAAGCCTCCCTATTCCTGTGATGGGGTAACAGGGGATACCTGGCCTGGAGCAAGTGGAACCCTGAGTACTGGAAAGTCATTAAAATTCAGTTATGTGGGGGGAGTAAGTGAACTCCCCACAACAATTCTGGTTCAAGAACCATCTTCATTTGGATATTCTACGGTTTCTCAACTTAGAGTATCCTATGTCCGCAATATCACAAGTCCAAACACCGGCACTGGATATATTGTATTAAACAACACGGATCCGGTAATGTTTGATATGGTCCCATACGTGAGTTCTGTCTCATCATGGTCAGCGGATGGTTGTGATGTCGAATTTGGTTACAAAAATACCGGTCAGAGCACCCGAGAATTTGCCTATGGGAACAGGCTTCAGAGCATGTGGAATTTTCTCGAACCAGTAGAGGGGTTTTATTCAACCTGGGAACTCAATGGCACTCCCAAAAGTTCATTTGAACCGGAAATGTCGGGAGCTGTTGCAGTGAGAATTACGAAGTTCAAAGGGAAAGTTGTTTATAATTTAGGCAGTATGTCAACGAGACAAGTAACCTGTCTTGCATATTAAATCCTCCCAATAGGACTGTCTTCAATTTTATTTGCGAATTCGTAGGACTTTAATATGGATCCTATTGAGGGGTAATTGGGGAGCATTTAAATATGGAGAGTACAATTTTAAAATATTAAAATTCATTAATAATATTCTCCCATACTATTAAATACTATTGCAGGAATATGTTGCATCATTCCAAAGGGGGAATAGAAAAATGAGGTATGATAGAGCAGTTTCTGAAGTTCTTGGTGCAGTATTTTTAATTGGAATAGTTGTTGTGGCCTTTGCTGTAATTGGTACATATCTAATGGGCTCATCACCTGATCAGGGGGTAAAATTTCCCACGGCAACTACAGGGTCATATTGTGTTGAATGCGAATCATCGTATGAAGTTATCGTCAAACACGATGCAGGAGAATCATTTCCCACAGATTCCACTGAATTTAAAGTTTTAAAGCGAAACGGTCAAACTGTGAGCCCGGATGCTGTGGAGGTATATACCAAAGAGCCCCCAGAGTGTAGCGCCAAATCGTCATTGTCGCCAAGTGGAGGTATCAAATACAATTGGGAAAGCATCAGTTCTTTTGGACCCGGGATGATTGCAAAGGTGATCGTCAATAAAGGGATAAATGAGACTGAAGGAGATATTCCAAAAGGAATTATTATTCTAAACAACGGTCAGACAGGTCCGGGTGGGACAGGGACGCAGTATTTTGATCGGGTAAAAGATGAGACGAGTTATAATGACACAACTAGCTCTGTTCAGGAAGCATCCATGAAGGAGCTGATGACGGGAAAGTTCACCCCGGTGCTAGAGAATAATTCTGTGTCTAGTGGGGATTACGGGTTCTGTAATGCTACCTTTTATTATGATAACACTCTTGACATGACTCTGAAGGTCTCCCCATGTACTGGAGAAGCCTCGATAATCGATGAGAATGGAAATCCAATAAGAAATACCTCCTGCCCACAACCCTGGAATGAGTTTGTTGGCATTGGAACTGGAGATTTCAACTATCTCAAAAAGGACATGGGTCAGCCAAAAGAGTTTCTGGCAAATAGTGAAAGTAGCAAAGCATCCCGTTCATTTACGGTGCCCTTTAAAAACTGGATCCAATGGAGGCTAGGAAACTCGGTAAGTGCTATTGCCAAATGTGATTCGGTGAAGTGCAGTTGTGGTGCATCAGAAACCTGCATCTGGGGATATATGTACTATGATACCAATAATAATGGTCTAAAAGATGCGGGTGAGCCCGGATTCACTGAAGGCAAAGTAAACCTGACGGGAAGATATAAGAATAATCCAAATGTGGAGAATTTTGTAGACTTGTACACTCCTTTACAGACTGGTGGATGGAATTCAAGATGCATTCAGATGTCTGGCTGGGCGTTTGATCTTATCGCAGATCTTCCAAGTGGCTACTATACCAATAATTCGTATCTGAATTATGATAATAAACTAACCGGTCAGGACAAGAAGAATCCTCCTCAAGTCGATTTTGGTGTAGTGGCAAAAGCAGTTGAAGTCACTCCAACACCCACACCCACACCAACGGTATCACCAACCGTCATTCCGATAAATGAAGGCGGTGTCGGGGCACAGTTATATGCTGCTGATGATACTACGGACGTATCAGTGGACTTCGCTTTCTCTGATGCAGGATATGAAAATGTATTCCGATTGGATAGTCCCCGTACCGTCGCCCTCGGGAACTCAAAGACAACCAAAGTTGGAACCAGCTGGACGTTGGGAAAATTCGCAACAAATCAGGAACTCATCTTTGCTGATGTTGCAAATGGACGCACCTATAAAACCGGCCCGGCATCCAGAAACCCGGATGGGATAGTTCATGGGGCGATATCCTTGAAAAATTCTACAGGAACCTATCACAAATATCTCATCACGTTTGAGGATTTCTATGGGGGTGGTGATAAGGATTATAATGATGTGGAGTTCTATGTGAATGGCAATGTCTCCCTGAATGTGGTTCCAACCCCAACACCCACTCCGGCTCCGACGGTAACTCCGGCTCCTGATACGACCCCCCCAAGTGTGAGTGGAATTACCCGGTCTCAGCAGAATAAAACCAAACCCGTAATTATTGGATGGACTGCCAGTGACAATTTCGGGGTAACAAAGATTGAGATACGTCTTTCTGATGATGGAGGATCTACCTATCCATATATTCTTAGAAGCAGTTCCTGGACAACGACAGCCGGGCAAACAAAGACTGATTCATATTCCTGGACTCCTGGGCGCTCTTATTCCAATGCGAAATTTAAAGTCATTGCATATGATGCTGCGGGAAATTCCATGTACGCTGTAAGCAGTTCGTTTAATGTTCAACATTAAACTTAAATCTCACCTTTCTTTCTATTTCTCCATTCTAATGTCTCCAAAGTGTCATTTTTTGTAAATAGGGGATATTTCCCCGATTCTGTTTTTCTTATGATATCAATAGATCAGAAATGTATCTCTCCTGGATTGATTTGAGACAAGGAAACAATTATCACTCCGAACACTAAACTAACACCATAGGCTCAAATATGCCCATTCAGGTCCTATATGTCGATGACGAGATCCCGCATCTGATGCTTGCCCAGGAATATTTAGGACACTCCGGTAAGGTTGAGCTCACCTGTGTTAGTTCAGGCCGGGAAGCCATAGAGGCTCTGGGAAAAGCTACCTTCCAGGTTGTTGTATCGGATTATCAGATGCAGGATATGGACGGGGTTTCCCTCCTGAAGTATATACGCAAAAATTTTGGCAACATCCCATTTCTTCTCTTTACCGGAAAAGGAAAAGAAGAAGTGGTAATTGAAGCACTCAATCATGGTGCTGACTATTATATTCGAAAGGGGAGTGATCCCTTTGAGCAGTTCAGCATCCTTGAGCAGAGGATTATTCAGGTTGCTGATCGGAAAGACGTGCAGGAAGAGCTGGCTGCCCGGGAACAACTCTATCATTCTGTCCTCAGTGTGCAGAATGAGTTGATTGTAGATTTTCTTCCGGATTTGACAATAATCCGCTCGAATGAGGCATTCTCATCACTCTATGGGTTTGGACCCACCGATATGATTGGGAGGAAATTTCTCTCAGATCTCTCATATGAGGATCAGGATGAACTTCAGAGTGCTATCAGCCTCCTCAATCCTGAATCGTCCACCGTAGAACTGCAACAGACATTGAACTCTCCTGATGGAAGATCTCTGACCTTTTCCTGGCACATTGAGGGTGTCTTCTCTTCAGATGGAATACTTGTCAGCTGTAAAGCAACTGGGCGGGATATCAGTGTCCGAGACCAGGCCCGGGATGATATCAGGCAGTATGAAGAGAAATATCAGGAGAAAGCTACTGATATTCCCCGTGATTTAGGGGATTTCGATGAGAATGTTCCTCTAAACTTTATCATTGAAAATACCCGTCCAGCAGGATCTTTTTCATTACCAGATCTAGTGCGACATGCACGGAGCTCTAAAACCGATGGTATCGCATCGGCAACTGGCCAGGATGGGCATCGGGCGTTTTTGATATTTCTGAATGGGGAACCCGAAGGAGGAATTTATATTGATCGATCCGGGGTACTATATGGGGATAAAAGTACTCTTTTTCTCAAAGATAGTCATCAGTTTACTCTGTATCCCACGCCTGCGGAGATTGCCACCCGCTTTATTACTGGTTGTCGCATCTATGATAAAAGCCACATCCGTGCTCCAAATACCTATGCCATACCTGAAATCTCTGTGAGGAAGGGTATTGGAAATATCACTCTCGACCTTCGAAAGAGTGGAAAACCTGTCTCTGGGATACGAATCACGATAAAAAGTGGAGGAAAGATCGTAGGCAATGATATTACCTCGGGTTCTGGTCAGGTAAGCTTTCAACTTTTGTTTGGGGATTACTCCGGTGTTGTTTTAACGGATAATGGAAATCTTCATACATTCGCATTTCAGGTACGAGAACCGGAGTCTTCTCACATTGTGGAACTTGCGTGACCTAGACCCTAAAGGCCCGGATGAGGATAAAATTCTGAATCCCTGGTCTTTCATAATGCTTTCGTTTTGAGAACGGATCCTTAATCTGGAGAATTTAGGTGGCTAAGAATGCGGTTATATGCACAAACTATCCTCATTGTTGGGATCACTGTTCTGGCTGTTGCTGCTATTCTTCTCGTCACATTTGAATTAACGGTGATGGGCAGTCTTTCATCGCTTGAGCGTGATTACATCTCTGAAGATCTCCAGAGAGCAGAAAATGTAATCTTTTCAGAATCATCTCGTCTGGCTGGGATTTCCCGGGATTGGGGGATCTGGGATGATACATATTCATTTATGGAGTCCGGGAATTCTAGTTACCTCTCCTCAAATTTTGTGCCTTCGGCTCTAAAAGGGCAAAACATCTACGCAATTGCATTATATGATACGAATGGCTCTATTGTAGGGGGTATAGTAAAAAACTGGAATGATAAATATGCTCTCCCAATTTCAGAATCCCTGAATCAGATCATATTGCATTCATCCCTTCTTCACCCTCCAAAAGATGGGTACTCCGGCATTCTTATGGGTAATGATTCCCCTCTGATGGTTGCCTCCCATGATATTTTGAATTCTGATATGGAGGGGCCTTCCCGGGGTGTTGTAGTTATTATCAACCCTCTGGACAACGGGATGATCTCTGATATGTCGCGGAATGTTTTGCAGAACATAACTATTACTCCTCTGCTACTTTCCTCTGGTAACATCTCACCTGCTTTACCTGATATGCCGGTTTCCAGTAGTCAGAAAGTGATCAATGACATTACGGGAAAACCGGTTCTTCTCCTAAAGATTCATGAACGAGAGGATCTGAACAAAAGTGGGCTTTACTCCCGGGCATTTCTGATAACTTCACTTCTTCTTTTGACTCTCCTTTTTATGGGACTCGCCTCATGGCTTTTGAATCGGATCATTATTACTCCTCTACAGGATTTGAATCGGGATCTTCTCTCCATTGGGAGATCTGGTTCCCTCTCTGGAAGAATACCGCTTAACAGGGATGATGAGATTGGAGATTTGACTTCTTCGATCAACTCGATGATTGGATCTCTTGAGGCATCTCACCGGGAGCGCCTTACCTCGGAACATCGTCTGGCCCGGTTGGTAGAACTGGTTGAAGAGGGTATCTGCCTAGTCGGTCCTGACAACCTCATCTGGTTTGCGAATGCAACCGTCGGAACCATGTTTGAAACTACACCTCATGCTCTGAATGGAACATGTCTTGAGGATCTTTTCAAAGAAGGGGAATCAGAAAATCAGAATGGTCAGTGTATTACCAATATTGATCAGGGACACCATGAAATTCACACCAAAACGTCTGGGGGAAAGGATCTCTGGGTCAGGGTGACTCTGGCTCCATATCCTCTTGATACCGGGAAGATGGGGAAACTCTGTGTTATCACAGATATTACTCAATTTCGAACTGCAGAGCGGGAATTATTATTATCAAACAAAAAATTAGCCCTTTTAGGGAGCATGACCCGACATGATATTGTCAATCAGCTTACTACCATCAGGGGGATGATAGGGCTAATAAAACGAAAAAATACTGACTCTTCCCTGATTCAATTAATTGGGGGGGCGGAGGATGCAGCTGAGAAGATTAACAAGCATATCGAGTTCTCCAAAGAGTATCAGAAGGCAGGAATTGAAGAGCCCCGGTGGCAGGATGTCCGAACAACCTGGAATCTCGCTTATGCCATGTCAAGAAGGAGAGGGCTCACTTTTTCCATTACTGGAGAAGATTATGAGATTTACGCGGATCAACTCCTTCAGAAAGTCTTCTACAATCTTATCGATAATACTCTGCGACATGGAAAAGACGTTTTTTATATTACAGTATCCTCAAAGCGTGATGGTTCAGATCTCCTAGTCATCTATGAAGATGACGGGGGAGGGATTCCTGATACCATGAAAGAACGTATCTTCGAAAGGGGGGTAGGGACTGGAACTGGTTGGGGGCTCTTTTTTGTAAAAGAGGTACTTGATCTTACGGGGATGAGGATTTGTGAACGGGGAACTTATGGTATCGGTGCAGAATTTATTATTACAATTCCTGATGGTATATTTCGGCCATCGAGTCAGGGACTGCCCCGTGATGTTGATGAGACATCTGACAGCCTTTAAAACTCTGGAAAAAGGAAATCCAATAATATATCAGACAGCCACTCTGAAAACAATCCAGGCGATGAGGAGCATAATAACTGAATATTTGAGCCCGGCAGTAACCCTGCCTTCCCCCATAACCCCTGCTACCAGACCAGAGAAAAATCCCTGAAACATGGCTCCATGAGAAAAAATCCTGATATATAATGCCAGGTCGAATGCTCCCATATTAAATCCCGGAGCACCGGATGCACTTGTTGTACCGAGATCAGCCATGGTTTTAAGAAATGAGGAGACAAGGATAAGCATCACGAAGAGAAATACTCCAAATGATGCAAGAACGATGACCACATAGATGAACATATTATTGCGACGGTCTGTGTTCTGGGTAACATACTCAAACGAATCTTTTGCTGCAGCTCGAAGAACTTCAACAATGTCTCCTCCTGCTTCGCTTGCTCTGGCGATAAGATCTACACTTCGACGGACCAGGGGGATCGGGATCTCATCACCAAGTGCTCTGACCGCATCAATGAATGGGAAATTCCAGGATATTCGTTGATCCATCTGTCTGATATGGGGTGTCAGGGCTCCATATTCACTCATCGAAACCAGATGAACTGCTCCCTGCAGAGTCATCCCACTCTCGTGCATTCCTGCGAGATCTCTGAAAAAATTCGGAAGAGCGGTTTCGATGCTTCTTACTCTTCGTGCTTCCCGGAGATCCAGAATGACAAGAGGAGTAAGAATAACCAGTAGGGTAATGACTACAACATCGTCAATGAATGATTTCGTCAGAAGTGATTCAATTCCCCCTTCCTGAATTGCCATGGCAAATCCAAGGATGAAGACAATGATTCCTATAGGTACGGACGCAAAAAGAATATTCACTGGTTTTTCGGTCAGAGTTCGTATCGGATGTCTGATGATCCGAAGATTTCCTTCTGAATACTCCCGGTGAAGTTCTATCTTATCAAGAATTCTCCTCGCAGCTTCCTCCTCTGGGCTAAGTAAAACCTCATCTTTCTTTTTAAATCGATCAAGTAAGCCCATATTTACCACTCCGGGGTCATCGCATCTATCATAACGACGAACATAACACTGCCGAATGGAATAATCAGATAGATGATAATATAGAGAAAGAACGGTGTTCCTTCACCTGAAAGGATTGACATGACTGACTGGATCAGGATCAGAAAAAGAGTTCCGGCAACCAGAGCTGTTACATAACTCTCCGAAACCAGGGCCAGTGTATCAAGAAACTGCTTTTGGGTCTGACGGTTTTCAAAGGTATATTGCTCTGCTTTGGTTTTAAAATATTCAGAGATGTTAGATCCTGATGCTACGCTTCCAATAGCACCTTGCATGAACTCCCTCATTCGTGGACTTGGAGTTGCCATTGAGACATTTTTTAATGCTTCGATGAGGTCTTTTCCAAAAACATCCACTTCGAGGGTAACATATCTTGCCTCCACTGACGACTCTCCATAAATCGAAGAATTTCCGAGTTGCCTGAAAACTTCAGCAGGAGGAATTCCTGCGGTTGACATGGCCGCCAGATAATTGATCGCATACGGCAGGCTTGACTCAATATCCCGGCGCCTGGAACCGGCTACTATGGATGGATAAATGAGGTAAGCCAGGTACGTAAACCCCCCAAATATCACAAATGATCCCACTCCTGCAATTAAAGTCCCGATGATCAATGAATACACGGAAAATTGATTGATCCCCGTTGCAATATCCAGAGGAATATTTCCTTTGAAGGTAATCAATGCAGGAATGTTGAGCAGATACACGATCAATGCGACGATAATGGATCCCAGTACTCCGACAATCGCTGAGGTGATGGTAGCCGTTGCAAGATAAGCTTCAAAGGTGATGCCCATTCGGGCTGAACGGAGATTTGCAATCAGGTCAAAGTAATTATCCCTCTTGGCAACCATCCTGCTTCCGAGCAGATTGAAGCAGAAACGCTCATATGAGTTCATTGGCACCGGATCGGATCTGTTCCATCAGCCCCTCTGAGTCCCGGAAGTACGAGACGACGATGTTGCTCACTTCCCGATAGTCACGAATGTTTCTCTGACGCATCCACTCCAGAACTTCCTGACGTTGCATGAGATCCCTCCTGACTCTTTCCTCATCCCAGCCATGCGCCTCCATGATCTCCTCCAGGATGTATGATTTCCCTGAATAGGTGATCTCATCAGTTGCCTGTCTCCACCGGAAGACCTCATTGGTAATAAGTTCATTCGTTCTTGGGTCAATATCCAGAATCTCAATAATCTGTTTGTTTCTTCGTATTCTCTGTCCTCCTACCCTTGCCTGGACCTGGACGCAGATTAAATTCAGGGCAGATAACATGTTTCTTGGAACAGATATTGGGGGATTTTCAAGCCGGTGAACTGCACTTGCAACTGAGTCTGCATGCATGGTAGAATAGGTAACGTGACCAGTACTCATTGCCTGAAAGAGGGTGAGTGCTTCTTTTCCACGTACTTCACCGACAATCAGGTACTCCGGGCGCTGCCTTAAAGCCGCCTTAAGGAGTTCGTACATATCGATCTCCCCCTTTCCAGCGATATCAAAAGATTCCCTGGTTACGCTGGGAATCCAGTTCGAATGGGGAAGTTTTAACTCACGGGTATCTTCAAGAGTGACAATCTTTGCCAACGGTGGGATGAAGAGTGATATTGCGTTGAGCGAAGTGGTCTTTCCAGATGCCGTCCCCCCGGCAAATATGCATGATTTTGCATTTTCCACGGCAAGCCAGAGAAACGCGATGGACAAAGGAGAGAAAGTGCCCCATTCAATGAGATCCGTTGGAGTGATTGGAACTTCTTTAAATTTACGAATCGTGAAGGTGGAACCGTGAGCAGTTACTTCCGTTCCCAAAGTCATCTGGATACGCGATCCATCTGACATCGTTGCATCAAGCATGGGCTCAGCTACTGAAATATGTTTTCCTGCTCTCTGGGCTAATTTCGTTACAAAAGAGTCAAGTTCTCCGGAATCGGTATATTTCAGATTTGTCTCCATCGATTCATATTTTGAGTGGTAGACAAAGAGATACCGTTCCACGCCATCGCAGGAGATATCCTCGATGAACTGGTCATGCATGATTGCATCAACCATACCGTTTCCAAGGAAATCTTTATGCAACTGATAATGAATTTTTGCGTATGTCTTAGGATCCAGGTGAATTGCGTAGTCTGCAAAGACCTCGTTCATCATCTCTTCGAGAAGATCTGCCGCGTGTTCCCGTGATATCTGACGGGTGTTAACATTAACACGCTCAAATATTCCCTTTTTCAGCTCTTCCAGGAGTTTCTTCTCAGATTCAGTGTAATCCGGTTCAACTACTTCATAAAGATACTCATGGTTAGGGTAGTTGTACGTTATTCTGATGTAAGAAAATGGAGGATTTACTGGGTACACCTCGATCTGTTCCACGCCCTGTGGGGGAACATAGGTCAGATCGATTAACTCCCCATGGATTTGCGGATCATACGTCTCCCGTGCTTTTTGTGGTTTAATACTCGTTAATCTGCTCAGGAGCCCGACCTTTTTTTGCCCACTTTCATCAGTTCTGCCGCTTCCACTCCCTTCTATGGGCTCAGTGGAGCCTATCTTCTTCTCTTGTTTCTTTTTCTTCAAAAGCCCGGGAATTTTACTACTCGTCTTCTCAATCTCCCCCTCATTAGTCGAAATGTCCTGTGGAGTTTCTGATTTTACTGTTTCTGGTTTTATTCTTCTAATCCGGGGAACTACAGGTGGGCTTGTAGATCCTATCTCACTCGACCCAGATTCTTCTGCTTTGCTATTCGCTCCTCCTTCTGTCGTCTTCTTTCCTTTTCCTATTGTTATTTTAAGTGCCATCTCTCATATCCGTGAGAGTGTTCTGACCCTCTCTGCGTTGGTATATGCTTGCCCCCCCGGCTTTGCTATCTATCGGCAGGCAAGGACCCCTGCCGTACTGGTATAATATCTAATTACAAAGGCGAAAATATAATGATACCGTACTGAGACTGAACAATACACTCAGGAGATATATATGGCAGATGAGGGTGGTGAACGCCAGCCGGTGATCCGGGCTTACAAGGGGAGGAGTTCTACCGGAATAAACGGGTTGGATCTCGCGCTTGAAGGAGGTTTCATCCCCGGGAGCTCCATTCTTCTCATTGGTTCGGCAACATCCGGATTGGATCAGTTCGCAAAACAGTTTTGGTCAGTATCTCCTGAAAAAAGGGTTTTTTATATGCTAGATGGATATCTTGATGAAGGTATGGTCTATGCAAGGGCTATGCCTGCTCAGGACATCTTCAGGGGGGAGCAGGGAAAGGGGCTGGTAGTTGATTCGTTGTCTACCCTGATTATGAAAGATGGCATCGATCAGGTTCTTATGGGTATAGTCTCCTGTCGACAGATCATCAAGGAGGCAAAAGATCATGCATTCTTTACTCTCTATCGTGGTCTTCATGCTCCGTATAATGAAATTCTTCTCATCAGGCTCTGTGATACCGTCATCGAGCTTCATGAGGAACTCAGGGGTTCTGAGATTATCAAAGCACTTGAGATTAAAAAATTATCTGGGATGCAACCACCAGGCCGGGTTCTTCCATTCATTTTAGCAGAAAAGGGAATTGAACTCTCGACAACCACGAGGGTGGTATGAAATGGTGAAGGTCAGATTATAACCAGTCAAACATTTTTCGCTGTTTTACCTGCCCTTTCTTCTCTGATTCAGGATTTTTTGGCGCAAACCTGGTATTAATATCTGCAAAATCGATTATACTCTCGGATTCATCAATTGGACGTTCTTCTGCAAGAATTATCCCGGAGGGATTCGTCATCTCCTGATCCTTCTGGGAAGAAGGCTGCACATCATCACGAACTGACTGAACATCTTCGTCCAGGTTTTCATCCCAGATTTCTCCATCATGAATTTCTGCTTTTTCTGATTCCCCACCGCGGGATATCAAAAAATCAATAAAGGCTGTAACTGCATTCTGCGCTTCAGGACTAAGCCTGGAAAATTTCTCTTCAATTTCCAAGGACTTCACCTCTGTAAAGTGGCTATCAAAGAGAGAACCCGGCACGCATGTTCAGCAAGTGAGGTAAAAAGATACGCTTCCTGCAATGTCTTTCCTGCTGCGAAAGTTCCATGCCCGCGTGCAATACATAGGGGAGCGAGTGCCAGATACTCAGCCACATCATCAGCAAGATCCTGAGTGCCAGGTTCTCCCAGTGCCACTGGTATTTTCGGACAGAACATCTTCCCTTCACTATCAAGGGGAATGATTTCATCCATGAGGAGTGATGCTGCCACTGCGTAGGGGGGATGAGCATGAACAATTGCCCCATGACGGGTATTCTGGTATACTGTCCGGTGAACACGCCATTCACTCGATGCCTCCCTGGGCATATCTCCGAAAATAGGCGCGAATACCAGATCCCCTGGTTCGTCAAGGAAAGAACCCGTCCGGGTTATAAAAAACCCCTCTTCGGTCATTCGCACACTCATGTTACCAAAATTACCGCCGATTAGGTGCTCGATGACAAGTCTGTTGCCTATCCGGGTAAATTCAGTTTGCATCTCCCCGATATCCATTCCCTGTAACCCCTGATGTCAGACGAATTTGACTCCTACGTCTTTCATTTTATTACACTTGGCTATGTTGTTCACCAGAGCCGTCAGCCCCTCAATAATTGGCGCCATGGTGAGCGGACCGGCATCATAGGATTTCAGGAGAGAGATCCGATCAATAATGTCCATAACGATGAGTTTGCACTCTTCATCATCCCCACATACCGCTACTGAATATTCTAGTTCTGCATCAATATCGCGCCATCTACTCCCTGCGATATTGTTAAATGCCACACAGATTCGGGCCGATCCCGGAAGGAGTGTTTTCAGATGCTGCGCTGCTGATCCTTCTGCCGGGGGGATATATTCAAAGTAACTCCGTCTTTCCATTGGATTGATGGGACTGATGACAATTTTTCCTTCAAACCCCTGAAGACTGGCAATGGTGGAGTCGAGATGTTTATAAGGAATTGCAAGGATGATGACATCAGCTCCTTCAACTGCCTCCTGGTTTGACACCCATGTGACGTTGCACGGTAACCCACGTTCATGCGCAGACGAAAGGCATATTTCACAAGTGCATCTTGCTTTCTCTTCATCACGAGAGCCAATAAGAACCTCATAGATCTGTGAGAGGCGCATTGCCATCCCCTCTCCGATCTTTCCAGTTCCCCCGATGATCCCGATCTTCACGTTACTCCACCAGCGGTTTTAGCACGGATGCCAGGGTTTCTGCATCAGTAACTCCCTGGAATTTCTGTGCTACAACCCCGTCCTTCTCGATAATTATCGTTGGGACGACGGATACATGATATTTCTGGGCTTCTGCCATATGTTCATCCACATTGAGTTTTTTTATCTCAACCTTGTCGCCCATCATGGTCTTAAGTTCATCAATGATCGGACCCATCCGTTTGCAGGGGCCGCACCACTCTGCAAAAAAGTCGATAAGAATCGGTTTTCCCATAGTGATAACCTAATCAGAAAATGCGTTAAAAAAACAGATAAAAGTATGGTATGGGTTATTTGGAGAGGATAGCCATGATAATTCTGCCATACGCAGGTCTGGTCACGATCACTCCAACCAAAACACCAAGAATGGTGATGATTGCAAATCCTCGGAGGGATGAGAGATCCATGAGTGCCAGTGGCAGCATTGCGATAAACACGGTTGCTGCAGATGCAACGATAATGGCCAGTGCCCGTTTCAATCGCTTGAGATAGATGTTGGGTGATGGTACCTTTCCTTCGTGCAGGATCTCATCGGTCAGGATGACCAACTGGTCAATACCTGTCCCAAGCACAGCTATCAGACCGGCAATGGTTGCCAGATCGAGCTGCAGGAAGAATGAAGTGATTGCGAGAAGGATTATGATCTCTGACGCATTGATCAGGACCATCGGTAACACGATCGCCGGCTCATGGTACCGGACAAAAATACTGATTCCTACGGCAATTAATGCAAATATACCCGCAATCAGACACCAGAATTTAAACGTCTCCCCAAGTTCCGCTGAAACTGACCCGGATCCAGCTATCTTGACTTCAACTGGCAACGCACCATTTCGGAGGTGGATTTCCAGCATCTTGGCATCTTCCTTTCCGCTGTCTCCACTCCCGGTAGAGGCAATCAGGTTCGGGCTCGCCCGTGACTGCAGAGTTCCTGCAAGGTCTGGGGAAAGCGGGGCGCTGTACACCATCTTCCCGTCCAGAATCATTGCAAGGTTGTGATTAGATGGATCCTGAACCGCCCCGTACTTTATTGCTGCCTGTCTGAACTCTTCTGCTCCTTCAGGGTTGAGAGCGAAAGATACTCCCCAGTTGTTACTGTTTGGTGGGTTCTGTGCCGGGTTGGCAACACTCTCAATAGAATCGCCAAAGACAACATGTTCAGTCTGGTTTCCGGTAGTGACAACCCGGATCTCGAACTTCCCCTGCTTTCCAACGATCTCTTGTGCCTGGCTCATCGAGACACCGGCAAGTTCCATCCTGACATACCGGCACACTCCGTTGAGTCCGGTAATTACGTAGATCTTCGCATCCCGGGTACCGAGGTTGTTGATTTTGTTCTCAAGAATTCTCTTGATATCATCAGCAGTATCTTTGGTGACTCCCTGGTTGTATGCAACCAGTTCTGTCTTATTTTCGCTGAAAATATCCCGGAGTTCCTGTTCTGATACTCCCTTTCTGATCTCAATTTTATCTGTATCAACCAGAGTGACCTCAGCATCGAGCTTCTTTCCTAAGTCGGTAACAAACTGGTCTACTGGTTGATTTGTCTTGAATGTGACAACTGAAGAGTTGAATTCGAGTTGAATCCAGGATCCACCGGACAAGTCAAGTCCATACTGGAGACGGGTTTCAAGACCATTAGGACCTGGGTGGGGGTAAATGATTATCAGAGAAGCTATGATCATAACCAGATAGATGGCGACCCGGTAATCCTTGATCGTCTCTATCACTTTCTCTTTATCCACTTAGACACCTCCCTTCTGGTTGGTGGAAAGTTTTCCTTTCCCTTCAACAATATACCACTTTAGGATACCGGCATTTGTGAGCCAGGTATTCATCACGTCAAACACCAGACCGATGAGGAGCACGGTTGAGATTTCCCAGATTATGTGAATCCCTCCAAACCATGACACTACCCACATTGCAAGTGTGGCACTAAAGGTGGTAGTCGTCATAATCAGACCGGTACGAAATGCCCCCTGGATCTTTTCATCAAAACGACCCTGGCGCTTGAGAACTCGGGAAGTGAGCAGAATGTCACTATCTACAGAATAACCGATAAGCATCAGGAGTGCGGCAGTGGTCCCCAGAGAAAGCTGGATTCCCAGAAGATTCATCGCTCCTGCAGACATGACCATATCAGCAAATGCTGATATCACCACTGCTGCAGATGGAACAAAGGATCTGAAGATAAGGAAAACCACTATTGCCATTCCGATAAAGGATAACAAAAGAGCAATGACTGCCTGATCCTGAAGAGTCTTCCCGAAAGAAGATCCGATGTGATCTATTTTAGCATCTTTATATTTGGATTCTATCGCACTGGTAAGAGACATGACTTTGGAATCATCCATCGGACCAAATTTGATATATCGTCCCTGGTTAATCCCCTCATCGACACTAATCAGTGGATAGTCAGCGAAATATGATTTAATCTGGTCCACCGACTCATCGGTGACGATACTGACGGCTATTCCACCTTTAAAATCTAATCCTGGCTGGATTGGAAGTCCCGTCTGAATATACGTCATCCCCAGAGAACCCAATGAAATAAACAGCACTATCAACGGGATAATGCAGAGTTTCATGGGAGAAATGGAGCTGATATCGTATCTGAAAAGAACCATACAGTACAGAGTTAGTCACGTATGGTGATTAAACCATCAGCCATCTGCGCGGATAGCGGGCAAAAAATCTCTGGATTGAGAGAGAAGAAACCATTTAGCCGATGTATAAGATACGTCGGATAATGACAGATCCAGACAAGCGTTCTGATATTGTTGAGGAGCGCCTGAGTTCCTGGCTTGCCGGTGATCAAGAAGGAATCAGACATGCGATTATCCGCATCCTTCTCACCCATAATGATCTCTCCATCCAGGAGATCTATGAAAAACTCTCTTGTTCTTTTTCCATCAGTTATCACTCTGTTTCCGGAATGATTGGGATCGTTTCCTCAAGGATTGGTATTATCACCGGGATCCGCAGTGAAACCCATCGCTGTCGGTTATACCGCCTTCGTGACAAACACAAACCCATTGTGCGCCGGATTGTATCTGTATGCAGATCCGGACATACAGAGGATAAATCCATGGAAAAAAAGCACAAGCATTTTTTCCCTCACGGTATGACCTGTCTGGAAGATGTCTGATCTCTACCCCGGGAATCCTGAAGACACTGGCTCCCATTCAATCTTCATCGATGATGAAGTGATTGCATATATTAACGAACGAGATACCAACTTCCGGATATCAACATCCTGTGGTGGTCCGGTCCTTCTCCCTGTTACGTACAAACCTGCAAAATCTACTGATCTTGCTCTCAAAGCAGGAAATCATTTGATCTATATTTCTATGTACCAGGCACGGTATATTGATCATATTCACATGGGGTTGATTCCCTATCATCTGGGTTCGATGATCGAAGGCGCTCTCTGATATGCCTTTTGAAGAACGTGAGCACACCGCTGACATTTTGATGCATGTGTGGGCATGTGATCTCCCGACACTTTTTTCTGAGTGTGGGAGGGCCTTGATGACAACCATGTATCGGGGTGATGCCCGGCCTGAAAATACCTATTCTTTTACGGTTACTGGCTCTGACACTGAACAACTCCTCCAGGCGTTTTTATCTGAACTCCTCTGCCTTACCGAAATTGAAAATATGGTCTTCTCTGATATCTCGGTTACCTTTGGAGAAGGATGTCTGACTGCAGATCTATCCGGACAACCGTTTGATCGGCAGATTCACGGTGGAGGCACGGAAGTAAAAGGGATTTCATTCTTTGGACTTGAGGTCAGTAGGCAGAACCATGACTATGTACTTGATATACTATTCGATGTGTGAGTCCTCCTATGATTGATGGTATGAAACGGATAGGTGACCTTGAGTGGGAGGTTCCCATCGGGTTTGTAGAAGGGATGCATGTTTCCGGGAGATTCTTTCTCTCTGACGCTCTTACCGACTCTCTTGAGGATGGTGCAGTAACTCAGTTAGCCAATGTCGCAACAATGCCGGGAATTATCGGTCATTCTCTGGCGATGCCTGACATTCACTGGGGGTATGGGTTTCCCATCGGAGGGGTTGCGGCCTTTGATTATGAAACCGGTGTGATCTCTCCCGGAGGCGTTGGATTTGATATCAATTGCGGTGTGCGGCTGCTGACAACTCCTCTCACGGTAAAGGATATTACAAAAAAGAAGGAAATTCTGGACGAACTCTACGATGCCGTTCCTGTCGGGGTAGGTGCTCGCTCCTCTCTTCGCCTCTCTCCAAAACAACTTGATGCAATGATGACCGATGGTTCGTCCTGGGCAGTTGAGGAAGGGTTTGGAAATCGGGATGATGTCGCTCATTGTGAAGAGGGAGGGAGTATGAAGGGTGCGGATCCAACACATGTATCCCAAAAGGCCCGATCACGGGGAGTCCCTCAGAGTGGAACCCTAGGAGCTGGAAACCACTTTCTTGAGATTCAGGTGGCTTCAGAGATTCTGGATCCTGATGCAGCAGAGGTTTATGGTGTTGAGGAGGGACAGATCTGTATCATGGTTCACTGTGGTTCCCGGGGTCTTGGTCACCAGGTCTGCACCGACCATCTCCAGACACTTGAACGAGCAGTTGACAAATATCATATCTCTCTTCCTGACCGTCAGCTGGCTTGCGCTCCACTCACTTCCCCGGAGGGAAAAGCGTACTTTGGTGCAATGGCCGCTGCAGCAAACTATGCATGGGCCAACCGGCAGGTGATTACTCATCAGATCCGCAATGTTCTTACAAAATGCTGCGGGATTGGGTATGATGATGTACGGCTCGTCTATGATGTTGCTCATAACGTAGCCAAGATTGAGGTACATGATGTTTTAGGAAAGCCGACAAAAGTGTGTGTTCATAGGAAAGGAGCAACTCGTGCTTTTGGACCCGGTTGTCCGGATGTACCTCCAGATTATTCCCGGGTTGGACAACCGGTTATCATCCCGGGAAGTATGGGGTCATCATCATATCTTCTGAAAGGAACAACCGAGGCAATGTCCAGAACCTTTGGCTCCACTTGTCATGGTGCCGGTCGGATCCTTTCTCGTTCTCAGGCAAAGAAGACGATTAAGGGTCAAAAGGTCAGGGAGGATCTCGGACGAGAAGGTATCATGATCAAAGCCCCCCATGACGGTGCCATTGCGGAAGAGGCGCCGGGTGCATACAAGTCCAGTAGTGAAGTGGTCTCTGTGGTGGATCGTCTTGGGATATCCCGGCTTGTTGTCCGGTTCGATCCTCTCGGAGTCATTAAAGGATAACGATCATGGGGGGACGCGTCGGAATTATCTGGGACTGTCCGCTCATGTTTACCCGCCTGGTTGAAGACTGTGGACAGATCCCTGAACTTGTCTCCCCACAACTCCTGGCAGCCCCCTTTTTTCGAAGATCGTATTCTACTATCATTATACCGGGAGGATTTGCCAACCCTTCTTACTCTTCTGTCCTTCCGGCACTCCGGGCCTGTGAAGGGCGTATCAGGAAATTTGTTACGAATGGGGGAGTGGTAATTGCATTTGGTGCAGGTATAGATCGTCCTGATGCCTATGACTGGCTGCCTGTGCAGATCCGTTATCGGTTCGGGTTTACCGAGGGTGTTCCTTCCTGGGAGAAAGATAACCCTCTCTGTTGTATTATTGAAGAATGCCCGGATACGGTCTCGATTGATGGAACATTTGAGATGGGGGGTTTCGCTCATGGGAATGCTGAATCCCCAGTGATCCCCCTTGTCCATATGAAGATGCATGACTTTCCGGTTCTTCTTGAGTACATGGTTGGTTCAGGTCGGATTATCCTGACAAGTCTCCATGAGTATCCCTCACGGGGATTTCTCACTCGAATTTGTGATAGTGATAGCGAAACCTTATTGTAGCTGAATGCGAGGGAAATATGAGGGATACCGATGGAGCACTATACGATATCAGCTGACTCATCAGCAGACGATCTCATTCCGGTCTGCATGGCAATTCATGAGATTGTCGGCAGACTCCCGATTACTGCAAGAGCCAGGAATGCACCTGGCATCAGGATAGAAGAAGGGAATGTTGTTGATCGTAATTACTATGGCCCGGTTCTCGATGAGGTGTTATCTGTAAACCGAACGGTGAAAGATACTCCTCGCTCCGGGCCATATAAGGGGGTTCCAGTTGTTGTCGGTCCGGTTCTTGATGCATCAGGGAGTGCCATCGCTGCTATCGGTCTTGTTGATATTACCGGGATATTTGACCTTGCAACCCTCATGGAACATCAAAGCATGATCCTGAAACAGGTCTGTGGGAAGGATCCCTGTCCGCTCCCGTCGGAGCAGATCAATTCGAAACGGTGAATCTATGTACTCTACTGCCTTTAAAGTTCTCGAAATTCTTGAAAACAGTGAAAAACCGGTAACCAGCGCAGAGATCAGCAGTGCACTTTCGATATCCGGGTCCGCGGTCTGGAAACATATCAACGAACTCAGGCTTATTGGATACGATATAACTGCCACTGATGAAGAGGGGTATCTGCTCGCCAAGACCCTTATGGACTTCAGGCCGCATGCGATCTACCGGCATCTCAAGACCAAGGTTATTGGAAGAAGGATGCGGTTCTTTGAGAGTATCCCTTCAACGATCTGGTATGGAAAAGATCTGGCAGATCAGGGGGGTCTGGATGATCTTCATGGGCTGGTTATTATCGCTGAAGAACAGACGGGGGGAGTTGGAAGGATGGGAAGGGCCTGGGTCTCTCCAAGTGGGGGTATCTGGGTAACCATTGTGATGCAGCCAAAAGTTCCCATTGATCATCTCTTTATGCTCACCCTGGCAGGTTCTGTTTCAGTAGCCCGCGTTCTGCGTAAAATGTTTGATATTGGTGCGCTCATCAAATGGCCAAATGACATTATTATTGGAGATAAAAAGGTTGCAGGGATTCTTCTGGAACTTGGTGCCCAAGGGGATCAGGTAAAGTACTGTCTTGTTGGTATGGGTATAGATGCCAACATCAGTGTTGAGAATCTGAATGAATCCATTCGGCATATGATAACCTCGATCAGTCATGAGGTGAATCATGATGTTGATCGAGCCGCTCTTCTTGCAGCCATTCTCAAAGAATTTGAGGCACGATATGATATGATTGCCCAGGGAGAGTATGACGCTGTCATAAGAGAATGGAAAAATTTCTCCTCTACCATCGGCAGGAGGGTCCGGATTAACACACTACGTAATAGTTTTGAAGGCGAAGCAGTGGATATTGATCCTACTGGTGCTCTGGTGGTCAGAAAAGATAATGGGAAGATCGAGAAGGTCATTGCAGGTGACTGCGTACATATTTGAGAATGTTTGGAAACCTGACCCGCTCAATAATCATTACCCATAGTTCTCTATTTATTGCCCTTATCGCAGTATTCTCGTGGATTTCTATCCCTATCCCCATACCCCTCTTTCCTGTCCCAGTCACCCTGCAGACACTTGCCGTCCTTCTGGCAGCAGCGGTCATGAAACGACACTCCATCATCCCGATTGTTCTCTACCTGGTTCTGGGATTACTTGGTTTGCCGGTTTTTCACAATGGGATGGCCGGACTTGGGGTACTTCTTGGTCCTACCGGAGGGTATCTTCTCGGTTTTATTCCCGCGGTTCTGGTTGCCGGATTAGCGTATGAACGCTCCAGCCACCTTGCCCGTGTTCTTGGTCTTACTCTGGCAACACTGCTCATTTACCTTTTTGGTATTAGCTGGTTGATGCTCTCAACGGGAATGTCAGTGTCTGCAGCGATCATCTCCGGAATGCTTCCATTTCTCCCCGGTGATGGAGTGAAAGGGATTGCGGTGTATCTGATTGCTGCACGTCTTGAAAAATATCCGGACTGGCCGGCAGTGCGATGATTGAGATCCGCTCAGTCTCCTGTGGTTGCCTTTCACTCCCAGATCTAACTATCAGGCCAGGTCTTGTAGCGGTTACTGGCCCAAACGGATCCGGAAAGACTACCCTCCTTGAGATGGTAGCCGGACTTGTCATCCCCCGGCAGGGGAGCGTTCGTATCAATGGAAAAGAACCTGGCGCGAGTATGATCGGATGGATTGGAGAATTTCCAGATCTGAATATGACCTTCACCCGGGTAATTGATGAGATATCCTCCCCTCTCCGGTTCGCCCATCTGCCCTGTGACCTCATTACCTCATCTGTAATGACCATGGCCTGTTCCTTTGGTATGGAAAACCTCCTTGAACGCCCTGTTCGCAGTCTTTCAGGTGGGGAGAAGGTGATGGTTTCCATCGCAGCAGCCCTCATCAGCAGGCCTGAACTCCTGATTCTTGATGAGACTGATTCTCATCTTGATGCAACAACCCTTTGCCAGGTGGATAATCTGATCCGCGGATCCGGGGTTCCTCTGGTTCTTTTTGCGACTCACCGGCCTGATCGCGTAGCTGGTGCAGACCATGTTCTGGTGATGAAAGAAGGGTCTGTAATCAGGGAAGGAACTCCTAATGAAGTGTACCATCAATATCCTTCAGATAATGAGGTGACGCCTTCAATACGGTTACTTCGGGATCCTGCATTATGGCGGGCGGTGTATGCAGATCACTCTTGACCGGATTGTGGTCCGGAGGGGAGAGTTTACCCTCCGGGCATCAGGCATCTTTGGCCCGGGAATACATCTCCTTACCGGACGGATAGGATCGGGAAAATCAACAATGGGGGAGATTCTGGCCCGTGTATTGCAACCTGTATCCGGGCGGATTTTTTTCGAAGGCATTGGTTCTTCTGTTCTGTCGATGCAGTTTCCTGAATATCATGTTACAACCTCCACAGTGAGAGAAGAAATCCAAAGTTGGGGAGCGGATCCGGCTGACATCCTTCCTATTGCAGGTCTTATGGGGAGAGGAACTGACGATCTGCTTACCTTATCCCGGGGTGAAATGAAACGTCTTCATCTTGCATGCCTCCTCACCGGGCGATATGATCTGATGATTTTTGATGAACCCTTTGCAGGTCTTGATGATGAGGCACGATACTGGATCGCATCACAACTTGAAACGATTTCTAATGGGATTATTATTATCATTAGTCATGATATTACCACCCTGCCAGGAATTACTCATCTCTGGGAGATGGATGGGGGGAATCTGGTACGTATTGGTTTGATCCCAGAATCTCTTCCATCATGGAAACATGCCCCTCCTCTGATCCATTATCTGTGTCGTAATCATGTTCCCCTTGCAGGGCTTGCATGGCAGGATCTGGTGGAGGCAGTATGCAGGATCCACGAATAAGGCTTGGGGTTACGATTCTTCTCTCGGTTGCTGCGTTCTTCTCGATTACTGGTGCACTGCTCACGGTACTCTGGTGGCTTGTCTGTACCCGAAGAACCACTTCCTTTGGAAGTCCACGGGTTTTCCTTCTGGTACTGATTCTTCCTGGAATTGCTGCATGTGCAACCATGTTTTCAGGGGGAGACGGCATCTCCTACTTTATCCGGATTGCTTCAATTCTTCTGATAGCATCCTGGGCTTATAGTGAACGATATCCCGGAGATTTTCTTGACTTTTCGGTCTGGTTGCTTGGGCGAAAAACTGGATTTGATGTTGGGCTAATTGGGGAGATGAGTCTTTCTAATGCAGAAGTAGTGATTGATGAGCTTCGACATACCCGGATTGCGCTCTCTCAAAAAGGTCAAAAACTCTCAGCACGAAATCTCCACCCGATAATGAGCGGTCTGCTCATCAGGCAACTCCGTCTCGCCCGTGAGCGGGCAGGTATTCTGGCGATACGAGGTTACCAGGGAGGAGGAAGCTTATGCCCGTCATTTTTGACCCTGTACTCTGATATTGCCGCAGGAATTCTCTGCTTACTGGTTTTTACTGTATCCTTTCTAGCCTGAGGCTTTTTAAGGTCTCCGGTCGAATCTTTACTGTTTGAATCGTCATTTGGCGATACAGAGGTGGCAAAATGAGTTCAGCCCGGAATACAAAGCTTCAGATCACCGATACTACACTTAGGGATGCACATCAATCTCTCATCGCAACCAGGATGAGGACCGAGGACATGCTCCCTCTTGCACGGGCGATAGACAAGGCAGGGTTCTTCTCAGCTGAAGCCTGGGGAGGTGCAACATTCGACAGTTGCATCAGGTTTCTGAATGAAGACCCCTGGGAACGCCTTGTCACTCTGAAGGAGGAGCTGAAGCATACCCCGATCCAGATGCTGCTCCGCGGCCAGAACCTGGTTGGATACCGGCATTACTCTGACGATGTAGTGGATCACTTCATCGATCTTTCTCATAAAAACGGGGTGGATATCTTCCGGGTTTTCGACGCGCTCAACGATATCAGGAATATGGAGCGCTCCATAACCCGGGTAAAACAGACCGGTGCCCACCTGCAGGCCACAATCTCATATACAACCAGCCCGGTCCACTCAACCAAGGGTTTCATCGAATTTGCCCGTGAGCTTTACTCCCTAGACTGCGATTCCATATGCATCAAGGACATGGCCGGCCTTATTATGCCGGAGGATGCACGGGAACTTATTACGGGAATCAAGGATGAGATGGATGTCCTGGTTGATCTCCACTGTCATTCGACCAGTGGGATCGCATCCATGTCGTATCAGGCTGCAATAGAAGCAGGTGTTGATATCCTTGATACGGCCATGTCTCCGTTTGCACTTGGTACGAGTCAGCCCCCCACGGAAAGTACCGTTGCCGCAGTGAAGGGGACTCCTCGCGATACCGGGATTGATCTTCTTACTCTTCGGGATGCACGAAATGAGTGTATGAAGATCCGGGAGAAATATGATGCACTTTTCACTCCAGTAGCGGAACGGGTGGATAGTGATGTCCTGATCTATCAACTTCCCGGAGGGATGATCACCAATCTGATCTCCCAGCTTCAAGAGCAGGATGCGCAGGAAAGGCTGGAAGATGTTATCAAAGAGATCCCTGAAGTCCGAAGGGATCTGGGATATCCTCCTCTTGTCACTCCCACCTCTCAGATTGTCGGCAGCCAGGCGGTCTTCAATGTCCTTATCGGTGGAGAGCGGTATAAAAATGTCACCAAGGAGGTCCGGGATTACATCAAGGGTCTGTACGGATGTCCTCCAGGGACCATTTCTGATGCCATCAGAACACTCATCATCGGCGATGAAGATGTCATTACCGAACGTCCTGCCGATCTCCTTGAACCGATGTATGAAAAGATGAAAACAGAAGCCATTGATGCAGGGCTCATAAAGAAAGAGGAAGATGTCCTCACCTACATCCTGTATCCGGCTATTGCTCCATCATTTCTGAAGGGCGAACGACTGGCTGAAAAGATTCCAACCAAATCCCAGAAGAAGAACTCCGGGTTTGAGATGCCGGAGAGTATGCAGGTAGAGGTGGACGGCGAGACGTTCACAGTCCGGATTCTCGCTGTTGGAGACACTCCGGTTAGTGACCGTCCGAAAGTGTCAGGACCTCCGAAAACCGAGGTGCCTGGTGGTGTCAAGAGCAACATGCAGGGTATGATCCTTGAGATGAAGGTCGGTCGGGGTGATGAGGTAAAGGCAGGTCAGGTCCTGCTGGTTCTTGAAGCGATGAAGATGGAGAATCCGATTACGAGTCCGCGTGATGGAACAGTCTCTGATATCTTTGTCGACACCGGTGACACGGTCCTGAGCGGCGATGTGCTCATGGTGATTGAATGAAGTATTTTGATAAAATACTCATCGCAAACCGTGGTGAGATCTCCATCCGGGTAATGCGGGCCTGCAGGGAACTGGGGATTGACACCGTTGCTATCTACTCAGAGGCTGATAAGAACTCTCTTTTTGTGCATTATGCAGATGAGGCGTTCCCGGTGGGCCCGGCTCCACCCTCAAAGTCCTATCTGAATATGGAGCGGATCATTTCGGTTGCCAAAACCTCGGGGGCGGAAGCGATTCATCCGGGATATGGATTTCTCGCAGAAAATGCCGCATTCTCTGGTCTTTGCGCTGAAGAAGGGATCACCTTCATCGGTCCGAAACAGAAGACCATCGCTGCAATGGGCTCAAAGATCCGTTCCAAGCAGACGATGAAAGAAGCCGGTGTTCCTGTTCTTCCAGGAACAGATGGGGGGATCGATGATCTCGAGGTTGCAGCTAAGATTGCAGATCAGATCGGCTACCCGGTGATTGTCAAGGCCAGTGCCGGAGGGGGAGGGATTGGGATGCAGATTGTATATGACCCCTCAGGCATTGAAGAAGCGATTGCTGGAGCGATGAGGATTGCAGAGTCTGCATTCGGAGATCGGACTGTCTTTATTGAGAAGTATCTTCAAAAACCCCGGCATGTGGAAGTGCAGGTCTTTTGTGATGAGCACAAGGATCGGGTCCATATGTTTGAGCGTGAGTGCTCGATTCAGCGCAGGCATCAGAAACTGATTGAAGAGGCTCCCTGCCCGGTTATGACTCCTGAGCTTCGGGAGAAGATGACCGATTCAGCTTTGAAGGTTGCAGAAGCAGTTGACTATGTCAATGCGGGTACTGTTGAGTTCCTGTATGATAATGGGAACTACTATTTCATGGAGATGAATACCCGGCTCCAGGTTGAGCACACCATCACCGAACTGATCACCGGTATTGACCTTGTTCGTCAGCAGATTGTGGTAGCAGCCGGCGAACCTCTTGAGTACGCACAGGAAGATATTTCCATCCGAGGCCATGCGATTGAATGCCGTATTAACGCCGAAGACCCTTTGAATAATTTTGCAGCAGACCCGGGAAAAATTACCCGGTACCGGTCTCCAGGCGGGCCGGGTATCAGGCTTGACTCCGGGATTCATGCAGGGTATACTATTCCTCCGCATTATGATTCGATGATTGCGAAACTTTGTGCCTGGGGAATGAACCGGGATCTTGCCATTGCCCGGATGCGAAGGGCAATTTATGAGTATGTTATTCTTGGTGTCAAGACTACTTTGCCACTGCATCATGCAATCATGCATAATCAGGAATTTATCGCCGGGAATACTCACACACACTTCCTTCAGGAGGAGCATATTTCAAAGACGCTCAAACGGTACATTCAGGAGGATGAGACCCGGATGACTCAACTAGCAACTCCTCTTCGTAATGATCGAAAGATCGCAGCAATCAGTGCCGGCTTGATCGCCGTAATAGAGAAAAACCGGGAATAATCTTTTTTTTATGATTCGTTCAGACAAGGAGATCACCGACCCGGTCTGGATAGATCAGGTTCTCCATCAGGCTTTGTACTGCCATATCGCAATATCTGATGGAAATCTTCCGTATCTTGTTCCGATGAATTATGTCTGGTATGATGGAAGGATTACTCTCCATTCCGGATCCGTCGGGGAGAAACTTCGGATACTGAAAAAAAATCCTGCCGTTGCATTCGCAGTTGAGACCGGTATCGAAATGGCTCCTGCCAGCACCCCCTGTGGGTACAGTATGCGATATCGCTCAGTGATAGGTCAGGGCATTGCAGGGTTTATAGAAGACCCCATTGAAAAAAACTACCTTCTCTGCAGACTTGCTGAAAAGTATTCCCGGGACCAGGTTTCTGACTTCTCTCAAAAAAATCTGGCATCCGTGGCAGTGATAGTTATCACCGTCTCCGGAATGACTGGAAAAAAATCAGGATATCCTTTCTGATCCCTCATTTCGGACATCCGGGATTGGTACGATTAATGGGTCGGAATGACCCGGAAGATATCTGACTGGGTTAAAATTCCGATAGGTTTCCCATCTTCGACAACAACGAGTCTGCCGATCTGCTTCTCCTTGTATTTACGGATCACCTCATACAACTGAACTGATGCATCAGCCTGGACTACATCTTCTGTCATCACCTCACTGACGGGGGCTTCAAGACTCATCTTCTCTTCTATTGCTACGAGAATATCAGTCATCGTGATGATCCCCATCAGAAAACTCCCCTCCATTACTGGTGCCCCGTGAATCCGGTATTTGTTAAAGAGATGAATTGCATCCATCAGGGTGGACCGTGTGGAAAGCATCTTGATGGGGGAGGTCATGTAATTGCGTATCGGTTTCTTGGGAAGAGATACCATCTCCAGGATAGAAACGATGAGGGCCGGTTCATTTTCATCTTTGCCAAATATTTCTCCTTTGATCATCAGTTTGTTCATCGGGGTCGGGCCGATGGTGATGACGTCTCCAATATTGAAGAGTTTCACACTTCCGATGACCCTGATTTCTGCATGGCAGATGTCTGCGTGAGAAAGGGTGGTAAAAATAATCTCCGCAACCTTGACTCCGGGGATTACCTCACTGTCGCGGGAGATCTTTACCTCATACATCTCCCCGTCCCGTTTCAGATTCAACTCTTTGTATGCAATAGTTGTCGGATGGTACCCCCCTTTCGGACCGGGAATGCCATCCACAAGGCCGATTGCTTTCAGAGCCTGCATCTGATTTCGTACCGTTCCCGGGTTTCGTCGTATGATATCGGCGATCTCCTCCCCTTTGATCGGTATCGACTTCTTCTCATAGAGACTGATGAGGGTGATGAGGATATCGTTCTGGATGAGAGATAGATCCATAATGATCGATCATATTGTTTCGCGGAGAGGGTAATGAGGTTGACGAAGTTGTAAATAATTATCCCGTCAGCACCCCTACTAATCCCACTAAGAATAGAGCCCGTTATGGATAGAAAAAATACTCCTCAATCAATGAATTTCGAGCGAATACCCACAGTACCCACGGCAGACGAAGTTCTTGACCGGGCACTCCGGCGTGCCGCGGCAAAGATGCGTGAGAAGAAACAGAAGAAGAGAGCGTCTGAAGAATTTGTACGGGCGGTCTATCTCTCTGTTCATGATAAACTGGTGTCAGTCATTCAGGGTTTTCCTGAGATGGATAACCTACCCCAGTTTTACCAGGATCTGTTTGAGGTCATCTGGGGGATTGATCGACTTCGAAAAGCGCTTGGCGCTGTCGGATGGGCAGCCCGATGGTCAAAAGACCACCGGGGGGGTCTTGCCAAGGATGTGCGCTACTCCAGTGACGATGACGCAACCTCATCACGGAAAAAAGCGGTAGCACGAATAGCATCGGTTGTTCACCAGATCGACGATCAACTCATCTTTCTCAATGAGGTTAGGAATGTCATGCGAAAACTTCCGGTCATTGAGGATGTTTTTACGATAGTTGTTGCCGGGTTCCCGAATGTCGGTAAGTCCTCTTTTATCAGAAGAGTGTCATCGGCAGAACCTGAGATTGCTTCGTACCCGTTTACCACAAAAGGGGTGATCATCGGACACCGTTATGAACGACGTGAAAAGATCCAGCTGATTGACACCCCTGGTCTCCTCGACCGTCCGGCAGAAGAGCGGAATGCTATTGAAAAGCAGGCAATTTCTGCAATAATAAATACTGCAGATGTAATCCTCTACATCCTTGATCCCAGTACTTATTGTGGGTTTCCTCTTGATGATCAGATGCGCCTTCTTGATGAAGTGAAATCCATGGTTCATGTTCCGGTGTTTGTCGTCGTGAACAAATCGGATGTTAAGACTCTGGAAGGGTATCCCTCTATGTCAACGGCCTCAGGTGAAGGGGTTGAAGAGACCCTGGCACTGCTCATGGCAGAAAAACCTGCGTACGGAGCAGCCCACCATCCAGGCAGGCAGGGATATTCAGATCCCGATCAGGAACCAACCGATGAGGAATCCTATGATCGCCCCTCCATTAAGTGGAGGGAGACCGGCCTGCGGCCTCCCCGTCGAGACGAACGATAAAAGAACAGCCATCCCGATCATTGAACCGATTATCGTCGTTATTGCTGGCAAAGAAAATGCCAGCACTCCTTTTCCTGGCAGAAATACTGCTGCTGAAACAACGAGGATAGCTGGCATGATCAGATCCCCTAGTCCCATCAGGTATGCCGATCTCTCTGTTTTTTCTTCGGATGGTTTTGTCTCCTGACTTTGGATATCAGGTCCTGAATCAGATACTGATGCTCCAACACCATCTCTGATGAATGAGTATCCTCTACGTTTGGGAACCACAACCATGATCGGCATGCGGTTTTCGATTATCCCTTCTGCAAGGGTAAGCATGTGTTTTGTCCGGTATACGGATATGGCATCATACACTGCGAGGAGAACTAAAAGTGCCACGACGGGAACCGGCTCAATGGATATCCCGAATATTGAAGCGATTCCCGCTGAAAGAAGAACGCCCAGTACGTCTACTACATACCATTCCGGATATCGGGCGAGCAAAACCGTAGCAGCAACTGAAAGGATCAATCCCCCGACAGTTATGACCAGCACGTCTGCCCCGGCAAGAGTGAGCAGTCCGGAGAAGACATAAATGAATGAGAGGAAGAGAGAAGCCCAAATGACTAGTTGTATCACTCTCTTCAGGCGGTATTTCATTAATATGAGGAGAATTATGGTAAAGCCGAGAAGCATTGCTACGAACCATACCGGGTTTTCCATTGATGAAGGATCTTCAAAGACGGCATAACCGGATTGGATCATGGGTACAGCCAGGATAACTCCTCCAATCTCTACGAGGAGAAGCATGATGGGCATCGCAAGAAGTGCTAATATTGAATTTATCTTCCCTCCATCTGGAAAGGAAGTCTTCGCTGATTGGATATCTGGTAACGGACTCATGTGCCTAAGAGGGAGAATCGGATGAGTACATAATCATATCTCCTTCCTGTCTTGCCTCTCAATCCCTTTTGACATGTTTTTTTCCATCCTCTGCTTCGGTTTCAATCGCGCACGTGTTCTCTGGAAAATCCTAAATCTCAGGGAAAACCTATAGAGTGTACATTCTGATACCTTTCAGCATCCTGATCCATATGAGCATTCATTATGATTTCAGTTTATCATTATTACAAATCGGTTTTTTTAGGGGTGATTGAATCATGGGAGTAGCCCTGCGTGATATCATCGCTCCCTATAAACACCCGGCAGATTCTCAAAATCTCTCCGGTGTTGCTGCGTTAGATGCATTCAATGCTTTGTATCAGTTCCTCTCAATCATTCGCCAGCCTGATGGAACTCCGCTGATGGATAAGGAGGGCAGAGTAACTTCCCACCTGTCAGGTATCTTCTTTCGGACTGGCAACTTCCTTCAGCAAGGGATACAACCGGTGTGGGTATTTGATGGAAAATCTCCAGATCTCAAAGAACGTACCGTCAATGAGCGTCGTGTCATCCGGGAGAAGGCACAGGAAAAATGGGATCAGGCAAAAAGAGATGGTGACCAGGCTGGAGCATTCAAATATGCAATGGCGTCATCCAAACTAGATGAGGCAACACTCTCCTCTGCCCGTGAATTGTTGGCCCTTCTTGGAGTTCCGGTTATCGATGCTTCATCAGAGGGTGAGGCTGAAGCTTCCCATATGGTATCCATCGGATCTGCCCGGTACGTCGCTTCACAGGATTATGATACACTTCTTTTTGGAGCGCCTCTTTTGATCAGAAACCTAACGGTATCGGGAAAACGGCGTCTTCATGGGCGTATGGTTACCGTTGAACCAGAATCTGTTTCCTTGCAGGATGTTCTCGATGGGCTTGGGGTGAGTCGGGAACAACTGATTGATATAGCGATCCTTGTTGGGACCGATTTTAATGAAGGGGCTGCGGGTGTTGGTGCGAAAACCGCTCTGAAAAAAGTGAAGGCCGGGGAATTTGATACCGTATTATCAACAAAATTACCTGATCTGGATCCTGATCCAATCCGGGATTTCTTTCTCAATCCTCCGGTATCTGAACAGTACTCACTGGAATGGAAACCCCTCGATTCTGATGGCATTATCTCCTTTCTTTGTGGGGAATATGGGTTTTCAGAAGATCGGATAACGCCTATACTGGAGAAGATATCTGGAAAAGGGAAGCAGAGAACTCTTGATAGTTGGTTTTAAGAGATTCTGATCATGAATCTACCATTTATCTGCACATTTTCCCTCATATTTTTCTGATCTCCCCCTGATATAATCTGGGATATATGTCAGGATCACGATGGGAGAGGGAAAATATGGGTTTGTTCAGGTATTGCGTCAGCACTCTAATTCTGTCACTCTGTGTCGTATCATTACCGGTCTTCGCCGACCTGTCAGCAAATAATTCCTCAGTGATGGTTCAGTATGAGAATGGAACCATGACGGCAGAATGGGCTGTGGATTTTACTGCATCACCGATGGAAGGATATCCTCCGTTATGTGTGAAATTCACCGTGGAAGGTCCGCTTGGTGATTATTTTTGGGATTTTGGTGATGGTAGCACTTCGAATTCCCGAAACCCGGTTCACTGTTATCAGAAGAAAGGATCATACTGGGTCAAAATGAAATATTTTGTCGGACAGATATCGGGAGAAGTCAGTAAAGAAAACTTCATCAAAGTGAAGGATCTGATGACCTTTGTCGATTATAAAGCCGAACCATCTAACGGGACTGCTCCTCTTACTGCTCAATTCTCGATTATCGGGGCTCCGACAAATATTTACTGGGACTTTGGCGATGGCGGGGACAGCACTGAGTTTAATCCACGTCATCAATATGAACTATCCGGCCTCTATAGTCCTACCCTGACCTATTGTATCGATGGGTCATGTGATAAAATATCTAAATATAATTATATTGAAGTTTCACCGGGTGAGGAAGTCACGTTCAACGCGGAAAAAACCGAAGGAGTCGCCCCTCTATCAACGAAATTTGTAGTGGTGGGCCCTGCTGAAACATACTCCTGGGATTTTGGTGACGGGACCACCTCATATGAAAAGGATCCCGGGCATTATTTTACCCAGCCTGGAAATTATACAGTCACTCTTACGTATTCTATCGACGGGGCAAGTTATACGATAACAAAATCTGATTACATACAGGCCAGATCAAAATTCACTCCTGATTTTAATGCTTCTCCCCGGGCAGGGATTGCTCCTCTATGTGTAGAGTTTGACATGATAAACCGGCCTCTTTCATGGTTGTGGATGTTTGGGGACAACATCACATCTCCGGATGAACACGGTATGCATTGTTATGGAATCGCCGGGAGTTATGATGCAGGTCTTCATGCCTGTTATAATGGCCTTTGCAATGATATTATAAAACAGGATTATATCACCGTTCAGCAACCTCGTATCATTGCTGACACTGGTGACGATGATGCGACAATCAAGTTCAGGACGGATGCAGGTGAAGGACTGCAATACATCTGGGACTTTGGTGATATGACCTCATCAGACAGTGCAGCCCCTATACACCGGTATGAGGAGCCAGGAGATTACAATGTTACTCTCTCAGTACTTGGAACCTGTGGCTGTACTACCAAAGCTGCAACTACCGTTACGGTAAAGCCGAAAAAACCTCTCGATTTTTCCGCAACTCCGGTATCAGGATGTGCTCCCCACTGTGTTCAGTTCAGTGAACAATCACCCAGCATTCCAAAGAGCAGGGAGTGGGACTTTGGTGATGGGGAAAAAAGTGAAGACAAAAACCCTTTCCACTGTTTCCAGTTCCCCGGAACTTATTCGGTGACTCTGATTAATGAGTATACGGATCATGAAGAAAATATTACCAAACCCGACATGATAACAGCATATGCCGTTCCTCAACCATCTTTTTCCACGAATCCAGGATCTGGGGATGCGCCGGTAACGATCACGTTTACTGATACTACTATCGGATATGAGTCAAAACGATTCTGGGACTTTGGAGATGGGGTTACCGGAACCAGCGCCAGGATGGATCACCAGTATGCTCAACCGGGAGTCTTTAACGCATCACTCAGTGTCTGGGGAGAAGGGGACTGTCACAATACAGTATATCATGATATTCATGTCCTGAAACCCGAAGTGGTGAAATATGATCTGAATGGTCTTCCAAATCGTGGGGTAACTCCCTTGTGTACGTCTTTTAAGATGACCGGTTCCCCTTATCAATGGTCAATTGATTATGGTGATGGACAGTCAACGGTAGAACCAAACCCTTTTCACTGCTTTGAAACCGCTGGCATCTATTCTCCTGTGTTTCATACATGTGATCAGTCAGGCTGTGAAGATATAACAAAACCAGGATATATCGTTGCAATCCCCCAAAATTACATGAATCTCACGCTAACTGCTGGATGGAATTTAGTTTCAGTACCGGTAAGCCTGGAGCCGGGTCAGGATACGGTGAACATCTTTGCGGATGTGGGTACTGCAACTCACTCTCTCTTTACGTGGAATAGTGCAGCCGGACAGTGGACCAGGCTTACCAAGGATTCTCCTCTGGATCCCCTGGCTGCAGTCTGGATATACTCTGATAAACCTGTCTCGGTAAGCCTTCCTGTGGCATTAAAAAATCCTGAAGGGAATCTTACCCGGACTCTGGCAAAAGGATGGAATCTTGTAAGTTTCCCTGGTATTGCCCCATCAGCACCTGATGCTGCATTTCCGGGGGACATACGCTGGTCATATATTCTCAGATATGATCCATTGACCCAGAAGTTTGAAGAACCAATTGAACATGGCAATTCTGGAGAACGAATGATTGATCCCAGAGAAGGATTCTGGGTATATATGGCAGAGCCAGGTATGCTCGTAACTCCTGGTCTGTGATTTTTTTTTTAAAATATCAGGGGAGGGTCCGCCAGACATGAGCGAACCGCTGGGCAGCAGTGATATGACCGAAGACTCCAAAAATGAGGAGAAGCCAGGCGAAAAGAGAGAGTCCTAACACACTACTTTGAAAAAAAAGGCTGGCGATGCCGACACAGATCAGGAGCATCATTCGGTCAGCCCGACCGAGCAATCCCCCGTAAAACCTGCCAACTCCGACCGCCTGAGCCTGGGTGCCGAGGTATGACGACATGAGAACGCCGGTAAGACCAAAGACTCCAATCCACCAAGAGCAGAGAGGTCCGGCAAATATTCCACAAAGCATGAAAATATCGGCATATCGATCAACAGTATGATCCAAAAAATCTCCCCTCACTCCCTGTTGGTTTAGGGTCCGTGCGATTGCCCCGTCCAGGGCATCAAAAAAAGCGTTGAGAATCACACCAAAGGTTCCAAGGAGAATATCTCCACGCAGGAACGCATACCCTCCCCCTGCTGCAACAATCAGAGAAAATACCGTGCACATGTTTGGGGTGAGACCTACCCTGACTGATGCTGATACTACAGGATCAATGATTGGTTTTACCTGATTACGATATGAATCAAGGGTCATAATACATCCGCACAGAGTGAGAGCCAGTCCACCGTACCATGTGATGGAGCAATATCGCCGGTTATGATTGCTTCTACCATATCTGCCACCTCTGAAACTGTCATATCGGTTACATCTATCTCATATATCTGCTCAGGGGTATGCTCATCCAGTGCTTCAATCAGCAGTACATCAAGCATCTCCGCCTCAACATTCTCCCTGACTTTCTCCTCATGATATCCCCGGATAGTTAACCGGTTTTTCAGGATATCCGGCCGACAGCGAAGGACAATGATCTGTTCTGCAGATAGAAAATGAGAGAGGTGTCCTTCAACAATCCCTTCGTGGATAGGGAAATCAGATGCCCATTGATCGACATCAACAATTCTGGCATCACGACTCTCATCTTTTTGGGTAATATACGGGCCGATTGTGTCAACGACCCGGACAATGGGATGCCCTCTTTTCTGAAGTTCATCAGCAACGGTGGATTTTCCCGTACCTGGAGTTCCGGTTAATGCGATGAACATAATTGGTTGATTGCAGTGAGAAATAGTTCACATTCCCAGTCTTCTCCAACACAGACTCTGATATAATGATCTGCAAGGCCAGGGAAAGACCTGCAGGATCTCACAATGACTCCTTTCTCTGCAAGAGCTGCCGCGCAATCATCTCCGGTCATAGGTGCGGTATCGATCATCACAAAGTTCGCTCCCCCGGGAAGTACGGGCATACTGCACTCCTCATGGAATCTTTGGATCCAGGTTCGAACGTGCTGGATGGTTCGATGAATATAAGGTTCATCTGCCAAAGCCCCCATGGCCGCCGCTGCGGATAGATTATTGACTGTGAAAGGGGTTGCGGCCTTCTCATATACTGATTTCAGCCATGACGGGACAAATGCATACCCGATTCGGCAACCGGCAAGACCAAAAACCTTGGACATCGTTCTACCGATGATCAGATTATCATATTTTTTCATCAGGGGACGGTAGTCGACATCAGAAAACTCCACGTATGCGTTGTCTAAAAATAGCATTCCTTCAAGCGATTCGGCTATCATCTCGACCTCATCTATTGGAGTTACCGTTCCGGTTGGATTATTCGGACTGCAGAGGAAAGATATCTTCGCTCCCTTTGCTTCTCTGATGAATGTATCTATGTCAACCGAGAAATCATCTCTTCGTGGTATCCTGATGACTTCAGCTCCCTGTGCCTGAGATGCAAGTCCATAGAAGGAGAACGTAGGGACGGATACTGCAACCTTCTCACCAGGATTAACGAGAACCCTGATACAGGTTTCAATCACCCCGTCCATCCCAACACCCGTAACGAAATCGAACTCTCCGTGATGGTTGATGAGAGCCCCCCTGAGAGCTTCTGTTTCTGTTCCCGGGTACCGGTGAATGTTGGATAAGGTTTTCTTCACCTCTGCTATCGCAAGATCTGACGGACCAAAGGGGTTCTCATTACTGGCCAGTCGTGCAATCCGGGTGAGCCCATAGGTTCTGGCAATCTCCTCCGGTGACCTGGCGTATACATATCCCTCCTGGCGGTAGAGGTCACGAATTCGCGAATTTTCTGACTGTTGCATTGATAATCTCTGTTGCCTGATCAATCTCGGCATTGGTGATGGTCAGTGGCGGGACCAGCCGGAGATTCCCATTTGCTGCACAATTGACCAGAAGTCCCTGAGCTGCACATTCTTTCTGGATAGTTCCACAGTTGTCTCCGATGGAGATGCCAATCATAAGACCGTTCACCCGGGGGTGCAGATCAGCGAGAGCTGCTCTGAATCTTTCTCCCTTTCCTTTCACATCAGGAAGACATTCCTCGATAACCTCGATTGTAGCAAGAGCCACGGCACAAGCGACAGGGCCCCCGGCAAATGTACTACCATGTTCAGACTTCCCGAATTCAAGCCCCTCTCGTGCAATAATTGCACCCATGGGAAATCCACTTGCAATTCCTTTTGCAATTGTAACAATATCGGGGATTACTCCTTCCTGCTGGTATGCGAACCATTTGCCTGTGCGGCCCATGCCGGTCTGAATTTCATCTAGGATTAAGAGAACATCGTTCTCGTCACACACTTCTCTTACCTTTTTCAGATATCCGACTGGCGGGGTGATCACCCCTCCCTCTCCCTGTACCGGTTCCAGTATGACTGCTGCAGTATCTGAAGTGATAGCGGCTTTTATTGCTTCAATATCGCCGAAAGGAACGAACTTGCTGAAAGGTTGGAGGGGCATAAAGGGATCCCGAATCGCAGGTTTGTGGGTACAGGCTAAAGACCCCATTGTCCTTCCATGAAATCCTCCTTCACATGCAACTACCTCCTTCTTCCCGGTTCTTACACGGGCGAGTTTGAGGGCTGCTTCCATAGCTTCAGCTCCCGAGTTGGAAAAAAAGGCTTTCGCTTTTCCGGGAAACCCTGATATTTCAACAAGTTTTTTGGCTAGTTCTCCCTGATGGGGGACGTAATAAAGATTTGAACAGTGAATCAGGCTTTCTGCCTGATTTGAAATAGCTTTTACCACCTTTGGGTGGCAGTGACCGGTACTGCAGACAGCAATCCCTGCTACAAGATCCAGGTACTGCTTCCCGTCAGCATCAGTGACAGTGCATCCGGATCCTCTGGTTATCATAATCTCCCTGCTGAATGCAGGCATAATATATTCGGATTCTAGTTTCCGGTAATCGGACTCAGTATTCACATTATCATCTCATTCGTATTCGATGGTTGCAGGTGGTTTTGGAGTGATGTCATATACAACCCGGGATACTGCAGGGATCCCGGACGTTATCCGTGACTGGATTTCAGCAAGATCCTCCCATGAGATTTCAATGGGATCCGCGGTCATTCCATCCCGGGAATTCACCGCCCGGACTGCTACGATCCATCCGTGCAGCCGGTTATCTCCTTTTACGCCGGTTCCAAGACCTACAAGAGCTGCCAGACATTGCCAAGGCCGGTATTTTTCAACCAACACGTCCTCAACGATGGCATTCGCTTCTCTGACAACTTCCACTGCTTCTGGAGTTATGGCTCCGACAACCCTGACTGAAAGCCCTGGCCCTGGGAATGGCATCCGGTGAGCGATCTCATTCGGGAGTCCAAGTGCCTCAGCTACTTCTCTGACTTCATCTTTGTAAAGCTCCCGAAGTGGCTCGATAACCTTGGAAAACTCCATTGCAAGGGGCATTCCTCCGACATTATGGTGGCTTTTAATCCCGCCTTCACTTTCGATGCAGTCCGGATAGATAGTGCCCTGTAGCAGAAATTTAGCCCCGGTTGAACGAGCTTCCCGTTCAAATACGCGGATAAATTTCTCGCCCACTATCTTGCGCTTTTTTTCCGGATCTGCTTCTCCAACAAGTGCCGAGAGAAATTCCTCACTGGCATCAATAACTCTGACTCCTATGTGGTCGAATATTTCACGAATCCGGGCGGTTTCACCTTTTCTCATCAGGCCGGTATCTACGTAAATCGGAATCAGGCGTTCTCCAATTGCACGGGATGCCAGCTCTGCACAGACTGAACTGTCGACTCCTCCAGAGAGTGCAATTACGATGTGTTCTCCCCCTGCTTCCTCTTTGATCTTCTGGATTGTATCAGTGATAAATTTCTCAACTTTTACCATTATTCTCCCCCTTTTTTCATCTTCAATGCAGCCCCGACAAAACCGACAAATGGTGGTGATGGACGTGTTGGACGTGATCTGAATTCTGGGTGGAACTGAGTCGCAAAGAAGAATGGATGATCACGGATCTCAGCAATCTCCATCCGGTTGCCCCATGTTCCCGAAAAGATAAGCCCTGCTGCCTCAAACTCTGCAATATAAGCTGGGTCCACTTCATAGCGGTGACGGTGGCGCTCGGTTATCTGCCCGACTCCATAGAGTTTCTTGGCCAAGGTCCCTTCCTTAACGGTAACCGGATAGTCCCCGAGTCTCATTGTGCCTCCGAGATCTTCCACTTCGTTTTGTTCCGGGAGGATGGTGATAACTTCTGTCCCTTCAGCACATTCACTGCTACAGGCATCTTTCCATCCGAGGACATTTCGGGCATACTCTACTACGGAAAGTTGGAATCCCAGACAAAGTCCGAGGAGTGGAATTTTCTCTTCTCTGGCAAGTTGAATTGCATTGATCTTGCCTTCGATTCCCCGGACTCCAAAACCTCCGGGGATCAGGATTCCGTCACACTCTCGAAGATCTGTAGTTTCCACTCGTTCAGCGTCGAGCCATCGGATGGTTACTTCTGTTGAGAGGGCACGTCCGGCATGTCTGAGTGCCTCCTTAATCGAAAGATAAACATCTTCTTTTCCATATTTACTGACGATCCCGACAATCACCCTGTGAGTATATTCCCGGGTGACGATACGGTACCAGTCCGGATCCAATGCTTCATTTCCGAGTTTCAGATGCTGACAGAGGACCTCTGAAAGTCCCTCCTTTTCCAGTTCCATGGGGACCTGGTAAATATCAGGAGCAGTTGTTGCACTGATCACCGCAAACTGGGGAAGATCACAAAGTGAGGATAGTTTCTTTTTTACGTGAGATGATATTGGCCGTTCACTTCTTCCTACAATAATATCCGGGAACAGTCCGAGTTCCCGCAATGCTTTCACTGAGTGCTGGGTTGGTTTGGTTTTCAGATCCCCCATTGAGTCTGACGGCATCAGGGTGACATGAACCAGTGCGCGGTCTTCGGATGGTAAATCACTACGCATCTGTCTCACTGATTCAAGGAAAGGCATACTTTCAATGTCACCTACCGTTCCCCCAACTTCAACGATGCATATATCCGCTGACTTTCCCTCAAATACCTTTTCATTCGCCGCTGATTTGATGCAATCCTTTATCTGGTCGGTGATATGAGGGATGATCTGAACTGTCTGTCCGAGATAATCCCCCTTTCGCTCTTTTTCGATAACCAGGCGATAAACCTTCCCTGTTGTAATATTATGGGATGAGTTTAGTTCGATATCGAGAAACCTCTCATAGTTCCCGAGATCCAGATCCACTTCCCCCCCGTCATGGAGGACAAATACTTCCCCATGCTGAGCCGGGTTCATTGTTCCTGCATCGATATTCAGGTAGGGGTCGATCTTAACTGCGGTTACATTATATCCCCGGTTTTCTAAAAGCCGACCTATTGAAGCCGCAGTGATACCCTTTCCTAGTCCGCTCATTACGCCGCCGGTAATAAAAATGTACTTCATACCCTACCCTCAGAAAACTCAGCAGAAGAGTTGGTTATGATCCCTCTAATATCCGACGATCGTATGGAGAAGATAGGTACTCGAAGGTTATTCATGAATATCTCCTGACTAATGAAAGAAATAATTGCTATGGCTGAAATGTCCGGAGGTACCGTCAGATTTTTCCATCGGACCGGTTAAGCCTTGTACACGATGTCATATCTTGATGATATCAATCAGAAAGGTCAGCAGGCAAATCCATTCTTTTGTCTCATGGGGATCGAACCGATTACCTGGGGGGACGGAAAGGCTCGTCTTCAGATGAAAGTTCGTCCTGATATGACTAATGGGGAAGGGTGGCTGCAGGGCGGGATGTATACGGCTCTGGTTGATGAGAGTATGGCACTTGCCATCTACACTCTTCTTCGCGAGGGGGAGATGATCGCTACGATATCGTGCACAACGAGTTTTCTTCGCGGGGTCAGGGCAGATGAAACAATCATTGCGGATGCAGAAGTTATCCGGAAAGGACGACAGATCATATTCACCGAAGGGAAAATTTTGAGTCAGGATGGAATGACAGAACTTGCACGCTGTAGCGCATCATTTATGCTGCGATGATTTTCATCCCAGGATAAAATCCGATGTCCGGGGAGAATCATACTAGTATTGTTCTTGACGGATTATGGAACTCGCAGACCAATAGAAATAAAAACAGATAATCAGGCGTTCAGAGACGAATGAAATATAGTATCATTATACCGGCATACAATGAAGAGAATCGGATAGGAAGACTGCTCAAAGCACTTTCTGACCCGGAGGCAGAATTTATCTTCGTATGTGATGGTTCAGATAGAACTCCTGAAGTTATACGCGATTTTGCGGATTCCCATCCCGATCTCACCGTAAGATGCCTGACGTATGATCATAGACTTGGAAAAGGGGGAGGAGTTTATGAAGGCTTTCGAGCAGCTACTTCATCGCTTATCGGGTTTATGGATGCTGATAATTCCACTCCATATCAGGAGATGCACCGGTTGCTATCTATGGTGGGAGTGTATGACGGGGTTATTGGATCCCGGCATATGCCGGGATCTCAGATAAAGATCCATCAGCCACTATTACGCCGTTTTCAGAGTCGGGCATTTAATCTTCTCATCCGGCTACTCTTCTCCCTTCCCTACTATGATACCCAGTGTGGTGCGAAGGTTTTTCGTAAAGAGGCTATTGATCGGGTGATGCCTCAACTTTGTGCAAGAGGATTTGAATTTGATGTTGAACTCCTCTGGCAGCTCCGGAGAGCAGGCTTCCGGGTGTTTGAAACGCCATCTGTCTGGGATGATACGGGTGATTCAAGACTTCAGCCTTCTGATGCCTTCTCGATGTTCACTACGCTTATTCGGCTCCGCCTTGGTCTGCTCTCTTATGAATGATAGTAATTCTCTTCAGAACAGAACCTTTCTCCTCTTTGAACAAGGAAAGTACCAGGAGTGCTGCAGTCTCATCAGAAAGATACCTCCCCATATCTGTCCGACACCGGTGAGAATTCTCGAAGCTGTATGTTTGTACAATCTTGAAGAATTTCAGGAAGCAGAGATTTGTCTGCGGGATCTCAAAGCCCGGGTTCCATCTTCTGTTGATATCTCCCTGTATCTGGCAAAAATCCTTGAGAAAAGATTGGATGAATCAGCGAGATCTGAATATGCAGAAGCAGTCAGGCTTGCCCCGGATCACCCGGAAGCTATCCGGGGGTATATCCGGTATCTCATGAATGCCGGTGATAATGCAGCAGCATTCCCTCTTCTCAAAAAACTTGTAACTCTGGATACCTGCCCTGATGATCTATCCGCATTTATGAATTGTTGCCTGGCTCTGGATCGCGCTCAGGAAGGAATGTTGGCATATATCAGGGCTGGATCCCCTATTTCGTGTGTCAAATCGTATGTTTCTCTTCTCTCCTCTGTCAGACAGTATGACGAGATTATCCGGATTTATAGGGGTAACTCATCTGCCAGAACTGACCCTGAAATTCGGCTTCTTTATGCTGAAGCACTTGCAGGCACAAGCCCGGTAATGGCCGAACAGGAGTTCATCTCTCTCATCGAAACAGTTGATGGCGATCATCCTATTGAACGATATATCTCATTCTTGTCCTTCCAGGGTCGATTATCTGAAGCATGCGAGCTCTGGTCGTCTCACCTTTCGAAAAGTACGTGCCCCGAATTTCGTGCGATGGGAGTATCACTATTTCAATCGGCTGGCAACTGCCCGCATGCACTCTCCTTAGCAGAAGAGATGCTCTTTCACGAGAAGAGTGCTGATTATCCGGATATCAGATCGGTATTCTCCCTTTATCAGGATCTGTTAAAACAGGTGTATGACTTGCATGGGGCATGTGACCATATGCTTTCTCTTTTATCATCAGAACACCACCCGGCCTTAATAACTGACGTTGGGCGAATATGTGAAGGCCTCGGGCGTCATGAAGATGCACGGCGGCAGTATTTCACCGCCTTCAAATCTGATCTTGTGAAGTCCGGCTTTGAGTATGTTCTATATCTTGGAAGGAGAGGAGAAACCAGGGAACAGACAAAAACCCTGATGTATATCCTGAAAACTTTGAAAAATACCCGGGATATCGCATTTATCGGAAAAAAAATTCTGGACTTATCTCTCTGTGATGATGAGGTGATCGCATTTATGCTCTATCGGCTTTCAGAGAGAATTACTTCACTCTCTATGGATGGAAAAGAAATCTATGCCAGAATTCTGTCTATCGCATCTGATTCTGCCCTTTCGAGTGGCCATCCGGATGAAGGGCTTGATTTTGCCCTTTCAGGTTTATCAATTGTTCCTGCCGATTCAGTTCAGGTTGCCAATACCCTGTTTGCTCTTCTCATCGCATGTAAAGATCAGACACTCCCTGATCATCTCCCTGAATATCTTCATCAACGAAACCAGGAAAATCACATCATGAAGGTGCCACTTTCATCTCCTTCCTTCTCGTGGCTATCACCAGAAGAAGAGATGATCATTTTCTATCTTCAGAAGCATAGGGTCTGTAATGAACTGGATCTTCGTAAAATCTCCGGAACTCATCGGATTGCCGGACTCATGAATCGGATTATGCGACGAGCAGAAGAATATGGTGTTCATCTAATCGAGAAGGATGGATACTCGGAATTTGGTGAGGTGTATCGATATGTCGGCCCCTGACTTGTCGAATCAAGATATTCTGGAGAGTGTTGGGATTATTAATGCACTCCGGAGAGGGACAGTTCCAGCGCAGGGACTTGGCCGTTTTGCTGTTGGCCTGGATGTTGAAGAACAGGTGATAGCAGATCAGATGGATCTTGTCAGCCGTGGTGGTTCAGATCTCAAATTTATCCGGGGAGAATATGGGAGTGGGAAGACATTTCTGATCGCCCGGGCTCTGGAACTTGCCCGGAAGAAAGGTTTTGTCACCGCACACATTGCGATCTCTCCCATAACTCCATTACACCGGCTCCGCTCAATATATGCACAGATATTATCTTCTCTTCATGCCGGAGGAGAGCAACACGCATTTCGATCGATCATTGATGCGTGGCTCTATGGGATCGAAGAGCGGGTTATTGCCCGGGAGGGTTCTGACATTTCCCCTGCAAAACTTGAAGAACTTACGATCCAGGAAATTGAGGAAGGGCTCTCAACGATCAGTATTCTGAGCGTTCCGGTTGCAGCAGTAATAAGGACCTATTATCTTGCAAATAATGCAGCAAATTTTCGGATTTCTCAGGCAGCTATAGGCTGGCTCTCCGGGGATCCAAATATTGGGCGTGAATTAAAACAGAAGGCAGGAATACGGGGCGATATTGAGGACTCATCTGTTATGTCACTTCTTCAGGCACTTCCCATCTTTATACGTGGAGCAGGGTATCGGGGATGCGTGGTTGCGATTGATGAACTTGAAATTACCCAGACCTTCCCCCGGAATCTTCGTGAGCGGGGATTTCAAAATCTTGTCAGAATTATTGATGCCGTTGATGGAGGATTGCTTCCCGGGTGGTATCTCATTTGTGCCGGAACGCCCATGCTCTATGATGGCCCACGTGGGATGAGGCCGATAACGCCTCTCTTTGATCGTATAGGGCAGATATCATCAGATGAAAGATATCCCAACCCTCGACAGCCTCAGATCTGTTTACCTCCGTTTGATCCTTCCCGTCTTGAGGAAGTAGCCCGGAAAGTCTGCGATGTCTATGAACGGGCGTACGGCGAGGTTGACCATGACCGCATATCCAACCGGTTCATCCGAATCATGGTGAGCCGGGTGAGTTCAGCATTTGGAGGGCGGATTGATGTTATTCCCCGTCTCTTTCTCAAGGAGTTTGTGGATGTACTGGATAAATGTGATCTCTATCCGGATTATGATCCAATGGGTTTGTATCAACCAGAGACACGACATCTTCAGGAGATGCTTAACGAAGAAGAAAAAGCGGTTATGGAGATCCGGTTTTAATCCGGTGGTCAATCTCTTCGGATTTTTGTTGAAGCAGCATGGGCATGCAGACCTTCGGCGGTTGCGAGTTTCTCAACGATGTCTCCAATTGTATCAATCCCTTCCCGAGTAATTATCTGCACTGTTGAGGTTTTGGTAAAATGAGCCACGTTAAGGCCGGAGAAGAAACGTGCATTACCTGCCGTCGGAAGAACATGATTCGTTCCTGATGCATAATCACCACAAGCAACCGGAGCATATTTTCCAACAAAAATCGATCCTGCATTCCGGATTTTTTGGAGAACTGAAAGGGTATCCTCAACCTGGATTGATAGGTGTTCAGGTGCGATTCGATCTGATACCCGTATTGCTTCATTCAGGTCGGATACCACCAGGTATCCTGACTGTTTCAAAGCCTGGATGATGATCTCTCTTCGTGGAGACTGTTTCAATAGTTCTTCAATCCAGACTCCAACTTTTCCCGGAAGAGCAGAGTCAGTGGTTATGAGAACTGATGCTGCCTGGGGATCATGTTCAGACTGGGCAAGAATGTCTGCTGCTATGAAATCCGGACGAGCGGTCTGATCTGCAATAATGGCTATTTCAGAAGGTCCAGCAGGGAAATCAATCTCAACTTTGGTTCTCATAGCCATTTTGGCCGCAGTTACATACGCATTACCCGGTCCGATGATCTTTTGGACGGGTTTGATGGTCTCTGTTCCCAGTGCCATTGCTGCCACTGCCTGCGCTCCTCCCACGGTATAAATCTCATGGACGCCGGCAATGTCTGCAGCAATCAGGGTGAGAGGATTAGCTGGTGGGGGGGTGAAGCAGACTATTTCTTCAACTCCGGCGACCTGGGCTGGAACTGCACACATTAATACGGTAGAGGGGTATGCTGCGCGACCTCCTGGAACATACATCCCGATACGCTCAAGCGGGGATGTTTTTACTCCGAGGGTGACTCCAGGTCCACTTTCTGTCAACCAGAGATCTTTCTGGCATTGTTGCTCATGGAACATCTTGATGCGTTCATGCGCCTCCTGCAATGCCTTAACAATTGCTGGATCTGCTGATCCATATGCAGCCTTTATCTCCTCTTTTGATACCCGGAGGGCCTGAGGTCGAATTTTGTCGAACCGCTCACAGAGATCAAAAAGAGCGGAATCTCCTCCTTCAGCAACCTCGTCAATAATTGACTGAACAGCGCTGGAAACATTTGTGAGGGTCTCCTGCTGACGCGAGAGCCAGGTATCAAGAGAGAGAGCAGTCCACACCATGAGGTATATTTTGTATTTGACCGGTAAAAAATGGGTGAGATATATCCGGATGCAGTAAGAGGAACTATTCTGCCGTTATTGAAGCATCGGTGTTCCAGCGCCACACATAGAAATCAGGGACTGGTTCTGCAATCCGCCCTTTCAAAAGTTCCCTTAACATCTTTTGAAGATTTAGGTACAACAACACCATCTGCTGTCCTTCTTCTTCTCTGATTCTGACGATCCCTTTTACGTAATCCTCAATTCCCTGGCAGGCAGAAATATCCACTGGCATCACTGCGGCGGGTTCAATTTTTCTGACCTGGTATACTTCGTCCACGGATACGGCCATCGCAACATCAGCAATTTTTCCAGCAGGGAGAATCATCGTTCGTTTTCGTTTTGATTCTTTTGCCCTGTCCATACCCAGGAGTGGTGCAACATTTATCGCTGGGATCATACCCTGACTCCAGTTGATCATCCCTTCGATATAAGGGGGGGCATCATACACCTCAGTCGCCTCCACTGGCTGAATAAATTTATCAATGATATCACTATCGATAAGGTAATGATCTTTCCCCAATTGAATTTCCACCAGTGTGAGGAGTTCTTCCATCTCTTCCCCTCGTCTCTATGTTGAGACGTATGTTCTGATCTGTGTATCTTTACGGTATTGATACCTTCCCCTCGGCTGTGATACTCATGAAGATGGATGAGGGAAACAAAAGGTCTATCCTGCTTTATGGCTAATATCAGATCATTCCTGCTCTCCGGCACTTGATAGCCACCGGACAATTGGGGGATGAGATAGAGGATATGGATAAAACTGCCCAGTCACACCGGTTACTCCTCTTTTCACTGGGAGAGGGGATCTATGCAGCAAATGTTGATTTTATCAGGGAAATCGTCCCGGATCAGCAGAAGATTCCTCTCCCCAATGCCCCGGATTATATTCCCGGTGTCTTTAATCTTCGCAGTGATGTGGTGAAAGTAATTGACATCAGGCTTATTATTCCTCTTGCCGGGGAGGGAACAAAAAAGAAAGTGATCGTATTTGTTCCTGATAGTCAGGCCGCGACCCGGTTTGGAATGGTGGTGGATGAGGTATATGGAATTATGGAAGTTCCTGATGATCAAGTCACCTGGCTCGATATGAGTGGGGGGCAGGTCCAGAGTAACTATATGATAGGATTTTTCTCATTTTCGATAGAGGGTTTTCTCGGTCAATCGAGCCGAAAATTTGTTTCAGGGAGTGATGAGGTGGTCTGGATTGACTTTAAGGATATGATCCAGACCATAATTGATGAAGAAAAGTCAAAAAACCTCGTATTTAGCTTGACTGCCTTATTTAACCCTGATTACCTTCTTTCAGGTAACTGGAACTCAAATGGAAAATAAAGAAATTTGTCAGAAGGCAATTCGAAGTTTTTGATCTTTGCCTTTGAGAACTCCGGCCTTTTTCAGGTCGTCGATTACTGAATCAATAAAGAATGGACTCAAGTGGAGTGATACTGCAGCATCGTCATCCTTTGTCTCAATGTCCCTGTCTGCGAATTCGGTAATGATCTCTTCTCGTGTTGCCTTTCCTTCATCCTTGATCATCTCAAGAATCTCGGCTACGAGCATGTGTTTAATCTGAATCCGAGGGAAAAAGGATGCTCCTTCCTCTTCTGAGATTTCGTTCTCCTCAAGGAATTCCCCAATTTCGGTGAGATCTTCAAGAAATACAAACTCTGTCCCCACGGTGACCTGCCACTCGACATCATCTCCGGCAGTGATGGTACTCTTGACCTGATATTTTGCAAGAGTTTCATCAGGAATCATTGGAATCTCATCTGCAAAAATTGACAGAGTGCATTCATCTGCGTTGATTTTCTTCGATAAAACCAGTCCACTCTCTGTCATTTCCAGGAGGTCATTCAGGTGAAGCAGCCGCGTAAGATATATCTCCTCAATGATCTCTTCGAGTACGTCTTCACCCTCATCACCCTCAATTGTCCGATCACCGGTGATGAGATCCATCACACCGGATCCAATCTTTTCTCCGATCTGATATTTTTCTAGAGAACTGGCGATTAAATCTCGTTCGGAAGTGAGATGATCCCGTGTCAGAGTGAATAGTTCTATCTCCTCCTCGGTATTCTCTCCATCGGAAATGAGACTTTCTAACATTGGCATCAGGTTTGTATATGTGCCAGTCAGCATCAGTCTGATATCCAGTGATGCTTTCTGTCGCATCTGCGAAGAAACACCTGCACCCTTCAGCAGTTTCACAAATTCCTTGGCGGTATCCTGTGATGAAAAATAGATCTCTTCTTCCAGAACCATGAGGACTCCACACATTTTTCGTCCTCACGGTGGATATGGCTGCCGGCCCCTCAAATGTAGCAGGGAAAAACCTTAAGAATTGATCTTACGAAGCAGCCAGGCGATATTATGCCCTAATAGTTCCATAGTTGCCATTCCTTCTTCATCATCCTCAACTTCCCCGGGTGTTCTTCCAAGGCCCATATTCCAGTATGAAGATCCGGGAACGATCATCTGGGCAGAGAGGAAGAAATGATTCATCGTGTCGAACGTATGGATTGCCCCTCCACGGCGTACTGCAACTACTGCCGCCCCGACTTTTCTCTGGAAAAGATCCCCATTTGCTTTTCCGATCATACCGCATCTATCAATGAAGGCTTTCATCTCTGCAGTTACATCGGTAAAATACGTTGGTGATCCAAGAATAATTGCATCTGCTTGTATCATCTCTTTCACATAGTCGTTCAGGGAGTCACCAGAAATAACACAGGATTTGTCTTTATTCTCATAACACTTCATGCAGGCAGTACAACCCTGCAGGGGTTGGCCTCCGATTTGGATTAGTTCTGTTTCGATTCCCTCTTCTTCAAGAACACCAAACACTTTGCGAATTAAATGTTCTGTGTTTCCTCCTTTGCGGGGGCTACCTGAGAATGCAACAACTTTCATATCTGATAGTATGGTGGTACAGAATTAATATTCTCATAACTCCTGAGGAGTCAGGATATTAAAAAAGAGAACTTAAGAAAAAAATGGGCCACCGAGGGTATAATTCAGGGAAGCAAATAGTATCCCGAATGCTACCAGGGTGGTTCCAATATATACCGGTGGGCTCCATGCCAGAATTTTTACTCCGTCCAGGGGTCCGAGAGGGAGAAGATTGAATGCTGCAATCATTGCATTTACTCTGATACCCATAATTCCCACCAGAGCGAGTTCAAAGATTCCGGTATTCAGACCGACTACCAGGAGGAGTACGAAGGGAATCAGCAGGAGAAGGTTACTGAGTGGACCAGCAAGGGAGATCTTTCCGTTCTCTTCAGGAGAAATGTGGGTTCCATAGATCATCGTAGCACCTGGTGCTGCGAACACCACCTTGGCAAGTGCTGCAACGGCTACCGCCACGACAAGCATCGTGGTATTCATCTGAAACTCGGCCCAATATCCAAACCGCATTGCGGTAAATTTATGAGCCATTTCATGAAGAAGAAATGCGATTCCTGCGGTAACCATTGAGATCAGGAACATCTCAAGGATCAGGACTGGCATCATTCTGCTGGTTCCGATCATTGCCACGGTGAACGCCGCGGAGAGGGCTAACCAGGCGATAAGGAGATCCCGGCGTTCTCTCTGAGGTATCTGTTCCCAGATATGCATAGATATCAGGTTTATCACTGGCAGGTATATATGAGGCTTTTTTTGTAAACGTCTTGAAGGATCATGCATAGCAGATCCAACGCTCTTATTTCTGGCAGACTGATAACTGTAGGAAAGATATGACGTTGCAGGAACTCAGAGAAAAAATTGAAGAGATTGATGATGATATTATTCGCCTGATCAGAGCGCGTATGGATGTTGCTTTGAAGATCGCGGAAACAAAGACAATTACCGGTCTCCCTACCCATGACCCAGACAGAGTTGATGCAGTACTGCGAACGGTGATGAAGAAGGCAGAATATCTCAAACTGGATCCAGACTCTATACGGGATGTCTTCTCCCTTCTGATTCGGATGAGTGAAGATATGCAGGATAAGATTCGGAAGTAATTTCCCCTCAAAAAAAGGGGGAATCTCTGGATATACGGGTTACATTATTCCGGTAAGAATAAGCAGGGAGAATGCAAACAGCAGCAACCCACTGAAAAGGTGTCGTGCTTTTCTTTGTTCATGCGATTCTTCACTCAGATCAACCGGTTTCAGCCAGGAGACAAGGAATACTATTGTGAGAAGCGGGATGATAAATGCGATATTGTATAATACCAGATAGATAAGGCCCTGAATCATATTTACTTTAAAAGCGATCATATCCAGAATTGCGAGATATATCCCCCCGGTACATGAAAGCTCGGGAATAGCGACAATAAGGCCGAGAATAAATGAAACTGGAATTAGGAAGAGGTTGATGTTTCGTTTCAATGAATACCATAGAGATAAGGTGAGAGGAGAAGATTCGGACCCTGGTCTGAATGTTTCCTTTATCTGGAATAAACCGGCAACAATTGCAGTACCTCCGATAAGCAGGGTAACTATCCGGACAATCGCGTTTGTCTGGGCAAGAGTATAGATCCCAGTGCCGGATATAAAATAGATAAAAAATGCTGCACTGGCAAATACTATCCCTGCCAGGAGCATACGTTGCCGTTCTTTGACATTTATCAGAACAATCAGGAGAAATACCAATACTGCTGATGCACAAGGATTTATCCCGTCAACCAGTCCGGCAATTAGCACCAGGGGGATACTGATCACTGTGTGGCGAGCTTGGGTCTTTTCCTCTATGGTTTTCTGTATCCGGGAACCCTGATCCTGGTTTTTCTGGTACCAGGAAACTAAAGGTTCAAAGTTCTCTCGAATTGCCTGTTCTCCTTCAAGGCCCGCGTTTCCTATGAATATCGAGGGCACGGAAACATATGGGCGGTGATATTCTGCTTTATATTGTTCAAAGAGGGCCTTATTCTCACTGCTGTTGAAGAGATCATAGGAGTTGATATTAACATCCGGATGTGCACTGCTGAACTCATTGAGAAAGGTCATTGCCAGGTGACATGCTCCACAATGCGTATTGTAGAAGAAGGCAATCGAATAATCTCCAGGTGTTATATTGGGATCAGAGAGGATACTCTCTACTGGAGACTCTTCGGTTATATCCGTCCCATTTTTGAGAAAAACTCCTGCTGAAGCAGATGTGGGGAGAAGGGCGATAATTACAAAAAAGGTAATGAAAGGGATGATTTTTACATGGAAGAACTTTTCTTTTGACCTGTTCATCAGTTCTCTTCCTCTTTCATGGTGAGCATTGTGCCGACTCCTTCAGCCGTAAAGAGTTCAAGGATAAGGTTGTGGCTGATATTTCCATTGATGATATGTGAATATGCAACCCCACCCTGGATGGCCCTGAGCACCGCCAGCACTTTGGGGATCATCCCCTCTGATACGACTCCGGTGGTGATCAACTGCTCGGCATCGGACTTTGTCATCTGACGGAACACCCTTGTTCGTTCTCTGTCCATAATCCCATCTACATCAGTCATGCTGATGAGTTTATATGCCTTCAGGGCGATGGCGATCTCCCCTGCGGCAGTATCGGCATTGATGTTGAGATCGTTCCCCGCACGATCTATGGCCAATGGTGCAACAACCGGGATGTACCCATTTTCCAGGAGGGTATTCAGAACATCCGGGCATATCTCCTCAATGTCTCCTACATGACCAAGATCCACTTCTTCTTCCCGATTATCAACCCTGACCTTCTGCCGCTCCATCTTCTTTGCAATAATCAGGTTGGCATCATTTCCTGAGATACCAATTGCACGCCCACCAGCTTTGGATATCAAAGATACGATCTTGGTATTGATCTTTCCAACCAGAACCATCTGGGCAACTTCGAGTGTTTCATCATCGGTGATACGCAGGCCACCAACAAATTTAGGTTCTTTTCCAAGGGCCTTCATCTTCTCGGTGATCTCAGGCCCTCCCCCATGAACAAGCACCACTTTGATTCCGATCAATTGCAGGAGTACCACATCACTGACAACGGTATCCAGGATTCCTCCATCGACCATTGCATGCCCCCCAAGTTTAATTACCATCGTCTTGCCATGGAATTTCCGGATATAGGGCAGGGCTTCCATCAGGACGTCTTCACGCTTCATGTTGTATATTTTCCGTTAATTTCGACGTATTTCTCTGTGAGATCGCATCCCCATGCCACTGCTTTCCCGCTCCCTGCAGTCAAATCCAGTTCAATCTGAATTTCGCGTCCTCCAAGAGCAGACTTCGCCCGGGTGAGGTCCTCGTTCAGTGCCCCCCGTTCGCAAACGGCGGCCCGGACACCAGAGCCGGCAATCCAGCAGGAAACCTGCTCTGGATCAAACTCCGCACCTGATCGCCCTGCTGCTGCAACAATTCTTCCCCAGTTGGGGTCCTCTCCGTATACTGCTGTCTTGACAAGGGGGGATCCAACTATCGTGCGGGCTACAAGATCTGCTTCCTCTTCGTTTCTTGCTCCCCGAACGATCACTTCAATTAACTTGGTTGCTCCTTCTCCATCACAGGCTATCTGACGACCAAGTGATATGCAACATTCTTCAAGAGCTGAAGCAAATTCCTCGTGGTTTACTTTTCCTGCTGCTCCAGTGGCGGTGCAGAAGACAATATCATTTGTACTGGTGTCTCCGTCAACAACAACCCGGTTAAAACTCCTTCGAACCGCTATCTTGAGGGCATCCTGCAAAGCTGGGCCGGTGATATCTGCATCAGTATATACATACCCTAGCATAGTCCCCATATTGGGGGCAATCATCCCGGATCCCTTGCATATTCCACCGATAGTAAATCCCTCACGCCTGACCAGAGCATGTTTTTCGACAAGATCAGTGGTCATGATTGCTTTTGCTGCTGCAATCTCTCCTTCCTGACTATGAGCAAGCACGGGTGCTACCCGGTGACACTGGTCCCTGATCAACGGAATGTCCAGGTATCTGCTGATGACTCCGGTGCTTGCCACTCCAACCTCGTTTGGTTCAAGGGAAAGTTCTCCAGCTGCTATTGCTGCCATCTCCTCAGCATCTGCAATTCCTCTCTTGCCGGTCAGAGCATTTGCACATCCGCTGTTGGTTATGATGGCCCCAAGTTTTCCCTTTTTCATCCGTTCCTGCATGAGAATGATGGGAGCAGCTTTTGCGATGTTTTTCGTACACGCTGCAGCGGCTGTACCTTCTGCCTGGATAAGGGCAAGACCGAACTTTCCTTCCTTTACTCCTGCTGCCTTGACTCCTTCTACGGCACATATTGATTGGAAGGTATTCATTCCCCTTTCCCCTCTCCAGATATTGCCCAAACAATATCTTCCCTGGTAATAATCCCGGTGAGGGCTCCGCCTTTAACCACGGCGAGCCTGTCGATCTTTTTCGAGAGCATCAGAGTTGCTGCTGCCTCAATATCTTTGTCAGGGGATATGGTGATCACCGGACTGCTCATGATGGCCCCAACCTTTTGAGTGCCAATATCAGTCAGTGCCTCTTTGGTTCTTTCCCAGTTAATGAACTCACGAATAGGTACTTCAATAATTTCAAAAGGTGATGGGAGCCAGAGATCATCTGAAGGACCATGGGTCATGAGAAGTTTAAGCAGGTCAGTCTCTGTTATGATCCCGACAATTTTGTTCCCATCCATTACCGGTAATCCACCGATCTTCTTTGCTCTCATCAGTGCACCTGCGGATGAAACGGTATCTTCAACACTGCAGGTTATTGGGTTTAGGGTCATCGCCTCTTGTACGAGCATGGGTTCACTCCTTATGGTAATACTGCCGGACTCCAGAGTCCCTCGGTCTCAACAAGACCGCACATGAGATTCATATTTTGGATAGCCTGGCCACTCGCTCCTTTGACCAGATTATCTATTGCAGATACTGCAACAACCCGGTTTTCAGCGGCTTCCACTGTGACATCACAGAAGTTGGAACCTCTTACCGCATTTAAAGATGGTCGCTGATATCTGACAAATGGCTCATTTTTATAGAAATTCCGGTAAATACGTTCAACCTCCTGTTGCTCCATTGGTTCATTCAGGAGAATATGAGCTGTGGTTAGAATCCCCCTGTTTACCGGAAGAAGGTGCGGTGTAAAATATGCGGTTGCCCCAGAGTCAAGGAAACCGAGTTCCTGGCGCATTTCAGCAAGATGCCGATGGGATGTTAATTTGTATGCAGTAATATTGTCTCCCACATTTGGGTAATGGGTGGTGTCTGATGGATTGTCCCCTGCTCCGGATACTCCGGATTTTGAATCGTAAATGATGGTGTGAGCGAATCTGGCAAGAGGCGCTGCTGCAAGGGTTGCACCGGTCGGAAAACACCCCGGGTTTGAAACAAAATCTGCACCTTTGACCTCTTCACGATGAAACTCACAAAGCCCGTATGGAGCCGGAAAGTATGCAGTATGGGGCACCCCATAGACCTTCTCAAAAACTTCCTTTTTCAGGCGGTAATCTGCAGAAAGATCTATAACCTTGATTCCTCGTTCTATTAGGTCCGGAGCATAGGCCATTGCAGCGGTGTGTGGGACTGCAAGAAATGCTACATCAACATCCAGTGATGAGATTTCAGGGTTGCTGAAATTCAGATTTGTGAACCCGGTCAGGTGAGGATGACGGGTGGTGACTGGTTTACCTGCCAGCTGCCGCGATGTTGCACAAACAACCTCGGCCCGGGAGTGGGCATTCAGGAGCCGGAACAGCTCACCCCCGGTATAGCCGGAAGCGCCAATGATGGCAACTTTCATAATATCAGTATCTGGTATGCATCCGGTATTAACTTCCCTTAACAAGCCGGAGATACATTGGCTGCCATTCAGAAAACCGAGTGGATAAATTCGTGTTTTAAGGCGTTAGAGAGGTTGTTTAACTCATCGCTGTACATAATAGGAATAGAGAGTCACCATACCCACGCCGGGGTTTTTCGGATTCTGGAGATGGTGCATATATCTCAGATCCTACCGGAGGAATAACGATATCCAACGAAGCGCCCCCTGTTCTGCCTGGCCCCCAATCCCGGGATAAACCGGGACGGGTGACCCCGGCAATGCAACAATTCTACGAAGCAAAGCGGCAATATCCGGATTGTGTGATCTTCTTTCGGATGGGGGATTTCTATGAAACATTCTGCGAGGATGCAGAAATTTGTGCGAGAGAGATGGACATCACCCTCACATCACGGGGCCGGATGCCTGATGGACAGGAGATTCCGCTTGCGGGAATTCCGTACCATGCATTGGACGGATATCTTGCCCGAATGATCAGCCGAGGGTACAAAGTAGCCATCTGCGAACAGATGGAGGATCCGAAGAAGGCAAAGGGAATTGTAAAACGCGATGTTGTCCGTGTAGTGACTCCGGGAACTGTCATTGATGCAGCGCTTATCCAGGGGGAAGGTGCCCGATATCTGATGGCTGCAGTTCCAGACGGAAAGCGAAAACGACTTGGCCTTGCTTTTCTTGATATCTCGACCGGGGATTTTCAGATTTGTGAAGTGAGTTCACAGAGTTATGGGGAAGAACTGCGGGCAGAGACAGCTCGATTCAGACCTTCTGAATGCATTGTCCCACCAGGTTCCGGTGAAGAGATAGTAGAAATGATTGGAAAACTGGTCCCGTTGATTTCAACTCCTGACAGGGTGATCTTCGATCCAGAGCAGGCACAAAATCTTCTTTGCAGGCAGTTTAATCTGGCCTCTCCTGAAGCCCTTTGTTGTGAGGACATCCCTGCGGGGGTCACCGCAGGGGGGGCAGCCCTGGCATATGCACAAAAAACCCAGTTTGATCCTCTTACCCATATCAGATCGGTCTCACGAAATCTCCAGTCCGATTACCTTACCCTCGATGCGGTGACACTTCGAAATCTGGAAATCATATCTAATATACGGGATCGAACAGAGGAGGGGACTCTGGTAGGGACTCTTGATCTGACTCTCACTCCGATGGGCCGTCGTCTGATGAGACGATGGATCACTGCTCCCCTGCGGTCAGTATCAGCGATTAATGATCGCCTTGATGCAGTAGAATATCTGGTAAACCAAACTATGGTCCGGCAGGATCTTCGGGGATTATTACACCGGTTTGCAGATCTAGAACGTATCGCCGGGAGAATTGCTTACGGAAATGCGAGCCCCCGGGATCTCATCACTCTCTGTCACGCCATCCAGGCTGCAGGGTCTGTCCGTTCCCTGATTAGGGTGCTTCCTGACCTCCCGGAGCCTCTCTGCCAGGCACAAAAGGAACTTGTAGATCTCAGTGTTGTAATGTCATTGATTCAGCGAGCAATCGTTGATGATCCTCCTGTTCTGGTCCGCAAAGGCGGAGTTATCCGTGATGGGTATCATGATGAACTTGATCGACTACGTCTGATTTCCCGGGATGGAAGGCAATGGATAGCGGATCTTGAACAACAGGAGAAAGATAGGACGGGAATCAAATCACTCAAAATAAAATATAATGCGATATTCGGGTTTTTTATCGAGATTACCAAGGCAAATCTCTCTGCTGTTCCTTCTGATTACGAGCGAAGGCAGACCACTGCAAACGGAGAACGATTCACCATCCCAGCCCTCCGGGAGATGGAGTCCCAGATTGTCACTGCAGATGAGCGATTGCTTAGCCTCGAAGAGGAACTCTATTCGGATCTTCTGGTCACTCTTCGGGATCAGGTGACAGCCCTTCAACAGACCGCGTATGGGATCAGCCGTTTTGATCTGTTTGCCGGTCTTGCAGAAGCAGCTCTCAAGTTCAGATATGTCAGACCCCAGATTATTGCTGAACCAACGCTCCTGATTCGTGAGGGTCGTCATCCGGTTGTAGAATCATTGGTCCCGGGGGGTTTTGTTCCCAATGATGCGGAAATAAGTGCTTCGGGTGAGCAGATTCTGATCATTACCGGGGCAAACATGGCGGGAAAATCCACCTTTATGCGCAGTGTTGCTCTTACCATTGTTATGGCACAGATGGGCAGTTTTGTACCTGCCACCTATGCCCGAATTGGGCTGGTTGATCGGATATTTACCCGGGTTGGAGCGTTTGACGATCTTGCGAGTGGTCAGAGTACATTTATGGTTGAGATGCTTGAACTTGCAACAATCCTCAATCAGTCAACTGATCAGAGTCTGGTAATCCTTGATGAGATTGGGAGAGGAACAAGTACTTTGGATGGGTACTGTATTGCCCGGGCAGTGCTTGAACACCTGCATGGGAAACGGTCGAAAGGTCCGCGCACACTCTTTGCAACTCACTTCCATGAACTTGTCGGAGTTGAAGAAGATCTAAAGAGGGTTCGCAACTGTCATTTTGCTGTCCGGGAAACAGACAAAGATGTGGTATTTTTAAGAAAACTCATTCCTGGTGCGACTGATCGAAGTTATGGTATCCATGTCGCATCTCTTGCGGGAGTTCCTGCAAATGTTATCGGGCGGGCTGATGAGCTGATGAAAAAGATCATCAGGGGCGAAGAATCCCCTGGAGGTGGAGTGAAACGATATACTCAGATGATCCTTGTCGACTCGCCGATGACATCAGCCACTCCTCCTCTCAAGGTAGATCCCCTCCGTGAGGAACTTGCGACCACCGATGTGAATTCTCTCACTCCTCTTGAGGCGTTAACTCTTCTCGCGACTCTTTCAAACCGGGCCAGAGATCCATGGTGAATGAGACAAGATCTGGAGGGATACGTGTTCTTGATGGAGATACGGTCAACCAGATTGCGGCAGGTGAAGTAGTTGAGCGTCCTGCCTCGATTGTAAAGGAACTTGTTGAAAACTCCATCGATGCCGGTGCGTCTTCCATCACCGTCGAGATAAGTACCAATAAAAAGGAAATTACTCAAATCCGGATCATCGATGACGGGTCAGGCATTCCTCCTGACGAAGTAATGCTTGCATTTCATCCCCATGCAACCAGCAAGATCCGGGTTGCCGATGATCTTCACTCCTGTCTGACTCTGGGATTTCGGGGCGAAGCACTTGCAAGTATCGCTGCAATTGCCTATGTCACTATGGTGACCCGTACCCAGGATCAGGATGCCGGAACCCGGGTTATTATCAGTGGCGGAGAGATCCTTGAAGAGGGATCCATTGGATCACCGGTTGGTACCAGCCTGACTATCGAAGAGATTTTTTTTACTACTCCGGCACGGCGAAAATTTCTTCGCGGGCTTGCAACTGAATTATCCCGGGTATCTGCAGTCCTTGAGGTATTCAGTCTGCTCTATCCAGGTATCACGTTCCGGTATCTTCTGAACAGGCAGGAGAAATTAACCAGCCATGGCACCCGGACGCTTGGTGAAGTACTCCGTGCTCTTCGCCCAGATGAAGCAGACAAAATGATTCCCCTTCAGTATGAAGATCAGGGGATTTATTTGGAGGGTTATATCTCCCATCCCTCGCTCATCAGGCAGAATCCACAACGTATTCTCATAGCGGTGAATGGAAGATTGATTGTTTCACCGCGGATATCAGGGGCAATTCGTTCGGGATACGGGACATTGATTCCTTCCCATACATTCCCCATTGCAGTTCTGATGTTCACTCTTGACCCGGCACGGGTTGATGCAAATATTCATCCAACAAAGCGGGAAATACGGATAGCAGATGAATCAACATTTCTTGGATTTATCTCATCAGCTGTCCGGAATGCCCTTCTGATGGGAGATCTATCTCACCCCGGGTCCGGGAAAGAAGAAACTGGAAAACTGTCTGATTCTCCTGCTCTGGAGCTCCCCCTCTCCCAACCTTCTGGATATCATTATCCACTCACTCCGGCTCAACGGGTTTGTGAGGCTACTCTCGCCGGATACCGCACCACGACACGTCAGCTCAGACAATCCCGATTGTTGCTTGATCAGGGTGATTCTACGGTTGAATCCCGATTTCCTCGTCTCACCTATATTGGGCAGATTGCTGCAACCTATCTGCTTGCGACCAATCCTGAAGGGGATCTGGTGGTCATCGATCAACATGCAGCTCACGAGCGAGTCCGGTATGATCAACTGAAACGGGAACAGAAGGAAGGGACTCTCTCTCAGGAACTGATCGTACCGATTGTTCTCTCTCTCAGCCCCTCTGAATCACACATAATTGGAGAAATCCGTTCAGATTTGGAGGAAGAAGGTTTTCATCTCGAACCATTTGGAAAAGACTCCTGGTGTGTTCGGGGTGTTCCGGTCGTTCTGGGGAGATGCGAAGATCCTGAAGCGATCAAGGAGATTATTGGAGAAGCAGTTTCTGGTGGAAAGGGAAACCGCCTTCATGAGGCAGTATCCTGCATGGTAGCCTGTAGGGGTGCAGTCAAGGCAGGGGCCCTTCTCACTGCGGAGCAGGGTGAGGAGATTATCCGCCAGCTTGTCTGCACTTCAGAACCCTACACCTGTCCTCACGGTCGACCAACAGTGGTTTCTTTCTCACGAGGGCGGCTGGAAGAACTTTTCAGGAGGAAATAGAGGAGTGATCCAGCAGGAACGAATTCATGGCCTTCAGGATTCAAAATTTCTACAGAAGGGAGACCATGTTCTGTACTGGATGCAGGATGCAGTCAGAACTGAATATAATCATGCCCTGGAGTATGCAATTGACCGGGCAAATGCGGAGAAAAAGCCGCTATTAGTAATCTTTGTTTTGACATCTCTCTTTCCTGAAGCGAATCTGCGACATTATTCCTTTCTTCTCGACGGGCTCGTAGAGGTAGAGCAGCAACTTGCATCCCGTGGGATCCGTCTCCAGGTTTTTTCTGGTGACCCGGCAACCATCGTTCCCGATATTGCTCAGTCAGCATGTATTCTGATAACCGATCATGGCTACCTGAGAATTCAGAAACAGTGGCGTGAAACAGTGTGGGAGAGGGTTTCCTGCCCAATAATGAGCATTGAGACGGGAGTCATCGTTCCGGTCAGGCTTGCATCACCAAAGATGGAGTGGTCAGCAGGTACTTTCAGACCAAAGATATCCCGGCTGCTCCCTGAATTTCTGCATCCCCTCCATCCCCGCACCCTTCTTCGTTCATCTCTGGGTTGGAGTGGTGGCTCTGTGTCTCTTCAGGATGTGGATTCTCTTCTCTCTTCACTTCCATTTGATCAGACTGTTCCTCCTGTATCGTTGAAGGGGGGGACGGAGACAGCGAAAATTCAATTGTCATGGTTTTTGAAGGAACGGTTATCCTGGTATGATGAAGACAGAAATGATCCAAATGCAAGGGCGACCTCACGCTTAAGCTCCTATCTGCACTTTGGTCAAATTTCTCCCCTTCAGGTTGCTCTAGCTGCAAAAAAGACTAAGAGTCCCGGGATGGCGCCATTTCTGGAACAACTTATTGTTCGAAGAGAATTATCCTCCAACTTTCTCGAATATAATCCTGGATATGATGACTTTCACTCTGCACTTCCTGAATGGGCTAAACGAACCCTGGAGGTTCATGCTGGAGATACTCGTCCGTATATGTATACTCTGGAGGAGTTTGAGCAGGCACATACTCATGATCCATATTGGAATGCCATGCAAACTGAAATGGTTCTGACCGGGTATCTTCATGGATATCTCCGGATGTACTGGGGGAAAAAGATACTAGAATGGGCAGAAACCCCGGAGAAAGGATATAAAATCGCTTTGTATCTGAATAACCGGTATCAACTGGATGGACGGGATGCAAATGGTTATACTGGTGTAGCCTGGTGTTTTGGAAGACATGATCGCCCATGGAAAGAACGACCGATTTTTGGTATGGTGAGATATATGAATGATACCGGGTTGAAACGAAAATTTCGCATTGAGGCATACCGAGAACGGATTGCCTTGCTGGCATCCTTCCAAAACAGCAAATGACAGACCAGCAATCCCTGGACACCGGGACCGATTCTTTTTTTCATGGAGATGTCTCTGATGACTGTGAAGCGTTTATCAGACTTGTGAATGGATTCTATGCGCGCGGAAAACGACCCATGCCATGGCGTGATAATGCCAATCCCTATTGGGTGGTTGTATCCGAAGTGATGTTGCAACAGACACAGGTACCACGGGTGCTTGAAAAGTTCCCTGAGTTTATTTTGAAATTTCCTGACTTTTTTTCACTCTCACAAGCATCTCTTTATGAGGTTCTTGAAGCATGGCAGGGTCTTGGGTATAATCGGAGAGCGAAATATCTCCATAATATCGCGGGAATCCTAGTTGAGAAATGGGGGGGAGTCCTCCCTAAGGATCCTGATGTTCTCATCACCTTTCCTGGGATTGGTGCAGCAACCGCCGGTTCCATCATAACCTTCGCATATAATGTTCCAGTGGTCTTTATCGAGACAAATATCAGACGCGTGTATATTCACCATTTCTTCCCTCCCGGACAAACAGTTGCAGATCAGGATATCCTCCCACTTATCGCCATGACTCTTGATAGGGTGAATCCACGTGAATGGTATTATGCTCTGATGGATTATGGAACGTGGCTGAAAAGCCGCGTAATGAATCCAAATCGGAGGAGCAAACATTACCATCGTCAATCTCCATTTGAGGGTTCGGACCGGCAGATTCGAGGACAGATCCTTAAGCTTCTCCTCACAGAGGGATTCGCATCCTTAAACGATATTATTGGAAAAATCGAAGCGGAAAATTTCCGGGTGGCTGATATTCTGTCGACCATGATTAAGGAAGGGTTGCTGCAGGATTGCGGTGATCGAATCAAGATTGCAGAATAGTGGCATATATCACACATATCCCGATGTCAAGGAAAAGACTTGGAAAAAAAACATTCTGATTCACCCCCTCATATCATATTGGCAGTATGCCTAAATGGGGGGTTATTTATTTTTCCTTTATCTTACCCTGCCTAATGGGGTGTAGTCCTCTGTTGAGATTAACCAAGATAGTGACGAACCTCTCCCTTGATATGATGGGAGAAAATATGGGCAAGAGATTTTTTCATTCTATCCAAGGATGAATGTATCCTTTTCCCTGGTATTAGCCACTCTGTTCTCTTGTTATGATTGAAAATCGAGTTGCCACTTCAGGCTGTCAATAATATCATGTTGCCTCCCCTGGATGCCGGTGAGGATTGTTCGCTCATTGCCTAAACCGATTACTCGTATTTTTGCCAGATCAATGAGGATTTTTTGAAAACTTGAAACACTTAAAAGGCCTGCTGCCTCAAACTGGCGTTCTGCCCAACGCCTCATCATGAGGCTGATGAAAACAATCAGATAGATACCCTGGCGAATTACTTCTGCATCAACTGTGTGGGGATAAATCTGGAACTGTTTTGAAACTGTTCTGAAAAATATCTCATCTTCATGTTGCTCTGATGTCCATTGCATGCACTGATCCCATTGGAAATCACCTCCCGCATAAAGAAGTACAGATATTCCAGCATCTCTCAGTTGTCTTGCAACTGCTTTTTGTTTAACGCTCACGGAAAGTCGGTTTTCTACAATTTTCCATTGGATGAACTGCTCATATTTCCCGGCAATATCTTTTACTGCCTCAGCAGGATCGGTCCACCGGTATATCGGAATGTTATGAAGATTCTCCACGATAAGGTCCAAATCTTCAGAACAGTCATTTCTTTCTTCTTCATCTCTTCGAGGGCTATAACAGATATACCCATGTAATTGAACTGATTCAACCGGGATGGTAATAGGAATGACGAAGAGTGTTTCGCTATGAAATATCCTGAGATTTTTTGGATGCATCAGTTCATTGCGATGGCGTTTGATCTCATCCCGAACGAGATCATTATCCGGTGTGATAGGGATAACAAATGGAGTCCCACTAAAAATGAGCCCATAGATATTCATTGCAGACTGATACCTTCTTCCTGATATCAGCGTAGTGCTACGATAATGGAATACATGCATTCCAGCAACAGAATTTTTTACTAATCTTGTTGCGGTGAGGTTCTTAACCTGCGGGAGATATGCTGCAGGGACACTCATACTCTTATCGTAAAATAGGGACAACTGGTCAAAAAACTGGGTCTCTGTTGTGTTTCCCTGCTCTTGTTCTAAAAACCGCAACCGCGGGATCATGATGTCATACACTCTGCTTTCTGTACTATCCCTCTTGTTAATGCAGGATCTACAGATATCTAAAGGTATTATTGTCTCGCCGAGTTTTTTTAGTATTTTTGTTACTGACTGGCTGGATATCTTTAGGCCTGGATAGATCCGGGAAAGCGCTGTTCCTTCAAACCAGGATCCGGGGTTATATATGGCATCCGGACAAGTTAGGGCAGCCATGGCGAGTGTTAAACAAATCCGCGTTTCATGTTCAGTTAGATGGGTATTGAGTATTTCATGAAGCTCCAGTGATTTGATTGCAGTAAGAAACGGAATAAATTCTCCATATGAATAAACCCGCTCTGGACTCTTTGCTTTTTCTCTGACTCTAACTGGTTTACCATCGACATATTTCCCCAGATATCTGCTCTTTTGCCTCGTCCTTCTGGTTTCTTTGTCATAGTAATACGTTATCTCGTACAGGTACTCATGCCCGTTAATTTTCTTGACCCGGGTTGTGGTCTTCACACCTCATAATAGGCATTCTATTTATTTATTCTTGCCTTTTGATCTAGATGTTTTAGGAAATTTTTAGTCATCAATTGAGTTGCCTAATTATAAGTCCTCAATTATTGTTTGTTTTCAATAAATATGCAATATATTGCCCCAAATTTAATATACTCGTGCGTTAGACTATTATTACCTCTCTGCAACAGACAGTGTTGTGATAACAACATCCCCCCATCCGAATAACACCTGACGCATACACGTGAAATACCTCATTTCACACCCCCCATCATATGCGGTTATCATCTCCTGTTGTTGTAGGAGGGCATTGTTCGATAAAGACCCCGTTGATCCCTGCATGTCCGAATAATCGGTTGACTGCCCCCGGATAGCAGGGATCAATCCCTTTTAAGAAAAATTAACAGCATAGCAGAGGCTCTGTAGTGTTACTCTCTGTCATGCAGGGGGAAGGAGAAACAGAATATACAACCCTGATGTTAGAACTGGTGGGTTTTTGACAGTCCCTTCAATTATCTTCTCATTCGGATAACCAATATCCTGACAGATAATTATCCGGTGGTTCTGAAATTTAATAAAATGTCGGGAGATAAGGCCAATATCAAACATAGGATCTGTGATGAGGCAGATCGCTCGCCCTTTTGCAACCTCTTCATGAGCTGTTATTATTGCTTCATCATGCCCCCGTCCATGAGCGGTGAGAATCAGAAGTTTGGTAAGGGGAATATGCAGACGGGCTGCTCCTAATTGAACAGATGATATTCCGGGAATAACCTGCCCGGGGAGGTACCCCAGACCGGAGAGCATGGGATCCCCGGTTGAAAGGAGCACTGCCCCTTCTGGAAGGGTTCTGAGTGTATTATATTTCTCAATCTTCTGCACTTTGCACGTTACAGGGATAATATTTCGGACAAGTTCAATTGCCCGGTCAGAACCATGGATTTCAGTAGCGGTTCTGATAACCTGGGCAGCCTGTTCGGTGAGAAGACCTGGACCACAACCAACTCCTACAATTTTCATGATGACTCCAGAAGGATTCCCCCACTCCTCTCCAGCAGGACGACACGAACTCCGGGATGTCTATGAGAGAAATCGTTGATAGTTTTCATTGCCAGCTCTGAGAACCGGTCTGTACCGAGCATCTCCTCTACAGACCCATATCCTGATTCATCAAGAAAATCCGGATCCATGAACTTAAGTATCAACGCTGGAAGGCCACATATGATAACTTCTCCCTGTGCGTGTCGCAGAACCGGGCCAATCTTAGAGCCAACCAGGATTACTTCGTATCCGGGAAATAGAACTCGTGAATATCTGAGCCCAATTCTTCCAGTTGTCAGAACAAGCTTTTGCGATTGCGAAACACGGTCAATGAGGGATTCTTCGAGATGATCATCCCAAGGCTCAACAAATCCGGTTGATCCAAGGATGGAAATCCCTCTTTCTACTCCTACCCTGGTATTGAGAGTTAAACTGGCGACTTTTTCCCCGTCTTCTACCCAAATACAGATTTCTGCTCCAGACTCCTTGATATCTTGTAGTGCCTCTTCAACAGCGGTATATATTTCCTGGTATGCAGGTGGGCTAATTGCAGGCGTTCCTTTTTTGTAACGGGGATTTTCACGCTCCCAAATACCTACCCCCGGGCCAGTTTTGATTATGATTTCTTCATGGATAATCTTTGCATCAACATGAATCGCAATCCCTGCAGTAACATCCCCGGGGTAGTCTCCGGAATATTTATAGCAGATTCCATGACCTCTATCACCAGAAACGGGTACTGGAACTCTAATACCTACAGGGGTGAGGATAGTGACTCCCCCTGATATGGAATTACGAAGAGAGAGTACTGCTGCTTTCGCTGCTGCAGCTGTGGTAGTTCCGGTAGTATATCCTCGTCGAAGGATTGTTCCATCGGCAGTTAACAGTGTCAATCCTTTTCGAAGGGATGTAATCTCCTCATGGGAGATGTCACTTTTTACCCAGGAATCAGGATACTGAAATCCACTCACCGGGTCGATGATGCTTCTGTCCTGCACGTCAGTGTTGTGATGCAAAGATTGTGATTATCTCATTTACTGCTGCGACTGCAACCGGTGTTCCACCACGGGTTCCCTCATTGGATATTGAAGGAATGTCGACGGTTCTTAGAAGTTCTTTTGACTCTGCAGCATTAACAAATCCAACGGGTGTTCCGATCACCAGTGCAGGTCGAAATCCCTCTTTGATCATATCACAAAGAACCAGGAGGGCAGAGGGAGCATTTCCGATTACTACAATAGAACCCTTTATTTGATCTTTTATGGCAAGAAACCCTGCTGATGTTCGGGTTCTTCCCCCATCTTGTAGTTCTCCTGCGGGAATATCAAGAACACAGGTGATTGGACTACTATGTCCTTTCTTTTGAATCCCAGTGAGCACCATTCTGATATCAGTAAAAATTGGAGCACCTGCATCAAGGGCTGATAGTCCTGCTGAAACGGGATCATGTGAAAACCGCATCAGTTCTGCCATGGAAAAATCGCCGACTGCAATAGAGCATCTCTGGCGTATTCGATCCTCCAAGGTCTGGTCACCAATGGCTTGACGTGCCATCTCTCGGGATCGGGAAGATATTGCATACCCCTCTTTCGTGTCTGCTCCGAGATCAATATACGTATTTCCGGTGGTAACCCCGGGGTGTGATGATTCCTTTGACATCTTCTCCTCTTTTCCAGATTTTTGTCTCTTCTCCGCCAATAAATACTACAGAATGCATATCAATGAGATCTTCAATCTCCCAGACTTTTTCAAGTGTGGTATAAATTGCGGACTCATCTTCACGATAAGCATTTCTTACTACGCCAACAGGGGTTTGCGGAGATAAATGCTGTAATGCGAGATTAATTGCCTCTCCAAGTTGTTCAGTACGTGTTCTACTCTTAGGATTATAGAGTACCACGGGTATTTGAACCGAAAATAATGCGGTCAGTCTTTTGAATATTACCTCTCGGGGAGTCAGGAGATCTGAAAGGCTGATCACCGCAAAATCACCAGAGAGCGGAGAACCAAGACGGGCAGCTCCCGCCGTGGCGGCGGTAATTCCCGGAACAACTTCTATTGGGATGGAATTTTCTGAATGCTCAAGAACTTCAAGAACAATGCTGGCCATCCCATAAACTCCGGGATCTCCTCCAGAAACCATAGCAACACTCCGGGTTTTTGCCAGGCTGATGCATTCCTCTGCCCGATCCACTTCTTTCCCCATTTTGCTACGAATAACCTCTTTACCATCCAGCAAATGGGTTATCTGATCAATATAGAAGTCGTTTCCAATGATAACTGATGCGTTGGTTAAAACAATTTCAGCACGCCTGGTAAGCATTTCTGGTGAACCAGGGCCGATGCCGACTATGTAAAGCCGGCCTGTCTGCTCCTCACCTGGCGATTGCGATAGTGACATTTCCATAAACTTTTTTCTCCATGACAAGTTCTTTTTTATATGATACTGCAAGTGCTGCCGGTTCAGCTACTCCGGGAATGCCAAATCTCTCTGCTGCTGATGATGAAGATGGCGTCTCATGACAGAGTGTTTCATGATCAAGAAATATGAGATTGCCCTCAACCTTCTGGATTGCCTGGGTGAGCCCTGGCTCATGAAGTTTCAGGGTGCTGGTCGCATAGATACTGATATCCGAATATTTCAGATTGCAACCTTCAAGAGCATCGTATATTGCCTTTGTAATCTCTGCCACCTCTGTTCCCTTTCTACAACCGATCCCAACAACATATGGTGCTGTAGATACGAGAAATGTGACTCCTTTTTTGGCGATTACCATTCCCGGACCTTCGACAGTGTAGATGCCAGCTGTTCCCTTGAGCACTGCTGCATTTGAAATTTTGGTTGATTCAGTGTTCACAATGCGCAGATTTTGCTCGTGAGCAATTTTCTCTGCCGATGGTCTGCCGGTGGATTCGGTAGCGGTGGTTATGACAGGTATCAGACCGCTTACTTGTGCCAGCTTATCTGCCAGATCATTCGCCCCATGATGCCCTCCGCTGATTGGTATAGCATATTTCATATCAGGGCTGACCACCACTATAGCCGGGTCTGCCCATTTGTCTTTCAGGAGAGGGGTTATCTTCCTGATTACTATCCCAATCGCCATTATTGCGACTATCTGGTCTGTGGATGCGAATGATTCCTCAAATACCGTTTCATGATATGGAACAAAGGTTCCCTCAATAAGTCTGGCAATTTGTTCTCCCTGCTCCACAAAATAGGGAAGTGCGGTTACAATAGTCTTACTCATGAGTAGAGTTCAGATCTGATGTGTCCGGGGAGTTCTTCACCAAATACTTCTCCTATCAGGAGGAGAGCGGAACGGTTAATGCCTGCGTCCTTTGCTTTTTTTGCGATATCGCCCACAGTTCCTCTAATAATCTTCTGATCCGGCCAGGTAGCATGATAGATTACTACCGCAGGTGTCTTGCTGGGGTGAGCGACCTTTTTGATTACTTCATCCAGTCGATCAGATCCTAGAAATATTGCCATTGTTTCGTGACATCTGGAATACTCTGCAATATGATCGAATTCCAGGGTTTTTCCTGCAGGTCTGGTGATAATGACTGATTCCGATACTCCCCTAAGAGTAAGTTGGCACTGTAAAGCTGCGGCTGCACCAAAGAGTGATGATACTCCGGGTACAACTTCACATTGTATCCCTTCGCCCCTGAGTAGTTCCATCTGTTCAATGATGGCCCCGTATAATGCAGGATCACCAGAATGAAGCCGGACGACCGTTTTTCCCTGTTTTGCCGCGGTCACCATTAAAGGGGTCATCTCTTCAAGAGACATTCCATTACTATCATGCTTGTCAGAGGCTGACGATCTTTGCACTAATTCCGGATTAACCAGTGACCCTGCATATATGAGAAGATCTGCATTGCAAACCAGGTGATTTCCTTTAACTGTAATTAGATCCGGATCTCCAGGCCCTGCTCCTACGAACCATACTGGCGCATACATCAGTTTTTCTCCGCAAATAGAAGAGAAAAATAATTACTCTTTTCCGGAAGTTCTCCTTCCCAAACTTTCATACCTTCCATAAACATCCTTTCAACCAGAACAAACCGGTTATATCCCTCCTCTCTGAGTTCCGCTTCTGCCTTTTGAGGCTGGGTTACTTTCATCTGTATCTTTGCTTTTATAGGCGAGCCATCCGATACGATAAATCCTCCATTGATTGGAATTCCGGTGATTGATGTCAGGGCGGTAATCGAACTTACCCCTGGGATAGTGGAGATCGATAGGTGAGGATATTTTTTTCTGATTGCGATACACAGACGGGAAAATGTGGAAAAAAGATTTGGATCTCCGATGATCCCGAAAACTGCGTTTCCTTTCTCTGCATGAGGGGCAATGATTGAAGCATTCTCCTCAATTTGCCTTGATATTGCTTCTTCATCGTGGCTCATTGGAAAAGATAACTCTACAGGCGTGCAATATGGTTCAACAAGGCCTCTGGCAATTCCACCTGGGACAAATACAATATCCGCTTCTTTCAGGTATCGTACTGCCCGAAGAGTAAGTAATTCTGGGTCGCCGGGGCCGAGTCCGATCGCCGTCAACATGATCAGTTACCCCCGCATATAATAAATACCGGATCTATTGGTTTAAACATGATTCCTGATCCTATTGGATAACTTCGTGAAATTTGCGCAGAAATTACTTCTTTAAACATTCCATTATCCCTAAGTGCCTTCACTGAGGTGCTCACCGTTTCGAGCATAACTGCATTAATGACCACCGTTCGTGTTCTAAGTTCAGCAAGGGTATCTATCACATCTGATATGCCTTGTGAGCCTCCGATAAATGCGGCATCCAGATGGTCAAGACTGGAAATGAAATCATTATTCTCGCTTAAGTGAACTGAAATGTTTGGAATTTCTTGTTTCTTTACTTCATTCTCCGTCCATGAGCACGCTTCTTTGCGAATATCAACTGCATGGACCTTTTGGACTAATGGAGCAGCATTTACGGAGACTTTCCCTGTTCCGCATCCAAGGTCAGCGAAAACATCGTTCTTTAATAATCCCAGTTTAAAGAGGGATATCGCAAGCACTTCATCCTTGGTAGGGCCTCCTTTGGGGGGTGAAGCAGGAATTTCACGGTTCATGAATGGGGATTATATTGGGCCGGTTGACTCAAAAGGTATAATGTTGTTTCTGTTCTTCGGGCACTAGATCAGATGAACCGTTTGGTTTATCATTGATATTTGATAACGGAGCATTTTCAGTAATAACGTCAATTGTGCGATTATTCTCCTGATTAAACTCCTTTATTCTTTCCACAACTCGCGGAACCATACCTCCTGAGGTGAGGATGAGGGATCTCCTTCCGTTCATGGAATGTAGAATGCATTTGTCGATTACTGCATAGGTATAATCCGGAATTATCCCCCACTGACGTGCACTGATCTTAGCTTTACTGCCCATAGCACCAACAGTATTGATCTGATACTTGTTGAGGATGCTTTGGGTTATTTTCTCATCTGCACTAGCGACATCGATAACATAGATGATCCCGCAGTTATGGCCTTTCATCTGCATTCCTCCATGTCTGTCACATTCAATGATGCGTATCATGTCCAGAATTGATCGGGGCATAGTTGGGGGTTTTCGAAGTCCACGCCTCAGTAATTCGTTATACAACTCCACTATTACTGGATTTCGGAGCCGGGCACGTCTAACCAGACCTTTATCAGCAAAAGCCTGTTCAGGAGTTCCACTCGCAATAATTTCCCCTTTTTCCATGAGGATAATTGTGTCTGCCCATGAGTAGGCAAGTTCAACATCATGTGTAGAGATGATGATAGTTCTCCCCTGATGATGCAGTTCTTCCAGAAGATCCATGATATCTTCTGATCCTGCAGGGTCCAGCATGCTCGTTGGTTCATCTAGGATTAGAACTTCAGGATCCATTGCTAGTATCCCAGCAATTGCGACTCGTTTTTTCTCTCCTCCTGACAGCAGATGGGGGGGCCGGCGTTCAAATCCTTCAAGCCCTACCTGATGGAGAGCTATATGAACTGCTTCTTGAACCTCATCTCTTGTATATCCAAGATTTGTTGGACCAAAAGCCACATCCTGCCATACAGTTGGTGCGATTATCTGCTTATCCGGATCCTGAAATACAAATCCAATTTTCTGTCTTATCTCTTTTAACGTTGCTCTCGTGTAGATTAGCGAATTTTCATGATATTTGATGACTCCTCTTTCTGGTCTAAGCATCCCATTGAGCATAAGTAATAGGGTCGACTTTCCTGCTCCATTTGCACCTACCAAGGCTATCTTTGCTTGTGAATGGACTGAAAATGTGACGTTTTTCAGGGCTGTCTGACCTCCGGGATAGCGATAGGATACATCATCTGCTTCAATGACAGTGCCCATCAAATCCCCTCAATCAGAATATTGGGGGAAAATAAAATCAATAAAACTATCAGAAAGGATAAAAATACTATCACTGGACCCATATTCCGTGCGCTGATTGGATTGCTTGGGGTTAAGATTGGAAATTTGCCATCATAACATCTACTGTCCATTGCCCGGATGAGATCATCTCCGGCATTCCAACTTGAGATGAATAAGGATCCACATAACATTCCGAAGGATTCTGCTGCCTCTCGGGGCCGATTGTACCCGAGTCTCATGATCTGTGCAGCATGAATCTGGGTTGCCTGTTCGAGAAGAATGAAAATATTCCGATATAAGATTGTCATGAGATCTGTTATCTCCTGGGGGATGCGACACTGGTTGAGAAGCCGGATAATATCAGTAAACGGGGTGGTGAGAGAGATAAATAAGAGCGATACTGTTCCCCCGATTACCCGTAACAGAATGATCATACTCTTTTCGACACCATTTTGAGTTATTGAGATGGTTAACCACGGTGCGAGATGCATCTCCCAGAAAACCTCCCCTCCAGAACTAAGCAATAATATTGCTGATACGCTAATGAGTGTGAAACCTGCTGGAATGAGGAGCAGGCGAATGTACTCTTTTCCAGGGATTTTCGCAATAATGATAAGGGTCAGACTTAATGTAAGTGTGGATATTGTGGGTATGATGGGGGTTTGAGAGATAAGAACGAGAATAAGTGTACCAATACCGAGAAGTATTTTCGTTATCGGATTTACCTGACTGATTGCATTGTTTTGTGCATGGGTGTCAAGCAGATGACGATTCATAGTGCTAGAATCTCCTCATAATTGTCTTTTATCGGTACAATATTAGCGCATATCAGATATTTTATCAGCAAATTTTCTAAAGTTGAGGTGTAATTTTCACAAGTCTGCAATAAAATTTGAATTAAATCTAAATAAATTGATCAGTTTGGGCCAGTTCTCCCTTTTATTTGAAGTATAAAGATAATTATTCAAAGAGAACCTTTTCAAACCATTCTACTTTGGGGACGAAGTATCAAGGGTTAAATCCTCTCTAATCCTGAAAGTCTCACAAAATAATAATCAGGACATCTCTTTACTCCCGGCGTTTGAAAATTACTATGTTGTTCGTCTTAGATTTAGTGAGTGCCTCTGGACTCGTTGCTTTCAGGTAAATCGATTCAAAATTTAACCTCCTCTGATACTGCTGATAGTGATATTATTGTGATTCTGGATGCGCAGTAATAGACCTGGCATATTTGTTCTTTGCATTGGCTGAGAAAGCGCGGTTAGATATTGAAGAGTAGGAGCGATTTTACCACTCGTTTCTCTGACTTTACGCGCAATTGTATTAAAATGAACAATAGCAGAAAATTTCTTTGAATTGGCGATATTTTGATTTCGTTGTACTCTTGGTATAGCCTTTCTCTCTGGTTAGATCTCTGAAAATTTTTAGAAAAAAGAGAGGATTTTGAGAAACTCTTATATGTGTCCGTGATCCACTATTGTATCCCACGCTCACCACGA